>NZ_JACBNX010000019.1 GCF_013403875.1 Burkholderia guangdongensis | reverse complement strand
CGCAGCAGCGTCGACTTCCCGCAGCCCGAACTGCCCAGCAGCGCGAACAGCTCGTTCTTCATGATCGTCAGGTTCACGTTGTCCACGGCCGTGCTGTCGCCGAATTTCTTGACCACGTTTTCGATGCGGACGAACGCGTCCGTCTTGTTGCCGGAAGGGGCCGCTGATCGGCCCGGCGTGGCGTGATGGATTGAAGGCGCCGAATTCATGATTTAACCGTTTGTGTTCGAATCCCAGGCGGGCATGCCTGTCGAGAAAGCGCGGGAAGCGCTGCGATACGTCGCGGACCGCGTGCGTGTCGTGCGCGCGGTCGCGCAACCACTAGATTGCCTCGTATTTCATTTGACTTTCATCCCTTCTTTATGTCTCCAGGCGCTTTTTTAACCTTTCCAAAAAGAAGTTGGATCTCAAATTTCGGTTTCTGACATTGAACGGGATCGATACATCGTCGGCGACGGATGGGTCGATCAGACAGGGTCGGTCGCCATTTTGGTCGGCGATACATCGATGCGACCGTCGCGACGCGCGCCGATGCATTCATCGATCCGGAGGCCGATTAGAATGATCGCGCTTCGCGCCGGCCGTGACGCCAGGTCGATCATTATCCCATCGCGCTTCTGCGCAACGCCCATTCATGCGGAAACTGCCCCCACTCAGCGCGCTCCGGGCCTTCGAGGCGGCCGCGCGCCATCGCCACTTCGGCCGCGCGGCCGACGAGCTGTGCGTCACGCACAGCGCGATCAGCCATCAGGTGCGCGCGCTCGAAGAAACATTGAAGGTGCCGTTGTTCGAGAAGCAGGGCCGCCAGGTGCAGCTCACCGACGCGGGCCTGCGTCTGCTGCATTCGGTCCGCCAGGCGCTCGACATGATGGCCGAGGCGTGCAGCGACGCCGCGCATCCGGGCATGCGCGGCTCGCTGAAGATCTCCGCGCCGGCCGAGCTCGCGCATCGCTTCTTCCCGCGCGTGATCGGCGAGTTCTCGCAGCGCTACCCGGGCCTCACCGTGCATCTGCTCGTGCACGACAGCGATTCGAACGAGATCAATCCGGCCGCGGACCTGACGATCCTCTACTCGATGGGCGATAGCGACTGGACCCGCTACCGGGTCGTGCCGTTCCGCGCGATCGAGTTCTTTCCGGTCTGCCATCCGAGCCTCGTCGAAGAGCCGAACGGCCTGCAGAGCCCCGCCGATCTCGTGCGCTACTGCCTGCTGCACGACGATCAGGACGGCAAGACCTGGGCAACGTGGCTCGGCATCCATGCGGCCGCGCTGCCCGCGCCCGCGCGCAATCTGCACTTCGCGCATTCGGGCATCGCGATCGAGGCGGCGCTGCAGAAGTCCGGCGTCTGCCTCTCGGACGTGCTGACCGCCGGCGACGAGCTGAAGAGCGGCCGGCTGATCCGCCCGTTCCCGATGTCGGTGCCGTCGCCCGGCCACTACTACCTCGTCGCCGAGCGCCGCAAGCGTCACGAACATCGGCTCGCGGCGTTCATGCAGTTCGCCGGGCTCGCCCCTTACATCTGTGAATTCGATTCACCGATCGACGAGAATTGATCAATGGTTCGTCAATAAAACTCAACCTACGATGTGGCCATGCGTGCCGGTGAATTGCCGGCACATCCCCTGATCGATGGAGCGATTGCATGGCCCGTACCCTGACGACCCTTCCCCGCCACGACAGTTTCCGCTGCCCCGGCGAATTCGAGCCGAAGGCCGGCTGCTGGCTCGGCTGGCCCGAGCGACCCGACGTCTGGCGCAACGGCGGCAAGCCCGCGCAGAAGGTGTGGGTCGACATCGCGACCGCGATCGCCGAGAGCGATCCCGTCACGATCTGCGCGTCGTCGAGCCAGTACGCGAATGCGCGCGCGATGCTGCCCTCGCACATCCGCGTGCTCGAAATGACGGTCAACGATTCTTGGTTCCGCGACAGCGGCCCCGCGTGGCTGCTGAACGATCACGGCGCCGTGCGCGGCGTCGACTTTCAATTCAACGCGTACGGCGGCCTGAACGGCGGCATCTACTTCCCGTGGGACAAGGACGACCAGATTGCGCAAAAGATCCTCGAAGCCGAGCGCACCGACCGCTATCGCACGCCGTTCATCGCGGAGATGGGCGGAATCCAGTGCGACGGCGAAGGCACCGTGCTGACGACCGAGCAATGCCTGCTCAACGCGAACCGCAACGGCCATCTCGGCAAGGAAGCGCTCACGCAGCTGCTGCTCGACTATCTCGGCGCGACGAAGGTGATCTGGTTGCCGCGCGGCTGCAAATTCGACGAGACCGACGGCCACATCGACGATCTCGCGTGCTTCTCGCGCCCCGGCGAAGTCGTGCTGCAGTGGACCGACGACGCGTCCGACCCGCAGTACGAGATCTATCAGGAAGCCTACGAAATTCTCCGCGCCACCACCGACGCGAAGGGCCGCAAGCTGACGATCCACAAGATGCAGGCGCCGGCGCCGCTCGTGTGGACCGCGGAGGAAGCCGCCGGCCTCGACCACGGCGACGCCGCGATGGCGCGTGTCGCGGGCACGCAGATCTGCGCGTCGTACATCAACTACTACGTCGGCAACAGCGTCGTGGTCGTGCCGGAGTTCGGGGATCCGAACGATCTGCCCGCGCAGCGCCTGCTCGCGGAACTGTTCCCGAAACACAAGATCATCGGCATTCCGAACACGCGGGAAATCCTGCTCGGCGGCGGCAACATCGCGTGCATCACGTCGCCGCAATACGCCGCGCAGATGCGTTGATGTACTGACATCATCCGGAGCGAATCATGCAAAACACGCTACGCACGACCCTGATCTGCTGCCTGCTCGGTGCGGGCTGCGTCGCCGCGAACGCCGGCGAAGTTCTCAACGTCTACAACTGGTCCGACTATATCGGCGACGATACGATCGCCCGCTTCGAAGCGGCAACCGGCATCAAGGTCAAGTACGACAACTACGACAGCAACGACACGCTGCAGACGAAGCTGCTCGCGGGCAGCACCGGCTACGACGTCGTCGTGCCGTCCGCGAACTTCATGGCCAGGCAGATCCAGGCCGGCATCTTCCAGAAGCTCGACAAGTCGAAGCTGCCGAACCTCGCGAATCTCGACCCGGCGATCATGGCGATGGTGCAGAGCACCGATCCGGGCACGCAGTACGGCATTCCGTGGGCATGGGTGACGATCGGCCTCGGCGTGAACGTCGACAAGGTGAAGGCGGCACTCGGCAACGACGCGCCGCTCGACGACTGGAGCCTGCTGCTCGATCCGAAGAACGCGGCGAAGCTGAAGAGCTGCGGCGTGTCGGTGCTCGACGAGCCGACCGACGTGCTGCCCGAGGTGCTGCACTATCTGCACAAGGATCCCGCGAGCAAGAACCCCGCCGACTATCAGGCCGCGTTCGACGTGCTGAAGCAGATCCGCCCGTACATCGCGCAGTTCAACTCGTCCGGCTACATCAACGATCTCGCGAACGGCGACATCTGCATCGCGCTCGGCTACTCCGGCGACGTGAACATCGCGAAGCATCGCACGCTCGACGCGCACAAGTCGTACAAGATCGACTACGTGATTCCGAAGAGCGGCGCGCCGGTCGGCTTCGACATCATGGGGATTCCGAAGGATGCGCCGGACCCGGCCGCCGCGCTCGCGTGGATCAACTTCATCGAGAATCCGGAGATCAACGCGGGAATCACGAACAAGGTCTACTACCCGACCGCGAACCTCGCCGCGCGCCAATACGTGAAGCCGGAACTCAGGAACGATCCGACGATCTATCCGCCGGCATCGGTAATGAAGACGCTGTTCCCGCTGCAACCGATGCCCGCCGACATCCTGCGGCTCGAGCACCGGCTGTGGAGCCAGCTGAAGTCGGGAATCTGACCGCGCTGCGGGGCGCGCCCCCGCGCCCCCGCGCCCTCACGCCTGCCTACCCGTTACCCCCTGACCGCCGACGCCGCCCGGATCGCCTCGAGCTGCCGGAACCGGTCGGCCGCGCGGTCGCCGAGCGCGTCGAGCAACCGCGACAGCAGGTATTCGACCTGCGCGACCGCCGGCACCATCGTGTCGAACGCCGACGGATTGCCGACGTCGCTGATGAAGATGTGCTGCGCATATTCGGTCGCCGGCGACAGCCAGCGATCGGTGAACAGGACGATCGTCGCGCCGTTCGCGGCCCAGTCGCGGCCGAGCACGATCGTGTCGTCCTGATAGCGGCGGAAGTCGAACAGCACGACGACGTCGCGGCTCTGGATGTCGAGCGTCGCATCGAGGCTGCTCTCCCGATCCTGCGGCAGCAGCACGGCGTTCGGCCGCATTTGCCGCAGATGCGCGTGCGCATAGCCGGCGAGAAAATGGCTGAAGCGCCCGCCGCGCAGATAGATCCGCCGCCGCTTGTCGGCCAGGATCTCGACGACCGCGTCGATCCCCGGCATGTCGGCCACCGCCACGTCGACCTGCCCGGCCACCACGTGCCCGAACGAACGCTCCTGCTTCGCGGGCGCGCTCTCGAGCAGCGACAGCGGCGACGTGACCATCGACTGCAGTTCGGCGATCAGCGCCCGCTGAAAATCCGCATAGCCGCTGAAGCCGAGCTTCATCGCGAACCGCACGACCGTCGCCGCGCTGACGCCCGCCTTCTCCGCCACATCCTGCACGGTGCTGAGCGCCATCGTCGGATTGCCGCCGATCAACAGCCGCGCGAGCTTGCGCTCGCTCGCCGTAAACGTCGCCTGGGCTTGCTGCATCAACTGACGCAGGGAAGTGTCCGCCGTCATCTTCGCGTTCTCGGGAATGAATATTTTGTTTCAGATTGACAGTAAATTTGCTGCATGCAATCATCGATTCATGCCAATGCAGCATACCCGATGCACGGTCTCGATGCGAGCGGTCCGGCACTGGCTTCCTGTTTCGTGCAGCGATTGTAAACGTCGAGAAACCATGACTGATCAAAGAGGCAACATCCCCGGGCTCGTGCATTTCGTCTGTCAGGACTACGTCGGCATCACGCGCGGCCGCGGGATGGCGCGCGAGCGGCTCGCGTCGCAGCTGTCGAAGGGCGTCGGCTGGGTGCCGGCGAACATCGGCCTGAACCCGTTCGGCGAGATCACCGACAACCCGTGGGGGCCCGTCGGCGATCTGCTGCTGATGCCCGACCGCGACGCCGAGGTGTTCGTCAGCGGCGCGGACGGCACCAGCCCGCTGCATTACTTCCTGTCCGACATCGTCACGCTCGACGGCGCGCCGTGGGAAGCCTGCCCGCGCCATTACCTGAAACAGCAGATCGCCGCGCTCGACCGGCTGGGCCTGCGGGTGGTCGCGTCGTTCGAGCACGAGTTCATGGTGACCGACATCGAGAACCCGCCGCCGCCGTTCTCGCTCGCGGCCGCGCGCAGCGAGGAGCGGCTCTGCACCGACATCCACGAAGCGCTCGACGAGGCCGGCATCGAGCCCGAGATGTGTCTGGCCGAATACGCGCCGCGCCAGTTCGAAGTCACGTGCCGTCCGGCCGACGCGCTGCGCGCGGCGGATCGCGCGGTGTCGGTGCGGGAGGTCGTGCGCGAGATCTGCCGCCGGCATGGCCGGCAGGTGTCGTTCTCGCCGAAGCTCGCGAACAACGCCGGCACGAACGGCGTGCACATCCATCTGTCGCTGTGGAGCGCCGACGGCCAGCCGCTCACGTACGACTCGCGCCGGCCCGGCGGATTGTCCGAGCTCGCGAGCCAGTTCACGGCCGGCATCCACGCGCATCTGCCGGCGCTGACCGCGCTGACCGCGCCCGGCGTCGTGTCGTATCAGCGGCTGCGTCCGCATAGCTGGACCGCCGCGTATGCGTGCGTCGGCGACCGCAATCGCGAGGCGTCGCTGCGCATCGCGCCGATCAATGCGACGAACGGCGCGGATCCCGCGCGTCAGGCGAACATCGAATATCGGCCCGCCGATGCGCTCGCGTCGCCGTATCTCGCGCTCGGCGCGCTGCTCGCGGCCGGGATCGACGGGCTGCGCACGCGCCGCACGCTGCCCGCGCTCGTCAACGTCGAGCCGGGCACGATCCCCGAAGCCGAATACGAAAGGTACGGGATGAGCGTGCTGCCTGGCGATCTCGCCGCGGCGATGGCCGCGTTCGGCCGCGACGACGTGCTGCGCGCGACGCTCGATCCGCGGCTCATCGGCTGCTACGAACGCATCAAGGAAAGCGAGCTCCACGCGATGGCCGACAAGGACGATCAGGCGATCTGCCGCGACTACGCGCGCATCTATTGACGCGGCGGCTTCGCGCTCCACGCTTCGGTTTCAACCCCGGCCGTTCGATGCCGCCACGCATCGAACGACCTCGTTTTTTTGTCACGCGATGAACCTACACAACCACGTCATCGAAGGCCTGCCGCCCGGCACGCAGCGTCAGGTCACGAGCCTGAGCTTCGGCACGCGCACGGCGGGCGGCCCGAAGGCCTATATCCAGGCCGGCCTGCATGCATCGGAGATTCCGGGGCTGCTCGTCGCGCATTACCTGCGCGACGCGCTGCGGGATCTCGAGCACGGCGGGCATCTGCTCGGCGAAGTCGTGCTCGTGCCGGTCTGCAATCCGATCGGTCTCGACCAGACCCTGCTCAGCTATGCGGTCGGCCGGTTCGATCTGGCATCGGGCGAGAACTTCAACCGGTCGTTCCCGATGCTCGCCGAGACGGTCGCCGCCGCGCTCGCGGATACGCTGACCGACGATGCCGCCGCGAACGTGCGCGCCGCGCGCGCGGCGCTCGTGCAATGCATCGCGAAACTCAACGCGAAACGCCCGGTGCACGCGCTGCGCAAGATCCTGCTCGGGCTCGCGTGCGATGCCGATCTCGTGATCGATCTGCACTGCGATTGCGAATCGGTGCTGCACGTGTTCACGCAACCGGATACGGTCGCCGACGTGATGCCGCTGTCCGCTCTGCTCGGCGCGCACGCGACGATTCATGCCGAAGCACAGCCGACCCACGCGTTCGACGAGGTTGCGTACGGCTTCTGGAGCGCGCTTCAGAAGCACTTCCCCGCGCATCCGCTGCCGTCGCCCGTCGTGTCGACGACGGTCGAGCTGCGCGGCCAGCTCGATGTGAATCACGATCAGGCGAAGGCCGACGCGCGGGCGATCGTCGACTATCTGCGGCTGCGCGGCTTCGTCGACGGCGCGGAGCGCGTCCGCGTGCCGGACCTGACGCACGAAGCGACCGCGCTCGACGCGACCGAAGTGATCCACGCGGATCGCCCGGGCGTGATCGTCTACCTCGCGGAAGTCGGCCAGCGGCTCGCGGCCGGGGAGCCCGTCGTCGACGTCGTCGACGCGGTCAACGGCGAGGTGAAGCGCCATTGCGCATCGACCGCCGGCGTGCTGTTCGCGCGGCAGAACCGCCGCTTCGCGTGGCCGGGGATGGACCTCGCGTATATCGCCGGCAGCGTGCCGATCCGCACCGGCAATCTCTGGTCGCTATAAAGACTAGACCGGCGACGCGCCCGTCAGCTCCGCGACGAGCGCGTCGGTCGTCGACAGCCGGCAGTACCCGCCGAACGCCGACAGCGCATGATCGTGGCGCGCCTGCGTATGCGTCGCGCACGCGTCGCTCGCGCACACCATGAAGTAGCCGCGATCCGCGCCATCGCGCACCGCCATGTCGACGCACTGGTCGGTCAGCATCCCGACGACGATCACGCCGTCGATCCCGATGTTGCGCAGCACGTAGTCGAGCGTCGTCGAGTTGAACACGCCGGACGACGTCTTCGGCAACACGATGTCGTCGTCGCCGGGCGCGACCGCGTCGATCACCTTCGCCTCCCACGAACCTTTCTTCACGAGAATCCCGGACAGCTTGTGATCGAGCGAGCGGTCGCGGCCGTCCTTCGTCAGGCTCTCGATCGTCGTGTAGATCACTTCCGCGCCCGACGCGCGGCACGCGGCGATCAGCCGCGCGATGTTCGGCAGCACCGTGTCGGTCACCTGCCGATGGTAGTCGGGATGCTCGGCGCGCACGTCATCGGCGATCTCCGAGTTCTGCACGTCGACGACGAGCAGCGCGGTGCGCGCGGGCTCGAGCTTGCTCGTGCGGGTCAGGCCGTCCGCGACGACGGGAACGATACGCTTCATCGATTTCTTCCTTTTGACTCACTTTGTACTGACTGTTGACTCACGCGGGACGCGCGGCAGCGCGTGCGCGTCGCCGAGATCCCAGAAGAGGCCCGCCATCATCCGCAATCCTTCGCGCGCGACCGGCCCCAGCAGATGTTCGTCCGGCGCGTGCTGACGGCAGCCGGGATACGAGTGCGGCACCCACAGGGTCGGCAGACCCAGCAGATCCGAAAAAATGTCGTTCGGCACCGCGCCGCCGATGTTCGGCAGCAGCACCGGCGCGGCGCCGAGCGTGCGCGCGATCGACCGCGACGCCCAGTCGACCCACGGGCTCCCGCTGTCGAGCCGCGTCGCGGCCATCCGCAGCGTGACGGCGACGTCGACGCATTCGAAGCCGTGCCGGTCGAGATGCGCGCGCAGCGCCTCCTCGACGTGATCGCTGTCGGTGCCGACCACGTAGCAGAGCTGGCACGACGCCGACGCGCGGCCCGGAATCGCGCTGACCGGCTTCGCCGGATTGCCCGTTTCGAACGCGAGCACTTCGAGCGTGTTCCAGCCGAACACGCGCTCGGCCGGCGTGAGGCCGGGCTCGCCGTAGTCGGCATCGACATCCGGATCGTCCGGCCCGCCGCCGACGCCGACGTCGGCCAGCGCGCGCCGCACCGCGTCCGGCAGCGACAGCGGCCGCAGCGCGGCGACCTTGATCCGGCCGCGGCCGTCGACGAGGCTCGCGATCGCGTTCGCGAGCACCACGCCCGGGTTGCGCAGCGCGCCGCCCCAGTGCCCGGAATGATGCGCGGAGTCGCGCAGGTTCACGTGCAGATCGAACGACACGACGCCGCGCGAGCCGAGAAAGACGGTCGGCTGGCCGGCCGTCACGCGCGGGCCGTCCGACGCGACGAACACGTCGGCCGCGAGCTCGTCGCGCAGCGCCGCGCACACTTCGCGCAACCCCGGCGAGCCCATCTCCTCGCCCATCTCGAAGATCATCTTCGTGTTGAAGCCGAGCCGGCCGCCGCGTGCGTCGAGCACCGCGCGCAGCGCCGCGAGATTGATCGTGTGCTGCCCCTTGTTGTCGGCCGTGCCGCGCCCGTACCAGCGCTCGCCGTCGACGCTCACCCGCCACGGATCGCGCCCGTCGCGCCAGCGCCCGTCCTGGCCGCGCACGACGTCGCCGTGGCCGTACGTCAGCACGGTCGGCAGGTCGTCGCCCTCGTGCCGGTGCGCAACGAGAAACGGGCCGCGCTTGGCGACCGGATTGTCGACGACGCGCGCGTCGAAGCCGAGCGCGCGCAGCGACGGCGCGACTTCGTGCGCCAGATACGCGGCGAGCGCGTCGCCGCTGCCGGCCTCCTCGCTTTCGGTGCGGTACGCGACGCGGCGATTCAGTTCGGCGAGAAACGCGCCCGAGTCGAAGTAGTCGGCAACGCGCTCGAGCGCGTGGTTTCTATTCACCTGTTGCTCCGAGAGACCCCGCCATTGATGGCGGGGAGGAAAGGAGCGCCGTCGACAGCCGGCATTCCGACGTTAGAATGACCGGCATGATCCTTGTCTATCGCTACCGGGTGAAGTCGCTCAACGGCTTGCTGAACAAGCAAAGCCGGGCGGTGAACTACGTCTGGAATTTCTGCAACGACACGCAGAAGCACGCGCTCAAGTGGAACAAGAAGTGGCCGACGGGTTTCGACCTGAACGTGCTGACCACTGGCAGCAGCAAGGTACTGGGTATCCACTCCGGCACGGTCAACGCAACGTGCGAGCAATACGCGAAATCGCGCAGCCAGCGCCGGCGCCCTTCTCTGCGCTATCGCGGCAGGAAATCGCTTGGCTGGGTGCCGCTGAAGGGCCGCGACCTGAAGCGCGAGGGCGACGCGTTCCGCTTCGCCGGCCACACCTTTCGCGTGTTCAGCAGCCGGCCGCTTCCCGAAGGCAAAATCAAGGACGGCACCAATTTCGCGCGGGATGCGCGCGGCCACTGGTTTCTGAACATCGTGATCGAGATGCCCGATGTTCAGGCGCGCCCGATCCGCTCCGGTGTCGGCATCGACCTCGGCCTGAAAGACTTCGCCACACTTTCGACCGGCGAGAAATTGCCCAACGACCGGTTCGGCCGGCGCGCGGCCGAGAAGTTGGCGAAAGCGCAACGGGCACGAAAGCACAAACGGCACATCGCCAAACTGCACGCCCGGGTGGCGAATGCCCGCGCCGATTTCCAGCACAAGCTCGCGCTCGAACTGGTGCGGCGCTTCGATTACATCGCGGTCGGCAACGTGTCGGCATCGAAACTGGCCAGGACCAGGCTGGCGAAAAGCGTCTACGACGCATCCTGGTCGTCCTTCCGCAACAAGCTCCGCTACAAAGCGATCGCGCACGGGGCCACGTTCGAGGAAGTGAACGAAAGCGGTTCTACCCAGTCCTGTTCGGCGTGCGGGTCGAAAGCCAGCACGACGCGGCCGAAAGGTATCGCGGGGCTGCGAATAAGAGAGTGGGCCTGCAGTGGCTGCGGTGTCGTGCATGATCGTGATACCAACGCTGCGGTGAACATTCTCCGATGCGGACGTGCATCGCCGGTTGTGGGAATCCACCGTCTTTAGGCGGCGGAGGACGTCAAGTTTTCTCCAGCGGCGCCTCGCCGCGCGGCATTCAGAAGATCGGCGCGAGCGCGACCGCGTAGACGACGAGCGACACGATGAACGCGATCGTCGTATAGGCCATCACCGGCTGGATCCGGATGCCGGCGATCGCGACGACCGGCACGACCCAGAACGGCTGCAGCAGCACGGACACGTTCTCCGCGAGCGCGACGCCCATCGACGTGCGTGCGATGTCCGCGTGCAGCGACAGCGCGGCCGGGATCACGAACGGCCCCTGCACCGCCCAGTGGCCGCCGGAACTCGGGATCAGCAGCGTGATCACGAGCGAGCTCAGGTAACTCCACAGCGGCAGCGTCGCCGACGTCGCGACGAGCAGGAAGCCACTCGAGATCACCGACGCGAGCCCGGTGCCGCTCATGATCCCCATGATGCCGCCGTACAGCGGGAACTGCAGCAGCATCGCGCCGGTTTGCCCCGCCGCGCGGCGGATCGACTCGACGTACGCGATCGGCGTGCGCTGCAGCGCCAGGCCGATCAGCATGAACACGAGGATCATCGTGTTGATCCCGAGGCTGAAGCCCTTCGTCGACCACAGGATGCCGAGATACGCGGCGCCGAAGCCGACGAGGATCGCGGTGCCGAGCACCGACCGGTCGAGCCGGCCCGCGAACGACGACGCGTTCCCGGCGGGTTCGCGCGGCGCGGTGTCGGTGGAAGCGGCGGCAGTGTCGGCGCCCCGCTCGGCCGTCTGCGGGAAGCAGACCATCTTGTCCGCCTTCGGATGGATCGCGATGAAGATCGCGGTAACGATCACGGTCACGAGAATCGTCGGCACGTAGACGAACGGCGCGAAGATCGTCTGGCTCAGCGGCAAGAGCTGGCCGGTGGCTTTTTCGACGAGGTTCAGCGCGTTGCCGTGCGACGCCTGCGACAGCGCGATCGAGCTCGACAGTCCGCTGTTCGTGACGATCGCGCAGCCCGAGTAGCACGCGGCGACGAGCCACGCGAAATCGACGCGCGTGCGCTTCGCGATCGCGCGCGCGAGCAGCGCGCCGCCGACGAGGCCGACGCCCCAGTTGAACCACGACGCGATCGCGACGACCGGCACGACGAGCAGCGCCGCGCGTGTCGGCGTGTGCGCGGCGGCCGCGAGCGCGCGCAGCCCGCGCTGCGCGAGCGGCGAATCGGAGATCGCGTAGCCGGTCGCGAAGATCAGGATCATCTGCAGCGCGAAGCCGACGATGTTGAACGTGCCGTCGAACCACGACGTCAGGATCGTCTGCGCGCTGCCGTGCGGCGCGAAGCAGAACGCGGCGGCGCCGACGAGCAGCGTGAGCCAGATCGCGAGCGTGAATGGATCGGGCATCACGTTTTCGAACACGTAGACGAGGCCGCTCACGACGCTGCGCCACGACCTGCCGGTCGGCGCGGGCAGGGAGAACTCTTGCTTCTGGCTCATGAATGAAATCCCGATCGAGGTTCGCGCGGCACGCCGGATCGACCGGCCGCGGCGCTCGAACCGAACGCCGCGCGCCGACGACACGCACCGGGCGCCCCGTCATGGGCGCGACTGAATATTTTCATTCACAAAAAATACTGTCAAGTTGGAATATTCCGTACATTTGCAGGTCGACCGGCGGCGCAAGCGGACGGCGGGACGCAAAACCCCGCAAAAGCCGGAAAGACCGCGCTCGCGCTACGCGGCGGGCAGGTCGCGCGCGTCGGCGGTCGGCGTCGAGCCGAACGCGTCGGAGAGCGCGTAATCGATCAGCTTCCGCGCGGCCGCGTCGGGCGTCGTCAGCGCGCCGCTCGTCTTCAGCTGCTCGAAGCGCTCGATCGACGGGAAGCGCTCGCGGCTGCTCGCGCGGATCGTCGCCTGCATGTCGGTGTTGACGACGCCGGGCGCGACGCTGCAGATCCGCAGCGCGCGATTCGCGTCGAGCGCGACCGCGCGCGCGTGATGGTCGAGCGCGGCCTTCGTCGCGCAGTAGACGCTCCAGCCCGCGTACGCGCCGCGCGCCGCGCCGCTCGACACGTGCACGATCCGGCACTCTGCCGCGTCCGGCACGGCCTGCGCGAGCGCGCTCGCGAGCATCAGCGGCGTCGCGACGTTGACCGCGACCGCGCGCGCGACCGCCGCCGGCGCCTGCGTCGCGAGTGGGCCGATCGGGTCGACGGTGCCCGCGTTGTTGAACAGTAGCACGCACGACGCGCCGTCGACGAAGCGGCGCAGCGCGTCGCCGGCGAGCCACGCTTCGACGCGCGGCGGATCCGACAGATCGAGCGACGCTTCGGAGAAGCGGTTCGCGTATTCGTTGCCGAGCGAAGGATGCGCGCCGCGCGACAAGCCGAGCACGGCGACGTCCCGTTGCAGCAGTTGCGCGGCGATCGCCGCGCCGAGACCGCGTGTGTGGCCCGTGACGATCGCGCGGATGGCGGCTGGGGGGATGGACATGACTGTTTCTCCAGGGCGGGCGGAAGTCGTCGAGTCTAGCGGAATGGGGGAAACGCCGGGGTCGAGGCGCTCCGCCCGTCAATGGTGATCGCTCATCGAACGCCTTCGCTTGCCTTCGACGGGTTGTCCCATTGGCACCTGCCGAATTCGAATTTGTCTGTTTTTATCGGTGCGACGCCGCTAAGATATGACGAATAACGAAAGCGAGCGCTGCCCCGCTCGAAAGAACCCGAGAGACAAAGGATTCGAACCATGGCACCCCGACAACGTCCGCTCCATAAGACTTTTCGGCTTCGCAGCAATCAACGCATGCGAATCATCTGGAAAACATATGTGCGCGCTGCTCGCGACTGGGCCGACAACCCCGTCGCTTTCGTCGTGGACAGTTATCTCGCTCTCGTATTTACCGCGATCTGCGTGGCGCTGATGTGCCTGCGGACATTGGATTTCTGGGCAAGCGCATATGACATTTTGTTTTCCGGTGCAGCGGCCTTGCTGTGTTGCGCACTTTGCCTGCTGCAAATCAAATCCGTCAAGAACATAGCAACCAATCCCGCGGCTGGCTTGTTTCTGGTCGGGACGACAGCATTTTTTTATCAGGATTCCCACGACGTAGCCGTCTATGGGCTCAATGAATATTTCCCGTTCGCCGTATCGCAACTGAGCGAGGCAATCAATACCGGAACACTCTACATACTGGCGATCACCATCGCCAGACTGTCGTACTCGGCAATATTTATTTTTGTCGTGGCAATGACATTATTCAACACCCGAAAGCAGATCAAACTCAATTCAATGAACGGCTGGGTTATTCCAGTCGCCAGTCTGGGCGCCATTCTTTCATTGCTTATCTTGAGTTCGGCCGGCGATTTCGTCGCCAACAGTTTCGGCCTTGAACTGTTTCTCGTCCGTCAGGCATACGCGCTGGATTTCACGTCCAGTTATCGTTGCGACGGCGTGCCCCGCGACGATCGCGTATTGCTGTCGAAGATGTCGGATACCGTCGGATACGCGTTGCACCTGACCTTTCCCGACAGGCCGCTCCTCCGGATCAGGAAAACGGACAAGGACGCCGCGAACTCGATTCCGAACGCCGGCAACTACCGTGTCGTCACATGCAACACCTCGATGCCGAAAGGCTGAACCGGAACTGGAGAACGGACATGAACGACATCATCGAAGCCGTATCGCTTCAACGACAGGAGCCGATGATCCTGGCGCGTAAATCGTGGGTCGCGTATGCCGGCCGGGTACTCATCGCGGTCTGGATGCTTGTCGTCATCCCCCGCGCGCTTTGGGGAAAATCACCCGTCGCCGCGATCATCGTCGCGCTCGTGGTGATCGGCGGGATCGTCTACACGATAGCGCTGGAACGCAGCTACGTGCTGTACATGGACGACAGCGGCGTTTGGCTCGCGCGCGGCATTCTGCCGTGGAGCAAGGGCGTGACCGGCGTCAAATGGAGAGATCTGGACGGCGCGCTCTACATCACCGGATTCGTCAGCTGGGCGACGAATTCGTACACGGTGCATCT
The DNA here is from genome assembly GCF_013403875.1 of Burkholderia guangdongensis. Lineage (GTDB taxonomy): Bacteria > Pseudomonadota > Gammaproteobacteria > Burkholderiales > Burkholderiaceae > Burkholderia > Burkholderia guangdongensis. The sequence continues at coordinate 106,239 of NZ_JACBNX010000019.1, read as the reverse complement.
CGCGCACCGCTTCACGAAGTCGAGCGAGATTCACATCTCGCACATGCACGCAGGCAACCAGGCGGTCGAAGCGATCAACGGAGCGCATGCGGAGATGATTCGCCGGGCGGGCTGAGATTGTGTGAGGCGGCGCCATCGATACGGTGCCCGGTGCCCCGCCGGCACCGCCGCTACGCGATCGCGACGTCCGCCAGCCGGTCGAGACCCGCGCACCCGAGCTGCGCGAGCCCGTTGTCGATTTCGTCCCGAAGGATCTGCAGCGCACGCAACGCGCCGCGCTCGCCGGCCGCCGCGACGCCATACAGCGTCGCCCGCCCGAGCAGCACGCCCTGCGCGCCGAGACGCCGCGCCTTGATCGCGTCCATCCCGCGCCGCACACCGGAATCGAGCAGAATCTCCGCGCGATCGCCGACCGCGTCGGCGACGGCCGGCAGCGCCGCGATGCTCGGAATCGCGCCGTCGAGCTGCCGGCCGCCGTGGTTCGTCACGACGATCGAATCCGCGCCGCAACGCACCGCGTGCATCGCATCGTCGGCGTCGAGAATGCCCTTCACGATCAGCGTGCCGTCCCAGCGTTCGCGCAGCCATTCGACGTCGCGCCACGTGAGCGCGGTGTCCATCTGCCGCTCGATCCAGTCGGCCGCGTCGAGCGCGGTCGCGCGCTGGCCGATGAAGCCGTCGAGATTCTCGAAGCGCGGCAGCCCCGGCGCATACACGTTCGCGAGCCAGCGCCAGCACGTTGCCGCGTTCAGCATGCTGCGCCAGTTCGGCCGCTTGAATCCGCGGTAATTGCGCGCCTCCCAGTTGCGATTGCCGTACACGACCGCGTCGGTCGTCAGCACGATCGACGAGAACCCGGCGTCCCGCGCGCGTTGCAGCAGCTCGAGCGTGCACTGGCGGTCGCGGAACAGGTAGAGCTGCAGCCAGCGGGGCGAATCCGGCCAGTCGCGCGTGGCCGCCGCGATGCGCTCGATGCTCGCGCTCGCGAGCGTCGCGACGCAGAACGGCACGCCGCTTCGGGCCGCCGCCCTCGCGAGCGCGATATCGGCATCGCGCCACAGCATCCCGTTGAAGCCGGTCGGGCCGACCGCGATCGGCGCCGACGCGTCGCCGCCCCTGAACCGCGTCGCGATCGTTCGCGCCGATACGTCGCGCAGCGTGCGCGGCACCAGCCCGATCGACTCGAACGCCGCGCGATTCGCGCGTACGCTGAGCTCGTCCTCGGCGCCGCATTCGAGGTATTCGAGCGCGAAGTGCGGCAGGCGCCGGCGCGCCATCGCCTGAAGATCGGCGATCGCGACCGCGCGGGACGGGTCACGGCCGCTATATAGCTTGCGTTGCATGATGGTTCAAAAGATACGTGATCAGGTTCTTACATCGCATCGATGTGCTGGTGAATCCGCTCCAGCAGAATCTCGAAGTCCGGCTGACCTTGGTGGTACAACGCGGCTGTCTTGCGGTACTCGTCGGCAAAGCGCTCGCGCTGATCGGCGTCCGGCAGGATGAATGCCGGATTGCGAGCGATGACTTGCTCGTCACCGGTGCGAAACCGCCGCGCCTTGCGCTCCGGATAGGCAGGCTCGCGCATGAAGGTTTGGACCTCATCCAATGCCAGCAGGCAATACACGTCATAGTAATGGCGCAGGAAGTTGGCCGGAAACGCCTCGGCCTCGGCCAGTCTCCGGTACTTGGTGGAGATGGTCTGCAGCTTCTCGACATGCGTATGTCGATGTCCTCGGAGAAGCGATGGATGATGCCAAAACCTTTCGACAGCGATGTTCCGCCCTTCAACTCGAACTGGAAGCCCTGAGCCTGCAAGCCCCAGAGGCATTGCATGATCCAGTAGTCCTTCTCGACCAACATGGGCTCGAGGCCGCGCTCGTCGGCCACCACCGCCAGAAGTTGGTCAAAGTCCTTGCGCTCGTGCAGGAAATCAGCCACCCGCCCACTCCCGCAGGCGTTTGCGTGTGGCCACATTGCCGTAGCTGTCAGCCGCGCGCTGCAGGCGGGCGGAATCGAAGGATGACAGCTTGCTGCGCGCCAGGCGCAGCACCGCATCGCGATCCTCGGCCAGTTCGTCCAGGTTGTTCAGCAGATCCACAAACAAGAATTCGGGCGTCAGCTTCTTTGGAAAGCGCGGTTTCATGCGGAAATCGAACTGACGGTTTCCGAGCTTGAAGACGCCGTGGCGCTTGCGGTTGTAGACGAAGGTTCGGTTGTACAACTGCGTGGTGCCCAGGCCCACGGCGTTGTACGCCGACGGAGAGAACACCAGGAAATCCTTGTCGCGCAGGAATCCGGCCACCACCCGATCGTCGGCAGGCGGCAACGGCCCGAAGCTGGACTGCTTGGGCGCATGGTAAAGCCCCTGCGCGAGCTTTCTCAGCTTGCCGCTGGCCACCAACGCTTGCAGGTGACGGTCCACCGCCGTGGACAGCCGCGCCAGGTCTTCACGCCGGTATACGCGGCCAGGGCGCAGTTCTCCCGCGAGGTGAGCGGCCCCACCTCGCAAGGCCCCTGAAGAAGGTTGCGCTGCAGTTTGCATGATGGATTTTTCACTGAAATTTCATGCATTCTAGCACCGATCGCTTCCCATGCGCGTGAGCGACGCCGCGCCGCCACGCCACGGCGCCGGAGGCGTTACCCATGCAAAAACATCATGCGCGCCATGAGAACTAATCGATTGTTCGCGCGCGCAACCGACGACGACAATGGCCGCCAGCACGAGCCTCCGCGCGACGCGGCGCGGGCTCGCCACCACCCTCAGGAGCTCGACGACCGATGAACGCCCCGGCCCTCCCCCCTTGCCTCGACCAGGCACTCACCGCGCCCAGCGCCGCCCCGACCTGCGGCGAGGCGCTCGTCGCGCTGCTCGAACGCTACGGCGTCGAATACGTGTTCGGCATTCCTGGCGTGCATACGGTCGAGCTGTATCGCGGGCTGGCCGCGTCGTCGCTGCGCCACGTGACGCCGCGCCACGAACAGGGCGCGGGCTTCATGGCCGACGGCTACGCGCGCGTGACCGGCAAGCCCGGCGTCTGCTTCATCATCACCGGGCCCGGGATGACGAACATCGCGACCGCGATGGCGCAGGCGTATGCGGATTCGATCCCGATGCTCGTGATCTCGAGCGTGAACGCACGCCGCGAGCTCGGCAGCGGCGCCGGACGCCTGCACGAGCTGCCGTCGCAGCGCGACGTCTTCGCGGGCCTCACCGCGTTCTCGCACACGCTGCTCGACGCCGCCGACCTGCCGCAGGTGCTCGCGCGCGCGTTCGCGGTGTTCGACGGCGCGCGCCCGCGCCCGGTCCACATCGAGATTCCGCTCGACGTGATCGTCGCGCCGGCGGATGGCATCGCAAATGCGCCGATCGTGCCGATCGAACGGCCGTCGCCGGGCGTGGCCGCCGTCACCGCGGCCGCGGGCCGGCTCGCGGCCGCGAAGCGCCCGCTGATCCTCGCGGGCGGCGGCGCCGCGCAGGCGGCCGCCGAGCTGCGCGCGCTCGCCGAGCGGCTGCATGCGCCGGTCACGCTGACGATCAACGCGAAGGGGCTGCTGCCGGCCGGCCATCCGCTGCTCGTCGGCTCCACGCAGTCGCTGCCCGAAACGCGCGCGCTGGTGCGCGACGCGGACGTCGTGCTCGCGGTCGGCACCGAGCTCGGCGAGACCGACTATGACGTCGTGTTCGACGGCGGCTTCGCGATCGACGGCGCGCTGCTGCGCATCGACATCGACGCGCAGCAGGCGATGCGCAACTTCCCGCCGGACGTCGCGCTGATCGGCGATTCGCAACAGGCGCTCGCGAGCGTGCTCGCACAGCTCGACGCGTACGCGCTGCCACCGCGCGACGCGAGCTGGGGTGGCACGCGCGTCGCGGCGGTGCGCGACGCGATCGCGGCCGGCCGCGATGCGACGACGCGCGCGCAGCAGCGGCTGATCGACACGATCGTCGAGTCGCTGCCCGGCGTGATCGTCGCCGGCGATTCGACGAGCCCGGTCTACGTCGGCAACTTCACGCACGACGCACCCGCGCCGCGCGCGTGGTTCAACTCGTCGACCGGCTACGGCACGCTCGGCTACGGATTGCCCGCCGCGATCGGCGCGAAGCTCGCCGCGCCCGCGCGCCCGGTCGTCTGCCTGATCGGCGACGGCGGCCTGCAGTTCACGCTGCCCGAGCTCGCGAGCGCGGTCGAAGCGCGCGTGCCGGTGATCGTGCTCGTGTGGAACAACTTCGGCTACGGCGAGATCCGCAAGTACATGACCGCGCGCGACATCGTGCCGGTCGGCGTCGATCCTTATACGCCGGACTTCATCACGCTCGCGCGCGGATTCGGCTGCGCGGCGCGAACGGCCGCCAACGCGAACGAACTCGCGCTCGCGCTGCGCGACGCCGCGACGCGCGCGATTCCGACCGTGATCGAGATTCGCGAAGCCGACTGGTTCGCGCAATCGCCGGCCTGAATCGTTCGTCATCCGATATTTCCGGCCGGCGGCGATGCCGGCCGGCGGCGATGCCGGCCGGCTGCGGTTCGCACCGGCGCGGCGCATGACTTCAGGTCATGGCGCGCATGACGAGATTTCGTTTGTTGCGGGAATTTGACGTCCCTACAGTTCATTCACCCCACGTGCTGCGGCATTCACGCAATGCACGCAATTCACGATCGAGTAGGGTGAGGGGTTACCCCCTCAGCCCTCTCACACCACCGTACGTGCGGTTCCGCATACGGCGGTTCAGTTCATGCTCTGGAGGCGATCCACCGTCCGGCGGATCGAGATCAGTCCCCGTGCATCGAAGTAGGCGTTGGGTAACGCCTGCTTCAGATGGGCCTGTCAGTAATTTCGTGTTCAAGGCATATCATCCTCTCAAGGAGAATGTATGCCCCGCAAACCGAAAGCCAAGCCTGCAGAGCTGCCGGCGATTCCGGCCGAACTGCTTGAACAGTTCGGCAACGGTCCGATGACGGCCGAAGCCATCAATGCCGCGACGCTGGCGCTCAAGAAGGCGCTGATCGAGCGAGCGCTGGGCGGCGAGATGAACCACCATCTCGGCTATCCACCCGGTGCCGCCAAGCCGGTCAATGCCACGAATCAGCGTAACGGTAAAGGCGCCAAGACGGTCCTGACCGAAGACGGTCCGATCCGCATCGAGGTGCCTCGCGACCGCGACGGCAGCTTCGAGCCACTGCTGATCCCCAAACACGAACGACGCTTCACGGGCTTCGACGACAAGATCGTTGCCATGTATGCCCGGGGCATGACCGTGCGCGAGATCCAGGGCTTCCTGCTGGAGCAATACGCTACCGAGGTCTCGCCCGACTTCATCAGTTCCGTCACCGACGAGGTGATGGCCGAAGTCACCGCCTGGCAGGCCAGGCCGCTCGAACCGATGTATCCGGTGGTGTTCTTCGACGCGCTTCGGGTCAAGATCCGCGAGGACGCCGTGGTACGTAACAAGGCGGTCTATCTGGCGCTGGGCGTTCTGCCCGATGGGACCCGCGATATTCTGGGGCTGTGGATCGAGAACACCGAGGGCGCCAAGTTCTGGATGAAGGTATTCAACGATCTCAAGACGCGTGGCGTTCACGATGTTCTGATTGCCGTGACTGATGGCCTCAAGGGTATGCCGGAGGCGCTGGCGGCCGTGTTCCCGGCCACCACGCTGCAGACCTGCATCGTCCACCTGATCCGAAATAGCCTCGATTACGCGAGCTGGAAAGACCGGCGAGGGCTGGCTGCGGCAATCAAACCAATCTACACCGCGCCGAGCGCGGAAGCAGCTCAGGCCGAATTGGACGCGTTTGCCGAAGGCGCTTGGGGCCAGAAATTCCCGACGGTCAGCGCATCGTGGCGCAACGCCTGGGATCGCGTGATTCCGTTCTTCGCGTTTCCACCGGGTGTTCGGAAGGTTATATACACGACGAATGCCATTGAGAACATCAACTCGCAGTTGCGCAAGATCATCAAGACCCGGGGACACTTCCCGACTGACGACGCAGCGACTAAGTTGATCTGGCTGGCACTGCGCAATATCACGGCCGACTGGAGTCGTGCTGCGCATGATTGGAAGGCAGCGATGAACCAGTTCGCTATCCTCTATCAGGATCGATTCGTTCGCCCGTCCGTGTGATTATTCAACCCGCCTTGAACACGGAAATCCTGACACCCCCATGCTATCCGCCGATTCGCTCCTTCATGACTCGCGTCCTCGATGTCGACAGTCGTCACGTAGTCGCAGTCGTGGTGTATGGGAGCGACGACCGACCACATTTCACCGGGCCGGCTTTCATGCGCGTTGGATCAGAGTCGGTGAACGCGTCTCCCGAACAGCTCGACGAGCTGATCGCCAGCCGCAACGATAAGGCACGTGCGATTTTGCGCATGCGCGGCAGCACGGTCACCCTCGAAGCCAGAGGTAGACGACTCAACGATCCTCGCCCACTCGGAGACCCGCGATACCGCGCTCAGAGTGATGGCAATGTGGATGCTTGCGACGCTCATCGCGTCCTACTTACGGTCCACGCCAAGGGGCTACCAGGGTGGTCGACGGCCGAACCCCTTGCGGGGATCGAAATTAGTCACGACATGCAACGCAACCGCCCTATGTTGATCCTCACCGCGTAGCAATTCGATTAGGAATCGATTATGGGCGAAACCGGCTCCAAGGGGACAACCGAGCCTGGCAATCTTGAGGATGTGCTGAGGCGCGTTCGAGCACAGACGCCGGTTGAACTGCATGCGGTTCGGTCGAAAATGATCGGTGCCTATACAGCCTTCTCGTTGCTGCGGCTCTCATTGCGTCGATCACGAACTCCGCAGCGATTGGAGGGGGGGAGTTGGTGATCTGCCTGCTCTCACTTTCACTCCCTGCGCTCGTCGGACATCTTCTTCTTGACCGCACGGTTACTGTGATCCAGCAGCGCAAGACGAGCGCATACCGCGGCGCGGCGCTCGGTATAGGGATGATTCCGAGCATCATCGCTTTTACGATCCTCATCGGCCACGTTTCCGTCATCGGCGCGGTGCTGTTCGTCCTCGGGTGCGTGTTCTGGTTTTTCGTCGTTGACGTCGTGACTGCGGCCGGTGCCCGAGATAAAGAGTCGATAATCTAACAGGCAGAAAGTATTGCGCTATACGTAGCGTAAGGCTACACACTGCGGGAAACGGAGAAAAAAGAATGTCTTCAATACAACTCGGACGAATCGACACGACAATTTCGGATGCGCTCGCGCTTCTTGAGAACGATCTGGTGACGCTTGCTGGCGTGGGGTCGTCCCGATTGAGGTTCGAAGTGAAGATGACGTTGCTCACGACTACCGGCCACGAATATCCGCTTGCCGTTAAGGTGGAGCGCTCCGACGTCGCCGAAGACCGGCCGTACAGCTTCGAAACCAGCCATCACGCTCATACTCCCGACCAGATCTCAGCGTATATCACTTCCGTACCGTACGAAGACTCGGTTCCTTATGCCGTCTACCGTGCGATCGACTCCGTGAAGTCCTATGTGGATCAGGCGATCGAGAGCGGCCATCGCTTCGACACGAAATGGCTCGTGCCGAATCCGAACTACTGACCACGGAAAATACGAGCATGACAATGACCAGTCTCGCGTCAATATTGCCACAGGTCCTCCCTCACGCAATCGCCTGGGCCGAAGAGCAAGAGCGAATTGCACTCGTAACCGGCGCATATTTAGCATCGGACGGCATTGCTGACGCAAGAGCCGTCGGTGTTCTCGCACCCGAGAAGATTCGGGTTGTCATCGCACCGAGCCTCCCATTGCCTACCGAACCGTGGTTGAGGAATGTCGCACTGAACGCTGGGCTGCTCGGGCCAGGATTCACGGGACTTACATTGGGCTACGCGATCTTTATCGTTGACGGCCGTCTTACACGCAGGCTGCTGACTCACGAATTCCGACACGTGCACCAGTACGAGAACGCTGGGTCAATCAAGGATTTTTTTCCGGAGTACCTCCGGCAGATCGCTACCGTCGGATATGACGCGGCACCGTTGGAAATCGATGCCCGCAATCACGAAATCCCGTGAGCAACAGGGAAAACAGGAAGAAATCTGTTTCTCGAAGCAGTTTTCAACTGATCGCACCAACTGGCGGAGTTGCTCTGCATAGCCCGTCGATGTAATCAGCCCACACCTGCATCACGCGGCGACGATCATCGTCGAACGTTGTTCTGTCGTAGGCCTTCTGCACGTCGCCTCGTTTCGCGTGGGCGAGTTGCGCTTCGAGAACATCGATGTCGATGCCAAGCCGCTCCCTGCCAACGGTTCGCAGCATGCCGCGGAATCCATGTGTGGCGTGCTTTCCTTGGAATCCCATGTCGCGTAGAGCCTTGCTTAACGCATCTCGGTGCAAATGCGGCGTCTTCTGACGGGCTGGTGACGGAAACACATAGTGCCCACGGCCCGTGATCGACTGTAATTCGCTAAGCAACGCGACCGCTTGCCTAGGCAACGGCACGATATGGTCGTGACGCATCTTCATCCGGCTGGCCGGGATATGCCACTCACCCGCGTCAAGATCGATTTCGTCCCACGGTGCAGTGGCCACTACTCCGGGACGTAAGCCTGTAAGCATGGTCAGCTTCAGGGCGGCCCTGGTGATCGGCGACTTGTAGGTATTGATGGCCTGTACGAGCGGGACGATTTCGGCAGGCTTCGTGATCGCCGGGATGTGGCCTTTCTCGTGTCGTGGTATGACGCCGCGCAGCGACAAAGGAACGCCGTCCTCCCTCAGGCTATGGTGGATCGCGTAGGTGACGATGCCGCCCACGTATTGGCGCGCCTTCGTTGCGAGGTTGGGTGCATGCGTCGCTATTCCTTCCAATACCGGTTTAACCTCCGATGTCGCGAGCGTCGAGATGGGCTTGTTGCGTAATGGCGGAATCAGGTATTGCCGAACCACGAATTCCGCTTTGCGGTAAGTCTCGTCGGCCCACTCCTTGCGTTTGAAGGCGAGCCAATTCTCGGCAACTAGATGGAAAACGCCTTCGGCAGCACGTTTGCGCGCGGCGGATTCAGCTTTGCGATGCTCGACTGGATCGGTGCCTTCCCGTATCAGGTTGCGAGCGGTGGCGGCCGCTTTTCGGGCGTCGGCGAGGGAAACGTCGGGGTAGGAGCCGAGGCTAAGGAAGTTTTCCTTTCCGGTGCAGGGGCGGCGATAGCGGAGCAACCAGGTCTTGGTGCCATTCGGCCGGACCCTCAACGCGAGCCCATTACCATCGGCAAGAAGGTAGGGGCGTTCTTGTGCTTTGGCGGTACGAAAGGCCAACTCCGACTTCGGTTCGGCTCGTCTGGGCATGGCTGCCCCCTCAAGATCCGGTATACGCAACAGTATACGCAAAAAGGATCGACGTCAGCGGAATGTACGGGATCTGAAGGGAACAAAAAACCCCGTAAGACGTTGATCTTACGGGGTTTCTCGGACTACTTCAGCTTGCATCGGAACAACTAATGGTGCCCAGGAGAGGACTCGAACCTCCACGATGTTGCCACCGCTAGGACCTGAACCTAGTGCGTCTACCAATTCCGCCACCTGGGCACGTCTTGCATCAAGCAAGACCGCAATTATAGCGACTCGATCGCGCGTGTCAACACCTTTGACACACCTTTGCATGACCTCCGTATCAAGAGACCGCATCGCACGCCACCGACACGCTCGCGGCCGCCCACCGTCGTGGCCGGCACGTGCGGATGTTAGAATGATCCGCCGTATCCTGGCCATACCCGGCCATGCCGCTCGACGCCGCTTACCGTCGGCCCACGCAACGAGAACAACCATCGACAAGCCCTTGAGCAAATATCCGTATCCCATTCCGAGCCGCGAAGAAATTCTCGGCGTGCTGCGAACGAGCGACGCACCGCTCGCCGCGAACGACATCGCCGAAGCGCTGTCGATCAAGCGACAGGAACGCGAGGGATTCTTCCGGCGCGTCGCCGCGATGGAGCGCGACGGACAGATCCGGCTCGACAAGCGCGGTCACTACCAGCTCACGCATCCGTCGAACTTCGTCGCCGGGCGCGTGCAGGGCCATCGCGACGGCTACGGCTTCGTGATCCGCGACGACGGCCAGGACGACCTGTTCCTCCCGAACGGCGAAATGCAGAAGGTGATGCACAGCGACCGCGTGCTCGCGCGAATCGTCGGCTACGACCGCCGTGGCCGGCCGGAAGGGCACGTCGTCGAGGTCACCGAGCGCGCGAACAAGCGCGTGATCGGGCGCCTGCTGAACGAGAACGGCGCGCTGATCGTCGCGCCCGAGGACAAGCGCATCGGCCACGACATCCTCGTCACGCAGAACGCGAAGAAGGCGAAGGTCGGGCAGGTCGTCGTCGTCGAGCTGACCGACTTCCCGAGCCGCCACTCGCAACCGCTCGGCCGCGTGACCGAGGTGCTCGGCGACATCGACGATCCCGGCATGGAGATCGAGATCGCGGTGCGCAAGTACGGCGTGCCGCACGAATTCGGCCAGGCCGCGCTCGACGACGCGGCCGCGCTGCCGGACAAGGTGCTGCCGAACGATCTGCGCTTTCGCGTCGACCTGCGCGACGTGCCGCTCGTCACGATCGACGGCGAAGACGCGCGCGACTTCGACGACGCCGTCTACTGCGAGCCGGTCAAGGTCGGCCGCGGCGACGGCTTCCGGCTGATCGTCGCGATCGCGGACGTGTCGCATTACGTGCAGCCCGGCAGCGGGCTCGACGGCGACGCGGTCGAGCGCAGCACGTCGGTCTACTTCCCGCGCCGCGTGATCCCGATGCTGCCGGAGAAGCTGTCGAACGGGCTCTGCTCGCTGAATCCGCAGGTCGACCGCTGCGTGCTCGCGTGCGACATGGTCATCACCGCGCGCGGCGAGATCAAGGCGTACCAGTTCTACCCGGCGGTGATCCACTCGGCTGCGCGGCTCACGTATACGGAAGTCGCCGCGGTGCTGTCGAACACGAAAGGCCCCGAGGCCGCGCGCCGCGCGGAGCTGCTGCCGCACCTGCAGAATCTGTACGGCGTGTACAAGGCGCTGTTCGCCGCGCGCCAGAAGCGCGGCGCGATCGACTTCGACACGACCGAGACCTACATCGTCTGCAACACGCAGGGCAAGATCGAGCAGATCGTGCCGCGCCAGCGCAACGACGCGCACCGGCTGATCGAGGAATGCATGCTGGCCGCGAACGTCTGCGCGGCCGACTTCCTGAAGCGCAACAAGCATCCGGGCCTGTACCGCGTGCACGCGGGGCCGACCGCCGAAAAGCTCGAAAACCTGCGCGCGTTCCTGCGCGGGATGGGCCTGACGCTCGGCGGCGGCGACTCGCCGCACGCGAGCGACTACGCGGCGCTGATGGCGCAGATCCGCGACCGGCCCGACGCGCAGATGCTGCAGCCGATGCTGCTGCGCTCGATGCAGCAAGCGGTCTACAGCCCGGACAATATCGGCCACTTCGGCCTCGCGTACGAGGCGTACGCGCACTTCACGAGCCCGATCCGCCGTTATCCGGATCTGCTCACGCACCGTGCGATCTACGCGATCCTCGCGGGCCGCAAGTACGCGCCGAAGGCGCCCGACGGCGTCGCCCTGAACACCGCGCTGTCGCCGCGCGCACGCGCGATGCAGCAGGCCGACGACGAAGCGCACAGCCGCACGCGCCCGAACACCGCGATCTGGGAAGAGCTCGGGCTGCACTGCTCGGCGAACGAGCGCCGCGCGGACGAAGCGTCGCGCGACGTCGAGGCGTGGCTCAAGTGTTACTTCATGCGCGACAAGCTCGGCGAGGAGTACGGCGGGATGGTGAACGGCGTCACGTCGTTCGGGATCTTCGTGCAGCTCGACACGCTGTTCATCGAAGGGCTCGTGCATGTGACGGAGCTCGGTTCCGACTACTTCCAGTACGACGAGATCAAGAACGAGCTGCGCGGCGAGCGCACCGGCATCCGCTACCGGCTGTCGGACCGCGTGCGCGTGCAGGTGAGCCGCGTCGATCTCGACGCGCGCAAGATCGACTTCCGCCTCGTGCGCGATACGCCGGTGAAGGCGCCGCGTCCGGCGAATCCGGCTGCCGCGCCGGGCGGCGGCGTCGAGCGCGGCGGCAGCCCGCGCGTGCGCGCGCTGCCGGCCGACGATTCGCCGCATCGCAAGCACGCGGCGAGCGCGCCGACCGCGGCGGTCAAGGAGGCGCGCGCGGCGCGCGCCGCCGCCGCGAGGAAGAAGGGCGCGGCGCCGAAGCCGGCCACGAAGAAGGCGCGCGTGCACAAGAAGCATTGAAATTGATGAGCGCGGACGGTGCATGCCGTCCGCCGTATCGCGTCGCCGCGCCACCGGCTTCGGCCGTCGAGCGCGGCGTTTTCCGTTTCCATGGATGGCGGCCGTGCGTTGCGCGGCCGCGTTTGATCGAAGGTTGTTCCAGTCATGTCACGTCTGAAGGTTCTTTACGGTTTTCATGCGGTGACCGCGCGCTTGCGGCACGATGCGTCGACGATTGCGGAGGTGCTGTACGACCAGACGCGCCGCGACCGCCGCATGCAGGATTTCCTGCACACCGCGAAAGAGGCGGGCGTGCGGCTGATCGCGGCCGACGAGACGCGTCTCTGGGGGCTCGCGCATACCGAGCGCCATCAGGGCGTCGTCGCGCGCGTCGAGGACATTCCGCTCGCGCAGAACCTGGCCGAACTGCTCGACGGGATTCACGGGCCGGCGCTGCTGCTCGTGCTCGACGGCATCACCGATCCGCACAATCTCGGCGCGTGCCTGCGCGTGGCCGACGCGGCCGGCGCGCACGCGGTGATCGCGCCGCGCGACCGCGCGGTCGGCCTGAACGCGACCGCCGCGAAGGTCGCGAGCGGCGCCGCCGACACGGTCCCGTACATCACGGTGACGAACCTCGCGCGTGCGCTGCGCGAGCTGAAGGAAGCGGGCGTGTGGATCGTCGGCACGTCCGACGACGCGCGCGCCAGCGTCTACGAGACGAAGCTCGACGGCCCGGTCGCGATTGTGATGGGCGCCGAAGGGGAGGGCATGCGGCGCCTGACGCGCGACACCTGCGACGAGGTGATGAACATCCCGATGGCGGGCAGCGTCGAAAGCCTGAACGTGTCGGTCGCGTCGGGCGTGTGCCTGTACGAGGCAGTGCGGCAGCGGCGCGCGAAGGCCTGAGGGCCGCCTGACACGATTGCACACGTTTGCGCGCTATACCGTCGGCGTGCACGCCATCCCACTCCAGTAAACTAGCGGTTTTCCGCTATCTGACAGCTTCGAATGCCATGACTCAAGACGAACTCAAACGCCTCGTCGGCCAGGCGGCCGCCGATTACGTGATCCAGCACGTGCCGGAAGGCTCGGTGATCGGCGTCGGCACCGGCTCGACCGCCAACTGCTTCATCGACGCGCTCGCGACGGTCAAGTCGCGCTATCGCGGCGCGGTATCGAGCTCGGTCGCGACGACCGAGCGCCTGAAGGCGCACGGCATCGCGGTGTTCGATCTCAACGAGATCGAATCGCTGCAGGTCTACGTCGACGGCGCCGACGAGATCGACGCGAGCGGCGCGATGATCAAGGGCGGCGGCGGCGCGCTGACGCGCGAGAAGATCGTCGCGTCGGTCGCCGATACGTTCGTCTGCATCGCCGACGGCAGCAAGCGCGTGCCGGTGCTCGGCGCGTTCCCGCTGCCGGTCGAGGTCGTGCCGATGGCGCGCACCGCGATCGGCCGGCGCATCGCCGCGCTCGGCGGCGTGCCAGTGCTGCGCGTGACGAAGGACGGCGCGCCATACATCACCGACAACGGCAACGAGATCCTCGACGTGAAGGGCTTGCGGATTACCGAGCCGCGCGCGCTCGAGGCGCAGATCAACGGCTGGCCGGGCGTCGTGACGGTCGGCCTGTTCGCGTCGCGCGGCGCGAACCTGTGCCTGCTCGGCACCGAGCACGGCGTCGAGACGATCGCGTATTCGCACAGCTGAGCGCACGGTTGAGCGCGCGGCGCATTCGACGCCGCGCGCTCCCGGGCCCGGAACGCGCGCCACGCGCTTTCCGGGTTTTTTTTGGAGATTTATAAGTCAGTTGAATCGAAAGAGGGATAACCCTGTCAGGTGTATACCAGATAGCGGAATGGCCTGGAAACCAATCAACTTATAGATCATAAGAACATACGTCGTAACCAGGGCCGGCGGAACTGCTGAGCAGGTTTTCGCGAACAGACGCACGGGGAGGTGTCATGGAGCAGGGAAAGGACCGGTCACTGGTCGCCAAAGTGATGGATGGGCTTGTCACGGGCATTGTCGAGGACAAGTACGGCGGCATCCTGCCGCCACAGGACGTGCTGTCGAAGGATTTCGACGTCAGTCGCACGGTGATGCGCGAGGCGCTGTCGATGTTGCTCGCGCGCGACATGCTCGATGTTCGGCCGAAGGTCGGCACGCGCATCCGGCCGATGCGCGACTGGCGGATGATCGACGAGGACGTTGTCAGCTGGCGCTTCCGCGCGAAGCCCGACCCGCAGTTCATGCGGGACGTGATCGAATTCCGGATGCTGATCGAGCCGCGCGCGACCGCGCAGGCCGCGGTGCGCGCGAGCGCGGCCGAGATCGCCGGCATCCGCGAGGCGTTCGACGCGTTCAAGCCGCTGCAGCCGGGGGAGGCCGGCTATGACGCGGCCGACGAACTGCTGCATACGCGGATCGTCCAGGCAAGCGGCAACCAGTTCTTCCAGCAGATGGCCGCGATCGTGCGCGGCGCGGTGCGGCTCGTGAATCCGCGCGTCGCGCAGCAGGACAACGCGTACGCGCGGTCGCTCGCCGCGCATGCGCGCGTCGTCGAGGCGATCGAGCGGCGCGATCCACGCGAGGCCGAAGCGGCCGCGCTCGCGCTGATCGACTTCGGCGCCGACGAAATCTCGCGCGATTTCTCGGTCGAGGTGCCCGCGCGCGCCTGACGCCCGCGCGCTTTGTTGGTCCGGATCCGGCTGGCCGTTTATCATGACGGCCGGCCGGCGCTGTGTCGGCCATCGACCACGGAATTCCGGATGAGCGAACTCGATCCACGGCCGGTCCGCTTCGGCATCGTCGGCGCGGGCAGCATTGCCCATCGCTTCGCGCGCAGCCTCGCGCATGTGCGCGGCGCGGTGCTCGCCGGCGTCTGGGCGCGCCGCGCGCAAGCCTGCGCCGCGTTCTGCGCGGAACACGGCGGCACGCCCGCCGCGAGCCTCGACGCGCTGCTCGCGAGCGGCGTGGACGCGATCTACGTCGCGACGCTGAACGACAGCCACGCGCAATACGCGCTCGCGGCGATCGCGGCCGGCAAGGCGGTGCTCTGCGAAAAACCCGCGATGATCAACGCGGCGCAGCTCGACGCCGTGCTGCGTGCCGCGCGCGACGCGCGCGTGCTGTTCATGGAGGCGATGAAGCCGCCGTTCTACCCGCTGTACCGGAAGTTGCGCGCGCATCTGGCTGACGATCCGATCGGCGAGATCCGGCTCGTGCGGGCCGGCTGCGCGTCGTCGACGGTGCCGGACGATCATCCGGTCTACCGCTTCGAGCAGGCGGGCGGCGCGCTGCTCGACATCGGCATCTACGAGATGTTTCTGGCGGTCGACTGGCTCGGCGCGGCGCTCGACGTGCAAACGTTTGGCCGCGTCGGCGCGACCGGCGTCGACGTATTCGCGAGCGTGAACAGCCGCCACGCGCGCGGCGGCGTCGCCCAGCTCTTCTGCGGGCTCGACGTGCACGGGCGCGGCGACGCGCTGCTCGCGGCGGCGCTCGGGCACGTGACGATCCACGAAAACTGGTGGGACCCGGCGCGCGCGACGATCCGCTACGCGGACGGGCGTGTCGTCGAACTCGACGAGCCGTTCGACGGCGGCGGCCTCAACTACGAGACCGAGCATTTCTGCGCGCTACTGCGCGCGGGTGAGATCGAGAGCCCGGTGATGACGCACGATCACTCGCGACGGATGATCGCGATGACCGACGCGGCGCGCGCGGCGCTCGGCGTGCGCTATCCGATGGAGTGACGCGCCGCGCGGCGGCTCAGTGCCGGCCCGGCAGCGCGAGCCGTTTCTCGTACCAGCGCTGCACCCATTCGAGGATCTGGCACAGCACCCAGTACACGGCCGCGGCGGCGAGATAAAGCGGCAGCGGCTGGTAGGTCGACGCGATGATTTCCTGCGCGCTGCGCAACAGCTCGGTCACGGTGATCACCGACACGAGCGACGTGTCCTTGATCAGGCTGATCAGGCTGTTCGACAGGCTCGGCACCGCGATGCGCAGCGCCTGCGGGCCGATCACGTAGCGCAGCGTCTGCGTCCACGACAGCCCGAGGCTGTACGCGGCGAGCCACTGGCCGCGATGGATCCCGTTGATCGCGCCGCGCATGCTCTCGGACAGGTACGCGGCGACGTTCGCGGACAGCGCGATCACGCCGGCGGGCGTCGGGTCGAGCTCGATGCCGAGGCTCGGCAGCCCGTAATAGATCACGAAGATCTGCACGAGCAGCGGCGTGCCGCGCATCACGCTGATGTATGCACGCGAGACCGACGCGAGCGCGTCGACGCAGAAGCGCTTGAAGCCGACGAGCCCGTCGCTCTGGCGAATGCCCATCATCGCGAGCACGACCGCGCCGAGCAGGCCGAACACCATCGACAGCACGGCGAACTTGACGGTCAGCGCGGCGCCCTGCGCGAGGACGGGCAGCGACTGGACGAGCAGGGTGGTGGTCGACATGAACGGCGGATCGGGTACGGGCGCCGCTTACTTCGCGGGTTTCGTCACGTCGATGCCGAACCACTTGTCCGAGATCTTCGCGAACGTGCCGTTGGCGTCGAGCTGCGCGATCGCGTCGTCGATCGCCTTCTCGAACTTCGGATTGCCCTTCTTGAACGGGATGCCGGACGCATTGCCGGGGCCGACGTTCGCGCCGGTGCGAAGCGGCAGCTGCGAATTCTTCAGCAGGTACGCGAGCATCAGGCGATCGTTCAGCGCCGCGTCGAGCCGGCCGGCCGCGAGATCGCGCAGATACTCGGGCGCGCCCGGGTAGGTCTTCACGTCGACGCCCGGCACCGACTTCGCCATGTCCATGTAGTTCGTGCCGAGACCGACGCCGAGCTTCTTGCCCTTCAGATCGTCCAGCGACTTGAACGCGCGCGTGTCGTCCTTGCGCTGGATCAGTTGCGCGTTCGAGTACGTGTACGGCGTCGAGAAGTCGAGCACTTCCTTGCGCTTGTCGGTGATGCCGACCTGGTTGACGATCACGTCGAACTTGCCCGCCTGCAGGCCGGCGATGATGCCGCTCCATTCGGTCGTGACGAACTCGGGCTTCACGCCGAGCTTCGCGGCGATCGCCTTCGCGACGTCGACGTCGAAGCCGACGAGCTGGCCGTCCGGCGCCTTCGAGTTGAACGGCGGGAACGTGCCTTCGAGGCCGACGCGCAGCGTGCCGCGCTGCTTCACTTCGTCGAGGAGGTCGGCCGCATGCGCGGTCGCGGCGGCGAGCGAGGCGCCGATCAGGCCGGCGACCATCAATTTCTTCAGCAGCGCAATTTTCATCTTGTCTCTGTCCTTGTCCGGTTCGGGGCGATAGGTTTCGGTCGATAGGTTTCAGTCGATATATCCGCGTTGATGATAGCGAAAACGCAATCGACCGATAAATATCGTTTGTTTATTTCTATATTACGACGCCCGATCGCGAGCGATCGCGCGCACGCAGTCGGCGACCAGCGCCGGGCCGCGGTAGATGAAGCCCGTGTAGAGCTGGACGAGCGACGCGCCGGCAGCGAGTTTCGCACGCGCGTCCTCGCCGGAAAAGATGCCGCCGACCCCGATGATCGGCACCGCGCTGCCGAGCTCCGCGTGCAGCTTGCGGATCACTTCGTTCGACGCGTTGAACACCGGGCGCCCGGACAGGCCACCCGCTTCGTCCGCGTGCGGCAGGCCCTGCACCGCGTCGCGCGACAGCGTCGTGTTGGTCGCGATCACGGCTTCGATCTGGTGGCGCAGCAGCGTGTCGGCGATCGCCTTCACCTGCTCGTCGTCGAGATCGGGCGCGATCTTCAGCGCGAGCGGCACGAGCTTGCCGTGCAGATCGGCGAGACGCTGCTGCTTGTCCTTCAGCGCGGCGAGCAGCGCGTCGAGCTCGCCCGCGCCCTGCAGCTGGCGCAGGTTCTTCGTGTTCGGCGACGAGATGTTGATCGTCACGTAGCTCGCGAACGGATACACGCGCTCGAGGCAGTACAGGTAATCGTCGGCCGCGCGCTCGATCGGCGTGTCGGCGTTCTTGCCGATGTTCAGGCCGAGCACGCCGCGATAGCGGGCCGCCTGCACGTTCTTCACGAACTGGTCGACGCCCTGGTTGTTGAAGCCCATCCGGTTGATCAGCGCTTCGGCCTGCGGCAGCCGGAACATCCGCGGGCGCGGATTGCCGGGCTGCGGGCGCGGCGTGACCGTGCCGACCTCGATGAAGCCGAAGCCGAGCGCCGCGAGGCCGTCGATCGCCGCGCCGTCCTTGTCGAGGCCGGCCGCCAGGCCCACCGGGTTACGGAACTCGATGCCCATCACGGTGCGGGGCGCGTCGGGCACGTGCGCGGACAGCATGCACGCGAGGCCGGTGCGGCCGGCCATGCCGAGCGCTTGCAGCGTCAGGTGGTGGGCGTCTTCCGCATCCATCTTGAACAGGGATGCGCGGGCGAGCGGGTAGAGGGAACTGAACACGGGAGATGGACGGACAGCCGGAAATGGGATAACCCGCCATTTTACAGGCAGTTGCGCAAGCGGGGCCGGGTTCGCTGTTCGACAGGTTCAGACGGTGCCGGAATGGCCGCCGGGCAGCGGCGCGCGCGCGAACGCCGCGTCGACGGGCGGCAGATCGACGTGCTGCGGATCGAGCACCTTCCAGCGCCCGTCGACGAGCCCCTCGAGCGGCCGGAAGTTCGCCTTGTACGCCATCTTCTGGCTTTCGCGGATCCAGTAGCCGAGATAGACGTACGGCAGCCCGAGGCTCTTCGCCTGCTCGATCTGCCACAGGATGTTGTAGGTGCCGTAGCTCGTATGCGGATCGTCCGGCTCGAAGAACGTGTAGACGGACGACAGCCCGTCGCCGAGGATGTCGATCATGCTGACCATCCGCAGCGTGCCTGGCTCGCCGCCGGGCGCGCCGGGATCGCGGAATTCGACGAGCCGCGAGTTGATCCGGCTCTGCAGCAGGAACTGCTCGTACTGGTCGCGGCTGTCGCGATCCATGCCGCCGCCCGCGTGGCGCGCCGACTGATAGCGCATGTAGAGCGCGTAATGCTCCTCGTCGTAGTGGAGCGGCGACACGTTCGCGACGAGCCCGCGATGCCGCTTCCACATCCGCCGCTGCGTGCGGTTCGGCGCGAACTCGGCGACCGGCACGCGCACCGGGATGCACGCGCGGCAGCCGTCGCAGTACGGCCGGTACGTGAACACGCCGGAACGGCGGAAGCCGGCCTTCACGAGTTCGGTGTAGAGATCGGAATTGATCAGGTGGCTCGGCGTCGCGACTTGCGAGCGCGCGACGCGGCCGTCCAGATAACTGCACGGGTACGGGGCCGTTGCATAGAACTGCAACGCCGAAAGCGGTGAAAGCGGCAGCTCAGTCGGGTGAGTCATGGGCAGCTCTCGATGCAGGGGTAAGGCCGCTTCAGCGCCCGTTGCCGTGCGGGCCCGCGGATTCGCCGCGGTGTGCGAGCCGGGCGAGCGCGCCCTTGTCGAACTGCCACGGAATCGGCGGCTCGGCCACCGCGCGGCGCACGTGGGCGATGAACGCGCTGCGTGCGATCTCGCGGCCACCGAGCGACGCTAGATGCGACGTATTTTGCTGGCAGTCTATCATTTCCAGCCTGTGCTCGCGTAGATGCCCGACGAGCGCGGCGAGCGCGATTTTCGACGCGTCGCTGACGTCCGCGTACATCGATTCACCGAAGAACATTCGCCCGAACGCGACGCCGTACAGCCCGCCGACGCGCCGTCCGTCGTGCCAGGTCTCGATGCTGTGCGCGTGGCCGGAGCGGAACAGCGCGGAATACGCATCGATGATCTCCGCGGTGATCCACGTGCCGCGCTGGCCGCGGCGCGGCGACTGCGCGCAGGCGCGCATCACGCCGGCGAAATCGAAATCGACGCGGACCTCCCAGTTCGGCTCGCGCAGCACGCGCTTCAACGTCTTCCTCAGCGACGGCGACACCTTGAACTCGTCCGGCACGAGGATCATCCGCGGGTCGGGGCTCCACCACAGCACCGGCTGTCCGTCGGAATACCACGGGAAGATGCCGCGCCGGTACGCATCGGCGAGTCGCCACGGCAGCAGGTCGGCGCTCGCGGCGAGCAGCCCCGGCGCGCCGCTCATGGCCCCGAGCGCACGCTCGACGGGCGGAAACGGATCGTCCAGGCCGAGCCAGGGAACCATCGCCGCGGCGCTCAGCCGTTGCGCAGCGAGCGGAAGATGTCGCCGGTGTGAACGCCGTAGTCGCCGGCTTCGCGATCGGCGAAGAAGAAGCGCAGGGTCTGGCTGACGGTCGGGAACGCGATTTCGTCCCACGGGATGTCCGCTTCGTCGAACAGGCGCACCTCGAGGCTCTCCTCGCCGGCCGCGAAATCCGCGTCGTTCAGCCGCGCGAGATAGAACAGGTGCACCTGATGCACGTGCGGCACGTTCAGCAGCGTGAACAGGCTCTGCACCTCGACGCGCGCGCCGGCCTCCTCGAGCGTCTCGCGCGCGGCGGCCTCGGCGGTCGTCTCGCCCATCTCCATGAAACCGGCGGGCAGCGTCCAGTAGCCGTAGCGCGGCTCGATCGCGCGGCGGCACAGCAGCACCTGGTTGCCCCAGACAGGGACCGTGCCGACGACGTTGCGCGGGTTCTGGTAGTGGATCGTGCCGCACTGATCGCAGACGAAGCGCTCGCGGTTGTCGCCGGGCGGGATGCGCGCGACGACTTCGTGGCCGCAGACGGAGCAGAATTTCATGTCGGAAGGCGAAGACGAGGTGATGCGAGTGTATCACCGGGGCGGGGCTTTCTCGAATGGTTGTCCGGCGCCGGCCGGGGCATGATCATGGATTGGCGGGCGCGGCGCGCCCGGACATCGGCCGTTCTTCAATCAAGGAGCGCAAAAAACATGGCGAGGGACTGGAAGCACCGGTATGCGTTTACCAACGGCATCCGCATGCATTACGTCGACGAGGGCACGGGCCCGCTCGTGCTGCTGTGCCACGGCTGGCCCGAATCGTGGTTTTCGTGGCGGCACCAGATCGGGCCGCTCGTCGACGCCGGTTACCGCGTCGTCGCGATGGACCAGCGCGGCTACGGCCTCACCGACGCACCGCAGGCGACGGATGCGTATCACGTGCTCAATCTCGTCGGGGATCTGGTCGGGCTCGTGCGCGCGCTCGGCGAGGAGGAGGCGACGCTCGTCGGCCACGACTGGGGCTCGGTGGTCGTGCAGTACGCGTCGCTGCTGCGGCCGGATCTGTTCAGGAAGCTGGCGCTGCTGAGCGTGCCGTACGTGCCGCGCCACAAGGTGCGCCCGGCGGTGCGCTTCGACATCGCGACGCAGGAGCGGCATTTCTACCAGCATTACTTCCAGGAGCCGGAGCGGGCCGAGCGGGAGTTCGAGCTCGACATCCGGCGCTCGCTGCTCGGCGTGCTGTACACGGCGTCCGGCGACGCGCAGCTGCACGACGCGCACCGGCGCGCGAGCCTCGCGCGCTTCGACAAGACGACGCGCCTGATCGACAATCTCGCGGTTCCGGACACGCTGCCCGAGTGGCTGCCGGCCGACGAGCTGGACTACATCGTCGAACTGTTCCGGACGTCGGGGTTCCGCGGCGGCATCAACTGGTACCGGAATCTCGACCGGAACTGGGAGCTGACGCCGTTCCTCGACGGTGCGCGCATCATGCAGCCGACGACCTTCATTGCCGGCGAACTCGACGGCGTGCTGAAGATGACGAAGGACGATTACGAGAATCTTCCACGCACGGTGCCGAACCTGCGGGGGAACCATCTGATTCCGCTCGGCGGGCATTTCATCCAGCAGGAAAAGCCGGCCGAGGTGACCCGGCTGCTGCTGTCGTTCCTGGGCGAGCGATAGCGGGGCGCATGGCAGGCCGCGTTTGGCATGCGCCGGCTTGCCGCATGCCAAACGCGCGCGATCGAAACGAAACCGGGGAAAATCAGCGCCCGGACCGACGTTTTAGCAGTGGTTGAACCACCAAGCGCGACGTCGCCCACACGATCACCATTGCGATCACCAGAGACACCCCGAACATGAATGCGATCGCTATGTCTTCATCCTGCTCGCCACCGATGGATCCGAACAGATTGAAGAGCCAGGAAAAGAAACGGGAGCCGGACGGGCCGTTGAGCCAGTTGACGAATGCGTCGGAGTTGTACAGCCACGGGCCAATGATATAGGCGACCAGCAGTGCCGCCAGGGCATGCGCCGCCACCTTACCGATCCGTTTCATCGAACCTCCAAGATGCCGAAGTAGCGCATGGTGGTTCCGGGTATTGTGCCTGCCGGGTTTGCCAGCAGGTAGGTCCGCAACCGGTCAAAGTCCGATTGATTCGATAGCGTGATGCATCCCTCGCTGAGCCGTTGCCGGCCGGCGGGATGAAGCCGGAAATTTCCACGCTTGACCCCGTTGATGAACGTCCAATCATCGATCACGCCATCGTTACGGTATAGAGCGAACCAAGTCGATCGATTGGCGTTGGAAAACCGATCCTTTACAGCGTCGTACAGCCACCCCAGGTGGCCCCCGCTTTCCCGTGAAACGATGTAGTACCGGCCCTTCGGCAACGGGCCATCGTTTTTCCGGTCAGTCGCCTTTGGGTCGCCCGTGTATTGTCCGCGACCGGAGAAGGCGGGAAACGCCATATTCCCACAGCGCAGGGTTCCCATCGGGAGACCATTCAAGACAAACGAACATCGTGTTACCGGCATCGCCAGCCCTCGGAATCATTGTTGTATTTGTACGATTATTCCATGTCGCCGCACCGTTTTTTTTGATTTGGGCCAAGCCTGCCTAGCGCGCGTCGCAGGTCGGTTCGAGCATTTCGAGCAGTGCGTAGGGTAGTTCAGGTCAGTATCCGGAAAGCAAAAAAGCCCTGATTTCTGCGTGAAATCAGGGCTTTCGGGAATGCTTGGTTGCGGGGGTAGGATTTGAACCTACGACCTTCGGGTTATGAGCCCGACGAGCTGCCAGACTGCTCCACCCCGCGTCCGTCGAAGAAATGAATTATAAGGACAAACCCGAATCCATGCAAGACCTTTTCGACAATCGGCTTACCGGCCGGTGCGGCGGGCGCGTGCGCTAGAATCGTGCGGTTTGCGTCGTCACCCGCAGCGGAGCGCGTACGGATCGGGCTCCGGCTGTGTCTTCTATTCGCACTGACTGGATTCATGGATATCGCTCACGATCTGCAATCGATCGGCGCGCAGGAACAGGCGCTCGTCTTTCTCAATTTCGACGCGGCCCGCGCATGGGCGCTCGGCAACCGGCTCCATGCGCTCGCGACCGAGCGCGGCCACGCGATCGCGATCGACGTCGTCACGTTCGGCCAGCCGCTCTTCTTCGCCGCGCTCGCGGGCACGACGCCGGACAACGTCGACTGGGTACGCCGCAAGCGCAACGTCGTCGCGCATTTCCGCCGCAGCTCGTACGCGGTCGGCCTGCGCATGCAGCAGGCCGGCACGACGCTCGACGCGAAGCACGGCCTCGCGCTCGCCGATTATGCGCCGCACGGCGGCGCGTTTCCACTGACCGT
Source organism: Burkholderia guangdongensis (assembly GCF_013403875.1). Taxonomy (GTDB): domain Bacteria; phylum Pseudomonadota; class Gammaproteobacteria; order Burkholderiales; family Burkholderiaceae; genus Burkholderia; species Burkholderia guangdongensis. Next base: position 82,464 of record NZ_JACBNX010000019.1, on the reverse strand, counting down.
CGCGGGCACCGGCGTCATCGGCTCGATCACGGTGTCGGGGCTGCCGCAGCGTGCGGATCACGAATTCGTCGTCGAGGCGCTGTGCGCGGAACTCGGCCGCGACTACGCAGCGCTTGCGCTCGCGAGGAGCTGACCGATGCGACTCCCCGGATTCGCCTGGCTCGCGATCGCGATCGTCGCCGAAGTGGTCGCCACGTCCGCGCTGCGCGCGGCGGACGGCTTCACGCGCGTGTGGCCGTCGCTGATCGTCGTCGTCGGCTACGCAATTGCGTTCTACTGCCTGTCGATCACGCTGCGGACGATGCCGGTCGGCATCATCTACGCGGTCTGGTCGGGCGCGGGCATCCTGCTGATCACGCTCGTCGCGATGCTGCTGTATCGCCAGATGCCGGACGTGCCCGCGATGATCGGCCTGTCGCTGATCGTCGCGGGCGTCGTCGTGCTGAACCTGTTTTCGAAGATGCAGGCGCATTGAACTTCACCCGATCCTTCCCATGACCGATTCGACCGTTGATACCCACCAGCCCGACGTGCGCGCGTTCGTCGCGAACCGCATCGGCTTTCTCGAACTGAACCGGCCGAAGGCGCTCAACGCGCTGTCGACCGGCATGATCGACGCGCTGCACGCGGCGCTCGACGCGTGGCGCGACGACGCCGATGTGCTCGCGGTCGTCATATACAGCCCGCATCCGCGCGCGTTCTGCGCGGGCGGCGACGTGCGCTTCTTCCACGATGCGTACCAGCGCGGCGAGCGCGACACGATCGACACGTTCTTCATCGGCGAGTATTCGCTGAATCACGCGATCTTCTCGTATCCGAAGCCCTACATCGCGCTGATGAACGGCGTCGTGATGGGCGGCGGGATGGGCATCTCGCAGGCCGCGCGGCATACGGGCGGGCTGCGCGTCGTCACCGACTCGACGAAGCTCGCGATGCCCGAGACGCGCATCGGCCTGTTCCCCGACGTCGGAATGAGCTGGTTTCTCGCGCGCACGCCGGGCGCGATCGGCCGCTATCTCGCGGTCACCGGCGCGACGCTCGACGCGGCCGGCGCGATCTACGCGGGCCTCGCCGACGTCTATCTGCCCGACGCCGCGCTGCCCGCGCTCGTCGACGCGCTGCATCGCGAGCGGTTCGCGCGCGGCGAAGACGTCGTCGCGTACGTCGCCGACGCGGCCGCCGCGCACAAGGTCGTGCCGACGCCGGACACGTCGGCGCTCGCCGGCGCGCGCGCGGGCATCGACCGGCATTTCGCCGAGCCGGACCTCGTCGCGATCCTCGCGTCGCTCGATGCGGAAACCGACTGCGCGGCCATCGACGCATGGGTCGAGAAGGCCGGCCATGCGATTCGCGCGCAACTGTCGCCGCTATCGATGGCCGTGTCGCTCGAAGTCGTCGAGCGCGCGCGCGGCGCGACGATGGCCGACTGCCTGCGACGCGACCTCGACCTGACGCGCTCGACGTTCGCGCAAGGCGATGTGATCGAGGGCGTGCGCGCGCTGATCGTCGACAAGGATCAGCAGCCGAGCTGGCGCTTCAAGTCGGTCGCGGACGTGCGCCGCGCCGACGTGCTCGCGATGTTCGACAGCCCGTGGACACCGGACACGCATCCGCTGCGGAATCTGAAGGACTGAAGGGAAACGGCCCGGCGCATTGCCTCAGGCGATGCGCCGGGTCAGCGGCCGCCGGGCCGGCTCAATCGTCTCCGGCATCGTCGGACATGAACGCGCGCATGAACACGAGCGATCCCCAGCCCCAGGCCGCGTTCGCGGCGAAGCCGACCGTCAGCGGCGGCAGCATGTTGCCGCCCGGCCAGATCCCGCGCAGCGGATCGATCGCGAACACGCGCGCCACGGTGAGCACGATCCCGCCGAATACGAGCGCGCCGATCCACGGCGCGGGGCGCTGTGGCGCGACGCGCAGCAGCCACGCCATCGGAATGGCCCAGCACGCGCTCATCAGCGCGTTCGCGACGAATTCGGGAATGCCGAGCGGCGCGAACGGCTGCGTGGAAAAGCCCGCCGCGTCTATCACGCTCGCGGCGTGCAGCAGCGCGAGCGCGGCTTCGTGGAAGAACAGGGCGGCAAGAAAGCCGGACAGAAACGGCAGGATGATTTTCTGCATCGTTGGTACCGTGTAGCGGCGCGGCCGGCGCCGATCGTGCGTCGTCGTTCGGACGGGTGCGTCATTATAGGGTCGCTAGCGTCGCCAGGGCCGCTTTCGCCGGGAATCGCGGCGACGGCGCACTAAAGCGCGCTAAGCACGAAAGCGGAAAACCTAAGCTCGAAAAAATCGTTCCGCCGTCCGGCGCCGGTCCCTAGACTGATTTCCCGGAATGCACCGCGCGGCGCGCGTGCTCGCCCGCCGCGCGGCCTGACCGGCGAGGCATCCCGATTCGATCTCAACCGCACCGATGCGTGCGTCGCCTGGACGACGCGCGCAGGGGCATCCTTTTGCCCGAATTCCGGCCACGACAGTCAACGCAGGAGCTGCACATGAAGGTGTTCTGGTTCATTCCCACGCACGGCGACAGCCGCTATCTCGGCACCGCCGAAGGCGCGCGCGCCGCCGACTACGATTACTTCAGGCAGATCGCCGTCGCGGCCGACACGCTCGGCTACGAAGGCGTGCTGCTGCCGACCGGCCGCTCGTGCGAGGACGCGTGGGTCGTCGCGTCGAGCCTGATTCCGGCGACCCGCCGCCTGAAGTTCCTCGTCGCGGTGCGGCCCGGGATCGCGTCGCCGGGACTGTCCGCACGGATGGCGGCGACGTTCGACCGGCTGTCCGGCGGACGCCTGCTGATCAACGTCGTGACGGGCGGCGACGCCGCCGAACTCGAAGGCGACGGCCTGTTCGCCGATCACGACACGCGCTACGAAATCACCGACGATTTCCTGCACATCTGGCGCGGGCTGCTCGCCGCATCGCACGACGGCGCGGCGTTCGACTACATCGGCAAGCACCTGAAGTCGAAGGGCGGCCGCGCGCTCTATCCGCCGGTGCAGCGCCCGCATCCGCCGCTGTGGTTCGGCGGCTCGTCGCCGGCCGCGCATGCGATCGCGGCCGATCACGTCGACACCTATCTGACCTGGGGCGAACCGCCCGAAGCCGTCGCGAAGAAGATCGCCGACATTCGCGCGCGTGCCGCCGCGCGCGGCCGGCAGATCCGGTTCGGGATCCGGCTGCACGTGATCGTGCGCGAGACCGAGGACGAAGCGTGGGCCGACGCGCAGCGCCTGATCAGCCGCGCCGACGACGCGACGATCGCGCGTGCGCAGCAGGCGTTCGCGGGCATGGACTCGGAAGGGCAGCGACGGATGGCCGCGCTGCACGGCGGAAGGCGCGGCGGCCGCGCGGAGCTCGAAGTGTATCCGCACCTGTGGGCGGGCGTCGGTCTCGTGCGCGGCGGCGCGGGCACCGCGCTCGTCGGCAATCCTGAGCAGGTCGCGGCGCTGATGCGCGAATACGAGGCGCTCGGCATCGACACGTTCATTCTGTCCGGCTATCCGCACCTCGAGGAGTCGTACCGGTTCGCGGAGCTCGTGTTCCCGCTGATCAACGGCAACGGTACCGCGAACGCGAACGCGAACGCGAGCGGCTCGTTCGGCGAGGTCGTCGGCAACAGCTATCTGCCGAAGACGGCGCAGCGCTGACGCACGGAGATGACGCAATGACGACGAAAATCCGGAACGCGGGCGGCGTGGCCGCCCGTGCGTGGCGCGTCACGGCGCCTTGGGTCGTGCCGGCCGCGCTCTTCGTCGCGTGGGCGTTCGCGGCGCGCGCGGGCTGGCTGTCGACGCGCGTGCTGCCGGCGCCGCTCGCGGTCGTGCGCGCGACGTTCGCGCTCGTCGAATCCGGCGAGCTGTGGGACGACGTGAAAATCAGCACGTGGCGCGCACTGTCGGGCTTCGCGATCGGCGGCGGCTTCGGCCTCGCGCTCGGTCTCGCGACCGGGCTGTCGAAGGCCGCCGAGACCGCGCTCGATTCGACGATCCAGATGATCCGCAACATCCCCGCGCTCGCGATGATTCCGCTCGTGATCCTGTGGTTCGGCATCGACGAGCGCGCGAAGCTGTTCTTCGTCGCGCTCGGCGTGTTCTTCCCGATGTACGTGAACACGTATCACGGGATCCGCTCGGTCGACACGAATCTGATCGAGATGGCGAAAAGCTACGGGCTGCGCCGCTTCGCGCTGTATCGCGACGTGATCCTGCCGGGCGCGCTGCCGTCGATTCTCGTCGGCGTGCGCTTCGCGCTCGGGCTGATGTGGGTGATGCTGATCGTCGCGGAGACCATCTCCGCGCAGTCGGGCATCGGCTACATGACGATGAATGCGCGCGAATTCATGCAGACCGACGTGGTGCTCGTCGGCATCCTGCTGTACGCCGCGCTCGGCAAGCTCGCCGACGTGCTCGCGAAAGCGCTCGAGCGCGCGACGCTGCGCTGGCATCCGGCGTATCAACCTGGAGCGAACAGATGACGGTAACGACTTCGGCGGCCGGCTACGGGCCGCTTTCCGGCGCGGATCTCGACGCGGAATTCGCGCAGGCGCGCGTGGCGGATGCCGCCGCGCGCGATGCGGCGATCCACGAGCGCGACGGCGGTGCGGCGATCGTGCCGTTCAGGCGCAGCGCGGCGGCGGGCACGCCCGCACGGGACGATGCGGTGACGCTCGCGGGCGTCAGCAAGCGCTTCGGCGCGCGCACGGTGCTCGACGACGTGCATCTCGGCATCGAGCGCGGCAGCTTCGTCGCGATCGTCGGCCGCAGCGGTTGCGGGAAATCGACGCTGCTGCGCGTCGTCGCCGGGCTCGACGCGCCGAGCGACGGCACGCTCGTCACGCGCGGCGCGTCGGGCGGCGTGCTCGACACGCGGATCATGTACCAGGACGCGCGGCTGCTGCCGTGGAAGACGGTGCTGCAGAACGTGATGCTGGGGCTCGGCCGGCACGCGCGCGATGATGCGCGCGCGGTGCTCGACGAGGTCGGGCTGCTCGAGCGGGAGAACGACTGGCCCGCGCAGCTGTCCGGCGGCCAGCGGCAGCGTGTCGCGCTTGCGCGGGCGCTCGTGCATCGGCCCGAGTTGCTGTTGCTCGACGAGCCGCTCGGCGCGCTCGATGCGCTCACGCGGATCGAGATGCACGCGCTGATCGAGCGCCTGTGGCGCGAACATCGGTTCACTGCGCTGCTCGTCACGCATGACGTGCAGGAGGCGGTCGAGCTCGCGGATCGCATCCTGCTGATCGAGCAGGGGCGTATCGCGCTCGATCAACACGTACCGCTCGAGCGGCCGCGCGCGCGGGCATCGGCAACGTTCGCGGCGCTCGAGGATCGCGTACTGACGAGGGTGCTCGCGCGCGAGGCGTCGGCCGAGTTCGAGACGGCGCGGACGGTCGCGGCCGCGCGCGACGAGCGGCGGTTCGAGCGGATTCGCTGGGCCGTTTGAACACCGGGTTCGGCAGGTCGTGTCCGGACGGTGCGGGGCGCCGTCCGTTTTCAGATATCTTTTTCGGAGCGGAAACCAATGAGCATTACCGCAATCAACGTGCGCAATCAGTTCAAGGGGAAGGTGAAGGAGATCATCCGCGGATCGGTGGTGTCCGAAGTCGACGTCGAGACGCCGTTCGGGATCGTCACGTCGGTGATCACGACGCGCTCGGTCGACGAACTCGAATTGAAGGTCGGGGCGGAGGTCGTCGCGCTGGTGAAGTCGACGGAGGTGTCGATCGCGCGGCTGTGACGGGCGAGGGCGCCGCGAAAGCGGCGCCTGCGCGACCGCCGGAAAGCAAAAAGCCCAATTACACCGCGCCGCTTCACGATTTTTGTCCGATCGTAGACGCGCGCCGTGGTCGCGGGGTTGGCGTGCAGATCGGGCAGTGCTCCGCGTTGGGCCTAGTGCCGGGTGACGTAGTAGGCCCGCAGATCGTGGAACGTGAACCGCGTCCCAATGACCTTTTCCTTCAGCGCGACCGCCATCAGCTTCGACCACATCGCCTTGAATCCCTCTGGCGTGTAGTGTGTGGTGTAGCATTGACTGCATCGGCGTGTGAAAAGCGGGAGCCACTCGTCGAGCACCGTGACGGCGTAAGCGCCACGGCCGGGTGCCGATTCGACGTGCACGTAGTCGACAACGCCGCAAGCTGCGGTCTCCGCGTCGGCGCGCACGGTGCGCCAGTGCTGATGCTTCACCCACTTCCCATCGAGACAGACGATGCGTTCATCCCATTGAGCCAAAGCGACCTCGCAAGCCTTCGGGAATGCCGTCGCGTCATGGTGGCCGCGCGCCCAGCATTGAATCTGGCAGCTATCGTGTGCCGCATAGGCGATCTCGACTTCGATCGGTGCGTTCGTCGCCATGGTTCGCTTCTCAAGAGATTTGGGTACTTGGCTGCGAGCAACTTAGAAACTTGAAAAAAATGTTAGGTAGTTGCATGCCGCTCAAAATCACCAAGGAGGAACCATCATGTCGCACCGATTTCACCTTGCCGGCCGCTACGAAGGCCGCGAACTGGATTCCATTGCCCGCAAAGCCGATGGCGGTTTCAAACTCGTTGCTCAACTGGCTCGCATGATTGGCGCGCGTACGTGGACGCTGGTCAAAATCGAGCATTCGGAAACGATCTACCCGGACAGGGAAGCGGCACACGCCGCGTCACGCGCTGCCCTCAAGTTGGCAATCGACGGCGGATTCGCGTAAGCATCTGCATCGAATCGTCGTTGGCTTCCGGCACTTCCATTACGGAGATGGCATGACTACCGTCCTAAGCATTCGCGTGTTCGATCCAAAGCAAGGCACGCGTGACGGCTTGGAATTCAAGGCCGAGATTAACAAGAAGGAGCGCCGCTGCTTCATATCCGGTACGGCGCTTGCCATTCTTGGGCGAGGTATTCAAGGTGAGCGGGAGGATATTTTCGACGTCCGCGCCATGAATATCGCCCTCATCGTTTCTCGAAAGGCCGAGTCCGCGCAGGAAGGTGCCGAAATATCCATCAATAGCTTGGACGTGCCTGACGCAGGGTAACTTGACGGTGCCATCGGGGAGGGGGTAATTCAGCTCATGCGAGTCGGCCTCCCTAAAAAGGCGTGGCTGGACGGCTCCATTGGCATAGACCACGTCGAGCACACCATTGCCGGTAGGCCCGTCGCCCTCCGCATCCCTGCGGCCAGGTCTGTGCGGCGATCAGTTCGCGAATCCGCGCTTCATCCTCGGAGTCGATTATGTCGATCAGCGGGCGCCCGGTAGCGCGAGAGATGGCCTCGGAGGTATGACCAAAGTCCATCCCCAGTGAATAGTGGCGGCGCACGGCGGAATCATGACGTAGCTGCGGGCTGTTCCGAATCTGCCTCCGCCGAATCTTCCGCATCGAAGAGCGCGGCGGCGAGTTCTTGCTGAATGGACATTGCTTTCAAAGACGTCCAAACGGAAACGAGAACACAAATTGACGCCCACGCGGCGAGCGCGATGATGGCGTACCGGACATCGATGGGCCCGGTAGAAATCAGTTTTGGTGCAATCGTAAGCTCGGCAAGTTTCTTCACCATACCAAGGATTCCGATCATCACGATGCCTATGCCCCCATAGACCAGGTACATGAGGGAAGTGCTTCTATGTCGCATTTCCTGTTGGAACCACCACTCGCGAAGCGTGTGATTTTTGCGGAGTGCGCGAACCCTGGAAGCAAACCGGGCTCTCGACGCCGCTGTTCGCGACGACCACGCGGAAAAGCCCATTGCCGCAAGCTTGTCGAGCCCCTTTCGAACGTAGTCGGAAACAATCTTCAGCGCGACCGCGCCGACAACCGCTGTCGCCCACCAAGTAGGGGATCCAAGGTCACTGAGGGTCACGATTGGTCTCCGAACAAGTGCAAAAAAAGCCCGCTCAGAGGCGGGCTTTTTTCAAATTCCCAATTTGGGAATTTTTGCACTGTGCATCCATTCAGTATGCGGCACTAAGTGCTTGAATTCTTTGGGGTGGCTGATGGGACTCGAACCCACGACGACAGGAATCACAATCCTGGACTCTACCAACTGAGCTACAGCCACCACTAACTTCATCTCTTCGCTTCAGAGCGCTGCTCAGCAACGAAGAAGCGAGATTATACAAAGCCTGTTTAATCTTGCAAAGCTTTTTTTTCGGAAATCTCGTCGCGACCGGACAGATGCGCACGCGCCTCGTCGAAGATCGCGAGATCGCCGCGCGCGAGCTGCTTGCTGTCCGACAGGATGCGTCGCCAGCCGCGCGCGCCCGGCACGCCGCGATAGAGCCCGAGCGCATGACGGACGATCGCGCCGAGATACGTGCCGCGCTTGAGCTCCGCCGCGCAATACGCGATCAGCGCGGCTTCCGCGTCCTCGCGCGTCGGCGCCGGCTCGCTCGCGCCGTAGAAGCGCGCGTCGACGCCCGCGAGCAGATACGGGTTGTGATACGCCTCGCGGCCGAGCATCACGCCATCGACGTGCGCAAGGTGCTGCTCGACTTCGTCGAGCGTCGTGATGCCGCCGTTGATCACGATCTCCAGCGACGGAAAATCGCGCTTCAGCCGATACGCATAGTCGTACTTGAGCGGCGGGATCTCGCGATTCTCCTTCGGCGACAGCCCCTTCAGGATCGCGTTGCGCGCATGCACGACGAAGACTTCGCAGCCCGCCTGCGCGACCGTGCCGACGAAGTCGCGCACGAATGCATAGTCCTCGACCGCGTCGACGCCGATCCGGTGCTTGACCGTCACCGGCACCGACACCGCGTCGCGCATCGCCTTCACGCAATCGGCGACGAGCCGCGGCTCGTTCATCAGGCATGCGCCGAACGCGCCGCGCTGCACGCGCTCCGACGGGCAGCCGCAGTTCAGGTTGATCTCGTCGTAGCCCCAGCGCTCGCCGAGCTTCGCGGCGCGCGCGAGATCGTCGGGCTCGCTGCCGCCGAGCTGCAGCGCGACCGGCGCTTCGTCCGGCGTGAACGCGAGATGCCGCTCGACGTCGCCGAACAACAGCGCGCCCGTCGTGACCATTTCCGTGTACAGGAACGTGTGGTGCGACAGCATGCGATGGAACGACCGGCAATGGCGGTCGGTCCAGTCCATCATCGGGGCCACGCTGACGCGGCGGGGGCTGGGGCGGGACGAAACGGGCATGGAATTCGACAGGATGCGACGCGGAAACAACCCGCCATTCTACCGTAACGGGCGAATGTCTCGCCCAACGCTACCCGCCCGCCAGCTCCGTATCCACCGCGCGCCGCCCCTCGTCGAGCACCCACTCGATGATCCGGTGCTCGGTCAGCAGCAGGCCGTCGACCTTCACGAGCCGCCAGTCGATCCGCACCGCGTCGCCCTGCAGCACGCGGTAGTGCACGCGCTCGCCGTCCCAGACCTGCTCGGTCTTCACCTCGATTTCGAAGCCGCGGTACGGCTCGCTGTAATCGCCGAGATCGCTGCCTTTCGGTTCCATCGCGCACTCCGTTGACGAACCGCGTACCGCGCACGGCCAATCGCGCCGGGTGTCGGGCGCGGGCGCGCCACGGTCAGTCGTATTCGTCGGACAAGAAGGCTTTGCCGTCGTCGGTGAGCTCGGCCCGGCCTTCCGCGCTCTGGTAGACGAGCCCGTCGCTGAGCAACGCGTAGACGACATTCGCGAACGCCGGCGGAAACGGCCGGCTCTCGCCGAACTGATCGATCCACTTCAGCGCTTCGATGGCTTCGGGAGTAAGGATCGGCGACATGCGCTGCCTCCGGTGTCGGTGTCATTCCATCCTAGCACTTCCATGCGCGCAATGGCCGATTGGGTCGGCCCCCTAGCGGCCCCCCGGTTCATCCGGACGTAGGCCGTTTCGATGTTCCGGCGCGGGGTCTACTGCGTCTATGGCGCGCCGTTTTTGTTTCCCCGAGTCAGAATTTAACAATTTGAATAACTTTTCCAATCGAATTCCGCGTTTTTCATGCGAAAAAATAAATGTTGAGAAAAATCAACTTAATTAGTTTTACCGAATTGCATAAAACCAGACTGGCGACCACAATCAATTTCACCTTTGTATTTTTTAGACGCAAGCAGACGTAAATGCGTTGCAGCTAAGGGGAGTGCCAGGTGGCCGAGCTCGATTTGAATGAAAAGGAAAATCTTGCGGAGTTCAATGCGCTGGATTTCGATGAAGAATTCATTCGACTGGATTCGTTGATTTGCGAACACGACTCGCTCGGAGATGTGCCGTTGCGAAAAGGCGAGCCGGCGTTTCAATGGGGGAATGTCGAAAAAGCGTGTGTCGAGCTGCTGAGGAAGGCCAACGACATTCGCGTCGCGATCTGGTATCTCCGGGCCTGTATCGCCAGGCGAGGCGTCGCGGGCCTGGCGGACGGCATCGGATGCCTGGCCGGCATCATGAGCTTGCCCATCGACGAGATTCAGCCGCGCGCACTGCCGGGTGAATCCCCGCGCGAAATGCATGTGCTCCATCTTGGCTGGATATCGAGCGCATCTTTTTTGCATCAGTGCAGGCAGGCTCGTTTCGAAGAGCGCGGTATTACGCTTGATGAACTGGCTCGAGGCGAGGTCGCGGAAAAAATTCCGGGCGAAAGTGAATTCAACGCGACAGCAAATATCGTTTTGCCGGAAATCAGGGAGTCGGTTTTGAGAATTGCGGAATTGACGACTGCCGTGGAAAGGCCATTCGATCTGTCGCGTGTACTCGGTCTACTCGATGCGGCGCTCGCTCACCTGAATCCGACCGATCGGCCGGCCGATCGCCTGGCGGCACGCGAGACGGAGCGGGCGATCGCGGCGACTGAGCAGGCAAAGCCATTGCGCGCCCGTTCCGAGCTGACGACGCGAGAGGACGTGGACGCCGCGCTGGAATGCATCGCCGAGTACTTTCGCATTCATGAGCCGAGTCATCCGGCGCCGATCTTTCTGTCGCGAATCCGGCGAATGCTGGGCGCGGGGTTCGAAGAGATGATGGCTGAACTCTACGCCGATGGCGCCGCGCTGGCGGCGCAACTGAGCCGACCGGGAGCCGTGGCCAGATAAATCAATTGTCCTGTCGAGGAGGGAACGTCGTGGTACGTCAAAAGGATGGGCAGAAATTCATCGGAGAAAGTCGTGCGCCGCGTGTGCAGATTGAATACGACGTCGAGATCTACGGTTCGCAGAAAAAAGTCGAACTGCCGTTCGTCGCCGGCGTGATGGCGGACTTGTCCGGCGACAACGTCGAGTCGCTCGGCGCGGTTGAAGATCGTCGTTTCGTGGGGATCGACGTGGAGAATTTCGACGAGCGCATGGCGCAGATCGCGCCGGCTCTCAGTTACCACGTGAAAAACGTCCTCACCGACGATGGCACGCTGATCCCGATCGATCTGACGTTCGAATCCATGGATTCGTTTGAGCCGGCGGAAGTCGTCAGGCGGATTCCCGAACTCTCGGCGCTGCTCGATGCGCGAAATCGTCTCAAGGAGCTGCTGACCTACATGGACGGGAAAGTGGCGGCGGAGGATCTGATTCACGAGCTGCTGAAGAATCCGAAGTGGTCGGCCGACGACCACCCGACTTCCAATCAGGAGATCAAATGAGCACGCTGAACCAGTCCGAATTCGCGCCGGCCGGCGTTGTGCTCGAGGAGCGGGTCGACGACGACTTGAAGGATATTCTGCGCCGATCGTTTCGTCCGCGGACGAACGAGGCTGCCGAAGCCGTGCAGAGCGCGGTCGAAACGTTGCTGACCTACGCGCGCAGAAGCCAGATCGTCGTGCGCGAGGATGTCGCGCAGACGATCGAGCAGTTGATCGCGGAGCTCGACAGGAAGATTTCCGGTCAGCTCACCGAGGTATTGCACAACAAGCGTTTCCAGGCGCTCGAAGGGGCGTGGCGCGGCCTGCATTATCTGGTGTCGAACACGGACACGGGCGAGAACCTGAAGATTCGCTACCTGAATATTTCGAAGGGCGAGCTTGGCAAGACGCTCCGGCGTTTCAGGGGCGTGGTCTGGGATCAAAGTCCGATCTTCAAGATGATTTATGAGCAGGAGTATGGCCAATTCGGCGGCGAACCGTTCGGTTGCCTGATTGGCGACTACCAGTTCGATCACGGCATGCAGGACGTGTCGATCCTGACCGAGATGTCGAAGATTGCCGCGGCCGCGCACGCGCCGTTCATCTCCGCGGCCGCGCCGGGATTGCTGCAGATGGACAATTGGAGCGAGCTGTCCAACCCGCGCGACGTTGCCAAGATATTCACGTCGACCGAGTATGCGTTCTGGCGGCGGCTGCGCGAGAGCAACGATTCCCGTTACCTGGCGCTGACGTTGCCGCGCTTCCTCGCGCGCGTTCCGTACGGTCCGAAAACGCAGGCGGTCGAGGAATTCGGATTCGACGAGAAGGTCGATCCGAATCGCGCGGAAGATTTTTGCTGGGCAAATTCCGCGTATGCGATGGGAGCGAACATCACGCGCGCATTCAAAACCTATGGCTGGTGCACGAAAATTCGCGGGATCGAGTCGGGCGGGGCGGTCGAGGTGTTGTCGAAATTCGTGCTGCCGTCACTGGGCAACGAGATCGAACTGCATTGCCCGACGGAAATTGCGATTTCGGACCGGCGGGAACACGAATTGTCCGAGTCGGGCCTCATGCCGCTCGTCTATCGGAAAAATTCGGATACGGCGGCGTTCATCGGCGCCAGGACGGTACACCGTCCGGCCGTGTACGAGGACGACGACGCGACAGCGAACGCGAACCTTTCGTCCCGGCTGCCGTACATTTTCGCGACGTGCCGGTTCGCTCACTATCTGAAGTGCATCGTCCGCGACAAGATCGGTTCGTTCAAGTCCCGCGAGGACACGCAACGCTGGTTGAACGACTGGCTGATGAATTACGTGGATGGCGACCCGTCGATTTCCAGCGAAATCACCAAGGCGCAGCGCCCGCTGTCCGCCGCCGAGGTTGTCGTCGATGCCATCCCGGAGGATCCGGGGTACTACCGCGCGCAGTTCTTTCTGCGCCCCCATTTTCAGCTGGAGGGGTTGACCGTGTCTCTCAGGCTGGTTTCGAAGCTTCCATCCATCAAGCAGGAGTCGGGCAGCTAACCGGCAATGATCGCCGTTTTCGTTCCGATCGGAGGGCGCTGAAATAGAAAGGTGCCGTACCTCGAGTGCGGCCGTCACGGCCAGTCTCTATAAGAGTAGGAGTGCAGATAATGTCGAATGCATTGGTTGATTATTTTCTCCAGATCGATGGTGTTGAAGGCGAGTCGACCGATCAGCAATATCCGGGCTTGATTCAGATTCAGAGCTGGCAGTGGGCGGAAGAGAACTCCGGCCGCTGGGGGTTCGGCAGTGGGGGTGGCGCAGGCAAGGTCGAGATGAAGGACTTCGAGTTTCGCATGGTGTCCAACAAGGCGTCTCCCAAGCTGTTCCTGATGTGCGCGACGGGCGATCACATCGCCAACGCGAAGCTGATTTGCCGAAAGTCCGGGAAAGGCCAGCAGGAATTCCTGACGATCACGTTTGCAAGCGGTCTCGTGTCGTCGTTCCGAACGCTCGGCAACATGCCGTTCTCGCAGTTGGGGAATGGCAGCGGCGAGGTCGACAACGTGCTGCCGACCGACGAGATCAAGATCAACTTCGCGCAGATCGAGTTCGAGTATCGCGAGCAGCGCAATGACGGCACGATGGGGGCGGTGATCAAGGCCGGCTACGACCTCAAGATGAACGCGCCGATTTAACAGGCATGGGGGGCGGCCTTCTTCTGGCCGCCCATGGTTCGCGTTGCGGCCTTGCATCACGCGCGAGGAGATGGCGTATGAACTCGCATCCGCTCTACAGCAAGCTGTCGACAGGATGTCGGAACGATTCGTTTGGCGAGGTCGTCTGCCGCCATGTGGCGGACCTGATGAACTGCGCGTTGCGCGGCGCACGTATCGACGCGCCCGCAGACAGTCCAGCCGCTTATTCGGTATTGAACTACGGCTCGCCGCCATTGCAGGTCAGCGGCGCGTTCCGGGTCGATCCGATGCGGACGGCGGCCCATATCTGCGAGGTCATTCGCCGATTCGAGCCGCGGGTGGATGGCAGTCGCACCGTCGTGCAGCCCCGGCTCGGAGACCGACCCATGCGGCAGATGCTGTATTTCGACATCCGGACGACGGTCCGCGACGGCGGGGCCGAACTCAGGGTAAGTCTCGCATTCGATTACCTGAACGGCTTTTTCAGCCCGGCCGACGGCTGACGGGGGCGCGTACGAACATGAGCTTTCTGGATCACTACAACGACGAACTACGGCAGTTGCGCGATGCGGGTGCCCGATTTTCACGCGAGCACCCGCAGGTCGCCGCGGCGCTCGGCCTGCATCCGGATGCCGTGACCGATCCGTTCGTCGAGCGCTTGCTCGAAGGCGTCGCCTATCTGTCGGCACGCGTGCAGGCGCGTCTCGATCGCGAATGTGCGGAATTCGCACGGCAAGCGCTCGGACGTGTCTGCCCGCTCTTCATGGCGACGACGCCCGCCATGTCGACTTTTGCGTTTCACACGGATCTGGCCTCGCCGGAGGCGTTTCAGCACAAGACGCTGCCGCGCGGCTCGCTCATCGCGGCCCGATTGCCGGGACGCAAGTTGCCGGTGATGTTTGCCACCGCGCGAGACGTTACGTTGCTGCCGTTGCGGCTCGAGAAGGTCGAGTGCGGCCGGAGCCTGAACGGCCTGCCGTCACCGCTCGCGCAGCGGCTTGCGTCGTCGCAGGCGGTCGTGCGATTCGCCTTTGAGCTCGAAGGACTGGCGACCGCAGGTGAGTTGCGTCGGAACGACGTTCGCCTGGCGCCCCTGCATCTGAGCCTCGCGGGCGACCTGCCGCGCGCCTATGCGTTGCATCAGGCGCTGCTTGCTTCCGGCAGTACGTGGTGCGCCGTCGTGTCGACCGATTTCGGCGATGAGGTACTGCCGCTGTCGGCGGCGGATGTCCGGTTGTCCGGCATCGCCGATGACGAAGCGTTGTTGCCGTCGGACGTCGGCGGCTTGCCCGGCCTGCGCGTGCTTCGCGAGTACTTCGCCCAACCCGCGCGATTGCTGGGTGTCCATGTCGACGTTCTGGAGTCGATCGCCAGGGCCGCCCCGTCGGCGCGCTCGTTCGAACTCGTCGTCGGAATACAGCAGCTCCCGAAGGGGCTCGTCGGAGAGGTTTCCGCCAATCAGTTCCGATTGTTCGCGACACCCGCAATCAATCTGTATCCGAAGCGCTTCGATCCGGTTCCTTATGATCCGAATCTCACCGAGCAGTGGATCCCGGTCGACCGGATCGCGCCGGCTGCCTACCACCTGTGGGGGGTGACCGAAGTACACGTGTGCGAGCGCAACGGCAACGCGCACCCGGCGCGTGCGGTGCTCGAGACGGCCGGGTACGACGCGGACGACAACGCGATTCGATACGGACTGCGCCGGGACAGCGCGCCGCTCGCCGACGGCTCCCGGCGCGACCACGGCGATCCCCGCGATCCCCGCGATCCATTGTCCAGCCACGATCTGATTAGCGTATCTGCGCCGGCCGGCCTGGTTGAACTGGACGATATCGCTTCCATTACCGGCAAGGCGCTGGTTGCCGACCGGGATTGGCGCACCTCCGCGCTGCTCGACGCCGAGCTGAGCCTGCTGGATCCGGTCGCCGTGCAGCGCGTCGAATGCCTGTGGCCGGCCAGCGCGCCACGGGGCATGCCGGCCATGGACGAATGCTGGAATGCCGCGTCGTATCTTGGACAGAATCCGCTCGCGCTGCGCAACGCGCGACGGCAGGACATCACCGCCCGCGTCGTCGAGCAGATGTATCTCGCCGCCAGCCGCGAAGATGCGCTCGACCGGCAACGCGTGGACAGTTTGCGCTCGGTCGTGCTTGGCGCCCAATTTGTCGCGACGGGGCGGGCCACGCCCATTGCACTGGTGCGGGCAACGCGGATCGACATCGACATCGCGGAATCCGCGCATGCGGACCGCGGCGGGTGGTTGTTCGGGCGCGTGCTTGCGCAGGCACTCTCGGAAGCGGCCTCGCTGAACGACGGCATCGAGGCCATCGTGCGACTCGACGGCGAAGCAATCAGTACGCATACGAATGTGGCCGGCAGTGATGGGAGGTTGCAGTGAAATTCGAACGGATCCTGCAGGTCCTGTCGCCACGCCGGACGTTTTTCGAACTGATGCGCCGGATCGAGATGCTGGAGCGTGAACGTAACGGCTCATCTCGATTCGTGCGACGCAGTCCGGGCTGGCTGCGAATCGAGCAATCGGCCGACATGGGCTTCGCGAGCACCGAAATTTCACGCATCGACGTCCGGCAGCGACGCGGTATCGACCACCGCGACGGCCCCCGGGTCAGCGTGATCCAGCGACATTTCGGTTTGTTCGCGCCATACGGGCCGATGCCGCTGTCCGTGACCGAACATGCGATGCACGAGCGAAACGTCGAGCGCAATCCGGCTTTCGAGCGCTTCGTCAATCTGGTCTGTGGCGATCTGGCGTGGATGCACTATCTCGCGTGGTCGTCGATGCATCCGGTGCTCGGCTGCGAGCGTGGACGCAATGCGTTCGTCGAGCGGGTCACGTCATTCGCGAACGCACGACAGGACGCGGCGGTCGCACGCGATGCGATGGCTTGCCGGCACGCGTTTCCGGGCGCCTATTGCGCGCGGCGCCGCTCGCTGGTGGATTTGCAGCGAGTGCTCGGCGCTTATTTCCATGTTCCGCTGAAGGTCGTGCCGCGCCACGGCCGCTGGGTTTCCGTGATGCACGCCACGGGTGCCCGGAGGCGCGTCGGCACGTGGCGGCTCGGGGCACGGATCTGGGACGTCCAGTATTCGATGGAGATCGTGATCGGCCCGCTGGCGGCCGGCGAGTTCCATCGTTGGCAGCGCCGCGCGCCGGCCGTGATGGCGGTATGCGCGGTCGCATCCGATTTCGTCGATGGAGCGGTCGATCCCGTCATCAAGGTTCAGGTGCGCACGTGTCCCGAACTGGCGGGGAGGATCGGCCGCATGCGGATCGGCGTCGACGCGTGGTCGAGGCCGAATCATGCGCTTCGTACGCTGACTGTCCATGAATCTTTCCGGGGTGACGCGTGAATCGTGAACGCATATTCAACTGTCTGGGCCGCACGGCCTATGCGGCGCTCGTCGATGCGACCGTGCTCGGGCGCGCGCGGCGGCACATGTTCATCGACCTGGACCATTGGGCGATGTGCCTGCTTCAGCGCGAGCAGAGCGATTTTGCGCGGCTGCTCACGGCGTGGGGGCATGACCTCGGCGACGTGAAGCACCAGTTGGAAAAGGCGCTCGACACGTTCGATGTCGGTGGCGAGTCGTTGCGCGACATCTCCCGTGCGCTCGAACACAGCGTCGGCCCGGCGGTGATCTGGAGCCGCACCGCCGCGCCGGCGGCCACGGTGCGTTCCGGACACCTGCTGCTCTCCTGGCTCGACGACGAATCGACGCGCCGCTGGTTACAGCAACGCGTGCGGAACGGCATCACGGCCGCGTCACTGGATGAGATCGTCGAGCGATACGACACGCTCGCGGCCGGCTGGCCAGAGGCCGACGAGTGCCCGGAGCCGCGCGACAGTGCAATCGCGGGCGCAGCGGCGACGGGCGACACGCCCCGGGAGGTGCTGTCGAAATGGGCGACGTGCGTGACGGATCAGGCGGCCCATGGCGAACTGGATCCGGTGGTCGGCCGTGACGGCGAATTGCGCACCGTGATCGATATCCTGTCGCGGCGGCGTCAGAACAATCCGATTCTGCTCGGCGAAGCGGGGGTCGGCAAGACGGCCGTCGTCGAGGCGCTCGCGCAGAAGATTCACGCCGGGGCCGTCCCACCCGGCATGGTGGACGCGCAGGTCTGGGCGCTGGATCTGGCTCGATTGCAGGCGGGCGCCGGGGTTCGAGGCGAGTTCGAGCAGCGGCTGAAGGCGTTGATGGATGCGGTGCTCGCGATGCCGGGGCCCGTGATCCTGTTCTGCGACGAGACGCATACGCTGATCGGGGCGGGCGGTTCGGCCGGGACCGGCGATGCGGCGAACCTGATCAAACCGATGCTCGCGCGCGGCCAGTTGCGGATGGTTGCCGCGACGACCTGGGCGGAATACAAGCAGCATATCGAGCCGGACGCGGCGCTGGTCCGGCGCTTTCAGGCCGTGTCCATCGAGGAGCCGGACGACGTCACCGCCGTCGACATGCTTCGCACCATTGCGCCGCGATTCGCGCGGCATCACCAGGTGTTCATCGTGGATGCCGCGCTGCATGGCGCGGTGACGCTGTCGCGCCGCTACCTGCCGGCCCGTCAGTTGCCCGACAAGGCGATCAGCCTGCTGGACACGGCGTGCGCGCGCGTCGCGATGAGCCAGAGCGGCGTGCCGCCCGAGCTGGAGCGGCTCATCGAGCAGACTCGCTCGATCGGGCAGACGCTCGGCTGGCGCGCCAGCGACCGGAGGATGGGCGTCGATACGCCGGGAGACGAGGCCGAACTCGCGGCTCGCCGCGATCAGTTGACGATGCAGGCGCGCTCGCTCGAAAGGGAGGTCGACGCGCAGCGCGAGGAAGTGCGCGCCTGGCTCGAGCGCTTGAACGCGGAGACCAGTGAGCCGAAACGGGAGCGCGCAACTGGCGCCGCGCTGGCGGAGTCCGCCGATGGCGCGGCGCTGGCGATGCGCGCCGGTGCCGACCGGTGGGTGCGGCCCTGGGTGGACGAACGCGTCATTGCCGAAGTGCTTGCGGAATGGACTGGTGTGCCGGTCGTACAGCTCGCGCAGGACGACGCGCAGAGAATCGCGGCGCTCGAGGCGTCGCTCAACGCGAACATCCACGGCCAAGCGGGAGGGCTGCGCTCGATCGCGCAGGCGCTGCAGGTATCACATTCCGGGCTCGGGGATCCGCAGCGTCCGATCGGCGTCATGTTGCTTGCGGGTCCCACGGGCACCGGCAAGAGTCAGGCGGCCGCGAAGCTTGCCGAATTGCTGTTCGGCGGCGCGCGCAGTCTCGTGCAATTCAACATGAACGAGTTCCAGGAGGCGCATACCGTGTCGACGCTGAAAGGGGCGCCGCCCGGCTACGCGGGTTACGGTAAAGGCGGCCGATTGACCGAAGCGATCAGGAAGCGGCCGTACAGCGTGCTGTTGCTTGACGAGTTCGACCGCGCGCACCCGGATATTCATGAAGTCTTCTACCAGGTGTTCGACCAGGGCTGGATGGAGGACGGCGAAGGGCGGCGCATCAATTTTCGCAACAGCCTGATTCTGTTGACGACCAATCTCGGGGACGCGGATATCGAAGCGGCGTGCCACGCGGATCCGCATGTGTCCCAGGCCAGGCTCGAGGCGCTGGTGCGTGGGCGACTGCAAGGGCGCTTCTCGGCGGCGCTGCTTGCCCGGATCCAGATCGTCGCGTTCCGGCCGCTCGATGTCGGCGCGCTGACGGGCATTGCGCATCAGGCACTCGACGAGATCGGCCAGCGGCTCGCGCAGAATGGCTTCGCATGGCGCGTCGATGACGGCGTGGCGAACTGGATTGCGCAGGCGATTTCACGGCATCCGGCAAACGGTCGAGCGGTGCGCGATTTGCTGCGCCAGCACGTGATGCCCGCGATCGCGCGGGGCTTGCTTGCCGCGCGCGCTGAAGATCGACCGTTGCGGACGGTCCGGCTGTCCGTCGGCGACACGTTGTCGCTGTCGTTCGATGATGGGGATGCCGGCTCAACCCACATCGGCATGACGATTGCCGCCGATGACGCGGCGGATGACAGCGCGGTCTCGCCGGCGCATGCCGGCTCGGAAGGAGAATCGGCATGCGTCTGATCGAATTGCGCGGTGATGCGCTGGACTCGAGCGTCGTCGCACTTTCGCTGTCCGTTCGGGAGAATTTCTCGCAGGAGCCGGCCTACCGTCTCGACTTGCTGAGCCGCGATCCGGAGCTGGATCTCGACATGCTGCTGGGCACGTCGCTGTCGGCCGACATCGATCTGGGCGACGGCGCGATGCGAACCTTCAATGCGTTCGTGTTCGGCGGTTACGACACCGGACAACTGAGCGGCCAGTACACCTATACGCTCGAACTGGGAAGCTGGCTGTCGTTTCTCCAGGAAAACCGCAACAGCCGGATCTTCCAGAATCTGTCGGTGCCGGAGATCGTCGAACAGGTTTTCCGCGGGCATCAGCGTTTCGATTACCGCCGCGACCTCGAAGGCGCGTATGAGCCGCGTGAATATTGCGTGCAGTTTCAGGAAACCGACCTGAACTTCGTCAAGCGCCTGCTCGAGGACGAGGGCATCTATTTCTGGGTCGAACACGAGGCGGATCGACACGTGGTCGTGCTGTCGGATCATCCGCGCTTCGAGGATCTGTCCTTCTCGTCCGGCCAGTTGCAGTATCTTCCGGACGGCGAGGAGTCCCGGGCGATTCAGGGCCGGGAGGGCGTGCAGCGACTGCAGCGCACGCGGCGGGTACGATCGAACAACGTCGCATTGCGCGACTTCAATTACCTGGCGCCATCGAACCGGCTCGACAGCGACGCGCGGGCAACGTCGGCGCCCGCGTTGTCGGGGGTGGCGCTCGAGTACTACGACTACGGAACGGGCTACCAGGATCCGCAGGGCGGCGAGCGGCTCGCGCGCTTGAGACTGGAGGCGTTTCAAGCCGATGCGCGCGTGCTGAACGGCCACGCGAATGTTCGCGGCCTGGCGACCGGGCGGGCATTTACGCTCGCCGGCTATCCGGCGCCGACGCGCAATCGCCGCTACTACGTGATCGGCAGCGAGCTGTCGTTTATCCAGGACGGTCCGGACAGCACCTCGCAGGGCCGCAATGTCGCGGTGAAATTCCGCGCGCTCGAGGACGACCAGCCCTATCGGCCGCTGCTCGTGACTCGACGGCCGGAAGTGCCGGGTATCCAGAGCGCGACTGTGGTCGGGCCGCAGATGTCGGAGGTGCATACCGACAAGCTGGGGCGGATTCGCGTGCATTTCCACTGGGATCGCTACAAGACGTCGGAAGCCGACGCGTCGTGCTGGATCCGGGTGTCGCAAGCCTGGGCCGGGAAAGGGTGGGGCGTGCTCGCGATGCCGCGCGTCGGCCAGGAAGTGCTGGTGACCTATGTGGACGGCGATCTCGACCGGCCGCTCGTGACGGGCATCGTCTACAACGGCGAGAATCCGACGCCGTACGATTTGCCGAAGGACGTTCGCTATACGGGGCTGGTATCACGCTCGGTGAAGTCCGCTGGGCAGAACCAGAACGCGAGCCAGCTCACGTTCGACGATCAGCGCGGCGCGGAGCGCCTGATGCTCCATTCCGAACGCGACATGCAGGAGACGTGCGAGCGCAACAGCTCCAAAGCCGTCGGCCAGGACATGAATACGTCCGTCAAGGGAACGGCCACGTCGGTCACCGGCATGACGGTCAGTTACACCGGCATTTCGATTTCGTACACCGGTCTGTCGGCCAGTTTCACGGGCGTTTCCACGGCGTTTACGGGACTCAGTACGTCCTTCACCGGCGTCGGATTCGGCTTCAAGGGTGTCGATACGACGTTTACCGGCGTGAACACGTCCTTCAACGGCGTGTACTCGGCGTACATTGGCGTCTATGCCGAAGCGATCGGCACCGCCACGAAGTTTACCGGCATGGCGACCAGCGTGGTCGGAACGAGCACGGCGGTAACCGGCGTCGCCACCAGCATGACGGGCATCGCGGCGTCGATGACGGACGTCAGCATGTCGTTCACGGGGCAATCACGGAGCACGATCGGCGTGTCGGAGGCCTATACCGGCACGTCGAACGCCGTGACGGGCAACAGCACGGTGGTGACGGGCACGTCGAACGTCATCATGGGCTCATCGGTCTGGACGACCGGCACGTCGACGATCATCGCGGGCGTGTCGACCTCGACGATCGGAAGCCTGACGAGCGCGGTGGGATCGAGCGCAGTAGCGATCGGCAGTTCGACGAACGCGGTGGGGTCGAGTGTTTCGGCGACCGGCAGCAGCGTGTCGACGACCGGGTTCAGCTTTGCGTATACCGGCGCGAGCTATGCCGACACCGGCATCGACCTGAAAAAAGTCGGCATGCAGGTGAAAAGCTGATGCCGCTGCGCCACATCAAACCACAGGCCGCGCTCATCGCGACGACGCGCACGCAGATCGGTTCCCGGCCGATGCTGGCAATCAGTATCGGCGTGGGCTTTCGGCTCAGCGAGCCGGCGATACTGGTCCACGAGGCAGCCGTTTGGGAGGCCGTCAAGGCCGCGGCTCCGTCGATGCCGCTCGTGGAGGCGGCGATGCCGAAATGGCGCGCGGAATGGATGCTCGCCGGACATTCGGTATGCCGCGTGCCGGCCGATGAAGTCGGCCGCACGGTCGATTGGGCGGCGTTGGCGGAACTGGATGGCGTGCGCAAGACCGTCTCGTGTCAGGCGCGTGCCGACGGGCGCGATGCACCGGGGGGATTCGCGACGGTTGCAATCGATCCGACGGAGGCGGCCGCGGGCCATGCGGGCGAAAACCCGTTCGGGATCGCGTCCGGCACGGCACCGTTGCAGCGCGTCTCCACGTTTGGCGTTCGCCCGGAGCCGCTGGCCGCAATGGGCGTGCTCGGGACCGACTGGCCCGAGCGCCGCCAGTGGATGCCGCATCGCCCAGGCTCCGCGGAAGCGATGGCGCGTGACGGTACTCACATGGGCTGGCCGGAAAGCGTCGACCCGAGGTTCTTTCAGCAGGCCGCGCCCGATCAGTGGTCGCGTGGCGACGTGTGGGCAGCCGGCGCTCCCTTTCAGTTGAACGGCTTCGGCGCGCGCGGAGAAGGCTATGCCGGTACGCTGCCGCGTCTCGCCGCGGTTGCGCTGGTGACGCGTACCGGTCACCCTGACGCCGAGCAGGTGGCGTTACGTCAGCAGACCGTCTGGCTTCTGCCCGACAGCGATGTCGGCGTGCTGTGGTGGAATGGGGCGGTCACGATCGATTATGTGCTGGACGATGCGCCGGAGATGCTGGTGGCGTCGCTGAAAGACGCGGGCGAGCGGATCGACACCGGCGCCATGATGGCGTTTGCCGCGCAGCGCGCTGACGTGTCCTCCACCGACCCGACGCAACTGGCGGATCACGTGCTGATGCCGTCGACCGAAAAGGGCTGGGCCTGGGAGTTGATTCTCGACGCCGATGACCATCCGCGCTTCTCGCCGCCGTCGCGACCGCGCACGGAGATCGTCGAACGGCTCGAGCGCCACCGGCAGTCTCTGATGGAGGCGCGAGCCGGCCAGCAGGCGTCGCACGGTCTCCGGGACGCGGCCGGCGATGCGGCATGGCCAGTCGCGCCGTCCCGCGACCGCGACCGCGGCCGCGATTGGCGAGCCTATTTCGGCGGAGCCGGCCATTCGGAACTGAAGGATGAGACGATCCGCGACGCGGATCTGTCCGGATTGAGTTTCGACGGCTGGCGCATGCAGGCGCTGCGTTTCGAGCGCTGCCGATTCGATCGGAGCATCTGGCGGAACAGCCGTTTGATCCAGGTGCACATGGTCGACTGTTCATTCGTCGATGCGGTGTTTGACGGCGTGATCTGGCACGGTGGCGCGCTGGTCCGCAGCCTGCTGCGGCGCGGCGCATGGAACAACGTCGAGCTGGAGCGCGTCAGTATCGACGAATGCGGGCTCGACGCGCTGTCGGCGACAGGCGGCGCCTGGTCCCTGGTGACGGTCCAGGGCGGCGGCGGCGAGGGGGGAACGGTGCGCGACGTGGCATGGACGAGCGTGTCGTGGAACCGGGTCGACGCCCGTCGCTGGGCCTGGGTTCGCGTGCAGGCCGACAGTCTCGCGATCGTCGAATGCGAATTCGCCGGCCTGGCGCTTGCGCAATGCAAGCTGGCGAAGCCGAGTGTGCTGCTGAGCGATCTGACGGCCAGCACATGGCAGCAGTGCACGCTCTCGTTCGCGGTATTGTCGCACCGCACGTCGATCGACCGCGCGCGCGTCAGCGACTGCGTGTTTCAGTCATCGAGCTTTCAGGATCTGCATGCGGACGCGCTGCGGGTCGAGCACTGCTCGTTCGTTCGACTCAATGCCCAGCACCTGAAAGCGGAACGCTCCATCTGGTCGCACACCGTGCTCGAAGGGGCAAATCTGACGCATGCCCGCCTGCTTGGCGCCTCGTTCGACCGTTGCTCGTTGAAGGAAGCGATGCTGTACGGCGCGGACATGCACGAAACCCGGGTGCGCGACTGCAACCTGATCCGCGCGCGGATGGGTTGGGCACACCTTCCCGGTGCGGGCGCGTGGCGCCACAACCTGAACGCGGGCAGGCTCGATGTGCCGAGGAGGCAGGGATGAACGCCCCAAATCCGTCGACGGCAGCGCCGGCGCTCCCGCTGGTCATCAGGAAGCGGCACTACACGTCGTCTCATCGTGGACTCGATCTGGCCGACGTGATCTACGAAGGCTGTCATTTCGATCATTTGACGTGGTCCGACTGCCGGATGTCGAACGTGAACTTCGTCGATTGCCGATTCGACGGCAATCGTTTCGAGCGTTGCGAGGCGATCCGCATCCATCACGAGAACTGCCGCGTCATCGAAACGACATGGGACGACTGCCGGCTACGGGGGCTGTCGTTGACCGGCGGCGAGATCCGGGGCGCCGAATGGCGGGGCGGACAGGTCCGGGACTCGATTTTCTCGAAGACGGATGGCGTGGACTGGCATTTCGAACGCGTGCGGACGGCGCACGTGTCGTTCGTCGCAAGCCATCTCGCGAACGTCACGCTGAATGGCGGGCATTGGTCGGATACGTCGTGGATCGACGTGGCATCCGCGGACCTCGGCATCCGCTCGGCGGAGCTGGTGAATTTCATTGTCGGAAAGAGTCGCTGCAATCGGCATGCGATCGAGCATTGTCGAGGAATCAACGTGAGGTGGATTGATTCGCAGATCGAAGGAATGATCGTTCGCGAGTGTGATCTGCGCCAGGCCGCCTGGTCGCATTGCACGTGGACGGAAGGCCGGATCGACGAGAGCCGCCTACCGTTTGCGAGCTTCGATCATGCGAAGGTCCGCGGCCTGTCGGTATCGGGAACCGATCTGACGCAGGCGATTTTCGATCACGCGGTGCTGGCGGACTGCGATCTTCAGCGATTGCATGCGCCACGCGTCGCATTCCGCCATGCGCGGCTCCTTCGCGTGAAGCTGACGGGCGCTCGCCTCGAGAGACTGGACGCGCGGGGCGCCGAACTCGAGACGGTCGATCTGAATGGTTGCGATTGCCGGGCTGGCCTGTTGACCGGACAGCCGAGGCGCGCATGGCTCGCCGCGGATACACGACAAGCGATTTTCGAGCACGCGTTTGCCGACGATGACGATGCATGGCAACGACGTGTCCAACCTGGGGCAAGAGGAGAGTGATGATGACCATTCTGGAATCGGCCAGCGGGGACGAGGCCAGGTCCGTTGTCGGCGACGATCGGTTGTCGGGGCCGCTGGCTACGCTGCTCCGGCGGCCGGCGGTTGTTCATCCGGTCGGATACGTCACGATCGGCCGAATCGGCGAAACGGCGGCGGACGGTGCATGGTGGGTCGCGCTCGCGCCCGGCGGCCGTCTGTCCGCCCGTACCGCGATCAGTTGCGTCGTGAAGCCGCGGTGCGGCGATCTGGTGCAGCTGTACCACACGCCGGCAGGCAACTGGATTCTGGCGATCCTCGAACGCCGCGAAGGCGGCTGCGATCTCGTGCTCGATTTCGGCGAGGCCAGCGTGCGGCTGCAAGCTCATGACGTGCGCATGCAGGCGCGCGACCGGCTCACGCTCGAGGCCGCACGATTCGCCAGCCGGGCGGAGGTGGTCACGCAGGCCGCCGGCGAGCGGCACGCGTGCGTGAGCGGCACCGACGCGACGCATGCGGGCAATACGTTCGTCCATACCGAACGTCATATGGGATTGCACGCGAATAGCGCGGTCGTGACATCGGCGTCGTTGTTGAAAGTCGACGCCGGCCAGATTCACATGGGTTGATCCCGGTTCTCACACGGAGGTTCTCATGTTTGCCAACTGTTCCGCCGGCGGCATGGCGCTTGCCGGCGCGGACGTCTGCAAGACGCCGCCACTCGCGATTCCGGTTTGCTATCCGAATATCGCAAACAAGCCGGAGGCCGTGCCGAACGTGCCGAACATCATTTATTCGGGCGGGCCGGTCCACAACATGAACACGATCATCCCGATCACGCACTGCGACGAGGGCGGATCGATGGGGGGCGTTGCGTCGGGCACGGTGTCGGCGCTGTCGCGGCACGTGACCGGATCCGGCAAGGTGATGATCCAGGGCGCACCGCAGACCCGACTGACCGATACGAACCTGCCGAACAATCAGAACACGGCGGGGCAGTCGATCGTGCCGTCCCAGACCATCACGATGACGCTCAGTTGATGACAGGCCTCCGGTCGCTCATCGTCGCGCTCGTGCTGGGCATGCTGTCCGGTTGCTCGCTATTCGCGCCGAAGCCTGCCGAGCCGCGTCAGAGTTCGAGTCAGCGTCAGCTGCTCGTCACGCTGATCGGCGGGAGCCGGCTGAACGTGACCACGAGCGGTGAGCCGAGGCCGGTTCAGTCATGCGTCTACATCGTGAATGCGATCGACTGGGTGCCGATGGCGAGCGGCGATGCGTCTTGTGCCGGCCGGGACCAGGACGGCACCGTGCTCAGCGTGTCGCGCCATGTCATCGCGCCGAACCAGGTGCTGCAGTTCTGGATCGATGTTTCGCCGAGCGGCAAGATCTGGCTCGTCGCCGACGCGGACTACGCGCGGCGCCCGGCTCAATACGCGCCTCTGCGCATGCCCGTCGACGGCAGCGGAGTGATTCAGGTCGCGTTGTGGCTCGATCGCGACGGCATCTACGACGCGTCGCTTCCGGGGCCCGTACCGGTGGTGCCGGGCAGTCGGACTTCGGGTGCCCACCATGCTGGCATCCCCGGCGCGCCGTTGCCGGCGCCTGTACCCGTGGCGCCGGGCAGTCCGCCTCCGGGTATCCGCCATGCTGGCATCCCGGGCGCGTCGCTGCTGGGGCCCGTACCGGTGACGCCGGGCAGTCCGCCTCCGGGTGCCCGCCCACCAGGCATCTACGACGCGTCGCTGCCGAGGCCCGCACCGGTGGCGCCGGGCAGTCCACCTTCGATGACCCGCCATGCTGGCATGCCCGAGGCGTCGCCGCCGAGACAGGCACGGGTGACGCCGGGCAGTCGGCCTCCGAGTGCCCGCCATCCTCGCATCTACGAAGCGTTGCTGCCCGGGCGCGTACCGGTGGTGCCGGACGGTCCGCCTCCGAGTGCCCCCCATGCCGCCGGTCACGCGGGCAAGCCCGTTCGCCACCCCGAATCAGACGCAAGGAGTGTCAGTCAATGAGCAGTCTGCCGGTTGGGCCGGTCGCATGGAGCGACGGCCTGTTGATCGAAACGCAGCATTTCCAGCAGCTCGAGCGTCATCTGTCCCATCAGGTCGCGTTGCGGCTCGGGCAGACATCGAATCATGGCTGGGGATTCACGATGCTCGACGTCGATCAGGACGGTTTGGGGCTTGGCCGTCTCGGGCTGCGCCGCGCACGGGGCGTATTCCAGGACGGCACTGCATTTTCGTTGCCGTCCGATGATCCGTTGCCCGCGCCGCTCGATACCGAGCACGCGCAGTCGGGCGACGTAGCGTGTTTCGCGGTTCAGGCCGCTCGCAGCGGCGCGCCGGAGATGGCATTCGGCGACGTGGCGTCGACGTCACGCTATCTCGCCGTGCCGACCGAGGTGCCGGATCTGGCACTCGGCCTCGACGCGCCCGGCACGCCGCGCAATCTGACGATCGAAACAGGCCGGCTGATGACGCGCCTCTGCTGGAAATCGCATCTGCGCGCCGACGAGGTTGCGCTGCCGATTGCGAGAGTCGAGGGCCGCGGCGCGGGTCATGCGGTGCGGCTCGATTCGCGCTTCATCCCCCCGCTGCTCGATACGCGCGCGAACGTCGTGCTGACTGCGTTGATCGACGAGTTGCGGGGGGCGCTTCGTGTACGGCTGGCGAATACTTCCGGGCAGCGTGTGCTGTCTACCGGCGGCGGCGTCGCCGATCTGATCGAACTGCTGCTGCGCCAGGCGATCGCCGAGTACCGGATGCGGCTCGAGCATCTGGATGCGTTCGATCCGTTGCCGCCGGCGATGCTGTATCACGAATTGGTCGGCCTGCTCGGGCGACTCAGCGTGCTGCCCGGCGTCGGCGACGAACTGGCGGACCGCCCGTTCGATTACCGTCACGACGACTTGCAGCGCAGCTTCGAGCCCCTTGCCGCGACACTGCGGCACGCGCTCGCCCGGGTGATCGAGACGCCGGTGTTGCCGCTGCGCTTCGACGATCGCGGCGATCAGGTTTACATCTGCGTGCTCGACAAACAGTGGAATCTCAAGAAACTCGTCTTTGCCGTGTCGGCCGCGATGCCGGCGGACAAGCTGCGTCACCTTCTGCCGCAGCAGGCCAAGCTCGGGGCCGTCGAGCAGATTCAGAAGCTCGTCGATCTGCAATTGCCGGGGGCGCGCCTGATTCCGTTACCCCATCCGCCGCGCCAGATTCCGTACTACGCGCAAAGCGTCTATTTCGAAGTCGAGTCGAACGATCCGTTCTGGGCACAGACGCTCGCGGGTTCCGCGATGGCGCTGCGTATCGTCGGCGACTTTCCGGAGTTGCACTTCGAGGCGTGGGGGCTAAGGGACGGCAAGGTGGCATGACTCACGATATGGACGGTGACCGGCGATGAATCTGCTCGGAAATTTTTCTTCTGTCGTTCAGGAACACGGGGAACACGTGCCGGCGTCTCCGGATGACGGCGCGGACGCCACGCCCGTGGTTTACAGCCAGCAAGGCGACAAGGTCGCGATCCTGAAAGCCGGCCAGCAATCGGCGAGCTGGAGCAATCCATTCGTATCGCATGCGTTGCCCGCGATCCTGCAACTGCAGCGGCATCTCGCGGGTGGCCCGCTCGACCACGGCACGGTGCGCACGCAGCTTGGACTCGAAGTGCGCTTGTTCCGGGAGGGGCTGGCCGGCGCGGGGCGGGATTGGGAGCAGATTCGCGATGCATCGTACCTGCTGTGCACCTACCTCGACGAAAGCATCAACGATGCGGCGCGCGCCGCGTCGCACATTCCATACGACGGTGAACGCAGCTTGCTGGTGGAGTTTCATGACGACGCATGGGGTGGAGAGGATGCATTCGCCAACCTCGCTCGCTGGATGAAGGAGAACGATCCGCCGGTGCCGCTGCTCGAGTTTTATGAGCTGATCCTGTCTCTCGGCTGGCGAGGCCGTTATCAGGTGCTCGATCGTGGCGATGTGCTGTTGCAGGATCTGCGTTCGCAACTTCATGCGCTGATCTGGCATCACGTGGCGCCGGCGCCGCTCGGCACCGGGCTCGTCGCGCCTGCGCGTGCGCACGGCAAGCGTCGATGGTGGACGCCAGCGCGGGCTGGGGGGGCCGCGCTGGGTACCGCACTGCTCACGTACGCTGCGCTCGGCATGGTGCTGGATGGGCAAGGGCGATCGCTACGCAATGCGCTGGCCGCATGGACGCCCCCCACCCGGACGATCAATCTCGCCGAAACGTTGCCGCCGCCGCTGCCGCAACTGCTTTCCGAAGGGTGGCTGACCGCTTACAAGGATCCGCAAGGATGGCTGCTCGTGTTTCGCACCGACGGCGCGTTCGATGTCGGCAACGCGGAAGTGAGGCCGGCGTTCATGCGCAACATCGAGCGGCTGGGTCTCGCGTTCGCACCGTGGCCAGGCGACCTCGAAGTGATAGGGCATACCGACCGGCAGCCGATCCGGACCCACGCTTTTGCAAACAATCAGGCGTTGTCGGAAGCGCGGGCGCGCACCGTGGCCGAAGCGCTGCGCAGGACGGCAACGGCGGGCGGTGCGCAGGCGCCGGACCACGCGGTGAAGCGCGGTATCGACTATTCCGGACGCGGTGACACGCAGCCGATCGACACGGCCCGAACACCGGCCGCCTACGACCGAAACCGCCGGGTCGATGTGCTGTGGAAAGTCATCCCGGCAGGCGGGAACCGTTCGGCGGACGTCGCTGCGGCACCCGGCCAGGAAGCGGTGGGGCTCACGATGCCGGATCGCGGGGTGATCGTGTCCGCGGCTCAGGTGTCTCAGGTACCTCAAGTGCCTCAGGCGACCGGGGGGCAATCGCCATGTTGAGAGCCGGCTTGCGGATTTGCGTCGCGATCCTGATCGCCGTCGTGATCTGGTGGGTAGGGCCGCTGTTCGCGCTCGGCATTTATCGCCCGTTCGCGTCTGTCTGGGTGCGCGAGGTGCTGGTCGCGGCGGTGCTCGTGTGGGGACTGTGGCCGATGCTGGCTCGACTGTGGATGCGTCTGGCCATGAGCGCGCGTCAAGTGCGCATGCCGCAGCCGGTTGCCCAGCCGCACGATTTCATCGACGAGCGATTGCGCGACCTGAGTCGCCTGCTGAAGGCGCGGTGGCGGCGGGAGCCGCGCGGCCGCTGGCGTGACTGGCGCGGCGTACGGCGGCGCGAATATTTGCGCGTGCTGCCGTGGTATCTCGTTCTCGGCGCGCAAGGCAGCGGCAAGACGAGCCTGGTGGCGAAGGCAGCTCAAGCGGCGGCTCAATCGGCGACACAAGCGGCAGTGCGCGCGTCGGACACGGAAGGAACCGGCCCGGACCCGGTTGCTCAGTTCGCGAGCCGCGGCGAAGATTTCAATTTCCGCCTATCGGACGATGCCGTATGGTTCGACGTCGGCGGTCGCTGGAACCTGCGTGACGACATGGACGAGCCGACGCTCGACGCGTGGCGGCAGTTGCTGCGGAAGTTGAGGAGGATGCGGGGCGACGGGGCGATCAGCGGGGTCGTGATCTGCATCGATAGCGCGGCGATGACAGGACCGTCGCAGCAGGCCGGCAAGCGCGTCGCCGACGGCGTGCGGCGTCGGCTCGCCGAAATGCGCGAGGTATTCGGGCAGCAGATGCAGATATACGTCGCGCTGAACGGCATCGACCGTCTGGAAGGTGCGGTTTCGATGTTGTCGATGATGGATGCGTCGCGCTGGTCGGGCGGCGTCGGCTTCTGCTTGCCGGACGATCCGGCCGACGAAAACGCGTCGGCGGCCGGCGCGCGTTGGCAGGCCGCGCTTCGCGGCGTGCTGGATCGCGTTCAGCGGCAGGTGCTTTTTTCCGCGCCTGCCGCGACCGACGTCACGGTCAATCACGCGCAACTGCGCTTCGTCGAGGCGCTCAGTCAGTTGCACAAGGCGCTGCTCGTCTGGTTGCATATCGCGATTGCACCGACTGCGCCGATTGCACCGATTGCCCCGGGCGAATTGCACGCGGCTGCGCGGCTGCGCGGCGTATGGATGGGCTCGATGGCCGAGCTGGCGCTGGCGCAGCCCGCGGGCAGTCCGACCGGGGCGCCGGCGCCGACGCGACCGCTGAGCGCGCTGTGGGCTCCGTTGTTCCAGCAGGTCCTGCTCGAGCGTGATTCGGCGAGATCCGGCGGGGCCGGGTCATGGCGCAACCGTATTGCGCGGAGGCTGCGCTGGTTGGCGTTGCCGGTCCTGGCGCTTGCTCTGTTGCTGTGGTTCGGGTGGGGTTACGTCGAGGAGCGCCATTATCTCGACGACGTGCACGCGCAGTTCAGCGAAGCGAAGCGTGTCGCGCAGGCTCAGGTGTCTGACGGCCCGGATGGCGGCTCGCCGCTGCTCGATATCGCGGACCAGATGAGATATGCGCAGGCACAGGCGGAAGGCGCGGGCAGGGGCATGGGTGGCGTGACGCCATATTTTGAGCACCGGCGCGTCGCAAGCGCGGCGCTCGACACCTATCGCCGCCAGTTGCAGAAGATGCTGATGCCGGAGTTGTACAACGAAGTCCGGCGCACGTTGGTTGCGCAGGCGGGGGGCGCGCCTGGCGACGTGTACCAGACGCTCAAGGTCTATCTGATGCTGTGCCGGCCGGAGCGGCGCCATGCGGCGGATGTCGAGCGTTGGCTGGACAGCCGCTGGGACAGCCTGACCGGCGGTCAACACTATGGCGACGACGATCGGCGCATGCTGCTCGCGCACGTGCACGCGCTGATTTCGCTGCCGAACCTGCCTGCTACGCCGGAGGACGAGAACCTCGTGCGGTCCGCACGTGCGCACGCGGCGCAGATTCCGCTCATCACGCGCGTGCTGCAGGCCATCCACGCACAAGGGTTGCCCCCACACGTTCATGACATCTCGCTGGCTCGCGCGGCCGGCCCGGAATCGGCGATGAGCTTGCGCCTGCGCAGCGGCGTGCCGAGTACCGACGTCGCGGTGTCCGGCTGGTACACGCGTGCCGGCTACACGGACGCGTTCCTCCCGCGCGTCGAAAAGAGCGCGCGAACGATGCTGGAGGAGGAGAGCTGGGTACTGCGCGACGAATCGCTCGCCGGCAACGCTTTTCAGATTGATGGGCTCGTCCAGAAGCTGGCCGATTCCACGCGCTCGCAGTTCCTCCAGAACTACATGGCCAGTTGGCAGAATTTCCTCAACGACGTGACCGTGCGCAGCGTCACGGGGCTCGACGACGCGGCGCAACTGGCGGCGACGATGATGGACCCGCAGTCGCCGCTCGCCAATCTGCTGCGTTTCACCGCGCGCGAAACGACGCTGACCGCGAGCAACGACGGCGACATCGGCAGCTGGATCGACCGTCAGAAATACCGCTTCGAGAAAGGCCGGCGCCAGATCGTCGGCGAGCTGAGCGGCCGGCGTGAGCGGACGCTGCTGTTGCCCGAGCATCGGGTCGACGAGCATTTCCAGTCGATTCGACAACTGGCCGCGCAGCTCGATAACCGCAACACGGCGTCGAGCAATCCGCTCATACGGCTTTTCGAGCCGTTGTACCGGCAACTGGGGTTGGTCAACGGCGCGCTTCAGGCCGGGCAGGTCCTGCCGCCTCAGTACGATGCGTTTTCGCGTCTGAAAGAAACGGCGGCCCGCCAGCCCGAGCCGGTAAGGGGGATCATGCTGGATCTCGTCAACAGCGGCAGCACGATGACGACGCGCGAGTCAGGGGCATTGCTCGATCGCGGTGCGGCCGGTGCGACGTCGACGGTATGCAGCACCGGCTTTACGAGCCGGTATCCGTTCAACCGAAAAGCGCAGGCCGACGCCGGCGTGGAAGACTTCGAGAGGATGTTCGGCGCACAAGGGATGATGGCGACGTATTTCCGCGACAGGCTCGCCGCCCACGTGGATACGTCGGGCACGTCGTGGAAGGCGCTGCGTTCGAGCGGCGGCGCCGAGGGCATGGTGAGCCCGGGCGTGCTCAAGTCCTATGAGACCGCCGGCCGGATTCGCGACGCCATGCTCGACGAGTCCGGGCATCTGCGCCTCTCCGTCATGCTGCGCTTCCTGGACATGGATTCCCAGGTGTCGGAAGCGCAGTTGGCGGTTGGCGAACAAACGTTGCGCTACGCGCACGGGACGACTTCACCGCAGCGTATCGACTGGAATGGCCGGCATGTCAGGCAGGCGATCGTGCTGCAGATGAAATCGGTCGACGGGCGCCTGAGTACGTTGCAGTTCGATGGCCCCTGGGCGCTTTTCCGCTTTTTCGATGCCGGCCAGCCTGCGGGAGGGGCCGGCGATCGACGCGAGCGACTGTACCCGACGAGCGTCGGAACGGTGCGCGTCGAATGGCAGGCGCTGACGGCGTCGGCGCCTATCTGGTCGGGCATCCTGCAATCATTCAGGTGTCCATCGTGATGCATGTCGTGGTGTCCAATGTGCTGTCGGGCACAAATTTGAAAAGGAGCAGAAGATGATCGATCCGAAAGAAATCCTGTCCGCGTGCATGGATGCGCACGAATTCGGCCAGAACGCCGGTAGTTCGATGGCGAAACCGTTCATGAGCGCGATTCCGGATCTATCGGTGGCGTCATCGCAGAACGCGAGCAACCTGATCGGCCATGTTCAGCAGGTAGGCGGCAAGATGCTGGACCACATGACGAACATCAAGAACTCGATCGACAAGCAGGTCGCGGCGCACCAGGATGCGCAGCAACGGCAGAAAAGTTACGACTTCAACGTCGACATGAACGATTTGAGGCCGACCGACGCAGTCGGCTTTCCGCAGGAGATGCCGTCGAATTTCTTTGCGCCGTTCAAAACGGGCAAGTGAGCGACCGTTCGCCGGACGGTGGGTGCCGGACCGTTCCGGCGGTCTGGCACGAATACGCCCGCGCACTGGCGGGCAGGGTGCAAGGCAGAAGCCGGTATCAGCAGACCGTCATCATTGAACCGTGCATCGTGGCTTATCCGTGGCGGCCCCGGCGTCCTCCCTGACTGGCGTGTCGAAACGCTTCGACCATGCCTGAGAACGGATGCGCCACGGGTTCTCGATAGTGCGATGAAATGTGATCGCGAGCATGAACGTTGCGGCAAGATAAGCGGCGGCAACGCTCACGCGCCCGATCGTGCTGTCCGGCACGGCGACCGCGACGCCAAACGTAATGAGCAGCACGCCGTGCGCGAGGTAGAGCGAATACGACAGCGCGCCGAGCCGCTGAATGATGCGTGTATGAAGCACGCGCGCGACCGGGCCGCGATCGGGTGACAGCGACGCCACGAGCGCGGCGAACACGACCGGCGCGGCGAGGGGCAGCAGTTTCACATAGGCGCAAGCATAGAGGTACGCAACGGTAGCGGCCGACATGGCGATCTGCGTAACGGGCCGTGTCAGGCCGGTGACGAGCGGGCGCTCGCGATAGTGCGCGACGAGCGCGCCCGCGAAGAATCCGACCATGCAGCGCGCCACGCCAAAGCCGTCGGTCATTGAAAAGCAATCGCCGACAGCGGCGCACCGATACGGCACGAGCGACGCATACACGGCTGCGGTATATCCGAGCGCAGCCATGACAGCGAACCCGACTGGGCGAGCCCGGCCACGCAGCGTCAGGCACACCGCGCTGAATATCAGGTACACCATGAACTCGACGTGTATCGACCAGTTCACCCCGGGCGGCGTATAGTGATCGCGCCAGTGCATGGCGTCGACGGCGGATGCGACGCGGGCGATCGACGAACCCGGCGCGGCGTGATGAGCCAAGTATTGAACCGCCAACGCGAGCGCGCAGTTCACAAGCAGATAGTGCAGTGCAATCGACGTGAAGTTAAGCGGGTATAGGCGGCCGATGCGGCGCATGATGAACGAGCAGAACGCCGCGCCCGATGACAGGCGATCACTGTACGCGCGCGCGATGACGAACCCGGACAGCGCAAAGAACAGATCGACGGCGAGATAGCCGCCATGCGCGGCGCCGAGGCCCGGCATGTTGCAATGCATGTGATAAACAACGACGAACAGCGCAGCGGCACCGCGCACGCCCTCGAGGCTCTTGTTCATGACGTGATCACGCCACCGGTATCGAGCTGTCAATGATCGACGCGCAGCCTCTGAGGGAAAGCAGTCCGGTTACTATCCCTATCTCTTTCATCGTTTTCCCCGAATCGTTTTGCGTGTGACATATCAGACGTGGAGCGCTGCCAACGCCTGCAGATGTTTATTTCCCCGATTACAGCCTCGCGCGAACAAGCACGCATCAAATATGCCACTGCGCGTTGGCGGTCAGCCGAATCGGTTGAGAGAGGGGGGAACGACGCCAAGCATGCAGACCCACACTGTAATGATTCAGATTTGAAACGCCGCCAGCATCGTGTCAATCGCGCGTGTGAATTTTCAGTCACGCGATAACATCGCTCGTCCCGAATACATACCGGAACGAATTTTCCGCGCGACTTATTCATCGCGAGACATAACGGGTTTTATTATTTGGTGCCAGATTGCATCCGCAGGACGATTGCCGCCGTCAATTAGGAATTGACGCACATTCGCAGATGTCCTGATTGGGCCGCCGGTTGCAAAATTGAATCAGGTTTCGGCGCAACCGCGATAAGCGCGGCGCGGGGTAGGTGTTGGTGCACCCGTTCCCATCACTTCTCCCTGATACCAGCCGACCCAGACAAAAAAGCCTCGATCACAGGGATGTGATCGAGGCGAAAAAAGCATCCACTCGGGGCACGAGGTTTGCAGGATGCAAGCGCAGTGTATGTCAACGCGTTTCTCGGAGAAATCGCGCCAAACGTTTGCGTTACGAATACTTACGTCTTAAAAAAGGTCCATAACACCAGCCGAGCACCGGCGCGATTCGCTCCGTCGCACGGCGCCGCCACTCCGTTGTGGCCTCAACGATTCCCCGCGTCTGGCACTACCGCCCGGATTTTTTACTTCCAATACTGAATTCGCAGCCCCCGCCGCGGCGCACGATCGCCGCGTTCCCGCATTGCCCGTTTCGACGGAGCCTCATGACGAGGAAACCACCATGCTCAGGTATCTGATCGGCATCGGCCTGCCGTATCTCGGCGTGCTCGGCCTGTTGCCGTGGGTCGCCGCGCAGGATCGCTACGTGCTCGGCGTGCCGTTCGTCTACATGTGGATCTTCACGTGGTTCGTGCTGACTTCCGGGTGCCTGTTCGCGTGCTGGGAACTGTTCGACCGCCACGCGAGCGACGCATAGCGGCCAGTCCCGCACACCCGAATCCCGCCGCGAACCACCTTTTCGGAGAGAGCCGCATGTCGACGGTCGTCTTTGCCGCACTGATCGCGTTTTCGCTCTACCTCGCGCTGCGCTCCCGCCGCGGCCACAGTGGACAGAGCGTGCACGACTTCTTCGTCGCGTCGCGCCAGTTCGGCACCGCGTTCGTGTTTTTCCTCACCGCCGGCGAGATCTACAGCATCGGCACGATGGTCGGCTTCCCCGGCGGCATCTACGCGAAAGGGCCGACCTACGGAATCTGGTTCCTCGGCTACATCCTGCTCGCGTATCCGGTCGGCTATTTCATCGGCCCGAAGTACTGGGAAGCCGGCAAGCGGCACAACGCGATCACGCTCGCCGATCTGTTCAAGGGCCATTACAAGAGCCGCGGGCTCGAACTCGTCGTCGCATGCGCGTCGATCCTGTTCCTGATCCCGTGGGGCGAGCTGCAGTTCACCGGCCTCGCCGCCGCGCTGAAAGGCCTCGGCTGGCACGTCGATCCGATCTGGCTGATTCTCGTCTGCGCGGCGCTCGCGTTCACGTACATCGCGATCTCCGGCGTGCGCGCGTCCGCGTACATCGCGATCCTGAAGGACATCCTGATGCTGCTCGCGATCGTCGTAACGGGCGTCGCGGTCGCGTGGAAGGTCGGCAGCGTGCACGAAGTGTTCGACACCGCGAGCCGGCAGGTCAGCAACACGATGACCGCGCCGCAGTTGCGCTTCTCGATGAGCACGATGCTGTTCCAGTCGCTCGGCTTCTACATGATGCCGTTCGCCGCGCAGGGCTTCTTCACCGCGCGCGGCCCCAACACGATCCGCCGCACGCAGATCGCGATGCCGCTTTACATGCTGATGTATCCGTTCCTCGTGATCGCGTCGTACTACGCGATCAACGCGAACCTGAAGCTTGCGTCGCCGAACGACGCGTTCTTCGCGGCCGCCGTGCATCTGCTGCCGGACTGGCTGCTCGGCCTCGTCGCGGCCGGCGCCGCGCTGTCGGGGTTGCTCGTGCTCGCCGGCATCTGTCTCGCGATCGGGCCGATCGTCACGCGCAACCTGATGCCGAACCTGCCCGAAACGCGTCAGAAGCGCGCGGCGAAGTACGTAATCGTCGCGTACCTGATCCTGTCGATCGTGACGACGCTGCTCACGCCGAACCTGATGCTGTCGCTGATCAACACCACGTACTACGGCGTTACGCAATTCCTGCCCGGCGTGCTGATCCTGCTCGCGCAGCGCCGCGTGCGGCCGGCCGCGGTCGCCGCGGGGATCGTCAGCGGGCAGGCGCTCGCGATGATCCTGTATCTGAATCACGTCGATTTCGGCGGCATCAATCTCGGGCTCGTGTGCCTCGTCGTCAACGTGCTCGTCGTCGCGATCGTGCATCTGCTGATGCGCCCGTCGAAGCGCTACGCGATGTCCTGATCGTTCCCAACCCTCGAACGGAGGTCGTTCGCCCATGCAAGCGCCAGCGTCGTCATCCCCGTCTCCGCACGTGCCGGTCACCGTGTTCGCCGCGCGCCGCATCCTGACGATGAATCCGAACCAGCCGTCGGCCACGCACGTCGCGGTGCGCGACGGCCGCATCCTCGCGGTCGGCGGCGACGACGACGCGGCCGCGTGGCCCGCGCGCTTCGGCGCGTGCGCGCATGACGACACGCTGCGCGACAAGGTGCTGATGCCCGGCCTCGTCGAAGGGCATTGTCATCTGATGGAAGGCGCGATGTGGGACGCGGCGTACGTCGGCTACTATGACCGGCGCGGCCCCGACGGCACGCTGTGGCCCGGCCTGCGCACGCTCGACGCGGTGCTCGCGCGCCTCGCCGACGCCGAGCGCGCGATGCCCGGCGACGGGCCGCTGCTCGCGTGGGGCTTCGATCCGATCTTCTTCGGCGCGTCGCGCCTGACGGTGCGCGAGCTCGACAGCGTGTCGGCGAGCCGCCCGATCGCGATCCTGCACGCGAGCGTGCATCTGATGAACGTGAACGGCGCGATGCTCGCGCTTGCCGGCATCGACGAGGACACCGACATCGACGGCGTCGCGCGCGACGCGCACGGCCGGCCGACCGGCGAGTTGCAGGAGTTCGCGGCGATGTTCCCGGTATATCAGGTGATCGGCGGCAAGCTCGCGATCTCGGCGAGCGAGAAGCCGCATGCGGTGTGGAATTTCGGGCGCGTCGCGCAACTCGCGGGCGTGACGACCGCGACGGATCTGGTGAACGACCTGTCGCCCGACGGCAACCGGACGCTGCACGCGGTCACCGCGGACCCGGATTATCCGGTGCGGATCGTGCCGGCGTTCGCGCCGCAGCGCAATCCCGCGCAGTCGGCCGAAGGCGTACTCGCGGCGATCGCGGGCAGCACCGACAAGCTGCGCTTCGGGCCGGTCAAGTTCATCGTCGACGGCTCGATCCAGGGCTTCACCGCGCGCGTGCGCTGGCCCGGCTATGCGGGCGGACAGCCGAACGGGCTGTGGCTGATGCCGCCGGCGCAGCTCGTCGACGTGTTCGAGCCATTCCATCGCGCGGGCCTGCAACTGCACATCCACACGAACGGCGACGAAGCGACCGACGTCACGCTCGACGCGATCGCGACGCTGCTCGCGCGCCATCCGCGCCCGGACCATCGCCACACGCTGCAGCACTGCCAGATGGCGGACGCCGCGCAACTCAGACGGGTGCGCGCGCTCGGGATGTGCGTGAACTTCTTCTCGAATCATCTGTACTACTGGGGCGACGCGCATTACGCGCAGACGATCGGCCCGGACCGCGCGAACCGGATGAACCCGGCCGGCACCGCGCAGCGGCTCGGCATTCCGGTCGCGCTGCATTCGGACGCGCCGATCACGCCGCTGAGCCCGCTGTTCACCGCGTGGTGCGCGGTGCGGCGCGAGACCGCGTCGGGCCGCGTGCTCGGCGACGGCGAGCGGCTGAGCGTCGCCGATGCGCTCTACGCGATCACGCTCGGCGCCGCGTACACGCTGCGGATGGATCATCTGGTCGGCAGCATCGAGGTCGGCAAGTTCGCGGACTTCGCGGTGCTCGACGAAGACCCGAGCGCATGCGAGCCCGAACGGCTGAAGGAGGTCGGCATCTGGGGCACCGTGCTCGGCGGGCGCGTCTTCAGGGCGCCGCGATGAGCGCCGCAGCATCACACCGGCCGCACCGGCGCGCGCGAGCGCCGATCGACCTGGCGGTCGTCGGCGGCTATCTCGGCGCGGGCAAGACGACGGTCGTCAATGCGATCCTGCAGGCGCCGCATGGCCGGCGCATCGCGGTGCTCGTCAACGATTTCGGCGCGGTGAACATCGACGCGCGGCTCGTGCGCGCGCGCGGCGACGACGTGATCGAGCTCGACAACGGCTGCATCTGCTGCACGATCGGCGGCGCGCTCGTCGATGCGCTGACCCGCGTCGCCGCGCGCGACGATCGGCCCGAGCTGCTGCTGATCGAGGCGAGCGGCGTCGCGGATCCGGCGAAGATCGCGCAGATCGGCCTGTTGAACGGCGCGTTCCGGCTGACGTCGGTGCTCGTCGTCGCCGACGCGGTCGCGCTGACGCGCACGCTCGCCGATCCGCTCGTCGGCGCGATGGCGCAGCGGCAGCTCGACGGTGCGAGCGCCGTCATCGTGACGAAGCTCGACCTGCTCGCGCCCGGCGCGCGCGAACGGGCACTCGCGGACGTGCGCGCGCTCGCGCCGACCGATATCGTCGTCGCGGCCGAGCACGGACGGATTCCGCTCGCGCTGCTGTTCGATGCAGCCGTGCCGGACGAGCGCGCGCTGTTTCGCGCCGAGCGCTGGCATCGCCGGATCGACACGGACGCGATGCCGGCATTCTCGAGCATCGCACTCGACGCGCCGGACGTGCTCGACAAAGCGCGGCTGCGCGCGTGGCTGAAGGCGCTGCCGCGCACGGTGCTGCGCGCGAAGGGGATCGTGCGCATAACAGACGCGGGGGACGCGGCGGGCGACGTGGGCAACGTCAGCACGCGTCTGTGTCAGGTCGCCGCGCGGCGGCTTCGGCTGACGTCGCTGAAAGAGGAGGGTGTCGCCATGCGCGACGGCGATGGCGTGATCGTGTTCATCGGCTTCATCGATCCCGACACCGAAGCGAAGCTCCGCGATGGGCTCGCGCAATGCCGCGTCGGCGCGGCGACGTGCGCTCCCACGGAATCCGCTTGACCGCGCCGCGCGCGTTCGGGGCGCCCGGCGACATTGGGGTGGTCTGGGAGGTGGTCTGGTAGGTAGCCTGGCAGGTGGCCCGATCAGCGAGAATGGCCGCCGTACCCGCCGCCGCCGCCTCCGCCTCCGCCGGACGTCCAGTCGCTGCCGCCCCCTCCACGGTCGCCGCCGCCACCGCCGCCTCCGTGGTCGCCACCGCCATGTCCACCTCCGTGATCACCACCGTGATCACCGCCATGCGCGCCGCCCGCCGTTGCCGGGCCGCCGCCGCGCGGCGCGCCGGCAGGCGAATTGCCGCGCGTTGCATCGCGGCCGCCTTGCGGCCCGCCGGGGAAGTGGTCATGGTCGTGTCCGACTCGCTCTCGATCGGAACCTGAATCGTGGTGGCGATGCTCGCGGTCGAACTCGAACGACGGTCCTTCGTCGTAAATGCCGCCTACGCCGTAGTAATCGCTCTGCGGTTGGCCGTAGTACGAATTGTCATACGGATACGCGACGCATCCGGCCGCGATGAACGGGATCGCGAGCGCCACTACGCTTGTGCGTACCGGCAGCTTCGAGAGAATGCATGCTGTGACTTTCATGGCGGTTCCAGATATTCGGCATCCTTACTACTAAGACTAAGACCCGAATGCGACGCGATCGTTGTAGCGAGGTTGTAAGCATTTTTTTCCGCTGCGCGGCGCCTACGACCGATCCCGTGCGATCAGCTTGAACACCGCGCGCGCGGTCACGACGAGCTGGTCCTGGGCGTCGCGGACTTCGCCGTCGCAGAACGCCAGCGACTTGCCGCGCCGGATGCAGCGACCGATGATCGTGAGGTCCGTGTGCGCGCGATCGATGAAGTGCGTCGTGAACTCGACCGTCACGACGCCGAAGCGCAGCGGATCGTGGCTGCGCGCGGCCGCGCTCAACGTGAAGTCGAGCGCGCTCATCATCGTGCCGCCGTGCACGTCGCCGCGGCTGTTCGCAAGCTCGGGCCGCAGCGGCAGCGTGGTCACGCAGATGCCGTCGCCGAGCGATGTCGGCACGAGCCCGATGTGCGTCATGAACGGCACGTCGATGCCGAAGTAGTTGGCGAGCTCCGCCGGCGTGGCGGAGGGCGGGGGCGTATCGACCGATGTCATCGACTGTCTCCTCGAAAAGTACGAACGTCCGGCATCGTATCCCGGAATCGCCCACGGAGCATCGCGGCCGGGCCGTCCGTGTTGCAATGCGAAATGCGGGCAGCGGGCCGGCGGCGTGCAGATTCCGCGATTCCGTGATTCCGCGTTCGAAAAAATTTTCACGTCGATGTCGATCCCGGGGCTCGCGGCGCGTCGTGGCGATGGAGGCATCCGACATCCGGATGCCGTCCCGTTTTCGAATCCGCCTTAACCGGCCTCAAGGAGCCCAGTCATGTCCACGTCCGTCAAACCGATCCCGGAAGGGATGCACACGGTCACACCGCATCTGATCTGCGCCGGCGCCGCCGACGCGATCGCGTTCTACGCGCGCGCGTTCGGCGCGGTCGAGCTCACGCGCCTGCCGGGCCCGGACGGCCGGCTGATGCACGCGATGCTGTCGATCGGCGATTCGAAGGTGATGCTCGTCGACGAGATGCCCGAGCACGGCGCGCTCGGCCCGAACGCGCTGAAAGGCACGCCGGTCTGCATTCATCTGTACGTGCCGGACGTCGACGCAACGCTCGCGCAGGCGGTCGCGGCCGGCGCGACGGTGACGATGCCGGTCGGCGACATGTTCTGGGGCGATCGTTACGGCCAGATCGTGGATCCGTTCGGGCACCGCTGGTCGATCGCCACGCACACGCGCGACCTGACGCCCGAGCAGATCCGGCAGGCGATGGCGTCGATGCCGGCCACCTGCGGTGAAGCCGGCAAGCAGTAACACGCACCCGAGCCCGGCGCGGCAGCGCCGGGCAGCCGATCGATACGACGACGGATACGGCACGCCCTGATCGGGCGTGCAGCTGATCCCGCGTGCAACTGATCCCGTATACTCCGGCACCCATTTACTCAATTCACATTCCATGCGGAAATCTTTCGCAGGCGTGCTGTTGGCACTATCGACGCACGCATTCGCATCCGACAATTGTTCCCAGTTCAGCCCGCGAGGCGAACTTCCCGTTCTGACCAATCCGAAGATGGCCTCGCAAGCGCGCCTTCTCTGCTATTCCGATTTCGAGGTGCTGCATTCGGGAATCACGCATGGCCCGCTGTGGTCCGCGGAACATCTGACACGCGCCCACCTGGCTGCCGCAAAGACCGAAGTGCGCACCAATCGCTTTTTCGAAGAACGCCGTTTGCCGCCGGGCGAGGGCGCCCGGCTCGCGGATTATCGCAAGAGCGGCTTCGATCGAGGGCACATGAGCCCGGCGGGAGACCGCTGGAACGACGAGGCAATGGCCGAGTCGTTTTCGCTCGCGAACATGGTGCCGCAGAACCCGACGAACAATCGTCGCTTGTGGGCGCATATCGAGGAAGCCGTTCGCCGGATCGGCATGGGCGCCACCGATACTTACGTCGTCACGGGGCCGATGTTCAAGGGAACGGAGCTGAAAACGATCGGGGAGACCGGCGTGATCGTCCCCACTCAAATTTTCAAGGTAGTCTATGTTCCCGAAAGGCACCTTGCGTTTGCGGTCGTGGTGAACAACACGGCGGCGAACCGCTACGACTTGACGACGGTACACGAACTCGAGGCGCAAAGCGGATTGCGATTCCCCGGCATTCCGGAGTCGTTGAAAGATACCCGTATCGGAGGTTTGAATGGAGTTTAAGGCGTTTGCGGATGACACGGCCATCCTGAATATCCACGGCGACGACTTCACCGTGACGAACGATCCGGAGCGTGTCGTGCTGTCGGGCACATTGGAAGTAACGCGCGACAAAGTTGGCCTCGCAGCCGCGCTTGCGCTGCAACAGGCGATCGCGAGCATCGTCGAAGCGCTTCAGCATGATCCTTCGCTGCCGGAACACGTCCAGGAGGAACCCGCCGCGCCAACGGGCAAGGTCAAGAACCCGTTCGCCTGACGAGCCGAAGGGCAACCGTTCTGCGCTGAATACCGTGCGCGCCGGCATTGCGTGCAAGCCGGATCACGCCTGCTCGGGCGACTCCGGCTCGACGTGCCGCCCGGGGGCGATCTCCGGCTGCACGTCGCGCGGATCGAGCGGTTCGCCACATTCGGAGCACACAGTCACCGCGCGCATCAGCTTGCCGCAATGCCGGTGCCGCAGTTGCAGCGGCGGGCCGGCTGCGTCGCTTTTCCAGCGGTCACCCCACGCGAGCAGCGCGAGCAGCGCCGGATAGAGGTCGCGGCCCTTGT
The DNA here is from genome assembly GCF_013403875.1 of Burkholderia guangdongensis. Lineage (GTDB taxonomy): Bacteria > Pseudomonadota > Gammaproteobacteria > Burkholderiales > Burkholderiaceae > Burkholderia > Burkholderia guangdongensis. The sequence goes on along the minus strand of NZ_JACBNX010000019.1, from coordinate 38,368 downwards.
CGGTGAGCCGGTATTCGTGGCGCGGCGGTCGCGCCTGATACGCGCGCTTCTCGAGCACGCCCTCGTCGACGAGCCGCGCGAGCCGCTCGGCGAGCACGTGGCGCGTGAGCCCGAGTTGCGCCTGGAACGCGTCGAAGCGGCGGCAGCCGAGAAAGGCGTTGCGCAGGATCAGCATGGTCCAGCGATCGCCGAGCACGGCCAGCGCGCGCGCGACCGAGCAGTTCAGCGTGCCGATGTCATCCCATTTCATCGTCGTATCTCGCAAAGGACAGTGAAAGCGCGGGACCGATTATAGAGCCGGTGCTCGACGCGCTTGTAGGCCGCTTATCAGCCGCGAGTCAGCCATGCATCGGCCGCGTTGACAGCCCGGGTCCCGTTGACAATAATAGGTTCCATTTTGGAACTGACAACCTGCAACTGGCAAGCGCGGTGACGCGCGTTCGACGAGGAGATACCTGATGAACCCACTTTCCATGTCCGGTCTCGAGCTGCTGCGCGCGGCGGCGGCGGGCGATCTGCCGCGTGCGTCGATCGCCGAAACGATCCCGATGCAGATGAACGGCATCGAGGCCGGCTACGTCAAGTTCACCGCGCGCGCGGACGGCCGGCACCTGAATCCGCTCGGCGGCGTGCACGGCGGCTTCGCGGCGACGGTGCTCGATTCGGTCACCGGCTGCGCGGTGCACACGATGCTCGACGCGGGCGTCGGCTACGGCACGATCGATCTGCACGTGAAGATGCTGCGCCCGGTGCCGCGCGACGTCGACCTGATCGCGGAAGGCCGCGTGATCCACCTGTCGCGCTCGATCGGCGTCGCGGAAGGCACGCTGAAGACGCCGGACGACAAGATCGTCGCGCACGCGTCGGCGACCTGCTTCATCCAGCGTCCGCAATAGTCAACGGTAGTCAACGATCATCGACAATCGTCGGCAATAGCCTGCAACAGCCTCCAATGGTCAGCCATCAGCGCGCGCCGGCCGCATCGAAGGCCGGCCGCAAGCCGATGCGCGGCCGGTCTGAAGCGAGCGCGTCAATGTGTTAGTTTCGTGGCTTTCCACCGACGCGACAGGAGCAGCATGGAATACCGCACACTCGGCGATTCGGGGCTCGACGTGAGCCTGATCGGCCTCGGTACGATGACCTGGGGCGAGCAGAACACGGAGCAGGACGCGCATGCGCAGCTCGACTACGCGATCGCGCAGAGCGTCACGCTGATCGACGCCGCGGAGATGTATCCGGTGCCGCCGAAGCCGGAAACGCAGGGCCGCACCGAGCAGTACATCGGCACGTGGCTCGCGCGGCATCGCGGGCTGCGCGACAAGCTCGTGCTCACGACGAAGATCGCCGGCCCCGCGCGCCAGCCGCACAATCCGCAGCATATTCGCGGCGCGGGCAACCAGTTCGACCGCAAGAACCTGACCGAAGCGCTCGATGGCAGCCTGAAGCGCCTGCAGACCGACTACGTCGATCTGTACCAGCTCCACTGGCCCGACCGCAGCACGACGACGTTCGGCCGCGCCGCGTATCCGTGGCTCGACGACGCGTACACGGTGCCGATCGAGGAAACGCTCGCGGTGCTCGCCGATTTCGTGAAGGCGGGCAAGGTGCGGCACGTCGGCGTGTCGAACGAGACGCCGTGGGGCGTCGCGCAGTTCCTGCGCGCGTCGGAGAAGCTCGGGCTGCCGCGCATCGTCAGCATCCAGAACGCGTACAGCCTGCTGAATCGCACGTTCGAGAACGGGCTGTCGGAGTTCTCGCATCGCAACGGCATCGGCCTGCTCGCGTATTCGCCGCTCGCGTTCGGCTGGCTCACCGGCAAGTACGAGAACGGTGCGCGGCCCGCCGGCGCGCGCATCACGCTGTTCGAGCGCTTCAAGCGCTACAGCAAGCCGCAGGCGGTCGAGGCGACGTCGCGCTATGTCGCGCTCGCGAAGCGGCACGGGCTGTCGCCCGCGCAGCTCGCGCTCGCGTTCGTGAACGGCCGGCCGTTCGTGACCAGCAACCTGATCGGGGCGACGACGCTCGAGCAGTTGAAGGAGAACATCGCGAGCGTCGACGTGAAGCTGTCCGACGAGATCGTCGCCGAGATCGACGCGCTGCACGATCTGCAGCCGAACCCCGCGCCGTAATAAGGCAACCGCGTCGCGTTTCAGCGCAGCCCGACGCGCGTACGCGACACGCCGAGCGCGACGAGGCTCAGCACCGCGCAGCCGATCAGATAGAACGCCGGCGACAGCCGGTTGCCGGTCGTGGCGATCAGCCACGTGATCATGAACGGCGAAAACCCGCCGAACAGCGTGACGCCCGCGTTGTAACCGACCGCGAGGCCGGTCGCGCGCGTCTGCGCGGGAAACAGCTCGGCCATCAGCGCCGGCAGCGCGCCGGAGTACATCGCCTTCAGCACGCCGATCCAGACCAGCGCGGCGAGCATCGCCGCAAACGACGGATAGCGCGTGAGCAGCGCGAACGTCGGCCAGATCGTCACGAGCGTCAGCAGCGCCGAGCCCGTCATCAGCGGGATGCGTCCCGCGCGATCGGACCAGTGCCCGACGAACGGCGTGACGACCATCAGGATGGCGCCGGTCACGAGCGTCGCCGCGAAGCCTGCCGACGCGGGCAGCCCGAGCTGTTTGATCGCGTAGGTCGGCATGTAGAGCACCAGGTACTGCCCGGCGGTCGAGATCGCCAGCACGCCGGTCGCGAGCAGCACGCGCAGCTTCTGGGTCGCGAACAGCTCGCGCACCGGCGCGCTCGAGCGCGCCTGGGTGTGGAACTCCGCGCCTTCGTCGACGTAGCGGCGAATGTAGAGCCCGATCGGGCCGATCGACAGGCCGAACAGGAATGGCACGCGCCAGCCCCAAAGCTCGATCTGCGCGGGCGACAGCGTGCTCGTCAGCAGCACGCCGAATCCGGACGCGAGCAGCGTCGTCAGCCCCTGGCTCGCGAACTGCCAGCTCGCCATGAAGCCGCGCCGGGCGGGGGCATGCTCGACGAGGAACGCGGTCGAGCTCGCGAACTCGCCGCCCGCGGAAAATCCCTGAATCAGCCGCGACAACATGATCCCGAGCGGCGCGAGCACGCCGATCGACGCATACGTCGGCATCGCCGCGATCAGCACGGTGCCCACCATCATCAGGCCGATCGACAGCAGCAGCGACGCCTTGCGGCCCGCGCGGTCCGCGTACGCACCGAGTACGAAACCGCCGAGCGGCCGGATCAGGTAGGACAGCCCGAACGTGCCGAGCGTGAGCAGCAGCGACGTCACGTGATTCGTCGACGGAAAGAACAGCTTCGCGATCGTCACCGCGAAAAAGCCGTAGACGATCAGGTCGAACCATTCGAGGGCGTTGCCGATCGACGCGGCGAAGATGATGCGCCGGATTTTTGCGGCGCTCGGCGGGACGACGGCGTCCGCCGTCAGCGTGGTCGTGTTCATCGCTTTTCTCCGAGATCCCAGAAGAGGCCGGCCATCATCCGCAACCCCTCGCACACGACACCCGCGAGCAGGTGCTCGTTCGGCGCGTGCTGCGAGCACGCCGGATACGAATGCGGAATCCACAGCGTCGGCAGCCCGAGCGTGTCGGCGAACACCTCGTTCGGCAGCGTGCCGCCGAGGTTCGGCAGGATCGCCGGCCGCTTGCCGGTCGTGTGCGCGAGCGACGCGACCGCCCAGCGCACCCACGGATCGTCCGGCGACAGCCGCGTCGCCGGCGCGCCGCGCTCGACGTCGACCGCGACGTCGGCAAAGCCGTGCGCGTCGAGATGCGCGCGCAGATGCGCGCCGAGCGCCTCCCAGTCGGTGCCGACGACGAAGCGAAGCTGGCAGTGCGCGTGTGCGGCGGGCGGAATCGCGTTGACCGGGTTGTCCGGGTTGCCGGCCTTGAACGCGAGAATTTCGAGCGTGTTCCAGCCGAACACGCGCTCGGCCGCGGACAGGCCGGGCTCGCCCCAGCCGGCGTCGAGCGCCGGATCGCCGGGGCCGCCGCCGACGCTCAGATCGGCGAGCGCGTCGCGCACCGCGGCCGGGATCGGCGGCGGACGCAGGCCGTCGACGCGGATCGCGCCGTGCGCATCGACGAGGCTCGCGAGCGCGTGCGCGAGCACGATCGCCGGATTGCGCAGCAACCCGCCCCAGTTGCCCGAGTGATGCGCGCCGTCGCGCGCGCGCAGCGTCAGCGTGAAATTGACCGCGCCGCGCGAGCCGAGGAACACGGTCGGGCGCTCGGCCGACACGCGCGGCCCGTCGGACGCGATCAGCACGTCGGCGGCGAGCGCGTCGCGCTCCTGGCGGCACAACGCGTCGAGGCCCGGCGAGCCCATTTCCTCGCCCATCTCGATCAGCAGCTTCGCGTTGAAGCCGAGCCGGCCGCCGCGCGCGGCGAGCACGCTCGCGAGCGCCGCGAGGTTGATCGAATGCTGGCCCTTGTTGTCCGCGCTGCCGCGGCCGTACCAGCGCTCGCCGTCGGCGGTCAACGTCCACGGCGACAGCGGCGCGCGCCACTGCGCGTCGTAGCCGCGCACGACGTCGCCGTGGCCGTAGATCAGCACGGTCGGCAGCGCGTCGTCCTCGTGACGCGACGCGAGCAGGAACGGCGCGCCGCCGTCGGCCGGATTGTCGACGATGCGCGACGAGAAGCCGAGGCGCGCGGCTTCGGGCGCGATTTCGTCGTCGAGATAGCCGCGCAGCGCGGCGGCGGAGGCAGGCTCCTGGCTCTCGGTGCGCAGTCCGACGCGGCGGCTCAGCGTCGCGAAGAATGCGCCCGATTCGAACTGGTCCAGCGCGTGCTGGACGGCGGCGGTGCGGGTCAAGGCTCGTCTCCCTTTTTTCGGTACTTCGGTGCTTGGTATCGCGGACGATTCTAGAAAGTCGCAATTTTTGTCACAATGGCCGAATTTCGAACCTTCCTTTGCCGAAAAGGCAAATCATTGCGGCCGACGGCCGGGGAGATCCACGATGGCGGCGTTCCTGCACGGGCTCGGGCTGCGGTATTTCGTCGAAGTCGCGCGGACCGGCTCGATCAGCGATGCGTCCGAGCGGCTGCATGTCGCGATCTCGGCGATCAGCCGCCAGATCGCGAAGCTCGAGGGCGAGCTCGGCACGCCGCTGTTCGAGCGGCGCCCGCGCGGGATGGCGCTGTCCGAGGCCGGCGAGCGGCTGCTCGCGTTCGCGCAGCGCAGCCTGCTCGAAGCCGAGCAGGTCGCGAACGAGATCGGCGGGCTCGATGCGCTGCACGGCAGCCTGCTGAAGGTCGCGAGCTCGGAAGGCTTCGCGCTCGACTTCCTGCCGGGCGTGCTCGCGAGCTTCAAGGCGCGTCATCCGGGTGTCGACTTCTCGGTATCGGTCGTCGCGCCCGCCGATGCGACGCGGCGCGTGCGGGACGGCGACGCGGACGTCGCGCTGACCTTCAGCCTCGCGCCGGAGAAGGGCGTGCGCGTCGAGCACGCGGAGCGGGCGCCGGTGCACGCGCTCGTGCGGCGCGACCATCCGCTCGCCGCGCGCGACGCGGTGTCGCTCGCCGACGTCGCGCGCCATCCGCACGTGCTGCCCGAGACGGGCACGACGGTGCGGCAGCTGATCGACATCGCATGCGCGCTCGACGGGCTGCTGCTCGAGCCGGAGCTGACGACCAACAACACCGCGATGACCTACCGCTACGCGCAACTGACCGGCGCGGTGATGTTCACCGGCGCGCTGTCGGTGCGCGACCGTTACGCGGCGGACGGCTTCGTCGTGCTGCCGCTGACGAATCCGCAGCTGCGCGAGCGTAGCGTCCAGGTGCAGACGATGGCCGGCCGCGACCTGCCGGCGTCGGTGCGAGCGTTTCTCGATCATCTGATCGAACGCATCGCGGCGCGTTCCGCGGTCGAGCCGACCGTATCGACCGTATCGACCGTATCGACCGTATCGACCGTATCGACCGTATCGACCGTATCGACCGAGCCCGCCGCACTGCCGCACCGCCCGACGAGCGCGCCGGCCCCGCGCGGCCGCCGCATGCGATAATCCGGCCCATCCGCGATCCCTATCCAGCGGGCCCGCCGAGCCGGGCCTGCCTTCCGTCACCCAAATTGAAGAACCTGATCGTTTCCCTCGATCACGCCCGCGAATTCGACGAGATCGTCGACGTGCGCACGCCGCTCGAATTTGCCGAGGATCACCTGCCGGGCGCGCTGAACGCGCCGGTCCTCAGCAACGAGGAGCGCGTGCTCGTCGGTACGATGTACAAGCAGGTGTCGCCGTTCGAGGCGACGCGCGTCGGCGCCGCGATCGTCGCACGCAACATCGCGCGCCATCTCGATTCGACGTTCGCGGACCGGCCGCGCAACTGGCGCCCGCTGATCTATTGCTGGCGCGGCGGCAAACGCTCGGGCGCGATGACGACGTGGCTGAACCTGATAGGCTGGCAGGCGCGGCAGCTCGACGGCGGCTACAAGGCATACCGCCGCTCGGTCGTCGAGACGCTCGACACGCTGCCCACGCGCTTTCGCTACATCGCGCTCGTCGGCCACACCGGCTGCGGCAAGACGCGGCTGCTGCAGGCGCTTGCCGACGCGGGCGCGCAGACGCTCGATCTCGAGGCGCTCGCCCGCCATCGCGGGTCGCTGCTCGGCGCGCTGCCCGGCATTGCGCAGCCGACGCAGAAGGGGTTCGACACGCAGCTCGTCGAGACGCTCGAGCGCTTCGATCCCGCGCAGCCGGTGTTCGTCGAGTCGGAGAGCCGCAAGATCGGCGTCGTGTCGCTGCCGCTCGCGCTGATGCGCGCGTTCCACGCGGGCCCGTGGGTGCAGGTCGATGCGGCGCGCGACGAGCGGATCGCGTTCCTGCTCGACGACTACCGGCATCTGTTCGACGCGCCGGACGCGTTCAAGGCGCAGCTCGACAAGCTGATCGGCCTGCACAGCCGCGGCGACGTCGAACGCTGGTGCGCGATGATCGACGCGAACGCGCGCGCCGAGCTGTTCGGCGAGCTGATCGACCGGCATTACGATCCCGCGTACGCGCGCAGCAGCCGTGAGCATTTCGGCCGGCCGGGCTGCGTGCTCGAATTCCATTTCCGCCCGACCGCGTCCGACGCGCGCGCGCAGGCCGAAACGCTGATCGCGCAACTGGCGCGTGGCGGACTGCCGGCGGCTGCCGGACCCACGACCACCGAAACCACCGAGACCGAACTTTCGACAAAGCGATGACGACGACCCGTTCCCAACCCAACCCGACGCTTGGCTGGATGACTTTTCTGCTGATTGCCGTCGCGGGGCTGTTCTACGTGAAATGGTTCCCGTACTACAACAAGGCGTTCGTCGCGGCTTCGCATCATTCGATCGGCCTGTCGATCCTGACGGGCGCGTCGGCGGCGCCGCCCGAGCCGTCGCTGCGCGCCGCGCTCGATTACGCGTGGGCATACGGGAAGGCGATCTGGCAGGCGATGGTGCTGGGCCTGCTGCTCGGCTCGGCCGTGCAGGCGCTGCTGCCGGCGCACTGGGTCGCGCGCGTGCTCGGCCGGACCGGCTTCGGCAGTGTCGCGGCAGGCGGCCTGCTGTCGCTGCCCGGGATGATGTGCACGTGCTGCGCGGCGCCCGTCGTCGCGGGGCTGCGCGAGCGGCACGCGTCGCCGGGCGGCGCGGTCGCGTTCTGGCTCGGCAACACGGTGCTGAACCCGGCCGCGCTCGTGTTCATGGGCTTCGTGCTCGGCTGGCAGTGGAGCGCGCTGCGGCTCGTGCTCGGCGTCGCGATGGTGTTCGGGATCGGCTACCTGTTGAACCGCGTCGCCGGCCCCGACGACCGGCCGCTCGACGATGCGCGGCTCGCCGCGCTCGCGGCCGAGCAGGCGGCGCAGGGCGCGCCGTTCGCCCGCTGGATGAAGCTGCTCGCGCGGATGACGGTGCGGCTCGTGCCCGAATACGTGGTGCTCGTGCTGCTGCTCGGCGCGGCGCGCGCGTGGCTGTTCCCGCACATCGGCCCGGACGTCGGCAATACGCTCGGCTGGATCGTCGCGTTCGCGGTCGCCGGCACGCTGTTCGTGATCCCGACCGCGGGCGAGGTGCCGATCATCCAGGCGATGCTGTCGCTCGGCATCGGCGTCGGGCCCGCCGCCGCGCTGCTGATGACGCTGCCGCCCGTCAGCGTGCCGTCGCTCGCGATGCTCGCGCGCTCGTTCCGGCCGGCGACGCTCACGATCGTCGCGACGCTCGTCGTCGTGTTCGGGATCGCGAGCGGCTATCTGGCGATCGCGCTCGGGCTCTGACGCTGACCCTGACCCTCGAATTCACCGGGCGCCGCCGTGGCGCCCATTCACAGTAGCAACGGAAAAATCACGCATGTCTCAAGCCAAGACTCACCCGAAACTCGAACGCGCGCTGACGCGTGGCGATCTTGCGATCCGTCAGGCCAACTCGGCGCGGGCGACCGCCGTGCTGAACGCGCTCGGCCAGATGATCGTCGAGGCGTCCGCGACGATCGGCGTCGAAGCGAGTGTCGAGATTCCGCAGGGCGACCGGGTCTACGATCCGGTCAACGGCCTGTGGCCGCAGAAGATGCTCGTGTCGTTCGACGGCCCGATCGCCGATGCCGATCCGGAAGAACTGCGCGCGGTCTACCTGATCGCCGACGATCCGGGCACGCAGTTCCGCGTCGAGTGGCATCGCGCGGACGGCAAGGTCGGCCGCCACGACGGCGGGCCGCTCGCGACCGTCGCGTTCCTGACCGACGTCGAAATTCCGTGGAGCGACGACGACGAGTGACGTCAGCGGGCGGCGGCGCGTGCTCGTATCCGTGCTTCAGCGCATCATGCGCCGCCGGAACAGCCAGGCGGACACGAGAAATCCGCCGACCGCATACGCGGCGAGCACCGCGACGTGCGTGCCGACCTGCGTCGCCGGCCGGCCGAGCATCGCGGGGCGAATCAGCTCGACCGCGTGCGACAGCGGCAGCACGTGCGCCGCACGCTGCGCGATCTCGGGCAACTGCGTGAGCGGAAAGAACACGCCCGACAGCAGCAGCATCGGCGTCAGCACGAGCGTCTGATAGAACATGAAGAAATCGTACGAAGGCGCGAGCGCGGTGACGATCATCGCGGCGCTCGCGAACGCGAGGCCGGCCAGCGCGATCACCGGCAGCGCGACGAGCATCGACGGAAAGCTCGCGTAGCCGAGCAGCCCCGCGACGAGCATGATCGCGACGCCCGACAGCATCGCCTTGCTGGCCGCCCACACGGTTTCGCCGAGCACGATGTCGCCGAGCGCGAGCGGCGTGTGCATGATCGCCTCCCACGTGCGCTGCACGTGCATCCGCGAGAAACCCGAATACATCGATTCGAAGCTCGCCGACATCATCACGCTCGATGACGTGGTGCCGGCCGCGAGGAACGCGATGTACGACACGCCGTCGACGTGCCCGACCATCAGCCCGAGCCCGAAGCCGAGCCCGAACAGATAGATCATCGGATCGGCGAGGTTGCCGAACATCGACGCGAGCGCGAGCTTGCGCCAGACCAGATAATTGCGGCGCCACACGGCGGCCCAGTTCGTCGCGTTGGCGGGCATCGCGATCGCGAAGCGCGATTCGCGCGGCGTAACGGGGGTGGAAGGCGGCGGGTACGGACGGACGTCCATGATCAGTCCTGCATGTCGCGGCCGGTCAGCCGCAGGAACACGTCTTCGAGATTCGCGGGACGATGCAGATAGCGCAGCCCCGCGCGGCCCTTGAGCCGCGCGTTGACCGGCTCCGGGTCGGTCACATAGCAGAACAGCGTTTCGCCGCTGATCTCGGTGCGCTCGACGAGCGCGGCCAGTTCGTCGCGCAGCGCGATCGGCTCGGGCCCGTAAATCTCGATCACGTCGCAGCCGATTTCCGATTCGATCAGTGCGTGCGGCGCGCCTTCGGCGATCTTGCGGCCTTCCTCGATCACGCACAGGCGGTCGCAGAGCCGCTCCGCCTCCTCCATGAAGTGCGTGGTGATCAGAATCGTCTTGCCGCGTGCGAGCAGCGAGCGCAGCCGCTCCCACATCAGATGCCGCGCCTGCGGGTCGAGGCCGGTCGTCGGCTCGTCGAGGACGAGCACGTCGGGATCGTTGACGAGCGCGCGCGCGAGCGTCAGGCGCCGCTTCATCCCGCCGGACAGCTCGCCGACCTTCGCGTCGGCCTTGTGCTCGAGTTTCGCGAACTCGAGCAGCGACGGCACGAGTGCGCGCGCGTCGCGCGCGGACACGCCGAAGTAGCGGCTGAACACGAGCAGATTCTCGCGAACGGTGAAATCGGGATCGAGATTGTCGAACTGCGGCACGACACCGACGCGCTGCCGCGCATGACGCGCGCGCACCGGAACCGGTTCGCCGCACAGCGAGATCGCGCCGGCGTCCGGATACGTGATGCCGAGCAGCATTTTCAGCGTGGTGGTCTTGCCGGCGCCGTTCGGGCCGAGCAGGCCATAGCATTCGCCGGCCTGCACGCGGAACGACAGCCCGTCGACGACGAGCTTGTCGCCGTAGCGCTTCTGGACGTCCGCGAAATCGATCGGTGCAACGGGCATGGGCAGGCTGTCTGTCATCGGAACGGCATAGCGACGGCTTCGCGCAGGCGCCGGGCATGAACGGGCCATTCTAGTGCATTGCCTGCGCGCCTTCAGCGCGCGGTGCGGCGAAATGCCGCGTGCGGGTGCCGATTTTGCGTCGCATCATCTCCGGCACGGCCGGTCGGGCCAATCAGCGTTTTCCATCTCTTGCATCTTGAATTGCGTCGCACCATGATTGATTCATCGGACTTGCCGCAATTGGGAGGCTACATGACGAGTTACAAGAAAATCCTGCTGTGCTACGACGGAACGCGCGAAGGGCGCAAGGCGCTGCGCTGCGGCGCGGACCTCGCGCTCGATCTGAAGGCCGAAACGCACCTGCTGTCGGTCGTCGACATGCGCTCGAGCATCGCGCAAAGCGCGGGCCTGCTGACCGACGTCGCATGCGGACGGTTCGAGGAAACCGCGCGCGAAATCCTGCAGGAAGGCGTGGACTGGCTACGCGAGCGTGGCGTGCAGGCGGAAGGGCATTTCGCGTTCGGCTACCCGATCGACGAAATCGCGAATCTGGCCAGCGAGTTGAAGGTCGACCTCGTCGTCGTCGGCCACCGGTGCCGCAGCGGGCTGTCGCGCTGGTGGATGGGCTCGGGCAATACGCAACTGCTCGACCGCGTGTCGTGCAGCATTCTCGTCGCGTGCTCGTCGGCAGAGGAGCAGAAGGCCGAAATCGCCCGCGAACGCGAAGCCGCGTCGATGGCATCCAAATAGCGCTCCAGTTCACTCTCCAGCACCGGCGCGCCGCCCATGAGCGGCCGCCGGTTCAGTCGCGCAGATCGACGGCCGACCGCTTCCACGAAGTCAGGCCAAGCGTCGAAAACTCACCCGCGCCCGATCAGCGGCCGCGTTGCGCGACCGTGTGCTCTTCGGCGATGCAGCGATCGATCATTCGGCACACCGCGTCGATCGTTCCGACCATGATCAGCCGCGACCGACCATGATAGACGCGCACCGGCGCACGCCGGGCCGGCTCCGCGTGATGGAGGTTCGCGTTCAGCGATACACGCGCGAAGGCCGGCAGCGCCGACGGCAGCAGCGGCGCCTGCCGTTCGGCTGCATCAGCGTCGACAAGCGCACCCCCGCGCCCGTCGACGGGCGCGGCGGCGGACAGCGGAGCGCAAGGCATCCGGCCGCGCAGATGACGCAGACGGCCGAATTGGCGGAAAGGCAGCAGACGGGCAAGGCGTTCCATGATGTGCTCCTGATCGAAACCGATTGCGGGACAGACGGTCAGAATTCGCCCGAGCGGATCAGCCCGACGGCGATGCCTTCGAGCGCGAATTCCGCGCTGCCGGCCTTGACGAAGATGTTTTCGTAATCCGGGTTCTCGGCGATCAGCTCGAGGCCGCCGGGCCTGCGCTTCAGGCGCTTGACCGTCACGTCGTCGCCGAGCCGCGCGACGATGATCTGGCCGTCCTTCGCCTCGGTGCGTTTCTGCACCGCGAGCAGGTCGCCGTCCAGGATGCCGGCGTCGCGCATCGACAGCCCGCGCACCTTCAGCAGATAGTCCGGCTTGCTCGAGAACAGCGCGGGATCGCACGCGAAATGCTGCGAGATGTGCTCCTGCGCGAGGATCGGGCTGCCTGCCGCGACGCGCCCGACGAGCGGCAGCGACAGCTGCATCAGCCCCGCGTGCGGCAGCGTGAATTGGTACGGCCCGTCGTCGATGCCGATCAGCCGAATGCCGCGCGACGCGCCCGCCGCGAGTTCGATCACGCCCTTGCGCGCGAGCGCCCGCAGATGCTCCTCGGCCGCGTTCGGCGAACTGAAGCCGAGCTCGGCGGCGATCTCCGCACGCGTGGGCGGGAAGCCGGAGCGCTCGATCGCGCGACGGATCAAGTCGAACACTTGCTGCTGGCGGGCGGTGAGTTTGGTCATGGTTCAGCTGTATGGATAGACAGTGAGCTGTATTTTTATACAGTGTTCCGCGAAATTCAAGTGTTACTTGAAGTCCGGCACCGTGCGCCATCGCCGCCGCCTCGTTAGCACTTTTCAATATAAAAATTCCAAGAAAGATTATTTTTAATCATGAAAGGTGATCGATAGACTGGCCTGACATCACAACACCGACAACACGAAGGGGAAAAAAGATGATCAGGCGCACCACGGGGCTGACCGGCGACGCACGCCGATGGATCGTGACTTTCGCGCTCGGCGCGGCCGCGGCGTTCGGCGTCGTGCGACACGCGCACGCGGACACCGCGTTTCTGAACGTGTCGTACGACCCGACCCGCGAGCTCTACCAGGACGTGAACCAGGCGTTCGCGAAGCAGTGGAAGGCGAAGACCGGCGAGACCGTCGACTTCAGGCAGTCGCACGGCGGCTCCGGCGCGCAGGCGCGCTCGGTGCTCGACGGGTTGCAGGCCGACGTCGTCACGCTCGCGCTCGCGTACGACATCGACGCGCTCGCGAACAAGGGGCTCGTCGCGAAGGATTGGCAGAAACGGCTGCCCGACAACGCGTCGCCGTACACGTCGACGATCGTGTTCCTCGTGCGCAAGGGCAATCCGAAGCACATCCGCGACTGGGACGACCTGATCAGGCCGGGCGTGTCGATCGTCACGCCGAACCCGAAGACGTCCGGCGGCGCGCGCTGGAACTATCTCGCCGCATGGGCATATGCGCGGCACCTGCCGGGCGGCAGCGACGCGAGCGCGAAGGACTTCGTCACGAAGCTGTACAGGAACGCGGGCGTGCTCGATTCCGGCGCGCGCGGCGCGACGACGAGCTTCGTGCAGCGCGGGATCGGCGACGTGTTGATCGCGTGGGAGAACGAGGCGTTCCTGTCGGTCAAGGAGTTCGGGCCGGACAAGTTCGAGATCGTCGTGCCGTCCGCCAGCATTCTCGCGGAGCCGCCGGTCGCGGTCGTCGACAAGGTCGTCGACCGGAAGGGCACGCGCAAGCTCGCCGACGCGTATCTGAACTTCCTGTACAGCCCCGAGGGCCAGCGGATCGCCGCACGTAACTTCTACCGGCCGCGCTCGAAGGACGTGCCGGCCGAGCTGACGAAGCCGTTCCCGAAGCTGAAGCTGTACACGGTCGACGACACGTTCGGCGGCTGGACGAACGCGCAGAAGACGCATTTCGCCGACGGCGGCGTGTTCGATTCGATCTACCAGCCGCAATGACGCGATAACGCAGTCACGCCGCCACGCAGTCGCGGCAACGACAACCGACGCGGCGCCGCCGAGCGCCGCGCGAACCCATGTTTCGCCCCAACAAGAGCATCCGATGACGACGTTCACCTTCCGCAAACCGAGCGCGCTGCCCGGCTTTGGCGTGACGTTCGGCATCACGGTGGCCTACCTGAGCCTCGTGGTGCTGATCCCGCTCGCCGCCACGTTCCTGAAGACCGCGACCCTGTCGTGGAGCCAATTCGCCGCCGCCGTCACGTCGCCGCGCGTGCTCGCGTCGTACCGCCTCACGTTCTCGGCCGCGCTCGGCGGCGCGATCATCAACGCCGCGTTCGGCTTGCTCGTCGCGTGGGTGCTCGTGCGCTACACGTTTCCGTTCAAGCGCGTCGTCGACGCGATCGTCGACCTGCCGTTCGCGTTGCCGACGGCGGTCGCCGGGATCTCGCTCGCGTCCGTCTACGCGGCCAACGGCTGGATCGGTGGCCTGCTCGCGCCGCTCGGCATCCGCATCGCGTTCACGCCGCTCGGCGTGCTCGTCGCGCTGACGTTCATCGGGCTGCCGTTCGTCGTGCGCACGGTGCAGCCGGTGCTCGAGGACTTCGAGCGCGAGCAGGAGGAGGCCGCCGCGTGCCTCGGCGCGAGCCGCTGGCTCACGTTCCGCCGCGTCGTGCTGCCCGCCGTGCTGCCCGCGCTGCTGACCGGCTTCGCGCTCGCGTTCGCGCGCGCGCTCGGCGAGTACGGCTCGGTGATCTTCATCGCCGGCAACGTGCCGATGAAGTCCGAGATCACGTCGCTGCTGATCATCACGAAGCTCGAGCAGTACGACTACGCGGGCGCGACCGCGCTCGCGGTCGTGATGCTCGTCGTGTCGTTCGCGATGCTGCTCGCGATCAACTCGCTGCAATGGATGCTGCAGCACCGCACGAGCGCGCGCTCGGCGCCGGCGAACCCGGCCGCGCCGGCGCCGGCCGGTGCGATCCCCGTCATTTACACAGGAGACTCGCGATGAGCCGACAAGGTACCGCCACATTCGACACGCCGTCGCCGTCCGGCGCCCGCGCGCGCGCCGCGCGCGTCGATCCGGTCGCCGAGCCACGCGCGGTTCGCTGGCTGCTGACCGGCGCCGCGCTCGCGTTCCTCGCGCTGTTCCTCGTCGTGCCGCTCGCGGCCGTATTCGTCGAGGCGCTGCGCAAGGGCGTCGCGTTCTATCTGTCGTCGCTCGCCGATCCCGACGCGTGGGCCGCGATCACGCTGACGCTCACCGTCGCCGCGATCGCCGTGCCGCTCAATCTCGCGTTCGGCGTGTGCGCGTCGTGGGCGATCGCGAAGTTCGACTTCCGCGGCAAGGCGCTGCTGACGACGCTGATCGACCTGCCGTTTTCAGTGTCGCCGGTGATCTCGGGGCTGATCTACGTGCTGCTGTTCGGCGCGCAGGGCTGGTTCGGCCCTTGGCTGCAGGCGCACGACGTGCAGATCGTGTTCGCGGTGCCGGGTATCGTGCTCGCGACGATCTTCGTCACGTTCCCGTTCGTCGCGCGCGAGCTGATTCCGCTGATGCAGGCGCAGGGCAGCGACGAGGAGGAGGCCGCACGCGTGCTCGGCGCGTCCGGCTGGCAAATCTTGCGCCGCGTGACACTGCCGAACGTGAAGTGGGGGCTCGTCTACGGCGTGATCCTGTGCAACGCGCGCGCGATGGGCGAGTTCGGCGCGGTGTCGGTCGTGTCCGGCCACATCCGCGGGCAGACCGACACGATGCCGCTGCACGTCGAGATTCTCTACAACGAATACAACTTCGCGGCCGCGTTCGCGGTGGCGTCGCTGCTCGCGCTGCTCGCGCTCGTCACGCTCGCGCTGAAGCTCGTCGCCGAGCGGCGCGTCGCGGCCGAGCGCGGCCGTCGTGCCGGCTCGCCCGACCCGGCGCACGCCGCGCCCCACCCATCCCATGTTTGAAGAGGCAACGAAATGGGCATCACCGTCCGTCATCTGAACAAACGCTTCGGCAGCTTCACCGCGCTCGACGACGTGTCGCTCGACTTTCCGTCGGGCGAGCTCGTCGCGCTGCTCGGGCCGTCCGGCTGCGGCAAGACGACGCTCTTGCGCGTGATCGCGGGCCTCGAGCACGCGGACGCCGGGCAGGTCGTGCTGCAGGGGCTCGACGTCGGGTCGGTGGGCGCGCGCGACCGGCAGGTCGGCTTCGTGTTCCAGCACTACGCGCTGTTCCGCCACATGACCGTGTTCGAGAACGTCGCGTTCGGGCTGCGCGTGAAGCCACGCCGCGAGCGGCCGTCGGACGCCGTGATCCGCGACAAGGTGCACGCGCTGCTCTCGCTCGTGCAACTCGACTGGCTCGGGGAGCGGTATCCTTCCGAACTGTCCGGCGGCCAGCGGCAGCGGATCGCGCTCGCCCGCGCGCTCGCGGTCGAGCCGAAGGTGCTGCTGCTCGACGAGCCGTTCGGCGCGCTCGACGCGAAGGTCCGCAAGGAGCTGCGCGGCTGGCTGCGCCGGCTGCACGACGATCTGCACATCTCGACGATCTTCGTCACGCACGACCAGGAGGAGGCGCTCGAGGTCGCGGACCGGATCGTCGTGCTGAACCGCGGGCGCGTCGAGCAGGCGGGCCGTCCGCAGGACGTCTACGATCATCCGGAAAGCGCGTTCGTCTACGCGTTCCTCGGCGCCGCGAACCGCCTGCCGGGCACGGTCGCGGCGAGCGGCTTCGTCGCCGACGGCGCGGACGCGCCGATCGCGGTCGACGCCGGCTTCACGGGCCCCGCGCACGCGTACGTGCGGCCGCACGACCTGCGGCTCGCGCCGGCGGACAAAACGGCGGGCGAAGCAGTGGAAGAAGCAGTGGACAAAGCGGCGGGCGGCGGCATCGTGGTCGACGTGCGGCGCGTGATCCCGCTCGGCGGCGCGGTGCGCGTCGAGCTCGCGTCGGCGGCGGGCGTCGCGCTCGAGGCGGAGCTCGACCGCGACGCGTGGCGCGCGCTCGCGCTGCAGGCAGGCGACCGCGCGCGCGCCGTGCCGCGCGCGGTGCGCGTGTTCCCGGCGCGCTGACGCGGCCATCACGCATCACCCATTAGATCAATACCAAGCCCAAGAGGCCCTGACCCATGAATTTCCAGCAACTGCGCTTCGTGCGCGAGGCGGTACGCCAGAACATGAACCTGACCGAAGTCGCGAACGTGCTGTATACGTCGCAGTCGGGCGTGTCGAAGCAGATCAAGGATCTCGAAGACGAGCTCGGCGTCGACATCTTCATCCGCCGCGGCAAGCGCCTGACGGGCCTGACCGAGCCGGGCAAGGCGGTGCACCAGCTGATCGAACGGATGCTGCTCGACGCGGAGAACCTGCGCCGCGTCGCGCGCCAGTTCGCGGACCAGGACAGCGGCCACCTCGTCGTCGCGACCACGCACACGCAGGCGCGCTATGCGCTGCCGAAGGTGATCCGCCAGTTCTCCGACGTGTTCCCGAAGGTGCATCTCGCGCTGCGGCAGGGCAGCCCGCAGCAGATCGCGCAGATGGTGCTGAACGGCGAGGCCGACATCGGGATCTCGACCGAAGCGCTCGACCGCTATCCGGACATCGTCACGTTCCCGTGCTACTCGTGGCATCACACGGTCGTCGTGCCGAAGGACCACCCGCTCGTCGGGCGCGAGAACCTGACGCTCGAGGAAATCGCCGAGTATCCGATCATCACGTACGACCAGGACTTCACCGGCCGCTCGCACATCGACCACGCGTTCGCGCAGGCGGGCGCGGTGCCCGACGTCGTGCTGACCGCGATCGACGCGGACGTGATCAAGACCTACGTCGAGCTCGGGATGGGGATCGGTGTCGTCGCCGCGATGGCATACGATCCGCAGCGCGATTCGGGCCTCGCCGCGCTCGACACCCAGCATCTGTTCGAGGCGAGCACGACGCGTGTCGGGTTGCGCCGCGGCGCGTTCCTGCGCGCGTACGCGTACCGGCTGATCGAGATGTTCGCGCCGCAGCTGACCGAGGCCGAGATCGCCGGGCAATTGCGCGAGGCGGTCTGAAATAAACCCTTGATTCGGATCGGATCGGTTGCACGCCGACGCGAAACGGTCCAGCATACCGATCACCTCGCCGGCCTCGGGCCGGCAGTCGCGCGCGGGCGCCACCTCCGCACCGGGCAGCCGGCCGTCTCCGTCGATTCCTCTCTGTCGCACCGAACCGCATCGAAGAAGGCCGCTGTTGCGCTCATACAACGCAAACGTTTGGTTGCACTAAAACAACATATAAGGACCTGCGCATGAACGTCACGCATCGCCGCCGTTTCCTGACCGTCGCGCTCGCCGCCGCAGCCGCAGCCGCCGTGCCGGTCGCGCCTGCGTTCGCGGCATCGAAGCCGAAGATCGCGCTCGTCATGAAGTCGCTCGCCAACGCGTTCTTCCTGACGATGGAAAACGGTGCGAAGGAGTACCAGAAGCACAATGCGTGGCAATTCGACCTGATCACGAACGGAATCAAGGACGAAACCGACACCGCGAGCCAGATCCGCATCGTCGAGCGGATGATCGCGTCGAAGGTCGACGCGATCGTGCTCGCACCCGCCGATTCGAAGGCGCTCGTGCCGGTCGTGAAGAAGGCGGTCGACGCCGGGATCATCGTCGTCAACATCGACAACCCGCTCGATCCGGACGCGCTGAAGTCGAAGCACCTGAACGTGCCGTTCGTCGGGCCCGACAACCGCAAGGGCGCGCGCAAGGTCGGTGACTATCTGGCGAAGCGGCTGACGGCGGGCGACGAGGTCGTCGTCGTCGAGGGGGTGTCGACGACGACGAACGCGCAGCGGCGCACCGCCGGCTTCCGGGACGCGATGAAGGCGGGCGGGATGAAGGTCGTGTCGGTGCGGTCCGGCGAATGGGAGACCGACAAGGGCAACGCGGTCGCGACAGCGATGCTGAACCAATACCCGAACCTGAAGGCGCTGCTGTGCGGCAACGACAACATGGCGATCGGCGCGGTGTCGGCGGTGCGCGCGGCCGGCAAGCAGGCCAAGGTCTACGTGGTCGGCTACGACGACATCGCCGCGATCAGGCCGATGCTGAAGGACGGCCGCGTGCTCGCGAGCGCCGACCAGTACGCGGGCAAGCAGGCCGTGTTCGGCATCGACACCGCGCTGAAAGCGATCACCGAGCACCGGAAGCAGGCCGATCTGTCCCGCGTCGTCGAGACGCCGGTCGATCTGGTCACGAAGTGACGCGACGCGCGGCCGCCGAGATGACCGCGCTATTCTCGGCTTTGAGCTTGCACTTCCTGACATACGATAGGTTCAGCACGAGGCGGGGTTTGCGCAAATCGGCGCAAACAAGCCAATAAAGCGCATCATGACGGGCGCGGTGATCGTGATCGCGGTCGTACTCACGGTCTTGCTCGACACGTATCGCCGCCGTCGCGCTCGGGCGCGCCAGGCGTAACCGACAGAACAACGAGGAAAAAGGTATGGCGACAATCAAGGATGTGGCAGCCAGGGCGGGCGTGTCTTTTACGACCGTGTCGCACGTCGTGAACAACACGCGGCCGGTGTCGGCTGACGTTCGGACGAAGGTCGAGGCCGCGATCCGCGAGCTGCACTACGTGCCGTCGGCGGTCGCGCGCTCGCTGAAGCAGCGCTCGACCGCGACGATCGGGCTCGTGGTGCCGAACAGCACGAATCCGTACTTCGCGGAGCTCGCGCGCGGAATCGAGGATCAATGCGCGATCAGCGGCTACTGCGTGTTCTTCTGCAACTCCGACGACGATCCCGCGAAGCAGCGCAACTATCTGCGCGTGCTGCAGGAAAAGCGGATCGACGGGCTGATCGTCGCGTCGGCCGGCGACGACGCGGTGCTCGCGCAGACGCTCGCGGACACGCAGGCGCCGCTCGTCGTCGTCGACCGCAACATCGAGGGGGTCGACGCCGATCTCGTGCAGATCGACCACGAGCGCGGCGCGTATCTCGCGACGCGGCATCTGCTCGAGCTCGGGCACGCGAACATCGGCTGCATCACCGGGGCGGTCGAGACGGCGGTCAGCGCGATGCGGGTGCACGGCTTCATCCGCGCGATGGCCGAGCGCGGGATCGAGATCGTGCCGGGCGCGATCGCGGAGGGCGACTTCTCGTGCCTCGGCGGCTATCACGCGGCGACGCGGCTTTTTTCGAGCGTGCGGCCGAGCGCGATCTTCGCGGGCAACGACCTGATGGGGCTCGGCGCGCTGCGCGCGGCGGCCGAGCGCGGGCTGCGCGTGCCCGACGACTGCTCGATCATCGGCTTCGACGACATCGAGTTCTCGCGCTACACGTATCCGGCGCTGTCGACGGTCGGGCAGTCGGTGCGCGCGCTCGGCGAAATGGCCGCGCAGACGCTGATCGAGCGGATCGGCGGATCGGCGAGCGCGCCGCAGCGGCGGCGCGTCGTTTCGCCGCGGCTCGTGCTGCGCGAGTCGACGGGCGCATACCGGGAGCCGGCCGAGGCCGGCGCGCGCACATGACGGTGCCGGCCGCGGCCGGCGCGCCGGGCGGCGGCCGCGTGACCGTGATCGGCAGCCTGAACATGGATCTCGTCGTGCGGGCGCCGCGGCTGCCGAAGCCCGGCGAGACGCTCGCGGGCCGCACGTTCGCGCAGGCGGCGGGCGGCAAGGGCGGCAACCAGGCGGTCGCGGCCGCGCGGCTCGGTGCGCGGGTCGCGATGATCGGCTGTGTCGGCGCCGACGCGCATGGCGACGCGCTGCGCGCCGGCCTCGAGGCCGAAGGGATCGACTGCGCGGGGCTCGCGTCGAGCGCGTCCGCGCCGACCGGCGTCGCGCTGATCGTCGTCGACGACGCGAGCCAGAATGCGATCGTGATCGTCGCGGGCAGCAATGGCGAAGTGACGCCGGACACGATCGCGCGCCACGAGGCGACGCTCGCGGCGGCCGACGTGCTGATCTGCCAGCTCGAGACACCGGCCGACGCGGTGCATGCGGCGCTGCGCGCGGGGCGGCGGCTCGGCCGGACCGTCGTGCTGAACCCGGCGCCGGCCGTCGCGCCGCTGCCGGCGGACTGGTTGCCGCTCGTCGATTAC
This sequence comes from Burkholderia guangdongensis, assembly GCF_013403875.1. Lineage (GTDB taxonomy): Bacteria > Pseudomonadota > Gammaproteobacteria > Burkholderiales > Burkholderiaceae > Burkholderia > Burkholderia guangdongensis. The sequence continues at coordinate 17,599 of NZ_JACBNX010000019.1, read as the reverse complement.
CTGATACCGAACGAAGTCGAGGCGGCCGCGCTGACCGGGCTGCCGATCGACACGCCGGCCGACGCGCAAGCCGCGGCGCGCGCGCTGCAGGCGAACGGCGCGCGCAACGTGCTGATCACGCTCGGCGCGCGCGGCGTGCTCGCGCTGAGCGCCGACGGTGCCGCGCGCCATTACCCGGCGCCGGCCGTGCATGCGGTCGACACGACGGCTGCCGGCGACACGTTCATCGGCGCCTTCTCGGCGCGGCTCGCGGCGGGCGCGGACGTCGATGCGGCGATTCGCTTCGCGCAGCGCGCAGCGTCGCTGTCGGTCACGCGCGCGGGCGCGCAGCCGTCGATCCCGACCCTGGCCGAGCTCGATGGCTGAGATGATGCGATGCACATTCGCGCATCCTTCGTACGTGTCGATTCGCGGAGCACGTCGGACGAAAAGAAAGTTGTAACGGCGTGTTCGTCGTGTCGTCGCAAACGCGGGTTCGAGCGTCTAGGGAAAGAGGGAGAGTGGTGGTGAATTCGGCGACGACATTCGGCGACGGAGGAGGGTCCGGCGCAGCGGCGGCATCTCGGTTGGACACACCGTGAGCGACGTCGATTCGGCGGCTCGGGGCATCGATTGTAGAGCGCCGAAAAAAGATCGTCCAAGGGATCGTGCGATCGACGAAGGATTCACCATGTAGACCGTGAAAAAAAAGACAAAAGGGTTTAGGATGGATCGAACGCTCCTGCGTTCGCGTTGTCACAGAAGGCAGGCACGTCTTCAGACACAGGCGAGGAGGTAGCATGGATATTTACAGCAGCTTCGCGAACCGCTTCGAGAAAACGAAAGAGGAAGAGTTTTCTCTCGAGGAGTACCTCGCGCTCTGCAAGAACGATCCATCCGCGTATGCTTCGGCCGGCGAACGCATGCTGGCTGCAATCGGGGAACCTGAACACATCGACACCCGCATCGAACCGCGCCTGTCGCGGATTTTTGCGAACAAGGTCATCAAGGTCTATCCGGCATTCCGTGAGTTCTACGGAATGGAGGAAGTGATCGAGCAGGTCGTCGCGTACTTCCGCCACTCCGCGCAAGGGCTCGAGGAGAAGAAGCAGATTCTCTATCTGCTGGGCCCGGTCGGCGGCGGCAAGTCGTCGATCGCCGAGCGTCTGAAGCAGTTGATGGAGCGCGTGCCGTTCTATTCGCTGAAGGGCTCGCCCGTCAACGAATCGCCGCTCGGGTTGTTCGACTACGACGAGGACGGCCCGATCCTCGAGGAGCAGTACGGCATTCCGCGCCGCTATCTGCGCTGCATCCTGAGCCCGTGGGCGGTCAAGCGCCTGCACGAGTACAACGGCGACATCCGCCAGTTCCGCGTCGTGCGCCGCTATCCGTCGATCCTGCGGCAGATCGGCATCTCGAAGACCGAGCCGGGCGACGAAAACAATCAGGACATCTCGTCGCTCGTCGGCAAGGTCGACATCCGCAAGCTCGAGCAATACGCGCAGGACGACGCCGACGCATACAGCTACTCCGGCGGCCTGTGCCTTGCGAACCAGGGCCTGCTCGAGTTCGTCGAAATGTTCAAGGCGCCGATCAAGGTGCTGCATCCGCTCTTGACCGCGACGCAGGAAGGCAACTTCAAGGGCACCGAAGGATTCGGCGCGATTCCGTTCGACGGGATCATCCTCGCGCACTCGAACGAGTCCGAATGGAAGGCGTTCCGCAACAACCGCAACAACGAGGCGCTGCTCGACCGGATCTTCGTCGTGAAGGTGCCGTACTGCCTGCGCGTGTCCGAGGAGATGAAGATCTACGAGAAGCTGATCCGCAACTCGTCGCTTGCGGAGGCGGTCTGCGCGCCGGGCACGCTGAAGATGATGTCGCAGTTCTCGGTGCTGTCGCGTCTGCACGAGCCGGAGAATTCGAGCCTGTTCTCGAAGATGCAGGTGTACGACGGCGAGAATCTGAAGGACACCGATCCGAAGGCGAAATCGTATCAGGAGTATCGCGACTACGCGGGCGTCGACGAAGGAATGACCGGCGTGTCGACACGCTTCTCGTTCAAGATCATGTCGCGCGTGTTCAACTTCGATTCGACCGAAGTCGCCGCGAACCCGGTGCACCTGATGTACGTGCTCGAGCAGCAGATCGAGCGCGAGCAGTTCCCGCCGGAAACCGAGCAGAAGTATCTGTCGTTCGTGAAGGACGTGCTCGCGTCGCGCTATGCGGAGTTCATCGGCAAGGAGATTCAGACCGCGTACCTCGAGTCGTATTCGGAGTATGGGCAGAACATCTTCGATCGCTACGTCACGTATGCGGATTTCTGGATCCAGGATCAGGAATTCCGCGATCACGACACCGGCGAGAGCTTCGACCGCGCGGCGCTGAACGCGGAGCTCGAGAAGATCGAGAAGCCGGCCGGGATCAGCAACCCGAAGGACTTCCGCAACGAGATCGTCAATTTCGTGTTGCGCGCACGCGCGGCGGGCGGCGGCAAGAACCCCGCGTGGGTCAGTTACGAGAAGCTGCGGGTCGTGATCGAGAAGAAGATGTTCTCGAATACCGAGGAACTGTTGCCGGTCATTTCGTTCAACGCGAAGGGCTCGGCGGAGGAGCAACGCAAGCACGAAGACTTCGTCAACCGAATGGTCGCAAAGGGCTATACGCCGAAGCAGGTCAGGCTGCTTTGCGACTGGTATCTGCGCGTGCGCAAGTCGTCATGACACGCACGATGCACAGTCCGTGCGGCAGGGCCGCACGGGCGCCCTGCGAGGCGCGGCCCGCATGACGGTAAACGGCATGTGCGGCGTGCGTCCCGGCGTATCGACATTCGAGCGGGAGACCGGGTGTGCTTCATCAAATCATCGACCGCAGGCTTGCCGGCAAGAATAAGAGCATTGCCAACCGCGAACGCTTTCTGCGTCGCGTGAAGAACTATATTCGTCGCGCCGTATCCGACGCCGTGCGCGACCGCAGCATCAAGGATATTCAAAACACGCAGAGCATCACGATCCCGCGCAAGGACATCGCGGAGCCGACGTTCCGGCATGGGCCGGGCGGCCGCCGCGAGCACGTGCACCCCGGCAACGAGGATTACGTGCGCGGCGACAAGATTCCGCGTCCGCAAGGCGGCGCGGGCGGCGGCGGCAGTCAGGCGAGCAACGAGGGCGAAGGGCAGGACGACTTCGTGTTCGAGCTGTCGCGCGACGAGTTCATGCAGTACTTCTTCGACGATCTCGAGCTGCCGCGCCTGGTGAAGACGCACCTGCTGACCGTGCCGAGCTGGAAGAGCGTGCGGGCCGGCTGGGCGGCCGAGGGCACGCCGAACAACATCGACGTCGTGCGCTCGCTGAGAAGTGCGCTCGGCCGCCGGATCGCGCTCGGCTCGCCGCTCGTCAACGAACTGCGCGAACTCGAGGAGCAGCTCGACGTGCTGAAGAGCGATCCCGACGACCGTCGCACCGAGATCGCCGAGCTCGAGGAGCAGATCCATCATCTGAAGGGGCGCATCTGGCGGATTCCGTTCATCGATCCATTCGACCTGCGCTACATCAACCGCGTGAAGCAGCCGCAGCCGTCGAGCCAGGCAGTGATGTTCTGCCTGATGGACGTGTCCGGCTCGATGGACGAGCAGCGCAAGGATCTCTCGAAACGCTTCTTCATCCTGCTGTACCTGTTCCTGAAGCGGAACTACGAGCGCATCGAGGTCGTGTTCATCCGCCATCACACGCGCGCGGAGGAAGTCGACGAGGAAACGTTCTTCCATTCGACCGAGAGCGGCGGCACGGTCGTGTCGAGCGCGCTCGAGCTGATGCGCAAGGTAGTGAACGAGCGCTACTCGCCGACCGAATGGAACATCTACGGCGCGCAGGCGTCCGACGGCGACAACTGGACCGACGATTCACCGAAGTGTCGCAAAATCCTGGAAGAGGATATTCTCACGAAGACGCGTTACTTCGCGTATATCCAGGTCGCGCCGGAAGAGCAGAATCTGTGGCTGGAATACGCGCAGCTCGCGTTGTCGCAACCGCATCTCGCGATGAAAAAAGTCGAATCGGCTGCCGACATTTACCCGGTATTTCGCGAATTGTTCGAAAAGCAGGTCGAAATGTCATGACGACTCGCCATCTTCACAACGAATCGCGCGGCTACCAGCCGCGCCGTTCGGGTGACGATGACGGCCATGCCGCAGCGCAGCGCGGCCAGCCGGCATCAGGCGAAGGCGAACCTGGGCAGCCCGCGCCGTCGGCGCCGCCCGCCGCAGAACGGAAGGAAGCGCGTATGAACGTTGCCGAACGCAAGCCGCTGCCGTGCCCGTCCGACTGGACGTTCGAGCTGATCGAGGAATACGACACGCACATCGCGCAGGTCGCCGAACAGTATGAGCTCGATATCTATCCGATCCAGCTCGAGCTGATCAGCTCCGAGCAGATGATGGACGCATATGCGTCGGTCGGGATGCCGGTCAACTACCGGCACTGGTCGTTCGGCAAGCATTTCCTGTCGACCGAGAAGAGCTATCGGCGCGGCCAGATGGGGCTCGCGTACGAGATCGTGATCAACTCGAACCCGTGCATCGCGTATCTGATGGAAGAGAACACGATGACGATGCAGGCGCTCGTCGTCGCGCACGCGGCCTACGGTCACAACTCGTTCTTCAAGGGCAATTACCTGTTCCGGCTGTGGACCGACGCGCACGCGATCATCGACTATCTGGTCTACGCGAAGAACTACGTCGCCGAATGCGAGGAGCGCTATGGGCTCGACCGCGTCGAGGAGCTGCTCGACTCGTGCCACGCGCTGATGAACTACGGCGTCGACCGCTACAAGCGGCCGCAGAAGCCGTCGCTGTCGAAGGAATCGGCGCTGCGCCGCGAGCGCGAAGCGTATCTGCAATCGCAGGTCAACGAGCTGTGGCGCACGCTGCCCGCGAAACAGCAGATGCTCGCCGAGGAAGAGGAGGGGCGCTATCCGCCGGAGCCGCAGGAGAACCTGCTGTACTTCGCGGAAAAGAACGCGCCGCTGCTCGAGCCGTGGGAGCGCGAGGTGATCCGCATCGTGCGCAAGATCGGACAGTACTTCTATCCGCAGCGGCAGACGCAGGTGATGAACGAAGGCTGGGCGACGTTCTGGCATTACACCCTGCTCAACACGCTGTACAACCAGGGCAAGCTCGCCGATGCGTTCATGATGGAGTTCCTCCATTCGCATACGAGCGTCGTCTATCAGCCGCCCGTCACGAAGCCGTACTACAGCGGGATCAATCCGTATGCGCTCGGCTTTTCGATGATGAGCGACATCCGGCGGATCTGCGAAGCGCCGACCGACGAGGACTACAAGTGGTTTCCCGAGCTCGCCGGCAGCCCGTGGCTGCCCGCGCTGCACTACGCGATGCGCAACTTCAAGGACGAGAGCTTCATCGCGCAGTATCTGTCGCCGCACCTGATCCGCGAGATGCGCCTGTTCTCGGTGCTCGACGACGACATGCGCGATTCGCTCGAGGTGTCCGCGATCCACGACGACTCCGGCTATCAGTACGTGCGGCAGGCGCTGTCGCGGCAGTACGACATCCATCATCGCGAACCGAACATCCAGGTCTGGTCGGTCAACACACGCGGCGACCGCAGCCTCACGCTGCGCCATTTCATGACCGATAACCGCCATCTGTCGAACGACAGCGACGAGGTGCTGAAGCACATGGCGCGGCTCTGGCAGTTCGACGTGTTCCTGGAAAGCGTCGACGAGGCGGGCACCGTGCGCAAGCGCTACGAATGCCGCTACGTCGCGCCGGAGTTGCGGCTCTGAGATGGAGGTCCAGACCACCCCAACCGCGCTGTCCCCGCACGACACCCGGCGACGCATATTCGCGATCGTCGGCGCGTCGTCCGGCAATCTCGTCGAGTGGTTCGACTTCTATATCTATTCGTTCTGTGCGTTGTATTTCGCGTCCGCGTTCTTTCCGCACGGCAACACGACCGCGCAGTTGCTGAACACGGCCGGCGTGTTCGCGGCCGGCTTCCTGATGCGGCCGATCGGCGGCTGGCTGTTCGGCCGCATCGCGGACCAGCACGGCCGCCGCACCGCGATGATGACTTCGGTACTGATGATGTGCGGCGGTTCGCTCATGATCGCCGCGCTGCCGACCTACGCGCAGATCGGCGCCTTCGCGCCGCTGCTGCTGCTCGTCGCGCGGCTGTTCCAGGGGCTGTCGGTCGGCGGCGAATACGGCACGAGCGCGACCTACATGAGCGAGGTCGCGCTGCAGGGCCGTCGCGGCTTCTTCGCGTCGTTCCAGTACGTGACGCTGATCGGCGGCCAGTTGTGCGCGCTGCTCGTGATCGTGATCCTGCAGCAGACGCTGTCGAACGACGATCTGAAGGCGTGGGGCTGGCGCATTCCGTTCGTCGTGGGCGCGGCATCCGCGCTGATCTCGCTGTATCTGCGCAAGTCGCTCGACGAAACGTCGACGAACACGTCGCGCCACGCGAAGGACGCCGGCACGATTCGCGGCGTCTGGCAGCACAAAGGGGCGTTCTTCACCGTCATCGGCTTCACCGCGGGCGGCTCGCTGATTTTCTACACGTTCACGACGTACATGCAGAAGTATCTGGTCAACACGGCCGGCATGCACGCGAAGACCGCGAGCAACGTGATGACGGCCGCGCTGTTCGTCTATATGGCGCTGCAACCGGTGTTCGGCGCGCTGTCCGACCGCATCGGCCGGCGCACGTCGATGCTGCTGTTCGGCGCGTTCGCGGTAGTCGGCACGGTGCCGCTCATGCACGCGCTGAAGGGCGTGACGAGCCCCGTCGCCGCGTTCGCGCTGATCACGGTCGCGCTCGCGATCGTGAGCTTCTATACGTCGATCAGCGGCCTGATCAAGGCCGAGATGTTCCCGCCCGAGGTGCGCGCGATGGGCGTCGGCCTGTCGTATGCGGTTGCGAACGCGCTGTTCGGCGGCTCGGCCGAGTACGTCGCACTGTGGTTCAAGTCGATCGGCAGCGAGGGGACGTTCTACTGGTATGTGACCGCGCTCTGCGCGATCTCGCTGATCGTGTCGTACCGGATGCGCGATCCGAGCCGGGAAGGGTATCTGCGGCACGAGCCCTGAGCCGGGAGCCCTGAGCCGAGTGCCCTGAGCCCTGAGCCGGCTCGCGCGTCGTCAGGCCACGTCGCCGTACCGCGCGTCGAACATCGCGCGCAGCGTCGATGTCGTCGACATGCCGGCCGCGAAGTCGCCCCACAGCGGGCCGTCCGCCTGCGCGAACGCGAACGGCGACGTGCCGATCGACGCGAATCTGAAGCGCCATTGCGCCGCTTCCACGCGGAACGCGGTGAGCTGCATTGCGGACAGCGCAGTCTGCGCATTCGCGAGCGTGACGATCGGGTCGACCGGCTGATCGGCGATCCGCACTTCGAAATGCAGATGCGGGCCCGTCGCCTCGCCGCTCATCCCGACCGCGCCGATCCGCTCGCCTTGCCGGACCGTATCCCCGACCTTCAGGCCCGGCGCGAACGCGGACAGGTGCGCGTAGTACGTCGAGTAGTGGCTCGCATGATCGACGATCACGTATCGGCCGTAGCCGCCGGGATCGACGCCGACGAACGCGACGACGCCGTCGGCGGCCGCGTCGACGGGCGTGCCGGTCGGCGCGACCAGGTCGACGCCGGTATGGAACTCCGCCTGATGCGTGAGCGGATGAATACGCTCGCCGAACGGCGAGCTGATGCGCGTCCACTGGACGGGCATCTCGAACGCGGCGGCTTCGAGCGGCGCGCCGTCGAACGTGTAATACGCGCCTTGCGTCGCGCCCGGCGGGACGAACCACACCGCGCCGAACGTGCGGCCGGCGACGTGCAGCTCGAGCGCGGTCACGCGCGGCGTGCCGTCGACGGAGTCGAATGCGATCCGGTAACGGTCGCCCGGCTGCGCATCCGCGTGCATCGGAATCTTGCCGGATACGAGGTCGCCGAGCTGAATCGCGACTTCGGGCGGCAGATCGAGACGGTTCAGCGTGTCGGACAGCGTCAGCTCGACGTTGCCGGCGCGCAGTCCGTGTCCGGACTCGGCGGATGCGAGCGCGAAGAGGCTCGCCGAGCCGAGCACGTCGTCGCGATGCGCGGCGAGCGGCGCGAGGAGGCCGGGGGAGGGGCTGCGCTCGCCGGTCATTTGTGCGAGCTCGTCGGTGACGAAATGCTGCGCGGTGGGGAACGGCGTGTCGGACAGCACGCGTTGCGGCAGCGCGGCGGCGCGCGTTTCGGTAACGTCGGGCGCGCTCGACAGCGCCGGCAACGCGAGCGCGAGACCGAGCACGGCGACCGCGCCCAGCACGATGGCGGGCAGCCGCGCGCGGCCGGCCATCGGCGCGCGGGCATCAGGGTAGGTGACAGACTTGACCAAGGGTGTCCACATCAGGAAAAGCGGTTCGAACGAAAGAGGGCGGGCGGACGCCGCGAGCCGGGCACGCGTCGGGCGGCGGTGGGCCGTGTGGCGAGCGTACAAGCAGGCATACAAGCGGGCGTACAACGAAACAGGCCCCTCACGGGGCCTGTTTCGTTTGCCGTTCGGCCCAGCGAGCGGGCAAGGCTCGCTCCGAACGGCGGCGTTAATTCGGGTCGAAACCCGGATCGCGCGAAGAAACTAACCAATAATGACAGCGTTCACGCGCAGATGTTCCGGATTTGATGAAAATATTAAACGGGGTCTGTCCGTTTGTTTCGCATGGCGGGAATGACCGTGACGGTAGGGGGCAATTAAAAAACGCCTCCCGATCGTACGTCGCGCCAAAACAATTAAAAGAGAAATCGGCGAATCGAATCCTTTCACTGAAAACGACAGATCAAAAAATAAATAGCTGTAGATCCGGTATTTTATTTATATCGGCATCACGGATGCATCCGGCATTGCGCAAGAACAATAAAAACAAAGCAACTTCGGCGGATCCAGTCAATGAAACCCGCGAACCGCCACCCGGCGCGGAGCAAGCCGCTTTCATTTTCAGGTTGAAAAATCAATTTCCAACAAAAGACAATCCGCGATTTGCTTTGCCAACCCAATCGATATAATCTGAGCTTTACAACAAAGCAGACCGTCTCGGCATCGTATTTTCCAGGCATTTCATTTATCGACAAATCACACACAGAATCGGCCATGAAACAGTTCATTTTGCCTGTGTTCGTCAGCGCGGCACTGTCCACTTCGAGCCTTTCCGCTGGAGGCAGCACGGTCAGCTTCACCGGCGAGATCGTGGCGGGTGCGTGCGGTATCGATGCCGGTTCTCTGGATCAGACCGTCCGCCTCGGCGTCGTGTCCGCAAACAGGTTCAAGGCGGCCGGCGACCGGTCGGCGTCGCAAACCTTCGATGTGACGCTCACCGACTGCGACACGTCCGTCGCGCGAAACGCGTACTTCACGTTCATCGGCACCGGCCACCCGGCGGCTCCGGCCCTGCTGGGCGTCGTCGGGGCCGCCCGCAACGTCGGCGTGCGGCTGCAGGCGGCGTCCGGCGAATACATCGACAACGGCTTCGAGCAGAAGCGCCCGATCGTGCTGCAGCACGGTTCGAACGTCGTGCGCTTCTCCGCGATGTATGAAGCGACCGCCGCCACGGTCACACCCGGCCGAGCCGACGCCGTCGCGAACTTCCGGGTGCGCTACCACTAGCGCGGCACCTCGGGGAAGACGCGCGCCGTCTTCCTGATCCCCACTTTTCCGTCCCGTCTTCTTCCGCGTCCCGGGCGTGCCGTCGTGCTGCGTATCCGAGCTGCCGTTATCTGCCTGTGCGCGTGGGCCGTCGGGGATCCGGGCATCGCGACGACGTTCAATCCATCGTTCCTGAACATCGGCGGCATGAACGACAACGTCGACCTGTCGCGGTTCGAGCAGCCCGACTTCACGCCGCCCGGCGCGTATCTGCTCGACGTCGACGTCAACGACGCGTTCCACGGGCTGCAGACGATCGATTTCGTCATTGACGGCAGCTCGCGTGCGAGCCGGCCCTGCCTGACGCCGACGCTGGTCGCGCAGTTCGGGTTGAAGCCGTCGCTCGCGAACGAACTGCCGGGCTTCGACGATGGCCGCTGCGTCGACGTCGGCGCGATCGACGGCGCCACCGTGCGTTATCTGAAAAACGACGGGCGGCTGCGGATCACGATCCCGCAGGCCGCGCTTCGCTATACCGACCCGTCCTATGTGCCGCCCGAGCGCTGGAGCGACGGCATCGCGGGCGCGATGCTCGATTACCGCGTCGTCGCGAATGCCCACCGTGCGCTCGGCGACGGCGCGCAGCGGAGCCAATCGGCGCGGTCGTACGGAACGATCGGCGCGAACTGGCGCGCGTGGCGCTTGCGCGGCGACTATCAGGCGCAGGCACAGGCGAACGGCGGCTCGGCCTATGCGGGGCACAGCGTTCGCTTCAGTCGGCTCTACGGATTCCGTGCGCTGCCATCGATCGCATCGACACTGTCGATCGGCGACGACTATCTGCACTCGGACATCTTCGACACGTTCGCGCTGACCGGCGCGACGCTGCGCAGCGACGATCGCATGCTGCCGCCCGCGCTACGCGGCTACGCCCCGCTGATCACCGGGGGCGCGCGCACGAGCGCGACCGTCACGGTATCGCAGCAGGGTCGCGTGCTGCTCGTCACGAAGGTGTCGCCGGGCCCGTTCGCGCTGCAGAACCTGCACACGAGCGTGCAAGGCACGCTCGACGTCGCGGTCGAGGAGGAGGACGGCACGGTCGAACGCTTCCAGGTCTCGATCGCGTCGGTGCCGTATCTCTCGCGATCGGGCCAGCTGCGCTACAAGTTCGCCGTTGGCCAGCCGCGCCACTTCGGCGGCACCGGCATCACGCCGTTCTTCGGCTTCGCCGAGGCCGCGTACGGGTTGCCGCTCGACGTGACCGTCTATGGCGGCGTCATGGCCGCCTCGCGCTACACGTCGGCCGCGCTCGGCGTCGGCCGTGACTTCGGGAGGTTCGGCGCGCTGTCGGCGGACGTCACCTATACGCGCGCGCGGCTGTGGTGGAACGGTGCGGCGCACAGCGGCCGCGCGTATCGCGTCAACTATTCGAAACGCTTCGACGCGCTCGACGCCGACGTCCGTTTCTTCGGCTATCGCTTCTCGGCGCGCCACTACGCGAGCTTCGCGCAGTTTGCCGGCGCCCCGGCCGCGTATGCGCTCGCGAACAGCAAGCAGCACTTTTCGGCGACGCTGTTGAAACGGTTCGGCGGGACGTCCGCGTACCTGTCGTACGACAGCACAGCGCACTGGTCGCGGTCGCCCGACCGTCGGATCGGCGTCGCGCTTGCGCGCACGTTTTCGTTCCGCGCGCGGCAGGTGAGCGTCGGCGTATCCGCGTTTCGCACGCAGCGTGCATCGGATGACGGCAACACGGTGTCGCTGACCGTGACGCTGCCGCTCGGCCAGCGGCGGACGTTGACGTCGAACCTGCTGTCCGGTAGCCCGGGCGGCACGAGCGTCAACGCGGGCTACACCCATGACGATCCGGACGGCCGCACGTTCCAGCTCCACGGCGGCGCCACCGATGGCCGCGCGTCGCTGAACGCGAGCATGCTCGCGCGACTGCCGGCAGTCCAGCTGAGCGCGCAGGCGTCGACGGTCGCGGGCAATTACGCGGCCGCGTCGCTCGACGTGTCGGGCTCGCTCGTCGCGACGCGCTACGGCGTGTCCGCGCATGCGAACGGCAACGCGGGCGACACGCGGCTGCTCGTATCGACCGACGGCGTGCCGAACGTGCCGCTCGCGGGCGCCCGTACGCAGACGGGCGCACGCGGCTATGCGACGCTCGACGACCTGTTGCCGTACGAGGCGTACGACGCGGCCATCGACGTCGAACGGCTGCCGCTCGACGTGCACGTCGATCATCCGATCCGGCGCGTCGTGCTGACCGAAGGTGCGATCGGCTTCGTCGCGTTTCCGGCCGCGCGCGGGCGCACGCTATACGTGACGCTCGGCCCGCGCGTGCCGTTCGGCGCGTCGGTGCAGGACGCCGACGACGGCCGCGAACTCGGCATCGTCGGCGAGCAGGGCGCCGTCTACCTGACGCGAGTGCGGCCCGACGCGCGGCTCGTCGTGCGCTCGGCCGCGCACACGCTCTGCACGCTCGGCGCGCTGCCCGACACGCAGCAACTCGACGGCACGCCGATTCCGGTCGCGTGCCGCTCGCCCGATCCGCCGCGCACGGCGGCCACCCCGAACGACTCGTGATTCGAACGACGATGACCCTTTCTTTTTCCCTGCCGACACGACGCGCATCGTGCACGTTCGCGATCGGAATCGCATTCGCCTGCGCGGGTGTCGCCGGCGCCGCGCACGCGTCGATCGTACCCAACCGCACACGCGTGATATTCAACGAGGGCGAGCCGGCGGCGGTCGTCACGCTCACGAACAACGGCGCGATCCCGTACCTCGTGCAGTCGTGGATCGAGGATCCGCACGGGCGGCGGATCACGTCGCCACTGATGGCGGTGCCGCCGCTGCAGCGCATCGACCCGAGCGAGCGCACCGTGCTGCGGATCGCGCGCCTGCCGGGCGGCGATCTGCCGGCGGACCGCGAGTCGGTGTTCTATCTGAACGTCCGCGAAATTCCGCCGAAAACCGACACGCCGAACACGCTGCAGATCGCGCTGCACACGCAGATGAAGCTGTTCTGGCGTCCGAAGGGCGTGCAGCCGGCGCGCGGCGAGGATCCGACGCTGCCGATGACGGTGCGCGTCGATGCGCCCGCGCATCGGCTCGTGTTCGACAATCCGACGCCGTATCACGTAACGATCGTTGGCCTGAAGACTGGCGCGCACGCGACGCCGCTGTCGTTCGATCCGGTAATGGTCGATCCGATGAGCCGCGCGGACGCGCCGTTTGGCGGCGGGGCGCCGGCGTCGCTGTTCGTCACGCACGTCGACGATTATGGCGGCCAGATCACGGTCGAATATGCGTGCAGCGCCGACGAATGCCGGAGCGCGAAGCGATGAGCGCGCGCCGGGAGCGGGGGCTTGCGGCACGGGCGTCGCTTGGCGCAGGCGTGTTCGTGCTGCTCGCGATCGCCGCGCAGCCGGCCCGGGCGCTGCGCTGCGTGGCCGACGACGGCTCGACGCGGCTCGCCGAGCCGATCGGCGCGGTCGCGTCGTATCCGACGAGCGCGCCTGACGGCTACGTGATCTGGGTATCGCCGATGCGCCGGACGACCGGCGAGTGCTTCAAGGATCTCGGCCATTCGCTGAGCCATCCGGATCCCGTCTATTTCTATCCGAATCCGGACCGGCTGGCCCCGGCCGCATGGGGGCTCGAAGTCGGCATCCGTTACAACGGCCAGGATTACTTCAGCGACACGCGCGTGCGGACGCCGCTCACGGTGCCGCCATGCGCGAGCCAGGAATTCAACGACAACGGCGGGCGCTGCAGGCCGTATCGGCTGGGCATCGACTTTCAGGTCATCGTGCGCAAGAAAGGAGCGTGGCGCGGCGCGCTGCCGGACAGCTACACGGCGTTCCAGTTCGACGGCGAGCGCGGGCCGAACATCGTCAACCCGAGCTTTCGATATAGCCTGAGTGGCCTTGGCCGGCTGAAGCCGACCCCGTGCTTCGTCGACGTGACCGTCATGCCGACGTCGGGCATCGTGCGGTTCGGCCCGGTGCAGGCGGTCAGCGGCGGTTTCTCGCCGGCCGAGCCGCGCGCGCGATTCGAACTGCGGCTGGACAAGAAACAATGTAACGTCGCGGTGCGGGTCGACGGCTATTTCGATACCGTGCATACGGTGCGCAACGACCTGTTGCTGCCCGACGCGGACAGCAATTTCGGCATCGGGATCGAGGAGGGCCACGGGCACGCGGTGTCGTTCAACCGGCAGTTCACGATCACCGAGCTGCCCGTCGACGTGGCGACGCGGTCGGTGCCGTTCACCGCGGTGCTGAGGCCGTTCGGGCCGCCGAAGGTCGGGCCGTTTTCGGCGACGGCGACGATCCGGCTGTTTCTTTATTGACAGTCAGCGGCCGCTTCCCGCTATCCTTCGTCCACACACCCCATCCAACAGGAGACGACACCGTGACGCACAGCGTGCTCCCCGCCGGCCTCGCCGACGAAATGATCGAATTGCGACATCGCATTCATGCCCATCCCGAGCTCGGTTTCGAGGAATTCGCCACGAGCGACCTCGTCGCCGAACGCCTGCAGGCGTGGGGCTATACCGTGCATCGCGGGCTCGGCGGCACCGGCGTCGTCGCGCAGATGAAGGTCGGCGACGGCGCGAAGCGCCTCGGCATCCGGGCGGACATGGACGCGCTGCCGATCCACGAGGAGACCGGCCTGCCGTACGCGAGCGGGATCCCCGGCAAGATGCACGCGTGCGGCCACGACGGCCACACCGCGATGCTGCTCGCGGCCGCGAAGCATCTCGCGCACGAGCGGCGCTTCTCCGGCACGCTGAACCTGATCTTCCAGCCGGCGGAGGAGGGCCTCGGCGGCGCGAAGCGCATGCTCGACGAAGGCCTGTTCGAGCAGTTCCCGTGCGACGCGATCTTCGCGATGCACAACATGCCCGGCTTCCCGACCGGCAAGTTCGGCTTCCTGGCCGGGCCGTTCATGGCGTCGTCGGATACCGTGATCGTCGACGTGCACGGCCGAGGCGGCCACGGCGCGATGCCGAACCGAGCCGTCGACCCGGTCGTCGTCTGCGCGCACATCGTCGTCGCGCTGCAGACGATCGTGTCGCGCAACGTCGCGCCGCTCGATATGGCGATCATCACGGTCGGCGCGATCCATGCGGGCGAGGCGCCGAACGTGATTCCCGATCGCGCGCAGATGCGCCTGTCCGTGCGCGCGCTGAAGCCCGACGTGCGCGACCTGCTCGAAACCCGCATCAAGGAAGTCGTGCACGCGCAGGCGGCCGTGTTCGGCGCGACCGCGACAATCGACTATCAGCGCCGCTATCCGGTGCTCGTCAACGACGCGGAAATGACCGCGTTCGCGCGCGACGTCGCGCGTCGGTGGGCCGGTGACGGCGGTCTTCTCGAGAACGTCGTGCCGCTCACCGCGAGCGAGGACTTCGCGTTCCTGCTCGAGAAGCGTCCCGGCTGCTATCTGACCATCGGCAACGGCGACGGCGAGGGCGGCTGCATGGTCCACAACCCCGGCTACGACTTCAACGACGCGGCGCTGCCGACAGGTGCGTCGTACTGGGTCACGTTGGCGGAGACGTTCCTCGTCTGAAGGTCATCAAGGCGTGGCGACCGGCCCGGGAGGTGCTGCCGCGCGCGTCGTACGTCGGTGCGCGCGAGCGCACGTCGGCGCACGTCGGCGCGCGCGCGGGCGGGCGGCGGATCAGACGTACGAGTAGCGCGAGCGGCGGAGCGGCGCGGCGTGGTGCCGATCATGATGGCGATGATGTTGCCGGTGCCGATGGCCCACATGCCGCACGTGCCGGACATGTCGCCCGCGCGCCGCGTGCCGGACGTGTCGGCGCGCCGCATGCGTGCGCCGGTGCACATGCGGCGCGACTTGCCCGGACGACGAAGTGGGGGCCGACTCGGTCGGCATGCCCGGCGGCAACGGCGGCAGATGCGTCGTGTCCTCGGGCTGGGACTGCCCCTCGCCGAATTGATAGGTCTGCGTCTGCGCATGCGCGACGCCCATGGCCGCGAGCAGCATGAACGCGCTCGCCAGGATGCGCTTGAGCTTCGTCATCGGGACTCCGGTCTGTGACGGGTTTCGTCGGGAGGAGGGGCCGCAGCATCGCGCATCGGCGGACGTCAGCCGCGCGCCGGAATAGTGAGCCCGCGCGCGACCGCGGGCCGCGCGACGAACGCGTCGAGCGCGCGCCTCACGTTCGCGAAATCGCCGAAGCCGACGAGTTCGCCCGCCTCGTAGAAGCCGACGAGATTACGCACCCACGGGAAGATCGCGATGTCGGCGATCGTGTACGCGTCGCCCATCACCCATTGCCGTCCGGCAAGGTGCCCATCGAGCACGGCGAGCAGCCGGCGCGACTCGGCGACGTAGCGGTCGCGCGGACGCTTGTCTTCATAGTCGCGGCCGGCGAACTTGTGGAAGAATCCGACCTGGCCGAACATCGGGCCGATGCCGCCCATCTGGAACATCACCCACTGGATCGTCTCGTAGCGGGCAGCGAGCGATTGCGGGATCAACTGGCCGCTTTTGTCGGCGAGATAGATCAGGATCGCGCCCGACTCGAACAGCGCGAGCGGCTTGCCGTCGGGCCCGTTCGGATCGAGAATCGCGGGAATCTTGTTGTTCGGGTTCAGCGACAGGAACTCGGGCGAGAGCTGGTCGTTCGCGTCGAAGCGCACGAGATGCGGCTCGTAGGGCAGGCCGACCTCCTCGAGCATGATCGACACCTTGACGCCGTTCGGCGTCGGCAGCGAATAGAGCTGGATGCGGTCGGGATGCTGGGCCGGCCACTTTTGCGTGATCGGGAAGGCGGACAAATCGGGCATGGTCGAAAGCGTTCGGGGTGGGATGCCGCACGGGCGGACGAAGCGCTCAATGTAGCCGATTTGCGCGGACGTCGCAGCGCGCGGGTCGATTGGCCCGAAGCCGTGCGCGCGCGGCGCGGGAGCGGGCATTCGTCGAGCGTACCGGGGGCTGCCACGATTGCCGGTTTCGGTTACAAATCGATACGCCGCGGCCGCGCCGAACGCGGCAGACTACGCGCGGGCGCATCGCGTCCGCGCGGTGCGAGCGGATGGCGGCGTCCGCGTTTCCACGATTCTGCCGACTGACGGAGAACCATGAAGCTTCGAACGCTGTACTTGCTGGGAATTTCGTCGACGCTGCTGGCCGCGTGCGGGTGGCTCCACGACGGCCCATCCGGGCGCGACGTCGACGCCGCGGTGCGACGCGCGCTCGACGCGGAAAATCACGGGCCGCTGAGCACGCTGCTCGGACAGCCGCTGCCGGTATCGGCCGACGTCACATCGGTCACGCGCGACGGCGACTGCAAGAAAACCGCCGACCGCACGTATGCATGCACGGTCGCGATCGCATGGCACAACGGGCGGTCCAGCGACGGCGACAACGGCGGCAGTGGCAACGGCGACACGACGACGTTGCACGTCCCGCTGTCGTTCGTCCAGGACAGCGACGGTGCGTGGCAAACGTCGAACGTCGATGCCGCGCTGATGACGAGCGCCGCGAAATCGCTGATCGACCGCGTCGGCCGTGCGCTTCACGACGGTCCGGGCAGCGCGGCATCTGCGGCTGAATAGCTGACGCGTCGCGAAAGCGGACGTTACGCCGCGCGCCACGGCTTGAGCTTGCCGTCCGCCACATCCTGAATGACCTTGAATCGATCCAGCTCGCGCATCGTCATTGTTATCCGTTCCGTCGCTGCCATCGAAGCCTCCGGCGCTGGATTCCCAGCAGCCAATCAGCTTACGATGGGCCAGAAAGCGGACGTTTGAACTTAGCCAGAAGCGGACATTACAACTTAGCCGCTACACACAATGTCCCCGCTAAGTTCAATTGTCGTGCTTCCAGCTAAATTGAAATGTCGCGGTGTTTGGGCTTTGTCTTGTCCTTGTTTATGGTGTTGGGGTGGGGCGGCGAAGCCGCCCCCCGTTCCCTGACTCCTTTGGCGCTGAC
>NZ_JACBNX010000018.1 GCF_013403875.1 Burkholderia guangdongensis | reverse complement strand
ACCAGTTGCTTGATCAGCTCCGGGTCAAGGTTCAAGCCCTTGCCCGGTTCAATCGTCACTTCTTCCTTGCGTTTGCGTGGCATAAAGTGGCTCCTTGGCCATCAGTTTATGCCTCACACACAAGGTTCCGGATAGGCTCCTCAGTTTGGCAATGTCCGCGCTTCGCACCGAAGCCATTGGTCTGGACGCGATGACCGTGCTCTTCCACATGCGCAGCAGAGACGCCTCCTGTACGTAGCCCTTCTTGGAGGCGGCGATTTCGCGATCGTATCGATCGAGCGCTTCCGCGAGCGTGGTCGATTCCGCTTCGGCCCGGCTGACGAAGACGCCGCGATCGATCTCCGACTCGATCAGTCGAGCCCAAGCCTCTGCTTCAGCTCGCGTGTTGAACGTCTTGATCTGTACCGGGTAGCCCTTGCGGCGAACGCGGGCCTGCCACTGAAGATCGCCTCGACGGGTGATAGATGCCATTCACTGCTCCTTAAGTGTTGCGTCCAAGGCTTCGACAGCCCAAGTGGCGCAAAATTGGCGCAATAAATCGAATCTACCAAAGAAAAAGGGCCTAGCCATCGGCTAAGCCCTTGATTCTATTGGTGGAGCGGATGAGGATCGAACTCACGACCTTCGCATTGCGAACGCGACGCTCTCCCAGCTGAGCTACCGCCCCAACAGACGATGATCATACACAAGTATTCTCGTGCTTAGCAATACCCCAAAACCATCATTTCAAAGGCGCCCCGACCAACACCCACTGCACGACCATCCGGATATCCGTATCGCTCATCCGTGGATGAGCCGGCATCGGCACCACACCCCACACCCCCGCCCCACCATCCTTCACCTTCTTCGCGAGCTTATCGACCGCCTGCGGATCCCCCTTATACCGGGCCGCAACATCCTTGAACGCCGGCCCGACGAGCTTGCGATCAACCGCATGGCACCCGAGACAAGCATTACTCCGCGCGATCCTGAGCCCATCCCCAACATCCGCGTGCGCATTCGCCCCGAAGACCATCCCAGCCAGCACCACCACCACGCCAGCCCCACGCCTCACACCCAACGACATCACGGCCCCACCGCCTTCGGGTTCCCCGGATGCACGTTCGTCGAATTCGAGATCGGCGCCGGCGCCTGCAACGGCGTCGCGCTCACCCCCGTATCCGGCACCGCACCCACAGTCGCATTATCCGGCACCGCCTGCGGCATCGACCCCGCATCGCTCACCGGCGCCCCCGACTGCTGCACCGCCTGCACGTCCTGCGGCTGAATATACTGGAACACCTTCACGACCTGCACGACACCCGGCACCTGGCTCGCGACATCCGCGCCACGATTGCCCTCGTCAACAGTCACGAGCCCCATCAGATAAACATTCCCGCGCTCGCAAACCACCTTGTAGTTGTTCGCCGAAATCCCCTTCTCGGCAACCATCGCGGCCTTCACGCGCCCCTCGAGATACGAGTCGTTCGCGCGGTCCGTGAACGAAGCCCCCGGCCCGACCGCCAGCTCGTTGATGATCCCGTTCACGTTGTTGATGTCGCGCACGATCGCCTCGGCGCGCTGCTTCGACGCGTCGTTCGGCACCTCGCCCGTCATCAGCACGCGCCGGTTGAACACCGCCACATTCACATGCGCTTCGTCCGGCAGGTTGGCCTTGATCTGGCTCAGCGCCTTGACCTGGATCTCGCGGTCTTCCGTCTGCGCCCCCACCGTGCGGCGATCGGTCGCGACGAGCGCGCCGCCGCCCGCGGCCGCGCCCACCAGCGCGAGCGCGCAGCCTTGCAGGGATGCCGCCGCGCCGGCAATCAGCGCGGCCAGCAGCGTGGTTCTGACGAGCGTCTGTCGGACGCGACTCTTATTCATCGACGGCTCTCCTTCGTTCAATCCTCGCCGAGCAGCATCGCGTCGATGCCGTCGCACAAGCAGTGGATGGTCAGCAGATGGACTTCGTGGATGCGCGCCGCACGCTCGGCGGGCACGCTGATCGGAATGTCGGTGTCGGACAGCACGGCTTCGAGCGCGCGGCCCGCGGCGCCCGTCAGCGCGACAACGGTCATTTCGCGCTCGTGCGCCTCCACGATCGCGGTCAGCACACGCGGCGACGCGCCCGACGGATCGATCACGAGCAGCACGTCGCCAGCGTGCCCGAGCACCCGCACCTGCTGCGCGAAAATCTGCTCGGCCGCGTCGGCGACGGTCAGCCCGCCGTGCGACGCGTCGGTCGCAAGCGCGATCGCGGGCAGGCCCGGCCGCTCGCGCTCGAAGCCGCCGACGAGCGATACCGCGAGGTGCTGCGCAGCGGCCGCCGACGGGCCGTCGCCGCACGCGACGATCTTGTTGCCGTTCGCCAGCGCTGCAAACATCGCGTCGACCGCGGCCGCGATCGGCAGCGACAGCGCATCGACGGCTTCGAGATGGAGCGCCACGCTGTCGCGGAAGTGTTGCTGAATACGTTCGACTGACATCGATTCCTGACCGGTACTACGCGCGCCGAACACGGCGCGACGGGCATCATGAGTGCGGCGAGTTTACCGCACTCCGGGGGCCACACCGCCGGCGCGGCGGAACTCTTTACATCTCGACACATTCGGCGGGCGCCGCCGCGCTACACGTCGTCGGCCCGAAACGCGTCGCGCAGCCACACGAGCCGCCCCGCCTCGAACGCGACGACGTCGAAGCGGCATCGCGCATCGTCGCCCCGCATCGCCCAGTAGCGCCGCGCGGCCGCGACGAGCCGCGCGCGCTTCGTCCGCCCGATACTCGCGGCCGCGCCGCCGTGCCGCGTGCTGCGCCGCGCGCGCACCTCGACGAATACGAGCGTACCGTCCGGCTCGCGCATCACGAGGTCGAGCTCGCCGACGCGCATCGACACGTTCGCCGCAACGAACGCGAGCCGTCGGCCTTCGAGGAAGCGCCGCGCTCGCATCTCGAACGCGCTACCCACCGATTTGGATCGCATCGGCGCGGAAAAGTTGTCCGGATGCGCAGGCACACGGTCTTCGGCCCGCGCCGCACGCACGCGCCGCACCGCCTGCGTGGTGCCAGGCGCGCCGGGCGCGCCGGGCGTCGCCGCCTTCACGTGGCACAATGCCGACCTTGTTCCGCTCGCGCCGCGTCCGCGCGCCTTGCCTGCCATGACTGCCCTCCTCGAACTTGCGCACACGCAGCACTATCCGACGGCCGCGCTGTACGTCGTCGCGACGCCGATCGGCAACGCGGCCGACATCACGCTGCGCGCGCTGCACGTGCTCGGCCTCGTCGACCGGATCGCCGCCGAAGACACCCGCAACACCGGCCAGCTCCTCGCGCGCTACGGGATCTCGAAGCCGCTCGCCGCGGTGCACGAGCACAACGAGCGCGAAGCGGCGCTGCGCGTGATCGAGCATCTGCGTGCGGGCGAACGCGTCGCGTACGTGTCGGACGCCGGCACGCCCGGCATCTCCGATCCGGGCGCACGGCTCGTCGACGCGGTGCGCGCGGCCGGCTTCGCGACGATCCCGCTGCCGGGCCCGAGCGCGGCGGTCACGGCGCTCAGCGTCGCCGGCGACTGGGCCGGCGCGTTCACGTTCGCCGGCTTCCTGCCGCCGAAGGCAAAGCAGCGTGCCACCGCGCTACAAGCGCTGAAAGCCCATCCGTACGCGCTCGTGTTCTACGAGGCGCCGCACCGGATCGTCGAGACCGTCGCCGCGCTCGCCGACACGCTCGGCGCCGCGCGCCGGCTGCTGATCGCGCGCGAGCTGACCAAGCTACACGAGCAGCTGTTCCAGGGCACCCTGGCCGAAGGGACGACGTGGCTCGAAGCTGATTCGAACCGGCAGCGCGGCGAGTTCGTGCTGGTCGTCGAAGGCGCGGCGCAGGACGCGGCGCCGGCCGACGACACCGCTCACGATGCGCTGCTGAAGCTGCTGCTTGACGAGGTGCCGGTGAAAAGCGCAGCGAAGCTCGCGGCGGCGCTCACAGGCGCACCGCGCAACGCGCTCTACGCGCGCGCGCTCGCGCTGAAGGATGCCGGCGTGGCGGACGACGACGACGCGTAACGGCAACGCGCACAGGCAACGCGCAAACGACAACGCGTAAGGCCAACGCCTAAACGCAAAAAGGGCTGCCCTGAGGCAGCCCTTTCTTCAGATGCGACAAATGCGCGCAGTTACTTCGTCGTCGTCGTCGACGCAAGCGTCTCGTCGCGAGCCTCGCGCGCTTCCTGCGGCGACAGCCCTTCGATCTTCACGCGCCCGGTGCCGGCATGGATCAGGCCGATCACCTTCGCGGCCGCGTACGACAGGTCGAGCACGCGGCCGCGCTTGTACGGCCCGCGGTCGTTGACCTTCACGACGACGGACTTGCCGTTCGACTGATTCGTCACGCGAATGTACGACGACAGCGGCAGCGTGCGGTGCGCGGCGGTCAGCGCGTTCATGTTGAAGCGCTCGCCGTTCGCGGTGCGGCGGCCATGGAAATCGCGGCCGTACCACGACGCGCGGCCGACTTGCCGGAAATCGGAAGCATCCGCCGCGTCGAGCGGCTTCGCGTCGGACAGCGACGCGTGCTTGGCATCCTTCGCGTCCGCGGGCGGCATCGACGCCAGCGCGGAATCAATGTTGACGTTGTCAGCACCCGCCGTATGAACGGCATTCTTCTGGTCAGCGTTGCCGGTCGTCTGGCCCGGCTGGTTGGGCGCGGCACAGCCCGTCAGCACGAGAAAAATAGCCAGAGCCCCGAAACGGCTCGGTAATCGAAAATTCATCGACGTGTCGCCTTCTGTTCGGGCCGCAAAAAAACTTCGCAAAAATGCGGCCCGGACGGCAAATGCGTGCACGTCCCGCTCGATTCGCGAGCGGGCGGCTAGCATGGACGCGGCTTACGTACTGCCGCAACCGTCCTGATTAGCTTTCACGTCTGGCACAGCCTGTCCCCGGCAGCCTGACCAGACCCCAAATGCCGCCATCGAACATGGCTCCCACGTTCGCGCGCGTCGCATAACGACCGACGCACAGGAACGGCGGCATAGGCCCCATCCGGCTTCGCGGCAGCAAGGCCGCAGCGGGCGCGCAGCACCCGGCCGGACAAGACGTGAGCACCGAACGTCTCGGTGCTGGATGATTCACCGCCGGACTACCCGGCGGTATTGCATTGACAGTGCCCGTCGCCCCGCGGAAACGGGGCACAAACACCTACAGATCGCGTGGTTTTCACGCAGGTTGAGCGCATTATACACAACACGAAACGGCACAGTCGCAGGAATAACACCGATATCCACCCGGCCATTCTCGCAATTGGCGTAACAATCGCGCCCTTTTACGTTGCGCTGCAGCATTTTACACGACCAGGACAGCCCCTGCACGCGGCCGGTACAATCGGTCTTTTTCAGCCGCCGGTGCCCTCATGAAAGTCACGCTGATCCCGGTCACGCCGTTCCAGCAGAACTGCTCGCTGCTCGTCTGCGAAAAGACGGGACGCGCCGCCGTCGTCGATCCCGGTGGCGATCTCCAGCTGATCGAACAGGAGATCGCACGGCAGAACGTGCAGGTCGAGAAGGTGTTCCTCACGCATGGCCACGTCGATCATTGCGCGGGCGCGAAGCGGCTCGCGACGCATTTCGGCGTGCCGATCGAGGGCCCGCAGGAAGACGAGCGCTTCTGGATCGAGAAGCTGCCCGCGCAGAGCGAGCGCTTCGGCT
The DNA here is from genome assembly GCF_013403875.1 of Burkholderia guangdongensis. Classification (GTDB taxonomy): domain Bacteria; phylum Pseudomonadota; class Gammaproteobacteria; order Burkholderiales; family Burkholderiaceae; genus Burkholderia; species Burkholderia guangdongensis. The sequence continues at coordinate 101,206 of NZ_JACBNX010000018.1, read as the reverse complement.
TTCCGGCCGCGGAGGCGTTCGAGCCCGACCAGTGGCTCAACGACGGCGACACCGTGCAGTTCGGCGACGAGACGCTCGAGGTCTATCACTGCCCCGGCCACACGCCGGGCCACGTCGTGTTCTTCAGCCGCGAGCATCGGCTCGCGATCGTCGGCGACGTGCTGTTCGCCGGCTCGATCGGCCGCACCGATTTCCCGCGCGGCAATCACGAAGACCTGATCCGCTCGATCAAGGAGAAGCTCTGGCCGCTCGGCGACGACGTCACGTTCGTCCCCGGCCACGGCCCTGTGTCGACGTTCGGCGAGGAGCGCCGCACGAATCCGTTCGTCGCTGACCGGGCCTACGGATGAGCGAAGAAATCTACGTTAGCACCGACGTCGAGGCGGACGGCCCGATCCCCGGCCCGCACTCGATGCTGAGCTTCGGGTCCGCCGCGTTCACCGCGGACAAGAAGCTGATCGCGACGTTTTCCGCGAACCTGGAGACGCTGCCCGGCGCGCAGCCGCATCCGGTCCAGGACGCGTGGTGGAAGACGCAGCCCGAAGCGTGGGCCGCGTGCCGCCGCGATCTGCAGGCGCCCGACGCGGCGCTCGTCAAGTACGTCGAATGGGTCGAGGCGCTGCCCGGCAAGCCGGTGTTCGTCGCGATGCCGGCCGGCTTCGACTTCACGTTCATGTTCTGGTACATGATGCGTTTCGCGGGACGCTGCCCGTTCTCGTGGTCCGCGCTCGACATCAAGACGCTCGCGTTCGCGATGACGGGGCTGCCGTACCGCAAGGCGATCAAGCCGCGCTTGCCGAAGCGCTGGTTCGACGAGCATCCGCATACGCACGTCGCGCTCGACGACGCGATCGAGCAGGGCGCGCTGTTCTGCAACATGCTCGCCGAGTTGCGCACGCAGCAGGCGGCGCTCTCGAGCGCCGCCGCGGTTGCATCGACCGGCAACGGCAACGACGCAGCGGGACAAAATCCTACGGACCCGCGCGCAAATTAGCGAATCTCCCTCAGCATCGCGCCTCTGATTGCGTTTCCTTTCTCCCGCTTCTAACATTGACGGTATTCAGCAGCCGTGTGGAGGCGCCGGTGACGCTCGATTCGTTTTCGCAAAAGATCCTTCGCCTGCTGCAGCTCGACGCGCGCCGTTCAGTGCAGGAGATCTCCGATCAGGTCGGCCTGTCCAGCACGCCGTGCTGGCGGCGGATCAAGGACATGGAGCAGTCGGGCGTGATCCAGCGCTACACCGCGCTGCTCGACCGCGAGAAGCTCGGCCTGCACGTCTGCGCGCTCGCGCACGTGCATCTGACCCGCCACAACGAAGGCGGCGTCGAGCAGTTCGAGCGCGAGATCGCGACTTGCCCCGAAGTGACCGAGTGCTACAGCACGACCGGTGAAGCCGACTACATCCTGAAGATCGTCGCGCCCGACATCAAGGCGTATGACGTATTCCTGCACGAGCGCATCTTCAAGATTCCGGCCGTGTCGCAGGTGCGCACGAGCGTCGTGCTGCGCGAGATCAAGTTCGATACGCAACTGCCGCTCTGACGCGGTCTCCACGCCCTCACGCGCGCCCTGATGTGCACTCCCGATGTGCACCCCGACGTGCACCCCTCAGCGCACCCTCACGCGCGCCCTCAGCACGTCCGCTAAGCACGCACCGGCACCGCGCGCGCGATGCCGATCCGGCGCGCGCCGAACTCGCGCTTCAGCGCTTCGACGTCCAGCCGCTCGGCGAGCGCCGCGTCGGTCTCGCCGCTCGTGCCCGGCTCGGCCGCGAGCGTCAGGTCGATCTCGAGCCCGGTGCTCAGATAGTGCAGGTTGACGGCCGTCGCGCGCAGTCCGCGGCGCGCGAGCTCGGCCTCGATCCGCGCGGCGACGTCGCTGCGCGGCGGCAGCGCGAGCGTCGGGCGCCGCATCGCGTCGTTCTCCGGATCGACGTGGATCAGCGCGTCGAGCACGCGATTGTCCGACAGCGCGCGCAAGCGCGCGCTCTCCGCGATGAAATGCCCTTCGGACACCGAGATCATCGGATCGACGAGGATGTGCGCGTCGACGAGCGCCGCGTCGCCCATCTTGCGCGTGCGCAGCTCGTGGACGTCGCGCACGCCCGGCGTCGCCGCGAGCAGCGCGCGGATCTCGGCGGTGTCGGCCTCGTCGAGCGCGCGGTCGGACAGATCCTGCAGCGCGTCCCAGCCGAACGTCCAGCCCATCCGCGCGACCATGAAGCCGACGATCGCGGCCGCGATCGGGTCGAGCAACCGCACGCCGAACAGGCTGCCGATGATGCCGAGCGCGACGACGAGCGACGACGCCGCATCGGAACGCGCATGCCACGCGTTCGCGACGAGCAGCGCGGAGCGCACGCGCCGCGCCTCGCGCAGCATGTAGCGGAACAGCGCCTCTTTCGACACGAGCACGGTGAACGCGACGATCAGCGCGGAGAAACGCACGGGCGGAATGTCACTGATATTCACGAGACGATCGCCGGCGCGCCACAGCATGCCCACCCCGACCGCGATCAGAATCGCGCCGAGAAACAGCGACGCGACCGTTTCGTATCGGCTGTGCCCGTAATTGTGATCGGCATCGGGCTGTGCGCCACTATGCCGATTGGCGAGCAATACGACAAAATCGGATATCAAATCCGAAATTGAATGCACGCCGTCGGCAATCAATGCCTGCGAATGCGCGATTGCGCCGATCACGATCTGCAATGTGGCGAGCACGACGTTCAGCACGATGCTGACGAAAGTGCTCTTGCGCGCAACGGCGTGCTTTTCGTTGCTCGCCTCTTCGCCGGTAAAGGTGGACATGGAATGCTTGAATTCGGAAGGTATGCCCGAATTCTATCAAGATTCGCGGGCAAGCCTTGCCGATACCCACAAATTTCGCATTAAAATCAATCGGTTATGCGAACAGCTCGCATTTTCATTCACGTGGCGGGCGACCACTCCGTGACATCGCGCACCATAATCGGGCACGCCAAAAAAGTAAAAAGCCACGTTCCCGCCCGGGAAACGTGGCTTTTCAGCCGAAGCGGCGGCGTTCAGATCGCGAATTGCTCGCGGTCCTTGCCGGCGATCCAGCGCGGCGGCTTGCCGCGGCCCGACCACGTCGCGCCACTTTCGGGGTCGCGATATTTCGCCGCAACGCCCGCGCGCGGACGCGCACCAGCCTTGCCGGCCTTCGCACGTGCGAGACCGAGTTCAGGCAGCGTAAAGCCGTAATCGGAGATTTTCTGCTTCACGTCATTGAGCACCTCGGCGTATTCACGCGCCTTGGCTTCTTCGATTTGCTTCTCCAGCTTCTCCCGCTGGGCGAGGAGGTCCTTGTAAGAAGACATGTGTTTCCTTTTATCTGAGCAAATGACGCCGATCTGAAGCCGGTTTGTCATTCGTACTGACTTTGATGCCTCGGATTTTCGAGGGCAGAGATTAACACAGAAAAGAATTGACCAACGTAAATATCCATATCAATCGCGACTTCGATTGATATGGCAACGCATTCTTTGGATCCGCACTGTCGAAATTCCGTTTTCTTCCGCTTTCTTTACGTCCTTACATTGAGATTAGGACAAATCTCAATATCCATTCAGTCTCGCAGCATACGCAATTACCCTGCATGCAAGGATTTTGAAGCTTTCATCCGACGACAGGATCGGGGCGGCCGCCCCGGCGCCCCCGTGCATCGCGCGATGCGTCATGCGATGCGCCGCGCGCACGCGTCGAGCAGCGCGCGCAGCGCGGCGGCGTCGGCCTGCGGCGCGTCGAACGCGGTCCGCACGCGCCGGCCCGCGTGCCGCCAGTCGGCGCCGTAGCGGTCGACCCCGAGCAGATCGAGCCCGGGCCGCGGCGCGGTATCGTACGCGTTCCAGAGCGCGCGCTCGTCGTCGAACCCGAGCGGCGCGAGCGGATCGAGCGCCGCGCCGTCGACCCAGCCCATCCGGCCGAATCCGCCGATATAGCGCAGCCGCTCGACGTCGAGCACCCAGAACGAGAAATCGCCGAGCGCGAGATACCGCTCGCCGTCCGGCTCGTAGCGCAGATAGCGCGCGACGAGATGCGGATCGTCGGCCGAAAGCCGCGCGATGCGGCCGAGCAGCGTCGCGCGCTCCGCGTCGCGGACGTCGCCGTCCGGCGCGTCGACGACGAAAAAGCCCGCGCGCGGATCGGCCACGAGGTTGCGCGTATGCTCGGCGAGGCTGCTCACGAGGATCACCGGCCGGTGCCGCGCGTCGAGCGCGTAGGGCACGACGCTCGGATACGGATAGCCCTGCGGGTCGCGCGCGATCGTCCCGAGCGTGCCGGACGCGCATCGGTGCAGCAGATTGAGCGGAAGGACCGAATCGATGTTCACGAACACTCCTGCGACTGAAAATGGACGCCCGACGCCGATGTTACCGGCGCGCCGCCGCCTGCGCGAGCGCGGCGGGTTCGATAGAATCTGACGATTTGCAAGGTGGCGGGCTTTTTCCGCGCGCGCCGCCGTCCGTCCTTCCGACGTTCCGACGTTCTGATTAGCCGACCGTGTCCGATACCGCCCCCGACTTCACCGCGCCGAGCGCGCACCGCGACCTCTCCCTGCCGACCCGTCGGCGCGCGCGCACCGCGACGATGGCGCTGTTCTTCGTCGCCGGCACGATGTACGCGTCGTGGGGCGTGCACGTGCCGACCGTGCGCGACAAGTTCGCGCTGAGCCCGGCCGCGCTGTCGGTCGCGCTGTTCTCGGTGGCGATCGGCTCGATCGTCGCGATGATGACGATCGCCCGCTGGATCGCGCGCGTCGGCTCGCGTACCGCGTGCCTCGCGGGCGGGCTCGCGATGGCGGCGAGCGGCGCGCTGATCCTCGTCGTGCCGAACTATCCGCTGTTGATCGCGGTGCTCGCGCTGTTCGGCTTCTCGATGGCGACGCTCGACGTCGCGATGAACGCGGAGGCGAGCGCGGTCGAGACGGCGCTCGGCCGGCCGATCATGTCGGCGCTGCACGGGATGTTCAGCGTCGGCGGGATCGCCGGCGCGGCGGCCGGCGGCGCGCTGCTGTCGGCCGGCATGGCGCCGGCCGTGCATCTCGCGCTCGCGTCGGCCGCCGCCGCCTTAGTGATCGGCGCCGCAACGCCGGCCGTGCTGCCGCACGTGCCGCCGCACGAAACCGCGCACGGCAAGCCCGGCGACCGCTGGCGCTCGCCCGCGCTGTGGATGCTCGGCGCGATCGCGCTCGTCGCGCTGATCGCCGAGGGCGCGATGTACGACTGGGCGACCGTCTACATGCGCGACGTCGTCGCCGCCGGCCCGGCGCTCGCGAGCGCCGCGTATGCGGCGTTCTGCTGCGGGATGGCGGCCGCGCGCTTCGCCGGCGACGCGGTGCGCGCACGCTTCGGCGCGCCGCAGCTCGTGTTCGCGAGCGCGTCGCTCGCGTGCGCGGGGATGGTCGGCGCGCTGCTGCTGCCGTATCCGGCCGCCGCGCTCACGGGCTTCACGCTGATGGGCCTCGGCCTCGCGAACATGATGCCGGTGCTGTTCGCGGCCGCGATGCGCGTGAAGGGGATCCACGCGGCCGAAGGGCTCGCGCACGTGGCCGGGCTCGCGTATTTCGGCCTGCTGTTCGGGCCGGTCGCGATCGGCGCGGTCGCGCAGGCCGCGAACCTGAAGGCCGGGCTGTCCGTCGTCGCGCTGTGCGCGGCGCTCGTCGCGATCGCCGCGCCGAAGGTGCTGGACCGACTGAAGGTCTGAAAATCTGGAGGTTCGAAGGTCCGAAGGCCGCCCCGGCGCCTGCGCGCGTCTCCCAAACGACAAGGCGCGCATGCGTTGCCGCATGCGCGCCTTCAACCCCTTCTGTCGACCGCTCGATTACATCTTCACTTCGTCGAGCAGCGTCTTCTTGCCGCCCTTGTAGTTGTAGAGCGAGATCACGCCGTGCTGCAGGTCGCCCTTCGAGTCGAACGTCGTCTCGCCGATCACGCCCTTGTAGTCCGTCGTCGGCATCTGCGCGAGGATCTTCGCCGGATCGGTCGAGTTCGCGCGCTTCATCGCGTCGACGATGATGTACACCGCGTCATACGTGAACGGCGCGTAGATCTGGATCGGCTGGCCGAAGCGCTTCTGGTACTTCGCCGCGAACGCGGCGCCGCCCGGCATCTTCTCGAGCGAAGCGCCCGCTTCCGAGCACACGACGTTGTCGGTCGCGTTGCCGGCCAGGTCCGCCAGCTTCTCCGTGCAGACGCCATCGCCCGCGAAGATCCTCGCGCGCAGGCCGAGCTGCTTCGCCTGTTTCGCGAACGGGCCGCCCGTCGCATCCATGCCGCCGTACATGATCGCGTCCGGATTCTCACCCTTGATCTTGGTCAGAATCGCGCGGAAGTCGACCGCCTTGTCGTTCGTCGCGTCGTGCGACACCACGGTCATGCCGAGCGCTTTCGCCTTCTTCTCGAACTCGTTCGCGAGACCCTGGCCGTACGCGGTCGCATCGTCGACGACCGCGACCGTCTTGATGCCGCCCTTCTTCGCGTAGGCCGCGAGCGCCGGGCCCTGCTGCGCATCGGTCGCGACGACGCGGTACGCGGTCTTGAAGCCCTGCTGCGTGTAGGCCGGGTTCGTCGCCGACGGCGAGATCTGCACGATGCCCGCATCGCTGTAGATCTTCGAGGCCGGGATCGTCGTGCCGGAGTTCAGGTGGCCGATGACGGCGACGACGTGATCGTCGACGAGCTTCTGCGCGACCTGCGTCGCCTGCCGCGGGTCGGCGGCGTCATCCTGCGCGTCGAGTTGCAGCGTGATCTTCTGGCCACCGACCGTGAGACCCTTGGCGTTGATCTCTTCGATCGCGAGACGCGCGCCGTTTTCGTTGTCTTTACCGAGGTGCGCAATTTCGCCGGTCAACGGGGCGACGTGACCGATCTTGACGACCTGGTCGGCCGCCGCATTCGTCACGCCTGCAGCGCACATCATCGCCGCAGCGGTAATCGGCAACAGCTTATGCATCTTGATATTCATATGAGTCTCCAGTTTCGATCCCAAAAAACGCCATCGTCCGGTGCCCCGCTGCCATCCCTGTGCTTGCAATCACTGGACGATTCGCCGGCTGCATCGTTCATGCACTTTGGCCTCAAGCGCTTGAAACGGCCGCTCGTAGCAACCGCCTCCCGCACTTGCGCGCAAGTGTAGGCGAACAAATTAATTTGTGGGGTCTTTTTGAGGTAGTGGTAACACTACCGATGTGTAACCCGCGCAACGCTTCCGTTCATATCAGTGAAACCCCCGTCGGATAAGGGTTTCCGCCAATTTTTTACCGTCGTGTGAAAGCCCCCGGCGCGAGTCGAGTGATTATTCGAATTCGATATTCGTGGCTTGCTTTCTACGAAACAAATGCGCGGACGCACCCGCGTTTTCGCGATCCGCCATTGCGCCGATCGGCCGAACGGCCACGCTGCAACCCGCGCCGATTGGTGGCACACTAGGCCGCCCGTTTTCCCATCACTGAGGCGCGCGGCGCCTCGTCTGCGAGGAGTTCAACGTGACTGCCCAATGGATCGACATCCCGTCCGGCAAAGACGCCTTCGGCGGCTACCTGTCGCTGCCCAAGCGCGGCAAGGGCCCCGCCGTCATCATCATCCAGGAGATCTTCGGCGTGAACGCGCACATCCGCGCGGTCGCCGATCAGTACGCGGCCGACGGCTACGTCGCGCTCGCGCCGGACGTGTTCTGGCGCACGCAGCCGCGCGTCGAGCTGACCTATGAAGGCGCCGACCGCGACAAGGGCATCGAGCTGCTGCAGAAGACGAACGTCGAGCTCGCGGTCGCCGACATCGCGACCGCGGCCGACCTGCTGCGCACGCGGCCCGAGGTCGGCGGCAACGTCGCCGCGATCGGCTACTGCTTCGGCGGCCGCCTCGCGTATCTCGCGGCGGCGACCGGCAAGATCGACGCGGCCGTCGCGTATTACGGCGGCGGCATCCAGGGCCGCCTCGACGTCGCGGGCAGCGTCACGCGGCCGATCCTGTTCCACTACGCGGAGAACGATCACGGCATTCCGCTCGCGGCCGTCGACGAGGTCAAGGCCGCGTTCGCGGGCCGCGACAACGCGTCGTTCCATCTGTATCCGGGCGCCGAGCACGGCTTCAACTGCACGGACCGCGCGTCCTACAACCAGCGCGCCGCCGCGCTCGCGCACGGCCGCACGCTGACGTTCCTCGCCGAGCACCTGTAAGCGCCCGGCCGCGGCGGGCTCGGGCCGGGCCCGCCCGCCCGCCGTTTCATCGATCTTATCGATCTTATCGATCACCAGACGTCACAACGGGGATGACCACGGTGCATGCCGACTATCTCGCACACGACGCGATCGGCCTCGCCGATCTCGTGCGCCGGCGCGACGCGAGCCCGCGCGAGCTGCTCGACGCGGCGATCCGCCGCGCGGAAGCGGTGAATCCCGCGATCAACGCGATCGTGCTCGCCGACTACGACGCGGCGCGCGAGCGCGCGGCCGCGCAACGCGCGCCGGACGGGCCGTTCGGCGGCGTGCCGTATCTGATCAAGGATCTCGGCGTCGCGGTCGCCGGGCTGCCGTTGACGATGGGCAGCCGCCACTACCGCTACTTCGTGCCCGACGCCGACGCGCCGCTGATCGCGCGCAGCCGCTCGGCCGGGCTCAATCCGTTCGGCAAGACCAACACGCCCGAGCTCGGCCAGATGCCGTACACGGAGCCCGAGCTGTTCGGTCCGTGCCGCAATCCATGGAGCCTCGACCACACGCCGGGCGGGTCGAGCGGCGGCGCGGCCGCGGCGGTCGCGGCCGGCATCGTGCCGCTCGCGCATGCGTCCGACGGCGGCGGCTCGATCCGGATTCCGGCATCGTGCTGCGGGTTGTTCGGGCTCAAGCCGAGTCGCGATCCCGCGCTCGTCACGCGCGTGAGCGCGGGCGAGCTGAGCGTCAATCACGCGGTCTCGCGCAGCGTGCGCGACAGCGCGCTGCTGCTCGACGTGACGACCGGCCGGACGCTGCCGACCGGCGCGCCCGGCACGTTCCTCGGCGCGCTCGACGAGCCGGTCGAGCCGCTGCGGATCGGGCTCGTCACCGATCCGATGCTCGCGCCCGCGCTCGACGCCGACGCGCGCGCGGCGCTCGACGATGCGGCCGCGCTTGTCGAATCGCTCGGCCATCACGTCGAGCCGGCCACGTTGAACGTCGATTTCGCGCGGATCGGCGAGCTGTTCCTGTCGCTGTGGGCGACGATCGCCGACGAGATGGTGCTCGGCGCGCAGCAGATTACCGGGCGCCGGCCACGGCGCGACGAGTTCGAGCTCGCGACGTGGGCGATGGCGCTCGTCGGCCGGCGGCTCGCGCGCGAGCGGCTGCCGGACATGCTCGAGCTGCAGCGTCAGCTGACGGTGCAGGTCACGAGCGCCGTCGCGCGCTATGACGTGATTCTGTGCGCGACGCTCGCCGGCGCGCCGCGCCGGATCGGCGAGCTGCGGCCGACGCCGTTCGAGCGCCGGCAGTTGCGGCTGATCGCGTCGCTGCCGTTAAAGCCGCTGCTGCGCGAAATGCTCGCGAAGGCATCGCAGAAGAGCTTCGCGTGGGCCGGCTGCACCGAGCTATTCAACCTGACCGGCCAGCCGGCGATGTCGGTACCGCTGTACTGGAACGCACGCGGCCTGCCGATCGGCGTGCAGTTCGCCGCGCGCCACGGCGACGACGCGCGGCTGCTGCGGCTCGCGCGCCAGCTCGAGCAGGCGCGGCCGTGGTTCGACCGGCGTCCGCCGCTGCTGCTGGCGCAGGCATGAAAAAACCCCGATCGCCGGACAGGGATCCGGCGATCGGGGTTCGTCAGGCGGCGCGCGCTGGCGCGACGTCAGCGGCGGCGGTTCAGAACCCGAGCCGCTCGCAAATCGTCCGCGTCGCGGCCGCGCCGTTCAGCGTGTAGAAATGCAGGCCCGGCACGCCCGCGTCGATCAGGCGCTGGCAGAGGCTGGTGACGACGTCGGCGCCGAACGCGCGGATCGCGTCGCGATCGTCGCCGAAGCTCTCGAGCCGGCGCGCGACCCAGCGCGGCACTTCGGCGCCGCACATCTCCGAGAAGCGCATCAGCTGCGAGAAGTTCGTGATCGGCATGATGCCCGGCACGATCGGTACGTCGACGCCGAGCTTCCGCGCGTCGTCGACGAAGCGGAAGTACGCGTCGCCGTTGAAGAAGTACTGCGTGATCGCGGAATTCGCGCCGGCCTTCACCTTGCGCGCGAAGTTCTCGAGATCGGCCTTCGGCGAGCGCGCCTGCGGGTGATATTCCGGATACCCGGCGACCTCGATGTGGAACCAGTCGCCGTGCTCCGCGCGGATGAAGCTGACGAGCTCGGACGCGTAGCGCAGCTCGCCGACCGAGCCCATCCCGGATGGCAGGTCGCCGCGCAGCGCGACGATGTGGCGGATCCCGTGCGAGCGGTACTGGTCGAGGATCGCGCGCAGGCTGTCGCGCGACGAGCCGATGCACGACAGGTGCGGCGCCGCTTCGAGGCCGTCCTTCTGCATGTCGAGGACGGTATCGAGCGTGCCCTGCTGGGTCGAGCCGCCGGCGCCGAACGTCACGGAGACGAATTTCGGTTTCAGCGGCATGAGTTGCGCGCGCGTCGCGCGCAGCTTCTCGACGCCGTCCGCCGTCTTCGGCGGAAAGAATTCAAACGAGAGTTCGATCGGTTTCATGATGAGAAGCGAGGCCCGCTCAGCCGATGCTGCGCTGGCCGAAGATCAGGGCGGACAGCAGCCACGACACGATGCTGTACAGGATCGAACCGAAGAACGCGGACCAGAAGCCCGACACCTCGAAGCCCTTCAGCAGCGACGCCGCGAGCCAGAAGCACAGCGCGTTCACGACGAGGATGAAGAGCCCGAGCGTGACGATCGTGACGGGCAGCGTGAACAGGATCAGCACCGGCCGGATCACCGTGTTGATCAGGCCGAGCACGACTGCGACGATCAGCGCGGTGCCGAAGCTCTTGATGTGGATCGACGGCACCAGATACGTGATGATCAGCAGCGCGAGCGCGTTGATGATCCAGGTCAGGATGAGGGTCATGCGATGCTCCCGGTTCGTTGTCGGTCGGCCGCGCGCGGCTGCCCGGTGACGATGGACGCGGGGCCGGCCGTGGCCGCCCCGCCCGATGCCGCCGTGGCCGGCGGCGCCTGGTGTCAGTGGCGGGTTAGTAGCGGTAGTGATCCGGCTTGAACGGGCCCGCCTTCGACACGCCGATGTACGACGCCTGCGCGTCGGACAGCTCGGAGAGCTGCGCGCCGATGCGCGCGAGATGCAGGCGCGCGACCTTCTCGTCGAGGTGCTTCGGCAGCACGTAGACCTTGTTGCCGTACTCGCCGCCGCGCGTGAACAGCTCGATCTGCGCGAGCGTCTGGTTCGTAAACGAGTTCGACATCACGAACGACGGATGGCCGGTTGCGCAGCCGAGGTTCACGAGGCGCCCTTCCGCGAGCAGGATGATCCGCTTGCCGTCCGGGAAGATGATGTGGTCGACCTGCGGCTTGATGTTGTCCCACGTGTACTGGCGCGTCGACGCGACGTCGATTTCCGAATCGAAGTGGCCGATGTTGCAGACGATCGCGTTATGGCGCATCGCCTTCATGTGATCGTGGCCGATCACGTGGAAGTTGCCGGTCGCGGTCACGAAGATGTCGGCCTTGTCGGCCGCGTACTCCATCGTCACGACGCGGTAGCCTTCCATCGCCGCCTGCAGCGCGCAGATCGGATCGATTTCCGTGACCCACACGGTCGCGCCGAGCCCGCGCAGCGACTGCGCGCAGCCCTTGCCGACGTCGCCGTAGCCGGCGACGAGCGCGATCTTGCCCGCGATCATCACGTCGGTCGCGCGCTTGATCCCGTCGACGAGCGATTCGCGGCAGCCGTACAGGTTGTCGAACTTCGACTTCGTGACCGAATCGTTCACGTTGATCGCCGGGAACGGCAGGCGGCCTTCCTTCTCCATCTGGTACAGGCGGTGCACGCCGGTCGTCGTCTCTTCGGTCACGCCCTTGATCTGCGCGAGGCGCGTCGAGTACCAGCTGCCGTCGGCGTCGAGATGCTGCGCGATCGACTTGTACAGCGCGACTTCTTCCTCGTTCGTCGGCTTCGCGATCACCGAGCGATCCTTCTCCGCCTTCGAGCCGAGGATCAGCAGCAGCGTGGCGTCGCCGCCGTCGTCGAGGATCATGTTCGCGAACTCGCCGTTCGGCCATTCGAAGATCCGGTGCGTGAACGCCCAGTATTCGTCGAGCGACTCGCCCTTGAACGCGAACACCGGCGTGCCGCCGGCGGCGATCGCGGCGGCCGCGTGGTCCTGCGTCGAGAAGATGTTGCACGACGCCCAGCGCACGTCCGCGCCGAGCGCCTTCAGCGTCTCGATCAGCACGCCCGTCTGGATGGTCATGTGCAGCGAGCCGGCGATGCGCGCGCCCTTCAGCGGCTGCTGCGCCTTGTATTCGTCGCGGATCTGCACGAGGCCCGGCATTTCGGTCTCGGCGATATTGAGCTCCTTGCGCCCCCAGCCGGCGAGCGACAGGTCGGCGACGAGGTAGTCGTTGGAGCTCTTGGAATCGATAACGGCGCTCATCACGCCCTCCTTTCTAAAAAAAGTTCTAGAAATTGTGACGTGAGCGCCGTTCAGGAAGCGGGTGGGCCGGCGCGATCTTCGATCGCCGCCGCGCGGCCGCTTGGTGAAGCCTTCCGAGCCTGGCGGGCGGGCGCCCGTCGCAACGCTCCTCGGAAAACGGGGGGGATTGTAGCAAATTGGCGCGAACAATGCCGGAGGCGGGCCGCCGCCGGTGCGTGCCCGCGCATGGTCGGTCCGTCGGAGAAGCCCGCGAAAGCGCCCTCGTAGTGCGCTCTCGCGGGCGGGCCGCGTCAGTTTTCCGCGCCGACCCAGGCCTGCTCGCGCAGCCGCGCGCGCAGCCGCGCGACCGCCTGGCTGTGCAGTTGGCAGACCCGTGATTCGCTGACTTCGAGCACCGCTCCGATCTCGCGCAGGTTCAGCCCGCGTTCATAGTAGAGCGACATCAGCAGCTTCTCGCGGTCCGGCAGCCGCTCGATCGCGTCGATCAGCGCGTCGCGCAGATGGTCGTCGAGCAGCGCCGACAGCGGGTCCGCGCGATCGACGCAATGGCGGTCGAGGAACGGTTCGTCGTCGGACGACCGGTCGAAGTCCTCGTAGTAGATCAGCTGGCTGCCGTGCAGATCCTGCAGCAGCCCCTGATAGTCGGTGAGCGGCATCTGCAGATGGTCGGCAACCTCGGTCTCGGACGCCGACCGGCCGAGCCGCTGCTCGACCTGGTGCACCGCGTGCTCGACCTCGCGCGAGTTCTTGCGCATGCTGCGCGGCAACCAGTCGTTGCTGCGCAGCTCGTCGAGCATCGCGCCGCGAATCCGCTGCGTCGCATAGGTCTCGAACTGCGCGCCCTGGTCTTCCTTGTAGCGGCCGGCCGCGTCGAGCAGCCCGATCATCCCGGCCTGGATCAGGTCGTCGAGATCGACGCTCGCCGGCATTTTCGCGACGAGCTGCAGCCCCAGGCGGCGCACGAGCGGCGCGTACTGCGCAAGCACGTCGGTCTGGGAAATCTTTCCTTGAGCGTTGTACATCATGGCGCTTTCTCCTTCGTCGGCGCTCACGCGGCGTGAGCCGCGCCCTTCTCGCGCGCCGGGCCGCCCGCGCGGCCCTCCCGCCGGTCTTCCGTGCCGCCGTCCAGCCGGCGATCCCCGTCGTCGCGGCGCGCGCCCGGTCCCGGGCGGCGCGGCCAGTACAGCAAGTCCGCGGCAATCTGCCGGTAGTCGCGCGCGGCCGGCGACGACGGGAACGCATCCGCCGCGGTGCGCGCGAGCGTGCGCGCGTGCTCGACGAGCGGATCGGCGCTCACGCAGCCCGCGTGCGCGAGCGACACCGCCAGATAGCGGCTCGCGACGCCCGCGAGGTTGTCGAACGTGGTCTTCGCGTCCGCGCGGCTGCCGACGTGATTGATCAGCACGCGGAACTGCGCGATCGCATGCACGAAATGCAGGCGCTTCATGCACGCGTACGCGTCGGTGATCGCCTGCGCGGCGACCCGCGTGACGATCAGCACGTCGTGCGCGTCGCGCGCGAGCGCCGATAGCCCGCCCTGCGCATCGAGCCGTGCGTCGACGAGCACGATGTCGGCCGCGCCGTCGACGATCGCGCGCAGCCGCGCGCCGCCGTCACCGTTGCTGTAGCCGTCGCGCGCGAGCGCGGCGGCCGCGCAGACCGAGAAGCCCGCGTCGACGCGCACGCATTCGCCGTCGCGCCGCCATCTGCCGTCGAGCGTCGTGGTGGCCGAGCGCGGGCCGTCGTGCTCGTCGACGACGAGCACGTCCTTGCCGAGCGCCGCGAGCGCGGCCGCGAGATTCACGACGGCCGACGTGCAGCCAACGCCCGTCGGGCCGCCGACGATCGCGACGATCCGCGATCCGGGCCCGGCGAGCAGCCGCCGCAGCCCTTCGGCCTGGTCGATCGTCTGTTTATCCAAAGCGCACCTCGTGCGGGTCGGCGGGGGAACGGACGGCGAGCGCGGCCAGCATGCCGGGCACGTCGTCGTCCTGCGGAACGAACGGCGAGCCGGCGCGCGGCACGCAGAACGCGCTCTTCACCAGAAACTTCTTCGTCGCGACGTACAGGTTCTCGGGCACCTTCTGGCCGGTCGACACGTAGTGCACCGGCAGCCGGTAGCGGATCACGGCGTCGAGCGTGCCGCCGAGGTTGGTCGCCTCGTCGAGCTTCGTCAGCACGCAGCCGGCGAGCTCCGGCCGGTCGTCGCCGCCGCGGTACGCCTGCACGACTTCGTTCAGCGTGTCGCCGTGGCTCGTCGCGTTCAGCAGCAGCAGGCGCTGCACCGGCGTGTCGGCGCCGTGCAGCATCGCGATCTGGTCGGACACCGCGCGGTCGCGCTGGCTCATCCCGATCGTGTCGATCAGCACGATGTGCTTGTTACGCAGCTCGGACAGCGTGAACTGCAGATCGCCCGCGTCCTTCACCGCATGCACCGGCACGCCGAGGATCTTGCCGAAGATCCGCAGTTGCTCGTGCCCGCCGATCCGGTAGCTGTCCGTCGTCAGGAGCGCGACCTTGCTCGCGCCGAAGCGCATCACGCAGCGCGCGGCGAGCTTCGCGGTCGTCGTCGTCTTGCCGGCGCCCGTCGGCCCCATCAGCGCGAACACGCCGCCGCGCTCCATCAGCGCATCCTCGCTCTCGAGCACCGGCAGGTTCGCGGCGAGCACCGTCTGCGCCCAGTCGATCGCGCGGTCGAGCGTCGCGGCTTCGTCGCCGTCCGGCAGGTTGTCGACGACCATCCGCACGAGCTGCGCGGAGAAGCCGGCCGCGAACAGGTGCTTCGTCAGCGCCGAATGCACGGCGCTGCGACGCTGGCGCTCGCGCCACATCAATCCGTCGAACTGCTCCTCGAGCATCCCGCGCAGCGTGCCGAGCTCGTGCATCACGGTCTCGTCGACGATCCGCTCGACGTGGCGCTTCATCGCATCGGCCACCGCGGCCGCCACGTCGAGCGCCGCGCGCGGCGCGGGGGCCGGCTGCGCGTCGCCGGCTCGGCGCGCGGCGGGCGCGGCGTCCGTGGCCGGCAGGCGGCTCGCGACGTTGCGCACGACGTCGCGGGCCCAGTCGGGCGACGCCGCGGAGGCGCGTTCGGCGGACTGCGCCGGCGCGGGCGGGCGCGCGAGCGCGTCGCGCTGCTTCGTCAGGCGCTTCGCGTGCTCGACGAGCCACGGCGCCGGCTCCGATGCGGCGGCGGGAGAGGCGGTCTGCATAGCGACCGGTGAAGCGACCTGTGAAGCGGCCTGTGAAGCGGTCTGCAAAGCGGCCCGCGAAGCGGACGCGGCGCTCGATGCGGCGGATGCGGGCGCAGATGCGGATGCGGCAGGCGCCGAAGCCACGCCAAACGTCGCGTCGGCCCCGTCGGCCGTGTCGGCGCGTGCGCCGAACACCGACGAGAACACGTCCGGCAGATCGCCGCTCGCGTAAGGGTTGAGGCCCGGATTGATGCCTGGATGAGTACCCGCGCGCGCCGGCGCCGGCGCCGGCGCGGACGCGAACGCGGACGGTGCGGCGCCCGCGCCCGGCGCGGCGGCCGGCGGCGCGATCGCGGCCAGCTCGGCATCGGCGAGCGCGGCGATTTCGACGCTGCCGTCATCGAGCGTGCGGTTCGACAGCACGACGGCGTCGTCGCCGAGCGCTTCGCGCACGAGGCGCAATGCGTCGCGATTCGACGCGCCGATGAATTTACGAATGTTCAAGCTGAACCCCCGATGACATTAACGACCTTGATCGTGCGCGTATCCGGCACCTCGGCATACGACAGCACCTTCAGTTGCGGCAGGCTGCGCCGCAGGAAGCGCGCGAGCATCGCGCGCAGCGCGTGCTGCACGAGCAGCACGGGCGGCAGACCCTGGTTCTGCTGGCGCTGGATCGCGTCCTGCGTGCCGGTCAGCAGCGAGTGCGCGAGGCCGGGCTCGAGGCCCGGGTTCGCGCCGGTGGCGAGCGCCTGCGACAGCACGCGCTCGAGATTCGAATCGAGCCCCATCACCTGCATCTCGCCCGCGCCCGGATACCACTGCTGCGTGATCGCGCGGCCGAGCGCGAGGCGCACCGCGGCGGTCAGGTCGTACGCGTCCGGCAGGCGGGCCGCGTGCTCCGACACCGCCTCGACGATCGTGCGCATGTCGCGGATCGGCACGCCTTCCTCGAGCAGGTTCTGCAGCACCTTGTGCAGCGTCGTCAGCGAGATCGTCTTCGGCACCAGATCCTCGACGAGCGACGGCGCATCCTTGCCGGTGCGCTCGATCAGCGCCTGCACTTCCTGGCGGCCGAGCAGCTCCGACGCGTGCTGCACGACGAGATGATTCAGGTGCGTCGCGACGACCGTGCTCGCGTCGACGACGGTGTAGCCATACACCTGCGCCTGCTCGCGCAGCGCCGCGTCGATCCACACCGCCGGCAGCCCGAACGCCGGATCCTGCGTCGGCGCGCCGGGCAGCGCGGCGCTCACCTGGCCCGGGTTGATCGCGAGCCACTGGCCCGGCTGCGCTTCGCCGGTGCCGATCTCGACGCCCTTCAGCGCGATCCGGTACGCGTTCGGCCGCAGCTCGAGGTTGTCGCGGATGTGGATCACCGGCGGCAGGAAGCCGATCTCCTGCGCGAACTTCTTGCGGATGCTCTTGATCCGCTTCAGCAGCTCACCGTCGCTGTTCTTGTCGACGAGCGGAATCAGCCGGTAGCCGACCTCGAGGCCGAGCGTGTCGATCAGCTGCACGTCGTCCCAGGTCGCTTCATGGCTGTCAGCGGGCAGCGCGGCGGCCGGCGCGACGTCGGTCAGGTCGCCGGCGGCCTTGCGCGCGGCCGCGCGCTTCGTCTGCGTGCGCGAGAGCCAGATCGCGCCGCCGCCGAGCAGCAGGAACGCGACGTGCGGCATCTCCGGAATCAGCCCCATCCCCGCGATGATCGTGCCGGTGATCATCAGCACGCGCGGGTTCGCGAACAGCTGGCCGGTGAGCTGCGTGCCGATGTCCTCGTCGGTCGCGACGCGCGACACGATCACGCCGGCCGCGGTCGAGATCACGAGCGACGGAATCTGCGCGACGAGGCCGTCGCCGATCGTCAGCAGCGTGTAGTTCGTGCCGGCGTCCGCGAAGCTCATGTCGTGCTGCAGCATCCCGACGATCAGCCCGCCGATCACGTTGATCGCCATGATGATCAGGCCCGCGATCGCGTCGCCGCGCACGAACTTCGACGCGCCGTCCATCGAGCCGTAAAACTCCGCTTCCTGCGCGACGGTCTGGCGGCGCTTTCTCGCCTGCTCCTCGTTGATGAGGCCCGCGTTCAGGTCGGCGTCGATCGCCATCTGCTTGCCGGGCATCGCGTCGAGCGTGAAGCGCGCGGACACTTCGGCGATCCGCCCCGCGCCCTTCGTGATCACCATGAAGTTGATGATCATCAGGATCACGAACACGACGATGCCGACCGCGAAATTGCCGCCCACGAGAAAATGACCGAACGCCTCGATCACATGGCCGGCCGCGTCGGGGCCGGTATGCCCTTCGAGCAGCACGACGCGCGTCGACGCGACGTTCAGCGACAGCCGCAGCAGCGTCGAGAACAGCAGCACGCTCGGGAACGCAGCGAAATCGAGCGGCTTCATCGTGTACATGCTGACGAGCAGCACCATCACCGACAGCGCGATGTTGAACGTGAACAGCAGATCCAGCAGCAGCGGCGGCAGCGGCAGGATCATCATCCCGAGGATCATGCAGATCAGGATCGGGCCGGCGAGCGCGCGCAGGTTCGCGTCCGCGAACTGCTTCGAGCGCTTGCCGAGGAACGCGGCGGGCATGTTCATGCTGCGTCTCCGCCGAGCGCTTCGTCGGCTTCCTCGTGCTCGTCGCCGGCGTCGATCCGCGTGCCCTTGTCGAGCTCGGCCGGCACGTCGAGATCGACCGGCGCGACCGGCACGGCGCCGCCTTCGGTGCGGAAGCGCTTGAGCTGATAGACCCACGCGAGCACTTCGGCGACCGCCGCGTACAGCGAGCCGGGAATCTCGCGCTCGAGCTCGACGTTGTGATACAGCGCGCGCGCGAGCGGCGGCGCCTCGAGCAGCGGCACGCCATGTTCGGCGGCAAGCTCGCGGATCCGCGCGGCGACGAGGTTCACGCCCTTCGCGACGACCTTCGGCGCGCGCATCTCGCCATCGGTGTACCGCAGCGCGACCGCGAAATGCGTCGGGTTCGTGACGACGACGTCGGCGCCCGGCACCGCCGCCATCATCCGGCGGCGCGCGAGCGCGCGCTGCTGCTGGCGGATCCGGCCTTTCACGTGCGGATCGCCTTCGTTCTCGCGATGCTCGCGCTTCACCTCTTCCTTCGTCATGCGCAGCTTCTTGTTGTGTTGCCAGAGTTGGTAGGGCACGTCGAGCGCGGCGACGACGAGCATCCCGGCAACCGTCGTGCCGCAGCAGACGGCGATCAGGTGCAGCGCGTCGGCGAGCGCGACGTCGAGCGGCTGCGTCGCGAGGCCGAGCAGCGCGTCCTTGCTGCGCCAGATCGCGAAGCCGCCGATCCCGCCGACGACCAGCGTCTTCGCAATCGACATCCCGAGCTGGATCGGCCCCTGGATCGAGAAAATCCGGCCGAAGCCCACGATCGGGTTCAGCCGGTCGAACTTCAGCTCGAACGTCTTCGACGAGATCAGCCAGCCGCCGAGCGCCATCGGCGCGCACAGCGCGGCGACGCCGGTCAGCGCAAGCAGCGGCGCGAGCGCGGCGAGGCCGTCGGCGCCGGCGCTGCCGGCCTCGGCGACCATCCGGTGCGTGTCGAACGCGGCCGCGCGGTCGAACGTGAACGCGTTGCGCAGCATCGACCGCAGGTGCCCGCCGATCGGCCCCGCAAGCAGCCACGCGCCGTAGAAACCCGCCGCGAGCAGCGCGAACGAAGCCAGCTCGCGCGAGCGCGCGACCTGCCCGTCCTCGCGCGCCTTCTCGCGGCGCCGAGGAGTGGCGGCTTCTGTTCTGTCGAGATTGCTCTCGTCTGCCACGCGGGCCTCCGTTCGGGAACGCGGCAGAATGCCGCTTTTCAGTGGGATCGATTATTCCCGCGGCGGTCAAGCGGCGATCGGTCGAGGAAAGCCGGGAAAGGGCGGTATTTCGGGGAATCGGGAGCGAGGGCGAGGACGCGCGAAAGCCACGCGGACAGGGGCGCGAGCGCCCGTCCGCGAGCGCGGTGATGGCGGAATTGGGGGGGCGGTGTGGAAGTCGGGGGCGGGTGCTACCCGGTGTTACCTAGCGCTACCGGGTGCCGACCGGTACGGCCTGGCGCGGCATCACGCCGCCGCGCGCTGCAACGCGGCGAGATCGATCTTCTTCATCTGCAGCAGCGCCTCCATCACGCGCTGGGCGCGTGCCGGATCGCCGTCGTCGACCAGCGTCGGCAGTTGCACCGGCACGATCTGCCACGACACGCCGAAGCGGTCCTTCAGCCAGCCGCACTGCTGCGCGCGCTCGTCGCCGCCTTCAGCGAGGCGCGTCCAGTAATGGTCGATCTCCGCCTGCGTCACGCAGTTGACGACGAACGACACTGCCGGCCCGATCTGGAACGCCGGCCCGCCGTTCAGCGCGACGAACGACTGCCCGTCGAGCTCGAACGCGACCGTCATCACCGCCCCCTCGGTCTGGCCGGACGCATGCGCGCCCGCCTTCCCGTACCGGACCGTGCGCGTGATGCGCGCATGGTCGAACACCGACACGTAGAACGTGGCGGCGGCCTCGGCCTCGCGATCGAACCACAGGAACGGCGTGATGCGTTGTACGCGCGCGCTCATGGCGAAACCTCCTCGATGTCAGGACGGTCAGAACGCGACGAAAGGCGCCGCGCCGCCGCTCGCGGTCCGGTCCATCCCGAAGTAGAGGGTCCTGCCGTAGAAGTACGGCATGCCGACGTCGAGCGTCGTGCCCTTGCCGTTGTACGGCCCGGCGAGATCATCCAGCGCGTAGTTCGCGCTCGCGAACAGTGTATTCGCGTTCGCGACCGACATCGTCACGTTCGCCTGCTGGCTGTTCTGGCCCCTTACCGTTGCCGTGTAGCTCGTCGTCGACGATGGGCAGTAGAAATCGTTGTTGGTGGTGGTGGTGCACTGGATCTGCGACGGATCGTCGAAGAAGTACCCGTTCGAGCCGGTATCGAAGAACGCGGTCACGGTCTTGCCAAGCAGTGTGCCGGTGATGTCGCCGTTGCTGGCCGACGTCATCACCGTCGTTGCGCCGAGCGTGTTGTTGGTCTGCGTACCGATCCCGAAGATCAGCTGGCCGGTCGCGCTCGCCTGCCCGTTCGCCGCCACCGCCGGCATCTGCACGATCACGCCGTTGTTGTCGGACGCGAAACGATGCACCGGATTCGCAACCAGCTGCGAACTCGACACCGCCGTCTGCGCGCAGCTCGCGTTGCCGCTCGGGCACGCGTAATAGACGCTGTAGGTCGCCGACGCCAGGCAGTTCGACCCGCAGTCATTCGGCGCCGGCCCGATGCCGAGGATGCCGTTCGCGCCGAGGATACTTGCGGTGTTGGCCGGCGTGCCGCCGCCCGAGCACGACGTCGGCACGTTCGACGAGCCGAGATCGCCGAGGATCTGCACCGGCAGCGCGCTCGCCTGCTCGCCGGCGATCTTCAGGTCGGCGGTGCGCACCGAGCCCCACGTGAAGCTCGACACGAACGTGCCGCATTCGGCGAGCGTCGCGCCGCCGACCGTCTCGACCGGCAGGCTGGGAAGCAGGCCCGACACCGCGCCGCTGACGAGGCGCAGCCCGAACGAGCCGGTGTCGACGAGCACGTGGTCGACGACCTGGCAGTTCGACGTGCCCGGCGCGCAGACCGTCACGCTGACGGTCGGGATGTTCACGAAGTTCGCGACGCCGGCGTCGACGGTGATGGCCGTCGTGTTCGCTACGCTGGACGAACCGGTGCCGGTGCCCGTCGACAGACCGCCGCCGCCGCCGCTGCCGCCACCGTCCCCGCCGCCGCATGCGGCAACGAGCGCGGCCATCGCGGCCATCATGAATACCAGGCGCAGCGCACCGAGCCGGCCGATCAGAGTGTGATGAATTCGCACGATCGCTCTCCCGCCGTCACTGGATATCGTTGCCGGTCATGCCGGCAGGCAGCGCCTGCGGCAGCCACGCCTGGCCGGAGAACGCGCCCATGTGCCCGCCGGTGCGCACGACGAGCCCGCTCGTCGTGACGGACACCGGCGCACGCCAGCCGTGCGCCGCGTGGGCCGACGCGACGCCGGCCTGGTATTGCGCGTAGTAGGTGCCGAAGATCGAGCGGAGATCGGGTATCGTCGGGCCCTGCCACGCGACGCCGAACACGTCACCCGCCGTGGACACGTATTCGTGGATCACCGTGCCCGAGCCGAGCGTGACTTCCCGGACGGTATAGGCGGCCGCGGCCGCCGGTGCGCTCGCCGCCGCGAGCACGCTGCGCTGCAGCGTGCGGACGGTCGCCGCGATGTCGTTCGCCGGCGGCGTCATCGGCGCGCCGCCCAGTTCCGCGCGCGCGTGGACGGCCCACAGCACGCTCGTTGCGGCCGCAACGCTGGCGGCGGCCCGGCTCATACGTTTCAGTTCCACACTGCCCCCTCGGGACTGCCCTCGATACGGGCGGGCTCGTGACGCTCGGCGCCGCCCTGCTTTTGACTGAACGCCGGTCGTTCGGCCGACGGTGAAACGTAGTATGCCTGCTGAGTGTGTCGCCGTGTCAAAAGAGCGGCGTAAGACTGTGTCAGATCAGTCTCGGCGCCGTATCAGAGCCGTCTCAGAGCCATTCCGGCCGCGTGCTCAAAAGCCGAGGCTCGCGAGCAGATCGTCGACCTGCGCCTGGTCCTGCACGACGTCGGCCTTGCCCTCGGGCGCGATCTGCGGGCCGTTCAGCAGCGCGTCGGGGCTCGCGGCGGCACCCGCCGACCGCTCGGCCGCGAACGCCGCGGCCGTCGCCGCGAACTGCTCGCGCCGCTCGGGCGCGATGTTCTCGATCAGCACGCCCAGCAGTTGCTGCTCGATCAGATAGACCATCTCCATGATCTTCTTGATCACCTGCCCGGTCAGATCCTGGAAGTCCTGCGCGAGCATGATCTCGAGCAGCTGCGCGTTGGTCGCGGCGGTCGCGGCCGGCAGTGCGCCGAGGAACGCGCGCGTGTCGTCCATCAGCTCGCGCACCTCCGCGCGCTCGATCGGCGCCGCGTACCACTGCGCCCAGCGCGCGTCGAGCGCCTCGGCCTCGTTCTGCACGCGCTCCTGCACCGGCTTCGCGACCTCGATCGCGGTCAGCACGCGCTCGGCCGCCTGCTCGGTCATCGACGCGACGTAGCGCAGCCGGTCGCGCGCGTCGGGCACCGCCTCCGCCGCACGCTCGACGTGCTTGTCGATCCCGAGCTCGTGCATCGAATCGCGCAGCGTGCGCGTCAGGTAGCCGATGCGCGCGAGGATCCGGTCGCTCGACGCATCGCCGGACTCGGCCAGGCCGTCGAGCGGAAGGTCCGCGCCGGCATGCGCCGCCGGGCCGTCCCACGCATGCTGGCTCGCCCCGTCGTGGGACGGCGAATGAAGAGAGTGCGTGGGCCGCTCCATCACGCCCCCGCCTTCGCCATTTTCTCGATGATCTTGCCGAGCTTCTCGTCGAGCGTCGCCGCGGTGAACGGCTTCACGACGTAGCCGTTCGCGCCCGCCTGCGCGGCCGCGATGATGTTCTCCTTCTTCGCCTCCGCCGTCACCATCAGCACCGGCAGGTGCGACAGCGACGCGTCCGCGCGGATCGCCTGCAGCATCGCGAGGCCATCGAGGTTCGGCATGTTCCAGTCGGAGATCACGAAGTCGAACCCGCCGTTGCGCAGCCGCACGAGCGCCGCCGCGCCGTCCTCGGCCTCGTCGACGTTGCCGTAGCCGAGTTCCTTCAGCAGGTTGCGGACGATCCGGCGCATCGTCGGGAAATCGTCCACCACCAGGATTCGCATGTTCTTGTCCATCTTCATTCCTCTTTCAGATTCGATTCCGCCGGCGCCCGCGCGAAGCGCGCACGCCGCTTTTTCGTTGCACGGCTACATGCGTAATACGGCGCTATACACGCTATACGCGCTATACGCGCTGCGCGCGCTCGCCCATCGTCGCGAGCCGCGCCATCACGCGCCGGCTCATCTCGGCGAGCGGCACGACCTCGTCGGCGCCGCCGACCGCGATCGCCTCGCGCGGCATCCCGAACACGACGCAGCTCGCCTCGTCCTGCGCAAGCGTGTACGCGCCCGCGCGGCGCATCTCGAGCAGACCGACCGCACCGTCGCGGCCCATGCCGGTCAGGATCACGCCGATCGCGTTCTTGCCCGCGTGCGCGGCCACCGAGCGGAACAGCACGTCGACCGACGGCCGGTGCCGGTTCACCGGCGCCTCCTCCGACAGGTGCGCGACGTAGTTCGCGCCGCTCCTCGCGAGCACCAGATGCGCGTGGCCCGGCGCGATGTACGCGTGACCGGGCAGCACGCGCTCGCCGTGCTCGGCTTCCTTCACCGCGATCCGGCACAGGCCGTTCAGCCGCTGCGCGAACGACTTCGTGAAGCCGGGCGGCATGTGCTGCGCGATCAGCACGGCGGGCGCGTCCGGCGGCAGCGGCGTCAGCACTTCGCGAATCGCCTCGGTGCCGCCCGTCGACGCGCCGACGATCAGCAGCTTCTCGGTGCTGACGAGCGGGTTGTTCAGCATCGGCACGGCCGCCTGCTGGCCGGCCGCGCGCACCGCCGCGTGCGGCTGCGGCGCGTGCCGCACGCGCGCGCGCGACGCCGCGCGGATCTTATCCGCAAGCTTTTCCGCGTAGTCGAGCAGCCCGTCGCGGATCCCGACGCGCGGCTTCGTGACGAAATCGACCGCGCCGAGCTCGAGCGCGCGCAGCGTGATCTCCGAGCCGCGCTCGGTCAGCGACGACACCATCACGACCGGCATCGGCCGCAGCCGCATCAGCCGCTCGAGGAAGTCGAGGCCGTCCATGCGCGGCATCTCGACGTCGAGCGTCAGCACGTCCGGGTTGTGTTGCTTGATGAGCTCGCGCGCGACGAGCGGATCGGGCGCAGTCGCGCAGACCTCCATGTCGGACTGGCCGTTGACGATCTCGGTCATCAGGCTGCGGATCAGCGCCGAATCGTCGACGCACAGCACTTTGATCTTCTGCACTTGGTTCACGACTCCCCCCGTTGTCTTGTGACGCTCCTGGGCGCGGCGGGCGCGCTCAGGCTGGTCGCGCCTGAGCCGGTCGCGCCTACGCTCGTCGCGCCAGCGCTCGTCGCACCTACGGCGGTCGCGCCTGCGCCAATCGCACCTACGCCGGCCACACCCACACCGGCCGCACCGAACAGCTCGATCCGCGCGGCCGCGCGCGGCGCCGGCGCCCGTGGCGAGAACAGCTCGACGCTCGGCCGCTCCCGCGCGGCGCGCGCCTCGTCGCGGGCGAGCGCGGCCTCGCGCACGGCCACGCCGGGCACCTGCAGCTTCAGCTTCTTCACCATCGCGCGGCCCGTGTGCGGCATATACGCAACCTTGCGCGGATGCACGTCCTGCAGATCCTCGGCCGTGATGCGGATCCGCTCGAGCGCCAGATAGCGGCGCACGAACTCCGCGTTGCGATCGCCGATGTTGATCGTCGTCATCCCGGCCAGCACCGCCGCGCCGCCGAACACCTTCGCCTCGAAGCGCTCGCGCCGGCCGCCTGCCTTGATCAACTCGTTGATCAGCACCTCCATCGCGTATGCGCCGTAGCGCATCGAATCGGACGCGGACGCGCCCGGCGCGGCGTCCGCGCCGTCGTCGGGCAGCATGAAATGGTTCATCCCGCCGATGCGTGCAATCGGATCGTGCAGGCACGCGGCGACGCACGAGCCAAGCACCGTCATCAGCACGATCTCGTCACCCGTCGTATAGAACTCGTTCGGCAACAGCTTCACGCCGGGCAGGCCGAAATGGTTGTCGAAGTAGCGGGTCGTCGCGATCGGCAGCGTGCTCATCGGCGATCCTCGCGGGCCGGCACGTGCGGATGCGGGGGAGTCCGGCCACCCGGCGCGGCCGGCGCGCGCACGCCGCCGGCGATCGAACCGCGAGCACTGGAGGCCCCGGAGACCCCGGAGGCGCCGCCCGCGCCGTCGCGCGCGCGCTCGTAGACCGTCTGCCCGCGCAGCCGGAACGCCTGCGTCACGTACGAGAAGTTCTCCGAATGGCCGGCGAACAGCAGCCCGCCCGGCTTCACGAGCGGCTCGAAGCGCGCAAGCACCTGCGCCTGCGTCGGCTTGTCGAAATAGATCATCACGTTGCGGCAGAAGATCGCATCGAACGGCTGCGCGATCCGGTAGTCCGCGTCGGTCAGGTTCAGCTGCTCGAAGCGGATCATCGCGCGCAGCTCCGGGCGCACCTTCACGCGCCCCGCCTGCGCGCCCGTGCCCCGCAGGAAGAAGCGCTTCAGCCGCTCCGGCGACAGGTGCTT
Source organism: Burkholderia guangdongensis (assembly GCF_013403875.1). GTDB lineage: Bacteria > Pseudomonadota > Gammaproteobacteria > Burkholderiales > Burkholderiaceae > Burkholderia > Burkholderia guangdongensis. Next base: position 75,147 of record NZ_JACBNX010000018.1, on the reverse strand, counting down.
GACCTGGTCGAACGTGTAGATGCCGGCCTCGGCCTTCGCGAGCACCTGCGTGTCGAGATCGGTCGCGAGAATCGTCGCGCCGCGCGACGCGTGCGCGCCGAGCGCCTCGATCAGCGTGATCGCGATCGAGTACGGCTCCTCGCCCGTCGACGCGGCCGAGCACCACACCGACAGCGGCACGTCGCGCCGCTTCGCGAACTCCGCGAGGATCGGGAAGTGGTGCGCCTCGCGGAAGAACGCGGTCAGGTTCGTCGTCAGCGCGTTCGTGAACGCCTCCCACTCGACCGGATCGTCGTCGCGCTCGAGCAGGTCGAGGTAGTCGCGGAACGTGTCGAGCCCGAGCGCGCGCAAGCGCCGCGCGAGCCGGCTGTACGCCATGTCGCGCTTGTGGTCGGACAGCGAGATCCCCGCGCGGCGATGGATCAGCGTGCGGATCCGCGCGAAATCGGCGGTCGTGAACGCGAAGTCGCGCCCCGGCTCGCCCGGGCGCGGCGACGCATCCGGGGACTCGGCACGAAGCGGCGCGCGCACGGTCGTCATGGCTTAGAAGGTCTCCCAGTCGTCGTCGGACGTGCCCGCGAGCGCCGGCTTCGGCTCGGCCGCGAGCGCGGGACGCACGAGCGCGGGCTTCGCGCTCGCCGATGCGGCGGCCGGCGACACCGGTTTGGCGACAGCGGCGGGCGCGCGCTTCGCGGCCGCGCGCGGCGCGGACGATGCGGCGGGCGCTGGCGCTGCGAACGCGGAAGCGGATGCGAAAGTGGCTGCGGAAGCGGACGCCGGTGCCGGTACGTGCGTAGACGCCGGCGCCGCCACGGACGCCCCCTTCGCTTCATCGCTCGCGCGCTTGGCCGCCGGCATCGCCTGCGCGGCGGACACGGCCGGCGCAACAGACGCACCGGACGCACCGGACGCACCGGACGCAACAGACGCACCGGACGCAACAGACGCACCGAACGCACTGAACGCACCGGACGCGACAGACCCAGCGGACGCACGCGACACGGCCGCCGTCCCGCGCGCGATCGCCGGCTCGCCGGCACCGCGCGTCGTCACCACCGTCTGCGCGATCCCGCCGGCCACGCGCCAGCCCGACACGACCGCCTTCAACTGCCGCGTCTGCTCCTCGAGCGACGCGGCCGCGGCCGCCGCCTGCTCGACGAGCGCCGCGTTCTGCTGCGTGACCGAATCCATCTGCCCGACCGCGCGGTTGACCTGCTCGATGCCGGTCGACTGCTCGTCGGACGCGGCGCTGATCTCGCCCATGATGTCGGTCACGCGGCGCACCGCCTGCACGATCTCGTCCATCGTCGAACCGGCGCGCGCGACGAGCGACGCGCCGCTCTGCACCTTGTCCACCGAATCGCCGATCAGCTGCTTGATCTCCTTCGCGGCGGCCGCGCTGCGCTGCGCGAGCGAGCGCACCTCGCCCGCGACGACCGCGAAGCCGCGCCCCTGCTCGCCCGCGCGCGCCGCCTCGACGGCCGCGTTCAGCGCGAGGATGTTCGTCTGGAACGCGATGCCCTCGATCGTGCCGATGATGTCGACGACCTTGCCCGAGCTCCCCGCGATGTCCTGCATCGTCGTGACCACCTCGCCGACCACGCGCCCGCCCGTGAGCGCGATGTCCGACGCGTTGACCGCGAGCTGGCTCGCCTGCCGCGCGTTCTCCGCGTTCTGGCGCACGGTGCCGGTCAGCTGCTCCATGCTCGCGGCCGTTTCCTGCAGCGATGCGGCCTGCTCCTCGGTGCGCTGCGACAGGTCGATGTTGCCGGCCGCGATCTCGTGCGCGCCGACGTCGATCGATTCGGAACCGCGATGCACGGCCTGCACCATCGACGTCAGTGCGACGTGCATCCGCTGCAGGCCCGCGAACAGCCGGCCGATCTCGTTGTTCGTCAGCACCTTCACCGGCACGGTCAGATCGCCCGCCGCGATCCGCTCGCAGTGCGCGATCGCGGTCACGAGCGGCCGCACGATCAGCCGGCGCATCAGCAGTTGCATCGCGACGACGAGCACCACCGCGAGCCCCATGCCGACGGCGATCAGCACGGTCATCAGCTCGCTGCGCGCGCGCGTCGACGCATAGCGTGCATCGGCGCTCTTCTCCAGCGCATTGGCGACGTCGTCGGTCGCCCCGCTGTATGCGGCGAACATCGGGCTGATCTTCGTGTCCGCGACCTGGTGATAGGCCGCCATGTCCTTGTCGCGCACCGCCGCGATTTCCGGCCCGAGGCCGTCGTTGACGATCGCCGTGAAGCGCGCGCCGAGCGTCTGGACGAGCGCCGGCTCGACATCCGCGTTCGGAATCGCCTGGAACGTTTGCCACTGCTTCACGCCCCGGTCGCGCAGGCTTTCCGCGAGCACCAGCACCTTTTCCCCGCCGTCGAAGTCGCCCGCCTCGGTCAGTGCACGCGCGCGCTCGACGAGCACGCGTGCGCTCAGCAGATACGCCGACGCATTGTCGAGCGCGCGGATCGCGGGCAGATCGACGTGCGCGTTCGCGTCTAGCGAGCGGCTCGCGCGATTCAGCGCGAACAGGCCGAGGCCGCCGAGCATCATGGCGAGACACACGAGAATGAGTCCGGCGGACGCGAGCGTCGTGCGGACCGACCAGTTTTTCAGCATTGCGGGTTCTCCTCCGTCCTTCCTTGTCGCGGCCGCTTATGCGCCGACCGCGTCGATCAGCGCCATCTCCTGGCTCGACATCAGCTTTTCGATGTCCATCAGGATCAGCATCCGGCCGTCGACGGTGCCGAGGCCCGTCAGATACTCGGTCGTCAGCGTCGCGCCGAACTCGGGCGCGGGCATGATCTGCTCGGTGCCGAGCGTGAGCACGTCCGACACGCCGTCGACGACCATCCCCACCACGCGATGCGCGACGTTCAGGATGATCACGACCGTCTGGTGGTCGTAGTCGACGCGGCCGAGATTGAACTTGATCCGCATGTCGACGATCGGCACGATGATCCCGCGCAGGTTGATCACGCCCTTGATGAACGCGGGCGCGTTCGCGATCCGCGTGACGCTGTCGTAGCCGCGGATCTCCTGCACCTTCAGGATGTCGATGCCGTACTCCTCGTCGCCGAGCGTGAACACGAGGAACTCCTGGCCCGCCGCGTCGCCGTGCCCGGCGTCGCGGCGCACGGGCGCCGCTTGCGCGGCCGCCGGATGGATCAGTTGGACTTCTGCAGACATGGTTGCCTCCAGTCGGATGATGAATGGCGTGAATCAGGAAAGGGCGGCCTGTGCCCCAAGGGCACTTCCTTCGGGGCGTACGGCACGCGGATGCGCACCGTGCGTCGCGCGGGCGTCGCGGTTCAGCGCGGCGACGTCGACGATCAGCGCGACGCTGCCGTCGCCGAGAATCGTCGCGGCCGAGATGCCGTGCACCTTGCGATAGTTCGTTTCGAGGTTCTTCACGACGACCTGCTGCTGGCCGACGAGCTCGTCGATCAGCATCGCGAAGCGGCGGCCCTCGGTCTCCATGATCGTGACGATCCCCTGCGTCGGATCGGTGCGCGCGTCGTCGACCGAGAACACGCCGTGCAGCGCGACGAGCGGCAGGTATTCGCCGCGCACGCGCACGACGCGCTCGCCGTTGCCGACCGTGTAGATGTCGTCGGCGCTCGGCTGCAGCGACTCCATCACGAAGTTCAGCGGCAGGATGAAAATTTCGCGGCCGACCTTCACCGACATCCCGTCGAGGATCGCGAGCGTGAGCGGCAGCATGATGCGCGTCGTCGTGCCGCGGCCGGCCTGCGACGCGATCTCGACGTGCCCGCCCATCGACTGGATGTTGCGCTTCACGACGTCCATCCCGACGCCGCGGCCCGACACGTCGGTCACGGTCTCGGCGGTCGAGAAGCCGGGCTCGAAGATCAGGTTCCACACGTCTTCGTCCGCGATGTTCTCGGACACGTGCATCCCCTGCTTCGCGGCCTTCGCGAGGATCCGCTCGCGGTTCAGGCCCGCGCCGTCGTCGCTGACCTCGATCACGATGTTGCCGCCGTGATGCGCGGCCGACAGCACGAGCTGGCCGACCGGCGCCTTGCCGGCCGCGCGCCGCTTCTCGATGGTCTCGATCCCGTGGTCGAGGCTGTTGCGCACGAGGTGCGTGAGCGGATCGATGATCCGCTCGATCAGGCTCTTGTCGAGCTCGGTCGCCTGGCCGAACGTGACGAGCTCGACTTCCTTGCCGAGTTTGCCGGCGAGATCGCGCACGACGCGTGGGAAGCGGCTGAACACGTAGTCCATCGGCATCATCCGGATCGACATCACCGCTTCCTGCAGGTCGCGCGCGTTGCGCTCGAGCTGCGCCATCCCGTTGAACAGGCGGTCGTGCAGCGCGGGGTCGAGCGTGCTCGCGGTCTGCGCGAGCATCGCCTGCGTGATCACGAGCTCGCCGACGAGGTTGATCAGCTGGTCGACCTTCTCGACGCCGACGCGGATCGAGCCGCCTTCGCCGTTCGCCCCGGCCGCGGCGGCCGGGCGCGCACGGCGGTCGTCGTGGGCGGGCGGGGGCGGCTGTGTGGCGGTGGATGGGGTCGGCTGCGCGGCGGCGGGCACGGCCGGCGAAACGTCGGCGGACATGGCCGGCGCGGGTTGTGGCACGTCCGGGCGGACGGCGGATTGTGCGGCAGTGGACGGGGTCGGCTGCGCGGCGGACGCCGGCGGCAGATCCGCCGGATGCGACGCCGCCTGCGTCGCGGCCTCGGCCTCCGTCCGCGCGGCCTGCTCGCCCGGCGCGGCGCCGCGACTGACGCGAATCTGGCTCGCGTCGATCACGAAGCAGCAGACCGCGACGATGTCGTCCGCCGACACGTCCGATTCGAGCCACAGCGTCAGGTCGCCGCCGTCCTTCGCACGGCCGACGATCTCGCCCAGATTGCCGAGCTCCTCGGTCAGCAGCGCCTGATCCTTCTCGTCGACGCCGGAGAGCGTGATCCGCAGGTGCGGGCCGTCACCGCCATCGGCCGGCGGATGCGCTGCTTCGAGCGCCTGCTCGACGACGTGGTCGGGCGCGCCGTCCGCCGCGCTGCCCGTCACGCCGCCCGTCGCACCGCCCGTCGTATATGCCGATGCGGACGCCAGCGCCGGCGCGCCGGCAACGTCGGCCGAAAACAGCCCGGCGGCAGCCGGCATGCCCGGCGCGGCCGATACCGCCTGCGCCGTCGGCGCGACCGCCTCGGCCACCCCGGCGGTCGACGCCCCCGCGTCCCCGCTCTCGGCCCCGAGCCGCTCGAGCGTCGCGCAGATCGCGGCGGCGGCCGCCGCGTCCGGCTCGGTGCTCGCGCGATAGTCGGCGAGTTGCTCGGACAGCACGTCCTTCGTTTCGAGGAACGCGTCGACCATCCGCTTCGTCAGCGTCAGCTCACGGTTGCGCGCGCGGTCGAGCAGCGATTCGAGGATGTGTGTGGTCTCGGTCAGCGCCGAAAAGCCGAACGTCGCGGCGCCGCCCTTGATCGAATGCGCGGCGCGGAAGATCGCCGCGAGATCCTCGGGGTCGGGCGCGCCGACGTCGAGGTTCAGGAGCAGTTGCTCCATCTGCGCGAGCAGCTCGTCCGCCTCGTCGAAGAAGGTCTGATAGAACTGAGTGATGTCGAGAGTCATGCCGGGTCACCGATGAATTCGTCGCATTCGATTCAGGATGCCGTCTGCGCGGACAGCGACGCGACCAGCTCCGTCAGCATGTCCGGCGCGATCGGCTTCGCGATCCAGCCCGTTGCGCCCGCGTCGCGCGCGGCCGTCTTGAACGCGTCGCCGCTCTCGGTCGTCAGCACGAGAATCGGCGTCGCCTGGTACGGCGGCCATGCGCGCAGCGCCGCGATCACCTCGAGGCCGCTCTTGCCCGGCATGTTGTGATCGGTCAGCACGAGGTCGAATGGCGTGACCGACGCCGCCTCGATGCCGCGATCGCCGTCCGCCGCGACCGTCACGTCGTAGCCCGCCTGCGCGAGCGTCGTCTGAAGAAGCGCGCGCATGGTCGCGGAATCGTCGATGGCGAGAATGGTTCGGATCATGGGTGTCTGAATGCGTCAGGGTTGGACCGCGCGGGGAGCCGCCGCGCTCGTTGCGGGCGCAACCGGGCCGGCGCCCGGCGCGACGCCGAGCTGCTCCGAGAACTGCCGCGAGCCCGCGGCGTCGGCCGACAGCGTCGTCGTCGTCGCGTCGTCGCGCGTGAACGCCGCCTCGGCCCGGCTGTTCAGCACGATCACGCTGATGCGGCGGTTCTCCGGGTCGAGCGGGTCGGCCTTGTTCAGGTTCTGCGTCGACGCGAGGCCGATCACGCGCAGCACCTTCGCTTCGTCCATCCCGCCCGCGACCAGCTCGCGGCGCGACGCGTTCGCTCGGTCCGACGACAGCTCCCAGTTGCTGTAGCCGCGCTCGCCGGCCGCGTACTGCACCGCGTCCGTATGCCCCTGCACGATGATCCGGTTCGGCACGCCGTTCAGCGTGTTGCCGATCTCGCGCAGGATGTCGCGCATGTACGGCTCGACCTGGTCACTCGCCGTCGCGAACATCGGCCGCTTCTGCGTATCGACGATCTCGATGCGCAGCCCCATCAGCGTCGAATCGATACGGATCTGCTGGCGGAACTGGCGTAGCGTCGGGTTCGCGTCGATCGCGGCGATCAGCTTGATCTGCAGGTCGTGCAAGCGCGCGCGCTCGACGCGATCGAGCTCGCCCTGCGCCTGCGCGCGCGCGTTCTCGTCGTTCTGCTTCGCGAGGCGGTCGGCCAGGCTCGTCGAGCCGTCGGTGCGGCGCGTCGTGCCCGCGTCGGCGCTCGTCAGGTCGCGCCCGCCGCCCTGCAGCACGCTCGAATCGGTCGCGCTGCGGTCGCCGCCGCCGAGCAGCGCGGCCTTCAGCGGCATGTTGAAATATTCCGCGATCCCCTTGAGCTGCGCGGTCGACACCGAGCCGAGCAGCCACATCAGCAGGAAGAACGCCATCATCGCGGTCATGAAATCCGCGTACGCGAGCTTCCACGCCCCGCCGTGGTGGCCCTTCTTGCCCGCCGTCACACGCTTGACGACGATCGCGCGATCCTTGTCCTTGCTCATCGGCGGCCTCGCGTCACTGCGCCTTCACGCGGCGCACGTGCTCTTCGAGCTCCGAGAACGACGGGCGCTCGGTCGAGAACAGCACCTTGCGGCCGAACTCGACCGCGATCGCCGGCGCATAGCCGTTCAGCGTCGCGAGGATCGTGACCTTGATGCACTGGAACATCTTCGTCGACTCGGCGACGCGCTGCTCCGCGAGGCTCGCGAGCGGGCCGAACAGGCCGTACGACAACAGAATGCCGAGGAACGTGCCGACGAGCGCCGACGCGATCATCGCGCCGAGCACCGCGGGCGGCTTGTCGGCGGACGCCATCGTGTGCACGACGCCCATCACCGCCGCGACGATCCCGAACGCGGGCATCGCGTCGCCGACGCGCATCAGCGCGTGCGCGGGCGCTTCGCCCTCGGTGTGGTGCGTCTCGATCTCCTCGTCCATCAGGCTTTCGATCTCGAACGCGTTCATGTTGCCGCTGACCATCAGGCGCAGGTAGTCGGTCAGGAATTCGACGATGTGGTGATCGGACAGGATGCGCGGATGCTGCGTGAAGATCGGGCTCTTCGACGGATCGTCGATGTCGGACTCGAGCGCGAGCGTGCCTTCCTTGCGCGCCTTCGCGAGCAGCACGTACAGGAGCCCCATCAGCTCCATGTACAGTTCCTTCGAGTATTTCGAGCCCTTGAAGAGCGTCGGCAGCATGCGCGCGGTCGCCTTGATCGTCTTGATGCCATTGCCGATGATGAACGCGCCGAAGCCCGCACCGACGATCATCAGGATCTCGACCGGCTGAATCAGCGCGCCGAGATGCCCGCCGGCCAGCGCATAGCCGCCGAACACGGACAACAGCGTCACGAGTGTTCCCACGAGAATCAGCACAGCCCGTCCCTCACAGAATGAACGGCGGAAGACCGCCGTGATGAGCACGTTTACGGCAGCCGGCGGGAAAACTTTGGCGGCGGGGTGGGAACCCGGGGGCGGGGGAACCCTTGGGCGACGCGGATTTGCGGCGAAGACCGGGAAGAGGCGGCGGGAAAGAGACGGCGATCCGGCGCGTGGCGCGGCCGTTCAGCCGCGCTGCGCCCAGGACTCAGACGGCGACGAGCGCGGGATCCGGACGGCGGCGGACGCGGAACTCAGACGCGACGCCGCGCGCGGGATTCAGACAGCGGCAGGCGCGGGATTCAAACGGCTCCGCGCCGGATTAGGACGGCGACGAACGCGGGATTCAGGCCGCGGCGAACGCCTCGGCGGGCGCGACGGCCGGCGGCGGCGCGACCCGGCCCGCCCGCTCGGCCGCGGCCTTGCGGGTCTTGCCGGCGCGCGACGGCGGCTGGCACAGCCCGCAGACGTAGCCCTGATGCGGATCGTGCGCATGCGCGACGAAGTGCCCGCCGCAGCGCGTGCACGGCACGCGCTCGAGCATCCCGGAATCGAAGAAGCGCACGAGCGTCCACGCGCGCGTGAGGCTCAGCACCTCCTCCTCGCCGGACAGCCGGATGTGTTCGAGATAGAGCCGGTACGCCTTCACGATCGACTGGATCGAATCGCAGCGGCCGTGATCCTGCATGAAGCGGTAGATGTTGTAGAACAGCGACGAGTGAATGTTCGGCTGCCAGGTCATGAACCAGTCGGTCGAGAACGGCAGCATCCCCTTCGGCGGCGATTCGCCGCGGAGTTCCTTGTACAGCTTGATCAGCCGATCCCGCGACAGGTTCGTCTCGGCCTCGAGCAGTTGCAGCCGGGCGCCCAGTTCGATCAGTTCGATGGCGAGCGTGATTTCCTTCACCTCGACCACGACGCTTTTGCTTGCCATAGTGATAACCGTTCCAGTGGTGACCGCCCGCTTCCGCCCCCGCCGCTGCCGTTGCCGTGGCAACAGCCGCCCGTGCGGCGCGTGCGCGTCGGCGGGAACCGCGAGGACAACGTTTAACTGATGCGTCTAGCAGAGGCTTTCGACCGGCTGGCCGGCCATCAGGATCGCGGAATGCGCATGTGTGACGGCGTCGCCCCGCCCCTTGTCGGCAAGCGAGGCGAGCAGCGCGTGATCGTCGAAGCGGAAGCGGCACAGCATCTGGTTCGATGCGGCGAGCTTGACCGTCTGCGCGAGCGTGAGATTGACGAGAACGTCGGCGAGCTCCTCGGAAATCCCCATGCGAAACATCCCCATCGGCTTGTCTTCGCGCAGCAGGCGCTGCGACAGAAGCAGGTACGACAGGTTCACTTCCTTTATCTCGCCGAGCATGTCGTTCGATGCGTTCATGATTGCCCCGATTGTCTTCAAGTCTTTGACGTGCCGTGGAAACGTTGTCCGAGCGCGCGCACGTGGCGCGCAATCGCTGGTCTCCTGAGCATCATTCTGACCAATCGGCATTTACACGGGTATCGGGAAAGAGGTGCGCGCTCTGCGAGATTTCTCTGTAAACCGCGTAGGAATATTCCGACAAGTCTGACGGAAAAGCAGAACGGAACGAAAAGACACGACGAAACGCCGCGAAAGGCAGGCCCGGCAAGGCTGCCGGGCAGGTCGATCAAGGAAAAATTATAGGGATTTTTCGTACCCGCGCAATACTAATTGAGGGCGCAAATCGACCGAACAGACGCCATTTTTCAGGTCAATTTTCCCGTATTTCATCGTGTAACAAGGGTTAAGTGTTTGAAAAAACGCTCGAATCGAGCGGATCGATCCCGATAATGGATTCCATTGGGCGGGGGCGGCCCTCAAGCCCCCACCCGATCGACCCAGGAGATCGTTCATGCGCATTGCCCAGATCGCCCCGCTCCACGAAGCCGTTCCGCCGAAACTCTACGGCGGTACCGAGCGCGTCGTGTCCTACCTCACCGAAGCCCTCGTCGAGCTCGGCCACGACGTCACGCTGTTCGCGAGCGGGGACTCGGTCACGTCCGCCCGCCTCGAGGCAGCCTGGCCGCGCGCGCTACGGCTCGATCCGTCGATCCGCGACGCGATGGCGCCCCACATGCGTCTGCTCGAGCAGGTCGCTCAAGTCGCACACGAATTCGACGTGCTGCACTTCCATCTCGACTATCTGCCGTTTCCGCTGATGTCGCGCCTCGACGTGCCGTACGTGACGACGCTGCACGGCCGCCTCGATCTGCCCGAGCTGCAGCCGGTGTTCGACACGTTCCCGGACGCGCCCGTCGTGTCGATCTCCGACGCGCAGCGCAAGCCGCTGCCGCAGGCCGCATGGGCCGGCACGGTCCATCACGGGCTGCCGGCCCAGCTGCTGACGCCGCACGCCGGCGCGAAGCCGGAATATCTGGCGTTCCTCGGCCGCATCTGCCCGGAAAAGCGCGTCGACACCGCGATCCGGATCGCCGCGCAAAGCGGGCTGCCGCTGAAGATCGCCGCGAAGGTCGACAAGGCGGACGAGACGTACTTCAAGGAAGAAATCGAGCCGCTGCTCGGCGCCGCGCACGTCGAGTTCGTCGGCGAGATCAACGAGGCGCAGAAGCCGGCGTTCCTGTCCGGCGCGAAGGCATTGCTGTTCCCGATCGACTGGCCGGAGCCGTTCGGCCTGGTGATGATCGAGGCGATGGCGTGCGGCACGCCGGTCGTCGCGTTCAACCGCGGCTCGGTGCCGGAGGTGATCGAGGACGGCGTGACGGGCTTCATCGTCGAGGACGTGCAGGGCGCGATCGGCGCACTGCAGCGCATTGACGCGCTTTCGCGGGAATCGATCCGCGCGCGATTCGACTTGCGCTTCAGCGCGCAAACGATGGCGCGGCGCTACGTGGAAACTTACGAATCGCTTTGTGCGGCGACGAAACGGCCAGCATTGCGCCGGGTGGCAGGCGGCTGACGCCCCGATATTCCCCGGGAAAACCGCCGCGAAAATCGAAAGAGCCGCATCGACGATGCGGCTCTTTTGCCGAATGCTTATTCGATCAGAAAGCGGTCGCGGTTTTTGCCGGCAATCCAATTCGGCGGTTTGCCACGGCCACTCCAGGTCGCGCCCGTCTTCGGATCGCGATATTTCGGCGGCAGCGGCGCCTTTTTCGGCGGCCGGCCGCGGCGCGCGCGCTCCGCAAACCCCAGATCCTGCGCCGTCAGGCCGTATTCGGCGATCAGCCGCTGCACGTCGGCGATCACGGCTTCGACTTCCTGTCGACGCACCTCGTCCGCTTGCGCCTGCAATTCGACGATCTGTGCCTTGATCTTGGCGTATTGAGACATTTGAGCTCCCTGTTTCATGATTTCGCGCCGGCAATTCCAGCCTAGGTATCGTGCGTGGGTAACGCAATCCGCACTGGCACCACCCATGAAGCAATAAACAACCGTATTTTTAACCAAAACGGCTATATAAAGAATGCGGACTTATTCTAATAAAAACGGCCCCGCCAGCCTTTCGGGATTTGACAATCCTTGACGCTTGTTACGCGCAAACGTTTTCTATAATGCTAACCAGAGTTCGGACGAGGGCTGAAACAGAAAACCGAACCACAACTTCCGGCTGCGCGCGACTTCGCTCACACGGCGACGACGAGCGAAAACCGGCCCGCACGGCGGCCGGCCAGCCGGTGCACGAGGCGCACGAGGCGCATAAACACGGACAAACGCGAACGAACGTTTCGCCGATCGAGAAATACGACGGGGCCTGAGAGGCCGAAAACCGGCCATCCGCCCGCTCGGACGACAATAACCAAACCGGGGCACGCGGGTATGGAGCAGCGAGCCTCTCGCTGTCGAACAAGACTAGAGGCACATCCCTTCGACGGGCGCTACGGCGCCCGTTTTTCATTGCGCGGCGATATCGTCCTCGAGCGCGAACAGCGTGCGCAGATGGCGAGCGACGCCGGCATCGTAGTTATTACCGATTCTTGGGATGTGCGGCAAATGCGCGACCAGATCGGGGTTCGCGTTGTTCATCATGAACGCGTGACCGGCGGTTTCGAGCAGGTCGATGTCGTTCATGTTGTCGCCGAACGCGATGCAGTGGCCGGGATCGACGCCGAGGCGCCCGAGCACCGCGCGCAGCGCGCGGCCCTTCGACACGTTCGCCGCCATCACTTCGAGGCAGTCGGGCAGCGAGTACGTCACGTACAGCGCGTCGCCGAACTGCGCGCGCAGTTGCGCGGCCACCTCCGCGAGATCCGACGGCTCGCCGATATAGAGCACCTTCGCGATGTCGGTGCCGTCGTGAGACGCCATCTCGATCACCTGATAGTTGAAGCCCGAATCCTGATGGAAATCGAGCAGATGCGGCGCGTCGCGATCGATCAGCCAGCCCCGCTCGGCGAACAGGTTGACGATCACGCGGCCGTGCGCGCCGGCGACGTCGGGCAGCACGATGCGGCGGACGATGGCCGGGTCGATGTCCTGCGCGTGGATCGTCGTGTCGTCGGGCGCATGGACGCGCGCGCCGTTCGACGTGATCAGATAGGGCCGGATGCCGAGCACATCGCGAATGCCCGCGACGTCCGCGTAATGACGCCCGGTCGCGATGACGAACTGCAGCCCGTCGCGATCGAGTCGGCGCACCGTGTCGATCGTGTACGGATCGAGCTGATGCGCGGCGTTGAGCAGGGTGCCGTCGAGATCGGTGGCGATGACTTTGTACATGGGACGAAAAAGGCGGGCCGCGCAGGCGAAACCGGCATTTTAACGTCCGCGGCCCGGGCGCGCCGCGACGCGTCAGGCGCCCTCCCGTCCAGCCAGCTCGGCCAGCCGCAATGCCACGCGCAGCGCGCCGTGCGCGGAATCCTCGAGCGGCGCGCGCAGCCGCGCGACGTGGCGCGCCGGGACGGACGGCGCGAGCGCATCGGCGAGCCCGCCGCACAGCGCGACCGGCCATTCGCCGCGCGGATCGAGCGTATCGATCATCTTGCCGATTTCATCGCCCGCCTGCGCGATCAGCGCGCCGGCGAACGGATGCGCGCGGTGCGCGAGCACGATCGGCGCGAGCCGCGCGTAGGCCGTCTGGTTCGCCTCGCACGACCACTGGACGAGCGCGTCGCGATCCTGCGCGCCGGTTTCGGCGAGCAGCGCGGCGGCCAGCGCGTCGCGCGGCACGCGGCCGTCGAGCGCCTGCTGCGCATACGCGAGCGCGCGCAGCCCGAGCCACGCGCCGCTCGCTTCGTCGCCGGACGGGAAGCCGTAGCCGCCCGCGATCCGGCACACGCCCGTGCCGTCGAGCGCGGCCGCGATGCTGCCGGTGCCGAGCGCGACGATCACGCCCGGCGCGCCGCCGTGCGCGCCGACGACCGTTGTGTACGCATCGCTTTCGACGTCGAGCGCCCGCAGCGGCGCCTGCGCGCGGAACGCGGCGAGCCAGCCCGCATTGTTCACGCCCGCGAGCCCGCAGCCGAGCACGCAGCGCGACCAGTCGAACGCGAGGCCCGCCTGCGTGAACGCATCCGCGCATGCCGTGCCGATCGACGCCCATGCGCGCTCGATGCCGAGGCCGAGCCCCGACGGGCCGGCGCGCCCCTGCGCGAGTTCGCGCCCTTCCAGATCCGCGAGCACCGCGCGCGTGCCGGTGCCGCCGCCGTCGATGCCAACCGCGTAGCGAGTTTCCGTCATTCCTTGATCCCGACGATTCGAACAGGCGCCCAGCTTAACCGGATCGCGGCCCCGCGCCCATCCGCCGTTCGGCCAGCTTTGCCGCCCCGGACGGTTCCGCTATGCTGGCGCGATCGAATCGGGACAGCAAGCGGGGAACACGATGTCGCAACGGTGCAACTGGGTCAGGACGGAAGCGGACGCTCACTATCACGACACCGAATGGGGCGTGCCGTCGCACGACGACCGCCATCTGTTCGAGATGCTGATCCTCGAAGGCGCGCAGGCGGGGCTGTCGTGGTCGACGATCCTGAACAAGCGCGCCGGCTACCGCGCGGCATTCGCCGATTTCGACGTCGACGCGGTCGCGCGCTTCACGCCGAAACGCATCGACAAGCTGCTGCTCGATCCGGGCATCGTCCGCAATCGCGCGAAAGTGGAGGCCACGGTCACGAACGCCCGCGCGGTCCAGCAGATTCGCGCGGAACACGGCTCGCTCGCGCGGTTTCTGTGGTCGTTCGTCGATCACGAGCCGATTCAGAACGCATGGCCGTCGTATCGCGACGCGCCCGCGTCGACCGAGCGCTCCGACGCGCTCAGCAAGGCGCTGAAGGCCTACGGGTGCAAGTTCGTCGGCTCGACAATCTGCTACGCGCTGATGCAGGCGACCGGCATGGTCAACGATCACGAGGTCGGCTGCCCGTGCCATGCCCGCTGCGCGGCGCTCGGCGGCAAGCAGCCAGCCGGCCGCTAGGCGCCGCCCGAGAGAATCCCGCCCCGATTTCACGCGGATTTCACGCTTTGTGCGGGGCCCTCAAAGCAAAACGGCGGAGCGGCTTCCGAGGAAGCACGCTCCGCCGTTGCGCGGCGAACCGGAAAAAGCTTAGTGGAGCTTCTTCGGCAGCATCTGGCTGCGCAGGCGCTTGTGCAGACGCTTCACCGCAGCGGCCTTCTTGCGCTTGCGGACAGCGGTCGGCTTTTCATAGGACTGGCGCTCACGCAGCTCGGCGATCAGGCCGTTCTTTTCGATCGCGCGACGAAAGCGGCGGATCGCCACTTCGAACGGCTCGTTTTCTTTCAGAAGAATCGTCGTCATGTAATTCCTAACTTTTGCTTGATACGGTTTATCGAGGTGGCGGCGAACCGCGCACGCGCCAGCCGCGCCGCCCGCACCGGGCAACCCGACGGATCGGACCCGAACGCACCGCACAGCCGCCATGTAGGCCGGAAAAGAGAAGTGGGAGCTCGCTGCAAAACGAGGCCGGCGCACGACGCCTGGGCACTCCACTTGTCAGCCGCTGCTTTGCACTTTGTTCGCCGCTTGGACAACCTGCGAACCAAGCAAATATCTCAATCCACTCGCGAACTCGCGATGATAACAGGAAAGTCATTCGCTGGCTACTATCTATTCGCGGCGTGTTCGCGGCGCGACTCGATCCGACACCGCCCTAAAGTTCCGCCGCCTGGTCGCCGACAACCAGGACAGGCGGACAGCGCCGAACGCGGAATGCGCGACGCCATTGCCAATGCTCGAACCAGCCACTTGAGGGCGTTTTCCAAACGAGGACCGACATGCTGAACATCAACACCAATATCTATTCGCTCACCGCGCAGAACAACATCAACAACACGCAGAACGCGCTGCAGCAGGCGATCAGCCGCCTGTCGTCGGGCAAGCGGATCAACTCGGCGGCGGACGATGCGGCCGGCCTCGCGATCTCGACGTCGATGCAGACGGCGGTCAACTCCTACAACCAGGGCGTGTCGAACGCGAACGACGCGGTGTCGATGGCGCAAACCGCATCGAGCGGCCTGTCAGCGATCACCGCCGACCTGCAGCGTATCCAGCAGCTCGCCGTCCAGGCATCGGACCAGTCGATCGGCACGGCAGCAGCAGCCAACCTCGACACGGAAGTCCAGGCGCGTATCACGGACATCAACCGCATCGCCGGTCAGACGACCTACAACGGCATCAACCTGCTCGACGGCAGCGCGAACGCGTCCGGCTCGCCGCTCCAGTTCCAGATCGGCGCGACGTCCGGCCAGACGCTGACGATGGATCTGAGCGGCAACTTCGGCACGACCGGGGGCACCGGCACCGCGGCGCTCGCGGGCCTGGCCGGCGGCAACGTCACGACGTTCGCGAACGCGCAGTCGATGATGGACGCGGTCAACACGGCGCTCACGACGGTCAACAACGCGCAGGCGCAGCTCGGTGCGAACATCAACGTGTTCCAGGCCGCGATTTCGCAGACGACCACCCAGTCGGCGAACCTCTCGGGCGCAAGCGCGCAGATCACCGACGCGAACTTCGCGCAGGAAACCGCGAACCTGTCGAAGGCGCAAGTGCTGCAACAGGCCGGCATCTCGGTGCTCGCGCAGGCGAACTCGATGCCGCAGCAAGTGCTGAAGCTGCTGCAGTAACCCGCCGCGCACCGGCACGGCCGCGGCGCGCTCAAGAAACGCGCCGCGCTGCCGTCAACCAGGAAAAGCGCGCCACCGCCCGCCCGACGCCGTCGGGCAGGCGCGCGCGCTTCGTGCGTCGTGTCGCGTGCGACGCCGCCCGCGCGATTTCGCGCTTTCCCCGCGCGCGATTCCGCGCTTTCCGATCCGCACGGAGTGTTTCATGTCGACGATCCCGACCAGCGCCAGCAGCACGGCGACCAACACGAGCGCCACCAGCAGCAACAGTTCCGCGATCTCGGCCGCGAACAGCGCCATCTCCTCGGCCGCGCAGTCCATCATCAGCGGCGTGACGAACTCGACGGCCGATCTCTCGTCGATCGTCTCCGCGATGGTGACCGCGCAGACGTCCGCGCAGACCACCGCGAACACCACGCGCCAGAACTACGACAACACGCAGCTGTCCGCGATCGGCACGCTGCAGTCGTCGCTGTCGTCGCTGCAAAGCGCGCTGTCCGGCCTCACCACCGGCTCCGCGCTGCAGCAGCTCACGGCGAGCGCGAGCGGCGCCGGCCTGACCGCGACCGCCGCGACCGGCGCCGTCGCCAGCAGCTATTCGGTCAACGTGACGAACATCGCGACCGCGCAGAAGCTCGTGTCGGCGAACGCGCTGTCGACCACCAGCGGCATCGGCACCGGCAACCTGACGATCTCGCTCGGCGGCTCGCCGATGACCGTCGCGATCAACTCGGGCAACAACACGCTCGCGGGCATCGCGAACGCGATCAACGCGTCGAGCAGCAATCCCGGCGTCACCGCGACCGTCGTGTCGGGCACGAAAGGCGCGTATCTCGCGCTGACGTCGACCGTGACCGGCGCGTCGAACACGATCCAGGTGTCGACCAATTCGACCGACGGGCTCGCGGCGCTCGCGACCATCGATTCGAGCGGCAACCCGACGACCAATTACACCACGATGATCCCCGCGCAGAACGCGAACCTGACGATCGACGGCGTCAGCGTGTCGAGCGCGAGCAACGCGGTCTCGAACGCGGTCACCGGCCTCACGCTGAACCTGAGCGCCGCGGCGGCGGGCACGACGCAGACGCTCACGGTCTCGCCCGACAACACGAGCGCGACCACCGCGATCAACGCGTTCGTGTCCGCTTACAACTCGTTCGTGAACACCGCGACGTCGCTGTCGACCAACAGTGCGAGCAGCAGCTCGAGCTCGTCGACGAGCAACACGGCCGGCCCCTTGATCGGCGACTCGATGCTGAACACGATCGTCAACTCGCTCGCGACGACGATCGCGCAGGGCGTGACGAGCGGCGGCACCACGGCCAGCCTCAGCGCGATCGGCCTGAACCTGCAGCCGGACGGCACGATCAGCGTCGACAGCACGGCGCTGTCGAACGCGCTGCAGAACAATCCGTCGACCGTGCAAACGCTGTTCAATTCGACGAACGGCGTCGGCGCGACACTGAACAACAGCATCACCGCGTATCTGCAGACGGGCGGCATCATCAGCACGCGCCAGCAGGCGCTCAACGCCGATCTCGCCAACGCGCAGACGCAGGCCGCGTCGCTACAGGCGTACGCGCAGCAACTGACCACGCAGTACAACGCGCAATTCACCGCGCTCAACACGCTGATGGCGCAGATGCAGAGCAATTCGCAATATCTGACGCAACTGTTCGGCGGCACCAACAGCGCGGGCGCGCTCGCGACGGCCAAGTCGGGCTAATCATCACGTGACGGCGGCTCACGCGCCGGCTTCTATCGAGGTCATCATCGACATGGATTCCACGAACCCGATCGAGCGCATCTGGGCGCTCACGCAGGCGATCGAGCATGCGGCAGCAATGGCCGACTGGCCGTGCGCCGCGCGCCTCGTCGACGAGCGCTCGCCGCTCGTGATGGCGCTCGGCGCCGAGCAAACGCCCGACGCGCTCGCGACGATCCGGCGCATCCAGGCGATCGACGCGGCGGTGTTCGCGCAAGCGAAGACCACTCAGCATGCGCTGCAGATCGATTTCCGCGCGGCGATCGGCCGCACCGACGCGGCGCGACAGTATCAGCGGATCGCGGCGGGACGCTGATCGATGTCCACCAGCACGCCTTCCGCGGGCGTCCGCCCGCTCGTCAGCGTCGTCACCCCGACTTACGGCCGGGAAACGATGCTGCCCGCCGCCTATCGCTGCTTCGCGTCACAGGACGTCGCCGACAGCGAATGGATCGTGCTCGACGACAGCGACACGCCGAGCGCGTTCCTCGCGAGCCTCGACGATCCGCGCGTGCGCTACCGGCATCTGCCGTCGCGCCTGACGATCGGCGAGAAGCGCAACATCGCGAACGACATGGCGCGCGCCGACGTGATCGCGCATTTCGACGACGACGAGTACTACGCGCCCCACTACCTTCGGACGATGCTCGCGTCGATGGACTCACAGCAGGCCGATTTCGCGAAGCTGTCCGCGTTCTTCCTGTATAGCCACGTGTACCGCAAGTTCGGCTACTGGGATCTGCTTCTGAAGGAAGGCCCGCACCTGCGCTGGTCGCCGGCGCCGATGACCGTCGTCACGCTCGAGCCCGGCAACGGGGCGTTCCGCGACAACCATCTCGGCTACGGCTTCAGCTATTGCTACCGGAAAAGCGTGTGGGCCGGCCATCCGTTCCCGCACCAGCAGTTCAACGAGGACGGCGAGTTCATCGTGAACGCGGTGGCGCGCGGCACGCGCGTCGCGCTGCTGCAGGACGACGCCGGGCTCTGCGTGCACGTGCTCCATCAGTCGAACACGTCGATCTGCTTCCCGCAGTACGTGATCCCGGACGTGCTCGTGCAGCGACTGTTCCCCGGCATGCCCGATTTCGTTTGACGCGACGCGCGGCTTCGCGCGTCGAGTCAAACGTTCAGTTCGTCCAATCGATCAGGCCGCGCAATCGATCACGCCGCGCACTCGGCGACGTCGATATGCGGCAGCGGCTCGCCGCTGCGGCTCGCGCTCACCATCCGCTCGATCGCGGTCTCGAAGTGGCGCGTGAAGCGCGCGGTGTCGAACAGCGGTGCGTGCGCGATGCCGTCCCCGACGCGCGCGCGAACCTGCGCGCGATAGTCGGCGTCGTGTCCGATGTGTGCCGCGATCCGCACCATGTCGTCGTGATCGCTTCCGACGAGCTCGTCGAGATCCATCGCGTTCAGCAGGCTCTCGGTCACGCGCGACGCGAAATGCACACCGCGCGCGGTGATCACCGGCACGCCGGCCCACAGCGCGTCGGACGTCGTCGTGTGGCCGTTGCAGACGAGCGTGTCGAGCGCCGCGTCCGCGAGCGTGAGCCGCGCGAGATGCCACTCGGGCGTCGCGAACGGCGAGAAGATCAGCCGCTCGGGCGCAACGCCCGCCTCGGCCGCGACGCGCCGCAGATTGCGCTGCGCGGCGTCGCCCTGCCCGAGCAGCCACAGCACGCTGCCCGGCACCGCGTGCAGCACGCGCATCCACACCGCGAAGCTCTGCCGGTCGATCTTGTACGACTGGTTGAAGCTGCAGAACACGACCGCGTCGTCCGGCAGCCCGTGCGACGCGCGCGTGCCCGGATCGGCCACCGCCTGGCGCTTGCGGTCGTTGCACTGATACGAATGCGGCAGGCGGCACAGCTTCTCGGTATAGAACGGCGCGCTGCCGTCCGGCGTCACGAAACGGTCGCCGACCACGTAATCGACGTACGACGCGCCGGTGCTGCCCGGATAGCCCAGATACGCGACCTGCAGCGGCGCCGGCCGATACGCGAGAATCGCCGGGCGCGCCCAGCCCGTGTGCCCTTTCAGGTCGAACAGGATGTCGAGCCGGTCCTGCGCGATGCGCGCGGCCGCGTCGGCGTCGGTGAGCGCGGTGACGTCGACGTGATGATCGATCGCCGCGAGAAAGCGCTGCCGGTATGCGGACGTGTCCGGCTTGCTGTAGTCGTACGCGTAGATCTCGAAGCGGTCGCGGTCGTGATGCTCGAGCAGCCCCGCGAGCAGATGCATCGTCGCGTGGTTGCAGAAGTCGCACGACAGATAGCCGATGCGGATCCGCTCGCCCGGCGCCGCGCGGCGCGGCGACGCGACGAGCGGCAGCGCGTCGGCCGGCGTGCGGCTCGCGACGTACGCTTGCGTGACAGCAAGGTTGTGCGCCTCGTCGGCACACCACGTAACGTGCGTCAGCGGATATTCCTGCGCGGCCGCGTAGCGGCCCTGCGCGTAGTGCGCGCCGATGCGTGACTGGATCGACTCGATCCAGTCCCACTCGCACGTGTAGCGCGCGGGCACGAGCGCGGCGCCGAGCTGCGCCGGATTGTCGTCGCGCGCGCCGATGAACTTCTTGAACACCTCCGACGCTTCCTCGTGCTGGCCCGCCGTCTGCAGCAACAGCGCCGCGTTCGACAGATGCCGCTCGTCGCGGCTCACGCCGAGCAGCCGCATCGCGAACAGCACGCCTTCCTGATAGCGGTTCGCGTTGAACAGCGTCGTCACGAGCGTGTTCAGCACCTCCTCGTCGCCGGGCGCGTCGGCGATCGCGCCGAGCAGCGCGTCGACCGCCTCGTCGAAGCGGCGCTCCTCGCCGAGCAGGATGCCGGCGACGAGCCAGTTGCGCGCGCCCGCGCCCGCCAGCGCCGCGCGGCGATACGCGTCGATCGCGTCGCGCCGGCGGCCCGCGGTGCGCAACGCTTCCGCACGCAGCGTCAGCAGCCCGAGATTGCCCGGATGCCGGTCGAGCAGCGCATCGACGTGCCGCAGCGCGTGCTCCGGCTGCCCGCCGCCGATCTGCTCGAGCAGCGCGGCGACGAGCCCTTCGAGCACCGTCGCGTTCAGCGGATCTTCGGCGTTCGCGTACGCGAGGCATTCGATCGCGTCATCGAGCCGGCCCGCGGCCTGCAGCAGAATCCCGGCGACCTGCCAGTTGCGCGGCCCGCCACCGACCGCGCCCGCGCGCCGGTAAGCGTCGGCGGCGGCCAACGCGTGCCCCGCGAGCCGCAGCGCCTCGGCCTTCAGCGTCAGCAGCCCCGGATGGTTCGGCTGCGTGCCGAGCAGCGCGTCGATCTGCACGAGCGCGTCGGCGGCCTCGCCGTTGTTGATCTGGTACAGCAGGATGTCGATCAGGTTTGCTTTCGTATCCATATCGCCCCGGCCCGACGCCGGTCAGTGAAAAGCATCGCGCGGCGCGCGCCGGCCACGCATGGCCCGGCGCCGCGACATGGGCTTGCCGCCCACCGCCGCCACACCTGGCCGGCGGGCCGGCGCGAGCGCGCCGCGCCCGCGCCGGCGCTCACGTTACGCGTTACGCGAGAAAGCCCTGCAGGTACTGGACATTCGTGCCCAGCGCCTGCAACTGCGTCGCGCTCAGCTGCGCGACCTGGCTCGACGACAGCGACGCGACCTCGCTCGTCGCCAGGCTCTGCAGCTGCTTCGCGGTCAGCGCGCCGATCTGGCTCGTCGCGAGATCGGAGATCAGGCTCGTCGTGCCGCCGCTCGCGTCGAGCGCGCCGAGCTGCGTCGACACGAGCGCGCCGATCTGCGCATACGTCATCGCCTGCACCTGCGACGCCGTCAGCTGGCCGATCTCGGTCGTCGTCAGCGCGCCCGCCTGCTTCGCGGTCAGCCCGTTCGTCACTTGCGCGGTCGTCAGATCGGACAGGATCGACGTGGTGCCGCCGTGATCGAACGCGCCGAGCTGGCTGGTCGACAACGCGCCGATCTCCGCGTACGTCAGCGCCTGCACCTGCGCGGACGTCAACTGGCCGAGCGCCGCGTTCGACAGCCCGCTGATCTGCGTGCCGCTCGCCGACTGCAGTTGCGGGTTCGACAGCGCGCCGACGACGGCGCCGAGCTGCGAAGTCGTCAGCGCGGCGATCTGGCTCGTCTTCAGGTCGGTCAGGATCGTCGTGCCGCCGCTCAGGTCGTTCGCGCCCAGCTGCGCGGTGGCGAGCGCCGCGACCTGTGCGTTCGTCAGCGCCTGCACCTGCGCGGACGACAGCCCGCCGATCGCCGTCGTCAGCGCCGCGAGCTGTGAAGTCGTCAGCGCGGCGATCTGGCTCGTCTTTAGATCCGTCACGAGCGTCGTGCCGCCGCTCGAATCGTGCGCGGCAAGCTCCGCCGCGCCGAGCGCCGCCACTTGCGCGTTCGTCAGCGCCTGCACCTGCGCGGACGACAGCAGGCTGGCCGCCGCGGCCGACAGGTGCGACACCTGCGCGGTCGTCAGCGCGGCAAGCTGCGTGTTCGAGAGCTGGCCGACGAGCGCGTTCAGTTGCGTCGTCGTCAGCGACGACACCTGGCTCGTCTTCAGGTCGGAGAGGATCGTCGTCGTGCCGCCGGTCGAATCCGCAGCGTTCAGTTGCGCGGTGGACAGCGCGGCGATCTGCGAGGCCGTCAGCGCCTGCACCTGTGCGGACGACAGTTCGCTGATCGACGTCGTCAGGCCCGTCAGCTGCGCGGTCGTCAGCGCCGCGATCTGGCTCGTCTTCAGGTCGGCAAGCGGCGCGGTCGCGCCGCTCGACACCGCGACGCCGAGCTGCGACGCGCCGAGCGCCGCGACCTGCGGGTTCGTCAGCGCCTGCACCTGCGCGGACGACAGCAGGCCGACCGACGTCGTCAGACCCGCGAGCTGCGCGGTCGTCAGCGCGGCGACCTGGCTCGTCTTCAGGTCGGTCAGCAGCACGGTGCCGCCGGTCGAGTCCGCCGCGGCGAGCAGCGGCGCGCCGAGCGCCGCGACCTGCGCATTCGTCAGCGACTGCACGTGCGTCGCCGTCAGTTGCCCGACCGCCGCGATCGACAGATTCGCGACCTGCGCGGTCGTCAGCGACGACAGTTGCGCGGTCGACAGCTGGCCGACCAGCGCGTTCAGCTGCGTCGTCGTGAGCCCCGACACCTGGCTCGTCTTCAGGTCGGTGAGGATCGTCGTCGTGCCGCCGGCGTCCGCCGCGCTCAGCTGCGCGGTCGTCAGCGCGGCAATCTGCGCGTTCGTCAGCGCGCCGAGCTGCGCGCTCGACAGCTGGCTCACGACGCTGCCGATCTGCGCGGACGTCAGTGCGCCGATCTGGCTCGTCTTCAGGTCGGTGACGATCGCCGCGGACCCGCCGATGTCTTTCGCCGACAACTGCGCGGTGGAGAGCGCGGCGATCTGCGCGTTCGTCAGCGCCTGCACCTGCGCGGACGCGAGGTCGCTGATCGCGCTCGACAGCGCCGACAATTGCGTCGACGTCAACGCGGACACCTGGCTCGTCTTCAGGTCGGTCAGCAGCGCGGTGCCGCCGCTCAGGTCGTGCGCGGCAAGCTGCGCGGCGGAGAGCGCGGCGACCTGCGTGTTCGTCAGCGCCTGCACCTGCGCGGATGCGAGCTCGCTGATCGAGGTCGACAGCGACGACAGCTGCGTCGACGTCAGCGCGGACACCTGGCTCGTCTTCAGGTCGGTCAGCAGCGTCGTGCCGCCGCTCAGGTCGTGCGCGGCAAGCTGCGTGGCGGAGAGCGCGGCGACCTGCGCGTTCGTCAGCGCCTGCACCTGCGCGGACGCGAGCTCGCCGAGCGCGCTCGACAGCCCGGACAGTTGCGTCGACGTCAGCGCGGCGATCTGGCTCGCCTTCAGGTCGGTCAAGAGCGTCGTGGCGCCGCTCGAATCGGCCGCGCCGAGCTGCGCGGTGCCGAGCGCGGCGATCTGCGCGTTGGTCAGCGCCTGCACCTGCGCGGACGAGAGCTGGCCGAGCGCCGAGGTCGCCAGATGCGACACCTGCGCGGTCGTCAGCGCCGCGAGCTGCGTGTTCGAAAGCTTGCCGACGAGCGCGTTCAGTTGCGTCGACGTCAGCGACGACACCTGGGCCGTCTTCAGGTCGGCGAGGACCGTCGTCGTGCCGCTCGCGTCGTTCGTGGTCAGTTGCGTGGTGGAGAGCGCGGCGATCTGCGCGTTCGTCAGCGCCTGCACCTGCGCGGACGACAGATCGCCGATCGCGGTCGTGAGGCCCGCGACCTGCGTGGACGTCAGCGCGGCGATCTGGCTCGCCTTCAGGTCGGCGAGGATCTTGACCGAGCCGCCGAGGTCGTTCGCGGTCAGTTGCGCGGTGGAGAGCGCGGCGATCTGCGCGTTCGTCAGCACCTGCACCTGCGCGGACGACAGCCCGCCGATCGCCGTCGCGAGGCCCGACAGCTCGGACGTCGTCAGCGCGGCGACCTGGCTCGTCTTCAGATCGGTCACGAGCGCGCTGCCGGTCGAATCGTTCGCGCCGAGCAGCGTCGCGCCGAGCGCGACGACCTGCGGGTTCGTCAGCGCCTGCACCTGCCCGGACGACAGCAGGCCGATCGCCGCAGCCGACAGATGCGACACCTGCGCGGTCGTCAGCGCCGCGAGCTGCGTGTTCGAAAGCTGACCGACGAGCGCGTTCAGCTGCGTCGTCGTCAGCGACGACACCTGGCTCGTCTTCAAGTCGTTCAGGATCGACGTCGCGCCGCCGGCGTCCTTCGCGGTCAGCTGCGCGGTGGTCAGCGATGCGATCTGCGCACCCGTCAGCGCCTGCACCTGCGCGGACGACAGCTCGTCGACGGCCGCCGTCAGCGCGGACAGCTGCGTCGACGTCAGCGCGGCGACCTGGCTCGTCTTCAGGTCGGCGAGCACGTGCGCGCTGCCGGTGTCGGTCGACGTGAGCTGCGCGGTGCTGAGCGTGGCGATCTGCTGGTTCGTCAGCGCCTGCACCTGCGTCGACGACAGTTGCCCGATCATCGACGACAACCCGACGAGCTGCGCGCTCGTCAGCGACGCGATCTGCGTGCCCGACAGGTTCGTGCCGGACCCCGTGAACAGCGCGTCGAGCTGGCTCGCGTTGAACTGCGCGACGCCGGCCGCGCTCAGATAAACGATCGCGGACGGCTGCGCGGTCACGAGCGACGCGAGCTGCGCCGACGTGAGGCCGCTGATCTGGCTCGACGACAGCGCCGCGATCACCGACGTCGACAGCGAATCGATCTGCGACGTCGACAGCGTCGCGATTTGCGTCGACGACAACGCCAGGATCTGGCTCTGCGGTACGCCTGAAACGGAACTCATGCTTTTCTCCTGTCGAGAATTATGTTTTTGAAAGGTCTGGCCAGACCTTGCCGCCGGCCGGCTGCGCGCCCGGCACCGGCGCGCCGCGGAGACGATTACCCCGTCGTCGTCCGCCTTGCCGAAAAACCGCAAACCCTTTCAATTCAGAAAGAAACCGGCGCGCGCAAAGCGCCGTTATCCCCCCGGATTACGGTTCGAATTCGTGCAACTTAAGGGAAATCGGAAAAAAGTGGATTACGTCTGACGAATAAGGCGGGAGGCACCGCGCCGGCACGGCCGGCCGGCTAAATCGGCAGCGTGAAATGCGTATTGAAAAGGCACGCAAACACGCTGCCCGATAAAGGGCCATTTCGATACTTCTTATTGAACGCTTACTCTATGAGAGACAAAGCTAGAGACAAAACGAAACGCATAAAATGCGCGAGATGACCGCAAGTTCCCGCCAAATGCAAAAAAGCCCCGACCACGGGGCTACCGTGATCGGGGCACGAATGCATCCTCTCGGGGCACGAGGTATTTGGATGCGCGCGCAGTATATGCCGCTTTGTAAGATTTTAAAATATAGGAATAGTGCTAATCCGCGCGCGTATTTACTAACTTATTACTCATACTTGACGCGGGCGCGAAAGAAATATTCGAATGCGTCCGCGGATGGCATTGACCGGCGGCCGCCAGCGCACGGCGCCCCGATCCCGGATGGCCGTCGTCAGTCCTGGCAAGTGGCCGCCACATCGGCCAGCGCCCGCGTTCCGTCGCGGTGCGCGTCGTCCTCGGCGGCAAACGTCTGCTCGCTGTACGCGATCAGCTTGAAGCCGCCGCCGGGCGATCGCGAGATCGTGATCCCCCAATGCCAGCCGCCCGCCTGTTCGAAGACGTGCAGGATGGGGGGCGATCGATCGTGTGATGCTTGAAATGTCGTCATGGCGCGCTCTCCCTTCACGGAACGGCCGTGGGTGGGCAACTGCGTAATTGCTGAGAATCCAGCATGCAGTCTAGAAGCGCTTCTGTTGCAACGCAACATATCGTTTGTGAGGAAATGTCAAAGCTGAAACCGTCACAATCCTGACAAATTTGCGTGCTCCGCCGCCCGGGGTGGGCGGGCGGCCGATGCCGACTCGATCAGAACAGGTGACGAATGCCGATCATCACGCCGGTCTGATCCACGCCATCCACCGGCGACGAGCCGGTCACGGCGCCTCCGTCGATCGTGAAGGCCGCATGGCGCTGATTGAACAGGCGCCCGGCGGTGACGTACACCGCGCTGCGCGCCGAAAGCAGATACATTGCGCGCGCCGCGATCACGGACGCACCGGCGTCGTGTCCGCTGACGGTCAGGTGGCCGTACTGTGCGTCGAGAACGACTTTCGGAATCGGCAGATAAGTCCCGCCGATCCACCAATAGTTGCTGTTCGCATCGACAATGCCCGGCGCCAGCTGTCCATGATTGATCCGATGCAGGAAGCCGGCGCCGATCGTCGCGGTTCCGAACTTCACGTAGCCGTCGACGACGCCGCGCGTGTCCGTCTGCGAGCTGTTCGGCAGCGGCGAGCCGGCGCCGCCGCCGCCGTCGTTCCGGTCGAACGCCGCCGCGGCGCCCCAGCTCGGCGCCTCGTACTTCACCATCGTGGAGATCGACTTGCACGCTCGCCAGTCGGTCGGCGACTGGCCGACGCATCCGCCGGCGGCCGCGGGCGATACCGCGTCGCGCCCGAGCGAGTAGGTCACGCCC
Organism: Burkholderia guangdongensis; assembly: GCF_013403875.1. Taxonomy (GTDB): domain Bacteria; phylum Pseudomonadota; class Gammaproteobacteria; order Burkholderiales; family Burkholderiaceae; genus Burkholderia; species Burkholderia guangdongensis. The sequence continues at coordinate 48,371 of NZ_JACBNX010000018.1, read as the reverse complement.
ACGGTCAGCCCGGAAGACGTGAAGCTGTAGACGATCGAGTTGTCGTCTCGCGGCTGGGTCAGGTACGTATCCAGCACGCCGGCGGCGAATATGTTCGGCCCCAGCGTATCGCCGGGCAGCGCCCAGAATATCTGGGAATACTGGCGGCCGAACGACAGCGTGCCCCACGGCCCCGACAGCCCGACGTACGCCTGCCGGCCGAACAGCCGGCCGCTCTGGTTCAGCGAGCCCTGCCCGGGCGCGAAGCCCGATTCCAGCACGAAGACCGTGCTCAGGCCGCCGCCCAGATCCTCTTTGTCGCGCAGGCCCCAGCGCGAAGGCAAGGACGCGGTGAGCTGCGGCACTTTCACCGCGCTGGCCTTTTGTGGACCGATATCGCTCAGGTATTCGACGCCGGTGTCGATGATCCCGTACAGCGTCACGCTCGATTGCGCGTGCGCCGCGCCCGATGCACATGCGGCCAGCGATGCCAACCCGTACCAGACCGTCGTAGGCGACAAACGCGCACGGCGGGACAACCTCATACAAGGGCTCATTCGTCGATCTCCAATGTCGTTTTGTCTTTTCGCGGAAGATCCTTGCGCATCTTCCGCAAGCTTCATCCCCAACTGAGCGCCGGGATGATCGCGCCCGTCACCCGTTCAGGATCGGCAACGACCCGTCGGTTCGATTTCCGCCCGCCACGCCGGCGAGCGCAACCAGCATCAGGCACGATGCGAGCGCGGGCACCGCGGCCGCGACGAACAGCGCCGTATTCGACCAGTGCAGCTCGATCAGCCGCCCGGCCAGCACCGGACCGATGATCGAACCCGCCCGCCCCACGCCGAGGCTCCAGCCCACACCGGTCGCCCGCAGCGACGTCGGATACAGCGTCGCGGTCAGCGCGTTGACCGCCGGCTGCCCGCCGACGATGCAGACGCCACTGATCAGGACAACTGCATAACGCAGACCCGTCGACAGATCGGGCAGGCCGACCGACGAGACGGCAACCGTCGCGACCAGAAAGCTGAACGCCAGCACGCGATAGAACCCGAAACGGTCCATCAGCGGGCCCATCAGCAGCGCGCCCACCGTGCCGCCGATCTGCAGCGACGTGCCGATCAGCACGGCCGTCGACGTACCCGCGCCGATCCGCAGCGAAAGCATCGGCAGCCAGTTCGACAGAAAGAAGAGATCGAGCAGGTTGGCGAAATTGATGCCCCACAACAGCAGCGTCGTCGTGCCGCGGCCGTGGCGAAAGAGTTCGCCGACGGAAGCCTTCGCGTGCTTCTGCCCATGAACGACGAAGCGGGTGTGTGATCCGATCTGCGCGTTCGGCGCGATTCTGCCGAGCCACTGGACGACCTTTTCAGGATTGCGCCGCGTCAGCGCGAGCAACTGCAGCGATTCGGGCAGATACCGGAGCATCGCGACCGCGATCGCGAGCGGCAGGATGCCGCCGACCAGAAACACCGACCGCCAGCCCTCGGACGGCACCAGCGCGGCGCTGAGCAGCCCTCCCATGATCGCGCCGCCCGTGAACCCGCATGACACCCAGGTCATCAACGACGCCCGATACTTCTGCGGGCTGTACTCGCTGACCAGCGCGATCGCGTTTCCCATCACGCCGCCGATGCCGACGCCGGTCAGGAAGCGGATCACGAGGAATTGTGGAATGTTCTGAATGAGCGTCGTGCCGAGCATGCACAGCCCATAGAAAACGGTCGCGCCGACCAGCACCGGACGGCGCCCGATCCGATCGGCCATCGCGCCGAGCACGATGGAGCCCGCGAGCATCCCGAACAGGCCTGCGCCGAAGACGGGCCCCAGATTCGCGGGACTGATGTGCCACGCCCGGACGATCGCGGGCGCGACGAAGCCCATGGTCTGCACGTCGAACCCGTCCATCACCACCGAGCAGCCGATCAGCACCATGACCCATTTCTGGAAGGTGCTCAGCGGCTGGCCGTCGATCAGGGCGGCGATGTCGACGACGGTCGCATCCGCCTCTTCGACTTGCTTTGGCGTTCCGGGGATCACGATCGCACCTCGCTGCGTTCGGTTACCGGGATCGTCCCCCCGCTTGCGGGTTTCCCTCCGCCGCTATAGATCCTGTCGCGCCACACGGATTCCGGCGCCAATTCGGTCGCTGCCATCACGTTCTCCCGTTCGCCGTCATTCGAGCCCGAACAGGCGCCGTGCGTTGTCGCGCCCGATCTTCACGCGGTCCGTTTCGCTGATCGAACACGCGTCGAACCACTGCGCCGCCTCGTCATGCGTTTCGAACGGGTAATCGACCGAGTACATGATTCTGTCGCTGCCCATTTCCAGCATCGTGGACAGCAGCGTCTGCGTCCGGAAATTCCCGCTCGTCGTCACGTGGACGTTTTCCCGCAGGTATTCGCCGACGGTGCGCTGGCAGGGCAGCCCGCGCGGCGCCTTCTCGAGAATGTGGTCGACGCGCCAGATGTTGAACGGAATCCCTTCGCCGAGGTGGCCGAGAATCATCTGCAGTCCCGGATTTCGATCGAACAGGCCCGACGTCATCAGGCGCAGCGCGTGAATGCTCGTCTCGACCGCGAACGCCCAGGTCGCCGCGCCGAGCCACGGAAAACCGTCATAGATCGGCTCGCGGGACGGCAACGGATCGCGCGGATGCATGTAGAACGGCTTGCCGAGCGCCGCCGCGCTCGCCCAGAAATCCGCGTACCGCGGCGCGTCGTAATACGCGACGGTTTCGGCATCGCCGACCTGCGAGAAGCCGTTCACCATGAAGCCGTGAAAGCCCAGCTCATTGACGCAGCGCTCCAGCTCGCGTGCCGCGGCGTCCGGATCCTGCATCGGCAGCGCGGCGAAGCCGCCCAGGCGCGTCGGGTGACGGGCCACATGCTCGGCGAGCACGTCGTTGGCCCGCTTCGCGACGTAAATCGCTTCCTTCGCATCCGGAATGCCCTGAATGCCGGGCGAGTTCAGCGACTGGATCGCGTACTCGACGCCACCCTGCTCCATCCGCTCGAGCCGCTGCTGCTCGAGGTCCATCAGATTGGACTTCAGCCTCTCCCAGAAGACGGGCGGCGCATAGGCTCTCGATTGCTCGATGGTGAGGTCAATCGCAAAGTGCTCTTCAAGCGCAATCTTGTTTCTCATCGATCTGCTCCAGTTCGACGCGCCGCCCTGCTCGCACAAGGGAGGCGACGTGTATCACACGGGCTCGTCCGGACGCCCATTTACTTGATTTTTCAAGCATTGTGAGGCGGAGTATAATTGATTTTTCAAGCATCTACACGCTCGTAAACCCTCGACCTCGATCACACCGTGAACACTCCCAAGCGACCCGAAGAACTGGAAAAGGCGATTCCCTTCCTGATGGTTCGTGCGATGAGCCGGATGGGCAACGCGTTCTCGAAGGCACTCAAGCCGTTCGGCCTGAACCTCAGCGAGTGGCGCGTCTGTGCGTCGCTGCTGTACGTGCCGGGCCAGACGCTGTCCGAGCTGTCGCTGCATGCGTCGTCGGATTTGTCCGCGCTGTCCCGGATCATCGACCGGCTCGAGGATCAGGAACTGGTGCGCCGCGAAAGGAGCGCGACCGATGGTCGGTCGATCCGGGTCGTGCTGACCGACAAGGGCGAAGCACTCGCGCTGCGCATCGTCCCCGTCGCGAAACGGCACGAGTCGGTGGCCCTCGCCGGCTTCACCGCGAGCGACGTCAAGGCGCTGCGCTCGATGCTGCTCAAGCTGTACGAGAACGCCGGCGCGCTCGACGACCTCGCTTGATCACGCGAAAGCTTGACGCGGCCCGGCCCGACTCTGGTACCCTCCCGCGCTGATGGTTCCCGCCACCGGGATCAAAAGGGAACGCAGTAGAAGCGCCCGCGCTTCGAGTCTGCGGCTGCCCCCGCAACTGTAAGCGGCGAGTCCGTGCCAATCGTGACCACTGGGAAACCGGGAAGGTCGGCCACGGACACCGACCCGCGAGCCAGGAGACCTGCCATCGACCGAGGTCCATGCAGCCGCACCGGGCGGGGTGTCCCGATGTGCCGCGCCGCGTCACGCGGTCGCCCGTTGCAGGGACAGCCCGACCTCAGGATCTGTCACGTGTCTACCGTTCCGGAAATCGCTTCCGCACTGGGAGCATTGCGTCGCCGCGTCGCCGGCGTCCACGCATTTTCGCGGCCGCTGCGCGTGCAGCGCCGATAACAACGGATTTCCCCATGAATTTGCGTCATTTCATCGTCACGTCCGCCGCGACGGCCCTTCTGTCGCAGACCGCCCACGCGGCCGGCGACGCGTCGCCCTCGCCGTCCGGCCAGCCGTCGGACGACGCCGTGCTGCCCGCGATCGTCGTGGTTGGCGATACGCAGCATCTGCCCGAATCGTTCGACCAGCGCTACGCGACGACCCAGGTTCTCACGCGCGACGATCTCGACCGGCTGTCGCCAAGCGATCCCAGCATCACGCAGGCGCTCGCGACCCTGCCCGGCGTGACCGTCTGGCAGAACGGCGGCCCCGGCTCGAACGCGTCGGTCAGCATCCGCGGCTCGTCGGCGAGCCAGGTCGCCGTCTTCGTCGACGGCATCCGCGTGGGCTCGGTGACGACCGGCATCGCCGAATGGGCCGACCTGCCGACGGCCGCGTTCGACCGCGTCGAGGTGATTTCCGGCCCCGCCGCGGCGTCGTTCGGCGCGGATGCGATGGGCGGCGTCGTGCAGCTCTTCACGCGCCGCGCGGCGAACCTGCCGAACCAGACGACGATCTCCACCGGCGGCGGCTCGAACAAGACGTTCGACACGCAGATCCGCACGTCGGGCACGATCCCGTCGACGGGGCCGCTGTCCGCGCTCGGCGGGCTCACCTATTCGCTCGGGCTGCACGACTACAACACCGCCGGCATCGACGCGACGCAGCCGTACGCGTACGGTCACGAGGACGGCCGCAATCCGTACCACGCGCAGGACGTCGACGCGCGGCTCGGCTACGCGCACGGCAACTGGTCGATCTCGACGTTCGCGCTGTATCACCGGTCGAATCTGTCGTACGACAACGCGGGCGGCAACGACTGGCAGCTCGATCACCAGCTGACGACGGGCGTCGCGTTCCATCTGGACGTCACGCCGGACACGCAGTTCGACCAGTCGATCGGCTATGCGACCGACCGCCAGTTCGTGTACTCGGCCGATCCGACCCTTCCGACCGACGAGATCGACTCGACGCGCTTCAGCACGTCGACGTCGCTGACCCATCAGGAACGCGGGTACAAGCTGTTCGACCTGCCGCTGTCGGGTGAGACGAAGCTCGCATACGACTTCACCCGCGAGCAGGCGTACCTGCCGATCGACATTCCGAGCGGCGTGCCGGCGCGCAACGATTCCGCGGTGTCGGTCCATCAGTCGACGACGCTCGGCGCGGTGACGATGTTCCTGGCCGGGCGCCACGAGATCGTGTCCGGGCAGGCGGTGAACACCGGCAACGCCGCGCTCGCGTGGGCGATCACGCCGGTGTACACCGCGCGCGTGTCGTACGGCAACGCGTTCCGGCTGCCGACGTTCAACGATCTGTACTATCCGGGCTACGCGAATCCGGACCTGCAGCCGGAGCGCAGCGACACGGTCGAGGCGGCGCTCGACGCGACGACGTCGTTCGGCACATTCTCGGCGGCCGTCTACGACACGCGGGTCAACAACCTGATCAGCTACGACGCCGCGACGTATCTGCCGGTGAACGTCGGCCGGGCGCACATCCAGGGGATCGACCTGTCGTACAAGGGCACGCTCGGGCGCTCGACGCCGGTCAGTCTCGCGATCGGGATTCTGAATCCGCAGGACGTGACGAACCAGACGTGGCTGAACCGACGTCCGCGTCAAAACGTCAGCCTGAGCGTCGACCACACGTGGGACGAGCTGCATCTGCATGCGCTGAGCACGGGGGTATCGGTGCTGTATGGCGGGTCGACGTTCGACGATCAGTTCAATACGACTTATCTGCCTTCGTACACGACGGTGAGCCTGCGGGCGTCGTACAAGATCAATGCGCATCTCGCGGTGTCCGCGTCGCTGTCAAATCTGTTCGATCGGCGGTATATGACCGCGTATGGGTATAACTCGGTCGGGCGGGCTGCGTTTGGGAAGGTGACGTATACGTTCTAAGAGAGGTTGACGGTTGTCGTTGCTTGGCCGGTGGTCGACCTAGCCGTATACGAGGGCGCAAACTTGACCACACGACAGCCGCATCACCCCGCGCACTTCACCTCATCTCCCTAAGACCCTGCAAGCACCGAGTCGCCGCGGCGGCTTCATCCACGCCATCGCCAGACGGAAAAGGGGCCGCGCCTGATTGCTCAGTGCGCGGCCCTCCCGCGTGAATTCGTACGATTGTTGCTCTATGACAGAGCCAATGCCGGCGCGGTCATGTATTTTTTGGGGGCACAAATATTCATTGTAACCACTATTTATCGGGGGTACAATAATTGACATGGTCATCATGTCTGCGCAAAGCCAATCCCCGCGAGGTGAAACGATATGAGCAAGCGAAAAGTGAATGAGCCGGCCGACGACAATCCGGTCTGGACGGGAACCGACTTCGCGCGCGCGCGACCAGCAAAAGACGTGTTGCCCGAGTTGTTCGGCAAGGAGACAGCCGAGAAGTTGCTCAAGCCGCGCGGCCGACCGAAATCGGCAAATCCGAAAGTACCGCTGAAACTGCGAATCGATCCCGATATCGTGACAGCGTACAAATCTCAGGGCGATGGATGGCAAACGCGCATGAACGAAGCGCTGCGGGATTACGCCAAATCGCACGGCATGATGTAAGCGCGTGCCGCGCCAGATAAGACGTCAAAACCGCCCACTGCCTTGCGGGTACCACCCACACCAAACAATTGGACTCCCGCCAGGCGGCGATCGCTTAGTGCACGTCAAGTTTCAAGCCTTTCAAGTTTCGGCGTTCTCGAAGAAATACGCTGGCACGTCAGGCCCCCACAGATACAGGGAGTCTTCAGGCGGATGGTTGCCGCCGGGCCACTCGGTGCCCGCTCCGACGTAGTCGATATCGGCCGAGTATTCCCAGAACGAGCCCCAAGGGTCCCGCACATACATAGAAATGGGCTGGCGGCCGCGGTAGATCGCGCAGCCGCACAGAGTGTCCTGTCAAAGGAACAATCGAAGAACGCGCAATCGAAGCACACGGCTGAAGCCGGATATCGCGCGCAAAACGCTCATTCATCCTTCTGAATGTGCGTGGCGAGGTAATCGATCAGGAGCCGCACGGCCGGCAGCAGGCCTCTGCGTGACGGAAAGACGGCATGAACGAGCCCGCCCTTGGGCGTCCAGCCTGGCACCACATCGACCAGCGTGCCTTTTTCGAGCTCGTTTTCGACAACCATGCACGGCATCTGCACGACGCCCACGCCTTTCAGGGCGGCCTGGCGAAGCACGGTCATATCGTCGGTGATGTAGCGCGGCGCGTGAGGCAAGCGCGCCTCGGCTCCGTCAGGGCCCACCAGAGCCCAGGCGTGATCGCGCTGCGGTCCCCAATCGATGCTGGGCATGCCGGCGAGATCCGCCGGATGCGCAATCCTGGCGTGCTGTTTCAGGAGCGCCGGAGCGGCAACGAGGCGTTGCGGACTGGCGGAGAGCACACGCATGACGAGTCCGCTGTCTTCGAGCGGGGGGAAACGCACGCGCAGCGCGAGATCGAGCCCTTCGCCGAGGACATCGACCCGGCGATTGGTTGCATCGAGAAGGATCCGCACCTTCGGATATTGCATCATGAAGTCAGCCACGAGACCTCCGATGCGGTATTCGAGCAGCGTCGTAGGGCAACTCATACGCACAGTGCCCTGGGGTTCCGACACCCTGCGCTCCATGACCTCGCGGGCCGCATCGGCTTCCACGAGCACCGCGATGCAGCGCTCGTAGAACTCTTGTCCTGTCTCCGTGACCGAGAAGTGCCGCGTGGAGCGGTTGAGCAGGCGAACGCCGTATCTTGCTTCGAGTTCGGCGACGCGGCGACTAAGCTTGGACTTGGGCATGTTGAGCGCCCGGCCGGCCTGCGTGAAACCGTGATTTTCGACCACTTTCACGAAGTAGAAGATGTCGTTCAGGTCGTCCATTACTGTTCCTTTGGCAGAACAATCAACGCATCTTAAAGCAGGATGCCAGCGATCGTCGTTGTTCCTCCCATAGGACACTGTCGGCATTTTTCGGGGCTTCAAACCGGTTTGTGGCCCGCATAGGATTGAAGGTGCGTGCAGAGCCGATGCGCCACGCATCGATCCCGGGATCCCCCCCACTTCCTGCACTGTTTCTGGAGACAACCATGGCAAGCGAACCCATTCGCGACCCCGCGAACGATCATCTGCTCACCCCGCAGAACGCGGCATTCATCGTCATCGATTACCAACCGGTTCAGGTGAATTCGATCGCGTCGATGGATCGCCAACTGCTGGTCAACAACATTGTGGGCGCCGCCAAGGCCGCAGTCGCCTACAAGCTGCCGATCGTTCATTCGACGGTCAACGTGAAGACGGGGCTGAACAAGCCACCCATCCCGCAACTGCGCTCCGCGCTTGGCGACTATCCGACGTACGATCGCACGAGCATCAACTCGTGGGAAGACGTCGAATTCCGCAAGGCCGTCGAGGCTACGGGTCGCAAGAAGCTGATCATGACGGCACTCTGGACGGAAGCCTGCCTGACGTTCCCGGCGCTCGATGCGCTGAAGGCCGGCTACGAGGTCTATGTGGTCGTCGATGCGGTTGGCGGCACGTCAGTCGCTGCGCACGAAGCCGCGTTGCGCCGTATCGAACAGGCAGGCGGCAAGATGATCAGCGTCGCCCAACTGTTCTGCGAGTTGCAGCGCGACTGGGCGCGCAGCGAAACCGTCCCGGCATTCATCAACCTGTTCATCGAAACCGGCGGCACGGCCGGCATCCAGTTCTCGTACGACAAGAACTGATGGGTCACGCGCGCGGCCGGGGTTGCGGTACCTGTTCGCGCGCATGTGCGATGTGCGACGGATGTCGCCGCGGTCTTTGCGAATATGTTTGCGTGGTCACACTTCGGCCCCAATGGTCCGTCAAAGGAACACGGGCTACCAAGGGCGTTCAAAGCCCCCTTTGAGTAGACGCAGCCCTCCCCACAAGAACATACCGATTCCTCCTAGTCCCGTGATCGTCGCCGAAAATAGATATCTGCCGGGATGTTCCCGGTAATCGAGAGGAATATCGTGAAACCGCGTTACCCAAAGCGTCGGGTGTGCTGTGAATGCGATGAACGCGTTGTATACGCAATAAGCCCCGATCGCGATGCACACCAAGCCTTGCAGCATGTTCAAGCACCACTGATACATCAAGCGGCGGCGTCGTTCCATGTCAGTGGTAATGAAGTTTCTTCGGGTCACGGCAGTTCCGTTTTCTATTTGGTCGACGAGTAGATCGGTTCATTCCCACGGTGCCCCTGAATGATCGCATCCGTTTGTTCAGCGCGGTATCACGAACGCTTTCTCATCCACAGCATGGGCCGCGCCATTACGTTCGCCAGAGAGCAGATAAAGAACATCAACTCCACGTGAAGCGTGGAAGTGCGCAGCAGCCTATCGCGTCCCGTCCGGTTAAATTAAGTGCCTGAGCAACCCCGCTCGGGCGAAACCAAGGCTAACCAAGATCGATCAAGGCCGCCCAAGCTCACCCAAACTGTATTGTCACTGTACTCGCGATGCGTGTGGGCGCACGCCGCTGCCGCGAAGTGAGCGATAGTCTGGCTGCCGCAAATACCCCTACCCCCTATACTGTCATCGATCTTTAGCTATACTCCCCTACGGTATATGGAGAGCGCTATGAGCCACACCGTACGAGAGAAGCAAAAGTTGCTCAACCGGGTCCGCCGCATCAAGGGACAGATAGAGGCGATCGAGCGCGCGCTCGAGGACGAGCGCGGTTGCAACGAGGTGCTGCAGCAGATTACGAGCTGCCGTGGTGCGATGAACGGCCTGCTGGCCGTTGTCCTGGAAGACCACATCCGCACACATCTGGTCGATGCGGATCAGCACGATGACGACACGCAAGGCAGTGCGACAGAGCAATTGATCGAAGTAGTGCATAGCTACTTCAAGTAGGGGAACACGATGAGCAATTTCAACGATGCCGCGTTCGGGGCCGGGCACGACCACATCTTTTTGGGCGCGGCGCACGAGGAAAACGAGCGCCGGACGTGGGCGGTGATTGCGCTCTGCAGCGCGATGATGGTCGCGGAAATCGTCGGCGGGAGTGTGTTCGGGTCGCTGGCGCTCGTCGCCGACGGGCTGCACATGTCGACACACGCGGGCGCGATGCTGATTGCGGCGATGGCCTATACGTACGCGCGCAAGCATGCGAGCGATCCCCGTTTTGTGTTCGGCACCGGCAAGCTCGGCGACCTCGCGGGATTCACCAGCGCGATCGTCCTCGCGATGATTGCGCTGCTGATCGGCTATGAGGCCATTTCGCGCTTTCTTGCACCAGTGCCGATCCATTTCGGCGAAGCGATCCCGATCGCCGTCGCGGGTCTGCTCGTGAACCTCGCCAGTGTCTGGCTCCTCAGCGGCGACCATCACGGACACAGTCACGGTCACAGCCACGGCGGCCATCATGGCCACGGTCACGACGATCACGACGACGAACACGGCCACGACGACGAGCCGAAAAAAGTTTTCGTGCGCGCGGGCGCCTTCGACGTGTCGGTATTCGAGGACAACGTGCCGCCGGTGTTTCGTATCACGCCTGCGACAGACGGCTCCAAGTTCGGCGACGCACCGGTCCTGATTACGACGGTGCGCCCGGATGGCACGCGGCAGGCGTTCACGATGGTCGATCGCGGCGGCTATCTGGAGTCGAGCGAGGAGATTCCGGAGCCGCACGAATTCAAGGCGCTGATTCGCCTCCAGGGCGAAGAGCGCGAAGTCGAGTTCGTCGAGCATCACCATGATCACCACGGCTCGCATGACGCCACGGCGCGGGACAATAACATTCGATCGGCCTATATCCATGTCATCGCGGACGCGGCCGTTTCCGTGCTTGCGATCATCGGCCTCGTGCTCGCGCGCGCGTTCGGCTGGCTCTGGATGGACCCGCTGGCCGGCGTGATCGGCGCGCTGGTTATCGCGAACTGGTCGTTCGGGCTGATGCGCGATACGAGCGGGGTGCTGCTCGACATGAATCCCGACAAGCGCGCGTCCGAGCGTGTCCGTCAAGCCATCGAAGGATGCGGCGACCGGGTTGTCGACCTGCATATCTGGCGCCTCGGTCCGGGCCACATGAGTGCGGTCGTTTCGGTGGCGACCATGCAATCCAGCCGGGACTCGCGCTTTTACCATGCGATTCTCCGGCGCTTCAAAGAGCTGTCGCATATCACCGTCGAGGTGACGCCGGCCAACACGGCGAGGTGAGCGATGGCCGTCAAATCGCCGTGCATCGACGTGTGTTCGTTCGATGGAAAGTCCGGCTATTGCGTCGGCTGCCTGCGCACGCTCGAGGAAGCCCGGTTGTGGAAGAAGATGACAGACCACCGCCGCCACCAGATCATCAACGATCGACATCGCCGGCAAGCCAAATTGAAGGTCGAGATCAGCGAGTAACCGACATGCCCCGCCGAATTGGCGGGGCATGTTCGTTTGTATGTGGCTGCGTTGCCTCCTGCGCCGACATCCTTGCTCTGACGCAAATATTCGGTGGATGATCGTGCAACACTATCGCCGCGCCACGGACAATGACCATCGGCGGGACACAACGAAAACTACCTGAGAGCGACTTCCGAGGACTTCTTATGCCCGTTGAGTGCACGTACGTCTTGAACGAGAACGACATGTCGGTGCTGAGCGGGTACGACAGCGCGCTCGGGGCCGTCGTTGACGTCCCCCTTCCTGTCCGAGGGCACGACGCCCACCGAACGTCCAGACAGCGTCACACGGCCCGTCTGCCCGTCGGCCAGCTCCTCGCTTGCGACAGTTCCACGAACCCCGCACAAACCCGTTACGTCCGACGAATGATGTAGAGTGATGACCGGTGTTCCACTACGGGGAAACTATGTCGTTCTCATTCATTCGAGAAGGCGATCACACGGATCATGGCGGCACCGTCCTGTCTTCCGGAGCGATCACCGTTATCGACGGTCGGCCGATTGCGTTCGTTGGCACGATGGTGACGTGCCCGAAATGCAGGGGCATCTTTCCAATAGTCACCAGCAAGAATCCGGGGATGAACTTCGATGGACGGCACGCGGCGTTCGAGGGAGACAGAACTGCCTGCGGCGCAACACTGATAGCCAGCCAGGGCAATGCCTTTGCAAACGTTCCAGTCGGTGCAGGCCGCTCGTCCACGTCGGCCAGACACGAGACGGACGACACCACGGAGCGCTACCGTGGACGCTTCCAGGTTGTCGGAGCGGACGGCAGGCCCGCGGCGAACACGCCATACAGCTTGCGGACACCCGAAGGCCGGACCATCAGTGGCACAACGGACGTCGATGGGTACACGCAGTGGCACCACGCAGACTCGCCCGCATCTCTCATCTTCAGCCGGGAGGAGCCCGAATGAGCCGTGATGTCCCCGGTGGAATGTCGAGTGACGGGACAACGACCAAAGTCCATCTCGGCGGCGATCTCGATCCACAAGACAAAAAAGTGCTGTGTGCGGCCCTCTGCCAATGCAAAAAGGGACCGAATATCAGCATCGTGGGTGCTCGGCTAAAGCAGGCGTGTGTGGCGACGAAGCTCAGCGCGCTCGACGCCAAGGGCGACAGCATCTACAAGCCCGAGGTCAGCTACAACATGAACGAATATCCGCCGGCGCCGATCATGTCGTCGAGAAATCCGCTCGAACCGCACGGATTTATCCCGGCCTGGATTAAAGCCAACTATGGAGAAGGCTATGTTCCTGGCGTCGGCTGGATTCGGCGCCCCGACGTCGTGATCGTCAAGGATCCTACGCAACCGCCGACGCAGGATAATCTGGCGAGTGTGGTTGATATGAAATTTCCACCAGACAAACGCAACGTCGAGCAGATGGCCGACTATCAGGAAATCGCGGGCCCGAACGCAACAGTCGCAGAGCTGGATCCTGCCAGTTGTGGGTGTCCCGATGACGACAATGCTGACGAGTCATCAAGTCCGACGGCCGATGCACTGCGCGACGCGTTTTCCTCGATCGGAAAACAGGTGAGGACACTGCTCAACCAGACGGGTGCAGGCCCTCAGCCCGGTGCGGGCTTGCCTCCTCCAGTACCTTTCCCAGTTCATTGACCGACATGACCGACAAGGCATTCATCGAATACGCCAAGGCTCACCAGCATGAAGCATTGATTCCTGGGGGAGCGCTGGAACCAACCGCCAAGCACGATTATGTGGGCGCGGCTGTCGTCGTCCGTGGTGCGCTCTTCTTTCGCAATGCAGCCGATCCCGCCGTTCGCGACGCCATTGCTCAATGCTATGAGCAATATCGTGCTGTCGCCAAGGACGAGTTGAAATGGCTTTGGCAGGACGGCAAGCAACCGGTCAAACTCAAGAGCGGCAAACTGCCTGCGGACCTATTCACGGCATACTCCGACAAGGTGGCCTTGACCGCCTATGTGACATCCGGCGACACCGCAGCCGACGCGGGCTTCTGGCATTTTCAGGTGTTCGGTCAGCAGCGCTGGCGTGAAGAGCGCCCACATGCCGGCTTGAACACGCTGACGTTTTCCACCTCGCTGCTGTACGTCGCAGAGAATCCCGCGACGTTTCAAAAGCTGTTCGTCGACTTCGCCCGCCGGCTCAACGCGGCCAGTGGATACGCAGGCTACGCAGTCAATCTCAGTCTCGCGACGACCGCTGCGAACGTGCCGACGGAATACCAGCTCGCCAAGCAGATGATCGCGCTCGACGTCGGGGAACCGCTGCTGCATGCCGCGCGGCTTCGCAATGGCATCAAGACTGTCGGCTGGTTGACTGCGCTGAACAAGGAACTGCTCGAAAAAGCCGGCGGATTGGATACGCTGAGAAACGAGCTCCCGCCCGACTGGTTCGCGCTCTACGATCTGAACAGCGGTGTCGTGATCCAGGCCGGCCGACGTCCCGAATCGGGTTCGCCAGCCCATGACGACGAGAACGGCCCGCCGGTCCCACCGGCTAGCTACGTGATCCTGAACGCCGCCTTGAAATCGGTGCGTGTCCCGAGCGTTTGGCAATTGCAAGTCGGTCAGACAGGCTCTGCAGCCCCATATTTCGCCACAACGTCCGAAAGCGATGATTGGCTGCGGCGCTTCGACGTGCCGGACCAGCAGCTCTTCGAGTACAAGGCGAAGTTGCTGCAAATGCCGGTGCTCGACGCTGAATACACGCTGCCGGATCGCCTGTAGCTGCTATCGACAACCCTCGGATCGAATCACCAGCGCCGGCCCAGTGCGGACACCGGGTCGGCCCTCGCATTAGAAACCGCCCCCCTTTCGGCATCTGATAATCACTGAACCGGACGACCTCGATGCCAAGCCAGTCGTTAATTTCACGTACCCTCGCACCCGAGAGGGCCGCAGCGCTGCGTTCTGAGCTGCTGTCACTGGCCCGCCAATGGTACGAGGGGGCGACCCGTGGAGCTGTCCGACGAAATCGATCGCCGGATCGACGCAATCGATCTCGACGGCATTGCGTCGGCGGAATGGCTGCGCGCCATTTCGGCGGAACAGCTCGAACAGCTCGACCACCTGCTGGCTTGCCGCTGTCTGCGCGGCTCGGTGACTCGGGCCAATTTGTCTATCGACCTGCTCGCGCAATACAAGCAGATTCGGACGCTTTACCCGAGTGGTATCGCCGACGCCGACTGCCGCCGGTACGCGGCGCTCGAATACGAGCGCCGGGCCGGCACGAAGGTCACGCCGCGCATGGTGGAGGTTGCGCTGTCATGAATGCCAAGCGTTCAACAGCACGCCCGTCAGCGGGCGTACGCGCAACCGTGGTCGATCTGGCGAAGGATACGCGGCTCTAGCATCAGCACTGCGTGCGGCTCTGTCCATGCGGCCAGCCCGTTGCCCACTAGCGTGGAGCCTCACCGAGGGACCACCGCACCTCGCGGCCAGAACCACAATCTTGCGCAGTCAGCACCCACGCCCTGAGCACGCCACACGGCAGCGCGGCTAGGCCCGTCGCCCGAAACCGAACGGCGCACGCAGCGGCGAGGCCAACGCACCCCGCCCTCTTCAGGCAGTCGCATCCACGCCCGTCGTGCGTCATCCGCGCGCCGAGACGCATACGAGACGCGCGGTCGGCCTCGACGCCCGAAACGGCCAGCGGCAAGCCCTCCTGCACCCAGTCCGACGTACCGCCCGAATCGGCCCCGCCGACCAACGAGAACACCGCAGGAGCCGTTGCGAGAGCTTCGCCGTACCGAAATCCACCCGGCCCGCCACGACCGCCAGTAGACCACGACACTAGCAGCCACTACCCTACGCGCGAGACAGACATTGAAGAGCAACGATCATGGCAGCGGCAATCGCAGACACCTTCGCAAACGACGTAATCCAGCGCTGCCACGGCACGGCACTCAACCGTTACATCAGGCTCAAGGCCATCGGCAGATCGAGCATCGCGGCTCTGTCCGGCGCATTCGGCGCTGACTACAGTATGTCGATGAACCCGCACGTGTACATCGACCTGATCGAAACGTCAGATGCATACGTGAACGGACTTCCGCACGCCATCGAAGCGCTCAAAGACCACTCGATTTGGAATGCAGAGATCAGCGCACGCGTGCTCGCGTCCATCGCCACGGACGAATCAGCGAAAAGGTCCGACCGCATCGCAGCGGCCAAGGAGCTCAACGTCATCTATGGCGTGACCGTCATCGATGAGAACGGCAAGACGAAGGCCGGCATGACGCTCGACGATCTGCTGAAGATGACGCCGTCCGCTGCACCTGTCGCCAAGGTCCATTGATGATCGACAGCGAGACCTATCAGCGCTTGCTGAATGCTCACGGTCGGCGCGTCGCGAACCGGGCCGCAGTGGACTCGATACCGCGCGGCCAGCGCACGCTGTCGATGTTCTACGCCTGTCACGGCAGCGAGGAAATGTTGTCGACAGACGAGCGTATGCGCCCCGGCAACCCGGCCAACGAATTCGACCCGACCGGCTGGACACTGCTCTACGCCAACCATCCGTCGGATGAGCACAGCCAAATCTATCAAGATACAAACGGAGCGAGCGCATATTGGTTCGATCAACTACGCAACGCGCGCAAGTCCTGGGGCGGCTGGGTCATCCGCTTTATATACAGGAGCCTTGTGCGCGACGAGTCACACGAGGTCTATGACGCGATTGCCGATGACCAAGGCGACTTCGTATCCCGCGAAGATCACGCGATCTTTTGTGCGTGGTCCAAAGGCTGGCGAGGATGGGCGGCGTGGGCCGCGAGCCTGAGCGAAGATGACCTATCGGCGTTGCGCAAAGTGTTCGCATGGCTGCGCGGCGAAGAGTTCACCCACAGATGGCCTGAGCCTGAAGTTCCAAAGGAGAATGAGCAATGAGCCTGTTATCGAAACGTACCGCTCAAATTGCCAAAGCGGTTGAGGCAGTAGTGAAGATCGAAGGCCAGCAGGCGAAGGAAGAGTCCGGCACGTTCTTCGCCAACAATTCGGACGTGGCAGCAGCGAGACCGGCGCAGCGTTGGCGCACGGAAGAGTCGACCGCACATCAGCCGCAACGTACCGGCGATGAGATGCTACAGCAGTCGATCCCGGCACCCGATGCGCACGCGCGCTCGATGGCGAGGACCAAGGACATTGCCGCCCAGCCGACCGATGCGCGCCGCCCGGAACATGTCATGCGGCCCAAGGCAACGCACTTCGACACAGGCACGCGCGATCCGCTCTTTGATCTATCGACCCATCGCGCAGCGCAGCGAGACCCGGTTGAAGACGCCGAACGCAAGCGTCAGCGGAAGGAAGAGCAAGAGCGTCGTGCGTGGGATGGATTCGCGTTCTTGATGTCGCTTCTGAGCATCGGCAGTGGACGAGGCTAGGCGCTGGCTGCGGAAGTCGCCCCATATCGACCTACAGGCCCGCCCGTCCGAAGCCAGCAGAACACCGATTTACACACCGCGCGGCCGAATCCGTGCGCAGTCCACGCCTCTTCCGTCGTCCCGTCGCACGCACGCAACACCATCGCGCGTCCTGCATGCGTCCCGCCGATCCTCAAACGCACGTCGGGATTGGCGTGGACTGCCCACAATAGGCAGTACCGGCCCCAATCGCCCAGGCACTAGTCGCGGCCATCTGCCGTCTCAAAGCGCCCTTACAGCGCTAATCACCTGCGCTCCCAACTGCCGAGTGTTCAACTCGTTCCCATTTCCGTTCTGCAGCTGGACGTTTAATTGCTGTGCCAGATCGCGCAATACTGGCTTAACCGGCTGCACGAGCACCCCTTGATGCTCGACCTCAATAGCTCCGCTCTCACGCTGACGAATCACGTACTCCCCGTGCGGCACTTCGTCAACAACCGCAGTTGTCGGTACATAGCTAATATTGTCTGCACCCGGTATTAGTTCGATTACGTTGCCGATTGCACGAAGCGTCTGAGATCCCCATTGAGTAGTGAAAGCATACGTTCTGCCATCGGCATGAAATAAATCATCGTCTGAGGTGTAGTTGCGCAGACGCTTCCCCGCGAACGCTGCTTGTAGCTCTTGTTCATTCAGGTCGCCATCAGCCGAAAGGAAGATGTTGCCCTTCCAGGGGACCGCATCAACGATTTGGCTGATGGTCACGCCGCGTCGAATTGCTTCGGAAACGATCTCATAGATCAGGCGGCGCTTGGGCAGATTCGTAAGCGTGGCATCCCCGATGGATAGGTCATAGCGCGTCATGTCGCGCTCTTGCGCGCGCGCAGCGGCCTGCTCCATCGATTTCTCACGGACCGCAACTTGGTATTGCTCGGCCTCCGGGAGCGGGATGACTTGCTGGATATCGATCAAGACGCGATCGTCAATCTGGTGCGGCCGCATCTGCACGCATCGGAGGTCCAGACCTTGCTTGTTAAGCCACAGCACGGCCGTTGTTAGTTCTTGCGGGAAGTCCGATGCCGCGAGCACGATTCGAACGGTTTCCGACAAAGCCACTGGCCCTTCTTCTTGCTCAAGGAATTCCCGAATCGCCTGTTCTGGGTCCTCCGTCGAGCCGACCGATTGCAGATACTTGCGATGCGCTTCTACAGCTTGATCGAACCGCATAGTCGAAACCATCGCGGCATATCGCAGAGCTTGCAGTTCCATGTGCGCGCCATCCTCGCGCTTGAGCTCTACGACAACAAGCTGAGCCTGCTCGTCGAGGCATAGGAGGTCGATTCGTCTATTCGCGCCGACCCAATCACCGAATTCTTCGGCCAGCACCATCGTTTTGACGCCCGGCGTAATGGCCGCGATGTGCGTGCGAACGGCTCGCTGAATGTCCTGTCGCTCCCGCCATCCCAATTCGGTGAACGTCTTCTGAGCAACTGGTTTGAGGCTTTCCCCCGTGATCTCATAAAGCGCCATGCGTATCCCCGTATTGTTAGTCGTTGGAAGCATGGTATCAGCGAAACCGGCACTAGTGAGAGTGACTATCGGTGCATTATGTCGTGTTCATCCAGGCGGCTCGTCCCGTCTGCGTCCTTCGCAATGGCACTTCCGCGCCCGTACAATTGACGACCGCCCGCACGAGGCAGTTGGCATCTACCAGAGCGTCGAACGAATGTAGCTCACGGCCCGCTCCCACTGATGCCGTTTACGCAACTTCGCAAGATCAGCGCTGGTCGCGTCAGTGGACAGGTAGACGTTCAATTCCTGCTGCTGCAATGACGGACTCGTACCAGTTCGCGTGCGGCCGCAAGCGGTTTGTGCATAGGCGCATTTGAACCGGTGTTTGACGGACTCCATGATGTCGCCCGGTTCCGGCTGGAAGCGTATGGAATCGCGCGCCTTCAACTCAATGGGGAATTGACTCCCTGCTGGCGCGACAAATTTGAGCACTTCGCCATTCTGGTTCCTGTACATGAAACCCACCTCGCTCACGTACAGCGTGAACTGGCTCAGATTCACAACTTGGACTCGTATCTGATGCGTGTCCGGGTCGTCTCCGCGTGCTGGACCTTCCAGCGGAATCGTCGGTACGACCATCAGTGAAACGTGCCGCGAGCGCATCAGCATGTACGCATTGAAGACGCCCAGGACAATGTTAACGGTCGTTGCTACTGCGCCCATTTCAGCACCCGCCTACGAAGTCGGACCGAGAAAGACTATCACAAGCCAGATACACCATCGGAGTGAACAAATCCACACGCTGCACGAAAATAAAGCGCTGGCAATGTTCACTAATGTTTCGTTCAATGGCGCCTCACCCAACTTATGACCGAGGAACCGAAACATGGAAGAGAAACTGAGCACTTGCGACCTTGAGACGGCGCAGTACGCAATCTACATGGCCATTGGCGCAGCAGGATTCAGCGAATCGGAATTCAACATTGCGCAGAATTACCTTGAAGCTGGCGATAGTGTCGACATTACTTGTGACGACCCGCACCGCATGAAGAACCTGATGCACGCTGTAGCGTCAGCGGTGGATACGATGCTCGTGTTTGGCCAGTCTGCGCCGGAGATTCGGTTCAAAGCGTGTCAGCCTGCCGCGTGAGGGCAGTCGCAGGTCCGCGGCGCGGGTTTCGCGCCTGCGGAGAGACTTTTGCGGGCCTCACCACCGGAGTCCGCACTTGTTGATCTCGCGTTAGCGACGTCAGCGCGGCACGAGCGGACAATGCTATGATTTCCATAGTATTTCTTCCTTACATGCATCTCAATTTCATTCCGGGGTGATACGCGGCCATGACTTTCAAAAGCGAGATTCGTGATAGCACAATAAACGGCCTACTTGAAAAAGCGGCCACGAGAAATTACGGTCAGTACTTGGCGAAATTGGTGCTCAAGCATGTGCGTGGCTTTAACAACGAACCGGTATCCTTCGATTTCCCGGTAACCGCCTTAATCGGCCCAAACGGCGGCGGCAAGACTACGATTCTGGGCGCTGCGGGCTGTGCGTACAAAGCAATATCACCAAAACGTTTCTTTGCGAAAAGCGGAAAGTATGATGAATCCATGCAGGATTGGGCGATTGAGTATGAAATTATCGACCGAGACTTGAATAAAAAGGACGCAATTCGACGCACCACTAGCTTCCGAAATCAACGATGGAACCGCGACGCACCTAATCGCCGCGTGCTCGTATTTGGTGTGTCGCGCACAGTGCCGGCCAACGAACGCCCGGAACTCGTCAGGTGTGCCTCCAATTCTTTCAATGTGCCAGATGCACACATTCAACAGCTTGCGGAGCCAGTGCGCCAGGCTGTTTCGCGGATTCTCGGCAAAGACGTTAGCGGTTTCAGCCGTATGCAGGTTGACTCGAAAGGACGTGTGACGCTACTTGCCGGACGCACTAAAGATGGAAAGGGATACTCAGAATTCCATTTCGGCGCGGGCGAATCCAGCGTCATCAGAATGGTCGCGGAAATCGAGTTAGTCGAAGAACAAGCACTCGTTCTCATCGAGGAGATCGAAAACGGCCTGCATCCAGTGGCCACAGTTCGGATAGTCGAGTATTTGATCGAAGTTGCGGAGCGCAAAAAGCTGCAAACAATTTTCACGACTCACTCAAATGACGCACTCAAACCGCTCCCATCTAAGGCAATTTGGGTTGCGACGCAGGACCGGATATTCCAAGGAAAGCTAGACATCCATTCCCTGCGCGCCATCACCGGACAAATTGAAGCGAGCTTGGTGATATTTGTTGAAGATCCATTTGCTAGGCTTTGGGTTGAGGCGATGCTGCGACAGTCGGGCAATATCGCCGTTGACCACATCCAAGTACATGGGATGGAAGGCGACGGCACGGCGGTCGCGATGAATCGCTATCACCGACTAGACCCTTCATCGAAATTTCCGTCCATATGCGTTATTGATGGTGATTCGAAGCAAGGCGAATCTGCCGAGGGCGGGGTGTTTAGGTTGCCGGGACAATCGCCTGAATCATTCGTGTTCGATGAAGTAATGAGCGCTTGGGATTCTTTTGGCGGCAAGCTGTCGGTCGCCCTGCTTCAGCGCTTCGAGAATGCGGACAAGGTGCAGCAGGTCTGCCAGTCAGTGAGGACGACCAATATGGACCCGCACTTGTTGTTTGCGCAGGTTGGTGAACGGCTAGGCCTCGTCCCAGCGCTTACCGTCGCGGCGGCGTTCGCCAATATCTGGGCGCAGGCCTATGCCGAAGCGGTCAAGCAGACTTTGGCCCCCTTTCTTAGTTACCTTCCGATGGAGAAGGCAGAAGTAGGTGCGTGAACTGCCGTGTAAGGGCAGTCCAGCACGCGCGGCGAGCCGAACAGCCCCGCCGCGCGACTCCTACGGGACGATCACCCCATCAACGCAACCACGTCATCCGACTTGAGGTGCGTATAGCGCTGTAGCATCTTAATGTCCTTGTGGCCGCTGATTACGGCAAGCTGCAAGGGGTTCATGCCGGTTCGCGCGTACCGCGTAAGCGCCGTATGCCGAAGGTCGTGAAAGTGGAAGTCATCAACCTCGCAGCGTTTCGTAAGCCGGATGAACAGACGCTTTAGTGTCTCGCTCGTGAGCCCTTCGAACACTCTGCCGGTGGACCGATCCAACCCGGCCAAGGTTGCGAGCGCGGCTGTCGACAGCGGCACGTCGCGTGGCGTCCCGTTCTTCGCTTCACGCACGCGGCAGACCTTCCGCTCCACGTTCACATCGGTCCATCGCGCGTTGATAATCTCACCCGCACGCATCGCTGTCGCAAGCGCGAACTGAATGGCCGGGGCCAGATAATCATTCGACGATTTGCGGGCAGCGGCCAACAGCTTCTTCTCTTCGTCCTTCGTGAGCACGCGGTCTCGGTGCGCCGGTTGCTTCGGACGCTTCACTTTGCAATCCGGTATCGGCACGCCCCAGTCCAGACGGGCCTTGTTGATCGCGGAGTACAGGATGTTCATCTGACGTGCGACTGATGCAGGCTTCAATTCCTTCAGCCGCTGATCGCGCCACGTCGCGATGACCGTCGGGGACAGATCGCTGATGCGAGTGTTCGTGAACTCCACCTGCTCGCGGAGCCACGCGTTGATAGATAGCGTCTCGATCCAGCCGCCCTTGTGGTTCGGTGCGACCTCATCGCGGTATCGGCGTAGAACATCGGCGAGCGAGCCGTGGGCGGCATCGGCTTGTCTGGCGTCCTTCGGAAGCTCGCCTAGATCAAACGCGCGTTCGATCTGTCGCGCCCACTTCTTCGCGTCCGCGAGGTTCTTAAACGTCTTGGATTGGGTCGGATGACCTTTGCGGCGGCACTTCGCTTGATGGGTGACTTCGCCCGTGGAAGTTACGCGCTTGGAAAAGGTAGCCATGCTTTGCGTCCCGTACGAGTCCCGTGGAACGCAGATTGGCGAGAGAGAATGATGCTAAGTCTTTGATTCACTTGGCGCGCCCGGCTGGGATCGAACCAGCAACCCCTGCCTTCGGAGGGCAGTACTCTATCCATTGAGCTACGGGCGCATGCGAGACAGTGTTACGACCCCAACCAAACCGGCCGCGACACGAATGACAAGTCCGCAAGCATACCGCGTTTCGCATGACGCGTCCACCGCGTGTCCGCACCGCGCGCCCGCACCACCCTCCACCCCGCACCCGTGCGGGTAAACACGCGCCGCACCACGACTCGCCCTCATGTAAACGTTCCGTCTATAATCGTCCGAGCTTCTCCGGACTGCCCCCGTTGCCGTTGCCGCACCGCTCACCATTCCTATTCATGGAGACAAGGCAAGCATGAGCGAAGCATCCCACGAATCTCCGGTCAAAACCCCCGGCCAACTGATTGCCGTCATCATCGCGTCGTTCGCGATCCCGATCGCGCTCATCGTGCTGTTTGCCACCTACGCCAACCACGCATTCCGCTCCGGCGCCGGCACCGACGCGCTGTCCGATGCGTCCGTCGCGTCGCGCATCGCGCCGCTCGCCCATGTCGACGTGAAAGACGCCAACGCACCGCACGTCTACAAGACCGGCGAGGAAGTGTTCAAGGCCGTCTGCGTGGCCTGCCACGGCACCGGCGCCGCCGGCGCGCCGAAGTTCGGCAACAAGGACGACTGGGCGCCGCGCATCGCGCAAGGCTACGACACGCTGCTGAAAACGGCACTGGCCGGCAAGGGCGCGATGCCCCCGCGCGGCGGCACGAGCCCCGCCGACTACAGCGACTACGAAATCGCCCGCACGATCGTCTATATGGCCAACAACAGCGGCGCGAACTTCACCGAGCCGCCCGCGCCCGCCGCCAACGCCGCACCGGCCACCGGCGCCGCCCCCGCGTCCGACGCCGATGCCGCGAACGCGCAGGCCGCCGCAGCAGCAGCCGCGATCGCGGCGATTCCGACGGCAGGCTCGGCGCCCGCGGCAGCGCCGACGGCGAGCGCCGACAGCGCATCGGCCGGCAAGGCGCTCTTTCAGTCGGTCTGTATCGCCTGCCACGGTTCCGGCGTCCTCGGCGCGCCGAAATTCGGCAACAAGGACGACTGGGCGCCGCGCCTCAAGGATCCGATCGACAAGGTCTACGACTACGCGCTGCACGGCAAGGGCGCCATGCCGCCGAAGGGCGGGTCGACCGCGTCCGACGCCGACGTGAAGGCCGCCGTCGACTACATGGTCAACGCCGCGAAGTAACCCGGCCTCCCCCGAACGACAAAAACCCCCGCGCTGCTGAACTGCCGCTGCTGAACTGCAAGGCATCGCGGGGGTTTCTTCATCACGCATGCGGCGGTGAACACCCGCCGCCGCGCCGTCGTCACTTCTGCAGCAGCGCCTTCAGGCTCGCGAGCCGGTCCTTCGGCGTCATCGGCGCCTCCTCGGGCGTCGGCGGCGGCGCTTCGTCGAGCCCCATCTCCGCGATGAAGCGCGACTGCTCGCAAACCACCGTCTCGCGCGCCCGCTTGCGCTTCTTGCACCAGTTCAGGTGCAGGCTGCGCTGCGCGCGCGTGATCGCGACGTACATCAGCCGGCGCTCCTCCTCGATCCGCTCGCTGTCGATCGGGCCGTCGTCCTCCGAGCCGCCGCGGTGCGGCATGATCCCCTCCTCGACGCCGACCAGGAACACGTGCGGATACTCGAGCCCCTTCGACGCGTGCACGGTCGACAGCCGCACCGCGTCCGGATCCTCGTCCTTGCCCTCGAGCATCGACATCAGCGCGACCGTCTGGATCAACCCGAGCAGGTTCTTGCCGGTATCGGCGAGCCCGTCCGCGTTGTGGTAGCCGTCGGCCTCGCCGTCGACGGCCTCCCTGGCCTCTGGCTTCGTGCCCTTCCGCTTCAGCCATTCGAGGAATTCGAGCACGTTCTGCCACTTCGACTGCGCCTGCCGCTCGTCGAACGCGTCGTACAGATACGCCTCGTAATGGATCGCCTCCATCATGTCGTCGAGCACGACGGTCGCGGGCTCCTTGTCCGCGCGGTCGGTCAGGCGCTGGATGAAGTCGCAGAACATCCTGAGCGGCTCCACCTGCCGCGCGGAGAGCCGCGCCTCGATCCCGCCCATGTACACGGCCTCGAACAGCGACACCTTCGCCTGCCCCGCGAACGCGCCGAGCGCCTCGAGCGTCGTGTTGCCGATCCCGCGGCGCGGCGTGGTGACCGCGCGGATGAACGCGGGATCGTCGTCGGCGTTCGCGATCAGCCGCAGATACGCGCACAGATCCTTGATCTCGGCCTTGTCGAAGAACGACTGGCCGCCGGACAGCACGTACGGAATCCGCTCGCGCCGCAGCACCTGCTCGAAGATCCGCGCCTGGAAGTTGCCGCGATACAGGATCGCGTAGTCGCGGAACTGCGCGCGCCGCTCGAACTTGTGCGCGGACAGGCGAAACACGACCGATTCGGCCTCGTGCTCCTCGTCGTTGCACGGCGTGACGGTGATCGAATCGCCCATCCCGTGCTCGGACCACAGCTTCTTCTCGAACAGCTTCGGATTGTTCGCGATCACGTTGTTTGCGGCGGTCAGGATCCGCACGGTCGACCGGTAGTTCTGCTCGAGCTTGACCAGGTGCAGCTTCGGGAAATCCTTGCCGAGCTGCGCGAGGTTCTCGAGCGTCGCGCCGCGCCAGCCGTAGATCGCCTGATCGTCGTCGCCGACCGCGGTGAATGCCGCGCGCGGGCCGGCGAGCAGCTTCAGCAGCTCGTACTGGCACGCGTTCGTGTCCTGATACTCGTCGATCAGCAGATAGCGCAGCTTGTTCTGCCAGCGGTCGCGAACCTGCTCGTTCCGCGCGAACAGCTCGGTCGGCAGCCGGATCAGGTCGTCGAAGTCGACCGCCTGATATGCGTGCAGCGTCGCGACGTAGTTGCGGTACACGAGCGCGGCCTGATGCTCGTCCTCGTTCGCGGCGATCGTCATCGCCTCCTCGGGCATCACGAGGCCGTTCTTCCACAGCGAGACGATGTTCTGGATCTTGCGGATCAGACCCTTGTCCGTTGTGCCGATCTGCCCCTGGATCATCCCGAAGCAGTCGTCGGAATCCATGATCGAGAACTGCGGCTTCAGGCCGACGTGCTCGGCCTCCTGGCGCAGGATCTGCACGCCGAGCGAGTGGAACGTGCAGACGGTCAGTTGGTTGACCGGCACCTTGCGGCCTTCCTTGCCCGGCGTCGTCAGCGTCTTGCCCTCGAGCAGCTTCGACACGCGCTCGCGCATTTCGGCGGCCGCCTTGTTCGTGAACGTGACGGCGGCGATGTGGCGCGGCTCGAAGCCTTTCGCTTCGATCAGGTGCGCGATCTTCTGCGTGATCACGCGGGTCTTGCCGCTGCCCGCGCCGGCGAGCACGAGGCAGGGACCGTCGAGGTAGCGCACCGCTTCGCTTTGAGCGGAATTCAGGCCTGCGGACATGGTTGCGGATGGAGTTGCGGTTGACGGCTGCGGTTGACAGCGAAAAGCCCGGACGGCGCCCTCGCGTGGTGCACGACGGCGTGCGGACGGCGTGCGGATGCGTGGGCGGGACGCGCATGTTAACACGAGCGCGGGGTGTGGTTCGGGTGCGGTTCAGGCTCGGTCCCAGCGCACTTCTGGCCCCTGTTACTGCGCGGGTTTGCGGGCGCCGCAGCTGCCACCTTCCCCCACCGCGCTCTGCTAGCATGCGGTTTTAATACGGGCCGCATCTCCATGCTCGCACTGAAGCTCACGCTGGTTCCGCTGTTCCTGTCGCTCGTGTCGATGTCGGGCAAATGGTGGGGGCCGGCCGTCGCGGGCTGGCTCGCCGGCTTGCCGGTCGTCACCGGCCCGATCCTGCTGCTGCTCACGCTGCAGCACGGCGCCGCGTTCGGCGCGCACGCGGCGGTGCTGTCGCTCGCCGCGATCCTCGCGTCCGAAGCGTTCAATTTCACCTATGCATGGACGTGCCGCCGCCACGCGTGGCCGCTCGCGCTGCCGGCGAGCTTCGCCGCCTGGCTCGCGGCGGCGTCGTTGCTGTCGCGGCTGCCGGCGACGCCCGGCGCGGCCACGGCCGTCGCGCTCGCCGCGATCGCGTTCGGCCAGTCCTGCCTGCCGCGCGCGCAAGCATCGGGCGCGAACGCGCCGCTCACGCGCGCCGATCTGGCCGGCCGCGCGTGCGCGGGCGCCGCGCTGACCTGGGCGGTCACGTCGTTGTCGGGCACGCTTGGCCCCGCATGGAGCGGCCTGTTCGCGGTGTTCCCGCTGCTCGGCAGCGTGCTGGCCGTGTCGTCGCACCGCGCGCACGGGCCCGCGTTCGTGATCCGGCTGCTGCGCGGCATGGTGCTCGGCCGGTTCTCGTTCGTCGCGTTCTGTCTTACGCTCGTCGGACTGCTGCCGCGCATGCCGGTGGGCACCGCATTCGCGTCGGCCGCCGTGCTGTCGATCATCGTGCAGGCCGCGGTCCGGCAAATCGCGGGACTTCGGCCGGCGACGGCGACAGCAGCGGACTGAAGCAACGGACTGAAACAGCGAACTGAAGCAGCGGACTGACTTTGCAGAGGAGACTCGCAGCAATGACTACCACCACGAAGCCGAGCAAAATCGCGCTCGTCACCGGCGCGGGCAGCGGGATCGGCCGCGCGTGCGCGCAACGGCTGCTCGAACACGGCTACACGGTCGTGCTGGCCGGCCGCCGCGAAGCGCCGCTCGCGTCGCTCGCCGCCGACGCGCATGCGCGCGGCCAGCACGCGCTCGCGATCGTCTGCGACGTGACGGATCCGGACAGCGTCGCGCGCCTGTTCGACGAGATCCGCACGCGCTACGGCCGCCTCGACGTGCTGTTCAACAACGCGGGCCGCAGCGGCCCGCCGGTCGAAATCGACGCGCTCGACATCGACGCATGGCGCGCGGTCGTCGACACGAACCTGACCGGCGTGTTCCTGTGCACGCGCGCGGCGTTCGGGCTGATGAAGGCGCAGTCGCCGCGCGGCGGGCGGATCATCAACAACGGCTCGATCTCGGCGCACGCGCCGCGGCCGAACAGCATCGCGTACACGTCGACCAAGCACGCGATCACGGGCCTCACGAAGTCGGTGTCGCTCGACGGGCGCAAGTACGACATCGTCTGCGGGCAGATCGACATCGGCAACGCGGCGACCGAGATGGCCGAGCGGATGGCGCACGGCGTGCCGCAGGCGAACGGCGAGATCGCGGTGGAGCCGCTGATGGACGTCGCGCACGTCGCCGACGCGGTGCTGTACATGGCCGAGCTGCCGCTCGCCGCGAATGTGCAGTTCTTGACCGTGATGGCGAGCAAGATGCCGTTCGTCGGGCGAGGGTGACGAGGATAACGAGGGTCACGCGGCCGTCCCGGCGCGCACGGCTTCGCGGACGGACGCCGGCCGCACTCAATCACGCCATTCGGCATCCCGGAAGGGGGAACGTGACCAGAACCCGGTTATTTTCGGCCTGACTCGACGTATCGCATCGCGGGCCCGGCATGAACGATACATATCGCCGACGAAATCCGGGTCATCATCGATTGGTGTCGTCCGACGCGCGGGTAAGATTGATCCCCACTTAGGAGAGCCACCGAATGCAGCTCGCTGGACCGGGTTTCAATGACAAGGTGTATCCGCCACACAAGATCGCCGCGCTGGCCTTTGCGCTGTCCGAGATCGGCATCGATCCGGCCGACGTCCTGGCGGGTACCGGCATCACGCCGGAGCGGCTTCAGTCGCCCGACACCCGGGTGTCGTATCGGCAGACGCAGCAGGCGTTTCTGAACGCCCTCCGGCTGACCCCGGATGCCAGCCGCTGCGCGTTCCGCGCCGGCGAGCGCATGCGCGTCACCGCTTACGGGATGTACGGCTATGCGCTGCTCAGCAGTCGGTCTCATCAGGAGTCGTTGCAGTTCGCACTGAAGTACCACCGCGTGATGGGGCCGGTGGCCGACATGACGTATGACGAAGACGGCAACGACGCGATTTTCGTCTACACGCCCTTGCTGTGCGATTCGCCGGATGACGATCTGTACCGGCTGACCATGGAGTTTCAGTTCGCCAGTCACGTCACGATCAACCAGGATCTATACGGGTCTTCGTTCAGGCTGTCGGGTGTGCGCGTCAGATACGCGGCGCCCGAACACGCGCGCGACTACGAGCGCGTGTTCGGCTGCCCGGTGCGATTCAGCCAGGAACGCAACGAGTTGCGATTCGATCGGCGCTGGATGACGGAGCCGATGCGCTATGCGAATCCCATCACCAACGCGATGGCGCTGGAGATGTGCGAAAGAGGTCTGGCCGAAGTCCGCAAGGCCGGAACCATCGCCGCGGAGGTCTATCGGGTCTTGTTCGAGCAGCCGGGCCGGTTTCCGAACATCGACGCGATCGCCGGGGAATTGAAGACCAACGCGCGAGCGCTGCGCCGCCGGCTCGCGGCCGAGCAGATGTCGTATCGCGACATCCTGGCCGAGGTGCGGATGCGCCTCGCGATCGAGTATCTGCGCAATACCGACATGACGAACGACGAGATCGCGACCCGGCTGGGCTACAGCGAGGCCGCCAATTTCCGTCACGCGTTCATCCGGTGGACACAGCACAATCCTTCGTACTATCGCAAGCCGTAGGCGTACCGCACGACATCGGCCCATCCCGGCAGCGCCGGCGCGCTCGACGTTCGGCGATGACGCAGCGGTGGTCGAAACTCACTGCGCGCTGAGCGAATCAAACCTTCCGGGCGCATCGCCGCATTCGATAGTCTCCGATATCAAGCCCACTCAAAGAGC
Source organism: Burkholderia guangdongensis (assembly GCF_013403875.1). Classification (GTDB taxonomy): domain Bacteria; phylum Pseudomonadota; class Gammaproteobacteria; order Burkholderiales; family Burkholderiaceae; genus Burkholderia; species Burkholderia guangdongensis. Next base: position 19,121 of record NZ_JACBNX010000018.1, on the reverse strand, counting down.
GCAAGGAGCCGTCGCGACACATGATCGCGCGCTCGTTGCGATCAAGAACAAGCATGCCCGATTCGATCGGCGCACGGAGACGGAAATGAACCCCAAGTCGAACCCGATCGGCCCCACGGCGGGGCGCGCGGCCCCCGCGACGGAAGACGCCGCTGTCTACAGGAAGGTCAACTGGCGCCTGCTGCCGTTGCTGCTGGTCTGCTACATGGTCGCGTTCCTGGACCGGATCAACATCGGGTATGCGCAGTTGCAGATGAAGCAGACGTTGAGCTTCGACGCGCCGGTGTACGCGCTCGGCGCCGGCATCTTCTTCATCGGTTATTTTCTGTTCGAAATCCCGAGCAATCTGATGCTGGAGAAGATCGGCGCACGCAAGACGCTTCTGCGCATCATGTTCTGCTGGGGCCTCGCCGCGGCCGGCATGATGTTCGTCGGCACGCCCACCCAGTTCTACGTGCTGCGCTTTCTGCTCGGCGCGCTCGAAGCCGGCTTCTTCCCGGGCATCATTCTTTACTTCACGTACTGGTATCCGTCCGCGCGGCGCGGCCAGGTGATCGCGATCTTCATGTCGGCCGCGACGGTCGCCGGGATGGTGGCCGGCCCGATTTCGGGCGCGATCCTCAAATACTTCGACCATGTCGGCGGATATTTCGGCTGGCAGTGGCTGTTCATCCTGCAGGGGCTGCCGGCGGCGATACTCGGCATCGTGATCTATCTGCGCCTGGACGACGGCCCGGAACACGCGGACTGGCTGTCGCCGGCCGAAAAAGCGCTGCTGCGCGAGCGGCTCGAACACGACGAAAAGGATATCGAAGGCGAGTCGGACGGCGGTTTTCTGCACATGCTGCGCGACCCGAAGGCGTACTGCCTCGCGCTCACGTACTTTCTGCTGCTCGGCGCCACCTACACGGTCGTCTTCACGCTGCCATCGCTGATTCACGGCTGGGGCATCCACGATCTCTTCACGGTCGGGCTGCTCGCCGCCGTCCCGCAGGTCTGCGCGATCGGCGGGATGATCTGGTTCGCGCGCCACTCCGACGCACACAAGGAACGGCGCCGCCACTATGCGTTCGCCACGACGCTGGCGGCGGCCGGGCTCGGCGTGGTCACGCTGACGCAAGGGCACGCGAGCGCGCAAATCGCCGCTTCGCTCGCCGGCCTGACGCTCGCGTACATCGGACTCAGTTCGGCGACCCCGCTCTTCTTCGCGCTGACGAGCGAATACCTGTCCAAAGGCGCAGCCGCGGGCGGGCTCGCGCTGATCAGCAGCCTCGGCAACCTCGGTCCGGCGGTCGCCCCGTCGATCAACGCGATGCTCGCGAAGAGCACGGGCAGCAACGTATACGGCCTCTATCTGCTGATGGCCATGTATGTCGCGTCCGGGCTCGTCGTCCTCGCGGCGATCAGGGCGGCCGGCACGCATCCCGGCGCGAGCGCGCATGTTGCGGGCCGGACCTGAACAGTTGAAGAGGATACCTACATGATCTTCGAAGGCCTGCGCGTCATCGACTGCAGCAGTTTCATCGCCGCACCCGGCGCCGCGACCGTGCTGGCGGATTTCGGCGCCGACGTGATCAAGATCGAGCCGCCGGGCGCGGGAGACCCCGGCCGCAATCTCGCGCGGATACCGGGCACGCCGAAAGCGGACCTCAACTACGTCTGGCTGCTGGACAATCGCAACAAGCGCGGCCTAGCGCTCAATCTCGCCAGCCCCGAAGGCCTGGCGGTGCTGCAGCGTCTCGTGCGGCAGGCGGACGTCTTCATCACCAATTTCCCGCTGGCGGTGCGCAAGAAGCTCGGCATCGGCTACGACGCGCTCTCCGCGCTCAACGAGCGGCTCATCTATGCGTCGTTCACCGGTTATGGGGAGGTCGGCGACGAAGCGGGCAAACCCGGCTTCGACCAGACGGCCTGGTGGGCGCGTTCGGGGTTGATGGACGGCGTGCGCAACGCCGCCGAATCCGCGCCGGCCCGCGCCAACCTCGGCATGGGCGACCAGCCGTCCGCGATCTCGCTGTTCGCGGCCATCGCGGCCGGGCTTTACGAGCGCGAGCGCAGCGGGCGCGGCATGCAGGTCGGCTCGTCGCTGATCGCCAACGGCCTGTGGGCGAACGGCACCACGGTCCAGGCCGCGTTGTGCGGGGCGACCTTTTTCCCGAGGCCGCCGCGCGAACGCCATTTCAATGCGCTGACCGCCTATTACCGCTGTCGCGACGACCGCTGGCTGATGCTGACGATCCTCAACGAAGAGCGCCAATGGCCCGTTCTCGCGAAATGCCTGGGCGTCGAATCCCTGCTCGACGATCCTCGCTTCGCCACGCAGCCCGACCGATTCGAACGTTCGACCGAATTGATCGCGGCCCTCGACGCCGCGTTCGCGACGCGCGAGCGCGGCGAATGGCAGGCCATCCTGAACGAGGCCGGTCTGGTGTTCGAGATCGTCGCCGACCATAACGATGCCGCCAACGACCGGCAGGCGATCGACAACGGTTTTCTGGTGCCGTTCGAAAACGACACGCTGATGACGGTCGACTCCCCGCTGTTCGTTTCCGGCCAACCCAAAGTCAAGCCGCGCAAGGCGCCCGACGTCGGCCAGCACAGCGACGAGATTCTGCGCGAGGCCGGCTACGACGCAGACGAGATCGCCAGGCTGCGCGCCGGCAACGTGGTGGGATGAAACCCGATTGAAGTCCGATTGAAACCCGAATGACGACCGATAGAGACACAGGAGCATTGTCATGAAGACTGCAATTACAGAACTGTTCGGTATCGAACACCCGATCATTCAAGGCGGGATGCATTGGGTCGGTTTTGCCGAAATGGCGGCGGCGGTGTCGAACGCCGGCGGGCTGGGGATCATTACGGCGGTCACGCAGCGCACGTCGGAAAACCTGGCGAATGAAATCGCGCGTTGCCGCGAGATGACCGACAAGCCGTTCGGCGTGAATCTGACCTTTCTGCCGTCCGTCACGCCGCCCGATTACCCCGGGTTCGTGAAAGCCATCATCGATGGCGGCGTCAAGATCGTCGAGACGGCGGGCAACAACCCGAAACGATGGCTGCCGCCCCTCAAGGAGGCCGGCATCAAGGTCATCCACAAGTGCACCGCCGTTCGGCACGCGTTGAGTGCGGAGGCCGCGGGCGTCGACGCGTTGAGCATCGATGGATTCGAATGCGCGGGCCATCCAGGCGAAGACGACATCCCGAACATGATTCTCCTGCCGCTTGCCGCCCGGAAACTGAAGGTGCCGTTCGTCGCGTCGGGTGGCATGGGCACCGGCGCCCAACTGGTTGCCGCGCTTGCGCTGGGCGCCGAGGGCATCAACATGGGGACGCGCTTCATTGCGACGAAGGAGGCGCCGGTGCATGAAAACGTCAAGCGCGCGATCGTGGCGGCCACCGAACTCGACACGCGCCTGATCATGCGGCCGCTGCGCAACACCGAGCGCGTGCTCACGAACGCGGGCGTCGAGCGCCTGCTGGAGAAGGAGAAAGCGCTGGGCTCGAAGATCGTGTTCGAGGACATCGTCCCCGAAGTGGCCGGCGTCTATCCGAAGGTCATGAAGGACGGCGATATGGACGCAGGCGCCTGGTCGTGCGGTCTCGTCGCTTCGCTGATCGACGACATCCCCACGGCGCGGGAATTGATCGATCGCATCATGCGCGACGCCGAACACATTACCCGCCGCCGGCTGACCGGCTTGTTCGATGGCGCCCACGCGCCGGCCAACACCCTTGCTTGAGGAAACCGCCATGACGGAATACGTGAAGACCGAAATCGCGGATGGCGTGATGACGCTGACGCTGCAACGGGCCGACAAGAAGAACGCACTCACCGGTGCGATGTACGACGCGCTGTCGGATGGGCTGGATCGGGCCGAGGCCGATGCGTCCATCCGGGCGGTCCTGCTCCAGGGGGACGGCGACAGCTTCACGGCGGGCAATGACATCTCCGATTTCGCCGCCCGATCGCGCAGCGAAAGCACCGGCCCCAGTCCGGCGCATCGCTTCATCAGCACGATCGGCAAGGCCGGCAAGCCGCTGATTGCGGCGGTGCAAGGCAATGCCGTCGGCGTCGGCACCACGATGCTGCTGCATTGCGACCTGGTCTATCTCGCCGAAAACGCACGGCTGACGACGCCGTTCGTCAATCTCGCGGTGGTGCCCGAGGCGGCGTCGAGCCTGCTGCTGCCGCTGCGGATCGGTCATGCGCGCGCCTACGCGATGTTCGCGCTAGGCCAGCCGATGGACGCTCAGACCGCGCTCGCGTGCGGGCTGGCGAATGCCGTGGTGCCACAGGCCGAATTGCGCAAGGCGGCGCTGGACGCGGCGATCGCGCTGACCAAACGGCCGGCCGGCGCCCTCAGCATCACCAAGCGGCTGATGCGCGATCAGGAGCGGATCCTCGCGCGGATGGCCGAGGAAGGCGCGCTGTTCGCCGATCGGCTGAAGAGCGCGGAGGCGCGCGAAGCCTTCGCCGCGTTTGCCGAACGCAGACCGCCAGACTTCTCGAAGCTGTCCTGATCGCGGACATTCCGTCCGAAGCGCCGGGGTCGTCGCCCCGGCGCACCCGCGCGCACACACGCATGCGCAGGTTGCCCCGCCCCCACCCCTGGCCGCTCGGCCAATACCCCCTTCCTCCACGCGCCGCCGTGCCACAATAGCGCCCTGTCGCGCGAGCTCCGGCCGCCGCGCCGCCTGCACCGCACCGTCCGCACATTCCGCATCGTTCACAGGATCGCCATGTCGTCATTGCTCAAAGTGGGTTTGATGGGTTTCGGTTTCGCCGGCGCGACGTTTCATGCGCCGGTGATCGCCGCGAGCGGCCGCACGCAGGTCGCCGCGATCGCGACCGGCCAGCCGGAGCGCGCGCAGGCCGCGTATCCGGGCGCGCGCGTCGTCGCCGATCTCGACACGCTGCTCGCGTTCGACGACATCGAGTGCGTGGTGATCGCGACGCCGAACGACACGCATTTCCCGCTCGCGCAGCGCGTGCTCGAGGCCGGGCGGCACGTCGTCGTCGACAAGCCGGTCACGCTGACGTCGGACGAAGCGCTCGCGCTCGCGCGGCTCGCGAACGCAAGGAGCCGCGTGTTCGCGCCGTTCCACAACCGCCGCTGGGACGGCGATTTCCTGACCGTGCGCGGGCTCGTCGAGCGCGGCGAGCTCGGCCGCATCACGTACGTCGCGTCGCATTTCGACCGCTTTCGCCCACAGGTGCGCGCGCGCTGGCGCGAGGAAGCCGCGCGCGGCGGCGGCCTGCTGTACGACCTCGGCCCGCACCTGATCGACCAGGCGCTCGCGCTGTTCGGCGTGCCCGACACCGTCGACGCAACCGTCAAGACCCGCCGCGACGGCGGCACCGCGCCCGATTTCGTGCATCTGCTGCTCGGCTATCCGGACAAGGACGTCGCGCTGCATGCGAGCGCGCTGTCCGCGATCGAGCCCGCGCGCTTCACGCTGCACGGCACGCTCGGCAGCTACCAGAAGTTCGGCCTCGACACGCAGGAGGACCAGCTGAAGGCCGGCCTCACGCCGGATCACGTCGAGTTCGGCGGCGGCAACCGGCCCGGCGTGCTGCGCGTGCTGGACGGCGAAGTCGAGACCGAGCGCCCGGTGCCGACGCTCGACGGCGCGTATGCGGAGTTCTACCGCGCGCTCGCCGCGTCGATCCACGACGGCGCACCGTTCCCGGTCACACCGCAGGACGCGGTCGACGTGATGACGATCATCGAACTCGCGGCGCAAAGCGAGCGCGAAGGCCGCCGCCTGCCGTTCGTCCGCCAGCCGGTCTGATCCGCGCCTAATAATCAGTTACAAATCACCCGGCGCGCGCGTCAGCGTCGAGCGGGGCTGACACGTTTCCCGAACAGACGATCCCACACCAAATCCATCAGGAGAACAAGATGCAAAGGCTGATTCGCGCAGCAGCGTGCTGCGCGCTGGTTACATCGCTCGCCGCCTGCGTCGTCGCACCGCCGCCGCGCCCGGCGCCCGCACCGGCCCCGGCCCCCGCGCCCGCGCCGCGCCCGAATCCGCAGGTCGCCGCGTACGAGCGGATGCAGCAGATCCAGGGGCGGATCGACAACCTGAGCCGCCGCATCGACGCGCGCGTCGACGCCGGCTACTACCCGCCGCCGCAGGGTGCGGCGCTGCATCGCCGGCTCGACGTGATCCGCCAGGAAGCGAACGACATGGCCGCGCAGCACGGCGGCGGGCTGTCCGGCGACGAGCAGCGCGTGCTGAACCAGGAGCTCGACACGGCCGCGCGCGCGATCGGCGAGTAAGCCGTCCCACTTGTCGTCACACGACGGCCATTTGTCCAAATTGACAACGTTCCGGCGCTCGCGTACAGTCGCCGGCACGCGTCGGGAGAGCGCGTGACCGCACTGCAGCAACGCCGGTCGCGCCGCCGAAGGGGCACACCCGCAAACTCTCAGGCAAAAGGACCGGCCGCGTCGGGGAAACCCGTCTGCACGCATCGCAGGCGCTCCCCGCACTCTGGAGAGCGGCAGTAGCCGGCAGCGCATCGCGCAGTGCCGGCAAGCTGCCCACCGAAGGGGCGCGCGTTCGCAGGGCTCGAAGCCCGCGGCGCAATCTCTCAGGTATCGAGGACAGAGGGGCATGTAACGAATCGTCCGCAGGCCATGTGCCGCGAGCGATCCACCACATCGCCGTTTTGATCCGCGCGCAAGCGCCAGCCCGAGGCCTCGATGACCGCACTCAAACACACCCCGCTCAACGCCGCGCATCGCGCGCTCAACGCCCGCATGGTCGATTTCGGCGGCTGGGACATGCCCGTCAACTACGGCTCGCAGATCGAAGAGCACCAGGCGGTGCGCACCGATGCCGGCATGTTCGACGTGTCGCACATGTGCGCCGTCGATTTCACCGGCAGCCGCGCGCGCGCGTTCTTCGAGCACGCGATCGCGAACAACGTCGCGAAGCTGAAGACGCCCGGCAAGGCGCTGTACTCGTGCCTGCTGAACCCGGAAGGCGGCGTCGTCGACGACCTGATCGTCTATTACTTCACCGAGGATTTCTTCCGCGTCGTCGTCAACGCCGGCACCGCCGACAACGACATCGCGTGGTTCAACCGGCTCAACGACGAAGGCGGCTACGGCCTCACGATCGCGCCGCGCCGCGATTTCGCGATCGTCGCCGTGCAGGGCCCGAACGCCCGCGAAAAAGTCTGGTCGACGATTCCCGCCGCGCGCGCCGCGACGAGCGAGCTGAAGCCGTTCAACGCCGCGCGGGTCGCGGGCACGCCGTTCGGCGACCTGACCGTCGCGCGCACCGGCTACACCGGCGAGGACGGCTTCGAGGTGATCGTCCCGGCCGTCCACGTCGACGCGCTGTGGAGCGCGCTGCAGCAGCACGGCGTGCGCCCGTGCGGCCTCGGCGCGCGCGACACGCTGCGCCTCGAAGCCGGGATGAACCTGTACGGCCAGGACATGGACGAGACGGTATCGCCGCTCGACGCCGGCCTCGCCTGGACGGTCGATCTCGCGGCGCCGCGCCCGTTCGTCGGCCGCGACGCGCTCGAGCGCAACGGCTCGCGCGCCGCGTTCGTCGGCCTGATCCTGCAGAAGGAGAACGGCAAGGCGGGCGGCGTGCTGCGCGCGCACCAGAAGGTCGTCACGCCGCACGGCGAAGGCGAGATCACGAGCGGCACGTTCTCGCCGTCGATGCAGGAATCGATCGCGTTCGCGCGCGTGCCGGCGGCCGTGCAGATCGGCGACGTCGTCCACGTGCAGATTCGCGACAAGCAACTGCCCGCGCGCGTGGTTAAATTGCCGTTCGTGCGCAACGGCAAGGTGCTCGCGGCCTGACCGTCCCGGCATGCCGCGCCGCGCCGTCCCGCGACACGACACTGGCGCGCCCGCGCGGCGCGCCGCAACCCTACGAAACACCTTCACAATCCAGGAGCAATCCGATGAGCAACGTCCCGGCCGATCTGAAATACACCGATGAGCACGAGTGGATCCGCACCGAAGCGGACGGCACGCTGACGGTCGGCATCACCGATCACGCGCAGAGCACGCTCGGCGACATCGTCTTCCTCGAGCTGCCGGAAGTCGGCAAGTCCGTGTCGGCGGGCGACGCGGTCGGCGTCGTCGAGTCGGTGAAGGCCGCGTCCGACATCTACTCGCCGGTGTCGGGCGAGATCGTCGAAGTGAACACGTCGATCGCCGACACGCCGGACGAGGTCAACGCGGACGCGTACGCGAGCTGGCTGTTCAAGATCAAGCTCGCCGACGGCGCATCGACCGACAAGCTGATCGACGCGGCGGCCTACGGCAAGCTGATCGACTAACCCCCTACCCCCGAACCGCGCGGCGCGCCGGGCCCGGATGGCCCGGCCGCGCACCGCATGGGACCAGAGTCACGCCATGAAGCTCGAACACCCGGATCGTCTGATGAACCGCACGCCCCTCTCGCTCACCGCACTCGAAACGCACGACGCGTTCGCCGAACGCCACATCGGCCCCGACGACGCCAGCCAGAACGCGATGCTCGACACGCTCGGCTTCGCGTCGCGCGCCGCCCTGATGGAGGCGGTGATCCCGGCCGCGATCCGCCGCCAGGACGCGCTGCCGCTCGGCCCGTTCGCGCAGCCGAAAAGCGAGGCGGAAGCGCTCGCGGCGCTGCGCGAGCTCGCGGACAAGAACCAGGTGTTCCGCTCATACATCGGCCAGGGCTACTACGACACGGCGACGCCGGCGGTGATCCTGCGCAACGTGCTCGAGAACCCGGCCTGGTACACGGCGTACACGCCGTACCAGCCTGAAATTTCGCAGGGCCGCCTCGAGGCGCTGCTGAACTACCAGCAGATGATCACGGACCTGACGGGCCTCGCGATCTCGAACGCGTCGCTGCTCGACGAGGCGACCGCCGCCGCCGAGGCGATGACGCTGCTGCAGCGCGCCGGCAAGCCGAAGTCGAACGTGTTCTACGTCGCCGACGACGTGCTGCCGCAGACGCTCGAAGTGGTCCGCACGCGCGCGCAGCCGATCGGCATCGACGTGCGGGTCGGCCCGGCCGCCGACGCGGCGGGCGCGAACGCGTTCGGCGTGCTGCTCCAGTATCCGGGCGTGAACGGCGACGTGCGCGACTATCGCGCGCTCACCGACGCGATCCACGCGGCGGGCGGCCACGTCGTCGTCGCGGCGGATCTGCTCGCGCTGACGCTGCTGACGCCGCCGGGCGAATGGGGCGCGGACGTCGCGGTCGGCAACTCGCAGCGCTTCGGCGTGCCGATGGGCTTCGGCGGCCCGCACGCCGCGTATATGGCGGTGCGTGACGCGTTCAAGCGCCAGATGCCGGGGCGCCTCGTCGGCGTGACCGTCGACGCGCAGGGCAAGCCCGCGCTGCGCCTCGCGCTGCAGACGCGCGAGCAGCACATCCGCCGCGAGAAAGCGACGTCGAACGTCTGCACCGCGCAGGCGCTGCTCGCGATCATGGCGAGCATGTATGCGGTCTATCACGGCCCGCACGGGCTGAAGACGATCGCGCTGCGCGTGAACCGCATCGCCGCGCTGCTCGCGAGCGGCGTGAAGCAGCTCGGCTTCGCGCTCGTCAACGATACCTTCTTCGACACGCTGACCGTCGATACCGGCGCGCGCACCGCGCAGGTTCACGAGCTCGCGAAAACGAAGCGCCTCAACCTGCGCCGCGCGGGCGCGACGCAAGTCGGCATCTCGATCGACGAGACGACGACGCGCGGCGATCTCGCCGACCTGCTCGCCGTGTTCGCGCAAGCCGCGGGCGGCACCGCACCCACCGTCGACGCACTCGACGCCGCGCTCGGCGGCGACGCGGCGCTGCCGGCCGGCCTCGCGCGCACGAGCGCGTACCTGACGCACCACGTGTTCAACCGCCATCACTCGGAAACGGAAATGCTGCGCTACCTGCGCAGCCTGTCGGACAAGGATCTCGCGCTCGACCGCTCGATGATCCCGCTCGGCTCGTGCACGATGAAGCTGAACGCGACGTCGGAGATGCTGCCGGTCACGTGGCCCGAGTTCGGCCGCATCCACCCGTTCGCGCCGGCGGACCAGACCGTCGGCTACCGCGAGATGATCGACCAGCTCGAGCAGATGCTCGTCGCGGCGACCGGCTACGCGGCGGTGTCGCTGCAGCCGAACGCCGGCTCGCAGGGTGAGTACGCGGGCCTGCTGATCATTCACGCGTACCATCAGTCGCGCGGCGAAGGCCACCGCGACGTGTGCCTGATCCCGGCATCCGCGCACGGCACGAACCCGGCGTCCGCGCACATGGCGGGGATGAAGGTCGTCGTCGTCGCGTGCGACGCGCAGGGCAACGTCGACATCGACGACCTGAAGAAAAAGGCCGACGAGCACGCGAACGACCTCGCGGCGATCATGATCACCTACCCGTCGACGCACGGCGTGTTCGAGCAGAACGTGCGCGAGATCTGCGAGATCGTGCATGCGCACGGCGGCCAGGTGTACGTCGACGGCGCGAACATGAACGCGATGGTCGGCCTGACCGCGCCGGGCCAGTTCGGCGGCGACGTGTCCCATCTGAACCTGCACAAGACGTTCTGCATCCCGCACGGCGGCGGCGGCCCGGGCGTGGGCCCGGTCGCGGTCGGCGCGCACCTCGCGAAATTCCTGCCGAACCAGAAGTCGACCGGCTACCAGCGTGGCGAGGAAGGCATCGGCGCGGTGTCGGCGGCGCCTTACGGCTCCGCGTCGATCCTGCCGATCTCGTGGATGTACATCGCGATGATGGGCGCGAGGAACCTGACCGCCGCGACCGAAACCGCGATCCTGAACGCGAACTACATCGCGAACCGTCTCGCGCCGCACTATCCGGTGCTGTACTCGGGCCCGGGCGGGCTCGTCGCGCACGAGTGCATTCTCGATCTGCGTCCGATCAAGGAATCGAGCGGGATCACCGTCGACGACGTCGCGAAGCGCCTGATGGACTACGGCTTCCACGCGCCGACGATGAGCTTCCCGGTGCCGGGCACGCTGATGGTCGAGCCGACCGAATCGGAAGCGCAGGAAGAGCTCGACCGCTTCGTCGACGCGATGATCGCGATTCGCGACGAGATCCGCGCGGTCGAGGAAGGCCGCGCCGATCGCGAGGACAACCCGCTGCGCCACGCGCCGCACACCGCCGCGGTCGTCACCGCGAACGACTGGCCGCACGCGTACTCGCGCGAGCAGGCCGCGTATCCGGTCGCGTCGCTCGGCACGAACAAGTACTGGCCGCCGGTCGGCCGCGCGGACAACGCGTACGGCGACCGCAACCTGTTCTGCGCGTGCGTGCCGATGTCGGAATACGCGTAACGCGCGCGGGCGATCGGTTCACGCATCGCGTGTCGATCGCGCACCGCACGCAATGTGAAGTTGCGTGCGGTGTTTAGCGTTTACCCCCAAGTCCGGATAACATCTCAGTCCTCGCTCCAGCCAATCAAGGAGTTCCGCATGGTGCGTCTGATGTTCCCGGGCCGCGGCGCGCGACGCGCGCGCGCGCTCGTGCCGGTGTTCGTGACGTCGCTCGCCGTCGGCGCCGCCGCGCTCGGCATACCGCAAGCCGCGCACGCGGCGATGAATTTCTGCGCGGCGCCCGCGCTGCAGGCGAGTGAGACGACGCAGGGGGAGCCGGGCGTGCAGGCGCTGATTCGCGGCGTCGACGCGCACCTGTCCGACCCGCCGAAGGCGATGCCGCGCGTGCACACCGAAGGCACGCTGCCGCACGAAGGCATCTACGACCAGAGCGTCGACGCGCTGAAGGACATGGATCTGATGCGCGACGCGGCGCTCGCGTGGCGCGTGACGAACGATGTCCGCTATCTGCAGTTCGTCGACCGCTTCCTGTACGCGTGGGTCACGACCTACCAGCCGAGCTTCAACCCGATCGACGAGACGCACTTCGACAGCCTGATCCTCGCGTACGACATGACCGCGAGCGCGCTCACCGTGAAGACGCGCAACGCGGCGGCGGCATTCGTCGCGAAGCTCGGCGCGGGCTACGTCGCGCGGATCGACGCGCAGCGGCGGCCGCTCGCGGGCACGTGGCGCAACAACTGGCAGAGCCACCGGATCAAGCTGATCTCGCTCGCGGCGTTCACGCTCGGCGACCGGCGGATGATGAAGGCCGCGCAGCGGCTGTTCATCGAGCACCTGGCGGACAACATCGGCCCGGACGGCGTCACCGTCGACTTCGGCGAGCGCGACGCGCTGCACTACGTGGTGTACGACCTGCAGCCGCTCGTGACGGCCGCGCTTGCCGCGCGCCGCTTCAACCGCAACTGGCTGCGCGAGCGCGGCGCGAACGGCGCGACGCTCGCGGCCGCGCTCGACTGGCTCCAGCCGTACGCGCTCGGCGAAAAGACGCACGAGGAATTCGTGCATTCGACGGTCGCGTTCGACGCGAAGCGCCGCGACGCCGGCCTGCCGGGCTACGCGGGGCCATGGGACCCGAAAGGCGCGGCCGAGCTGTTTCATCTGGCCGCGCGGATCGACGGGCGCTATGCGCGCGTTGCGCGGCAGCTATCCCCGAATCCGCCCGCGTGGCTCACCGCCTGCCTGCCGCTGCAGGCGCGCTAGAACTTCGGATAGCCGCGCAGGGACCCGGACCATGCGCGACTACATGCGGCCGACTCGACGAAACAGCGCGAGTCCATGGCGCCGGAACCGCCATAACAGTTGGCCCGCGATGGTAACGGGTGCAACCGTGACGAATGCCCCAAGCAGCAGATAGACCGAGTCCACTTCTTCGGGCGTGTGATGGGACCAAGGCATCCACTCCACGATTGCATGGGCCACCGGGACCAATGCGGCGTAGTGAGGAAATATATCTTCAGTGTGGGTCCACGTAAAAATATACGCGATCATCAGAAAAAAAATGAAGAGCGCCCATATAGCGCTTCGGAAAATGCATTTCACTTGATGATCACCTTTCCATAGCAGCCGATATCTGTCCTTGGAATATACGCCGACATCCCACGCAATATTCCTCTGATCACATTGAAGTCGGCCTGATTCGGAATCGTAATGCACCCCTTGCTGACTCGGCCGCTATGCAACCTGAAACTCCCGCGCTTCACACCATCACAGAAAAGCTCATCGTCGATCCGACCGTCATCGGCATACAGCGCAAACCAGTCGTCATGACTCGATATTGCGTCCCATAACCAGCCAAGCCGTCCACCCGATTTTCGATCCACAATGTAGTACGTTCCCGCCGGCAGCGGCCCCTTATTGACCACGCACGCATACGCTCGTTTATTGGTATAAGGCGACTCGCCCGAAAACGCCGGAAACTTGCGTCCCGCAATCTCGAACACACTCATCGGCTCGCCATTCAGCTCGAACTTGCAAATATGCATCAATCCTCCATGTCTTCCTGCTTTTCGATCGAAAACGAGGCTAAACAAAAACATGGAGCACAACCATCAGACTGGTCTGAAAATCAAGCCACCCAACCGTGACACATGCACGCACCCTGACACGCCCTTCTCCTTAGCCAGCGCCCCATCAAAACCCGCGGCACCCGTCCAGAGGTCGCCTGCGGCATCGCCTCGGCGACGGTGCGACGAGCACGAAACCGAGCGTCATCCACGTCGAAGGCAACCCCCACGGAATAAAAGTCACGCACTGACGGTTATCTCGACGTGGGACGCTGTTTGGAATGCAGCGACGTTTCGGGCCGGTTCTTGAACGGCTCGAGTGTTTCCTGTTCGTTCTTGTCGAGGAGAGGATGATGAAGATACGTTTCATGATTGCCGTTGCCGGCATCGTCGCGTTGTCGTCCGCAACGTGTTACGCGCAATCCGATACGCCCGAAGCGCAAACGGCCCAACTCGCGGCGATGTCGCCTCACGCGGCAAAGAAAGTCGAGCGCGCAGCGAACCGCGCGTTCGCGAAGAAGGTCCGTCAGGCGCTCATGAAGACGCCCGGCATCGCCGGTGCGCAAGTCACCGTGTTCGCCAAGGCAAAGACGGGCGCGGTCACGCTGGCCGGATTGATCACCGACGAGTCGCAGGACAAGGCCGCCGTGGAGGCGGCTCGCCAGGTGCCCGGCGTGACCTCGGTGACGAGCAATCTCGAGTTGCGATTGCCGGAAGGCGGGCAGTGAGCGCGAAAGGCGCCCGTTCGATCCATGAGCCTTCCGCCCTGCCTCGCCGCGAGATCAATGCATCATTTCGTTTCCGGCAGGAACCAGTTCATCACCAGCGCGCAGATGCCGCCGGTAGCAACACCCGATTCCAGCACGCTTTTCAGCGCGTGCGGCAGATGCGCGAGGATCTCCGGCACCTGGGCCACGCCCAGCCCCAGCGCCAGCGACACGGCGACGATCAGCAGCGCGCGGCGATCCAGCCGGACCCCGGCGAGGATGTTGATGCCCGACGCGGCCACCGCACCGAACATCACCATCGCGGCGCCGCCGAGCACGGGCTCGGGCACCGCCTGCAGCACGCCCGCGACCGGCGGAAACAGGCCCAGCACCACGAGCATGCCCGCGATCCAGATGCCCACGTGGCGGCTCGCGATGCCGGTCAGCTGAATCACGCCGTTGTTCTGCGCGAAGACGGAGCTCGGAAACGTGTTGAACATGCCGGCCAGCAGCGAGTTCGCGCCGTTGACCAGCACGCCGCCCTTGATCCGCTGCATCCACAGCGCGCCCTCGACGGGCTCTTTCGAGATCTTGCTGGTCGCGGTGACGTCGCCGATCGCTTCCAGCGACGTGACCAGATAGATGATCAGCATCGGCACGAACAGCGACCACGAGAAGCCCAGGCCGAAGTGCAACGGGGTCGGAATCTGAAACAGCGCGGCTTCGTGCACGCCGGTGAAATCGAGGCGGCCCATCGCGGCGGCCGCGAGATAGCCGATCGCGAGCGCGATCACGAGCGCGGTGCTGCGCACCCAGACGATGGGCACCCGGTTCAGCACGATGATCGTGCCGAGCACCAGGCCGGAAAGGGTCAGGTTGTCCGCGTTGGCGAACGTGCCCTTGGCCATCGCGCCGTAGCCGCCGCCCATGCTGACGAGGCCGACCTTGATCAGCGTGAGACCGATCAGCAGCACCACGATGCCGGTGACGAGCGGCGTGATCAGGCGCTTGACGAACGGCAGGATGCGGGAAACGCTCATCTCGACGAACGAGCCGGCGATCACGACGCCGAAAATCGCGGCCATCACGGTTTCGACCGGCGTGCCCTGCTTGACCATCAGGCTGCCGCCGGCGATCAGCGGGCCGACGAAGTTGAAGCTGGTGCCCTGAACGATCAGCAGGCCCGCGCCCAGCGGGCCGAAGCGCCTGCATTGCAGGAACGTCGCGATGCCGGAGATCACTAGCGACATCGATACGATCAGCGTGGTATCGCGGCTGGACACGTTCAGCGCCTGGCAGATCAGCAGGCCGGGCGTGACGATCGGCACCAGGATGGCCAGCAGGTGCTGCAGCGCGGCGACGAACGCGATCGCCGGCGCGGGCCGGTCGTCGGGGCCGTAGACCAGGTCGCGGGTGACATCGGCGACGTCGGCATCGTCGGCGGCGGGTTGGACGAGGGAAGCGGGTTGCATCGGGACAGTGACGGTCAGGGTTGAAAACGCGAAGTGCGCAATTTTACGCGAGCGCGCCGCCGCCCTCCGCCGCCTCACTCCGCCGCCTTCCCTGCGCGTCGTCATCCGGCGTAAGCTATCCGTCCCTTCACGCCCGTCACCCCCATCACGCCCGAGGCCCGCGTCACATGCCGAACTCCCCGGATTCCGAATCGCGCGCGACGACCGGCGCGCGTCTCGTCGTCGATGCCCTGCTCGCGAATCGCGTCGAGCGCGTGTTCTGCGTGCCCGGCGAGAGCTTTCTCGCGGTGCTCGACGCGCTCGCCGACGACACCGCCCGCATCCAGACCGTCGTCTGCCGCCACGAAGCCGCGGCCGCGAACATGGCCGAAGCGGTCGGCAAGCTGACCGGCCGGCCCGGCGTCGCGTTCGTCACGCGCGGCCCCGGCGCGACGCACGCGTCGATCGGCGTGCACACCGCGTTCCAGGACTCGACGCCGATGATCCTGTTCATCGGCCAGTGCGCGCGCGAGCATCTCGACCGCGAGGCGTTCCAGGAGATCGACTACCGGCGCATGTTCGGCCAGATGGCGAAGTGGGTCGCGCAGATCGACGACGCGCGCCGCATCCCCGAATACCTGAGCCACGCGTTCCACGTCGCGATGTCCGGCCGGCCCGGCCCCGTCGTGCTCGCGCTGCCCGAGGACGTGCTGTCCGACGCGTGCGCGCCGCAGCCCGTCGCGCCCGCCGCGAAGCGCATCGTCGCGGCGCCGTCGGCCGCGCAGGTCGCCGAGCTGCGCGAGCGGCTCGCGCGCGCCGAGCGGCCGTTCCTGCTCGTCGGCGGCAGTGGCTGGACGCCCGAGGCCTGCGCGGACCTGCGCACGTTCGTCGAGCGCTGGCAGTTGCCCATCGCGTGCGCGTTCCGCTATCAGGACACGTTCGACAACGCGCATCCGAACTACGCGGGCGACGTCGGCCTCGGCCTGAATCCGGCGCTCGCGAAGCGGATCGGCAATGCCGACCTGCTGTTCGCGCTCGGCCCGCGGCTCGGCGAGGCGACGACGGGCGGCTACACGCTGCTCGACATCCCGAAGACTCGCCAAACGCTGATCCACGTGCATCAGGGCGCGGACGAGCTCGGGCGCGTGTATGCGGCCGACCTGCCGATCGTGTCCGGGATGCCGGAGATCGCGTCGCTGCTCGCGGCGCTCGAGCCGCCCGGGTCGCCCGGGTCGCCGGAATCGCCGGCCTGGGCCGGCAGCGCAGCCGACGCGCACCGCGCGTATCTCGCGTGGCACGCACCGCTGCCGATGCCGGGCGACGTGCAGCTCGGCGACGTGATGAAGCAACTGCGCGAGCGCCTGCCGCACGACGCGATCGTGACGAACGGCGCGGGCAACTACGCGACCTGGCTGCATCGCCATTTCGCGTACCGGCACTTCCGCTCGCAGCTCGCGCCGACGAGCGGCGCGATGGGCTACGGCGTGCCGGCCGCGCTCGCCGCGAAGTCGTTGTATCCACAACGGCCCGTCGTCGCGCTCGCCGGCGACGGCTGCTTCATGATGGCCGGCAACGAGCTCGCAACCGCAATGCAGTACGGGCTGAACATCGTCGTGATCGTCGTCAACAACGGGCATTACGGGACGATCCGGATGCATCAGGAACGCAATTACCCGGGGCGCGTGCACGGCACCGGCCTCACGAATCCGGATTTCGCCGCGTACGCGCGCGCGTTCGGTGCGCACGGCGAGACGATCGAGCGCACCGCGGACTTCGCGAGCGCGCTCGATCGCGCACTGACGTGCGGACTGCCCGCGCTGATCGAGATCCGCGTGCCGCAGGATGCGAGCACGCCATCGGCGACGCTCGAGCAGATCCGCGAGCAGGGCCGCCGCGCGCGCGGCGGCGCATAGCCGATGCCCGTGCAGGCGATACCCGCGCTGACGCACGACGCGGCGCTCGCGTGGCCCGGCACGCTGCTCGCGCCGGACCGCACGCTCGTCGCGCCGTACGACCTCGAGCGCGCCGGCGTCGAGGTCGTCGGCCACGTGCCGGCCGCGCCCGCGCTCGGGCTGCTGCACGCCGCGCACCGGCCGTTCAGGCTCGCGTACGACGGCACGCCGCACGTGCACGTGATCAACGGGATGGGCGTCGCGCTAGGCGATTCGGTGATCGGCCTCGCGGCGCTCGCCGCGCTGCGCGACCGGCATCCGGGGCTGCGCTTTACGCTCTATCGACCGGCCCGCGCGCCGCGCCACGTCGAGGCGCTCTACGCGCTCGCGCGCGACGTCGTCGCGCCGTCGCGGCCGCTGCCGTGGCCGGCCGACGCGCTGCCCGCGAACGAGCCGTGCGTCGATCTCGGCAATCAGGTGTACTGGCGGGATTTCGCGCGCCTGCCGATGATCGATTTCTTCTTCACGGCGCTCGGCGTCGATCCGGCCGCGATCTCCACCGCCGAGAAGCGCAACCGCTGGCTCGCGCGGCTGACGCTGCCCACGCTGCCCGATGCATGGCGTGACCGGCCGTACGTGCTGTTCTGCCCATCCGCGAGCACCGCGGTGCGCAGCGTGCCGCCCGCGCTGCGCGCGGCGCTCGTCGACCGGCTCGCGGCGCGCTACCGGATGCTGATCGTCGGCTTCGGCCCGCTCGCGCATCCGGCGTACGTCGACGTCAGCGGCCACGCGCCCGACACCGCGCATTTCATCGCGTGGATCGCGGGCGCGCGGATGCTGTTCTCCGCGGACAGCGCGGCACTGCACGTCGCCGACGGCTTCGACGTGCCGACGCTCGCGTGCTTCACGACAATCGAGCCGGCATTGCGCGTGCGCGACTATCCGCATTGCGTGCCGCTCGCGCTCGACGTGCCCGACACGCTGCGCGGGATGCATGCGAGCGAGCACGCGGCCGACATCGCGGCGGTCGATGCGGCCTATCGCGCGGTCGATTGGGATGCGCTCGCGTGGCCCGATCAGAAGAACCCGAGCGCCTCCGCCTGATAGCTGACGAGCAGGCACTTCGTCTGCTGATAATTCGACAGCGCGACCTTGTGCGTCTCGCGGCCGATGCCCGACTGCTTGTAGCCGCCGAACGTCGCATGCGCCGGATACAGGTGATAGCAGTTCGTCCACACGCGCCCCGCCTCGATCTCGCGGCCCATCCGGTATGCGCGCGTGCCGTTGCGGGTCCAGACACCCGCGCCGAGCCCGTAGAACGTATCGTTCGCGAGTTCGATCGCGTCCTGCTCGTCCTTGAACGTCATCACCGACGCGACCGGCCCGAAGATCTCCTCCTGAAACACGCGCATCTTGTTGTTGCCGAGCAGCATCGTCGGCTTCACGTAAAAGCCGGTGCCCAGCTCCGCGGCGGGCGCCATGCGTTCGCCGCCCGTCAGGCACTGCGCGCCCTCGCCGCGGCCGATGTCGATGTACGACAGGATCTTGTCGAGCTGCTGCTGCGACGCCTGCGCGCCGATCATCGTCTGCAGGTCGAGCGGATGGCCGGCCTTGATACGCTCGACGCGCGCGACCGCCTTCTCGATGAAGCGCTCGTAGATCGATTCCTGGATCAGCACGCGCG
>NZ_JACBNX010000017.1 GCF_013403875.1 Burkholderia guangdongensis | reverse complement strand
CCGCTGAAGCCGGACACGTACGGCGGCTCGTTCCTGTACCACATGGACAACAACCAGGTGGTCGTCGGCTTCGTGGTCGGGCTCGGGTATTCGAACCCGTACCTGTCGCCGTTCGAGGAATTCCAGCGCTACAAGACGCATCCGGCGATCCGCCATTTCCTCGAGGGCGGCAAGCGCGTGTCGTACGGCGCGCGGGCGATGACGGCCGGCGGGCTGATGTCGCTGCCGAAGACGGTGTTTCCGGGCGGCGCGCTGATTGGTGACGACGCCGGGTTCCTGAACGCCGCGCGGATCAAGGGCTCGCACGCGGCGATCAAGACCGGGATGCTGGCCGCCGACGCGGCGTTCGACGCGGTGCAGGCGGGCCGTCAGAGCGACGAGCTCGCCGCGTATCCGGATGCGTTCAAGACGTCGTGGCTATACACGGAGCTGTACCGCTCGCGCAACTTCAAGCAGTGGATGAGCAAGGGGCTGTATCTCGGCACGCTGATGGTCGGGATCGAGCAGAAGCTGATGAACGGCAACGTGCCGTGGACGCTGCGCCACCAGCACGCGGACCACGAGATGCTGAAGCCCGCGTCGATGTGTCAGCCGATCGAGTATCCGAAGCCGGACGGCAAGCTGACGTTCGACCGGCTGTCGTCGGTGTTCATCTCGAACACGAACCACGAGGAGAACCAGCCGGCGCACCTGACGCTGAAGGACGCGAGCGTGCCGGTGAACGTGAACCTGCACCAGTACGCGGGGCCGGAAGGCCGGTTCTGCCCGGCGGCGGTGTACGAGTTCGTGAAGAACGACGACGGCAGCGACCGGCTGGTCATCAACGCGCAGAACTGCGTACACTGCAAGACCTGCGACATCAAGGATCCGACGCAGAACATCGTGTGGGTCACGCCCGAAGGCGGTGGTGGCCCGAATTATCCGAATATGTGACGAACGAAAGCGCCGCTTCATGCGGCGCTTTTTTGTCTCCGACCGGCACCGCACAAACGAAACGGGGCGCTGCTTTCACCGCAGCGCCCCGTTCTGTCATCCGCCCCGCGTCGCGTCAGGTCGCGCTTCCGGCGATCTTCGGCGTCGGCGTCTCGACGTCGCCGCATTGCGCACGATGGCGCAGCGCGTGATCGATCAGCACGAGCGCGAGCATCGATTCGGCGATCGGCGTCGCGCGAATCCCGACGCACGGATCGTGACGGCCGAACGTCTCGACCGTCGCCGGCTCGCCGGCCGTCGTGATCGAGCGGCGCGGCGTGCGGATGCTCGACGTCGGCTTGATCGCGATCGACACCGCGATGTCCTGCCCGGTCGAAATTCCGCCGAGCACGCCGCCCGCGTGATTGGTGACGAAGCCTTCCGGCGTCAGCTCGTCGCCGTGCACGGAGCCGCGCTGCGCGACGCTCGCGAAGCCCGCGCCGATCTCGACGCCCTTCACCGCGTTGATGCTCATCATCGCCTTCGCGATGTCCGCGTCGAGCCGGTCGAACACCGGCTCGCCCCAGCCGACCGGCACGCCCGACGCGACGACGTCGATCCGCGCACCGATCGAGTCGCCGTCCTTGCGCAGCGCGTCCATGTACGCCTCGAGCTGCGGGACGATCGCCGCATTCGGCGCGAAGAACGGATTTTCGCGCACGTGCGCCCAGTCGACGAACGGCACGTCGATCTCGCCGAGCGCGCTCATGTAGCCGCGCACCTCGACGCCGCAGCGCTCGCGCAGCCATTTCTTCGCGACCGCGCCCGCGCCGACGATCGGCGCGGTCAGCCGCGCGGACGAGCGGCCGCCGCCGCGATAGTCGCGAATCCCGTATTTCTGCCAGTACGTGTAGTCCGCGTGGCCCGGCCGGAACGTATCGGCGATGTTGCCGTAGTCCTTGCTGCGCTGGTCGGTGTTGCGGATCAGCAGCGCGATCGGCGCGCCCGTCGTCCGCCCTTCGAACACGCCCGACAGGATCTCGACCTGATCGGCCTCCTGCCGCTGCGTGACGTGGCGCGACGTGCCGGGCTTGCGGCGGTCCAGCTCGAGCTGGATGTCGGCTTCGGCGAGCATCATCCCGGGTGGGCAGCCGTCGATCACGCAGCCGATCCCGGGGCCGTGCGATTCGCCGAAGGTCGTGACAGTGAAAAGCGTGCCGAGAGTATTGCCGGACATGATGGAGCCGCCCCAGGAAAAGTCGGGAAAACCGCCATTATGCCAGCAGCGCCGGCCGTCGCGGGCCGCGTGTCATTTACGCAATCACTTGCGCAATCACTTGCGCGCGCCGCGCAGTTCGGCCACCGCGGCCTGCAGCCGCTCGGGCGTCGCGACCGGCGACGGAATCGGCTCGCCGACCGCGAGCGTGAGCCGGCTCATCACGCCGCGCTTGACGGGCCGCGGCCAGCGCGCGTCCTCGTGCCGCGAGAACACGCTGCCCCACAGCCCGCGCAGCGCCATCGGAATCACCGGCGCGTTCGTGCGTGAGAGGATCTCGGTCACGCCGTGGTGGAACGTGTTGATGTCGCCCGTCTTCGTCAGCTTCCCTTCGGGGAAGATGCAGACGAGCTCGCCGTCCGCGAGCGCCGCCTCGCACGCGTCGTATGCGCGCGCGAGCAGCGCCGGGTTCTCGTGGCGCGGCGCGATCGGGATCGCCTTCGCGTGCCGGAACGCCCAGCTCGCGAAGCGCGTCGAGAAGATCCGGTGATCCATCACGAAGCGGATCGGCCGCGGGCTCGCGGCAGCGAGCACGAGCGCGTCGACGTAGCTGACGTGATTGCAGACGAGCACCGCCGCGCCCTCCTCCGGAAGCCGCTCCGGATGCACGAGCCGGATCCGGTAGAACGTGTGCACGAGCACCCACGCGACGAAGCGCAGCAGGAATTCGGGCACGAGCAGATAGATGTACGCGGCGACCGCGACGTTCAGCAGCGCGGTGACGAGGAAAATCCCCGGAATGCCGACGCCGGCGCGCGTCAGCGCCATCGCCATCAGCGCGGACACGATCATGAACAGCGCATTGAGGATGTTGTTCGCGGCGATGATCCGCGCGCGGTGCGTCGGCGCGCAGCGGCTCTGGATCAGCGCGTACAGCGGCACGCTGTAGAAGCCGCCGAACATCGCGAGCAGGAACAGATCCGCGAGGATCCGCCAGTGGCGCGCGCCGGCCAGGAACTCGCCGACCGACAGCAGATGGCCCGGATCCGGCAGCGCGTGGCTCGCGAAATAGAGATCGATCGCGAACGCACTGATGCCGATCGAGCCGAGCGGCACGAGGCCGATCTCGACGCGCCGCCGCGACAGCCGCTCGCACAGCATCGAGCCCAGGCCGATCCCGATCGAGAACGTCGCGAGCAGCACCGTGACGACGTCGGGGCTCGCGGACAGCACGTCCTTCGCGAAGTTGAAGAACGACGCGAGGAACGTCGCGCCGACGAACCACAGCCACGAGATGCCGAGCAGGCTCAGGAACACGGTCCGGTTCTGTCTCGCGAGCGACAGGTTGCGCCAGGTCTCGCTGATCGGGTTCCAGTTGATCTTCAGATCGGGCTGCATCGACGGCGTGGCCGGCACGAACGAAGCGACCACGCGCCCGGCGAGCGCGATGCCGACGCAGCAGAACGCCAGCACCGATTCGCCGCCACCGGGCAGGCCCGCGGCCGCGCCGCCGACGATCGTGCCGATCAGGATCGCGACGAACGTGCCCATCTCGACGAGCCCATTGCCGCCGACGAGCTCGTGATCGCTCAGGTGCTGCGGCAGGTACGCATACTTGACGGGCCCGAACAGCGTCGAGTGCATGCCGAGCATGAACGTGCACAGATACAGCAGCGTCGCGCTGTGCGTGACGAAGCCCGCGGCGCCGACGAGCGTCAGCGCGATCTCGAACGTCTTCACGAAGCGCGTGAGGCGCGCCTTGTCGTACTTGTCGGCGATCTGCCCGGACGTCGCCGAGAACAGCACGAACGGCACGATGAAGATCGCCGAAATCAGGAACGCGGCCGTCTTCGCGTCGACGCCGGAAAAGCGCGCGGTCTGGTACGTGACGAGCGACGAGAAGCCGATCTTGAAGACGTTGTCGTTCAGCGCGCCGAAGAACTGGGTCGTGAAGAACGGCGCGAAGCGGCGCTCGCGCAGCAGGTCGAACTGGGACGCGTGCGCGCGCGGCTCATCGCGACGCTCGGACGTGACTGACGTGTGATCGCTCATTCGGAAAGCGCGGCGCTCACGGGTTCCCGGATTCGGCCTCGGGTTCCGGCCAGTCGCGGATGTACGCCTTCAGCATCCGGTTCTCGAAGCTCTGCGCCTCGACGACCGTCTTCGCGACGTCGTAGAACGAGATCACGCCCATCAGCATCTTCTTGTCGAGCACCGGCATGTAGCGCGCGTGGCGATCGAGCATCATCCGGCGCACTTCGTTGACGTCGGTTTCCGGCGTGCACGTGAGCGGCACGTCCATCACCTTGCGCACCTTGCCGTCGCCGATGCTGCCGCCGTTCTCGCGCAGCGTCAGGATGATCTCGCGGAATGTCACGATGCCGACGAGATCGCCGTACTCCATCACGACGAGCGAGCCGATGTCGTGCTCGGCCATCGTGTCGACCGCATCGCGCAACGGCGTTTCGGGCGTCACCGTGAACAGCGTGTTGCCCTTGACCTTCAGAATATCGCTGACGCGCATCGTAGTCCCCTGTTTGCCTATGTGCGAAAACTGGCTTTCGATCCTATCGGAAAGCCTCCCAAAAGGAAAGCGCGCCGCACCGGGCAGCCGCTTGCGGCGGATCGCCGCCCGCCGCACAATGACCGTATGGATCACGCGTCCAGAGGGGATGTCATGGCGCATTCGCACTCGCACTCACAGTCGGAGCACTTCGCCAGCTTCGCCGATTTCTACCCGCACTACCTGAACGAACACCAGAACCTGACGTCGCGGCGGCTGCATTTCATCGGCTCGCTCGGCGTGATCGGCTGCGCCGCGATGGCGGCCGCAACCGGCGAATGGCCGTGGCTGCCGGCCGCCGTCGTCTGCGGCTACGGGTTCGCGTGGGTCGGCCATTTCTTCTTCGAAAAGAACCGCCCGGCGACGTTCCGGCATCCGATCTACAGCCTGATGGGCGATTGGGTGATGTTCAAGGATATCTGCACCGGAAAGATTCCGCTGTGACGCCCGGCCGGCATCACGCGGCCCGCGGCGGCCGCGCGTGCGGGTCCGCCGCGCCGGCCGCCTTCGCTGCGGCCGCCGCCGTTGCCGGCGCGGCCACCTTCTCATGCGCACCCGCGCGCCGCGGCACCGTGATCAGCGACGCGAGCGACACGTCGAAGCGCTCGTTCGACAGCACGCCGAGCAGCGCCGCGCCGTCGATGTGCGTGCGGCGCCGCTGCAACTGGTAGGTCAGCTCCGCGCGGTCGATCACGAGCACGTCGAACAGGTTCGCGAGCGTCAGGCGCTCCGGATTCGCGAGCAGCACGTAGCGCGGCGGCCCGTTCTCGTCCTGCAGCCGCGCGACCCACTCGTGCTCCTCCATCGTCGCGACGAGGCGCTGCGCCGTTTCCATGTCCGCGCGCAGCTTCGCCGCGAGCCGCATCGCCGTGTAGCCGGGCTTGCCGGCCGCGCGCGCGTCCGCGAGCCGTGCGAGCATCTCGAGCGCGTCGAGCAGGTCGCTGCCCGCGTAGTGCACGCGGTGGAACTGCCCGAGCCGGATCGCCGGCAGCGCCGACGTCAGCATCGCGCCTAGCAGCGTGACGAACCAGCTCAGATACATCCACAGCAGGAACACGGGCAACGCGGCGAACGCGCCGTACACCGCGGTATAGGTCGGAATCCGCCGCACGTAGAAGCCGAAACCGCGCTTCGCGAGCTCGAACGCGAGCGCCGCGAACACCCCGCCGATCACCGCGTCGCGCCACGCGACCGCGCAGTTCGGCAGATACACGTACAGCAGCGTGAACGCGAGCACCGTCAGCGGCAGCGACGCGACCGTCAGCATCCATTCGAGGATCGGCGGCGGCGACTGCGCGCCGGTGAACGCGAGCGACTGCGTGAACAGGTACGACGAGATCGACAGGCTCACGCCGAACAGGATCGGCCCGAGCGTGATCAGCGCCCAGTACGCGAGCACGCGCTGCGCGAACGGCCGCGGCTTCCTCACGCGCCAGATCAGATTGAACGCGGATTCGATCGTCATCATCGTCATCACCGACGTGAAGACGAGCACGAGCAGGCCGGCGGTCGTCAGCCCTTTCGCCTTCAGCGCGAACTGGTTCAGGTACTTGACGATCTGGATGCTGAACTGCGCGGGCATCAGGTGATCGGCCATGAAGTCCTGCAGCGAAATCTGGAACGACGCGAACATCGGAAACGCGGTGAACAGCGCGAACGCGACCGTCGCGAGCGGCACGAGCGAGAGCATCGTCGTAAACGTGAGGCTCCCCGCCACTTGCGGAATGCGGTCCTCCGCGCTGCGCTTCGCGGCGAAGCGCGCGAGGCGCTTGATGGTGTCGAGATCGACGCTCAACTTCGGCAACGGTTTCCCCCTTCCGGATACTGCATGCGACGCGCCGGCGCGCTGCGCGCCGGCGTCAGCCCCTATAATAGCCGCTCGCCCAAAAGACCCATGAAAGACATTCTCGTCCTCTATTACAGCCGCCACGGCGCCACGCGCGATCTCGCGCTCGCGATCGCGAACGGCATCGACAGCGTGCCGGGCATGCAGGCCCGGATCCGGACCGTGCCGTCCGTGTCGGGCGTCTGCGAGGCGATCGAGCCCGACATTCCGTCCGACGGCCCGCCGTACGCGGAGCTGCGCGATCTCGACGAATGCGTGGGCCTCGCGCTCGGCTCGCCGACCCGCTTCGGCAACATGGCCGCATCGCTGAAATACTTCCTCGACGGCACGACGCCGCTGTGGCTGTCCGGCGCGCTCGCCGGCAAGCCCGCGTGCGTGTTCACGTCGACGGGCAGCCTGCACGGCGGGCAGGAATCGACGCTGCTCTCCATGATGCTCCCGTTGCTCCATCACGGGATGCTGATCGTCGGCATTCCCTATACCGAGACCGCGCTCAGCACGACGCAGACGGGCGGCACGCCTTACGGCGCATCGCACGTCGCGCGCCACGAGCGCGCGCCCGAAGGCCTGTCCGCCGACGAAAAGGCGCTCGCCGCCGCGCTCGGCGCACGGCTCGCGCACACGGCCGCCGCCCTCGTCGCCGGTTCCGCATGAATCGCCCCGCCTCGTCGGCCAAACCCGCCGCCAAACCCGCGGCCACACCGGCCGCCACGCCCGACGCCGCCACCGTTGCCCCTCGGCCGCGCTACGCGATCGCCGCCGCCGCGTGCCTCACGGCGCTCGTCGCGCTGTCGATCGCGTGGGAGCTGTGGCTCGCGCCGCTGCGGCCCGGCGGCTCCGCGCTGATGCTGAAGGCGGTGCCGCTCGCGATCGCGCTGCCCGGCGTCTGGCGGCGCAGCGTCTATACGATGCAATGGGCGAGCATGCTCGTGCTCGTCTACTTCGCGGAAGGCATCGTGCGCGGCATGACCGACCGCGGGCTGTCGTCGACGCTCGGCTGGTGCGAGACCGCCCTCGCCGTCGCCTTTTTCGCGGCCGCGCTCGCGTACGTCGCGCCGTTCAAGCGCGCGGCCAAACAAGCGGCCAAACGTGCGAAAAAAAGTGCGGAAACACGCACGAAGCGCGCCGCGTCCTGACCCTTTCGTTTTTCGCCACCCACCTGATGAACACTTCCGACGCTTTCGTTTCCGCCTGCCGACATGCGATCGGCGCAGCCTATGTGCTGACCGACACGCACGACACCGAACCGTTCCTGACCGACTGGCGCCGCCGCTACCGGGGCGCCGCATGCGCGGTGCTGCGGCCCGCGGACACCGCCGAAGTCGCGGCGCTCGTGAAGCTCGCGAACGAACACGGCGTCGCGCTCGTGCCGCAGGGCGGCAACACGGGCCTCGCCGGCGGCGCGACGCCCGACGCGACCGGCGCGCAGGCGGTGCTGAGCCTCGCGCGACTGAACCGCGTGCGCGCGCTCGATCCGCACAACAACACGATCACGGTCGAAGCCGGCGTGATCCTCGCCGACGTGCAGACGCGCGCGCAGGAGGCCGACCGCCTCTTCGCGCTGAGCCTCGCGGCCGAAGGCAGCTGCACGATCGGCGGCAACCTCGCGACGAACGCGGGCGGCACCGCGGTGCTCCGCTACGGCAACGCACGCGAGCTGTGCCTCGGGCTCGAGGTCGTGACGCCGCAGGGCGAGATCTGGGACGGGCTGCGCGGGCTGCGCAAGGACAACACCGGCTACGATCTGCGCGACGTCTACATCGGCGCCGAAGGCACGCTCGGCATCATCACCGCGGCGGTGCTGAAGCTGCACCCGCGCCCCGCCGCGCGCGTGACCGCGCTCGCCGCGCTCGAGTCGGCGCACGCGGCGCTCGACTTCCTCGCGCTCGCGCAGCGCGTGGCCGGGCCGCTCCTGACCGGCTTCGAGCTGATGTCCGATTTCTGCATGAAGCTCGTCGGCAAGCACTATCCGCAACTGCGCTACCCGTTCGCGCAACCGCATGCGCAGACCGTGCTGCTCGAGCTGTCCGACAACGAGAGCGAAGCGCACGCGCGCGCGCTGTTCGAGAAGATGATGGAAGAAGCGTTCGACGCGGGCGTCGTCGTCGACGCGGTCGTCGCGGAGAATCTCGCGCAGTCGCGCGCGTTCTGGGATCTGCGCGAGCACATCCCGCTCGCGCAGGCCGACGAGGGGCTCAACATCAAGCACGACATCGCGGTGCCGATCTCGTCGATCGCGCACTTCATCGACGAGACCGACGCGGCGATCCAGCAGGCCGCGCCCGGCGCGCGGATGGTCACGTTCGGCCACCTCGGCGACGGCAACCTGCACTACAACGTGCAGACGCCTGAAGGCGGCGATTCGAAGGCGTTCCTCGCCGCGTTCCAGGCGCCGATCAACCGGATCGTCTACGACGCGGTGCACCGCCATCGCGGCACGATCAGCGCGGAGCACGGAATCGGCCAGTTGAAGATCGACGACGCGCAGCGCTACAAATCGGACGTCGAGATCGCGCTGATGCGCGCGCTGAAGACCGCGCTCGATCCGCGCAACCTGATGAATCCCGGCAAAGTGCTACGCTGAAATCATTCCGCGAAGGAGCGTCGCCCGTGAAAATCCGCGTGCTGTCCGATCTTCATCTCGAAGGCAATCTGCCTGAAGCGATTGCGCACGCGGACGCGGATCTCGTCGTGCTCGCGGGCGACATCCACAACCACGCGGAAGGCCTACGCTGGGCCGCCGAGACGTTCGATCCCGACGTGCCGGTCGTCTACGTGCCCGGCAACCACGAGTACTACGACGGCGAGTTCGGCGCGCTCGAAGCCGCGATGCGCGACGCGGCAAGCGCGCTCGACAACGTCCATTACCTGAACAACGACGTGTACGTCGACCCCGCGCAGCGCTTTCGCGTGCTCGGCACGACACTGTGGACCGATTTCGCGCTGTTCGGCGCCGACGACGCCAGCATCGCGCACGCGATCGACGCGGCGTCGCGCGTCATGCTCGATTTCAGGGGATTGATCCAGGTCACGTGGCCGCACGACGCGGCGCTGCACGGCATATCGCACGCGGGCGCCGAACGCGATTTCACGCCGGCCGATTCGCTCGCGCTGCACCGGCGCTCACGCGCATGGCTCGAAGCGCAGCTCGCGACGCCGTTCGCGGGGAAGACGATCGTCGTCACCCACCACGCGCCGCACCGCCGCTCGCTCGCGGTGCGCTATGCGGACGATCCGGTGTCCGCGGGCTTCGTCGTCGATCTGGCCGAACGCGTGCGCGCGCCGGTCGCGCTCTGGGTGCACGGCCATACGCATACGTCTTTCAACTACCTGACGGAAAGCGGCACGCGCGTCGTGTGCAACCCGCGCGGCTACATTCACCGGCGCACCGGCGAACGGGAGAACCTCGCGTTCTCGTGGGACAAGGTCGTGGTGCTCGACGAAGCGGAACGCCGCTGACGCGAAGCGCCGCGGCGCCGCAGCGCCCGGGTCAGGTTCAGCGCCGCCCGCGCGGCGACGGCGCCGCCGCCCGCACCCGTGCCGGCTGCATGCGCGCCTTCATCGCGCGCAGCAGATCGCGCGTCGCCACCGCGCCGATCACGCCGAACAAGGCCCCAAGGCCGATCAACAGGTGCGTATCCATTCTTCCTCCCAATTGCGGATCGTGCTCGAACAGACAATATCAAACCGCCGGCCCGACGAAGGTAAAAAAATGTTGCGTCGACGCGAAATTTCGTTAGATTGCGTAAAACGCACGGTCGTCATGTTGCGCGCGTGAACTGCTCGAGCGCGGCCTCGTCCGCTTCGAGCGTCGCCGGCAGTTCGTCGCGCAGGAAATCGACCCACGTGCGGATCTTGGCATCCAGATACTGGCGGGATGGATACAACGCGTAGATATTCATCAGATGCGAACGATATTCGGGCATCACGCGCACGAAGTCTCCCCTGCGCAAACCGCTGATCGCCGAGTAGAGCGGCAGCACGCCGACCCCCATCCCTTCGCGGATGGCCGTCGCGAGCGCCTCGGCGACGTTCACGCGGAACGGCGGCGCGCCGATCGCGACGGTTTCGTCGCCATGCGGGCCGGACATCGTCCATTCGTGCCAGTTGACCCCGGGCGCGACCATCCCCAGACACACGTGATTCGTCAGATCGTGCGCGCGCTGCGGCACCCCGCGCCGCTCGAGATAGGCCGGCGACGCGCACGCGACGCTGTAGGTCGCGCCGAGCCGTTGCGACACGAGCCCCGAATCGGGCAGATCCTGACCGACGATGATCGCAACGTCGTAGCCCTCGTCGAGCAGGTCCGGCATCCGCTGCGCGAGGGTCAGCTCGATGTGCACGTCCGGGTAGCGCTCGCGGTAGCGCGCGACCGACGGCACCGCGTAGTGCTGGCCGAGGCTCGTCACGCAGTGCACGCGCAGCGTGCCCGACGGGCGCGCATGCGCGTCGCTCGCTTCCGCCTCGGCCTGGTCGACGTACGCGAGAATCTGCTCGCAGCGCTGCAGGTAGCGCTCGCCGGCCTCGGTCAGCGCGATGCGGCGCGTCGTCCGGTTCAACAGGCGCGTCTGCAGATGGGCCTCGAGATCCGAGACGGCCCGCGACGCGTACGCGGTCGTCGTGTTCATCTGCTGGGCCGCGGCCGTGAAGCTCCCCGCGTCGACCACGCGAACGAACACACGCATGTTCTGTAACGTGTCCATGCTTTTTTTCCGATTGACTCCGACAGGATTGTTGCATATGCGCCAACAAACATTATCTCAGAATTCGTAAAAATGCCTTGCATTCTTGTCGGTTTATTCAGCAATCGATGAAAAATAAAATCGCACCCGAGTCATCTTTATCCAAAAGGAAGAAAATCGTGCAGTCTCCGGCAACGAGAGGGGCGTTGGCACTTGCGGTTCTTGCAATGTCATTAACAATGGCCGGATGCGCGAGCATGGGCGGCGTTGCGCCGCAGGCGAAACAGACCGATCCGGCCACGCTCGACGTCGGCGCGGCGGTTCGCGCGGCCGACCGCGACGCCGGCTGGCCCGCGGCCGACTGGTGGCGCGCGTATCGCGATCCGCAGCTCGACGCGTGGATCGCGGCCGCCGAGGCCGGCAACCCGACGCTCGCGGCCGCGCAGGCGCGCGTGCGCGGCGCCGACGCGCTGGCCCGCGCCGCGCACGCGGCCGAGCTGCCCGAGCTGAACGGCAGTCTGCAGCTGGATCGCCAGCACTGGGCGGACAACCCGGTCTACTACGGCCCCGGCCCGCTCGCGGACACGACCACCTGGAACAACGCCGGCGTGCTGAGCCTGTCCTATCACCTCGATCTGTGGGGCAAGGACAAGAACTCGACCGAGAAGGCGCTCGACACCGCGCACGCCGCCGCGGCCGACGCGCGAGCGGCGCACCTCGAACTCGAGGTCAACGTCGTGCGCGCGTACATCGATCTGTCGAAGAACTACGCGCTGCTCGACCTCGCGCATCAGACCTACGACCAGCAGCACGCGCTCGCCGACCTCGCGCACAAGCGGCTGCAGGCCGGCCTCGGCACGCAGCTCGAAGTCAGTCAGGCCGAATCGACGCTGCCCGACTATCAGCGCCAGATCGACAGCTACGAGGAAGCGATCGAACTCGCCCGCCACCAGCTCGCCGCGCTCGCGGGCAAAGGCCCGGGCGCGGGCGACGCGATCAAGCGGCCGACGCTCACGCTCGGTGCGCCGGCCGGCCTGCCGTCGACGATCCCGGCCGAGCTGCTCGGCCACCGGCCGGACGTCGTCGCGGCGCGCTGGCTCGTCGATGCGCAGGCGCGCGGCATCGACGTCGCGAAGGCCGCGTTCTATCCGAACATCGATCTCGTCGGCACGCTCGGCGGCGTCGCGGTGGGCCCGGTCTTCACCGATTTCCTGCGCGCGATGAACGGCGAGTGGACGGCCGGCCCGGCGCTGTCGCTGCCGATCTTCGAAGGCGGCCGGTTGCGCGCGCAGCTCGGCGCGACGACGGCCGGCTACGACATCGCGGTCGACCAGTACAACCAGACGATCGTCGGCGCGCTGAAGAGCGTCGCCGACGGCGTCGTGCGGATCCGCTCGCTCGACACGCAGAAGCGGGACGCCGCGCGCTCGGTCGCCGCGACGCGGCGAACCTACGAGCTGTCGCGCGAGGGCTTCCGCCGCGGGCTCACCGACTACGTGAACGTGCTGCTCGCCCAGTCGGCGCTGCTGCGCGCGCAGCAGACCGCCGCGACGATCGACGCGGACCGGCTCGCCGCGCATGCGTCGCTGATGGCGGCGCTCGGCGGCGGCGTCGAGCGCGGCGACGACGTGCCGGGCAAGCCGGCGCCGGACGGCAACGCGTCTGACGGCAAGGCGCCGGCGGCCGCGGCTCTTTCCGCCTCCCCCACCCCTGCCGCGACGCCCGTCGCGCAGGCGCAGTAACGCGGAGCGCCCGACATGTCAGCCTCCTCCCCCACTACCGCCGCCGGCCCCGCGCAGCCGCCCGCGTGGCGCACCGCGCTCGCGGACTGGGCACGCACCGATGGCGCGATGTGGTTCTACATCGCGAAGGCGCTGCTCGCCGCGTTCCTGTCGCTCGCGATCTCGATGCGGCTCGACCTGCCGCAGCCGAAGACCGCGATGACGACCGTGTTCATCGTGATGCAGCCGCAAAGCGGCGCCGTGTTCGCGAAGAGCTTCTACCGGCTGATGGGCACGCTCGTCGGCCTCGCCGCGACGCTGACCTTCGTCGGCCTGTTCGCGCAGCAGCCGGTGCTGTTCCTGCTGACGATCTCGCTGTGGGTCGCCGCGTGCACGGCCGGCGCCGCGCGCAACCGCAACTTCCGCAGCTACGGCTTTCTGCTCGCCGGCTACACGACCGCGCTGATCGGCCTGCCCGCGTCGCAGCACCCGGATGCCGCGTTCATGACCGCGATGACCCGCGTCGCCGAGATCACGGTCGGCATTCTGTCGGCCGGCGTCGTCAGCGCGCTCGTGTTTCCGCGCTACACCGGCGAGCAAATCCGCACGACGGTCCGCCAGCGCTTCGGCTCGTTCGTCGACTATGTCGCCGCCGCGCTGTCCGGCCAGCTCGACCGAGCGCACATCGAGCGCGTGCACACGCGCTTCGTCGCGGACGTCGTCGGCTTCGAGGCCGCGCGCAGCATGGCGGTGTTCGAGAACCCCGACACGCGGCTGAGAAGCGGCCGTCTCGCGCGGCTGAACAGCGAGTTCATGAGCGCGTCGAGCCGCTTCCACTCGCTGCATCAGCTGATGAACCGGCTGCGCGCGACTGGAGCGACGACCGCGGTCGACGCGATCGAGCCGTATTTCCGCGAGGTCGCGCCGCTGCTCACGAAGGACGGCGAGCCGGTGCGCAGCGCGGCGGACGCGGCGCAAGCGGCCGAGCAACTGCTCGCCTACCGCGACGCGCTGCCGCGCCGGATCCGCGCGACGCGCGCCACGCTCGAAGCGCATCCCGACTGCCCGCTGCTCGACTTCGACACCGCGTCCGAGCTGCTGTACCGCTTCATCACGGATCTGCACGCGTACTCGGCGACCTACGCGTCGCTCTCGACCGCGACACACGAGCGCGAGCGCTGGGTCGAGCAGTACGAGCCGCGCACGAACGCGACGGCCACGCTGATCGCGGGGATCCGCACCGCCGTCGTGATGCTGTTGCTGAGCTGGTTCTGGATCCAGACCGCATGGCCGAGCGGCATCACGCTGGTGCTGACCGCGGCCGCGACGTGCGCGCTCGCGTCGTCGATGCCGCGGCCGACGAAGATGGCGTCCCAGATGGCGGCCGGCACGGCCATAGCGGCGCTGATGGGGATGATCGTGATGTTCGGCGTCTATCCGCGCATCGACGGCTACGTGATGCTGTGCGTCGCGCTCACGCCGTTCCTCGCGCTCGGCTTGCTGATGTCGATGCGGCCGGCGATCGCGGGGATGGGCGTCGGCTACTGCATCTTCTTCTGCACGCTCGCGGGCCCGGACAACGTGCAGAGCTACAACCCGACCGGGTTCATGAACGACGCGCTCGCGCTGGTGCTGTCGATGGTGGTGTCGGCGATCGCGTTCGCGATCCTGTTCCCGCCGACCGCGCCGTGGCTGAAGCGCCGGCTGTTCGCGGACCTGCGCCACCAGGCGGTCGCCGCGTGCTGCGCACGGCTGCCGGGGCTGCGCACGCGCTTCGAAAGCGGCGCGCGCGATCTGATGTTCCAGGCGCACGCGATCGCGGCCGACCAGCCCGACGTGCAGCGCGACGCGCTGCGCTGGATGTTCGCGGTGCTCGAGACCGGCAACGCGGCGATCGACCTGCGCGAGGAGATCGCGAAGCTGCCGGACGATCCGCGCTACGCGTCGTCGATGCCGTGGCGCCGCGCGATCGAGACCATGCGCGAGAACGTGACCGCACTGTTCT
Organism: Burkholderia guangdongensis; assembly: GCF_013403875.1. Taxonomy (GTDB): domain Bacteria; phylum Pseudomonadota; class Gammaproteobacteria; order Burkholderiales; family Burkholderiaceae; genus Burkholderia; species Burkholderia guangdongensis. Next base: position 268,839 of record NZ_JACBNX010000017.1, on the reverse strand, counting down.
CGCGCCCGGCCCCGGACCGCTTCGACGCGGCGCTCGCGACGGCCAGCGCCGCGATCGACGCGACGCAGGCGGCGCTCGCCGAATTCGCGCCGCCGCGCGACGAGCGCCACAAGCTGCAGCGGATCCTGAGCCACCTGCACTTCTTCCGCAGCGCGCTGCTCGACCCCGAATCGCCGTTCGAGGCGCTCAATCGCAACCGCCACGTACCGCCCCAACAAGGAACCTGATCATGATGCCGCGCGAAATCGCGATACTCGACGCCTACATCCCGACCGTGGTGCTGATGTGCATCATCGGTGCGGCGGCGACCTGGGCGGTCGACCGGCTGCTCGCCTATACCGGGATTTTCCGTTTCGTCTGGCATCCGGCGCTGTTCCGGGCCAGCCTCCTCGTCTGCATCTGCGGCGGGCTCAGCCTCGCCGTTTACCGTTGATCCTCATCGAACCATGATCCTCCGCAAATCTCTCGGCTTCGTCGCGACCGCCATCATCCTTCTCGTCGCGATCCTGATCGGACACTCGCTGTGGGTGCACTACATGGACGACCCGTGGACACGCGACGGACGCGTGCGCGCGGAAATCGTCAACGTCGCGCCGGACGTGTCGGGCGCCGTCGTCGACCTCCCGGTGCACGACAACGCGCCCGTCAAGAAGGGCGACCTGATCATGCAGATCGATCCGTCGCATTACCAGATCGCGGTCGAGCAGGCGCAGGCCGCGGTCGCCGCGCGCCTGGCCGAACTGCAGATGCGCCGGGCGGACGCCGCGCGCCGCGCCGATCTCGACGCGCTCGTCGTGTCGAAGGAGAACCGCGAGAACGCCGCGCAGACCGCATCGAGCGCCGAGGCGCAGTATCAGCAGGCGCTCGCCGCGCTCGACGCCGCGAAGCTGAATCTCGAGCGCACGCGCGTCGTCGCGCCGGTCGACGGCTACGTGACGAACCTGAGCGTGTTCAAGGGCGACTACGCGGCGGCCGGGCAGCCGAAGCTCGCGATCGTCGACAGCCATTCGTTCTGGGTGTACGGCTATTTCGAGGAAACGAAACTGCCGCGCGTGAAGATCGGCGCGCAGGCGGAGATCCGGCTGATGAGCGGCGGCGTGCTGAAGGGCCACGTCGAGAGCATCTCGCGCGGGATCTACGATCGCGACAATCCGCAAAGCCGCGATCTCGTCGCCGACGTGAACCCGACGTTCAACTGGGTCCGCCTCGCGCAGCGCGTGCCGGTGCGGATCAAGATCGACGAAGTGCCGGACGGCGTGCTGCTGTCGGCGGGCACGACGTGTACGGTCATCATCGAGCCGGAGAAGAAGCGGAAGGAGTCGTGAGGGGATTTGGGCTGCGGGGCACGGCGCGGCGCGGCACAACGCGCCGTTCGGTCGAGTCTTCTCTCGTCGCGATGTCCGATTCGCGACAAAATTTGGCCTGACAATCGACATACGCCACATTAAACTTGGCTGACACGGTCGCGCCACGTGACCGTCCCCCAACTCGCCCCCGGCTCATATGGAAACCCGTCTCGACCCGCGCGCCGCAGGCGCCGCCGCGATCGCCGCGCCCGCCTCCCGCACCCTTTACCCGGTGCTCGGCGCGATCAGCTTCTCGCACATGCTCAACGACATGATCCAGTCGCTGATCCTCGCGATCTATCCGATGCTGAAGGACGAATTCTCGCTGTCGTTCATGCAGATCGGCCTCATCACGCTGACTTACCAGATCACCGCGTCGATGCTGCAGCCGGTCATCGGCCTCTATACCGACAAGCGGCCGCAGCCTTACTCGCTGCCGATCGGGATGGGCTTCACGCTGTTCGGCATCGTGCTGATGTCGGTCGCGCCGACCTTCCCGCTGCTGCTCGTCGCCGCCGCGTTCGTCGGCTGCGGCTCGTCAGTGTTCCATCCGGAATCGTCGCGCGTCGCGCGGATGGCGTCCGGCGGCCGCCACGGGCTCGCGCAGTCGCTGTTCCAGGTCGGCGGCAACGCGGGCACCGCGCTCGGGCCGCTGCTCGCCGCGCTGATCGTGATCCCGCGCGGCCAGCCGAGCATCGCGTGGTTCTCGGCCGCCGCGCTCGTCGCGATCGTCGTGCTCGTGCAGGTCGGTCACTGGTACCGGCATCATCCGTCGGCCAAAAAGAAGGCCGTGGCCGCGTCACACGCGACGCTGCCGCGCCGCCGCGTGATGTTCGCGATCGGCGTGCTCGTGATGCTCGTGTTCTCGAAGTATTTCTATCTCGCTAGCATCAACAGCTATTACACGTTCTATCTGATCGACAAGTTCCACCTGTCCGTGCAGAGTGCGCAGGTCCATCTGTTCGTGTTCCTCGCGGCCGTCGCCGCGGGCACCGTGATCGGCGGGCCGGTCGGCGACCGGATCGGCCGCAAGGTCGTGATCTGGGGCTCGATTCTCGGTATCGCGCCGTTCACGCTGCTGCTGCCGTACGCGAACCTGTTCTGGACCACCGTGCTGACCGTGATCATCGGCATCGTGCTCGCGTCCGCGTTCGCCGCGATCATCGTCTATGCGCAGGAGCTGATTCCCGGCAAGGTCGGCACGATCGCGGGCCTGTTCTACGGCTTCGCGTTCGGCCTCGGCGGGATCGGCGCCGCCGTGCTCGGCCAGCTCGCCGACGCGACGAGCATCGAGTTCGTCTACAAGGTCTGCTCGTTCCTGCCGCTGATCGGCGTGCTCACCGTGTTCCTGCCGAACATCGAGCACGGCCGGCCGGCCGCGAAGGCCTGACGCGCGGCGCCTCGCCGCAACGGGGATGTCTCGCGACGGCGGCCGCTCAGGCCGCCGTCGTCGCATGGAGCGTCAGGAAGCGCTTCAGGATCCCCGACGAATAGGTGCTCGCGATCTCGCCGAGGAAATGCGTGAACGACTGCGTCGCGTGATCGTCGGCGGTGTCGGAAATCGTGCGCACCAGCGCGAACGGCACGCCGTGCTCGACGCACACCTGCGCGATCGCCGCGCCCTCCATCTCGACCGCGAGCGCGTCGGGCAGCGCATCGCGCAGCGCGACGACCTCGCGCTCGCTCGACACGAAGCGGTCGCCGCTGATCACGAGCCCACTACGTAACTGCGGTAGCTGCGGTAACTGCGCCGGCGTCGCGCCGGCGTGCCGGAAGCGCGCCGCGAGCGCGTCGCCCTCGTCCGCGATGAACTGCGCGCACGCGGCCGTGAGGCGCGCCGTCAGCGCCGCGTCGGCCGCGAAACGCGTGATGCCGAGCAGCGGCACCTCGTAGCGCGGAAACAGCGGCGACGCGTCGAGATCGTGCTGCAGCAGCGTGTCGGCAACGACGACGTCGCCGACGCGCACCGCGCGCGACACGCCGCCCGCGACGCCGGTGAACACGATCCCCGCAACGTCGAACACGTGGATCAGCGCGCTGACCGTCGCCGCGGCCGCGACCTTGCCGATCCGCGCGAGCGCGACGACGCAGGACGCGCCGTGCACGGTGCCGGCGTGATAATCGCGCCGCCCGAGCGTAACGGTTTCGACCGGGCCTTCGGCGCGCATCGCGGCGATCAGGTCGCCGAGCTCCTCGGGCAGCGCGGCGAGGATACCGAGCGGTTTCGAAGAAGAAGAAGAAGAAGAAGAAGATGCGATGCTCATTCGACCGCCTGCAGTTTCGCGACCGCGAGCGCGAGCCACTTCTCGCCGTGCCGCTTGAATTTCACCTGGGCCTTCGCGTCGGGGCCGCTGCCTTCGAGCGCGGTGACCGTGCCCTCGCCGAACTTCGTATGGAACACCGGCTGGCCGATCCGGAAGCCGCTCTCGGCCGCGCGCTGCTGATTCGCGAACGCGGGCAGCGGCGCGGACACGGCCGCGTCGACGAACTGCTCGCGTGCGGCGGTGCCCGGCCGCGCGAACCAGTCGCGCCCCCAGCCCGCGTTGTCCGAACGTCCGCCCCAGCGCGAGCCGGCCTCGACCTTCGGCGTCAGCCACTTCAGCACGTGCTGCGGCAGCTCGTCGAAGAAGCGCGAGCGCACGTTGTAGCGCGTCTGGCCGTGCAGCATCCGGCTCTGCGCGAACGACAGATAGAGCCGCTCCTTCGCGCGCGTGATCGCGACGTACATCAGCCGCCGCTCCTCTTCGAGCCCGTCGGCCTCCATCGCGCTGTTCTCGTGCGGGAACAACCCCTCCTCGAGCCCGGTGATGAACACCGCGGCGAACTCGAGCCCCTTCGCCGCATGGACGGTCATCAGCTGCACCGCGTCCTGCCCGGCCTGCGCCTGGTTGTCGCCGGCCTCGAGCGACGCGTGCGACAGGAAGCCGGCAAGCGGCGTCATCGTGTCCGGGTTCTGCGCGGGGTCGCCGAGCGACGCGGGGTCGAGTACCGCGTCGCTCGGATCGTCCTGCGCCTCGGCGATCTCGGGCGCCGCGATCGCGCCGGCACGCAGCGGAATCGAGCGCGCGGGCGTGTCGAGCCCGTAGCCTTCCTCGCTGACGAACGCGGTCGCCGCATTGACGAGTTCCTGCAGGTTCTCGAGCCGGTCCTGCCCTTCGCGTTCGCCCTGATAGAACTCGGCGAGACCGCTCGCGCGCACCACGTATTCGACGGTCTCGGGCAGGCTCATCTGCGCGGTTTCCGCGCGCATCTTCGCGATCAGGTTCGCGAACCCGCCGAGGCTCGATCCGGCCTTGCCGGCCACATACGGAATCGCGGCCGCCATCGCGCAGTTGTACAGCCGCGCGGCGTCGGCGAGCTGCTCGATCGAGCGCGCGCCGATCCCGCGCGTGGGGAAGTTCACGACGCGCACGAACGCGGTGTCGTCGTTCGGGTTGTCGATCAGGCGCAGATACGCGAGCGCGTGCTTCACTTCCTGCCGCTCGAAGAAGCGCAGGCCGCCGTACACGCGATACGGAATGCCCGCGCTGACGAGCGTGTGCTCGATCGCGCGCGACTGCGCGTTGCTGCGATAGAGCACCGCGATCTCGACGCGCGTCATCCCGGTGTTCACGAGCGAGCGGATCTCCTCGACGATCCAGCCGGCCTCCTGCGAATCGGTCGTCGCCTCGTACACGCGCACCGGCTCGCCGTGCCCGGCGTCGGTGCGCAGGTTCTTGCCGAGACGATGCGCGTTGTGCGCGATCAGATGGTTCGCCGCGTCGAGGATGTTGCCGTGCGACCGGTAGTTCTGCTCGAGCTTGATCAGGTTCCTCACGCGGAACTCGTCCTCGAAGTCGCGCATGTTCCCGACGTTCGCGCCGCGGAACGCGTAGATCGACTGGTCGTCGTCGCCGACCGCGAAGATCGCGTTCTGCCCGCCCGCGAGCAGCTTCAGCCACGCATACTGCAGCTTGTTCGTGTCCTGGAACTCGTCGACGAGAATCTGCCTGAAGCGCGCCTGGTAATGCGCGCGCAGCGGCGGATTATGCGCGAGCAGCTCGTAGCAGCGCAGCAGCAGCTCCGCGAAATCGACGACGCCCTCGCGCTGGCACTGCTGCTCGTACGCGTGGTAGATCTCGACGAACTTGCGGTTGAAGCTGTCGGTCGCGTCGACCTGGTCGGGGCGCAGCCCCTGCTCCTTCGCGTTGTTGATGAAGTACTGGACGTTCTTCGGCGGATATTTCTCGTCGTCGATGTTCGCGGCCTTCATCAGCCGCTTGATCGCCGACAGCTGATCGGCGGTGTCGAGGATCTGGAACGTCTGCGGCAGGCCCGCGTCGCGGTGGTGCGCGCGCAGCATCCGGTTGCACAGGCCGTGGAACGTGCCGATCCACATCCCGCGCGGGTCGATCGGCAGCATCGCGGTGAGCCGCGCGAGCATCTCGCGCGCGGCCTTGTTCGTGAACGTGACCGCGAGCACCGTCGACGGCGACGCGTAACCTTGCTGGATCAGCCACGCGATGCGCGTGATCAGCACGCGCGTCTTGCCGCTGCCCGCCCCCGCGAGGATCAGCGCCGGTTCGTTCGGCAGCGTGACGGCGGCGTGTTGTTCGGGGTTCAGGTTCGCGAGCAGATCGGGCATGGAGGATGACGGACGAACGAAGGAATGCAGACCCGCCATTATAAATCCCGCGCGCGCCGCGCTGCCCCGCCGATGCGCATCCATTTATAATTCAAGGTTTCCGCATCCAATTCACGCATTTTCGGCAGATTTCCACCATGAGCGACAACACGCTGGCGAAGAGTTTCGAACCCCATACCATCGAAGCCCAATGGGGGCCGGAGTGGGAAAAACGCGGCTACGCCGCCCCGGCGTTCGATCCGGGCAAGCCCGATTTCGCGATCCAGCTGCCGCCGCCGAACGTCACCGGCACGCTGCACATGGGCCACGCGTTCAATCAGACGATCATGGACGGCCTGACCCGCTATCACCGGATGCTCGGCGAGAACACGCTGTGGGTGCCCGGCACGGACCACGCGGGGATCGCGACGCAGATCGTCGTCGAGCGCCAGCTCGATGCGCAGAACGTGTCGCGCCACGATCTCGGCCGCGAGAAATTCGTCGAGCGCGTGTGGGAATGGAAGGAGCAGTCGGGCTCGACGATCACGAGCCAGGTGCGCCGCCTCGGCGCGTCGCCGGACTGGTCGCGCGAATATTTCACGATGGACGACAAGATGTCGGCCGCGGTGCGCGACGTGTTCGTCGCGCTCTATGAACAGGGCCTGATCTATCGCGGCAAGCGCCTCGTGAACTGGGATCCGGTGCTGATGACCGCGGTGTCCGATCTCGAGGTCGCGAGCGAGGAGGAAAACGGCCATCTGTGGCACATCCGCTACCCGCTCGCCGACGGCTCGGGCGAGCTGGTCGTCGCGACGACGCGCCCGGAGACGATGCTCGGCGACGTCGCGGTGATGGTCCATCCGGAAGACGAGCGCTACAGGCATCTGATCGGCAAGCACGTGAAGCTGCCGCTGTGCGGGCGCGAGATCCCGGTGATCGGCGACGACTACGTCGACCGTGAATTCGGCACCGGCGTCGTGAAGGTCACGCCCGCGCACGACTTCAACGACTATCAGGTCGGCCAGCGCCACCAGTTCGCGCCGATCGAGATCCTGACGCTCGACGCGAAGATCAACGACAACGCGCCGGCGCAGTATCGCGGCCTCGACCGCTTCGACGCACGCAAGGCGATCGTCGCCGACCTCGACGCGCAGGGCTTCCTCGAATCGGTGAAGCCGCACAAGCTGATGGTGCCGCGCGGCGACCGCACCGGCGTCGTGATCGAGCCGATGCTGACCGACCAGTGGTTCGTCGCGATGACGAAGGCGGCGCCCGACGGCACGTTCAACCCGGGCAAGTCGATCACCGATGTGTCGCTCGACGTCGTGCGCAGCGGCCAGATCAAGTTCGTGCCCGAGAACTGGACGACCACGTACTACCAGTGGCTCGAGAACATCCAGGACTGGTGCATCTCGCGCCAGCTGTGGTGGGGCCATCAGATCCCCGCGTGGTATGGCGAGAACGGCGAGGTGTTCGTCGCGCGCGACGAGGACGCCGCGCGCGCGCAGGCGGCCGCGAAGGGCTACACGGGTGCGCTCAAGCGCGACGACGACGTGCTCGACACGTGGTTCTCGTCCGCGCTCGTGCCGTTCTCGTCGCTCGGCTGGCCGAACGAAACGCCCGAGCTGTCGCACTTCCTGCCGTCGTCGGTGCTCGTCACCGGCTTCGACATCATCTTCTTCTGGGTCGCGCGGATGGTGATGATGACGACCCACTTCACCGGCAAGGTGCCGTTCCACACCGTGTACGTGCACGGCCTCGTGCGCGACGCGGAAGGCCAGAAGATGTCGAAGAGCAAGGGCAACACGCTCGACCCGATCGACATCGTCGACGGCATCGACCTCGACGCGCTCGTCGCGAAGCGCACGACCGGCCTGATGAACCCGAAGCAGGCCGCGACGATCGAGAAGAAGACGCGCAAGGAATTCCCGGACGGCATCCCGGCGTTCGGCACCGATGCGCTGCGCTTCACGATGGCGTCGATGGCGACGCTCGGCCGCAACGTGAACTTCGACCTCGCGCGCTGCGAGGGCTACCGCAACTTCTGCAACAAGCTGTGGAACGCGACGCGCTTCGTGCTGATGAACTGCGAAGGCCACGACTGCGGGTTCGACAAGCCCGAGGTCTGCGGCGCCGGCGATTGCGGCCCGGGCGGCTATCTGGACTTCTCGCAGGCGGACCGCTGGATCGTGTCGCTGTTGCAGCGCGTCGAGGCGGACATCGCGAAGGGCTTCGCGGACTACCGCTTCGACAACATCGCGAACGCGATCTACAAGTTCGTCTGGGACGAGTATTGCGACTGGTATCTCGAACTCGCGAAGGTGCAGATCCAGAACGGCACGCCGGAGCAGCAGCGCGCGACGCGCCGCACGCTGCTGCGCGTGCTCGAAACGGTGCTGCGCCTCGCGCACCCGATCATCCCGTTCATCACCGAAGCGCTGTGGCAGAAGGTCGCGCCGCTCGCGGGCCGCTACCCGCAAGGCGTGGACGAGGGCGTCGCGTCGCTGATGACGCAGGCGTATCCGATCGCCGATTTGAAGAAGATCGACGAGGCGTCCGAGCAGTGGGCGGCCGACCTGAAGGCGATCGTCGACGCGTGCCGGAACCTGCGCGGCGAAATGAGTCTGTCCCCGGCGACGAAGGTGCCGCTGCTCGCGGCGGGCGAGTCCGACCGCCTGCGCGCGTTCGCGCCGTACGTGCAGGCGCTCGCGCGGCTGTCCGACGTGCAGATCCTCGCCGACGAGGCCGCGCTCGACCAGGACGCGCAAGGCGCGCCGATCGCGATCGTCGGGCAGAACAAGCTCGTGCTGAAGGTCGAGATCGACGTCGCCGCGGAACGCGAGCGCCTGTCGAAGGAAATCGCGCGCCTGACCGGCGAGATCACGAAGTGCAACGCGAAGCTCGGCAACGAGGCGTTCGTCGCGAAAGCGCCGCCCGCCGTGGTCGAGCAGGAACAGAAGCGCGTCGCCGAATTCCGGAGCACGCTCGCGAAACTGAGCGCGCAACTCGACCGGCTGCCGGCGTAACAAACCGTAAGGCCAGTTGCGATTATCTATAATTCGCGGATAAATCCGTCACCATGATTGGCCGATTACAGGAGCAAGGGTTCGAACATGCTGAAAGTCACCAAGGCGGTATTCCCGGTCGCGGGCCTCGGCACGCGTTTCCTGCCCGCCACGAAGGCGAGCCCGAAGGAGATGCTGCCCGTCGTCGACAAGCCGCTGATCCAGTACGCGGTCGAGGAAGCGATCGCCGCCGGCATCACCGAGATGATCTTCGTCACCGGCCGCAGCAAGCGCGCGATCGAGGACCATTTCGACAAGTCGTATGAAGTCGAGGCCGAGCTCGAGGCGCGCGGCAAGGAGAAGCTGCTCGAACTCGTGCGCAGCATCAAGCCGAGCCACGTCGACTGCTTCTACGTGCGCCAGCCGGAAGCGCTCGGCCTCGGTCACGCGGTGCTGTGCGCGGAGAAGCTGGTCGCCGACAACCCGTTCGCGGTGATCCTCGCCGACGATCTGCTCGACGGCAATCCGCCGGTGATGAAGCAGATGGTCGACGTGTTCGATCACTATCACAGCTCGGTGATCGGGGTCGAAGAGATTCCGCCGTCGGACACGAAGTCGTACGGGATCGTCGACGGCAAGGAGTGGGAAGAGTCGATCATCAAGATGTCGGCGATCATCGAGAAGCCGGCGCCGGAAGTGGCGCCGTCGAACCTCGGCGTGGTCGGGCGCTACGTGCTGAAGCCGCGGATCTTCCAGCATCTGCGCGCGCTGAAGCCGGGCGCGGGCGGCGAGCTGCAGCTCACCGATGCGATTCAGGCGCTGCTCGCCGACGAGCAGGTGCTCGCGTACAAGTATCAGGGCACGCGCTACGACTGCGGCAGCAAGCTCGGGTATCTGAAGGCGACCGTCGAGTTCGCGCTGCGCCATCCGGAGGTCGGCGAGGATTTCGCCACCTACCTGCGCACGCGCGGCGGCAACACGCCCACCGCCGAGTAAGCATCGAACAGGCGGGGCCGCGGGCGGTGTCACATCACCCGCGGACCCTGCCGATACGGCCGACGGCGCTCAGCGCGCGTCGGCCGGCTTCACCGAGACGACGCCCGGCATGCCGCCCGCGTCGTCTTTTTTCGTCTTCACGAGCCAGCGCCCGCCCGCATCGAACGGCAGTTTCGCGAGCGCGCTCTTCACGAGCGCCGGCGCGGCTTCGAGCGAGCCCGGCTCGCGATCCTGCAGCGCGGCCGACACGCGATACGCTTGCGCGTTCGTCTTCGCATCGACGAAACGCAGCGTCAGCGTGTGCCGATAGACCTTGCCGAAGAACGACAGGAACGGCGCCGGCCCGTCGACGCCCGTGCATGCGCCCTTCTCACCGTTTTCACCGTTCTCACCCTTCGCGCTCGTCTCCCCCTTCGCGTCGCCGCATGCGTCCGTCGCCACCGCGACCGCCGCCGGCTGCGTCGCATACGCGATCGACAGCCGGTACGGCGCGTCCTTCAACGGCTGCGCGTCGAAGCCGCGGCGCGCGAGCTCGTCGTGAACGAGCGCCTCGATCTGCTTGTATTCGGCGTTGTCGGCCTGCGCGTCCGTGCGCGCGAAGCCGTAGCCGTGCGCACCGGACGCGAACGCGCCCGCCTGCCCCGCCGCGCCCACGCCGGACGTGACACCCGCGCAGCCCGTCAACAGCGCCGCCGCCAGCGCGGCGGCCGCCCATTCGATCTTCATGTTTTTCCCCCAATGTTTCACTTGCCGCCGGGCCGTCAGGCCGTCAGACCGCCGGCTCGTCGACCATCGGCAACGAGACCGTTACCACGGTGCCGACGCCCACCTCGCTGTCGACCGCCACATTCCCGCCATGCCGCGTGACGACCGTCTTCACGAACGCCATGCCGAGCCCCGAGCCCGGAATCTCGGGCCGCTCGCCGGCATGGAAGCGCTTGAAGCGCTCGAACAGATGCCGCTGGTCCTCCGGCGAGATCCCGTACCCCTGATCGCGAATCGTACAGAACATTCGCTTCGACGCGGGCTCGACCTTCAGCGTGCACGTGACGACCGTGTCCGCCGGACTGTACTTGACCGCGTTGTTCAGCAGGTTCACGAACGTGCGCGTCATCATCGAGCGGTCCGCGCTGATCCAGCAGAGCGCGTCGCCGAGCACCGCGTCGATGCGGATCCGCTTCGCCTGCGCCTGCGGCCAGACCTCGTCGCTCGCGTCGATCAGCACGTCGGCGAAGCTCGCGACCTCGAACTGGTAAGTCTGCGACTCCGCGCGCGCGAGCTGCACGAACTCGTCGGCGAGCGACAGCGCGCGCTGCGCGTAGCGCTCGATCCGCGACAGCAGCCCGCGCGTTTCGTCCGAGTCGACACGCTCCCGCTCGAGCGCGACGAGCGCGAGAATCGACGACTGCGGCGAGCGCATGTCGTGCGACAGCAGGTGCAGCGCCTCCTCGCGATGCCGCTCGGCCGCGTGCAGCTCCGTCAAGTCGACGAGGCCCGCGATCCAGCCGGTCACGTGGCCGCTCGCGTTGGTGCACGGCGCGTAGCGCAGCAGATGGTCGAGGCCGTCGCGGTCGCGCACCTCGATGCCCCGCTCCATCATCCCGGCCTCCCGCTCGCGCGTCGGATCGAGCGCGACCGGCCAGTGCTGGCGGAGCTCCGCGTCGTGCTCCGGGTTGCCGTCGACGGTCTTCACGAACGCGAGTTCGCCGAGCGCGTCGCGCAGCGGCCGCCCTTCGGCCGCCGGCAGCGCGAGCCGCGCCGCGTATTGCTTCGCCGCGTGGTTCGCGATCAGCACGCTGCCCGCCACGTCGGTCACGAAGATCGGTTCCGGCATGCTGTCGAGGCTGTCCCACACGAAGCGCTTCATGTCCTGCACGCGCTGCGCCGCCTGTGCCATCAGCGCCATCTGCTTCTCGAGCACGTCGCCGCGAAACTCGCCGCGCACGCGCGGCGTCTCGGGCAACAGGTGCGGCTCGTCGGCGAGCCGCTGCAGCTCGCGCCGCAGATGCGCCATCGTCATCTCGAGGCGCCGCCAGTTCCAGATCGGGTACACGGCGACGAGGCCGACGATCGCGGGCGCCGGCGACAGCCACAGCCGCGCACCGTACAGCAGCGCCGCGCTCGACACGACCGCGACCGCCGCGAGGCTCAGCGTGAGCAGCAGCGCGCGCCACGGCGACAGCATCAGGAAGCCGACCAGCAGCACCGCGAGCGGCAGCAGCGACGCGGCGAACAGCTCGGCGCCCGATACCGGCGAGATCGTGCGCCCGGTCATCAGCATGTCGAGCACGCTCGCGTGGATGTAGACCCCGGCGAGCGGCCCGTAGTCGCCGGACACCGGCGTCGCGAAGCGGTCGTACAGGCCCGACGCGGTCACGCCGACGACGACGATCTTGCCGCGCAGCAACCCGGGCGGCGTACGCCCATCTAGCACGTCGGCGAACGAGATCAGCGGATACGCGGGCGTGCTGCGGCTGAACGGGATCAGGTAGCGTGCGTCGCCGCTCGCGTCTTGCGACAGATCGTGCGCATGCGCGGCCGGCGTGCCGGCCGGATGCAGCCGGCCGTGCACGAGCGCGCGGAACACGGACATCATCAGCTGCGGCCAGCGGCGCTGTCCGTCGTTTTCGTAGAGCGCGACGCTGCGCACGATGCCGTCCGGATCGACTTCGAGATTGATGTGGCCGACGCCCGCCGCGCGCGCGGCGAGCGGCGCGACGGGCGGATCGACGGTGCGCGTGCCGTCGGGCTGCTCGGGGCTCAGCAGGATTGGCAGGAAGGTCGGCACGCGATCGAGCGCCTGCGCGAATTCATCGTCATCGGCCGACGGCTCGGTGAACAGCACGTCGTAGACGACCGCGGCCGGCGCTTCGCGCGCGAGCGTGTCGAGCAGCTTCGCATGCACGCTGCGCGGCCACGGCCAGCGGCCGAGCGACGCGACGCTGCGGTTGTCGATGTCGACGACGACGATGTCCGGCGACAGCGGCAGGCTGCGCAGCATCAGCAGCCGGTCGTAGATCAGCCCGTCGACGCTCAGCGTCGCGCGGCCGAGCGCGCACGCGAGAATCACCACGACGCCGAGGCAGCCGATCGCGATCCACTCGACGAGAAAGCGGCGACCGTGCAGCCGCCGCGGCGCGACGGAATCGAGTCTCATGCGCGGCGCCCGTCAGCGCGACAACGTGAACGCGCTGACGGGGCTGGTTTTCTCGTAGAAGCGACCGCCTTCGAATTCCTCGATCGTCACCGCCCAGTAATAGTCGCCGGGCGGCAGATGCGCGACCGACACCTGCCGCGTGGTCAGCCCGACCTGGTCGACGATCGGCGCGCTCAGATCCTTCGATGCGGACAGCACGAAACGATAGCGCGCGCTCGCGCCCGCGCCGTTCGGCGACCAGCGGAACACATAGCCTTCGGCGCCGGGCGTCGCGCTTGCGTCGATGCCCATCTGGCGCCGCTCGAACGTATACGTGCGCGGCTGGCCTTCGAGGCCGTTCTCGTCGATCGCGGCGATCCGCACGAAATGCATCCCGTTCGGCACGTTCCTGAACACCACGTGCGGCGCCGTCGTGCGCATCTCGCTGAACGGATCGAGCAGCGCCGCGTCGTGCGCGAGCTCGACGCGGTAGCCATGCGCGTTCGGCACCGGCGCGAGATCGAAGCTGACGTCGGGCTCGTCCTGCACACGGCCCGGCTTGTCGAGCGTGGGCGCCGGCAGCAGCGCGACCGGCGCGCCGACCTTGCCGTCCGCGGTCGCGACGCTACCGAAGTTCGCGTGCACGAGCGTCGCGCCGGTGTCGGCCTTCGGCCGCCCGCCGGCGACGCCGACCGTGCCGTCGAGCACTTCGACCCGCGTCACCGCGCTGGCGGCCGCATCGTAGTCGACGCGGAAATGCGTGCCGCGCACGCCCGCGACGACCGACGGCGAGCGGATCTGGAAGCGATCGTCCTGCTTCTTCAGATGCGTGACCTCGCTGTCGACCGAGCCGCCGCGCAAGTCGAACACGCGGTCGAGCGTGCCGGTCAGCACCGTGCGGCGCAGGGTCGTCAATTCGAGCCGGCTGTCGGGCGGCAGGCTCATGTGCGTGCCGTCGGCAAGTTCGAGGGTCGCGAAACCGTTCGCGCCGGTGCGCAAGTGATCGCCCTCGGTCAGCGTCGTGTCGAGCACGAGCGGCACGTACGCGCCGCCCGACGCGCGCTCGGCCGGCCCCTGCACCGCGATCACGCGCGCCGACTGCCGCTCGCGGCGCAGCCGCACGACCGGCAGCTTCAGCACCGTGCCCGGCTGCAGATGCCGTGGCGCCGGCACACCGTTGATCCGCGCGAGGATCGCCCAGTCGCCCGAGCCCTGCATGTAGCGGTCGGCGACGTCGTACAGCGTGTCGCCCGCGCGCGCGGTGTAGTCGACGGTCTTGCCGGCCGCGGCGCCCGCCGCCTGCGCGAACGCGGCCTGCGTCGCGAGCATCGCGGCGCAGGCCGCGGTGGCGACGCACGCGGTGCGCCACGTGCGCGGTGCGATCGCTGTCGCTGTCGCTGTTGTTATCGTTGCCGTCACTGCGGTTCTCCCTGGGGCACGCGTTCGAGCCGGTAGCCGTAGCCGTAGATCGGCGCCAGCCGGTAGCCGTTCTCGGGGCGCAGCCCGAGCTTCGTGCGCAGCATCGACACGTGCGTGTCCATCGTGCGCGACGGAATGTCGGTCGCCTGCTTCCAGACGAGATCGAGGATGTGCGCGCGCGACAGCGGACGGTCGAGATGCAGGAACAGCAGCAGCGCGAGCTCGAATTCCTTCTGCGTGAGGCTGACCGGCTTGTCGCCGACGTACGCCTGCTTCAGGTTCACGTCGAACTTGTACAGATCGAACTCGCGCACCGCCGCCTCGGTGTTGACCGGATACGCGCGCCGCAGCAGCGCGTCGATCCGCGCGCGCAGGATCGGGCCGGACACCGGCTTCACGACGTAGTCGTCGGCGCCTGCGTTCAGGATCTGCGTGATGCCGGACTCGTCGTCGCGGCTCGTCATGAAGATGATCGGCAGGCTGTGCTCGGTCTGGTTCGAGCGGACCCACTTCAGCACTTCCTCGCCGGACAGGTCGGGCACGTTCCAGTCGAGCACCAGCAGGTCGAACGTCTCGCGCTGCAGGCGCTTCTTCAGCGCCCGGCCTTCCGTGAACGCGTAGCACGTGTGACCCGAGGCCGTCAGCGTTTGACTGACGAAATCCGTCTGGGCCGGATCGTCATCCAGTACAGCAATTCTCATAGCACCCCGCAATACGAAATCCAGTCGTCCAGTTTCGGCCTCGCGCTCACCCCGTACCGCCTGCGAACGCGCGCGGCGGCATCGATGTCGTCTGCCGCCCGGCCGTGACCGGAACACGCCCGCCGCGCAGCACACGCGTCAGACGAATCCGACTAATATCTCAAAAACGGGGCAGGGACGAAACGGCAATTTCACCATAGTAGTATGAAAGCCGCACAGAAATCGCGCTCGAGCGCATTCCAGCGTCGAGTGTTGCTTCCCGGTTGACGATGTCCGGCCGACTATTCAGTCCGATCCGCGCTCCGTTCCGCAGGCTCGCCGCTGCGCCGCAGCATCTCGGCGAGCTGGCCGCCCACCTCGTCCCATGCACCGGGCGCATAGTCCGGTTGCTGCGCCGCCCACGCGCGCGCGGCGCCGAACAGGCGCTCGACGGTCGCCGCGCAGTACGTGAAGCCCGGATGCGTCGCGGGCACCACGGTGCGCAGCCATTCGGCGAGCCACGGCATCTCGGTCGCCGCCGAATCCGCGTACGCCTCGAGCGCGGCGCGCGCGTGGCGATCCTGACGGGGATCGAGTTCGACGCGGCCCAGCCCGCTCGTCCCGGCATGCGTGGCGCGTTCCGTTTCGGGCGGAATGCGGGTAACCCCCGATCTGAATCGCATGCGTCTTCCCCGTGTGCGTTGGCGGCATCGAGCGGTCCGGGTCGCGCCCGGCCGCGATGATTGTTCGTATCGCGGGCCGACGTCCATCCGCCGCCGGACGGCCGAAGGCCTCCAGCAGTATAAGCAGTGCGCGGCGTAGGGAAGGTTAAGAATTGTCATCATGCCGGCCAAGTCGGCATGGCGACGTGGCAGCATGGCGGCCGTCAGCGACGGCGCATCAGGAACACGAAGGTCTTGTCCTCGGTCGTCGCCTCGACGATCTCGTTGCCCGTCTGCTTCGCGAACGCGGCGAAGTCGCGCTGCGAGCCGGGATCGGTTGCGAGCACCTTGAGGATCTGCCCGCTTTCCATGTCCGCAAGCGCCTTTTTCGCACGCAGGATCGGCAGCGGGCAGTTGAGCCCGCGCGCGTCCACTTCCTTGTGAATCTGCATCGACTGTCGACCTTCGAATGACGCGCCGCATGCGGCGCCGGGGAAAACCGCAATTTTACCGCAGCGGGTGCGCGCCCGCCGGCGCTTGCGTGGCCGCCGATTGCCCCGCCCTCACCCCGCCATCAGTCCGCCATCACCCCGCGCTCAGCCACGCATCGGCAACCGTCCCGTCGAGCGCATCGAGCGCTCCGTCGTACACGATCCGGCCCCGCCCCATCACCGCGACGCGCCGCGTCAGCTGTGGCGCGAGTTGCAGCCGCTGCTCGATTAGCAGGATCGCGACGCCGTCCGCGCGCAAAGCGTCGAGGCACGCGCCGACCTGCTCGACCGCGAGCGGCGCGAGCCCTTCCGCGGGCTCGTCGACGATCAGCACGCGCGGCGCGCCCGCGAGTGCGCGCGCGAGCGCGAGAATCTGCTGCTCGCCGCCGGACAGCCGTCCCGCCTTCACGTCCGCGCGCGCGGCCAGCAGCGGAAAGCGCGCGAGCAGGCGCTCGAGCGCCGCCCGCCCGGCCGCGCCATGCACGCCGCGCAGCCCGAGGCGCAGATTGTCGCGCACGCTGAGCAGCGGAAACACGTCGCGGCTCTCGGCCACGTACGCGAGCCCGCGCCGCGCGATCTCAAAAGTCCGCTTGCCCGCGCATTCGACGCCGTCGATCCGCACCGATCCCGCGACACGCACGAGCCCCATCACCGCCTTCGCCAGCGTCGAGCGGCCCGAGCCGTTGCGGCCGACGAGCGCGAGCGTCTCGCCCGCCGCGAGCGCGAGATCGACGCCGTCGAGCACCGGCTGCGCGCCATACCACGCGCGCACGCCGCGCAGATCGAGCAGCGCGCTCATCCAGCCCGCCCGCCGACAGGCGTTCCGGCATGCGTGCCCAGATACGCGGCGCGCACCGCCGGATCCGCGCGGATTGCATCCGGCGCGCCGGTCGCGACGATCGCGCCGCGCACGAGTACCGAGATCCGCTCCGCGAAGCCGAACACCGTATCCATATCGTGCTCGATCATCAGCACCGTGCGGCCGCGCGTGGTCCGGCGGATCAGGTCGATCATCCGCGCCGCCTGCGCGCGACTCATGCCGGCCGTCGGCTCGTCGAGCAGCAGCGTCGATGCGCCGCTCGCGAGCGCGATCCCGAGATCGAGCGCGCGCTGCTCCGCGTAGCCGAGCGTGCCCGCCGGCACGTCGCGCCGCGCGTCGAGGCCGATCTCGCGCAGCACGCGCTCGGCCGCGCGGTCGACCAGCGCCGATTCGCGCAGCCGGTTCCACCAGCGCCGCCGCACGTCGGGCGCATGCAGCGCCGCGCAGCGCAGGTTGTCGAACACCGACAGCCGCGGGAACACGCTCGTCTGCTGAAAGCTGCGGCCGATCCCGAGCCGGCTCGCGGCGACCGCGCCGCGCCCGGCAAGCTCGACGCCGTGCAGCACGACGCGGCCGCGTGTCGGCCGCTCGACGCCCGCGATCACGTTGAAGAGCGTCGACTTGCCCGCGCCGTTCGGCCCGATCAGCGCGTGCCGCTCGCCCGCCGCGACCGACAGGTCGACGTGCTCGAGCACCGTCTGCGCGCCGAAACGCTTCTGCACGCCGATCAGCGCGACCGCGGTGACGTTCATCGTGCCGCCCATCGTGCCGCCCATCGCGCCGCCCATCGCGCCGCCGATCGAACCATTCATCGCACCATTCATCGCGCCGCTCCCCGCGCGCGCATCCGCGCCGCCGGCATCGGCATCGGCATCGGCACCGCGCGGCGCGCGCACGCGCCACAGCGCTGTGCCGGCCACCGCCGCCGCAAGCGCGACCGCCCAGCCGAACGGCGACGCGGGATCGACACGCCACGCGCCGAGCGTCGCGCGCGTGCCTTCGTCCTGCGCGAAGCGCCACGCGTAGCCGAGCTCCGCCGCGCAGGCAACCGCGACGCCCCAGCACAGCACCGAGGCCGCGCCGCACAGCACCCGGCGCCGCTCGCCCGCGCGGGCGTCGCGCCGGAACGCGTGCGCGACGTCAGCGGCGACGCCCGCGAGCCCGCGCGGCGCGGCGATCACGACGACGACGAACAGCAGCCCGAGATACAGCGCCCACGCACGCGACACGCCGGCGACCGCCACGCTGAAGCACGTGAGCACCGCCGCGCCGAGCGCGGGCCCGAAGAACGACGCGGTGCCGCCGATCACCGCCGCGATCAGCACCGTCGCCGAGCGCGCCATCCCGACGCTGTCGGCGGTCGCGATCTCGACGTCGATCAGCGTCAGCGTGCCCGCGACGCCCGCGAAAAACGACGCGCAGACGACCATCGCGAGCCGCACCGTGCGCGGCGCGGTGCCGAGCGCGGCGACGCGCGCGGGATTGTCGCGGACCGCGTTCGCGAGGCGCGCGAGCGGCGTGCGCGTCAGCGCGCGCATCGCGAGCGCGGACGCGAAGCACCATGCGGCGATCAGCGCATACGCGTGCGCGGGCGAGCCGAATTGCGCACCGAATTGCGCACCGAACGGCCCGCCGCCCCACTGCATGCCCTGCGTGCGGTCGATCGACAGCCCGCCGATTCCGCCGAACCAGTCGGGCATGCTCCACGCGGCGGCCGCGACGCACTCGCCGAGCCCGAGCGTGATCATCGCGAACGCGGTGCCCGAGCGGCGCGTCGCCAGCGCACCGAACAACAGCCCGAAGCCCGCGCCGGCGACGCCGCCGACGAGCGGCAACAGCGGCAACGGGCAGCCGTAGCGGTTGAACCAGTGCGCGGCCGCGAACGCGCCGAGGCCCGCGAACGCGGCATGCCCGAACGACAGCAGCCCGCAGGTGCCGAGCTGCAGGTTGTACGACAGCGCGAGCACGACGAGCGCCGCGGTCTGCGCGAGATACGCGAGCATCGCGCCGTGCGGCCACAGCCACGCGGGCAGCGCGAGGCAGCCGGCGAACGCCGTCCAGCGCGCGAGGCTCGCGAGCGGCGCGGACGTCGCGCTATGCATCGCTGCGTTCGCCGAACAGCCCGCGCGGCCGCGCGACGAGCACGGCGACGAGCAGCAGATACGGAACGAGCGGCGCGAGTTGCGACAGCGACAGCGCGGCCGCGCCTTCGGGCGGCACGACGCCGAGCCACAGCGCGACGTCGCGCAGCGACACGCTGCTCGCGGCCGCGAACGTCTGCGCGCAGCCGACCGCGAGCGACGCGACGAGCGCGCCGCCGAGCGAACCGAGCCCGCCGATCACGACGATCGCGAACACGACCGAGCCAACCGTCTCGGCCATCGCCGGCTCGATCACCGCGAGCGGCGCGCCGATCACGCCGGCCGCCGCCGCGAGCGCGGTGCCCACCCCGAACAGGCCGGTCATCAGCCGCGACACGTCGTAGCCGAGCGCCTCGACCGCCGCACGATGCGTGAGCGCCGCGCGCACGACGAGCCCGGCGCGCGACGTGCGCAGCAGCGCCGCCAGCGCGACGAGCATCGCGACCGACATCCCCATCATGAACAGCCGATAGCGCGGCACCGCGACGCCGAGCCAGGTCGCCGGCGCGCCGTCGAAAAAAGCCGGCACCGGCGCGGGCAACGGCGCGAGCCCCCAGACGAGCTTCGCGCCTTCGGCGATCAGATAGGCGAGGCCGAACGTCAGCAGCAATTCGCTCGTGTGGCCGCGCGCCTGCACGCGGCGCAGCAGCCAGCGCTCGCAGCCGGCGCCGGCGAGGCCGACCGCAAGCGGCGCGAGCACGAGCGCGGCCCAGTAGCCGAGATGCGCGGCGATTACATACCCGGCGTACGCGCCGAGCATGTAGAAGCTCGCGTGCGCGAAGTTCAGCACGCCCTGCACGCTGAAGATCAGCGTGAGGCCCGCCGACAACATGAACAACAGCAGTCCGTAGCTGACGCCGTTGAAGACGTCGACGACGAGCATCTGCGCCACGCGCGCGCTCCGCTCAGACGGCGAGCGCCGTCAGTGCCGCGCGCAGCGGCTCGGGCAGCGGCACCGGCCGCCGCGTGTCGCGATCGACATACACGTGCACGAAGTGTCCCTGCGCGGCGGGCGCCGCGTCGCCGGCCGCGAACAGGCCGATCTCGTAGCGCACGCTCGACGAGCCGAGCTTCGCGACGCGCAGCCCCGCTTCGACTTGCTGCGGAAACGCGAGCGACGCGAGGTAGTTGCACTGCGTCTCGACGACGAGCCCGATCGTCCGGCCGTGCTCGACGTCGAGCACGCCGGCGCGGATCAGGTACTCGTTGACGACCGTGTCGAAGTAGCTGTAGTAGACGACATTGTTCACGTGCCCGTACATGTCGTTGTCCATCCAGCGGGTCGTGATCGTCAGGAAATGCGGATACGCGTCACGTGCGCGCGGCTGCGGCTTGTCGGACATGGCGATGAAGGTCGAGGCGGTTCGGTCGGTGTGCTGTCAGTGTGCGATGCGGGACGCGCGGGCAAGCGCGGGCGTCATTGCCCCGCCCGGTCGACGAACTCGAAGTCGAGGCCGCGCGCGCGCATCCAGTCGGCGAGCGCGTAGCCGGTGCCGGCGCGCCACGGGCGCAGCTTCGGCGGATCGACGAGCCGGTATTCGAGCAGCTCCGGCGACAGCGTGACGGTGCCGGACGCGCGCACGTGATACGCGATGATCAGTTCGTTCTTGCGGATGAATTCGTAGACGCCGACGAGCGCGACGTGGTCGGCCGCGAGGCCGGTCTCTTCGAGGACCTCGCGCGCGATCCCCTGCTCCGGCGTCTCGCCGTGCTCGAGAAAGCCGGTGATCAGCGCGAACATCCCTTCGGGCCACGCGGCGTTGCGCGCGAGCAGGATCTTGTCGCCGTACTCGACGATCGCCGCGACGACCGGCAGCGGATTGTTCCAGTGGACGAAGCCGCACGCGGCATCGGGGCACGCCTGGCGGATACGGCCGCCGTCCTCGGCGGGGTCGGTGCGCTCGATCAGTAGTTGCGCGCAGCGCGGGCAGAAGCGGTAGTCCGGAGTCGTCATCGGGAATTCGGGCGGGCGCCCGGCCGCGGCATCCGCGCGGCGCGAACCCCCGCTTCGCACGGGAAAGGCATCATTCTAGCGGCTTTACCCGGCACGCAGATGATCAGACCCTGGAGGGCGGCGTCAGCGCCGCCCCGCCTGCCGCGCGAGAACGACGAACCCCGCCGCCCCCGCGATCAGCGCCGCGACGGCCAGCCACAGCGCCGGCGTAAACGACCCGGTATGCGCGGCAAGCGGCGCGGCGACGAGCGGCCCCGCGATCTGCCCGACCCCGTACGACGCGGTCAGATAGCCCATCAGCCCCGCCGCGCGTTCGCCGTGCAGCCGGCGCGCCTCGCGCAGCGCGAACAGCGTGATCGCGGTGAACGGCAGCCCGATCAGCACGCTGCCGATCGCGAAACCGGCCGCGGTCGGCCACACGATGCCCGTGACGATGCCGATCGCCTGCATCGCGCAGCCGCCGGCGAGCAGCATCCGGTTGTCCCAGTGCGCGGGCAAACGCGCGGCCACGAGCACGCCCGGCATCAGCGCCGCGCCGAACATCGGCCAGAACAGGTCCGGCCACGGCGACCCGGCCGGCAGTGCCGCGCGCGCGATCACCGGCAGGAACGTCGCTGTGATGATGTAGCCGAAGCCCGGCATCGCGTAGCAGACGACGAGCGCGGCGACCTTCGCGGCGCCCGCGGTCGACTCCGGCTCCGGCTCCAGTTCCGATTCCGGCTGCCCGGCCGCGCGACGCTCTGCCGTCTGCACCGGCATTGCGCTCGCGCGGCCCGGCTCGCCGGCCCCGAACGAGCGCCAGATCGCCGCCGACAGCCCGGCCGCCAGCAGCGCGAACCCGAGCCAGCCGATCTCCGCGCGATGCCCGGCGAGCACGCGCCCCGCGAGCCCGGTCAGCACGATCCCGACGCCCGGCCCGGTATAGATCACGCCGCCCCACGCGGGCGCATGCAGCGCCGCAAGCCGCCGCAGCCCCCACTGCGACACGAACACGAACGTCCACGCGCTGACGACGCCCGCGACGAACCGCGCGGCAAGCCACAGCGGCAGCGCATGCCCGACGCCCATCAGCGCGGTCAGCAGCACCGTCGCCACGAGCCCGAAGCGGACCATCCGCGCGGGCTCGATGCTGAACCGCGCGCAACTCATCGCGCCGATGAAGTAGCCGGCGTAATTCGCGGACGCGAGCCAGCCGCCGGCGCGCAGGCCAACCGAGCCGTCGGCGAGCATCAGCGGCAGCAGCGGCGTGAACGCGAAGCGGCCGACGCCGAGCGCGACCGCGAGCCCGATCGCGCACGCGAGTGCGACGGTGCGCGCGCTCAGGCCCGGGATTTCAATCGGCTTCATTCGTCGACGAGCCGGGCTGCGGCGCCCGGCCCCGCGTCAAAGCCCGGTATGCGCGGCGATGAAATCCTTCACCGGCTGCGCATCGGCCTTCACGACCTCGAAGCGCTGCGGCAGCGCCTCGATCCCGTCGAACGCGGCCGGGCGCTCGGCCTCGCGATCGAGCGCCTCGCGAATCGTCTCGCCGAACTTGATCGGCTGCGCGGTCTCGAGCACGACCATCGGCACGCCCGCATCGAGATGCTCGCGCGCGACCTTCAGGCCGTCCGCCGTATGCGTGTCGATCATCGCGCCGTAGCGCGCATACACGTCGCGGATCGTCGCGAGACGGTCCGCGTGATCGCTGCGGCCCGACACGAAGCCGAACTCGGCGACGCGCGCGAAGTCGCCGCTCGCCGCGAGATCGAAGCCGCCCTTCTCCTCGACGTCGCGGAACAGCTGCATCACGCGCGCCGGATCGCGGCCGAGCAGGTCGAACACGAAGCGCTCGAAGTTCGACGCCTTCGAGATATCCATGCTCGGGCTGCTCGTGTGATACGTGTTCTCCGCGGTACGCACGCGATAGGCGCCGGTGCGGAAGAACTCGTCGAGCACGTCGTTCTCGTTCGTCGCGACGACGAGCTTCGCGATCGGCAGCCCCATCATCCGCGCGATGTGACCCGCGCAGACGTTGCCGAAGTTGCCCGACGGCACCGTGAACGACACGCGCTCATCGTTGGTCTTCGTCGCCGCGAAATAGCCCTTGAAGTAGTAGACGACCTGCGCGACGACGCGCGCCCAGTTGATCGAGTTGACCGTGCCGATCTTCTGGCGTGCCTTGAACGCGTGATCGTTCGACACCGCCTTCACGATGTCCTGACAGTCGTCGAACACGCCCTCGACCGCGAGGTTGAAGATGTTCGGGTCCTGCAGGCTGTACATCTGCGCGCTCTGGAACGCGCTCATCTTCTGGTGCGGCGACAGCATGAACACGCGCACGCCGGCCTTGCCGCGCATCGCGTATTCGGCCGCGCTACCGGTGTCGCCGGACGTCGCGCCGAGGATGTTCAGCGTTTGCCCGTGCTTCGCGAGCGTGTACTCGAACAGGTTGCCGAGCAGCTGCATCGCCATGTCCTTGAACGCGAGCGTCGGGCCGTTCGACAGCTCGAGCAGCGAGATCGTCACGCCGTTCTCGGTGCCGAGCGTTTTCAGCGGCGTGATGTCGGACGCGTTCTCGCCGTGGCGCGCGTTGCGGTACACGTCGGCCGTGTACGTGCGGCGCGTGAGCGCGCGCAGGTCGTCGGCCGGAATGTCGTCGCAGAACTTCGACAGCACCTCGAACGCGAGATCCGCGTACGGCAGCGCGCGCCAGCGCGCGAGCTCGTCGGCGGACACCGTCGGGTACTCGGCCGGCAGGTAAAGCCCGCCGTCCTTCGCGAGACCGCCGAGCAGGATGTCGGAGAACGTGTGGCGCTCGCCGATGCCGGCGCCGCGCGTGGAGATGTAGTTCATGTCGCGGGCCTCAGATCAGTTCAGCGCTTCCATGCGCAGCTTCGTCACCTTCGATACGACCGTCGAAAGTCCCTCGATCCGCGCGATCGCCGCGTTCACGTTCTTCTCCAGCGTCTCGTGCGTGATGATGATCACGTCGGTTTCGCCGTTCGCGTTGGCGATCTGCTCCGATTCCTTCTGCAGCAGCGCGTCGATCGAGATGCCGGAATCGGCGAGGATGTGCGTGATGTCCGCGAGCACGCCGGTTTCGTCGGCCACGCGCAGGCGCAGGTAATAACCGCTCGTCACCTCTTCGATCGGCAGAATCGGCGTGTTCGACAGGCTGTCCGGCTGGAACGCGAGATGCGGCACGCGATGCTCGGGGTCGGCGGTATGCAGGCGCGTGACGTCGACGAGATCCGCGACGACCGCCGACGCGGTCGGCTCCGCGCCCGCGCCCTTGCCGTAGTAGAGCGTCGTGCCGACCGCGTCGCCGTGCACGACGACCGCGTTCATCGCGCCCTCGACGTTCGCGAGCAGGCGCTTCTCCGGAATCAGCGTCGGATGCACGCGCAGCTCGATCCCGCGATCGGTGCGGCGTGTGATGCCGAGCAGCTTGATCCGGTATCCGAGCTCTTCCGCGTAACGCAGGTCGGTCGCATCGAGCTTGCTGATCCCCTCGACGTACGCGCGGTCGAACTGCACCGGCACGCCGAACGCGATCGCGCTCATGATCGTCGCCTTGTGCGCGGCGTCGACGCCCTCGATGTCGAACGTCGGGTCGGCTTCCGCGTACCCGAGTTCCTGCGCGGCCTTCAGCGCGGTCGCGAAGTCGAGCCCGCGGTCGCGCATTTCCGACAGGATGTAGTTCGTCGTGCCGTTGATGATGCCGGCGATGTACTGAATGCGGTTCGCGGTCAGCCCTTCGCGCAGCGCCTTGATGATCGGGATGCCGCCGGCGACGGCCGCCTCGAACGCGACCATCACGTCCTTCTCGCGCGCGGCCTCGAAAATCTCGGTGCCGTGCACCGCGAGCAGCGCCTTGTTCGCGGTCACCACGTGCTTGCCGTTCCTGATCGCGCGCAGCACGAGTTCGCGCGCGATGCCGGTGCCGCCGATCATCTCGGCGACGATCGAGATCGACGGATCGTCGACGACGGCATTGAAGTCGTCGGTGATCGACGCGCCGCCGGCGTCGCCGCCGAGCGCGGCGGTCGCTTTCGCCGGGTTGCGCACCGCGATCCGCGAGATCTCGATGCCGCGCCCCGCGCGGCGCTTGATTTCTTCCTGGTTGCGGCGCAGCACCGTGAAGGTGCCGCTACCGACGGTGCCGAAGCCCAACAGGCCAACTTTGATCGGTTCCATGCTGCGTGTGATCTTTAGATTGAAAAAGGGTGAGGTCCGGCGCGCAGCCTGAGCCGCACGCGGCTCAGACCGAATGGCGCTTCCGGTAGCCGTCGAGGAAGCGCGCGATCCGGTTGATCGAATCGGTGAGATCGTCGACGTTCGGCAGGAAGACGACGCGGAAATGGTCCGGCGTCGGCCAGTTGAAGCCCGTGCCCTGCACGAGCAGCACGCGCTCCTCGAGCAGCAGCTCGAGAATGAACTGCTGGTCGTTCTCGATCGGATAGAGCTTCGGATCGAGGCGCGGGAACATGTAGAGCGCCGCCTCCGGCTTCACGCACGACACGCCCGGAATCGACGTCAGCATGTCGTACGCGATGTCGCGCTGCTTGAACAGGCGTCCCGACGGCATGATCAGCTCGTTGATGCTCTGGTAGCCGCCGAGCGCGGTCTGGATCGCGAACTGCCCGGGCACGTTCGCGCAGAGCCGCATCGACGACAGGATGCCGAGCCCTTCCAGATAATCCTTCGCGCGCGCGCGGTTCTCGCCGCCGAGCCCCGACACCGCCATCCAGCCGGCGCGGTAGCCGCACGAACGATAGCTCTTCGACAGGCTGTTGAACGTGACGGTGATCACGTCCTCCGCGAGCGCGCCCATCGACGTGTGCGTCTTGCCGTCGTAGACGATCTTGTCGTACACCTCGTCCGCGAACACGATCAGCCCGTACTGGCGCGCGATCGCGAGCAGCTCGAGCAGCAATTCGTCGGAATAAAGCGCGCCCGTCGGGTTGTTCGGGTTGATCACGACGATCGCCTTCGTGTTCGGCGTGATCTTGCGGCGGATGTCGTCGAGGTCGGGCATCCACGCGTTCTGCTCGTCGCAGATGTAATGCACCGGCGTGCCGCCGGACAGGCTCACCGCGGCCGTCCACAGCGGATAGTCGGGCGCGGGCAGCAGCACCTCGTCGCCGTCGTTCAGCAGCGCCTGCGTGGCCATCACGATCAGCTCGGACGCGCCGTTGCCGATGTAGATGTCGTCGAGCCCGACGCCCGTGACACCCTTCTCCTGCGTGTAGTGCATCACCGCCTTGCGCGCCGAGAACACCCCCTTCGAATCCGAGTAGCCGGACGACGTCGGCAGGTTGCGGATCATGTCCTGGATGATTTCGTCGGGCGCGTCGAAACCGAACGGCGCGAGGTTGCCGATGTTCAGCTTGATGATCCGGTGGCCTTCGTCCTCGAGGCGTTTCGCGTGCTCGAGCACCGGGCCACGGATGTCGTAGCAGACGTTGAGCAGCTTGTTCGACTTCTGAATCGGTTTCACGGCGAAACGGTTCCTGGTAATGCCTGGCACGGCTGGGGGGCGGGAATCAAAACTGGAGAGCGGCCGGTCTGTTGCGCGCTGTCTAGGCTGGACGAAAACGGCGGCCGGGCACGGCTTGTGGCGGCGCGCGACGCGGGGCGCCGCCCGGGAGCGGCTAAAAAGTTATAATTTAGCGGATTTTGGCCGACTTTCGCAATGCACCATTCCTTTCGGAACCCGGAACCCCAGCCTTGAAACTTCACCAGGATACAAGCGGCGCACTCAACACCGTCACCGGCTACGGCCCCGATTACGTCGAGATCAACCTCGAACGCCACGAACAGAGCGTCATCGTGCTGCCGGATGCGGTCATCGCGTGGCCGGTCGCGTCGTTCGACGCGCTCGCGGCCGAGCACTTCGAGATGCTGCTCGGCCCGGCGCCGGAAGTCGTGATCTTCGGCAGCGGCGCGCGGCTGCGCTTTCCGCACCCGCGGCTCACCGCGAAGCTCGCCGCGCAGCGGATCGGCGTCGAGACGATGGATTTCCAGGCCGCGTGCCGCACGTACAACATCCTGATGGCCGAGGGCCGCAAGGTCGCCGCCGCGCTCTTAATAGAACGTTAATCGCGGATGCGCGACACTTCCGCGTCCGGGACATCCGTCCCGGGCCGGCGCGCCGGCCTCTTCCTCGCCGCCGCCGTCAGCTCAACCAACACTACCAACAGGCTGATTACATCCATGAACGATACGCCGTCGAGGCTACCGCTCAATCGCACCGCGCTCGTCCTGCTCGTCGTCGCGCTCGCCGTGGTCTGGTTCGTGCCGCTCGGCTGGCGCCACCTGATCCCGAGCGACGAAGGTCGCTACGCGGAAATGGCGCGCGAGATGTTCGTGACCGGCGACTGGATCACGCCGCGCTACAACGGCTACAAGTATTTCGAGAAGCCGCCGCTGCAGACCTGGCTCAACGCGCTCACGTTCGCGTGGTTCGGCATCGGCGAGTGGCAGGCGCGCCTGTACACCGCCGTCGCGAGCTTCGCCGGCGTGCTGCTCGTCGGCTACACCGGCGCGCGCCTGTTCACGCCGCTCGCCGGCTTCCTCGCGGCCGTCGTGCTCGCGTGCTCGCCGTACTGGAACCTGATGGGCCACTTCAACACGCTCGACATGGGCCTGTCGCTGTGGATGGCCATCACGCTGTGCTCGCTGCTGCTCGCGCAGCGGCCCGGCCTGCGCCCCGCCGCCGTGCGCGGCTGGATGTGGGCGTGCTGGGCGTCGATGGCGCTCGCGGTGCTGTCGAAGGGGCTCGTCGGGCTGATCCTGCCCGGCGCCGTACTCGTGCTCTATACGGCGATCGCGCGCGACTGGGCGCTGTGGAAGCGCCTGTACCTCGCGAGCGGCCTCGTGATCTTCTTCGCGATCGCGACGCCGTGGTTCGTGCTCGTCCAGCAGCGCAACCCGGAATTCTTCAACTTTTTCTTCATCGTCCAGCAATTCCGCCGGTATCTGACCCCGGAGCAGAACCGCCCCGGCCCGTTCTACTACTTCGTGCCGGTGCTGCTGATCGGCTTCCTGCCGTGGCTGTCGGTCGCGTGGCAGAGCCTGCGCCACGCGGCGCGGATGCCGCGCCAGCCGAACGGCTTCGCGCCGATGCTCGTGCTGCTGATCTGGACCGCGTTCATCTTCCTGTTCTTCAGCGTGTCGCATTCGAAGCTGCTGTCGTACGTGCTGCCCGTCGCGCCCGCGCTCGCGCTCATGATCGGCGCGTATCTGCCGCTCGTCGGCGCCGATCGCTACCGCCGCCATCTGGTCGGCTATCTCGTGTTCCTCGTCGTCGCGGCGCTCGGCGCGATCGCGCTGTTCTTCGTCGGCGACGCGCGCACGCCGAACGCGCAGTACCGCGCGTTCGCGGTCTGGGTCTACGCGGGCATCGCGGTCGCGTTCGCGCTGACGCTCGCCGCACTGTGGCTGATCCGCCACGGCCGCGCGGGCCTGTCGGGGCTTTCGGGGCTTTCGGCCGTCGCGGCGACGTTCGGCGCCGCGTGGCTGCTGCTCGGCACGATCGCCGGCACCGGCCACGACGAGTTCGGCCGCTACAGCTCCGGCGCGCTGCTCGCGCCCGCGGTGCGCGCGGAGTTCGCGAAGCTGCCGCCCGACACGCCGTTCTATGGGGTCGACGTGCTCGACCACACGCTGCCGTTCTACGTCGGCCACACGACGATCATGGTCCAGCGCAAGGACGAACTCTCGTTCGGCATCTCGGTCGAGCCGAACAAGTGGATTCCGACGATCGACGCATGGATCCCGCGCTGGGAAGCCGACCGCTACGCGCTCGCGGTCATGTCGCCGGACAACTACGCGAAGCTGTCCGCGGCCGGCGTGCCGATGCGGATGGTCGCGCGCGACAACCGCCGCGTGATCGTCGAGAAACCGCAATCGCCACAACCGCCGCAACAACAGCCGCAACAACCGTCGCAGCCGCCGCAGTCGCAAGCGGCGCCGCAATCCTGAGGACCGTCATTGCCGTGAACCCGATCTCGTTCGTCTGCATCATCACCGGCGTCATGCTGAACGCATGCGCGCAACTGCTGCTGAAGGCCGGCGTCAACGCCGTTGGACACTTCGATTTCACCCGTGCGAACATTGTGCCCGTCGGCCTGAAGATCGCGACCCAGCTCCCGATCATCGGCGGCCTCGGCTGCTACGTGCTGAGCGTCGTCGTGTGGATCGTCGGGCTGTCGCGCGTCGACGTGTCGATCGCGTACCCGATGCTGTCGCTCGGCTACGTCGTCAACGCGTTCGCCGCGTGGTACCTGTTCGGCGAGGTGCTGTCGGTGCAGCGGCTCGTCGGGATCGGGATCATCCTGATCGGCGTGTACGTGCTCGCGCGCAGCTGAGCCGGCGCGCACCGCCCGGCCGCCGCCGGCGAGCCGCCACTGTTAAGCGTCCGCCTACAAAAAGTCCGGTGCGAACGCGCCATCCGGTGTTTTAATGCCGGTTTCGAGCGCGTCGTCCGACCCTTTCATTACACGCCATTACGAGCCAAGCGTTCATGAGCCAGACTGCCGTTCCGTTCCTGCCTTTCGTCCGCCCCGAGATCGACGAGGACACCATTCAGGGCGTCGCCGAGGTGCTGCGCTCCGGCTGGATCACCACCGGCCCGCAGAACCAGCGCTTCGAGGCCGCGCTGTCCGAGTACTTCGGCGGGCGCCCGGTGCGCACGTTCAACTCGGGCACCTGCACGCTCGAGATCGGGCTGCGCATCGCGGGCGTCGGCCCCGGCGACGAGGTGATCACGACGCCCGCGTCGTGGGTCTCGACGAGCAACGTGATTCTCGAGACCGGCGCGACGCCCGTGTTCGTCGACATCGATCCGCTCACGCGCAACATCGACCTCGAGCTCGTCGAGCGCGCGATCACGCCGCGCACGAAGGCGATCATCCCCGTGTATCTGGCCGGGCTGCCGGTCGACATGGACCGCCTGTACGCGATCGCGCACGCGCACAAGCTGCGCGTGATCGAGGACGCCGCGCAGGCGCTCGGCTCGACGTGGCGCGGCAAGCGGATCGGCGCGATCGGCGATCTGGTGTCGTTCAGCTTCCACGCGAACAAGAACCTGACGTCGATCGAGGGCGGCGCGCTCGTGCTGAACGACGAGGACGAGGCGACCCTCGCGCAGAAATACCGGCTGCAGGGGATCACGCGCACCGGCTTCGACGGGATGGACTGCGACGTGCTCGGCGGCAAGTTCAACC
This sequence comes from Burkholderia guangdongensis, assembly GCF_013403875.1. Taxonomy (GTDB): domain Bacteria; phylum Pseudomonadota; class Gammaproteobacteria; order Burkholderiales; family Burkholderiaceae; genus Burkholderia; species Burkholderia guangdongensis. The sequence continues at coordinate 238,374 of NZ_JACBNX010000017.1, read as the reverse complement.
TGACCGACGTCGCCGCGCGCGTCGGCCTCGGCCAGTTGCCGCATCTCGCGCGCTTTACCGACACGCGCCGCGCGCTCGCGCGCGCATATTTCGCGGCGTTCGATGGCGGCGCGGCCGTGAAGCGCGGAATCGGGCTGCCGGTCGCGGACTTCGAGCACGGCAACTGGCACATGTTCCAGATCACGCTGCCGCTCGACGCGCTGTCGATCACGCGCGGCGAATTCATGGCGCGGATGAAGGAGCACGGGATCGGCACCGGCGTTCACTACCCGGCGATCCATCTGTTCTCGCTGTACCGCGCGCTCGGCTTCAGGGAGGGCATGTTCCCGCACGCGGAGCGGTACGGCGCGTCGACGGTCACGCTGCCGCTCTTCACGCAGATGACGGAACACGACGTCGCGCGCGTGGTCGACGCCACCAATCAGATTTGCGAACAATACGGAAAATAACCGGACATGAGTCACATTGAATCACGCGACGGGAATCCGGACGGCCGGCGCCCGGACGCCGGACTGCCGGAAGTCTCGATCGTCATCCCCGTGTACAACGAGGAAGACGGTCTCGCCGCGCTCTTTTCGCGGCTCTACCCGGCGCTCGACGCGCTCGGTACGTCGTACGAAGTGATCCTGATCAACGACGGCAGCCGCGACCGCTCGGCCGCGATGCTCGCCGACCAGTTCCGCGCGCGTCCGGACACGACCCGCATCGTGCTGCTGAACGGCAATTACGGTCAGCACATGGCGATCCTCGCGGGCTTCGAGCAATCGCGCGGCAAGATCGTGATCACGCTCGACGCGGACCTGCAGAACCCGCCCGAGGAAATCGGCAAGCTGATCGACAAGATGCGCGAGGGCTACGACTACGTCGGCTCGATCCGCAAGCAGCGGCAGGACAGTCTGTGGCGACGCAAGGCGTCGATGGCGATGAACCGGCTGCGCGAGCGCATCACGCGGATCAAGATGACCGACCAGGGCTGCATGCTGCGCGCGTACGACCGCCGCATCATCGACACGATCAACCAGTGCGGCGAAGTGAACACGTTCATCCCGGCGCTCGCGTACACGTTCGCGCAGAACCCGACCGAGATCGAGGTCGCGCACGAGGAGCGCTTCGCCGGCGAATCGAAGTATTCGCTGTACAGCCTGATCCGCCTGAACTTCGATCTCGTGACCGGCTTCTCGGTCGTGCCGCTGCAGTGGCTGTCGTTCATCGGCGTGATCCTGTCGGGCGGCTCCGCGGCGCTCTTCGTGCTGCTGCTCGTGCGGCGCTTCATCGTCGGCGCGGAAGTCCAGGGCGTGTTCACGCTGTTCGCGATCACGTTCTTCCTGCTCGGCGTGATCATCTTCGCGCTCGGGCTGCTCGGCGAGTACATCGGCCGCATCTACCAGCAGGTGCGCGCGCGGCCGCGCTACCTGATCCACATGGTGCTCGAGCAACGCAACGGCGCGCCCGGCGTCACGCTACCCGCCAGTCAGGAGGTGTCGCGATGAAGCCGCGCGCCGTCGTCTTCGCATATCACAACGTCGGCGTGCGCTGCCTGCAGGTGCTGCTCGCGCGCGGCGTCGACGTCGCGCTCGTCGTCACGCACGAGGACAATCCGAGCGAGAACATCTGGTTCGGCAGCGTCGCATCGGTCGCGGCCGAGCACGGCATTCCGGTCATCACGCCGGCCGACCCGGCGAGCGACGACGCGCGACGCGCGGTCGCCGACGCGAAGCCCGATTTCATTTTCTCGTTCTACTACCGGCACATGCTGCCGGTCGACCTGCTCGCGCTCGCGCCGCGCGGCGCGTACAACGTGCACGGATCGCTGCTGCCGAAGTATCGCGGCCGCGTGCCGACGAACTGGGCGGTGCTGAAGGGCGAGACCGAGACCGGCGCGACGCTGCACGAGATGGCCGCGAAGCCCGACGCGGGCGCGATCGTCGGCCAGACCGCAGTGCCGATCCTGCCGGACGACACGGCCGCGCAGGTGTTCGACAAGGTCACGGTCGCGGCCGAGCAGACGCTGTGGCGCGCGCTGCCCGCGCTGCTCGCGGGCGACGCGCCGCACCTGCCGAACGATCTCGCGGCCGGCAGCTACTACGGCGGCCGCAAGCCGGAGGACGGCCGGATCGACTGGACGCAGCCGGCGGCCCACGTGTACAACCTGATCCGCGCGGTCGCGCCCCCTTATCCGGGCGCGTTCACCGACCTCGACGGCGTGCGCTTCATCGTCGCGCGCGCGCGGCTCGCGGCGCCGGGCAGCGCGGCCGCGCGCGCCGCGGCGGATTTGCCGCCGGGCCTCGCGGTAAGCGATAATGCGCTACTCGGCGTCTGCGGCGACGGCCGCGCCATCTCCATTCTCGAACTGCGGCAGCCGCGCGACGGCGAAGAAACCGTCGTGTCGCCCGCCGCGTTCGCGCAGCTCACTCAATCTTCCCGTCATTCATGAAAGCTAAAAAAGTCCTGATCCTCGGTGTGAACGGCTTCATCGGCCATCACCTGTCGAAACGCATTCTTGAAACCACCGATTGGGAAGTGTTCGGCATGGACATGCAGACCGATCGGCTCGGGGACCTCGTCGAGCACGAGCGGATGCACTTCTTCGAAGGCGACATCACGATCAACAAGGAGTGGGTCGAGTATCACGTGAAGAAGTGCGACGTGATCCTGCCGCTCGTCGCGATCGCGACGCCCGCCACCTACGTGAAGCAGCCGCTGCGCGTGTTCGAGCTCGACTTCGAGGCGAACCTGCCGATCGTGCGCTCGGCCGTCAAGTACGGCAAGCACCTGGTGTTCCCGTCGACGTCCGAAGTCTACGGGATGTGCGCGGACGAGCAGTTCGACCCGGACGCGTCCGCCCTCACCTACGGCCCGATCAACAAGCCGCGCTGGATCTACGCGTGCTCGAAGCAGTTGATGGACCGCGTGATCTGGGGCTACGGCATGGAAGGCCTGAACTTCACGTTGTTCCGCCCGTTCAACTGGATCGGCCCGGGCCTCGACTCGATCTACACGCCGAAGGAAGGCAGCTCGCGCGTCGTCACGCAGTTCCTCGGGCACATCGTGCGCGGCGAGAACATCAGCCTCGTCGACGGCGGCTCGCAGAAGCGCGCGTTCACCGACATCGACGACGGCATCAGCGCGCTGATGAAGATCATCGAGAACCCGAACGGCATCGCGACGGGCAAGATCTACAACATCGGGAATCCGAAGAACAACTTCTCGGTGCGCGAACTCGCGCACAAGATGCTCGAACTCGCGGCCGAGTACCCCGAGTACGCGGAGTCGGCCAAGCAGGTGCAGCTCGTCGAGACGACGTCGGGCGCGTACTACGGCAACGGCTATCAGGACGTGCAGAACCGCGTGCCGAAGATCGACAACACGATGCAGGAGCTCGGCTGGGCGCCGGGCTCGACGTTCGACGACGCACTGCGCAAGATCTTCGAGGCGTACCGCGGCCACGTCGGCGAGGCGCGCGCGCTCGTCGAGCAGCAGCAAGGCTGACGAGACGGAAGGCACACGCTTGGCACGCATCGTCCTCAAGATCGACGTCGACACGCTGCGCGGCACGCGCGAAGGCGTGCCGAACCTCGCGCGCATCTTCGATCGCTTCAACGCGCGCGCGACCTTTCTGTTCAGCCTCGGTCCGGATCACACCGGCTGGGCGCTGCGGCGCGTGTTCCGGCCGGGCTTCCTGAAGAAGGTGTCGCGCACGTCCGTCGTCGAGCATTACGGCGTGAAGCAGCTGATGTACGGTGTGCTGCTGCCCGGCCCCGACATCGGCCGCCGCGCGGTCGCCGACATGCGTGCGATCCACGAGGCCGGCTTCGAATGCGGGATCCACACGTGGGATCACGTGCTCTGGCAGGACAACGTCCGCCAGCGCGACCGCGACTGGACCGCGCGCGAGATGGGCAAGAGCCATGCGCGCTTCGTCGAGGTGTTCGGCGCGCCGCCCGCCACGCACGGCGCAGCCGGCTGGCAGATGAACGAGGCCGCGTTCGAGCAGATCGACGCATGGGGCATGCGCTATGCATCCGACGGCCGCGGGCACGGGCCGTATCTGCCGGTCGTTCGCGGCAGAACGCTCGCGCACGTGCAGATGCCGACGACGCTGCCGACGCTCGACGAAGTGCTCGGCGTCGACGGCATCGACACGCACAACGTCGCCACGCATCTGCTGAAGTTCACCGAGACGAATCCGCACGACCAGGTCTTCACGCTGCACGCGGAACTCGAAGGCCAGAAGCTCGCGCCGGTGTTCGAGCAGTTGCTCGCGGGCTGGCGCGCACAGGGTCATACGTTCGCTACCATGGGCGACTACGCGGCGACGCTGGACCGCGACACGCTGCCATCGTACCCTGTCACCTGGGGCGAGATCCCGGGCCGTTCGGGCGAACTGATCGTCCAGCCCGACTGAGCATGCGCGCGCGACGCCGCGCGCTCCCGCCTTCCCCCGGCGCGCGTCATCCGCCGCGCCGCCCACCCGTCAGGAGAGTCACGTGTCCGTCGAAGTAGACCGCCAGGTTCCCGATTTCACCGCGCCCGCCACGGGCGGCGAGTTCTCGCTGGCCGCGCTGCGCGGCACGAAGCTCGTGCTGTATTTCTATCCGAAGGACAACACGCCCGGCTGCACGACCGAAGGGCTGCAATTCCGCGAGCTGTATCCGAAGTTCAAGCAGGCCGGTGCGGAAATCGTCGGCGTGTCGCGCGACAGCCTGCGCTCGCACGACAATTTCAAGGCGAAGCTCGAGCTGCCGTTCCCGCTGGTCTCCGATGGCGACGAAGCGCTGTGCGCGCTGTTCGATGTCATCAAAATGAAGAAAATGTATGGCAAGGAAGTGCGCGGTATCGAGCGCTCGACGTTCCTGATCGACGCTCACGGCGTGCTCCGTCAGGCATGGCGCGGCGTGAAAGTGCCGGGCCATGTCGACGACGTGCTAAGTGCTGTACAAGCGCTTTGACCCGCGCTATATTGGGCCGCAATGAATGCCTGTTCGCCCCATTTTTCTCGTAGCTGCGCCGGGAGTCGTTGCGATGCTGTCCGGCCTGTGACGCGCAGCGCGATGATCATAGAAGCCGAGCCGCTTGTCCCGGTCGACGGGGTAGCGGCTTTTTTTATGTTCGCGCGCCGGCATGCGAGCCGGCCACTCACCGCATCAAGGAGCTGATCGACATTTAGGCGAACCGGCACTTCGACATTCCCGTGCGCCACCGCGCGCAAACTGCATGCCACGAGCGTTGCAGGATGCGATCAGCGGCGCATCCCAAGCGATACGATTCCTCCCGAGGGACACCATGCCTTTGCCTACCCCCCCCAGCAAGCTCGGCAGCCTGCTGCCGCCCGACGAATACAAGGCGAAAGCGCGACCCGCGAAAGCCGCGAAGAAATCCGCCGAAGGGGACCTGTCCGCCACCGCTGCCGCCGGCGATTACGGCCCGGCGAACGTGGCCCAGCCAATGGCACCCGCCGCGAATGTCGCCGCCCCGCTTCGGGCGGTCAACGCGGTCGCATCCGCTTCGGCTCAGGACGCCGCGCCCGCTCCCGCGCGCGGCCGCAGGACGAAACAGACCGCCGCGCTGCTGCAGGCCGTGCCCGCCGAGGCCGTGCCACCCGCCACGCAACCCGCCGCGCCGCTCGCACGCGCCGAGAAGCCGGCGGTGCCGCAGCCGGCCGCGGCCGCTTCGCCCACCGCAGCCGCCGCGACCGGCAAGGCGCCGAAGTCGCGCGGCCGCAAGTCCGCCGAGGCCGAGATCCAGAAACTGTTCGTGCTCGATACGAACGTGCTGATGCACGATCCGAGCAGCCTCTTCCGCTTCGAGGAACACGACGTCTATCTGCCGATGATGACGCTCGAGGAACTCGACAATCACAAGAAGGGGATGTCGGAAGTCGCGCGCAACGCGCGCCAGGTGAGCCGCACGCTCGACCAGCTCGTCGCGGACGCAGGCCCGATCACCGCGGGCATTCCGCTGTCGCGTCTCGGCAGCCGCGACGCGCTCGGCCGCCTGTATTTCCAGACGACGCTGACGAACATTCCGCCCGTCGAAGGTCTGCCGGAAGGCAAGGCCGACAACCAGATCCTCGGCGTCGTGCGCGCGCTGCAGCGCGACCGGCCGGACCGCCAGGTCGTGCTGGTGTCGAAAGACATCAACATGCGGATCAAGGCGCACGCGCTCGGCCTGCCCGCCGAAGACTACTTCAACGATCAGGTTCTCGAAGACAAGGACCTGCTCTATAACGGCGTGCGCGAGCTGCCGCAGGACTTCTGGGCGAAGCACGCGAAGGGCATGGAGAGCTGGCAGGACACGAAAACCGGCACGACGTACTACCGCGTGACGGGCCCGCTCGTCATGTCGATGCTCGTCAACGAGTTCGTCTACCTGGAGCCGCAGAATGGCGAGCCGACGTTCCACGCGATCGTCCGCGAGCTGAACGGCAAGACGGCGCTGCTGCAGACGCTGCGCGACTACAGCCACCACAAGAACAACGTGTGGGGGATCACCGCGCGCAACCGCGAGCAGAATTTCGCGCTGAACCTGCTGATGAACCCGGAGATCGACTTCGTCACGCTGCTCGGCCAGGCCGGCACCGGCAAGACGCTCGTCGCGCTCGCGGCCGGCCTCGCGCAGGTGCTCGACGACAAGCGCTACAACGAGATCATCGTCACGCGCGCGACCGTGCCGGTCGGCGAGGACATCGGCTTCCTGCCGGGCACCGAGGAAGAGAAGATGCAGCCGTGGATGGGTGCGTTCGACGACAACCTCGAAGTGCTGCAGAAGACCGACGATGCGGCCGGCGAATGGGGCCGCGCGGCGACGCAGGAGCTGATCCGCTCGCGGCTGAAGGTCAAGAGCATGAACTTCATGCGCGGCCGCACGTTCGTCGACAAGTACGTGATCATCGACGAGGCGCAGAACCTGACGCCGAAGCAGATGAAGACGCTCGTCACGCGCGCGGGCCCGGGCACGAAGATCGTCTGCCTGGGCAACATCGCGCAGATCGACACGCCTTACCTGACCGAAGGCAGTTCGGGCCTGACCTACGTCGTCGACCGCTTCAAGGGCTGGGGACACAGCGGCCACGTGACGCTCGCGCGCGGCGAACGCTCGCGGCTCGCCGACTACGCGTCCGAGATTCTGTAACGCCTGCCGCCGTTTCGACGGCACATCGCGGCGCTCCGCTTTCGGGGCGCCGTTTTTTATTTTTGGGGCCGGAAAAAATCGCGGCGCCCGGCGTCACGTGCTCGCCACGTTCTTGCGCAAAACTTCAAGTAAATTCTCAGGAACGGTTGCGAAAGCCCTGCCGCACGGACTACTATCCGGTTTGCTGCCGTCATACGATTGGTGAGCGCATCGCGTTCGCCCGCTTCTCATGCGTCGAATTTGCCCCGTCCTCGTCGTCCTGCTGCTCGCCGCCTGCTCGAGCGTGCCGCGGCAATCGGCGCGCACCAACGGCATGACGATCACGACGCCGCGCGCGTTCAAGCCGCCCGCCGATTTCCCGCACTTCGTCGACCACAGCGTCGGTCAGGAAGAAATCTCGATCCAGGCGATGAGCCTCGTCGGCGTTCCGTATCGCTGGGGCGGCAACACGCCGGCGAGCGGCTTCGACTGCAGCGGACTCGTGCGCTACGTGGTCGGCCGCGCGGCCGACGTGAACCTGCCGCGCACGACCGCCGACATGAGCGGTCGCGGCGTCGAGATCGAGCCCGACCAGGTCGCGCCCGGCGACCTGATCTTCTTCAACACGACCGGCCGGCCGCACTCGCACGTCGGCATCTACGTCGGCAAACTGCGCTTCGTGAATGCACCGTCGACCGGCGGCACCGTGCGGCTCGACTACCTGACGAATCCGTACTGGGCGAAGCGCTTCGACGGGATTCGCCGCGTCGCGCCGCCGCGCGCGACGCCGTTTGATTCGCCAACCTACGAAGCGCGACGCAATGCGGCGCCGCCGCAGGCTGAGCCGGCGCTCGCGGCGGCGGTGGCTCCGGCGCCCGTGGTCGCGCCCTCGCCCTCGCCTGCCATTGCGCCCATTGTCGCGGCGCAGGCGCGTGCGCCGATGCCGGTCGCGGCGCCAATGCCAGCACCGGTTCCGTCGCGCGGCGCGACCGCATCGGCCTCGGCCGATCCATACGAGCCGCCACCGGCGCATTTCGCCGCCGCGCAACAGCAGTCGGCGGCAGCCGTTACGGTCGCGCCAGCCGTTGAGTCGACCGCTGAATTGGCCACTGAGCCGGCCGCCGCATCGGCGTCGAGCGACGAAAGCGTGCGGAACACCGGTACGTCGATCCCGACCGTCGCGGTCAACCCCAGCGACCTGCCGGGCGCCGCGACCTCCGATACGTTCGCGCCGCCACCGTCGATGGCCCGCGCGGCCGGCCGCCCGGCCGGGGCCGGGGCACGCGCGCCCGACCCGGTGCAGGTCCTGCGCGCGTCGACGCAGTCGGCGCCCGTGAACGCCGGCACCCGCACCGGCGACGACCCGATCGCGCGTTTCGCGAACGGCAGCGACTGATCCGCACGCACCGCAACCCACGCCGCACCATGGAAAAAGCGCCGCAGCCCTTCGGCACGCGGCGCCTGCATACGTCGGCGGAGTCAGCGGACCGGCGCGCTCAGAAGATCTTGTGTCCGAGCCACCACCCGCCCGCCGCGATCAGCGCGGACGCCGGAATCGTCAGCACCCACGCCCACACGATGTTGCCGGCGACGCCCCAGCGCACCGCGGACAGCTTGCGCGTCGCGCCGACGCCGACGATCGCGCCGGTGATCGTATGCGTGGTCGACACCGGAATCCCGAGGAACGACGCGATGAACAGCGTCAGCGCGCCGCCCGTTTCCGCGCAGAAGCCGCCGACCGGCTTCAGCTTCGTGATCTTCTGCCCCATCGTGCGAACGATCCGCCAGCCGCCGAACAGCGTGCCGAGGCCCATCGACAGATAGCAGCCGGCGATCACCCACGCGGGCGGCGCGGAGGCCGTCGCGGACGAATAGCCGGTCGCGATCAGCAGCATCCAGATGATACCGATCGTCTTCTGCGCATCATTGCCGCCGTGGCCGAGGCTGTAGAGGCTCGCGGAGAAGAGCTGGAACCGCCGGAAGCGCCGGTCGACCTTGCTCGGCGGCGTGCGGAAATACAGCCACGACACGCCGAGCATGAACAGCGAGCCGAGCACGAGGCCGAGCAGCGGCGAGATGAAGATGAACGCGACCGTCTTCAGCAGCCCGTCGACGTTCAGCGATCCCCAGCCCGACTTCACGACCGCCGCGCCGACGAGGCCGCCGATCAGCGCGTGCGACGAGCTCGACGGAATCCCGTAGTACCAGGTGATCACGTTCCAGCCGATCGCGCCGACGAGCGCGCCGAACACGACGTAATGATCGACGATCGCGGGATCGATCGTCCCTTTGCCGACGGTCTGCGCGACCTTCAGGTGGAAGATGAAATACGCGATGACGTTGAACACGGCCGCGAATGCGACCGCCTGCTGCGGCTTCAGCACGCCGGTCGACACGACGGTGGCGATCGAGTTCGCCGCGTCGTGAAAGCCGTTCATGAAATCGAATACGAGCGCGACGAGCACCAGCGCCGCGACTATCCAGAGGGCGAGTTGTATTGAATGCATCGTGTTCGGCTCAGGCGTTTTCCAGCACGATGCCTTCGATGATGTTCGCGACGTCCTCGCATTTGTCGGTGGTCTCTTCGAGCAGCTCGTAGATCGCCTTCAGCTTGATCAGCGTCTTCACGTCGTCTTCTTCGCGGAACAGCTTCGACATCGCCGAGCGCAGCACGCGGTCCGCCTCCGATTCCCAGCGATCGATCTCTTCGCATGCCTTCAGGATCTGGCGCGACTGCTTCATGTCGGACAGCAGCGACACCGCCTGCTGCACGTGCTGCACCGACTGCGTGACGATGTGCGCGAGCTGGCTCGCCTCCGACGTGACCGCGCGCACGTCGTACAGCGACACGGCCGTGGCGACGTCCTCCATCAGGTCGAGGATGTCGTCCATCGTCGTGATCAACTTGTGGATCTCGTCACGATCGAGCGGCGTGATGAAGGTCTTGTGCAACAGATCGATCGCTTCGTGCGTGAGTTTGTCGGCGGCTTTCTCGGCCGATTGCACGTTCTGCTTGTGAATCTCGGCGTCGGCGAGATTGTCGATCAGCAGCTCGAGCTCGCGGCCGCCGGACACGATGAAATTCGCGTGCGCATTGAAGATTTCGAAGAACTTGCCCTCGGAGGGCATGAATCGACCGAACATGGGATTCCTGAAAAATGGTCAAACTGCTGTCATGAAAATCGGCGACATTGTACAGTTTTCGCTCGCGCGGCGACGCGCGACGCGCGTTTCCGCGCGCGTCGATACAACGTCGGCGAATGGGGGGTTTACAAACCGGCGTTACTCGCCGTAGAAGTTCTGCGCACCCGCAAAATTATCGAACTTCGTGTATTGCCCCATGAACGTGAGTCGAACCGGCCCGATCGGACCGTTACGCTGCTTGCCGATGATGATTTCGGCAGTGCCCTTGTCCGGGCTGTCGGGGTTGTAGACTTCGTCGCGATAGATGAACAGGATCACGTCCGCGTCCTGCTCGATAGCGCCCGACTCGCGCAGATCCGACATCACCGGGCGCTTGTTCGGCCGCTGCTCGAGGCCGCGGTTCAGCTGCGACAGCGCGATCACCGGCACGTCGAGCTCCTTCGCGAGGCTCTTCAGCGAACGCGAGATTTCCGAGATTTCGGTCGCGCGGTTCTCGCCCTGCGACGAGCCCGACATCAGCTGCAGGTAGTCGACGATGATGAGGCCGAGCTTCCCGCACTGCCGCGCGAGGCGCCGCGCGCGCGAGCGCAATTCCATCGGGTTCAGGCCGCCCGTCTCGTCGATGAAGAGCTGCGCCTCGCTCATCTTCTGCACCGCGTGCGTGAGCTTCGGCCAGTCCTCGTCGGTCAGGCGCCCGGTACGCATCCGGTGCTGGTCGAGCCGGCCGACCGAGCCGAGCATCCGCATCACGAGCTGCGTGCCCGGCATTTCCATCGAGAACACCGCGACCGGCAGCCCGTACTCGACCGCGACGTATTCGCCGATGTTCATCGAGAACGCGGTATTGTGCGTCACCACGTAGTCGTCGGTCAGGTAGAGGCGCGACGGATGCGACACGGAGATGCACTGCGCGGGCGCGCGCCGGCTCGGTTCGATCGACGCAATGACCGGCAGCTTGCGGCGCGAGCGCCCTTCGGTCAAACGCTCGCGCTTGCCCTGGAACAGGAACAGACTTTGCGGATCCGGATGGCTGATCGTGCACTGGTAGGCCGTTGCGCCCGCCTGCCGCTGACCATCGCGGGTAAAGCTGGTTTGCTTCTCGGAAATCGAGCACCAGGCGCCGAGCGAACGCGCGAGTTCGCAGACGTCGCGCGCGAGTTGCACGCTCGCGGTGGAATAACGCACGCTCCCCCACGATTCGACCCAGCCGTCGGTGTCGAGCAATCCGCGCAGCAGATCGAGCCGGACATCACGCTGCGCATCGAGATAGCATCGCGGAATGAACTTGTCGTAGCTGGTCCGCCCCCACAGCCCGAACTGCTCGAGCGCGGCCTTCAGTGAATTGACGCGCGGCCGGACGATCCCCTCGCCCGAACGACGCTTGATGCGCCAGTCGTACTGGCCGGCATACTCGAGTTCGAGCTCGGCCCCGACCCGCTCGCGCATCCGGTTCAGCGTGTCTTCGGTCTTCACGCTGAAGCGCACCGCGGTGCCGCCCAGCGCGCCGTCGCCCAGCAGCGCGCCGAGCACCCATGCATCGACCGGCAGCGCGTCGCGATGCCCGAAATCGCCGGTCGGCATATCGATCCACAGGCGGTTCCGGTAGCGCTCGCGGGTCAGCAGCGTGCGGATCTCCGCCGTGCTCAGCACGCGGGGCGCCGGCCATTCGCGATAATGCACGCGCCACAGATGCTCGTCGCAGCACTCGGCCGAACGCCCGTCGGAAAAACGAATGCGAAACACCTGCCGCTCGCCTTGCGGATAGACGCCGGTCACGATCGACGGCGCACCGTCGATCGACGCCAGCGCGTCGCCGACCGCGACGTCGCCCATGCGCTTCCAGCCGTCGAGCGTCCTGATCCGGGCATCGAGCGGCTGCGCCTTGCCCATCGACGGCCGTCCGGCCACGATGATCAGCTCGCCGCCATGCATCCCCGACGTCATCCGGTCGAGATCGACGAAGCCGGTCGGCGTGCCGGTCACGTCGCTCGGATTCGCGGTGTGGTACAGCGTATCGATTCGCTCGACGACCTGCGTGAGCAGCGGCCCGATCTCGAGGAAGCCCTGGTTGCCGCGCGCGCCTTCCTCGGCGATCGAGAACACCTTCGACTCGGCCTCGTCGAGCAACTGGCGGACTTCCTTGCCCTGCGGATTGAATGCGTCGGCGGAAATCTCGTCGGCGACCGACACGAGCCGGCGCAGCACCGCGCGATCGCGGACGATCTCCGCATAGCGGCGGATGTTCGCGGCGCTCGGCGTGTTCTGCGCGAGCGCGTTCAGGTACGCGAGCCCGCCGACGTCGTCGGCCTTGCCGGACGTCGTCAGCGCCTCGTAGACGGTCACGACGTCGGCCGGGCGCGTCGACGCGATCAGCCGGCCGATGTGCTCGTAGATCAGCCGGTGGTCGTAGCGATAGAAATCGCCCTGCGACAGGAAGTCGGCGATCCGGTCCCATGCTGCGTTGTCGAGCAGCAGGCCGCCCAGCACCGATTGCTCGGCCTCGACCGAGTGCGGCGGGACTTTCAGCGATTCGATTTGAGGATCTTGCGGCGCGTTCATGGGTTGGGATTATCGCGAATTGAGCGCGGCTTCGCCAGTTGGGCGCCGGAAAACAAAAAGGCAGGAGCCGGTTGCCCGGGCTCCTGCCCTGCGTCGCCCGGGCGGCGCGCCGCCCGGCGAGACTGCATGTGCTTACGCGTGGTCGCCGATCACGTTGACCGTGACGTCGACGACGACGTCCGTGTGCAGCGCGACCTGAACGCCGTGCTCGCCGATCATCTTCAGCGGGCCTTCCGGCATGCGGACCTGGGCCTTCTCGACGTCGTAGCCTGCCTTCTTCAGCAGTTCCGCGATGTCGCCGTTCGTGACCGAGCCGAACAGACGGCCGTCGACGCCCGACTTCTGCGTGATCTCGAACGTCTGGCCGTTCAGCTTCTCGCCGACGACTTGCGAAGCGGCCAGCTTTTCAGCGGCGACCTTCTCGAGTTCCGCGCGGCGCACTTCGAATTCGGCGATCGCGTCCTTCGTTGCACGGCGAGCCTTGCGGTTCGGGATCAGGAAGTTGCGAGCGTAACCGTCCTTGACCTTGACGATGTCGCCGAGGTTGCCCAGATTGGCGACTTTTTCCAACAGAATGATTTGCATTCGAATTCTCCTTATGGCGTCGCCGAATTACGCCTTGTGCTGATCGGTGTACGGCAGCAGCGCGAGGAAACGCGCGCGCTTGATTGCCGTGTCGAGCTGACGCTGATAGTGCGCCTTCGTACCCGTCAGGCGAGCCGGCGTGATCTTGCCGTTTTCGCCGATGAAGTCCTTCAGCGTTTCCGTATCCTTGTAGTCGATCTGCTCGACGCCGGCTGCCGTGAAGCGGCAGAACTTCTTGCGCTTGAAGAGCGGGTTTTGCTGCTGACGACGCTTGTCGAATTTCTTACCAGTCGGGCGGGGCATGATTCAGTCCTTTCCAATGTCCTGCAATTCTGTGATGTGAAACACCAGGGTTCTCGCGTTGCGGCTCTTTTTCGCCAGAAAGCCCGAAAACAGCGTCTCGACGCCCATTTCGCAGCTCTCCAGCCTGCCGCTCGCCGCGCCGGCCGCCACCGCCTCGATCGTCATTTCGACCTGACGGGCAATGCCTGCCTCGACGACTTCCGTGCGGTGATGCAGTGTCGCGCTTGCGATCGGAACGCCGGCGGGGGTGTACCGCACCGGTGCGCGCTCGACGACGCTCGCGGTCAACTGCAGCCTGTTCACGTGAGTGGCGCGCTCCCTGGTGGCTTAATGGCTAAAAGTCTTAAGCCTGCGCTTCGGCCGACTGCGCTGCAGCCGCCTTCTTGGCTTCTTCGCGCTGAACTTCCTTCATCATCGGCGACGGGCCGGTCTCGGCCTTCTTCATCTTGACGATGAGGTGACGCAGCACGGCGTCGTTGAACTTGAACGCGTGTTCGAGTTCGTCGAGCGTCGTCTGGTCGCACTCGATGTTCATGCAGACGTAGTGAGCCTTCGCGAGTTTCTCGATCATGTAGGCCAGCTGGCGACGGCCCCAGTCTTCGACACGGTGGATCTGGCCGCCGTGCGACGTGATCGTGGACTTGTAGCGCTCGATCATCGCGGGCACTTGCTCGCTCTGATCGGGATGCACGATGAAGACGATTTCGTAATGACGCATACACACTCCTTGTGGATTAAAGCCACCCGAGCGTCGAACCGGTGTGGCAAGTGAGAAGCCGAAGAGTGTAACCCGAATGCGGGGCGCATGCAACTATTTCGGACGTTGCGCCGCTCACCTTTCCGCTCATTTCGGACGTGTTTTCAACGACTTGGTATTTGGGCACCGCGGCTTCGGCGCAGCGGCCCGGCCGCGCGCTCACTCGGTGCGCGGCGCGCCGAGCCGGGCGTCCAGCGCGGCCCGGAACGCATCGAGCGCGGCCGGCTCCGCGTCGGTCACCGCCCACCAGGTCATGCCGGCCGCCCGCCAGCGCGCGAGCGCGTAGCCCTGCCGCGTCGCCGTGCGCATCGACAAGTCATCCGACCCCGGAATCACGTAGACGTCGATCACGTGCTGCCGGTAGCGGTAGACGAGCACCGCGACGCGGCGCTGCCCGACGTAGTCGAGCCGCCCGCCCGCGAGCGGGAAGCCGCTCGCCGCGAGATCCGCGACCGGCGGCGCATAGTCGAGGCGGCCGTTGAACCACGGCTTCACCGTGTGGCGATCGCTCGACACCACGTCGATGTCGCGCGCCGACAGCCCGGCGCGCACGTGGCTCTCGACCAGTTCGTCGGCGAAGCGGTCCGCCGTCAGCCGCTGCGCGGTCAGCGCCGCGCCGCCCGCCGCGCCCAGCACGAGCGCGGCGAGCGCCACCCAGCCGGCCGGGATCGCCGGGATCGCCGGGATCGCCGGGATCATCGGCCTGCGCGCCGGTGCGCGACGGCCGGCGTCCGCCGGTGCGGGCCGGGTCGAAACCGGATCGCGTTCGCCCGCACGTTCGGCCGCCAGCCCCGCGACGATCCGCGCGCGCAGCGCGTCCGGTGCGCGGTAATAGTCCGCGCCTTTCACCACATGCCGCAGTGCCGCCAGCGCGTCGCGCTCGCGCCGGCACGCGTCGCACGCGTCGACGTGGCGCTGCACGCGCAGCGCGTCGGGCGCGGACAACTCGCGGTCGAAATCCGCATCGAGCAGCGGACGTGCTTCGTTACAGTCCATCGACAGCCTCCGATGCCGCTCCGTCGTTCGCGGTCGGCGCGCCAGACGTCGTGCCGGACGACGTGCCCGACGACGCCCCCGCGAGCAGCACGGCGAGCCGCCGCCGCGCGCGGGCAAGCCGCGACATCACCGTGCCGAGCGGCACGTCCGCGATCGCCGCGATCTCGCGATAGCTCAGATCCTCCATCTCGCGCAGCACCAGCACCTCGCGGTACTCGGCCGGCAGCCGCGCGAGCGCGTCGTGCACGCGGCGCGCATCCTCGCCGCGAATCAGCAGCGTCTGCGGATCGTCCGCCGCGTCGCGCCAGTCGTCGAGCGCCGCGTCGCCGACTTCGGCCTCGGCCACCTCGTGCGCGGCCACCCGGCGTCGCCATTCGGTGTACCAGGTATGGCGCACGATCGTCAGCAGCCAGGGCCGCGCGTCGTCGCCGCGAAACGTGTCGAGAAAGCGCAACGCGCGCATGAACGCCTCCTGCACGATATCGTCCGCGTCGCTCGCGCTGCCCGACAGCCAGCGCGCGAGGTTGTACGCGGCGTCCAGATGCGGCAGCGCGAGCGCCTGGAAGCGCCGGCTGCGCGCGTCGTCGCGCGCCGTCCCGCGTTCGTCGACCATTCGGCCGATTTGCCCCACATCCCCTCCCGTGCCCGCGCGCCGCCGCGAGCCGCGTCGTCCGATGATCGCGCGCCGCCCGATGCGTGCGCGCCCGTCACGAACCATACCGGCCACGGCCCGAGTTTATTCCCGCCTCGACGAAAAATATTCCCGGAATGACCGTGCGCGTGAGCCGGTATGCTTCCGCGGCTTGGGGCACGGGCAGATGAGCGGCGTGCGTCGTCGGCCAAGCGGCGATCGCGGCAGGCCGAACGGCGAGCCGAACCAGCCGAACCCTTACGGCTCGCTGCTCCAGTACCCCGGCCGCGCGTACGCGTCGCGCAGATAGTCGATGAAATAACGCACGCGCGCGGGCACGTAGCGCTGCTGCGGATAGACCGCGAGGATGTCGTAGTCGGGCAGCGCGTATTCGTCGAGCACCGTCTCGAGCTCGCCCGTCTCGAGCTGGCGCGCGATCTCCCACGTCGAGCGCCAGCCGAGCCCGAGCCCTTCCGCCGCCCAGCGGTGCAGCAGCTCGCCGTCGTTGCAGTCCAGATTGCCGCTCACGCGGATCGTGACGATCTTGCCGTCGCGCTGGAAATACCAGCCCCGGTTCTGGCCACCCTGCAGGTTGAACGCGAGGCAGTTGTGCTTCTGCAGGTCGTCGAGCGTCTCCGGGCGGCCGTGCCTGCGGAAGTAGTCGGGCGTCCCGCACACGACGCGCCGGTTCGACGCGAGCTTCACCGCGACGAAGTTCGGATCGACCGCGCCGCCGATCCGGATCGACAGGTCATACCCTTCGCGGACCAGATCGACGACGCGGTCGGTCAGATTGAACGACAATTGCAGCTCCGGCTTGCCCGCGAGGAACACGGGCGCGTGCGGCGCGACGTGCTTGCGGCCGAACGCGGCCGGCGCCGACACGATCAGATGGCCGCTGACCGCGCGCCGCCCGGCCGCGAGCTCGTTCTCGGCCTGGTCCCATTCGGCGAGCAGCCCGCGGCAGCGCTCGAGGAACGCCGCGCCCTCCTCGCTGACGACGAGCCGGCGCGTCGACCGGTATATCAGCTTCACGCCCAGCCGCTTCTCGAGCGCGTCGATACGCCGCCCGAGCACGACCGGCGACACGCCCTCGCCGAGCGCAGCGGCCGCGAGGCTGCCCGCGTCCGCGACGCGCACGAACGTCTCGATCTGCTTGAAGCGATCCATCCCCCTTTCCTCCAAACGCCTGTCAGGCCGTCATTCCATACTTTTAGTTTCGAAATAAGCGACTGGGGCTGATCTTATCAAACCTTTCTGGCGTCCCTAAAGTGTCTTCAACCGTACGAATCCCACCATTCAAGGAGACATTTCATGGCCAAGATGAGAGCAGTCGACGCAGCCGTGCTCGTGCTTGAGAAGGAAGGCATCAACACCGCGTTCGGCGTGCCGGGTGCAGCGATCAACCCGTTCTATTCCGCGATGCGCAAGACGGGCGGCATCAGCCACGTGCTCGCGCGCCACGTCGAGGGCGCATCGCACATGGCCGAAGGCTACACCCGCGCGAATCCGGGCAACATCGGCGTGTGCATCGGCACGTCGGGCCCCGCCGGCACCGACATGATCACTGGCCTCTACTCGGCGTCCGCCGACTCGATTCCGATCCTCGCGATCACGGGCCAGGCGCCGCGCGCTCGTCTGTACAAGGAAGACTTCCAGGCAGTCGACATCGAGTCGATCGCGAAGCCGGTCACGAAGTGGGCCGTCACCGTGCGCGAGCCGGCGCTCGTGCCGCGCGTGTTCCAGCAGGCGTTCCACCTGATGCGCTCGGGCCGTCCGGGCCCGGTGCTGGTCGATCTGCCGATCGACGTGCAGCTCGCCGAGATCGAGTTCGACATCGACACGTACGAGCCGCTGCCCGCGTACAAGCCCGCGGCGACCCGCGCGCAGATCGAGAAGGCGCTCGAGATGCTGAACGCAGCCGAGCGGCCGCTGCTCGTGTCCGGCGGCGGCGTGCTGAATGCAGCCGCTGAAGACCTGCTCGTCACGTTCGCCGAAACGATCGGCGTGCCGGTGATCCCGACGCTGATGTCGTGGGGCGCGATTCCGGACGACCATCCGCTGATGGCCGGCATGGTCGGCCTGCAGACGTCGCACCGCTACGGCAACGCGACCATGCTCGCGTCCGACTTCGTGCTCGGCATCGGCAACCGCTGGGCGAACCGCCACACCGGCAGCGTCGAAGTCTATACGAAGGGCCGCAAGTTCGTGCACGTCGACATCGAACCGACCCAGATCGGCCGCGTGTTCGGCCCGGATCTCGGCATCGTGTCGGACGCGAAGGCCGCGCTCGAGCTGTTCGTCGAAGTCGCGAAGGAATGGAAGGCCGCCGGCAAGCTGAAGGATCGCGGCGCGTGGGTTGCGGAGTGCCAGGAGCGCAAGCGCACGATGCAGCGCAAGACGCACTTCGACAACGTGCCGGTCAAGCCGCAGCGCGTGTACGAGGAAATGAACAAGGTGTTCGGCAAGGACACCTGCTACGTGAGCACGATCGGCCTGTCGCAGATCGCCGCCGCGCAGTTCCTGCACGTGTTCAAGGCGCGCCACTGGATCAACTGCGGCCAGGCCGGCCCGCTCGGCTGGACGATTCCGGCTGCGCTCGGCGTGCGCGCCGCGGATCCGAAGCGTCCGATCGTCGCGCTGTCCGGCGACTACGACTTCCAGTTCATGATCGAGGAACTGGCTGCGGGCGCGCAGTTCAAACTGCCGTACGTGCACGTCGTCGTGAACAACTCGTATCTGGGCCTGATCCGTCAGGCACAGCGCGCGTTCGACATGGACTACTGCGTGCAGCTCGCGTTCGACAACGTGAACGCGCCGGAACTGGAAGGCTACGGCGTCGATCACGTGGCGGTGGCTGAAGGCCTCGGCTGCAAGGCGCTGCGCGTGACGAAGCCGGAAGACATCGCGCCGGCGCTCGAGCAGGCGAAGCAGCTCGCCGCCGACTTCAGCGTGCCGGTGGTCGTCGAAGTGATTCTCGAGCGTGTGACGAACATCTCGATGGGCACCGAGATCGACGCGATCAACGAGTTCGAGGAGCTCGCCGAGAAGGGTATCGACGCGCCGACCGCGATCTCGATGCTCGACTGACGCTTCCTTTTTTGACCAACCGACTGACCGACCGACGAGACAGACTCATGCCGAAATTCGCAGCCAACCTGACCATGCTGTTCAACGAAGTGCCGTTCCTCGACCGCTTCAAGGCGGCCGCCGACGCGGGCTTCGACGCCGTCGAATTCATGTTCCCCTATCCGTACACGAAAGAGGAACTCGTCGAGCAGCTCGACACGCATCGTCTCAAGCTGGTGCTGCACAACCTGCCCGCCGGCAACTGGGAACAGGGTGAGCGCGGCATCGCGTGCCTGCCCGACCGCGTCGGCGAGTTCCAGGAAGGCGTCGGCCGCGCGATCGACTATGCGAAGGCGCTGAAGGCACCGCAGGTCAACTGTCTCGTCGGTATTCCGTCCACCAGCGTCGCGCGCGACACGACGTTCGTCACGATCGTCGACAACCTGCGCTTCGCGGCGAACGCGCTGAAGCAGGAAGGCATCCGCCTGCTCGTCGAGCCGTGCAATTCGTACGACATCCCCGGCTTCGCGCTGAACAAGTCGTCCGAAGGGCTCGACGTGATCCGCGCGGTCGGCTCGGACAACCTGTTCCTGCAGTACGACATCTATCACATGCAACGGATGGAAGGCGAGCTCGCGGCGACGATCCAGCGCAACCTCGCGTCGATCGGGCACATCCAGCTCGCCGACAATCCGGGCCGCAACGAGCCGGGCACGGGCGAGATCAACTACCCGTTCCTGTTCGCGCTGCTCGACCGGATCGGCTACGCTGGCCACGTCGGCTGCGAGTACAAGCCGCGCACCACCACGACGGAAGGGCTCGGCTGGCTGCAGACGGTCGCCGGCTGCGCACCCGGCTCCGCACGCGCGGCGGCGTAAGCGCCTCACCGTTCCGACATCGCATTCCACCCATTCTGGAGACTTAGAACATGGCAACCATCGGTTTCATCGGCCTCGGCATCATGGGCTCGCACATGGCGCGCAACCTGCTCAAGGGCGACCACCAGCTCGTCGTGAACGGCGCGTTCCCGGTGCCGGACGATCTGCGCGCGAAAGCCAAGGTCGTCGCGAACTCGACCGAAGTCGCGCAGAACGCCGACGTCATCGTCTTGATGGTTCCTGACACGCCCGACGTCCGCAACGTGCTGTTCGCCGACGACGGCGTCGCGAAGGGCCTCACGGCCGGCAAGCTCGTGGTCGACATGAGCTCGATCTCGCCGCTCGACACGCAGGAATTCGCGAAGCAGATCAACGCGCTCGGCTGCGACTACCTCGACGCGCCGGTCTCGGGCGGCGAAGTCGGCGCGCGCGAAGCGACGCTGACGATCATGGTCGGCGGCCCGGAGAAGGCGTTCGACAGCGCGAAGTCGCTGTTCGAGCTGATGGGCAAGAACATCACGCTCGTCGGCAACAACGGCGCGGGCCAGACCTGCAAGGTCGCGAACCAGATCATCGTCGCGCTGAACATCGAAGCGGTCGGCGAAGCGCTGCTGTTCGCCGCGCGCTCGGGCGCCGATCCGGAACGCGTGCGCCGCGCGCTGATGGGCGGTTTCGCCGCGTCGCGCATTCTCGAAGTGCACGGCGAGCGGATGACGAAGCGCACGTTCGATCCGGGCTTCCGCATCGAGCTGCACCAGAAGGACCTGAACCTCGCGCTCGACGGCGCGCGCAAGCTCGGCCTCGCGCTGCCGCACACCGCGAGCGCACAGCAGCTGTTCAGTGTCTGCGCATCGCACGGCGGCAAGGCATGGGACCACTCGGGCCTCGTGCGCGCGCTCGAGATCATGTCGAACTTCGAGATCGGCCAGGACGCCGGCAAGAAGAACGCCTGACGCGCAAGTAGCAGTACACGGCGCACGCAGCAACGCACTGCAACAGGCGGCGCGCGCCAGCTTTCCGCGATCCGCGCGCGATGCCGGATCGCTTCGCGCGGCACATGCCGCGCACATCGGTGGGACGTCCCGCCGCGCCCGCAGCGCGACGAGACGAAAAACGCCGCTCCGGGCTGGGAGCGGCGGGTGGGGTCCGCAGCGGCACCCGGCGGCGCCGGGGAAGCCTTGGTCGGTCAGACGTCGTCGTCGGGTGTCCGTCTGTCGGATTCGTTCATCAGCCCGCTTCCCGTATTACATTTCTTGACGTTCGCGCGCGCGATTTTTCATGCAAATGACGCGCGGCACGCCTACACTCTCGCCACACCTTCCGGGGCAGCGCCGGGTTCACGCGGCGTTTTCCACGCCACTTCACGGCACCTCTGAATTTCAATCATTTGAAGGAGTGTAGCGATGGGTCTTCTTTCCTTTTTGAAGGAAGCAGGTGAAAAGCTGCTGGGCGAGAGCGACAAGCAGGCCGAAACCGATCCGGCCAGCGCGAATCAGACCGCGGCCGATGCGATCAAGAACTACGTCGCCACGCAAGGCCTCGACACGTCGAATCTGACGGTCGCGTTCGACGGTGCTTCGCGCACCGTCACGCTGTCGGGCAACGTTGCCGACCAGGCGACGAAGGAAAAGGTCAAGGTCGCGTCCGGCAACGTGCAGGGCGTCACGGCCGTCAACGACGACGCGCTCACCGTCGACAGCCCATCGGCTGAAGCGACGTTCTACGAAGTAAAGAGCGGCGACACGCTGTCCGCGATCGCGAGCGCGCAGTACGGCGACGCGAATCAGTACAACGCGATCTTCGAAGCGAACAAGCCGATGCTGTCGAGCCCGGATCGCATCTATCCGGGCCAGAAGCTCGTGATTCCGCCGCAGGCGTCGTGACCGGTCTCAACGTCCGTCGAGCATGAAGAGAAGGCAGCCGGTCTGGCTGCCTTTTCCTTTTTCCGCGCGTGGCGCGTGCGTCAGTACGTGTCGAAGATCGCCTGCAACGCGTCGCGGCTAGTCACGCCGTTCGCGAGCGCGAGCATCAGCAGCACGCGCGCCTTGAACGGGTTCAGCGAGCCCGCGCTGACGAAGCCGAGCGCGTCGTCGTTCGCGGCGCCGTTCTTCATCACGTGCCCGGAGCCGACTCGCGACGCGCGCACGACCGCCACGCCCCGCTTCGCCGCTTCGGCGAGCGCGGCCTGCAGCGTCGCGTGGATCGAGCCGTTGCCGGTGCCCGCGACGACGAGCCCGCGCACGCCGGCCGCGACGAACGCGTCGACCGCCGTGCGCGATACACCCGCGTAACTGGTGACGATTTCGACCGCGGGCCACGCATTGCCGATCGCCAGTTGAGAATCGCGCGTGTGCGGTCGCGTTGCGCGGCGCGCGAACTCGACGCGGCCATCCTGCACCCAGCCGAGCACGCCGAGCTCCGGCGAATGGAATGCGTCGACCGCGTAGGTGCTCGTCTTCACGACGTCGCGCGCGCAGTGGATCTTGTTGTTGAACGCGACGAGCACGCCCTGCCCGCGCGAGCCCGGATGCGCGGCGACCGTCACCGCGTTCAGCAGGTTCAGCGGGCCGTCGGACGACAGCGCGGTCGCCGGGCGCATCGCGGCGGTCAGCACGACCGGCTTGTCGTGCTTCACGGTCAGATGCAGCGCGTACGCGGTTTCTTCGAGCGTGTCGGTGCCGTGCGTGATCACGATGCCGTCGATCGCGTCGTCGGCCGCGAGCGCGTCGATGCGCGCGACGAGCGCGTTCCACAGCGGCAGCGCGAGATCCTTGCTGTCGATGCTCGCGAGCTGCTCGGCGTCGACGCGTGCGATCGACGCGAGCGCCGGCACCGCGTCGACGAGGAAGTTCACGCCGAGCGCGCCGGCCTGATAGCCGGCCGTGCTCGTCGCGTCGGGCGCCGCGCCCGCGATCGTGCCGCCGGTGGCGAGAACGGCGATGCGCGGCAGCGCCGGCGACGCATCAGAGGAAGTGTTCGGTGAATTCATGCGCGCGATTGTAATGGCTCGCGGCCCGCGACCGGTAGTGGCGACGCCGGTGTCCGGGTTTGCGAGCATCGTTTCGGGATGCTTCGGACTGCGCGAGCGTCAACGCGCATGTCGTCGCCCGCGTTATAGGAAGTGCCGTTTTGTTGTTTTCATGTTGATTTGCGATCACGCAAACTCACCCAAAGGGAGTGTCGAAATGAAGATCCAATCGCTCGTGGCCGCGCTGCTCGTCGGCGGCATGCTGGCTTCCCCCGCTTTCGCGCAGAGCAGCCAGCAGGACAAGATGAAAGCTTGTAACGCCCAGGCGGCCGGCAAGAAGGGCGACGATCGCAAGGCCTTCATGAAGGACTGCCTGTCGGCGAAGCCGGCGGCTGACAAGAAGATGTCGCAGCAGGACAAGATGAAGGCCTGCAACACGCAGGCCACCGGCAAGAAGGGCGACGATCGCAAGGCGTTCATGAAGAGTTGCCTGAGCAACCAGCCGGCCGCCTGATTCGGCCACTCCCCGCTGATAATGCCGCGCACTGTTTCGACAGTGCGCGGCATTTTTGTTTGCGTCGCCTGCGCAAACCGTGCACGGCGCGGCAATTCGTCACGTTTTCTTCTATGATGGCTGCAACGCGGCCCCCTATCAGACCAAGAAGCGCCATCGGGCCGCCGTCCCAACCGACGCGCACGCGCGTCAAATGGAGGCACGGATGGCAGGGAGACAACACCGGTGGTTGCGTCGCTGGCTATACGTCGTCGTGTTCTGGGCGGTGCCCGTCGCGATCATCGCGGTGCGCGAGATCCGCGAGGAGATGGCGTACAACCGCGCGGACCTGCAGCTCGCGCTGACCACCTGGGATCTCACCGACGCGCAGCAGGCGGCCGGCGATGCCGCGAAATGCCACGGCGACGCCAGCGAAGCGCGCGCGGCCGGCTGCCCAGAAGCGGTATTCATTGCGAATGCGCCGCGTCAGCAGGCGGCGCGCGACGAGTACATGGTGCGACGCAGCACGCTGGCGAGTTATCTGTGGCACGCGTTCGTCGGCTACTGGGTCGTGCCGGCGGCGTTCCTGTTCGGCTGCGGCATCGTGATCGCGCTGATCCGCCGCGCGCTGCGGCGGCCGCCGATCAAGCCGCCCGTCCCGCATTGAAGGCTTTCCCGGGCATGCCGATTTGACGCTTTTTTGCATCCCGATGAAAAACTTCTGTAATCCTCTGTGCTATAACTGCCGACGTGTGCCGCCGCTGCGCGGCGCGCACTTCGACTGATACCCGATGGAGAACGACGATGCAGAAACGGAATCTCATGTTGAAAGCCGCCGCCACCGCAATCGTGCTCGGCAGCCTGGCGCTCACCGGCTGTACGACGACCCCGGGCACGCCCGACAACGCTTCGACGAACGCGTCGAAGCGCCAGTCGATCGACGCGGACGTGAACGCGACGATGTCGCGCCTCTACTCGACCGTGCCGGGCTCGCGCGAACTCGTCGCGAAATCGCGCGGCGTGCTCGTGTTCCCGAGCGTGATCCAGGCGGGCTTCATCGTCGGCGGGCAGACCGGCAACGGTGCGCTGCGCGTCGGCGGCAGCACGGTCGGCTACTACAACACGTCGTCGGTGTCGGTCGGCCTGCAGGCCGGCGCGCAGTCAAAGGCGATCATCTTCCTGTTCATGACGCAGGACGCGCTCGACAAATTCCGCAGCACCGACGGCTGGGCCGCTGGCGCCGACGCATCGGTCGCGGTCGTCAAGATGGGCGCGAACGGCGCGGTCGACACGAACACGGCCACGTCGCCGGTCGAAGTGTTCGTGCTGACCAACGCGGGCCTGATGGGCGACGTGTCGGTCAGCGGTACGAAGGTCACGCGCCTGAACATCTGACGCGCCACGTGCATGCGCAAACGGCGATGCCCTCGCGGGCATCGCCGTTTTTTTATGTGAGCCGGCGCGGTTCATTTCACGTACGCCGCGCCGATGCGCGGCTCAGCTCGTCGAATCGATCACCTTGAAGCGCGAGCGCTTCTGCGCGCGGATCACCGACTGATAGACGTCGACGTACTGCTGCGCCATCCGGCGCGATGTGAAGCGCTCCTCGAAGCGCTGCCGCACGCGCGCGCGCGGCAGCAGGTGCAGCCGGTTGACCGCCGCGACCGCGCTGATCTCGTCCTCGACGATGAAGCCCGACACGCCCTCGTCGAGCACCTCGGGCACGGACCCACGGTTGAACGCGATCACCGGCGTGCCGCATGCCATCGCCTCGATCATCACGAGGCCGAACGGCTCCGGCCAGTCGATCGGGAACAGCAGCGCATGCGCGCCGGACAGGAATTCGGACTTCTGGTGATCGGCGATCTCGCCGACGAACTCGACGTGCGGCAGCGCGAACAGCGGCTTGATCTCGCGCTCGAAGTATTCCTGGTCGGCCGCGTCGATCTTCGCGGCGACCTTGATCGGCATCCCGCACTGCTGCGCGATCCGGATCGCGGTGTCGACGCGCTTTTCCGGCGAGATCCGGCCAAGGAACGCCAGATAGCGCGGCTCGACCGGCTGCGGCGTGTACAGCGTCTCGGGCAGCCCGTGGTAGACGGTCGTCAGCCATTTCGCCTGCGGCAGCGGCCCGCGCTGCGCATTCGAGATCGAGATCACCGGCGCGGTGTTGAACGTGTCGAACACCGGCTGCTGCTCGGGCAGATCGAGGCGGCCGTGCAGCGTCGTCACGTACGGCGTCTCCTGCCGGTTGAAGATCGAGAACGAGTAGTAGTCCATGTGGAAATGGAGCACGTCGAAATCCTTCGCGCGGCGCGCGACGGTCTCCATCAGCAGCATGTGCGGCGCGATCCGGTCGCGGATCGACGTATCGAGCCGCAGCGCGCGCGGCCACACCGGCTCGAGCGTCGCGGACGTTTGCGAATCGCCGCTCGCGAACAGCGTCACGTCGTGGCCGAGGTCGACGAGCGCCTCGGTGATGTAGTGCACCACGCGCTCGGTGCCGCCGTAGAGCTTCGGCGGCACGGATTCGGTCAACGGCGCGATCTGGGCAATTCTCATCCTTCGTCTCCAAGATGCCGGCAAGCGTGCGCGCTTCGCGCGCTTACGCCGGTTCCATGCAAAGCGGCCGGCTCCCCGCCGGCCCGCGTACCCGCCATTTTACCGGGCCGCGCCCGGGCTGACGGCCGGCTTTCACTTTATCGGCGTTGTTACAGCGCGGATACATTCGCGGCGGCGCTCCGGCTGCGGTCCGGCTGTAATCCGGATGCGATCCGACCGCTCCCGGACGCGCGTCAGCGCCCGTCCGCGGCCTTCGGATCGGCCGCGGTGTTCGCCGCGGTGTTCGCCGCACTGCTGGCGGCGGGCATCGGCATCGGCGAACGCTCGAACGACGGCGCGCCGGCTTCCGATTCGTGCGGGAACAGCTCGGTGCGGCTGCGCGGCAGGCACTGCGGATGATTCGTCTGAATATAGGTGATCAGCCCTTCGCGCACCCGGCAGCGCAGATCCCAGCACTGCGACGAATCGGCCGCGCTGACGAGCACGCGCAATTGCATCGTGCGCTCGGTCGTGTCGGTCACCTGCAGCACCTGCACGCGGCCGTCCCATTCGGGCGCGCCGCCGACGATCCGCGCGAGTTCGTCGCGCAGCGGCGCGAGCGGCATCCGGTAGTCGACGAACAGGAACACGGTGCCGATGATCTGCGAACTGTTGCGCGTCCAGTTCGCGAACGGATTCTCGATGAACCACTGCAGCGGCACGATCAACCGGCGCTGGTCCCACAGGCGCACCGACACGTACGTGCCGGTGATTTCCTCGATCCGCCCCCACTCGCCCTGGATCACGACGACGTCGTCGAGACGGATCGGCTGCGTGAGCGCGATCTGCAGGCCCGCGATCAGGTTGCCGAGCACCGGCCGCGCGGCGATGCCGGCGACGAGGCCCGCGACGCCCGCCGACGCGAGCAGGCTCGCGCCGATCTGGCGCACGTTCGGAAACGTCATCAGCGCGGCGCCGGTGCCGACGATCACGATCACGGCCATCACGGTGCGCGCGAGCACGCGCGCCTGCGTATGGACCCCGCGCGCGTGCAGGTTGTCGGCGGTATCGATCGGATGCGCGGCGATCACCGCGTCGCCGATCCCGGCGACGAGCCGCACGAGCAGCCAGGTCAGCGACGCGATCGAGCCGACGGCCGACGCGGTGCGCATGCCGCGCACGAACGGCACGCCGTCGTCGGCCTGCAGCCACACGAATTCGAGCCCGAGCAGCGCGAGCGCGACGAGCGACGGCTTGTCGACGTAGCGCAGCACGATGCTGGTGGTGGGGTACGGGCTCGCGATCCGTTTCACGATTCGCGCACCAATCCGGTGCACACCCGCGAGCACGAACATGACAATCAGCGACACGGCGAGCGCGCCGAGCCACGCATGAAGCGGCGAATCGGAAATGTGCCGCAGGTCCTCGATCGAAATCATCAATGGCAAAACAGCTTCGTTGCTTGGCGCGCGAGCGCGCGCCCGTGGCGCCGTGGGCGCCGCCGGGCGACGCGCGCCCGGTCGGGCAGGTCAGATCAGCGGTCGCCCTTGCACGGGAACGCCTTGCCGAGGCCGAGCGCCACGGCGGTGCTCGCGTTGTAGTCGGCGAGCTTCGGATTTTCGGCGACGAACTTGCGCACCGCATCCGTCATCTGCTGCGTCCGGATGTCGGGCGGCAGGCAGAAATACTGGCCGACGCGCGGCCCGGTCGTGCCGCCGATCGCGTCGATCGTGTTGTAGACGCCGTCCGCGGCGCCGGCGATGTAGGCTGCGCACGACGCCCGCGACTTGACGTCCGTCTTCGCGCAGAGTCGGTCGAGGTCGGCGCCCGTGAAGGCAGCCGCCGTCAACGGGACGGCGAGCGCCGCGGCACAAAACATGGCCCGCAACATGATGTTCCTTATCTCATATGCGGCCCTGGGGCCGCCTGCCCGATCCCGGCGCGACCCCCGTCACGCCGGCAAACCGTCATTGTGCACCCTTTTGCGCACCGGCCGGCGCCGATGCGCCGATTCGCACGGTGCGCTTCGACAGAATCTCGACCGCGTCGGGTGCCTTGTAGTGCTTCGCGAATTCGAGCGCGGTGATGCCGAGCTGATTCTTCACGGCCGGATCGGCGCCCTGGTCGAGCAGCAGCGTGACCGTCGAGCCGTGATCGCCGCGCGCGGCCATCATCAGCGGCGTCGTGCCGTTCGGCGACGCGGTGTCGATGTACGCGGAATGGTCGAGCAGGATCTTCACGACATCGTCGTGGCCGTTCGTCGCCGCGTAATGCAGCGGCGCCCAGCCCTTCTTGTTGACTTCGGCGCCCTTGTCGATCAGCAGCGTCACGAGGCCGGTGTCGCCGTTCAGCGACGCGAGCATCAGCGCGTTCTCGCCGGCCTTGTCCTCTTTCTCGAGATCGACGTTCGGCGCGGCGGCGAGCGCGGCCGCGACCTTGTCGGACTTCTCGCGCGCGGCGACCACGATCAGCGGATCGCCGTTCGACGCGACCGTGTTCGGATCGAGGCCATTCTTCAGCTGCTTGCCGATGTCGGCGATGTCGTCGAATTTGACCGCCTTCACGATCGCATCGAGCGATTCCGCGTGCGCGCCGGCGGTCGCGAACAGGCTGCCGGCGACGAGCGCCGCGGCGGCGAGCGCGCGCAGCGTCGGATGGTTGATCGGCTTCGTCATGATGATGGGCTCTCCTTCCCCTGGATTATCGGTGTTTCCGCGGTTTTTCCTGCTCTGCGCCGCTCAGCGGGCAATCTTGAACAGCCGGAAAAAGTTCTGCGTGGTCGCATCGGCGAGCGCGTCGTCGGACATCGCGCGCTGCGCGGCGATAAAGCGTCCGACATGGCTGACGTACGCAGGTTCATTCGGCTTGCCGCGATACGGGACCGGCGCGAGGTACGGCGAATCGGTTTCGATCAGCAGCCGATCGAGCGGCACGCGGCGCGCGACGTCCTGCACGTCGGTCGCGCTCTTGAACGTGACGATGCCCGACAGCGAAATGTAAAAATTCTGCGCGAGCGCCTGCTCGGCGACCGCCCACGGCTCGGTGAAGCAGTGCATCACGCCGCCCGGCACGCCCGCGCGCTCCTCGGCCATGAGCCGCAGCGTGTCTTCCGACGACGCGCGCGTGTGGACGATCAGCGGCTTGCCCGTCGCGTGCGCGGCGCGGATGTGCGTGCGGAAACGCTCGCGCTGCCATTCCATGTCGGCGATCGAGCGGCCTTCGAGCCGGTAGTAGTCGAGCCCGGTCTCGCCGATCGCGACGACCTTCGGATGCGCGGCGAGCTCGACGAGCTCCGCGAGCGTCGGCTCCTGCGCATCCTCGTGATCCGGGTGCACGCCGACCGACGCGAACACGTTGTCGTGCGCTTCGGCGATCGCGAGCACGTCGGGCAGCGTTTCGAGGTCGACGGACACGCACAGCGCATGCGTGACCGCGTGCTCGCGCATGTTCTCGAGCACGGCGGGCAGCCGGTCGGCGAGGCCCTTGAAGTTGATGTGGCAGTGTGAATCGACAAACATGATGTTCCCTGGTGACGCTTGCGTCGTGTACGTTTCGTCTACGTTCCCTCTACGTTCCGTCTACGTTAAGCGGCGTCGAGCCGCTTGCCGACGATCACGAGATCGCGCTCGACGCCGTCGAGCACCGCGACGCGCGGCAGATGCCCCCAGCGTTCGAAGCCGAAGCGCGCGAAGAGTTTCAGGCTCGGCGCGTTGTGGCCGAAGATGAAGCCGAGCGCGGTATCGATGTCGAACTCTCTCGCGCGCGACAGCGCCGCGTCGAGCAACCGCGTGCCGAGCCCCTTGCCGCGCGCGGCGTCGTCGAGATAGATGCTGATCTCGGCCGTGTGCCGATACGCGGGCCGGCCGTAGAAATCGGAGAAGCTGAGCCACGCGATCACGCGCCCCCCTTCCTCGACGACCCACAGCGGGCGCGTGCGCGGACCGTGCGCGGCGAACCACGCGCGCCGGCTGTCGACGCTGACCGGCTCGAGATCGGCCGTGACCTGGCGCGACGCGACCGTCGAATTGTAGATGGCGACGATCGCGGGCAGGTCGGCCTCGGTTGCGTCGCGATAGAACGGGCTCATCGCATTTCACTCCGGAAGAACGGTCTGGCGCTCACGCGAACAGCTCGCGATAGCCGAGGAACAGCTCCTCGAACACGAGCCGCGCATTGAGCGGATGATTCTCGACCGCGCGCTGCCGCCCGACGGTCTTCATGAAGCGCGCGAACGCGTTCGCGTCGAGCGCCGCCGCGCAGCGCGCGAGCGCCGCCGCCTGGCCCGGAAAATAGCGCGGCGCGCCCGCCATCCGCTGCGCGAGCAGATCGTACAGCCAGCGCTGCAGCCAGCCGAGCACGAGCGGCACCGGCAGCTTCTGCAGATTCTCGCCGCACGCGAACGGATCGCAGCCGGCGCCCGCCGCGAGCTGGCCGAGCGTGAAATCGCGCAGCGGCCGGTTCTCGTCGCTCGCGAGCGCGAGCGCCGCGAGCGGCGCGCCGCCCGCCTCGGCGAGCAGCGCCGGCGCGTCGTCGACGCCCTGCGCGGCGAGCCACGCGGCGGCCACGTCCGGCGCCGGCACCGTCATCGGCCACTGCCGGCAGCGGCTGATGATCGTCGGCAGCAGCCGGTCGATGCGCGCCGACGCGAGCAGGAACACGACGCCCGAGGGCGGCTCCTCGAGCGTCTTCAGCAGCGCGTTCGACGCGGCGACGTTCAGCGCCTCGGCCGGATACAGCACGACGACGCGCGCGCCGCCGCGATGCGACCCGACGCCGCAGAAATCGAGCAGCGCGCGCACCTGCTCGATCTTGATCTCCTTGCTCGGCGCGCTTTTCTTCTTGCCGCCTTCATCGGCGTCGGCGGCCTTCGCGGCGGCCTCGTCGGCGGCGGCGCCGTCCGCTCGGCCCGCCTCGCCCGCGAGCGCCTCGGGCAGCACGATCCGGTAGTCCGGATGGTTGCCCTGCTCGAACCACGTGCACGCGGCGCACGCGCCGCACGGCTCGCCGTTCGGCTGCGGCGCCTCGCACAGGAAGCCCTTCGCGAGATGCTGCGCGAAGCGCAGCTTGCCGATCCCGGCCTGGCCATGCAGCAGCAGCGCATGCGGCCATTGCGCGCGCAGCTGCTGCAGGCGGTTCCAGTCGTCGGTCTGCCACGGGTAGATCATTTCGTGCGTCCTCTCGGCCTCCGCCGGGCCGCCCCAAGGCGGCCGAGCGCCCCCTCGGGGGGCAGCGAACATAGTGAGCGTGGGGGTTGTTTCATTTACAGCTGGGCGAGCACGTCGTCGAGCTGACGGCGGATCGCGGGAATCGTCTTCGTCGCGTCGACGATCGCGAAGCGGTGCGGCGCCTCCTCCGCACGCCGCAGATACTCGGCGCGCACGCGCGAGAAGAACGCGTCCGACTCGCTCTCGAACTTGTCCGGCGCGCGCGCGGCGCCGCGCCGCCCGCTCGCGACGTCCGGCGCGACGTCGAACAGCACGGTCAGGTCCGGCTGGAAGCCGCCCTGCACCCAGCGTTCGAGCGTCTCGAGCTTGTCGCGCGGCAGCCCGCGGCCGCCGCCCTGGTACGCGAACGTCGCGTCGGTGAAGCGGTCGGACACGACCCAGTCGCCGCGCGCGAGCGCGGGCTCGATCACCCGCGCGAGATGCTCGCGACGGCCCGCGAACATCAGCAGCGCCTCGGTCTCGAGATCCATCGGCTGATTCAGCACGATCTCGCGCAGCGTCTCGCCGAGCGGCGTGCCGCCCGGCTCGCGCGTGACGACGATCTGCCGCCCGGCCTGCGCGAGCTTCGCTTCGAGCCGCTCGCAGAACCACGTCAGATGCGTGGTCTTGCCCGCGCCGTCGATCCCTTCGAACGTGATGAATGTGCCGCGCGCCATGTTATTGCTGCCCTCGTATGTATTTGTCGACCGCTTTGTTGTGATCGTCGAGCGTCGTGGAGAACACGCTCGACCCGTCGCCCTTCGCGACGAAATAGAGCGCGCTCGTCGCCGCCGGATGAATCGCCGCCTGCAGCGACGCCACGCCGGGCAACGCGATCGGCGTCGGCGGCAGTCCGTGACGCGTGTAAGTGTTGTAAGGCGTGTCGGTCTGCAGATCGTGCTTGTGCAGGTGGCCGTCGTACGCGGCGCCGAGCCCGTAGATCACCGCCGGGTCCGTCTGCAGCGGCATCCCCGCCCGCAGCCGGTTCGCGAACACCGCCGCGACGAGCGCGCGGTCGGCCGCGTGCCCCGTCTCCTTCTCGACGATCGACGCGACCGTCAGCGCCTCGTAAGGCGTCTTGTACGGCAGCCCCGGCGCGCGCGCGGCCCACGCCTCGTCGAGCCGCGACTGCATCAGCCGGTACGCGCGCCGGTAGATGCTCAGGTCGATCGTGCCCTTGTCGAACAGATAGGTGTCCGGGAAGAACAGCCCCTCGCCGCTGCCGTGCGCGACCATGCCGTCCGGCGCGCCGATCGCGCGCAGCAGATCGGCGTCGCTCATCCCGGCCGACGCGTGCACGAGATCCGGATTCGCGTCGAGCTCCGCGCGCATCCGCTTGAAGGTCCAGCCCTCGATCACGGTCGCGACCGCCTCGTTCACGTCGCCGCGCGCGATCTTCTGCAGCACGTCGTACGGCGTGATGCCGGTCTTGAACTCGTAGTTGCCGGCCTTCAGCCGGCTCGACAGGCCGAGCAGCCGCGTCATCGCGACGAACCCGTGGGGCGCGATCGGCACGCCGCCGTGCTTCAACTGCAGCGCGACGCTGCGCACGCTGCTGTACGGCTTGATCGTGACGTCGAGCGACGCGGCGCCGAGCAGCAACGGCCGGGTGGCCCAGTAATACCCGCCGGCGGCCGCCGTCGCGATGGCAAGCACCGCGACGGCGGCGCATTTCTTCAGTAGGGACATGCGAAACGTAACCTTGGCAAGGCCCATATAATAGCTGTTCGCCTTCGCCAAAGTCAGGATTGACTGCTCCCTTATTCCATGAGCACACCGATTGCTTCAACGGCCTCGCCGGCCGCGGCCGCCGCCCCGCTTCCCGTTCTGCCCCGTCCATCCGACGCCGAATTCGCGGCGCCGGGCGCGTTCATGCGGCTCGACCAGTTCGGCGTGATCGACGTCGCCGGCGACGACGCCGCGACGTTTCTGCACAGTCAGCTGACGAACGACATCGAGCATCTGGACGCCGCGAGCGCGCGGCTCGCCGGCTACTGCTCGCCGAAAGGCCGCTTGCTCGCGTCGTTCCTCGCGTGGCGCGCCGGCCACGACGTGCGTTTGCTCGTGTCGAAGGACGTGCAGGCCGCCGCGCAGAAGCGGCTGTCGATGTTCGTGCTGCGCGCGAAGGCGAAGCTCACGGACGCGAGCGGCGCGCTCGCGGTCGTCGGCTTCGCGGGCGACGTGCGCGGCCCGCTGTCGGGCATCTTCGACGCGCTGCCGGATGGCGTGCACGTGAAGGTCGACGGCCCCGCCGGCGTGCTGATCCGCGTGCCCGACGCGGCCGGCCGGCCGCGCTATCTGTGGATCGGCGCGCGCGCGGACGTCGACGCGCGCCTCGCCGCGCTCGACGGCCGCTTGACCGCCGTGTCGCCGGCGGTGTGGGACTGGCTCGACATCCGCGCCGGCGAAGCGCGAATCACGCAGCCGGCCGTCGAGCAGTTCGTGCCGCAGATGGTGAACTTCGACGTCGTCGGCGCCGTCAATTTCCGCAAGGGCTGCTACCCGGGCCAGGAAGTCGTCGCGCGCAGCCAGTACCGCGGCACGATCAAGCGCCGCACCGCGCTCGCGCACGTCGCCGGCGACACCGGCGCCGTGCATGCCGGCATCGAGCTGTTCCACAGCGACGATCCGGGCCAGCCGTGCGGGATGATCGTCAACGCGGCGCACGCGCGCGCGGGCGGCGTCGACGTGCTCGCCGAGATCAAGCTCGCGGCGCTCGACAGCGGCAGCGTGCATCTCGGCGCGGCCGACGGCCCGGCGCTCGCGTTCGAGCCGCTACCTTACGCGTGGCCGTCCGAAGCCTGACGCGCCGCCTTTTCCGCTCTTTCTGTTTCCGCGCGCCGGCCTTCGCGGCCGGCGCCCCCAGATCCCAGCGAGGGACTCGCCCGATGTGTCTGATCGTGTTCGACTGGCAGCCCGATGCGGCCGCCGGCCCCGTCTTCACCCTGACCGCCAACCGCGACGAGTTCTTCCGCCGCACGAGCGCGCCGCTGTCGTGGTGGGAGGATGCGCCCGGCGTGCTCGCCGGCCGCGATCTCGAAGCCGGCGGCACCTGGCTCGGCGTGTCGCGTGACGGCCGCTTCGCCGCGCTGACGAACTACCGCGCGCCGTTCGACATCCGCGCGGGCGCGCCGTCGCGCGGCAAGCTCGTGTCCGGCTTCCTGAGCGACCAGCCGGTCGCGCCGCTCGACTATCTCGCGCGGCTGTCCGGCCAGGCGGCGATGTACAACGGCTTCAACCTGCTCGTCGGCGACTTCAGGCGCCGCGAGCTCGCGTGGTTCTGTAACCGGCCGGCCGAGGGCGCGAGCGCCGTCGAGCCGCCGATGCTCGTGCCCGCGGGCGTGCACGGGCTGTCGAACGCGCGGCTCGACACGCCGTGGCCGAAGCTCGTGCACAAGCGGATGGAGCTCGGCACGCTGCTGACCGACGACCCGGTGCCGCCGCTCGACGCCCTGATCGAGATCATGCGCGACCCGCGCGTCGCCACCGACGACGCGCTGCCGCACACCGGCATTCCACGCGAGCGCGAACGCGCGCTGTCGGCCGCGTTCATCGAAACGCCCGAGTACGGGTCGCGCGGCACCACCGCGCTGCGGGTCACGATGAAGGAAGGCGTGCGCGCCACGGTCGACATCAAGGAGCGCTGCGACGACGACGGCTCGCACCGGCTCGTCCGCCCCGGCGCGTTCGAGCGCGTGTTCACGTTCGACATCGACGCGGCGCGCGCGCGCTGAGCCGCGCTGAGCCGCGCTGAGTCTCGCTCGAGGCGCGCGCGGCCGTCACGCGTCGTCGAACGCCGCCTTCAGCGCCGCGACCGCGTCGGCATGCGCGTGCCGCACCTCCGGCACGTAGCCACCCATCTTGAAGAATTCGTGGATCATGCCCGGATAGCATGTCAGCGTGACGGCATTGCCGTCCGCGCGCAGCTTGTCCGCGTACGCGGCCCCTTCGTCGCGCAGCGGATCGTATTCGGCGGTCGCGATCCATGCGGGCGCGACGCCCGCGAACGATGGCGCGCCGCGCATGCCGTCGAGCGGCGCGAAGCGCCAGTCGTCGCGGTCCGACGGATCGCGCAGATACTGCGAGAAGAACCACTGGATCGTGTCGTGCGACAGCAGATAGCCGTTCGCGAGCGCCGCGTGCGAACCGGTCTGCTGATAGCCGGTGACGCCCGGATAGATCAGCAACTGCAGCGCGAGCCGGATGCCCGCGTCGCGCGCGAGCACCGCGCAGACGGTCGCGAGCGTGCCGCCCGCGCTGTCGCCGCCGACCGCGAGCCGGCTCGCGTCGATCCCGAACGCGCTCGCCTCGCGATGCAGCCAGCGCAGCGCGTCGTCGGCGTCGTCGACCGCGGTCGGGAACTTGTGCTCCGGCGCGAGCCGGTAGTCGACCGAGAACACCGCGCACCGCGCGTCGTGCGCGAACGTCCGGCACAGCGCGTCGTGCGTATCGACGCTGCCGACCGTGAAACCGCCGCCGTGGTAATAGACGAGCGCCGGCATCGGCTCCGCGAGGCTCGGCTCGACCGGCTGATACAGCCGCGCGCCGATCGAGCGGCCATCGCGCGTCGGCACCGTGCAATCCTCGACCGTATGCATCGGTGCGTCGGCGACGTCGAGAATCGGCGCGCTCTTCTCATATGCGGCGCGCGCGGCCTGCGGCGTCTGCTCGTGATAGGACGGACGTTTCGCGCGCTCGATCATGTCGAGCACCTGGGCGACTTTCGGATTCAGCGGCATCGGATCGATCAGACGAGCTGCACGATCTGCTTGCCGAAGTTGCGGCCCTTCAGCATGCCGAGGAACGCGTCGGGCGCATTCTCGAGTCCGTTCGCGACCGTCTCGCGGTAATGCAGCTGCTGGGTCGCGACGAGTTCGCTCAGCTCCTTCAGCGCGGGCGGCCATGCGTCCGGAAACTCGGACACGATGAAGCCCTGGATCATCAGCCGCGAGCGCAGGATCAGCGCCGGATGCGTCATCGGCGTCGGCGCGCCGTCGTACGCGGCGATCATCCCGCACAGCGCGATCCGGCCGAACGCGTTCATCCGCGCCATCGTCGCGTCGAGCACCGCGCCGCCGACGTTCTCGAAGCAACCGTCGACGCCGTCCGGCGTCGCGGCCTTCAGGTCCTCGTAGAGCCGGCCGGCCTTGTAGTCGACGCATGCGTCGAAGCCGAGCGTGTCGACGACGTAGCGGCACTTGTCCGGGCCGCCCGCGATGCCGACCGCGCGGCAGCCGGCGCGCTTCGCGAGCTGGCCGACGACCGTGCCGACCGGGCCGCTCGCGGAGCTGACGACGATCGTCTGCCCGGCCTTCGGCTGGATGATCCGGTTCAGGCCCGTCCACGCGGTCACGCCCGGCATTCCGACGACGCCGAGATACGCGGACAGCGGCACGCGCGACGCGTCGACCTTCTGCAGCCCCTTGCCGTTCGACGTGCCGTACTCCTGCCAGCCGAACATGCCGAGCACCTTGTCGCCGGCCGCGAATTTCGGGTTGCGCGACTCGACCACCTCGCCGACGGTCGCGCCGATCATCACCTCGTTCAGCGGCTGCGGATCCGCATACGATTTCGCGTCGCTCATGCGGCCGCGCATGTACGGATCGAGCGACAGGAAATGGTTACGCACGCGCACCTCGCCGTCTGCGAGCGGCGCGAGCGGCGTCTCGACGAGACGGAAGTTGTCGACGCTCGCCTCGCCTTGCGGGCGCGATACGAGCAGGATCTGCCGATTCACTGCGGTCATTGCTTGTCTCCTTCGAGGTGCCTGCCGGCACCGGATATGAAAAAGCCCCGCGTTGCCGGCGGGGACGCATTCGATGTCAACGGATGATGCGTCAGGCTAGGCGTCGCTCGGGCCCGGATGCGCGTCGGGCGCGCTCCGCGAGCGCTGCCGCCTGATCTCGCGGCCCACCGCGAGCCGCTTCAGATACTTGAACGTGCCGAGCGCCTTCGCGACGAAATGGCCCTCGCTGTCGAGCACCTCGCCTTCGCAGTACGCCATCGTCGTCGAGCGGTGCATCACGCGGCCGAACGCGCGCAGCTCGCCGCGCCCGGGCTGCATGAAGTTCACCTTCATCTCGATCGTGACGACGCCGACGCCGTCTTCGCTGAGACTGCGCGCGGCCATCGCGAGCGCGGTGTCGGCGAGCGTCATCGTCACGCCGCCATGCGCGACGCTCCAGGTGTTCATGTGACGCTCGGCGAGCGGCAGCAGGATTTCGCAGCGGCCGTCCTTCGCGTCGACGATCCGCACGCCGAGCTGATCGACGAACGGGCTCTCGATCGCCGGCGGGTCGGCCGGCATCGTCGCGTCGGTCATCACGCCTGCTCGACGACGTAGTCGACGGCCTCGCGGCTCTCGCGCACCGCGCCGACGAATTTCTTCAGCTCCTCGTGGAACGGATGCACCTGGTACGCGTCGAGCGCGGCCTTGTCCGCGAAGTCGGACACGAGCACGACGTCGTACGTCGAGTCGAGGCCGGGTGCCGCGATGCCCGCTTCGAGATGCAGGATGCCGGGCACGATGTCGCGGCAGGCTTCGAGCCGCTCCTTCAACGTCTGCGCATTCTGCGCGCGCGTCGCGCCTTCCGCGGATTCCTTGAGCTTCCACATCACGATATGTCTGATCACGCCGATAACTCCGATTCACATGAATTGCCCGGCAAGCCGGGCCGAACGACAAGCCTATCAAACTTGCCGCCCGAATGGACCCCTGTTGCGCGGACCTCTGTTGCGCGGCCTGACCGGATCGCCGCGCCGCTCACGCGGCCACGACGCGATTGCGCCCTTCGCGCTTCGCCCGGTAGAGCCGCTCGTCGACGGTCCGCAGCAGCGCGTCGACGGTGCCGCCATCGAGCCCGTACTGCGCGACGCCGACGCTGATCGTCACCTGCACGCGCCGGAAGTCGAGGCCGAACGGCGCGCTCGCGATCGTCGAGCGCACGCGCTCGGCGGTCATGCGCGCGCCTTCGAGCGACATGTCCGGCAGCAGCGCCATGAACTCCTCGCCGCCGACACGCGCGAGCCCGCCCTGCGGCCGGATCGCGCCGATGCAATGCCGGACGACGCCGCGCAGCACCTCGTCGCCGATCTGATGGCCGTACGCGTCGTTGATCGTCTTGAAGTTGTCGAGGTCGAACGCGAGCAGACTGAACGGCGTGCCGTCGTCCGCCGAGCGCTGAATCTCGCGCTCGACCAGCGCGATGAAGCGGCGCCGGTTCGATGCACCGGTCAGCGGATCGGTCGCGGCGAGATAGTCGAGCTTCTGGTTCGTGCGCCGCAGCTCCTGCAGCGCGCTTTCGGTACGCGCCATCGATTCCGCGAGACGCCCCATCAGATCCTGCTGGCTGTAGATCGCGCCGAACGAGCGCGTCGTCTCGAGCGCCTGCACGACGCCGTAGCCGAGCAGGAAGAAGCCGCCCGCGAAGATCACGTGCGCGAGCCACCACATGTGATTCCACGGCTTGCCGAGCAGGAACGCGAGCGACGACAGCGCGAACGCAGTGATCGACATGCCGTAGATCGTCATCAGCGGCGAGCGGATGCGCCGAGCGAGCAGCACCGCGACGTTCAGCGTCGACAGCGCGAGCGCGCCGCCCTCCATCGACAGCCGCGTGCCGAGCGCGCCCGCGATCGGCGACAACGCGATGCACGCGACCGCGACGTCGATCGCGACGAACACCGCGAGCCACGGCAGCCACGTGCGCGGGTCGATCCGCTTCTCGATGCGCTCGGGCGGCCGCGAATACGACGCGGCGCCGACCAGCAGCAGCGCCGACATCGCGAACCGCGACGCGGGCCCGTACAGCAGGAACAGCCACATCGCGTGATGTGCGAGGCCGGTGAACGCGCCGTGCAGCGCGTAGATCGCGACGAAGCCGGCAAAGCCGAGCGTGAGCCAGCGCAGCAGCGGCTCGCCGGACGACCGGTAGCAGCACCAGGTCACGTACGCGACGAACGCGCCTTCGAGCGTCGCGAACGCGATCGCGATTTCGTGGAACAGATGGCTTTCGAACGTCAGGCCGGGATCGCCGAAGAACCACAGGTAGGCGATCAGATACGCAGGCAGCAACGCGAAGCCGGCCACCACGCAGTTCGCATAAATGCGTGCGACGGTGCCAACCACGCGCGGCGGCTCTCCAGCGACAAGGCTCGAGCTCACTTCGGACTCCCCGATCCCCCTGTGATTGACATGCCGAAGACGCCTTCCGACACCCGGTCGTGTTCGCGGTGTGCCGCGTCCGTCGGCTCGAAGCGCGCGGCGCGTGCGACCGAAAGGCAATTGTCAGAGCTAAGTATAGGCGGGGCGACTCGTTTGACAAGTCAGGGGAAACAGTACGAGGAATATCGCTGGATTGTGTCACGCTGGCCGCAAGCCGCGGTGCATGGTGGGGAAAGACGCGCCGGGCGGCCGGCATGCGGCCGCCCGGCCGATCGATCAGACGATTTCGAACAGGCCGGCGGCACCCTGCCCGCCGCCGATGCACATCGTGACGACCGCATACTTCACGCCGCGGCGCTTGCCTTCGATCAGCGCGTGGCCGGTCAGGCGCGCGC
Source organism: Burkholderia guangdongensis (assembly GCF_013403875.1). Lineage (GTDB taxonomy): Bacteria > Pseudomonadota > Gammaproteobacteria > Burkholderiales > Burkholderiaceae > Burkholderia > Burkholderia guangdongensis. The sequence goes on along the minus strand of NZ_JACBNX010000017.1, from coordinate 198,577 downwards.
CCGACACGCCGTACGGATGGCCGACCGCGATCGCGCCGCCGTTCACGTTGAGGCGGTCCGCCGGGATCCCGAGCGTGTCGCGGCAATACAGCACCTGCACCGCGAACGCTTCGTTCAGCTCCCACAGACCGATGTCCTCGACCTTCAGCCCCGCGCGCTTGAGCAGCTTCGGCACCGCGAACACCGGGCCGATCCCCATTTCGTCCGGCTCGCAGCCGGCGACCGCGAAGCCGCGGAAAATGCCGAGCGGCTGCAGCCCTTCCTTCTGCGCGACGTCGGCGCTCATCACCACGCACGCGGCGCCGCCGTCCGAGAACTGGCTCGCGTTGCCCGCGGTGATCACGCCGCCCGGCACCGCCGGGCGGATCTTCGACACGGCTTCGAGCGTCGTGTCCGCGCGGATCCCTTCGTCGGCCGACACCGTCACTTCCTTCGTGACGAGCTGGCCGGTCGCCTTGTCGGCCACGCCCGCGCGCACGGTGATCGGCGCGATCTCGGCGTTGAACAGGCCCGCGGCCAGCGCGGCCGCCGCGCGCTGCTGAGACTGCACGCCGTACTCGTCCTGGCGCTCCTTCGCGATGCCGTAGCGCTTCGCGACGTTCTCGGCCGTCTGCAGCATGTTCCAGTAGATCTCGGGCTTGTGCTCGAGCAGCCAGCTTTCGTGAACCATGTGGCGGTTCATCTCGTTCTGCACGCACGAGATCGATTCGACGCCGCCCGCGACGTACACGTCGCCTTCACCGGCGATGATCCGCTGCGCGGCGAGCGCGATCGTCTGCAGGCCCGACGAGCAGAAGCGGTTCACGGTCATCCCCGGCACGTCGACCGGCAGGCCCGCGCGCAGCGCGATCTGGCGCGCGATGTTGGCGCCCGTCGCGCCTTCGGGGTTCGCGCAGCCCATGATCACGTCCTCGACGCGCGCCGGGTCGATCTTCGCGCGCTCGAGCGCGGCCTTCACCGCGTGGCCGCCGAGCGTCGCGCCGTGCGTCATGTTGAACGCGCCACGCCACGATTTCGCGAGCGGGGTACGCGCGGTCGATACGATTACGGCTTCCGTCATCTGAGTCTCCTGACTGCTTTTCCAGAATTGAGTGAGTGAATGCGCTACGCCGTCGGGCGCGCGCCGGCCGACGTGACACGCGCCACGCCCGCCGCCTGCATCTGTTCCCATGCTTTCGCGAGCGACCCGTCGAGGTCGATCGCGCGGCACGCGTCTTCGATCACGGCCGCGTCGAAACCCGCCGCGCGCGCACCGAGCGCGGACCACGCGACGCAGAAATCCGTCGCGAGCCCGCAGCACCACACGCGCTTCGCGCCGAGCTCGCGCAGATAACCGGCGAGCCCGGTCGGCGTGCCGTCGGCCTCGGCGAATGCCGAGTAGCTGTCCACCTGTGCGTCGTGGCCCTTGCGGATCACAGCACGCGCGTGCGGCACGTTAAGGTCGCGATGCAGCGCCGCGCCGTCGGTGTGCTGCACGCAATGGACGGGCCACAGCACCTGCTCGCCGTACGGCAGCGTGGCCATCGAGAACGGCGCCGCGCCCGGATGGTTCGCCGCGAACGACACGTGGCCGCGCGGATGCCAGTCCTGCGTGAGCACGACCTGCTCGAACCGCGCGGCAAGCGCGTTGATCACGGGCACGACCGCATCGCCGTCCGGCACCGCGAGGGCGCCGCCGGGCATGAAGTCGTTCTGCACGTCGATCACGAGCAGTACATCGTCGGTGCGTTTCATCGCCTTTCCTCGCCGGCCCGGGTCGGCGCGCCAGCGCGCCAGCACGTGACCCGGGCCCGATGCCGTCAGCCGTTGAACCCGCGGCCGGCCTTCGCCAGCTCGACGATCGACGGCGCGATTTCCCACGCGTCGCCGTTCGGCGCGGCCGCATAGCGGCGCATCGCACGCTCGACGTTGTAGAGGCCGACCGTGTCCGCGTACAGCATCGGGCCGCCGCGCCACAGCGGGAAGCCGTAGCCGGTCAGGTAGACCATGTCGATGTCGGACGCCTTCGACGCGATCTTCTCCTCGAGGATCTTCGCGCCTTCGTTCGCGAGCGCGAACACCAGGCGCTCGACGATCTCGGCATCGCCGATCTTGCGGCGCTCGATGCCGTTCTCCTTCGAGTACGCGACGATCATCTCGTCGACCAGCGCCGACGGCTTCGCCTTGCGGTCGCCCGGCGCGTAGTCGTACCAGCCGCCGCCCGTCTTCTGGCCGAAGCGGCCGAGCTCGCACAGCCGGTCGGCGACCAACGAGTACTTCATGTCCGGATACTCGAGCGCGCGGCGCTTGCGGATCGCCCAGCCGATGTCGTTGCCGGCGAGGTCGCTCATCCGGAACGGGCCCATCGCGAAACCGAACTTCTCGATCGCGCGGTCGACCTGCGCGGGCAGCGCGCCTTCGTCGAGCATGAACAGCGCCTGGCGGATGTACTGCTCGATCATCCGGTTGCCGATGAAGCCGTCGCAGACGCCCGACACGACGGCCGTCTTGCGGATCTTCTTCGCGAGCGCCATCACGGTCGCGAGCACGTCCTTCGCGGTCGCGTCGCCGCGCACCACCTCGAGCAGCTTCATCACGTTCGCGGGGCTGAAGAAGTGCATCCCGACGACGTCCTGCGGACGCTTCGTGAACGCGGCGATCTTGTTCACGTCGAGCGTCGACGTGTTCGACGCGAGGATCGCGCCCGGCTTCGCGACTTCGTCCAGACGCTTGAACACCTGCTCCTTCACGCCGAGTTCCTCGAACACCGCCTCGATGATCATGTCGGCGTTCTTCAGATCGTCGTACGACAGCGTCGGCGTGATCAGCGCCATCCGCGCGTCGAGCTTCTCCTGCGTGAGCTTGCCCTTCTTCACCTGCGCGTCGTAGTTCTTGCGGATCGTCGCGATGCCGCGGTCGAGCGCTTCCTGCTTCGTCTCGAGCAGCGTGACCGGAATACCCGCGTTCAGGAAGTTCATCGTGATCCCGCCGCCCATCGTGCCCGCGCCGATCACCGCGATCTGGCGGATGTCGCGCAGCGGCGTGTCGGACGGCACGTCCGGAATCTTGCTCGCCGCGCGCTCGCCGAAGAACGCGTGGCGCAGCGCGCGGCTCTCCGGCGTCTGCACGAGCGCGAGGAAGCCCGCGCGCTCGTCGACGAGGCCCTGGTCGAAACCGTTCAGCACGCCGGACTCGATCGCGTCGATGCACTTGTGCGGCGCCGGGTAGTTCGCGGCCATGCCCTTCACCGTGTTGCGCGCGAACTGGATGAAGCCGGCCGCGTTCTCGTGGACGATCTTGCGGTCGCGCACGCGCGGGTGCGGGCCCGCCTGCGCGCCGACCTTCTGCGCGAACGCGACGGCCGCCGCGAGCAGGTCGCCGTCGGCCATCTCGTCGAACAGGCCGCTCTTCGCGAGCTTCTCGGACGGCACCGGCGCGCCCGACACGATCATGTTCAGCGCGGGCTCGAGGCCGATCGCGCGCGGCAGACGCTGCGTGCCGCCCGCGCCCGGCAGGATGCCGAGCTTCACTTCCGGCAGCGCGATCTGCGCGCCGGGTGCGGCGATGCGGTAGTGCGCGCCGAGCGCGAGCTCGAGGCCGCCGCCCATCGCGACGCTGTGAATCGCCGCGACGACCGGCTTCGCGCTGCCTTCGACCGCGCGGATCACGGTGTGCAGCGACGGCTCCTGCAGCGCCTTCGGGGTGTTGAATTCGGTGATGTCGGCGCCGCCCGAGAAGGCGCGGCCCGCGCCCGTCAGCACGATCGCCTTCACGGCCGGATCCTGCGCCGCACGATCGAGCCCGTCCATGATGCCGGCCCGCGTCGACAGGCCAAGCCCGTTGACGGGCGGATTGTTGAGCGTGATGACGGCGACGCCGTCGCGAGTCGAGTAATCCACTGCCATCTGCCTGTCTCCATACGTGACGCCCGCCACGACGGCGAGCGCTTCAGTCCAGTCATTGTGCGCGGTCATACGAGCGCGTGTCCAAACGAACAGCAGGCAGCATACATCAAAAAAGAACGGTCGTTCAATTTAAAATGCGCGCCGGCCCTCGGGGCCGCATTGGGGCCGCATCGGGGGGACATCGCGCGGTGAACGCGTGACGGCTATTCGACCACGTTCGGCAGCACGAAGTTGCGGAACGTCTCGCGCAGCTTCAGCTTCTGCAGTTTGCCGGTCGCCGTGTGCGGCAGCGATTCGACGAACACGACGTCGTCCGGAATCCACCACTTCGCGACCTTGCCCTGATAGAACGCGAGCAGCTCGTCGCGGGTCACCGCGGCGCCGTCGCGCTTCACGACGACGAGCAGCGGCCGCTCGGTCCACTTCGGATGCGCGCACGCGATGCACGCGGCCTCCGCGACCGCCGGATGCGCGACCGCGACGTTCTCGACGTCGATCGAGCTGATCCACTCGCCGCCGGACTTGATCACGTCCTTGCTGCGGTCGGTGATCTGCAGGAAGCCGTCCGGATCGATCGTCGCGACGTCGCCGGTCGGGAACCAGCCATCCGCGAGCGGCGACGCGTCGCCGTTGAAGTAGCGCTCGACCACCCAGTGGCCGCGCACCTGCAGCTCGCCGAACGCGGTGCCGTCCCACGGCAGCGGCCGGCCGTCGTCGCCGACGATCCGCATGTCGATCCCGTAGATCGCGCGCCCCTGCTTCTCGAGCAGGCGCCGCCGCTCGTCGAGCGGCCGCCGCGACTGCGCCTCGTTCAGCGTCGCGAGCGTGCCGAGCGGCGACAGCTCGGTCATCCCCCACGCGTGGATCACGCGCACGCCGTATTCGTCCTCGAACGTGCGCAGCATCGCCGGCGGGCACGCGGAGCCGCCGATCACCGTGCGTTTCAGCGTCGAGAAGCGCAGCCCGGCCTCACGCACGTGCGCGAGCAGCCCGAGCCAGACCGTCGGCACGCCGGCCGAGAACGTCACGCGCTCGGCCTCCATCAGTTCGTACAGCGACTTGCCGTCGAGATCCTTGCCGGGCAGCACGAGCTTGCCGCCCGTCAGCGGCACCGCGTACGGCAGCCCCCATGCGTTCACGTGGAACATCGGCACGACCGGCAGCACCGCGTCCGTCGACGACAGGTCCATCGCGTCCGGCAGCGCCTCGCCGTACGCGTGCAACACGGTCGAGCGATGCGAGTACAGCACGCCCTTCGGGTTACCGGTCGTGCCCGACGTGTAGCAGAGCGCGCACGCGTGCCGTTCGTCGAGAAGCGGCCAGTCGTATGCGCCGTCCTCGGCATCGACGAGCGTTTCGTAACAGAGATACGGCGTCGCGCCGGACGGCAGGTGCGCGGCGTCCGTCATCGCGATCCAGCCCTTCACGTTCGGGCATTGCGGCGCGACCGCGTCGACGAGCGGCGCGAAGCTGATGTCGAACAGCACGTAGCGGTCGTCCGCGTGATTGACGATGTACGCGATCTGCTCGGGAAACAGGCGCGGGTTGATCGTGTGGCAGACGGCGCCCATCCCGCTGATCCCGTAATACGCCTCGAGATGCCGGTAGCCGTTCCACGCGAGCGTGCCGACGCGCTCGCCGTCGCCGACGCCGAGCCGGCCGAGCGCCTGCGCGAGCTGCTTCGCGCGCCGCTCGCAGTCGCGATAGGTGTAGCGATGGACGTCGCCCTCGAGCCGCTTCGACACGATCTCGACGTCGCCCGCGAAGCGCGCCGCATGCGCGATCAGCGACGACACCAGAAGCGGCATCTCCATCATCTGGCCCAGCAACGGCTTGCCCATCGTCTCTTTCTCCGTGAAGGACGTATCGGTAGCGGCGGGCGCCCGCTGGCGAGGCCGGGCGGCCGGACGGCCCCGTCCCGACCGCACCTGCTGCGGTGCGCGCGGCGCCGCCTTACAATATCGGCTTAACTTCAGGCGCTCAACATGTCGTTTTCCCGCAGCGAAGCCGTTCCGGCCGATTCCCTCCCCGATCTCGCCGCCACGCTCGGCACGCCCGTCGACGGCGCGTTCGCGCGGCTCGGCGACGCGTTCTTCACCCGCCTGCCGGCCGCCCCGCTGCCCGCGCCATACGTCGTCGGTTTCTCCGACGAAGTCGCGCGGATGCTCGGCCTGGCGCCGTCGATCGCGGCCGATCCGGGCTTCGCGGAGCTGTTCAGCGGCAACCGCACGCGCGACTGGCCGTCGCACGCGATGCCGTACGCGTCGGTGTATTCCGGCCATCAGTTCGGCGTGTGGGCCGGCCAGCTCGGCGACGGCCGCGCGCTCAACGTCGGCGAGCTCGCGCACGACGGCCGCCGCTTCGAGCTGCAGCTCAAGGGCAGCGGCCGCACGCCCTACTCGCGGATGGGCGACGGCCGCGCAGTGCTGCGCTCGTCGATCCGCGAATTCCTGTGCTCGGAGGCGATGCATCATCTCGGCATTCCGACGACGCGCGCGCTGACCGTGATCGGCTCCGACGCGCCGGTGATCCGCGAGGAGATCGAGACGTCGGCTGTCGTCACGCGCGTGGCCGAGAGCTTCGTGCGCTTCGGCCACTTCGAGCACTTCTTCGCGAGCGACCGCCCGGACCTGCTGCGCGCGCTCGCCGACCACGTGATCGACCGCTTCTACCCCGCGTGCCGCGACGCCGGCGATCCGTATCTCGCGCTGCTGGAAACCGCGACGCTGCGCACCGCGGACCTCGTCGCGCAATGGCAGGCGGTCGGCTTCTGCCACGGCGTGATGAACACCGACAACATGTCGATCCTCGGCCTGACGATCGACTACGGCCCGTTCGGCTTCGTCGACGGGTTCGACGCGGGCCACGTCTGCAACCATTCGGACCAGCAGGGCCGCTACGCCTACCGGATGCAGCCGCGCATCGCGCACTGGAACTGCTACTGCCTCGCGCAGGCGCTGCTGCCGCTGATCGGGCTGAACCACGGCATCGCCGACGACGATGCGCGCGCCGAGCGCGCGGTCGAGGACGTGCAGGCGGTGCTCGCGAAGTTTCCCGAGCGCTTCGGCCCGGCGTTCGAGCGCGCGATGCGCGCGAAGCTCGGCCTCGCGCTGGAGCGCGACGGCGACGCGGCGCTCGCGAACCAGCTGCTCGAGGTCATGCACGCGAGCCATGCGGACTTCACGCTGACGTTCCGCCATCTGTCGCGCGTGTCGAAGCACGACGCGCGCGGCGACACGACGGTGCGCGACCTGTTCATCGACCGCGACGCGTTCGACCGCTGGGCGAACCAGTACCGCGCGCGCCTGTCGGAAGAAACGCGCGACGACGCCGCGCGCGCGGCCGCGATGAATCGCGTGAATCCGAAGTACGTGCTGCGCAACCACCTCGCGGAGGTGGCGATCCGGCGCGCGAAGGAGAAGGATTTTTCGGAAGTCGAGCGGCTCGCGCAGGTGCTGCGCCGGCCGTTCGACGAACAAACCGAGTACGACGCGTACGCGGCGCTGCCGCCGGACTGGGCGGGCTCGCTCGAAGTGAGCTGCTCGTCCTGACGCGAACGTGCCGATGTCCCCAGGAGATGACCCCATGTCAGCAGACAAGCAAGACAAGCCCTATCCGTACCGGAAGGACGACGCGGAACTGCGTCGCCGGCTCACGCCGATGCAGTATGAAGTGACCCAGCACGCGGCGACCGAGCGCGCGTTCACCGGCGAATACACGGATACGGAAGACGCCGGCATCTACACGTGCGTGGTCTGCGGCACCGCGCTGTTCGAATCCGGCGCGAAATTCCACTCGGGCTGCGGCTGGCCCAGCTACTTCAAGCCGATCAACGGCGAGGTGATCGACGAGAAGATGGACCGCACGCACGGGATGGTGCGCGTCGAGGTCCGCTGCAACCACTGCGGCGCGCACCTCGGCCACGTGTTCGAGGACGGCCCGCGCGACAAAACCGGCTTGCGGTACTGCATCAACTCGGCTGCGTTAAACTTCGAATCCCGGCCCGGCGACGAATGAGCCGGCATCAGCAGACAACCGCGCGCGCCGTCGGGACCCTATAACAGTGAGGGGCCCCGCGCGGCCCTTCACGCAGCAGCGATTCCCCATGAAATTTCTGTTCGATCTGTTTCCGATCATTTTGTTTTTCGTCGCGTTCAAGGTGTCGAACATCTTCATCGCGACCGGGGTCGCGATCGCCGCGACGCTCGTGCAGGTCGCATGGGTCGCGTTCCGTCACCGGAAAGTCGACACGCTGCAGTGGGTCAGCCTCGGGCTGATCGTCGTGTTCGGCGGCGCGACGCTCGTGCTGCATGACCAGAAGTTCATCCAGTGGAAGCTGACCGTGCTCTACTGGCTGTTCGCGGTCGGCCTGCTCGGCGCGCGCTACGCGTTCCGCAACAACCTGATCGAGAAGATGATGGGCAAGCAGCTGACGCTGCCGGATCCGGTCTGGGACAAGCTGAATCTCGCGTGGGCGCTGTTCTTCGCGGCGCTCGGCGCGGTCAACCTGTACGTGATGCAGAACTTCACCGAGTCGCAATGGGTGAACTTCAAGATGTTCGGCACGACCGGCGCGATGATCGTGTTCATCATCCTGCAGAGCCTGTGGCTCGCGAAATACCTGAAGGACGAATGACGATGACCGATTTTCTGCAGGCCTCGGCCGCCGAACGGATCGCGCTGATCGAGGCGCAACTCGCGGCCGCGCTCGCGCCGGTGTCGCTCGCGGTGCAGGACGACAGCGCGCAGCACGCGGGCCATGCGGGTGCTGCCGCCGGCGGCCATTACACGGTCACGATCGTGTCGGCCGCGTTCGCGGGCAAGTCGCGCGTCGCACGGCACCGGCTGGTGTATGATGCGCTCGCCGATGCGATGCGGCGCGGCATTCACGCGCTCGCGATCGTCGCACTCACGCCCGAAGAATTCAACGAATCGACCATCAAGCCTCATTAGGAATTCCCGATGACTTTGAAATCCCCCCGCCTGTGGGCCGTGGCGGCCGCGTTCGTCGCGGCGCCGGCTTTTGCCCAGAACATCGCCGTCGTCAACGGCACGGCGATCCCGAAATCCCGCGCCGACGCGATGGTCGCGCAGATGGTCCAGCAAGGCCAGCCCGACAGCCCGGCACTGGAAAAAGGCGTGCGTGAAGAGCTGATCAGCCGCGAGATTCTGATGCAGGACGCGCTTCAGCGCGGGATCGCGAACCGGCCCGACGTGAAGGCGCAGATCGCGATCGCGGACCAGACGATCGTGCTGCGCGCGCTGGTCGAGGATTTCGTGAAGCGGAACCAGCCGAGCGACGCCGAGGTGAAGGCGAAATACGACGAGATCGTGAAGAGCGTGCCGCCGGGCAGCCAGGTGCACCTGCACCACATCCTCGTCCCGGACGAGCAGCAGGCGAAGGACCTGATCGCGAAGATCAAGGCCGGCGCGAAGTTCGAGGATCTCGCGAAGCAGTATTCGAAGGATTCGGGCTCCGCGCAGAACGGCGGCGATCTCGGCTGGGCCGACCCGTCGTCGTTCGTGCCGGAGTTCGCGGCCGCCGCCGAAAAGCTGCAGAAAGGCCAGATGACCGACACGCCGGTGCAGACCCAATACGGCTGGCACGTGATCCGTTTCGACGACAGCCGCGCCGTCCCGCCGCCGGCGTTCGACAAGGTCAAGGGGCAGCTCGCGCAGCAGATGCTGCAGCAGAAGCTGCAGGTGTACGAGGAAGGGCTGCGCGCGAAGGCCAAGATCCAGTAACGTCAGCGCGCCCTTGTTGCGCCCTTATCGTGCCCTTAGCGTGCCCTAAGGGCATCGACGATACTCATCCGCGCGGCGCGCATCGCCGGCAGCCATCCGCCGATCAGCCCCATCGCGAGCGAGAACCCGAGCGTCTTCGCGACGATCGCCGGGGTCAGGATGAAGCGGAACGACAGGTCCGAGAAGGTCTGGAAGTTCGTGGTCGAGAACGACGCGAGCTGCATCAGCGTCGCGCAGCCCAGCCCGGCGACGCCGCCGACCAGGCCGAGCAGCAGCGCCTCGAGCAGAAACGCCGCGAGCACGTTGCGGCGCGTGAAGCCGAGCGCGCGCAGCGTGCCGATCTCGGCGACGCGATTCGCGACCGACGCGTACATCGTGATCATCGCGCCGATCATCGCGGCGATCGAGAAGATCGTCGACAGCGTGAGGCCGAGGATGTTGATGAACGTCGACAACGCCTTCGACTGGTCGCCGTAGAACGCCTGCTCGCGCTTCGCCTCGTCCGCGAGCCGCGGGTCGACGTCGATGTCGGCCTTGAAGCGCGCGAAGCCGGCCGCATCGGGAATGCGCACCACCATCGACGAATAGCTGGTGCGCCGGAACGACTGCATCAGCTGGTCGACGTCCCCCCAGATCTCGGAATCGAAGCCGCTGCCGCCGGCGTCGAAGTGGCCGACGACCGTCCAGTCGCGCTGCGCGAAATGCAGGCGCTCGCCGATCTGCGTGCCGTCGAAGCCCTTCGCGATCGCGCTGCCGACGATGATGTCGGACGAACCGGCGCGGAACATGCGCCCGGCCGTCAGCCGCACTTGCGGACGCAGGCCGAGCCCCGTCTGCGACACGCCGCGGATCACGACGTTCGACGGCTTGTCCGAGCCGTGCTTCACGAGCGAGATCAGCACGACCGCCTCCTTCGACGCGAGCGGCCGGCCGTCGGCGCTCATCGCGACCGACGGATGCATCTCGATCACGTTCGCCTGATCGTGGTCGATCGCGCTCTGGATCTCGGTTTCCGCACCCTTGCGGATCACGACGACGTTCTCCGGCTCGCCGGTCGACACGAGCGTCTTCGTGAGGCCGGCGTCGAGCATCAGCACGGTCGAGAACACGAACACGACGAGCGCGAGGCCGGCCGCGGTGAGCACGGTCGTGAGGCGCCGGGCCCACAGGTTGCGCGCGACGTAGCTGAGCGGGATCGCCACGGCCGCCCCTAGCCGATCGCCCGCAGGCCTTCGACCACGCGCACGTGGGCGGCCTGCCACGCGGGCACGATCGCGGCCGCGAGGCCGATCGCGAGCGAGCACGCGGCCTGCAGCGCGAGCGTCTGCGCGGACACGTTGAAGACCGGGAACACGCCGCCCGTCGCCTGCTTGAACAGGCTCGCGGCCGGCGGCATCGCAAGCATGCCGAGCCCGCCGCCGACGGCCGCGATCGCGAGCGACTCGCCGAACACGAGCAGCGCGACGAATGCCGGGCCGAAGCCGAGCGCCTTCAGCGTCGCGTATTCGACCGTGCGCTCACGCGCGCTCATCGCCATCGCGTTCGCCATCACGGCCATGATGATCACGATCACCACGTACGACACGATGCGGATCGCCGCGATGATCTGGTTCGACATCGCGACGAAGCCGAGCTGGAACGCCTGCTCGGTCTCGGTCAGCGTTTCGGCGAGCGAGTTTTTGAACGTGTTGTCGACGTTGCGCGAGATCGCGGCCGCATCGTCGGGGTTCGCGATGCCGAGCACGTACACGCCGACCTGGTCCGCCTGACGCGGCGTCGTCTTGCGCACCGTCTCGTTCAGGTAGTCCCAGTGGAAGATCAGCTGGCGCGTGATCGTCGTGTCGTCGCGGCCGTCGAGAATCCCGCGCACGACGAACTTCCACGTGCCCGGATAGATCGTGCCCTTGATCGGAATCACGTCGCCGACCTTGAAGCCGAACTGGTCCGCGAGCTGCCGGCCGACGAGGCAGCCCTGGCGATCGCGCCGATAGTCGGCACGCTGCTGCTGCGGCAGGATGAACTCGGGGTACAGGTCCAGATAGTTGTCCGACACCGCGAACATCGCGAAGAAGTTCTTCGGGTCGCGGTACACGCCGCCGAACCAGTTCGAGCGCGCGACGCTCGTCACGCCGTCGACGCCGCGGATGCGGTTTTCGTAGCTGACCGGCAGCGGAAACACGAGCGAGATCGCGTTACGCGTGACGAGCCGCGCGTTCGACGCGGCGGCGGCGCCCGCGTACCACGCGTCGACGACCGTGTGCAGCAGCCCGTACGCGAGCACCGCGATCAGCAGGCCCGCGATGGTCAACAGCGTGCGCAGCCGGTGCCGCAGCGCGTTGCGCGCGATCAGCTTCAGCGCGTACATGGCGCGCGGCCGCGATGCCGGTCAATGCGGGTGGCCATCGATCAGCTCCCCCTTTTCCAGATGCACGAGCGCCTTCGCGGCGCCGGCCGCGTGCGCGTCGTGCGTGACCATCACGATCGTCTTGCCGAGCTCCGCGTTCAGCCGCTGCAACAGCGCGAGCACGTCGGTCGCGGACGCGCGGTCGAGGTCGCCGGTCGGCTCGTCCGCGACGATCAGCGCCGGGTCGGTGATCAGCGCGCGCGCGATCGCGACCCGCTGCTGCTGGCCGCCGGACAGCTCCGACGGGTAATGGCTCGTGCGGTCGCCGAGATTCACCATGTCCAGCACGAGCGCGACGCGCTCGCGGCGCTCGCGGCGGGACAGGCGCGTGAGCATCAGCGGCAACTCGACGTTCTCGAACGCGGTGAGCACCGGCATCAGATTGTAGAACTGGAAGATGAAACCGACGTTCGCCGCGCGCCAGTCGGCAAGCGACGCCTCGTCGAGCCGCGTAATGTCGAGCCCGCCGACGCGCAGCTCGCCCTGGTCGGGCCGGTCGATGCCGGCGACGAGATTGAGCAGCGTGCTCTTGCCGGACCCGGACGGCCCCATCAGCGCGACGAAATCGCCTTCGCCGATGTCGAGCGAGATGTCGGTCAGCACCGGCACGATCTGCGTGCCGCGCCGGTACGACTTCGCGACGTGACGGATTTCGACGAGCGGCGCGGGGCTCACGCTGTTCATGCTATTTCTTCGCGATGGTCACTTTCGCGCCGTCGGCGAGCTTCGCGGCCGGCGCGAGCACGACCGTGTCGCCCGGCGCGACGCCGCGGATCGCGACGAGCTCGCCGATCCGCTCGCCCGTCGTCACCGCGGTCTCGTGCACCGCATCGTCCTTCACGACGAACACGACCTGCTTGCCGTCGCGCTCGACGATCGCGGCGGCCGGCGCGGCCGACACGGGCCGCTTCTCGCCGGCGGAGATCGGCCTCGACAGGAACGCGATCTTCGCGCTCATGTCCGGCAGCACGCGCGGGTCGCGGTCGACGAAGCGCACCTTGACCAGCACGGTCGCCTTCGAGCGGTCCACCGTCGGCACGATCCGCGACACCCGGCCGGCGAACCGCTGGTCGGGCAGCGCGTCGAGCTGGATCTCGCACGGCTGGTCGGCCCGGATGCTCGCGATGTTGGATTCGGCGACGTCCGCCTCGACTTCGAGCGTGTCCATGTCGGCGATCGTCACGACCGCGCCCTTGCTGTCGCTCGCCGACGAGAATGGCGTGATGTTGTCGCCGACGTTCGCGTGCTTCTCGATCACGACACCGTCGAACGGTGCGCGGATCGCGGTCTGGTCCACCGCGACCTGCGCGGCCTGCGCGTTCGCCTGCGCGGACGCGATCGACGCCACCGCGTTGTCGACCGACGCGTGCGCCTTGCTGACGCGCGCGACGTCGGAATCGTACTGCGCGACCGGCAGCGCGCCTTTCGGCGCGAGCACCGCGCTGCGGCGCAGGCTGATCTCGGCGTCCCTCAGCTCGGCCTTCTGCAGTTCCAGGTTCGCCTGCGCGACTTTCACCTGCGCGATCGCCTGCTCGAGTGCCGCCTCGACGTCGCTGCTTTCGAGACGCGCGATCACCTCGTCCTTCTTCACATGCGTGCCTTCGAGCACGCCGAGCCATTCGACGCGCCCCTGCGCCTTCGACGCGACCGCCGCCTTGCGCTGCGGCACGACGTAGCCGGTCGCGTTCAGCAGCGTCGCGTTCTGAAACGGGTAGACGGTCGTCACGGCCGCCGTGTCGACCGCCGGCCGGCCGGTCAGCGCGATGCCGGCGGCCACGACGGCGGCGACGATCGCAGCGCCGAGCGCATAGCGGCGCCAAGGACGCCGCCGGCGCGGCGCGGCGCTCGGCGAGCGGTCGATTTTCAGCTTGTGCAGATCGTGATCGGGCAATTTGGGAAGCCTCGTCGGGAAGCCTGGCCCCGGCCAGCTGCTGGCCAGCTGCATGCCGCCCGTCGTCCGGGCGGCAGCGAGAAACGCGAACCGGCCGCGTCAGCCGATCCAGCGGCGCGCGTTGCGGAACACGCGCATCCACGGGCCGGCGTCGTCCCAGCCTTCCGGATGCCAGCTCATCGTGACCGTGCGGTGCACGCGCTCCATGTGCGGCATCAGCACCGTGAAGCGGCCGTCGGCGGTCGTCACCGACGTGATGCCGGCGGGCGACCCGTTCGGGTTGAACGGATAACGCTCGGTCGCTTCGCCCCGGTGGTCGACGTAACGCATCGCAACCGCGACGCGGGCCGCATCCCCCTGCTGCGAGAAGTCCGCGAAGCCTTCGCCGTGCGCGACCGCGACCGGAATCCGCGAGCCTTCCATCCCCGCGAAGAAAATCGACGGCGATTGCTCGACTTCGACGAGCGAGAAGCGCGCCTCGAACTGCTCGGACTTGTTGCGCGTGAACTTCGGCCACGCGTCGGCGCCCGGGATCATCGACGCGAGGCTCGACAGCATCTGGCAGCCGTTGCAGATGCCGAGCGCGAACGTGTCCGGCCGCGCGAAGAACGCGGCGAACATGTCCGACAGACGGTCGTTGAAGCGGATCGTCTTCGCCCAGCCCTCGCCCGCGCCGAGCACGTCGCCGTACGAGAAGCCGCCGCATGCGACCGCGCCCGCGAAATCGGCGAGCGTCGCGCGGCCCGCGAGCAGATCGCTCATGTGCACGTCGTGCGCGTCGAAGCCCGCGCGATCGAATGCGTAGGCCGTTTCCAGATGCGAGTTCACGCCCTGCTCGCGCAGAATCGCGACGCGCGGACGGGCGCCCTTCGCGATGAACGGCGCGGCGACGTCGTCGCTCGGATCGAACGTCAGCACCGGCGACAGGCCCGGATCGGCCGCGTCGGAGAGCGCGTCGTATTCGGCGTCGGCGCAGGCCGGGTTGTCGCGCAGCCGCGCGATCCGCCAGCTGACCTCGCTCCACGCGCGATGCAGCTCGGCGCGCGGTACGTCGTAGATCTTCTTCGCGTCGCGGAACACTTCGATCACGTCGCGATCGTTGACCGTGCCGATCACGTGCGAGCACGCGGACAGCCCGAACTCGCGCAGCGCGACGAGCACCGCGTCACGGTCGCTCGCGCGCACCTGCACGACCGCGCCGAGCTCCTCGGAGAACAGCGCGCGAATCGTGCGATCGTCGCGGCGGCCGCTCGTCTGCTTCGCCCAGTCCTTCGCGTCGCCGTAGTCCGATTCGTGGTTCGCGTCGAGCGCCAGCATGTCGACGTTCAGCGACACGCCCGCGTGACCCGCGAACGCCATCTCGCAGACGGTCGCCCACAGGCCGCCGTCCGAACGGTCGTGGTACGCGAGCAGCTTGCCTTGCCGGTTCAGCGCCTGGATCGCCGCGAAGAAGCGCTTCAGGTCTTCCGGATCGTCGACGTCCGGCACCGTATCGCCTACCTGCTGCGTGACCTGCGCGAGGATGCTGCCGCCCATCCGGTTCTTGCCGCGGCCGAGATCGATCGCGACCAGCACGCTGTCGCCGACCTCGGCGATGCGGCGCAGTTGCGGCGTCAGGTGAGCGCGCACGTCGTCGACCGGCGCGAACGCGGAGATGATCAGCGACACCGGCGAGACGACTTCCTTCGCGACGCCCTGCTCATCCCATTTCGTCTTCATCGACAGCGAATCCTTGCCGACCGGAATGCCGATGCCGAGCGCCGGGCACAGCTCCATCCCGATCGCCTTCACGGTGTCGAACAGCGCGGCGTCCTCGCCCGGCGTGCCGCACGCGGCCATCCAGTTCGCGGACAGCTTCAGCTTGTCGAGCGACGCGATCGGCGCCGACGCGATGTTCGTGATCGCCTCGCCGACGGCCATCCGGCCCGACGCGGGCGCGTCGATCACCGCGAGCGGCGTGCGCTCGGCCATCGTCATCGCCTCGCCGCCGAAGCCCGCGTAGTCGAGCGCGGTGACCGCGCAGTCCGCGACCGGCACCTGCCACGGGCCGACCATCTGGTCGCGCACCGACGTGCCGCCGACCGAGCGGTCGCCGATCGTGATCAGAAACGACTTGCTCGCGACGGTCGGATGCTTCAGCACGTTCAAGGCCGCGTCGGCGAGCGACACGCCGGTCACGTCGACCGGCACGCGCCCGGTCGTCACGCGCGCGACGTCGCGATGCATGCGCGGCGCCTTGCCGAGCAGCACTTCCATCGGCATGTCGACCGGGTATTCGTCGGCGCCCTTCGCCTGATCGTCGACGAGCTTCAGCTCGCGCGCGTCGGTCGCGACACCGACCACCGCGAACGGGCAGCGCTCGCGCACGCAGATCGCCTCGAAGCGCGGCAGCTCGTCGGGCGAGATCGCGAGCACGTAGCGCTCCTGCGCTTCATTCGACCAGATCTCGCGCGGCGACAGCCCCGACTCCTCGAGCTGCACGCGGCGCAGCTCGAAGCGCGCGCCCTTGTCCGCGCCGTCGACGAGCTCGGGGAACGCGTTCGACAGACCGCCCGCGCCGACGTCGTGAATGCTGAGGATCGGGTTCGCGTCGCCGAGCTGCCAGCAGCTGTTGATCACTTCCTGCGCGCGCCGCTCGATTTCCGGGTTGCCGCGCTGCACCGAATCGAAGTCGAGCTCGGCGGTGTTCGCGCCGGTCGCCATCGAGCTCGCGGCGCCGCCGCCCATCCCGATCCGCATCCCCGGGCCGCCGATCTGGATCAGCAGCGAGCCGGCCGGCAGGTCGTGCTTGTGCGTGTGCGCATCGGAGATGTTGCCGATGCCGCCGGCGATCATGATCGGCTTGTGATAGCCGCGCACCACGCCGCCGACGTTCTGCTCGTACACGCGGAAGTAGCCGCCGAGGTTCGGGCGGCCGAATTCGTTGTTGAACGCGGCGCCGCCGAGCGGGCCGTCGATCATGATCGCGAGCGGCGACGCGATCCGGTCCGGGCGGCCGTACGGGCCGTGCGCGTCGTCCGGATTGCGCTCGCCGACCGGCTGCGCGGCGTCGCGCGCGTTCTCCCACGCTTCGCGCGCGCCGGGCAGATCGAGGTTCGACACCGTGAAACCCGCGAGGCCCGCCTTCGGCCGCGCGCCGCGGCCCGTCGCGCCTTCGTCGCGGATTTCGCCGCCCGCGCCGGTTGCCGCGCCGGGGAACGGCGAGATCGCGGTCGGATGGTTGTGCGTCTCGACCTTCATCAGCGTGTGCGTGAGCTCGGTGTGGCGGCCGTACTTTTCGTTCGGCTCGCCGTCGCCGCCACCATCAACGCGCTCGCCCGGGCCGGCCCCGTTACGCGGGAACCAGCGCTCGGCCTGCGCGCCTTCCATGATCGCCGAGTTGTCCGAGTACGCGACGATCGTCCCTTGCGGGTTCAGCTTCTCGGTGTTGCGGATCATCTGGAACAGCGAGATGTCCTGCGGCTCGCCGTCGATCGTCCACTGCGCGTTGAAGATCTTGTGCCGGCAGTGCTCGCTGTTCGCCTGCGCGAACATCATCAGCTCGACGTCGGTCGGATTGCGCTCGAGCTTCCTGAACGCGTCGACGAGGTAGTCGATCTCGTCGTCGGCGAGCGCGAGGCCGAGCTCGACGTTCGCGCGCTCCAGCGCGACGCGGCCCGCCGCGAGCACGTCGACGGTCTCGAGCGGCTTCGCCGGCAGCTCGTCGAACAGGTGCTTCGCGTCGTCGCGCGAGCCGACGACGCTCTCGGTCATCCGGTCGTGCAGCGCGGCCATGACGGCGGCGCGCGCGTCGTCGGCGAGCGCCTTCTTGCCGCCGAGCAGCCCCGATTTCAGCGTGACGGTGAACTCGATCCCGCGCTCGATCCGGCGCACGCGCGACAGGCCGCAGTGCAGCGCGATGTCGGTCGCCTTGCTCGCCCACGGCGAGACCGTGCCGAAGCGCGGCAGTACGACGAAGGTCTCGGCGGAGCCCTTTTCGGACGCCGCCTCGAACGGCGCGCCGTAGTGCATCAGCGCGTCGATGCGCGCGCTGTCGTCGGCCGCGAGCGGCTCATGCGCGTTGACGAAGTGCAGATACTGGCCGCGAACCGCGACGATGTTGCCGTCGATCTGCCTGAGGGTGTCGAGCAGACGCGCCTGACGGAAATCGGAGAGGGCCGAAGCACCGGGAAAACACGAGAAGTGAGCCATGAGCTGGACTTGACGTCGATGAGTCGCGCGAGACGGCGACGTGGGGCGAAAGGAAGGCCGTAATTATACCCGGAAGTCGAGCGCCGCCGGCCCGCGCTCGGTCGGCCGGACACGCGAATCGCGTGCCGCGCGCCGCCGGTTTGGCGCTATCATTCGCGGTTCACCGGGCCGCGCGCCCGTCACGGGAATCAACGCGGGCGGCCCGGTGCCGCCCGCCAGCGAAGCAATTCATGGATGTCATCGTCATCGGCGGCGGAATCAGCGGCGTCGCCACCGCCTACCAGCTCAGCGCGGCCGGCCATCGCGTCTGCGTCGTCGAACGGCACGCGACCGTCGCGCAAGGCGCGACCTATGGTGACGGCGGCGTGCTGCTGCCGAGCCCGCTCGACGCGTGGTTCGGCCCGACCTTCATGCGCGAGCGCCAGGCGCTCGACAGCGGGATCGTCTACAAGCCCGGCCTGAACGGCCAGGTGCGGCGCTTCGTGAAGCGCCTCGCCGATCTGCAGGCGCCCGACGCGTTCGTCGCGCAGTACGCGCGGCTGCAGCCGCTCGTCGACGCGTCGCGCGAGACGCTCGCGAGCCTCGAGGCCGAGTTCGGGCTCGAGTTCGAGCAGAAGACCGGCGTGCTGCACGTCGTTCGCGACGAACGCGACTGGGACGCGCTGCAGCCCGCGCTCGAGTTGCTGCGCACGCTCGAGCTGCCACACCAGACGCTCACCGCCGCCGAGTGCGCGGCGCTCGAGCCGTCGGTGCCGGCCGAGCCGCCGTTCGCGGGCGGCGTGCTGCTCGAGACCGAGCGCGCGGGCAACTGTCCGCTGTTCACGAAGCTGCTGAAGCAGATGCTCGACGAGCGCGACGTGCAGTTCCGCTTCGGCGCCGAAGTCGCCGCGCTGCGCATCGATGGCGGGCGCGCGGCGGTCGAGCTCGCGCCGGCGCGCGGCGACCGGCGCGCGGCGAAATCGCGCGAGGTCGACGTGATCGCGGCGGACGCGATCGTCGTCGCCGCGGGCGCGGGCAGCGTCGCGCTGCTCGAGCGGCTCGGCTGGGCGCTGCCGCTGCATCCGCTGCGGTTCCACACGCTGACCGCGCCGCTCGCGTACGAGGAGCACGCGCCGCGCTTCACGATCGTCGATTCGGTCAGGCGGATCGCGATGTCGCGCACGCACCGGCGCCTGCGGATCGGCGGCGGCGGCGTGCTGCAGAGCGCGCAGGACACCGCGCGGCCGCTCGCCGAGCCGCTCGCGGAAACCGCGCTCGCACTGCTCGGCCAGGCCGCGCACGACTGGATTCCCGGCTCCGCGAAAATCTCGGCCGCGCTGTCGTGGCAAGGCATCAAGCTGCTGTCGCCGGACGGCCTGCCGGTCGTCGGCCCGACCCCGCATCCGCGCATTTTCACGAACTTCGGGCACGGGCCGGCCGGCTGGGGGCTCGCGTGCGGCTCTGCTAAAGTGGTGGCGGACTGCCTCGGCGCCGAGCCGGGCTGGCCCGCCGACACGCTCGCCGCGCTGCGCGCCGGGCGCTTCCTGTCCTGATCTCCGCCGCGCATCCCCACGCGGCGGCGCCTGCCGAGCCGCCGCCATGACCGTCCCCCGCCCGCTCCCGCTCCATCGCCCCGATCCGCTGCTGCGCGTCGCCGACCTGCGCGCCGCCGAAGCCGACGCGGCCGCCGCGCTGCCGCCGCACACGCTGATGGGCCGCGCGGGCGCCGCCACCGCGCGGTGGTTGGCCGAAAGGCTCGCCGACGGGCTAACCGCAGGACTGACCGACGGACTTGCCGACGGACCCGCCGGCGGGTCTGACGACCGCCTCGCCGGCGGCCTCGCGGACGGCGGCCGCCCGGTCTGGTTCGCGGTCGGCCCCGGCAACAACGGCGGCGACGCGCTCGTCGCGGCCGCCGAACTCGAGCGGCTCGGCATCGCGACCGAAGCGTGGATGCCGGTCGAGGTCAAGCCGAGCGACGCGCGCTGGGCGCTCGGCGTCGCGCGGGCGGCCGGCGTGCCGATCTCGGCCGAGCCGCCCGCGTCGCTCGACGGCTACGCGTGGGTCGTCGACGGCCTGTTCGGCATCGGCCTCGCGCGGCCGCTCGACGGCGCGTTCGCGGCGATGGCCGAACGGATCGCCGCGCGTGCGCGCACCGTCGGCCGCGTGCTCGCGCTCGACGTGCCGAGCGGCCTCGACAGCGACACCGGCACGGTCGTCGGCGACGGCGCCGCGGCCGCCGCGACGCACACACTGACCTTCATCGCCGCGAAGCCCGGCCTGTACATGAGCGACGGCCGCGACCTCGCGGGCACGGTCGACATCGCGACGCTCGACGTCCCGCCACCTGCCGTGTCCGGTGCGCCCGGCGTGCGCCTCAACGCGCCGGCGCTGTTCGCGCATGCGCTGCCGGCCCGCCGGCACGCGTCGCACAAGGGCACGTTCGGCAGCATCGCGATCGTCGGCGGCGACACCGGCATGTGCGGCGCGCCGATCCTCGCCGCGCGCGCCGCGCTGTTCGCGGGCGCCGGCAAGGTCCACGTCGGCTTCGTCGGCGCCGGCGCGCCGCCGTACGATCCGCCGTTCCCCGAGCTGATGCTGCATCCGGCCGACGGCCTGCGGCTCGACGCGATGACGGCCGTCGCGCTCGGTTGCGGGCTCGGCACGCGCGAGCCGGCCGTGCACGCCGTACGCGACGTGCTCGCATGCGACGCCGCGAAGCTCGTCGATGCCGACGCGCTGAACCTCGTCGCCGCGCATCCGGATCTCGCGACGGCCGTCGCCGCATGCGGCGCGCGCGGCGACGCGTGCGTTCTGACCCCGCATCCGCTCGAAGCGGCCCGGCTGCTCGACTGCGACACCGCGACCGTGCAGCGCGACCGCCTCGCGGCCGCGCAGGCGCTTGCCGCGCGCTTTTCGGCGGTCGTCGTGCTGAAGGGCGCGGGCACCGTGATCGCCGCGCCCGACGGCAGCCTCACCGTCAATCCGACCGGCAACGCGGCACTCGCGACGGGCGGCACCGGCGACGTGCTCGGCGGCCTGATCGGCGCGCTGCTCGCGCAACGCGTGCCGCCCGTCGACGCCGCGCGCGCGGGCGTGTATCTGCACGGACTCGCGGCCGACGTGCTGACCGCGGACGGCATCGGCCCGGCCGGCATCGCGGCCGGCGAACTCGCGCCGACGGTGCGCGCGTTGCTGAACCGGCTGTTCTATCCGCCGGCCGGCGCATGAAAGGCACGAGCGGCACCGGCGAATCGCCCGCCCGCGCATGAAAAAGCACGGCCGATCGCACGCGATCCGCGCGCCCAACGCCGCTATACTGACTCCCCCGCCGCACGGCGGGCACGCTCGTCCGCTGCGCGTCCTATCCGATGCCGCGGCGCGCGCCTTCTCACCGATTCACGCTTTGCCGATACCGCCATGACGCTGAATTCGCTTCCCGCCTGGACCGCCCTGCAATCCCACTACGACCGGATCCGCGACGCCCATCTGCGCGACTGGTTCGCGCCCGCCAACGATCCCGCGCCGACGCGCGCCGAGCGCTTCACGGTCACGGGCGGCGGTCTCGCCGCCGACTTCTCGAAGAACCGCGTCACCGACGAAACGCTCGGCCTGCTCGTGCAGCTCGCGCGCGAGGCCGGCGTCGAGACGCGCCGCGATGCGATGTTCGCGGGCGACATCGTGAATCCGACCGAGCGCCGGCCGGCGCTGCACACCGCGCTGCGCGCGAGCGATCCGGACGCGCCGTTCCACGCGCAGGTGCGCGCCGAGCGCGCGAAAATGGCGACGTTCGCGCGCGCGGTGCGCGACGGCGTGTGGACCGGCTACACCGGCAAGCGGATCCGTCATGTGATCAACATCGGGATCGGCGGCTCCGATCTCGGGCCGAAGATGGTCGTCCACGCGTTGCACCACGTCGCGACGCGCGACGTCGCGACGCACTTCGTGTCGAACGTCGACGGCGCGGATCTCGCGCGCGTGCTCGAGCAGGTCGATCCGGAGGAGACGCTCGCGATCATCGTGTCGAAGACGTTCACGACGCTCGAGACGATGACGAACGCGCGCTCGCTGCGCGACTGGTTCGTCGCGAAGGGCTGCCCGGAAGACGCGCTCGCGAAGCATTTCGTCGGCGTGTCCGCGAACCCGGCCGAGGTCGTGAAGTTCGGCATCGCGGAAAGCAACGTGTTCGAGATGTGGGACTGGGTCGGCGGCCGCTACTCGCTGTGGTCGGCGGTCGGCCTGTCGATCATGATCGCGGTCGGCCCGGACCACTTCGACGCGCTGCTCGCCGGCGCGGACGACATGGACCGCCATTTCCGCGACGCGCCGCTCGAGCGCAACCTGCCGGTGCTGCTCGGCCTGATCGGCATCTGGTACCGGAATTTCTTCGGCTCGCAGAGCTATCTCGTCGCGCCGTATTCGGAAGCGCTGCACTTCCTGCCGTCGTATCTGCAGCAGCTCGAGATGGAGAGCAACGGCAAGTCCGCGCGGCTCGACGGCGCGTTCGTCGACTATCCGACGTCGGCCGTCACCTGGGGCGAACCGGGCACGAACGGCCAGCACGCGTTCTTCCAGATGCTGCACCAGGGGCCGACGATCGTGCCGATCGACTTCATCGCGGTGCTGACGCCCGAGCATCCGCTCGCGAGCCATCATCCGAAGCTGCTCGCGAACTGCTTCGCGCAGAGCGAGGCGCTGATGCTCGGCCGCACGCTCGACGAGGCGCGCAAGATCGCCGGCCCGGACAACGAAGCGCTCGCGCCACACCTGACGTTCCCGGGCAACCGGCCGACGACGACGCTGCTCGTCGACGCGCTGACGCCGCGCACGCTCGGCGCGCTGATCGCGCTGTACGAGCACAAGGTGCTCGTACAGGCGTCGGTGTGGGACATCAATCCGTTCGATCAGTGGGGCGTCGAGCTCGGCAAGATTCTCGGCAAGGTCGTCGAGGCCGATCTCACCGCCGCCTCGCTCGATCCGGCGAAGCACGACTCGTCGACGACCGCGCTGATCGCGCGCGCGCGCGACGCGCTCAAGGGATAAGCGCCAGCGGGTGCCGGCAGGTGCCGGCAGGTGCCCATCGGGGCTTTGGCTTTACGCGCCGCCGCCGCCGCGCGCGATGCGCGGCGACGCGGCGAGGCGCCCCGCTTCGAGCGTGACCGTCGTCTCGCAGCGGCGCGCGAGCTCCGGATCGTGCGTGACGAGCACGAGCGTCGAGCGCTGCGTGCGATTGAGCTCGAACATCAGGTCGATCACCGCGCGGCCGTTCGCCGCGTCGAGGCTGCCGGTCGGCTCGTCGGCGAACAGGATCGCCGGATGCGTGACGAACGCGCGCGCGAGCGCGACGCGCTGCTGCTCGCCGCCGGACAGCAGCTTCGGATAGTGCCCGGTCCGCTCGCCGAGCCCGACCTGCGCGAGCAGCGCGCGGGCGCGCGCGGCCGCGTCGCGCGTGCTTACGCCGCCCTGCAGCTCGAGCGGCAGCATCACGTTCTCGAGCGCGCTCAGGTGCGGCATCAACTGGAACGACTGGAACACGAAGCCGACCGCGCCGTTGCGCAGCGCCGCGCGCTCGTCCTCGTCGAGCTCGCCGAGCGCGCGGCCGAGCAGACGAACCGTGCCGCTCGTCGCGCTGTCCAACCCGGCAAGCAGCCCGAGCAGCGTCGACTTGCCCGACCCCGAGGCGCCGACGATCGCGAGGCTGCTGCCCGCGCGGACCGTCAGGTCGATGCCGTCGAGGATCGTCAGCTCGCCGGCCGCGTCCGCGACACGCTTGCACACGCCTCGTACTTCGATGATCGGATCGGTAATTTTCAGCATGGACACGACATTTCACGGAAAAAGACGCGCGGCGCCCGCCGCTCTGCTCGCCGCACTGCTCGGCGGCGCGCTCACCGTCGCGACGGCCGCGACGGCCGGGCTCGCGCACGGCGCGACGCCGCCCGCGGGGCAATCGGCTCAAGCGGCACTGCAAGCGGCAGCGCCCATGCCCGCCGGCCAGCCGGTCATCGTCGTGCTCGGCGACAGCCTGTCGGCCGAGTACGGGCTGCCGCGCGACACGGGCTGGGTCGCGCTGCTGCGGCAACGGCTCGCGACGGAGCGGATCGATTATAGCGTCGCGAACGCGAGCGTCAGCGGCGACACGACGAGCGGCGGGCGCTCGCGCCTGTCGACGGTGCTGCAACGGCTGAAGCCGGCGATCGTCGTCGTCGAGCTCGGCGCGAACGACGCGCTGCGCGGCGTGCCGCTCGCGACGACCGAGCGCAACCTGCGCGACATCGTCGACGCATCGCGCCGCGCGCATGCGCAGGTCGTGCTCGTCGGCATGTACGTGCCGCCGAACTACGGGCCCGACTATACGCAAAAATTCCACGGGATCTACACGCGGCTGTCGAAGGATCTGCGCGTGCCGCTCGTGCCGTTCCTGCTCGCCGGCATCGCGGACAAGCCCGACATGTTCCAAGCCGACCAGATCCATCCGACGCAACAGGCGCAGGGCGTGCTGCTCGACAACGTGTGGCCGTCGCTGAAGCCGCTGCTCGGCAAGCCACATGGGTAAGCGCGGGTAAGCGCGGGTAAGCACGGGTAAGCACGGGTCAGGCCGACGCGCGGCCCACCGGTCGGTGCAACAATGGATGCACGCGGGCGGCCGTTGCGCTAGCATCGGTCGTCACCCCCCGCACTTTCGACGGTCATGTGGAACGACAACGCACCGGATGCCGCGCCGGACAGCGGCCCGACCGACAGCCGCCCGCCGCTTCCCGCGCCGGGGGCCTGGCGGCGCTACTTCGCGCGCACGCTCGACCTGCTGCTGTGGGGGTTCGTCGTCGGCCTCGCCGCCGGCGTGCTGAATACCGCGACCGGCACTCACCTGCTCCATTTCGGCGGCAATCGCCTGGTCGCGACGACACTCGCCGAGCTCAGCCTGCTGCCGATCGTGCTGTTCATCGACGCGGCGGTCTGCGCCGCCTGCGGGAACAGCGTCGGCAAGGCGTTGCTCGGCGTGCGCGTGACCGAGCCGGACGGCACGCGTCCGTCGTTCCGGCGCTACCTGAGACGAAACGTATCGCTCTGGGCGCGCGGTCTCGCGTTCGGCGTGCCGATCGCCCGGCAACTGACGATGCTGATCAGCGCGCTCACGCTGAGCCGAGGCGGCACGACCGCATGGGATGCCGCGCTAGGTTTCCGCGTCGTCCGCGAGCGGTGCACGGTCGGCCATTACGCGATCGCCGTGGCGCTCCTCGTCGTGCTGTCCGCCGCCGGCGCGCTGGCGAACTTCCCGCATCGTCACCCGTTCCGCGTCGTTCCGCTCGAGCGGAACGCCGTCGGCATTGGCCACGGCAAGTCGTTACAGTCGTCGAACGGCGCGCTGCTGCCGATCCGCGCCGATGACGGCGCCAGCCGCATCGGCAACGCGTAGACGCGCCCCTCCAACGGCATGATGACTGAGTTCTCCCTTGAAGCTGCTAGGGACCGGCGCGCCGATCTGAGCTAGCTTATTCCGGGGATTTTCCACTAACATCAATGATTTGCACTTCCAGCCCTTCTTGACGCATCGCATGGCAGAATCGCTAAAGCTAGAGGTGCTTGACCCACCCGCAGATTCGCGTCATAGGTTTGCACCCATTCGTTATAACGAGGATGATTGGGATCTTACGCACCTGGATTCGTTCGCCTTCAAAGCCGACATCGGGTTCGAGGTCACGGTAGTTGTCATTTTTTCGTGCCATTGCTTCTCTCACAGCGTTCGCTGGGACACGAGACCGCAATCTGAAATCCCGGAGGCTGAAATTTACCGGGACGATAGAGAGGAGAGCGTCCTTGACCCGCTCCGTTATCACTTATCGAAGACGTTGCTCCGAGAGCTCGTTATTGCGCTGCCTTCGCGGCACATTATTGTGGCGAATGTGAAGAGCCGCAACTTCTTGACCTGGGAGATGCAAGCAAAGGGCGGGAAACAATCAATCTATGCGGTGTTCTTTGACGTGGAAAAGGACCAGCGCAGAGGACAGCGTCTCATATTGCGCGTCCAGTCAGCTTATTTACTGGACCAAGGCTTGACACGCAGACAGAAAGACGCCAAGAAAGTGCGTTTGGTCACGTTGTTGAAGGCCGCCTACGCAGGACGCACAATCAATCCCTGAGCCATAAAGACCAACGGCTGCCCAGAGGCAGCCGTCGTATGCGGGATTCTCTATCTGCATTTCTGCAGAATTCCCACTCCAGGTGGGACCCGGTTACCCGGGCGGCGCTACGTTTTTCGCACCCGCTCGTACGTAGTTTTCAATGGGAATGGTACCTTCTTGGTACCCCCTAGTCAACCGGCATCTGCGTCTGCTCTCCGCTTGCGCTGCCGCGACCGGGCTCTTTTATTGCGCCGACCGCCCTGAAGTATGGCGCGCGCCATCGCCCCAGCGAAGTGGCCGAATCGGGGCAGAGCATCCGAGCGGTAGACGCGAACTCCCCTCGCAGGCGAGCGGCGGACTCAGTTCGAGCCGTCCTGCTGCGTGTCGGCGGTCGAGCCGTAGAGCTTGACCTTCGAGCGCGCGCGCAGCGCGGCGAGATACGCCTCGCCCTCGCTCTGCGCGTCCACCTGCGCGATCTGCTGCTGCGCGCCGGCGAGCTGCTGCGGATCGACGCTCGCGCCCGGCACCACCGCGTTCACGCGGAAGATCGCGTAGCCGTCCGCACCGAGATCGACGCCGACGTAGGCGGGCAACGTCTTCGGATCGACCTTGTAGATCGCGCTGACGGCCGTGGACGGAATCCCGTGCGACTGTTGGCGCGAGATCGTATCGGCCGGCGTGAAGCCCGTCGTCGCTTTCGATTTCTGCAGCTCGGCGAGCTTCGCCGCGCCGTCCTGCTTCGCGAGCGTCGCCGCCTGCTCGGCGACGAACTTCTGCCGCACCGCGTCCTTCACCGCGTCGAGCGGCGGCACCGCCGCCGGCTTGTAGCTGACCACGTGCGCGGAGATCAGCGTGCTGTTGCCGACGTCGATCGCCTGCGTGTTGTTCTGGTTCTTCACCGAATCGGCCGCGAACACCGCGGCGAGGAACTTCGGATTGTTGAGCGGGCTGGTCGGCGGCAGCGCCGGATTCGGCCCGTTCGTGACGGTCGCGGTCTGCGTCGTCAGCTTGTACTTGTCGGCGGCCGGCTGCAGGCTCTTCGCCTTTTCGTAGACGATCGACGAGAAGCCGTCGGAATTGTCCGAGAACGCCTTCGCCGCGTACTGCTGCTTCAGGTCCGCCGCGATCGCGTCCTTCACCTGCTCGAACGGCTTGACGGCGGCCGGCTTCACCTCGGTCGCCTTCAGGATGTGGAAGCCGAGATCCGACTCGACGACGCCGCTGATCTCGCCCTGCTTCAGCGCGAACGCCGCGTCGTCGAACGCCTTGCCGCCCGCGGTCGAGCCGCGCGTGATGAAGCCGAGGTCGCCGCCCTTCGCGGCCGACGGCGCGTCCTGCGAGTTCTTCTCGGCGATCTGCGCGAACTGGTCCGGATGCGCGTTCACCTCGGCGAGCAGTTGCTGCGCCTTCGCCTTCGCGGCGGCCTTGTCGGCCGCGCTCGCGTCGCTCGCGGCCGCGATGAAGATGTGGCTCACGCGCACCTGTGCGTCGGTGCTGAAATGGGCCTGATTGTCGTCGTAGTACTTCCTGATGTCCACGTCGCTCGGCTGCGCGTTCGCGGCAGCCGTGTCCGGCGAATAGACGAGATACTGGATCGTCGCGGTCTCCGGCGTCGCGAAGCTCTGCTTGTGCGCGTCGTAGTACGCGGCGATCTGCGCGTCGGTCGGCTGCACCTTCGACGCGTAGTCGGCCGGCTTCAGCACCATGGCCTGCACCTGGCGCTGCTGCGCGGCAAGATCCGACAGATGCTGCGCGACGCTCTTCGGCGTGAACGCGCTCGATATGATGCTCGCCGGGATCTGCTGCAGCGCGAGGCTGTAGCGCACCTGCTCCTGATACTGCTCGGGCGTCAGGCCCTGCATCGCGAGCAGCTTCGCGTACGCGTCGAGATCGATCGAGCCGTCCGGCTTCTTCATCGACGCGATCATCGGGTCGTTCAGCAGCGCGTCGCGCACCGCGTTGTCGGAGGCGGTCAGATGCAGACGCTGCGTCTCGTCGGCGATCACGCGCTGCTGGATCAGGCCATCGAGCACTTCCTTGCGATGCTGGGGCGTATCGAACGCCTTCTGGTCGAATTGCGAGCCGAGCATCTGGCGCGCGCGGTCAATCTGCTGGCGGAACGCATTGTCGAACTCGACGCGCGTGATCTTGTGCCCGTCGATCGACGCGACGTTCGCGCTTTCGTCGAAGAAGCCACGGAAACCCTGAATCCCGACGAAACCCAGCCCCGGCAACACGATCAGGAGCAGGAGAGCCATCATCAGGCGCTGATGATTACGGAAGAAATCGAGCATGCGAGACGGATGTACGGGACAAAACGCCAGATAGTACAACAGCGCGCAGCAAAAAAGGGCGAACCGGGGGGCCGCCGGCGCTTCGCCACTGTACCGACGCACGCAGCCACAGCAAAAATGCCCGCGCACGGCGAGCATTTTGATAGGCGCAATACAAAATAAAAATGCCCGCACAAGGCGGGCATTTTTAATTCTGGCGGAGCGGACGGGACTCGAACCCGCGACCCCCGGCGTGACAGGCCGGTATTCTAACCGACTGAACTACCGCTCCTCGGTCTTTTCTTGCCGAAAAATCAGCAAGACCGCGATATTAACCCAACTCGTCACTCGCGTGCAACAAAGTTCGCCGCGCGCATCGATCAGGGTTCACCACGACGACGGTTCATATACCGACTGGTAGTATCTACCGTCCGGTAGATGCCGCGAGCACACGAACCCGAGTCCAACCTCAACGAGACCCGACATGGAGACACGCGCCTTTCCCTCCCCCGCCGATGCGTCGCCGTTCGCCACGGCGGCCGCCGAGCTGTGCGGCCCGCTGCGCCGCCCGCGCCAGATGCTCGCCGAGCAGACCTACGACGGCCACAAATCGATCCACGACGACGGCACCGCCGAGAACCTCGGCCTGCGCGCCGGACCGATCGAGGGCCCGACCCACTTCAGCCAGTTCGATCCGCTGCTGTTTCGCCTGTTCGGCCGCGCATGGTTCGAGACCGGCTGCATCAGCGCGCACTATCAGAACATGGTCGTCGAAGGCGAGGAAGTGCGCGCGTTCGTCGAGCTGCCCGCGTCCCCGGACGCGCGCTTCGTGCGCATTCGCGCGGAAAAGAAAGACGGCACGCCCGTGCTCGCCGGCAGCGCGTCGGTCGGCGCGTCGGTCGGCGAGGCGGTCAGTGAAGCGGCCGATGAAGCGGCCGGCCTGCCGCCGCACGAACTCGAGCAGCGCATCGCGAAGCTTCGTCCGCCCGCCGGCCTCGTGATCAACCGCGATCTGAAAGTCGGCCAGCGCGGCCGGGCGGTCGAGCACATCGTGATGGGCTTCGACGACCACATGGGCGACCACTATCCGTTCACGCTCGCCGACAAGCTGAAGGTGATCACCGAGCCCTGCGCGTGGTACACGGCCGAGCACGGCGCAAGCTCGCCGTGGGGCCGGCCGATCATTCCGACCGAGATGATCAGCGTACTGCTCGGCAGCACCATCGCTCAAGCCGGCCTGTCGGGCCGCAAGCCCGCGGTCGGCCTGTTCGCCGGACAGCAGATCCGCCTGATCCGCGGCCCGCTGTTCGTCGGCCAGCCGTACGAGCTGGAGCGCGAGATCATCGCGCTCAGCGAAAGCGCGCGCACCGAGTCGGTCTGGGTCAGGACGCGGGTCTACGAAGCGTCGGCGACCCGGCCGCTGGTCGCGGAGATGATCTTGAACGGCGCGGTAATGAAGGCGTCCTATCCGCGCTACGACGAAGAAGCGCGCGAGCTCGGGCTCGCGTGATCCGCCGGCGACGGCCCCCCCCACAGCGAACGCAAGCCCGGTGTGCTACCTTGCGCGATCCGGGCGGACCGCGCGGCGCGACCGGCGATTCCGCGAGACATGCGACACCAGAACGAATGGAGACACATCCCATGAAGACGCGCATCACCGAGCTTTTCGGCATCGAACACCCGATCATCCAGGGCGGCATGCATTACGTCGGCCTGGCCGAACTGGCCGCGGCCGTGTCCGACGCCGGCGGCCTCGGCATCATCACCGGCCTGACGCAACGCACGCCCGAGCTGCTCGCGAACGAAATCGCACGCTGTCGCGACATGACCGACAAGCCGTTCGGCGTGAACCTCACGTTCCTGCCGTCGGTCAACCCGCCCGACTACCCCGGCTACGTGAAGGCGATCATCGACGGCGGCGTGAAGGTGGTCGAGACCGCCGGCAACAACCCGCAGAAGTGGCTGCCCGCGCTGAAGGAAGCCGGTATCAAGGTGATCCACAAGTGCACGTCGGTGCGCCACGCGCTGAAGGCGGAGGCGATCGGCTGCGACGCGATCAGCGTCGACGGCTTCGAGTGCGGCGGCCACCCGGGCGAGGACGACGTGCCGAACTTCATCCTGCTGCCGCGCGCGGCCGAGGAGCTGAAGATTCCGTTCGTCGCGTCCGGCGGGATGGCCGACGGCCGCTCGCTGGTCGCGGCGCTCGCGCTCGGCGCCGAGGGGATGAACATGGGCACGCGCTTCATCGCGACGCAGGAGGCGCCGGTGCACGAGAACGTGAAGCAGGCGATCGTGGCGGCCAGCGAACTCGACACCCGCCTCGTGATGCGCCCGCTGCGCAACACCGAGCGCGTGCTGACGAACGGCGCGGTCGAACGCCTGCTGGAGAAAGAGCGCGCGCTGGGCGCGTCGATCAAGTTCGAGGACATCATCCCCGAGGTCGCGGGCGTCTACCCGCGGATCATGCAGCAAGGCGACATGGAAGCCGGCGCGTGGTCGTGCGGGATGGTGGCGGGCCTGATCCGCGACGTGCCGACCGTCAAGCAGCTGATCGACGGGATCATCGCGCAGGCGCATGCGCTCATCGCCGAGCGGCTGGCCGGCACGATGCGGTAAAACCACGCGCCCCCACCACCCCACCACCCCGCCGCGACGGCGTGCGAACTTCGCGCACCGTCACGGCGGCCGCGCCGCGCTTCAGGTCCTCTGATTCGGTCCGGAATCGCTCCTAAAACGGATACGGCGTCTGGGTGCTGCGCGAATTGATCCAGATGACGTCGCTGAAATCCGCGAGACTGTCGGGCCCGGTGCGCCCCCAGCCGCTGTCGCGCACGCCGCCCATCGGCGCGTGGATCTCGTCGTTGACCGTCGCCGTGTTGACGTTGACGATCCCGCACTGGATCTTCGGCGCGAGCTCGAACGCCCGATAGGTGTCGCCCGACAGAATCGACGAGCTCAAGCCGTACTGGGTCCGGTTCGCGGCGGCCACCGCCTCCTCCGCCGTGTCCACGGCCTCGACCACCACCACCGGCCCGAAGGTTTCCTCCTGCGCGACCAGCGCGTCGGCCGGCACATCCGTCAGGATCGTCGGTTCGTACACCTGGCCGGTGTAGCGGCCGCCGGCACGCAAGACCGCGCCCTTCGCAACCGCCTCCTTCACGCGCTCGTCGACGAGCTGGACCGCCGCCGGCGTGACCAGCGGCCCGATGATGGTCTTCGGATCCTGCGGGTCGCCGGACGCAAGCGTGCGCGTCCGCTCGACGAACCGCGTCATGAATGCCTCGTAGATCTTGCGCTGGACGATGATGTGCCGCGTATTCAGGCAGATCTGCCCCTGATGGAAGAAGCTGCCGAAGGTCGCCGTGCGAACCGCGTAGTCGATATCGACGTCGTCGAGCACGATCATCGGGTTGTAGCCGCCGAGCTCCAGCACCGTGCGCTTGAGCGTGCGGCCCGCCCGTTCGGCCAGCATGCGAGCGGTCTTCACGCCGCCGATCAGATTGATCACCCGCACGTCCGGGCTATCGAAAAACGCGTCGGCGATGTCGCTCGCGGCGCCGGGCGCGTGCGGCACCACGTTGATCACGCCGTCGGGGAAGCCCGCCTCGTGCGCGATTTCGGCGAGCATCAGGCCGGCCGACACCGGCGCGAGCTCGGACGGCTTGACCACGACGGTATTGCCCGCACCGATCGGCGAGATCACCGCCCGCCACGAGAGGATGTTGGCGCCGTTCCACGGCGTGAAGCTGGCCACGACACCGAGCGGACGGCGCACGGCAATCGAATGCGCGCCGGGCTGGTTGCTCGCGAGCACCTGGCCGTCCGGCAGATACATCCAGCCGGCGGCCTGTTCGAGCGTCGCGGCCACGAGGTCCTGCTGGAAGTTCGCGAACGAAATCGTGCTGCCGGTTTCCCGGGCGAGCAGATCGGCAATCTCGTTGCGGCGGCGCTTGATGATTTCCGCGGCCTTCAGGAACAGGCGCGCGCGTTCGGCCGGCGGCGTGCTCGACCATGCCGGAAACGCACGGGCGGCAGCCTCGACGGCGACACGCGCTTCGGCCCGCCCGCCCGCGGCAACCTGTGCGAATGGCCGGCGGCTATAAGGCTCGAGCACCTCGAAGGTACGCGCGCCGTCGGCTTCACGCCAGGCACCGCCCGCGTAGTACTTGTAGGTCGGGGTTGAGGTCAATTCAGTCTCCTGATCAATTCGGGTTGGCTTGCGATGACTTGGGTCAGGAGTCAATGGTATGGAACACGATGTTCAAGCGTGCATGTCCCGATTTGCAAAGCAACATTGCATTCGACAGAACGGTATTCATCCGGCATCGACGGTCGCCAATCCATCTCCGGAATCGATGAATACCATCGAAAAATTGCGCCTACCAAAATGCCATACAACCGCGCAACATTGCGTCGTGCCACAACGCGTTAAAAGGAAACCATGATGGAAATACGAATGATGACGGACGAGCAACGCAGGGCCATCGCGCTCGAGTACTTCCGGCGGATGGACCGAGGCGAAAACATCCTCGACCTGTTCGACGACAACGCCGAGATTTACTTTCCCAAATGGGGCATTGCGCGCGGCAAGCCTGAAATCGAGCGGATGCTGGGCGACCTGATCGGCATCCTCGCCAGCGTGTCGCATGACATCGCTCACGCCAATTTCATCCAGCAAGGCGACAGGGTCGTGGTCGAGGGGCTGTCGAGCGGCAAGCTGAAGAACGGCGCCGAGTGGCATGCGGGCACGACATTCGGCGGCAGATGGTGCGACGTGTTCGAAATCCGCGACTTCAAAATCCAGCGGTGTCACGTGTACCTGGATCCCGACTATGCCGGCGCGGACACGGCCCGCTATCCGTGGCTCGTCGCCGATCGCGCAACCCGGTACTAGGCATCGATTCGTATCGATTCGTATCGATTCGTATCGATGCATGTCGTTGCGTGGCAAGCACACGCATCGAGCGCCGGCCAGTACGCAAACAAAGAAAAAAGATGGAGACGCAAGCATGATCGAAGCGCGTGCCGAAGCGGCACAACACCTACTTGATCGTATGGCGCGTGGCACGCTTGGCCGTCGAGATTTCCTGAAACTGACCGCCGCGATGGGCGTGGCCGCGCTGCTCGGCCCCGAGCAGACGGAGCAGGCATGGGCTGCCGGCCAGACCCAGCTCGCGAACCGGCAGACCCTCAAGGACAGCTACGACTACGTGGTCGTCGGGGCCGGCGCCGCGGGCTGCATCGTGGCCGCCCGCCTCGCCGACGCGGGCGCCGAGGTGTTGCTGGTCGAATCCGGCGGCTCCGACGACCTCCCGCAGGTGACGACACCCGGCCTGTGGTTCACCAACATCGGCGGTCCGCTCGACTGGAAATTCCGTGCGGCGCCGTCGCGTGACGTCAATGGCCGAGCCGTGCCGATTGCAATGGGCCGCGTGCTCGGTGGCGGCACCAGCATCAACGCGATGCTCTGGGTACGCGGACTGGCGCAAGATTACGACGATTGGGCCCGCCAGGGCGGCGACGGCTGGGGCTTTTCCGACGTGCTGCCCGTCTTCAGGGAAATCGAGGATTGGGAAGGCGGTGCGAACGCATGGCGCGGCGCCGGCGGCCCGCTGCATATCCGCACCGCCCATACGCCCCATCCGAGCGCGCCGGCGTTCATCGAGGCCGCACGCCAGATGGACATCCCGATCCTCGATGACATGAACGGCCCGATGCGCACAGGCGCCGGCTACGTGAACATGAGCATCAACCGCGACGGAAGTCGCGCAAGCGCCGCGCGTGCCTTTCTGCGCCCCGCGCTCGGACATGCCAATCTCACGCTGCTGCTCGACACCGACGCGGTCCGGCTGCTGTTCACCGGCAGTCGCTGCACCGGGATCGCATTGCACGGTGCCGATGGCATCCGCAGCGTTGCCGCCAGGCGCGAGATCATCGTAACGGCAGGTGGCATCGCGAGCGCCAAGCTGCTGCTGCAATCCGGCATCGGCGACGCGGATGACGCGCGTCGCCTCGGCATTGCGCCCATCGTGAATCTGAAAGGCGTCGGGCACAACTTCCAGGATCATCCGCTGCTGTTCGGGGTCACGCTGCGCTACAAGGGCAAGTTCCCGCCACGCTCGATGACCAGCGACGCCGTGGAGGCGGCCGCGCTCGTTCATAGCGACGCCGGGGTCCGCAGCCCTGACGTGATGATGGTGCTTCAGCAGGTGTCCGTGGTGACGCCCGAAATACGCGCGGCCTTTGGCGCCCCGCCGGAGAATGGTTTCGTCATCTCGCCGGCGCTCGTGCGTCCGACGAGCCGTGGCCGCTACCAGCTCACGAGCGCCGATTGGCGGCAACCGGGCAGGCTCGACGCCGGCTTCCTGTCGACCCGGCACGACCTGGACGCAACCGTTCGCTGCATCGACCTGTGCAGGGATCTGGCGCGGCAGCATGGATTCGATTCCGTTCGGGAAGCCGAGGTCATTCCCGGCCGCTCGCTCGATCAAGCCGCGCTGCGTGACTTCGCCCGCAATGCCACGATCAGCTTCGGTCACCCGGTTGGAACCTGCAAGATGGGTACCGATGACATGGCCGTGGTCGATTCGACATTGCGCGTCCACGGTGTGGAAGGGCTGCGCGTCTGCGATTCGTCGATCATGCCCAGCATCGTCACGGGCCCGACCAGTGCCGCCAGTCACATGATCGGCGCCAAAGCGGCGCAGATGATCCTCGGCACCGCCTGAGCGCACCCGAACAGCCCGCGCTCGCATCAATCGTCAGTCGTCAGTCCGCAACCGTGGTCCGACTTCCGGACCACGGCCCCTTTCCCATGGCAAATTAATTCGCACTACATAGTGAAAATACCGACGTACATAAGCTGCACACTCGGAAAGTTTTAAATTACGCTTATTCCAATAATCAACACGATGCGACTGCCCCGCATCACACAGGTGGAGAAGACGAAAAATGAAGCGAGCTATTTCAGCAGCCGCGCTGCTTGGCATCATCCCGGCTATCGGTCACGCTCAAAGCAGCGTGACGCTGTACGGCATAGTGGATGCAGGAATCTTGTATACGAGCAAGACAGCCAATGCAGCCGGTCAAAACGCCGGCCGATCGTTCGCGCTCGTCGATGCCGGTCTGTCGCCGTCGCTATTCGGTTTCTCCGGGACTGAGGATCTGGGCGGCGGGCTGAAGGCCAGGTTCAAGATCGAAAGCGGCTTCAATGTTGCGAACGGCGGCATCAACGATTCGAACGGGAATTTCTTTGGTCGCCAGGCGTGGATCGCGCTGGACGGAAATTTCGGGGAGATCAAGGCGGGCCTGCAATTCTCGCCGTTCGTGAATGCGCTATACGATTCCGACGCGCGCGGCTTTTCGGAATTCGGCGACATACAAAGCAACTATGGCGACAGCGTCTTTTTGACGGGTGTGCACAATTCGAATGCGATCTCTTATACCACGCCCAAGATCGCGGGACTCGAAGGCAGCGTCATGCTCGCGCTGGGTGGCAAGCCCGGCGATTTCCAGGCAGGCCGGCAGGTTGCGGCGAGCCTGAAATATGACGACGGCACGCTGATGGTCAATGCGGCCTTCTACGATGGCAACAGCGGCGGCACCGTCAATACCCCGGTACCCAGCACCGTCGCCTTCGTCGGGCGCATGCTGGGCGCGGCCTACCGGCTCGGCTCACTGACCGCCAAGGCCGTGTTCGTCAACTTCAAGGTCGCGGGATCGGCCAACAATTATGTGTATGGAGGGGGCGTCGACTACGCGGTGCTGCCGCAACTGGACCTCAACGCAGGCGCGTGGGTGACCAGCGATCGCAACCATACCGCCAATCATTCGGTGCTGGCGGCCGTCGGCGCGGACTATTTCCTGTCGAGGTGGACCACGCTTTATACGCAGGTCGGCGTCGTGAACAATCATGGCGCGACGACGACCGGATTATCCGTGTCCTACTTCAGCGTATTCAATGAGGTTCAGGGAACGACGGTCGGCGTCATCGCCGGTGTGCGGCACATATTCTAGATGCCGCAAGCGCCAAGCGCTCGCGCTTGACGGCAAGATAAAACGTCATCGGCCAGACGGAAATCCGCCTGGCCGTGTCGTCACCGCGTCAATGATGCATCGATGCCGTGATGCGAATAGCGCCCGGCGCTCAGCCGAACAGCTTGTTGGCCGTCTTCGCGATCAGTTCGCCCTGATGGCGAGCGCCGGCGAGCTCGATCGCGCTCGGCTGGCGCTGGCCCTGGCCGCCCGCGATGGTCGTGGCGCCGTACGGCGCGCCGCCGACGATCTCGTCCAGCGTCATCTGCCCCTGGTGACTGTACGGCAGGCCGACGATGGTCATGCCGAAGTGCAGCAGATTCGTGATGATCGAGAACAGCGTCGTTTCCTGCCCGCCGTGCTGGCTCGCGCTCGACGTGAACGCGCCGCCGACCTTGCCGTTCAGCGCGCCGCGCATCCACAGGCCGCCGGCCTGGTCCAGAAACGCGGCCATCTGCGACGAGACGCGCCCGAAACGGGTCGGTGTGCCGACGATGATCGCGTCGTAGTCGGCAAGTTCGTCGACCGTCGCGACCGGCGCTTGCTGGTCGAGCTTGAAGTAGGCGGCCTTCGCCACTTCCAGTGGCGCCGTTTCCGGCACGCGCTTCACGTCGACCGTGGCGCCCGCCGAGCGCGCCCCTTCGGCGACGGCATCCGCCAGCGTCTCGACATGACCATACGACGAGTAATACAGCACCAGAACCTTCGACATGGAAAACTCCTTTCGTTGATGTCCGCGGCGATGCCGCGTGGGAACGACGTGCGCCCGACGGCGCGCACGATGCTGCTGCCTCTGTCTGCAACGAACGGCGCGATGCCATCGCCGCTGCCGGCCATCACCAGACCTTCATTCCGCCGTCGACCACGATATCGACACCGGTCACGTACGAACTGTCGTCGCAGGCCAGGAACAGCGCGACCTTCGCGATTTCATCGGGCCGGCCGAGACGCCCGAGAAGCGTCTTGCCGAGCATGTAGCCGGCCCAGTCCGGATCGTTCAGCTGCGCTCGCGTCTGATTGGTTTCGATCACGCCCGGCGAGATGGAGTTCGCGCGAATCCCGTGGTTCCGCCCTTCCATCGCCAACTGGCGCGTCATGCCGATGATCCCCGCCTTCGCCGTCGTGTGCGCGAGCGAGCCGAGGTTCTTGAAGCTCATCAGCGCGGTCAGCGACGCGGTGTTCACGATCACGCCGCGGCTTGCCTTCAGATGCGGCCACGCGGCGCGCGTGAGGTAGAACACCAGATCGACCTCTTCACGGCGATTGCGGTCCCATTCCTCGTCCGAGATGTCCTCGATCCAGTTGAAGTACGCCATCGCGGCATTGTTGAAGAGCACATCGAGCCGGCCGAACGTCTTCACGGCAAGCTCGACGAGTGCGCGGCAATCGGCCGGATCGGTCAGATCGCACGGATGCATGGAGACGATCGTTCCACCGGCGGCACGCACCGCGTCCACGGTGGCTTGCGCATCGTCGGCGCGCAGACCGCAACCGACGATCAGCGCGCCTTCCCGCGCGAACGTCAGCGCGGCTTCGCGTCCGATGCTCCCGCCGATGCCGGTGATGATGCACACCTTGCCCGCAAGCCGGTTTGACACGGAAATTGACACGGCAATGCCTCCTGTCGAAGCAGTGGTAGGTCAGCAAACAGAAAAGCGGACGACGCCGGGTTCGATGCCGTCCGCATGGGCCCGGTCAAGCGTCTGCTTTCGGGCAAGCGAGTTGCCGGCTGCCCGGCTGCCCGGCTGCCCGGCTGCCCGGCTGCCCGGCTGCAATGGCGGCGATGGCGGTATGGCGGCGATGGCCGAACCGGTCGATCCGGTCGAGACGCGCCGGCCGGTCACACGGGCGGCCGTCTCGACGGATCCGTCGCGTCAGCTCGCCAGCGCAGCCAGACGCGGTGCTCGTCCGGCGCGCGCGTCGAGGCTGAACGCGCCGGCGCCGAAGTAAGCGATCTGCAGCAGGCCGCCCGCCATCATCACGTTCTTCAGGAAGTGGATCATCTGGTTCTGGTCCGCGAAGTTGTGGTGGAAGAAGATCGCGGTGACCACGCAGAACAGCGCCATCGCCGGCGCCACGAGGCGGGCGCGATACCCGGCCATCAGCAGCGCACCACCGCCCGCCTCGACCAGCACCGCGACGAGGAACGCGAGCGACGGCGCCGGCAGGCCAACCGCCGCGATATAGCCAACGGTGGCGTCGTGCGCGGCGAGCTTGCTCAGCCCGCTCATGACGAACGGCGCGCCGATCAGAATGCGACCCAACAGCGGAAGGAACTTATAACGATCCATGACTCTCTCCTGAAATGAAATGACTTGGCGGACTGGAAAATAAAGGCACTCAGCCGGCGTCCACCATCACCAGCTCAGAATCTTCGACGGCGGAGATGTCGGCCTCCGCCACGTTCGTGATCGCGACGCCGTCCAGCGGCCCGATGCGTTCACCGTTCACTTCGATGGCTCCCGACGCGACGACGAGATACGCGCGACGCGACGGCCCCAGCGCCTGCCGGACCTGCTCGCCCGCCTTCAGCGTCGCGCCGAGCACGCGCGCATCGGCGCGAATGGGCAGCGCGCCGTCGTCGCCGGCGAAGCCGCTCGCCAGCACGACGAAGCGCCCGGACCGATCGCCTTTGGGAAACGGTTTCGTATCCCACCGGGGTTCCCCGCCGCGTTCCCGAGGCAGCAACCAGATCTGATAAACCTTCAGCGGTACGTCACCCTTGTTGATCTCGGCGTGGCGGATGCCGGTGCCGGCGCTCATCACCTGCACGTCGCCCGCGTGGATCGTTCCTTCGGATCCCAAAGTATCCCGATGTCCGAGCACGCCCTGGCGCACGTAGGTGATGATTTCCATATCGCGGTGCCCGTGCATCGGGAAGCCGCTTCCGGCGGCAATCTCGTCATCGTTCCAGACGATCAGCGGGCCCAGCGGCGCGTGCGCGAGATTGCCGTCCGGGCTGACCGCGAAATGGTGCTTCGCGCGCAGCCAGCCGATATTCGCTCCGTCCAGTGAGGCCCAACGCCGATGGGTAAGCATGTGTGCGTCCTTTTTCCCGCTGCCCGACAAACGGGCTGGTGCCGGATCGGCGCTCCACCGGAATCAACGAAGCGCCGAGCCATGGGAGAATGCTATATCCGCAACAATTGGACGCACATATCCGGAATTACAAAGTATCATTGCTCTCAGTAGAACGATAACGCTCAGCGGGAACGTGCCAATGAACCAGATCAATGACCTCAACGATCTTCGGCTCTTCGCGGAAGTGGTCGAGCACGGCAGTTTCACGGCAGCCGCCCGCAGCCTCGGCGCGCAGACATCGAAGCTCAGCCGGCGCATTCGGTCACTGGAGGAGGAACTGGGCGTGCGCCTGCTCAATCGCACCAGCCGAAGCCTGTCGTTGACGGAAACCGGGCGGCAGTTCCACCAGCACTGCATTGCGCTGGTCGCGGAATCGAAGGCGGCCAAGGACATCGTGGATCAGACGCGGACCCAGCCACAGGGCACCGTGCGCATCAGTTGCCCCGTGGCGCTGCTGAGCTCCGGCGTCTCCGCGATCATTTCTCGATACATCGAGGACAACCCGCAGGTCCGGATTCTGCTCGATGCGACCAATCGCCGTGTGGACGTGGTCGAGGAAGGTCTCGACTTTGCGATCCGGGTCCGGCTTCCGCCGCTGGAAAACATCGATCTCGCGGTCCGGCAACTGGGCGTGTCGGTCCAGATTCTGGTCGCCAGTCCGACACTGGCGGCGCGCCATCCGGCACCCGAATCGATCGAATCGCTGAACGAATGGCCGACGCTCTCGATGGCCAGCGGCAGCGAGAAGTACGTCTGGAACCTGATGGACGCCGACAAGCAGGTCACGTCCTGGGCGCACCAGCCGCGATTGGCGACGGACGATCTGGCCAGCCTGCGGATCGCGGCACTGCAAGGCACCGGCGTCGCGCTGCTGCCCCGCGAACTGGTCGGCGCCGACATCCAGGCCGGCCGGCTGCTGCATCTGCTGCCGGAACTGGCCACGACGCCGGGGCTCGTGCATGCGATCTTCCCGACCCGCAGAGGGATGGTGCCGGCCGTTCGTCACCTGCTCGACGCGCTCGTCGACGGATTCGACGCGCTGAGCCGGACGTGGTAGCGGCCGCACCCTGAACCGGGCAGTGAGCCGCACGCCGCGCAGCCGCGAGTAAGCGCGCGGCACGCGCTGCCCGTCACTGCCCGACGCTGCCCGACGCTGCCCGTCACTGTTGCGCGGGATCCGCTTTCAGCGTCTTCATGAACCAGGTGCCGGCGGGCCCGGGCGGCGTATCCTTGCGATACGCAATGAACATCGGCACCGGCGGCGTCACCGGTTCGAATTTGTCGAGACGGAGCCGCCGCAGCGCACCGGATTCGAGATCGCCGCTGACCATCGTCAGCGGCATGTGCCCCCATCCCAATCCGGCTCGCAAAAATTCGTGCTTCGTGTGCAGGTCCGCGAGCTTCCACGTGAGCGGCGACAGAACCTGGAAGCTCTTGCCGACGGTCAGATCCGTGCGGTCGGTCAGCACCAGCTGAACATGACGCTCGAGCTCCGGCATTCTGATCACGCGGTCGATCGATGCGAGCGGATGGTTCCGCGCAACGACGGTCACCATGTCCACGTCCAGCACCTTTTCCGCGGCCAGATCGTCGGGAACGACCATCATCGATCCGATGATGCCGAGGCGGCAGGCGCCGTCCAGCACACGTTTCGCCGCGCCGCCCAGCGCCTCGACGTAGAGCCGTAAGGGCGTATCCGGAAACTCGCGGGTAAAGGCCTGCACCGCGACGGTCAATCGATCCATCGGATAGAGCGCGTCGACCGCCACGGCCAGTTCGGGTTCGAGCCCTTCGGACAGGCTGCGGGCGCGCGCCTTGAATCCGTCCATGCCGCGCACCACCGCGCGGGCTTCGCTCACCAGCACGGTCCCTTCGGCGGTCAGGCGCGGGTAGCGTCCGCTACGGTCGAACAACGGCACGCCGATCTGCGCTTCGAGATTCGCGAGCGTCTGACTGACCACCGACTGCGCGCGCCGCAGTCTGCGCCCCGCCGCGGAGAAACTCCCTTCGTCGACCGCGGCGATGAACGTGCGAAGCTGATCAAGGGAAACGCCATCCAGCATATATTGCTCCTGACGATGGATCGCATCGAAATATATAGGCTTCCTCAGAAGGCGATCGACGGCTAACCTGCGCCGGACATCAACATGATCGAGGAATGAGGGCGCCATGTCTTCCCGGATAATCGAATCGGCTCACTCACCCGCGCGTTCAGGATACGAATCCATCGCCGCGACCGATACAGCCAGTCTCGCGACACAGCTTCCCACGACGAGAACGATCGTCGCCCGAACCGCCGGGATGCAGCACGGCCCGGTCAACCGGCTGTTCAGCCCCGGCGATCTCGGCACATTGCTGAAACCGTTCGTCTTTCTCGACTATTTCGAGCTTCCCGCGCGTGCGCGGACCGCGTTCTCGATGCATCCGCACTCCGGCATCGCGACGAC
Organism: Burkholderia guangdongensis; assembly: GCF_013403875.1. Taxonomy (GTDB): domain Bacteria; phylum Pseudomonadota; class Gammaproteobacteria; order Burkholderiales; family Burkholderiaceae; genus Burkholderia; species Burkholderia guangdongensis. Next base: position 156,525 of record NZ_JACBNX010000017.1, on the reverse strand, counting down.
GACCATCCTGCTCGAAGGCGAAGTCCGATACGAGGACACGACCGGCGCGACCGGCGTGATGTCGGCGGGCGGCGTCGAGTGGATGAACGCCGGCGGCGGCGTGTGGCATGACGGACGTCCCGTCGGCCACGGGCCGGTGCGCGGCTATCAGCTCTGGGTGGCGTTGCCGCGCGAGCGGGAACTGGCCGAACCCGAAAGCCAGTATCTTTCGGCGGACAGCATTCCTCGTGTCGGTCCGGCCCGCGTGATCCTGGGCCAATACCAGGGGGTTCGGAGCCCCGTCGCGGCGCCTCCCGGCATCAATTACCTGCATGTGCGGCTGTCGGCTCGACAGGCGTGGACCTATACGCCGCCGGCCGGTCACGAGATTGCGTGGGTCAGCGTTCAGCACGGCGCGCTTCAGGCCGGCGGGCAGCGGATCAGCGCGGAACTGGCCGTATTCAGCGAGTCGGCAGGCGCGCTGGTGTTCACGGCTCACGAAGATGCGGAATTCGTGCTCGCGTCCGCCATCCCGCATCCGCATGAACTGTCGCTCGGGTACTACTCCGTGCATACGTCGGACGACGCGCTGCGCGCCGGGGAGGCACGGATTGCGGAGATCGGCCAACAGCTGCGCCGCGCCGGTCGGATCGGGTAGTCCAACCGGGAATCATCGTCGCCGACCTATCGATCGAGCCGGTCGCCGAATTGAACATTGAACCCATCCATGCCCGGAAATTCGATCATGCAAAACGTCCATGCAGGTGATGCCGTCATTCCCGCTTTGGGTTTCGGCACGTACGGCGTGACCCCGCAGGAGATTTACCGCCTTCTTCCGGCCGCACTCGACGCCGGCTTCCGTCATATCGACACCGCGCAAATCTATGGCAATGAAGCGGCGATCGGCGAATGCATCGCCGCGTCGGGTATCCCGCGCGCGGACGTCTTCATCACGACCAAGGTCTGGGTGAGCCATTACCCGCACCGCGCGTTCGAGGCGTCCGTCGACGAGAGTCTCCGCAAGCTGAAGACGGACTACGCCGACCTCCTGCTGCTGCATTGGCCGGGCTCGCCCGTTCCGCTGGCCGAACAGATCGCGGGACTGAACGCGGTGGCGAAGGCCGGCAAGGTGCGTCACATCGGCGTCAGCAATTTCAACCGTGAGTTGATGACGCAAGCCGTCGGGCTCTCGGCGATTCCGCTCGTGACGAATCAGTTCGAATACCATCCGTATCTGAACCAGTCGCTGTTGATCGAAAGCACGCGCCGGGCCGGGCTCGCGGTGACCGGCTACTGCGGGATGGCGATCGGCCGGGTATTCTTCGACGACGTGCTGAAGGAGATGGCGGCACGCTACGACAAAACCGTCGCGCAGATCGTGCTGCGATGGCTCGTGCAGCAGGATGGCGTCGTCGCGCTCTCGAGAACGTCGAAGGCCGAGCGGCTGGTCGAGAACATGGCGATCTTCGATTTCGAGCTGGACGCCGCGGACATGGCGGCCATCCATCGGCTCGCGACGATCAATAGCCGAATCGTCGATCCGAGCGGGCTCTCGCCGCTGTGGGACAGCACGGCGCCGCGCTGATTCGCTGGCGACCCTGCGGCATCACTCTGCCGATCGCCCTGCCCGTCTCGACCATCGCGTAGATGGTCAGACGCGGCCGGCTCGGCGCGGCGCGGCCAGACGCGGTCGGCCAGACGCGGCCGGCGCGCCTTGCGCATGCGTTCAATGCATGCGATCCAGCTGCTCGAGTACGTCGACCGGAAGGACCAGTTCGGCCGCCGCCAGATTCTCGCGCAAATGCTCGAGCGACGACGTGCCCGGGATCAGCAGGATATTCGGCGACCGCTGCAGCAGCCACGCGAGCGCCACCTGCATCGGGGTCGCGCCCAACGACTTCGCCGCCGCCGTCAGCGTGGAGGACTGCAGCGGCGAAAAACCGCCCAGCGGGAAGAACGGCACATACGGAACGCCCTGCGCGGCCAGCGCATCGACGAGCGCGTCGTCATCGCGGTGCACCAGATTGAAATGGTTCTGCACGCAGACGACCGGCGCGATCGCTCGCGCTTCGTCGATCTGCGCGGCGGTCACATTGCTGAGCCCCAGGTGCCGGATCAAACCCTTCTGCTGCAGCTCGGCAAGCGCGGTAAACTGCGCGTCGATCGAACCTTCGACCGGATGCCGGTTATCGCCCATCGCACGCAGATTGACGACGTCGAGGACGTCGACACCCAGGTTGCGCAGGTTGTCGTGCACCGCGCGCGTCAACTCGTCCGGGCTCTGTGCGGGATTCCACGATGCGTCGGCGCCGCGCACCGCGCCCACTTTGGTCACGATGGTCAGATCATCCGGATACGGATGCAGCGCCTCGCGAATGATCTGGTTCGTGACGTGCGGGCCGTAAAAGTCGCTGGTGTCGATGTGGTCGACACCACGCTCCACGGCCTCGCGCAACACGGCGATCGCGGTGTCGCGATCCTTCGGCGGCCCGAACACGCCGGGGCCGGCGAGCTGCATCGCGCCGTATCCGAGACGGCTCACGCGGCGATCGCCAAGCATATAGGTGTCGGATGGTTTCATTCCGGTCATCGCAGCACTCCTGTATCACGTCCGGATTGCATCGACCGGCAATCCGGTATCGACGCATTCTACGACTCGTGTCGCGCATGGATTAGCCGGAATTCCGGATCGCACCGTTCCATCGACAAGCGAAATCGTTCGGATGCCTTCGTTGCGTGCGCATCCGGCCGGGTGAGCTCGCGCCTGCGTCGCCATCGATGCCCGCTCAGGCCGGCACCGCATTCCAGCGCGCTTCGAGGTCCAGGCCTTTGATGTGGTCGCTGAGCGCATCCGCGAATACCCGGATCTTTGCCGGCTGATTCCGGCGGCTTTGATACGCGAGATTGATCGTCAGCGTCGGCAACTCCCAGTCGCTCAGAATCGGGATCAGCCGACCGGCGACGATATCGTCGTACACGATATACAGGGGCTGAATGAGAATGCCCAACCCGGCCCGGCCCGCCGCACAGATCACCTGCCCTTCGTTCGATTCCAGCACCGCATTGATCGAAATGGTGCGCCGCTCCCGGCCGCGCCTCAATTGCAGCACGTGCGGATTCGCGGCGTAGCTGTAGATGAGCCATTTGTGTTGCGCGAGCGCCTCCGGCGACGATGGAACGCCGTACTGCTTCAGATAGGCCGGCGATGCGGCGAGCACCCTGCGCGTACGCGCCAGGCGCCGGACGGTGATGCCCGAATCGCGTTCATGTTCGCGTGTGCGAATCGCGCAGTCGAATCCCGCCTCGATGAAATCCGGGTACTGGTTCGCGGCCGTCAATTGCACCGACAGGTCCGGGTACTGCCGACTGAACGCCGGCAGCCACGGCGCGATGTGCGCGACGGCGAACGATACGGAACTGGTCACGCGCAACACGCCCGTCGGATACGACGACATGCTGATGATCGCGGTATCGGCTTCCTTGATTTCGTTCAGGATCAGCGCGCAGCGTCGATGATATTCGCGCCCGGCATCCGTCAGCCACAACCGGCGCGTGGTCCGCTCGATCAGACGTGCCCCGAGCCTGTCTTCCAGCGTGCTCAGCATGCGGCTGGCCGCGGCGTTCGAAATGCCGAGCCGCTCCGCCGCCTTGGACAGGCTGCCGAGGTCGACGGTCAGCAAGAAAAACTCCATCTGGGTATAGCGATCCATGCAGGGACTCTTCCAGTAGGCGGAAATATGTTTTCACTATAGTGCATATATCTCACCGGGGAACGCCGGTACAGTCGCAGCAAGGTCGATGCCACCGGGCTCGGCCAGCATGGAAGGATCCGGAGAGAGACGATGCGAAACATCAACGAAGACACCATCACGCAAGCGGTGCTCGCGGCGATGTCCGACTGTGGCAACGACCGACTGCGCACCATCATGACCAGCCTCGTTCAGCATCTGCACTCGTTCGCGCGAGAGGTGAAGCTGACCCAGGACGAATGGCTGTACGCGATCGATTTCCTGACCCGCACCGGTCACATCACCGACGACAAGCGCCAGGAATTCGTGCTGCTGTCGGATACGCTCGGCCTGTCGATGCTCGTCACGACGCAAAACAACCGTAAGCCGTCCGAATGTACCGAAGCAACGGTGCTGGGCCCGTTCTTCGTGACCGGCGCGCCCGAGTACGAGAACGGGCAGGACATTTCCAACGGTGCGTCCGGCTTGCCCTGTTTCGTCTCGGGACATATTCGCGGCCTCTCCGGCGAGCCGATCGCGGGCGCGGAGCTCGACGTCTGGCAATCGGACGAAGACGGGTTCTACGATGTTCAGAACATTCCGTCGCCGGGCGCGGAAGTCCAGTTCCAGGCACGCGGCCGCTTGCAGACGCTGCCCGACGGACGCTTCCATTTCCGCTCGATCCTGCCGGAGGCGTATCCGATTCCGCACGACGGGCCAGTGGGGCAGATGCTGGACGCGCTCGGCCGCCATCCGTGGCGCCCGGCGCACCTGCATTTCTGGATCAAGGCACCGGGTTACGAGCCGCTGATCACCCACCTGTTCCGTAACGGGGACCAGTATCTCGAATCGGATGCCGTCTTCGCCGTGCGTTCGTCACTGGTCGTGGACTGGATCAAGCACGAACCCGGCATCGCGCCCGATGGCACCACGATGACCGAGCCGTATTACACGCTGGATTACGATTTCGTTCTGCAGCCCGCGGCGCCGGCGCAATGATTCGGCGCGTCGGACAATTGAAATTTGGCGGACGATAGAGAGTGGGGCTTACTGTGTCGATCACTGACTTCATCTATAACGGCCGCGCGGCGCGCGTCGTGTTTGGCGCCGGCTCGCGCGCTCATCTTGAGCGGGAACTGCTCGCGCTGGGTGCGCAGAAGGCGATGATCCTGTTCGGTCGGGAGCAACTCCCGCTGGGCACGTCCGTTGCGGATCAGCTGGGCGCGCGCACCGCGGGCGTGTTCGATCGCGCGACGATGCACGTGCCGGCCGAGCTGGTGACGCAAGCGCGCGTCGCCGCCACGTCGATGGGCGCGGACTGCCTGATTGCCGTCGGTGGCGGATCCGCGATCGGACTCGCGAAGGCGATCGCGCTGGAGTCGGATCTGCCGATTCTCGCGCTGCCGACCACGTACGCGGGCAGCGAAATGACGCCGATATACGGGATCACCGACGCGGGACTGAAGCGAACGGGTACGGATTTGCGCGTGCTGCCCAAGACGGTGATTTACGATCCGGATCTGACCGTGACGCTGCCCGTCGGGATGTCGGTGACGAGCGGCATCAACGCGATCGCGCATGCAGCCGAAGGCCTGTATTCGCGCGACGCCAATCCTCTGACGAGCCTGATGGCGGAAGACGGCATTGCCGCGCTCGCGCGCAGCCTGCCCCGAATCGTGTCGAAGCCGGACGATCCGGCCGCGCGAGCCGATGCGCTGTATGGCGCCTGGCTCTGCGGCGCGGTGCTGGGAAGCGTCGGTATGGCGCTGCATCACAAGTTGTGCCATACGCTCGGCGGCAGCTTCAATCTGCCGCACGCGCCCACGCATACGATCGTGCTCCCGCACGCGCTGGCCTACAACGCCGAGGCCGTGCCCGATGCGATGAAGCGCATTGCCCGGGCGGTCGGCCACGATGACGCCGCGCAAGGCCTGTATGAACTCGCGCGCGCCAATGGCGCGCCCATCGCGCTGAAAGATATCGGCATGCTCGAAGACCAGCTCGACCAGGCCGCCGACATCGCCTGCAGCAACGCTTACTGGAATCCTCGTCCGCTGGAGCGCGAAGCCATTCGCGCGTTGCTGCAGCGGGCATTCGAGGGCAGCGCGCCGAAGGCCTGACCGCGGGCCACCGGATGGTCGACTGGCTGTTGCCGCAATTTGCGCGGCCCAGGGGAAGCACACGCTACCCAACGTCGACCCCGTCATTTTTCACGATCTGTTGATGAGTCTGGCGTCGACACCGTCGGGTTTCGCGTCGGAAATTTCGGTGATCAGCGATCGCCGGAATCGCCAATGCGTCTTGCCATGGACGCGATCACACGCGTTTCATGGCAAGACGCAATCCTAACGATCAACGATCGGGAACGACCGGAAACTATCGGGCAAGCACGGCTCGCATGACCCGGCGAAGCTCCTCTTGCGGATTACCCGGCAGCGACGCGCTACGCCACGCCACATGATGGTCGGGGCGGACCAATACGGCGCCGCTGTCGCTGACTTCACGAATGCGAGCCCAATCGCCGGTGTGATCCGAGTATCCCTGGCGCGGACCAATGACGTGCACGTCGATTTTCAGTCCGAGCGCTTCGCCAACCTGCTTCGCGGCTTCGACCCATGCTTCGCCGCCGAGACCCGTGAACAACGTGAAGCGGCCATGCCCCGCCAGATCGAGCGTCGAAAGCTGCCGGCCTCGGGCGTCGAAGATCCACGCATGCGGCAGCCGCGCACCGGCCCATGTCGTCGGCTGGTAATACAGCTCGCGGTCGCGCGGGAACGCCGGCTCCTCCTGGCCATCGGTGACGGCCGCGCTCGAGCGGTAGCGTTGATTCATCTCCACGCCGTGGGCGTCGAGTTCATACCGCTTGTACGCCAGCGCTTCCCGAATCGCGTCACGCTGCAGTTCCGCCGCCTTGGTCGACTGGCTACGGGCGTGCATGTTCGCCTGCATCACTTCCGGTTCGTTCGACTCGTCGATGCCGAGTGCGCTATAGAGCCGCGCAAAATCGGCAATCGACTGGTTCGCCCGCGTCACGATCTGTTTCGCAACCGGAGCACGCTCGGCCGTGTAGGTATCCAGCAGCGCGTCGCCGGCCTGGCCCTTGATGACCGCCGCCAGCTTCCACGCCAGGTTGAACGCATCCTGAATCGACGTGTTCGAACCCAGCCCGCCGGACGGCGGGTGCCGGTGGGTTGCGTCACCCATGCAGAACACACGGCCGTTCTGCATGCGCGTCGCATACATGTTGTTCACGGTCCAGGTGCTCGTGCCCAGCAGTTCGATCTCGAGATCGGGCTTGCCCACCAGTTGCCGTGCGACCTCCGTGGCCCTCGCTTGATCCACCACCGGCGTCGGCTCGTTGATGTCGTACCCCCAGACGATCAACCATTCGTTCCAGGGTCGAACCATCCGGATCAGACCCATCCCGATGCCGCCGACTTCAGCGCCCGGCTGCATGATCGGGTACAGGACGGCAGGCCGGTGCGCGACGAACTCGGACAGATCGGCGCGGAACCAGATGTTCATCGAGCCGCGCACGCCCATCTGCCCTTCGAAAGGCAGGCCGGCGTTCCTGGCGACCTTGGAGTTCCCGCCGTCCGCGCCGATCAGGTACTTGGACTTCACGACGAACTCCTCACCCGACAACCGGTCACGGCAGCGCGTAATCACGCCATCCTCGGTCTCCGTATGATCCAGATATTCGGTGCTCATCCGGGCCTCGGTGCCTCTCGAGCAAGCCGTCTTGAACAGCAGCGGCTCCATGAAAGTCTGAGGCAGGTCATTCATTTTCGTCGGGCTCGACAACTGGCGTTCCGCTCGCGACAGCGGATGCGCGCCCCAGCTGGGCACCCGGCCGATTTCCTCGCCCGTCAGGCTTTCGCAGAAAACCGTGCCCCCTATCAGATCCTGATCGGTTGCATGCAGGTAGGCTTCCTGCTCGACCTCCTTGCCGAGATCGCGAAGCACCTCCATCGTGCGCAGGTTCGTGATATGCGCACGCGGCGTATTGGCCAGCCAGCGATAATAATTGACGACCATGTTGTCGATGCCATACGTCGACAGCAGCGCAGCTGCCGCGGAACCCGCGGGCCCCGTCCCGACGATGAGCACATCGGTAGTAAACTCAGCCATTCCACACCTCCTATCATCATCCCGGTCGCTTCATCCAATTTCCTGGTTGATATGGATTACTGACCGATATCACTTCAAAAATCCACGGCGATTCGTGGGTCTCCTGGTTTCCCGGCGTCCCGTCAGGCGGTTTTCTGCCTGTTCAGGCCCAGTGAGCGGATCATCTCTTCACGCATTGCAAATTTCTGCACCTTGCCCGTCACCGTCATCGGCAATTCGTCGACGAAGCGAATATATTTCGGCACCTTGTAATGGGCGATTTGTCCTCGGCAAAATTCCCGGATGTCATCCTCCGTCGCGCCTTCGCCTTGACGAAGCACGATCCACGCGCACAGCTCTTCTCCGGTCTTCTCGTCCGGCACGCCGAACACCTGCACGTTCTGGATTTTCGGATGCCTGAACAGGTACTCCTCGACCTCCCGGGGGTAGATGTTCTCTCCCCCTCGAATCACCATGTCCTTGAGCCGGCCGACGATGTTGCAGTAGCCTTCGGCGTCGATCGTCGCGAGATCGCCGGTATGCATCCATCCGTCGACGATGCTCTCGCGCGTCTTCTCGTCGTCGCCCCAGTATCCGAGCATCACCGAATACCCCTTGGTGCAGAGTTCTCCCGTTTCGCCGACCGGCACGGTATGGCCGAGCGCATCCACGATCTTCACTTCGAGGTGCGGCTGAATCCGGCCGACGGTCGTCGTGCGCTTGTCCAGCGGATCCGTCGTCGCGCTCTGAAACGACACCGGACTGGTTTCCGTCATGCCATAGGCGATCGTGACCTCCCGCATATGCATTCTGGCGACGACCTGATTCATCGTTTCGATGGGGCAAGGCGAGCCGGCCATGATGCCGGTTCTGAGGCTGCCCAGGTCGAACGATGCGAAATCCGGATGCTGCAGCTCGGCGATGAACATCGTCGGCACGCCGTGAAGCGCCGTGCACCGCTCTTCCGAGATCGACGCCAAGGTTGCGCCGGCATCGAACCCCTCGCCGGGAAAGACCATCTGCGCGCCGACCGATACGCAGGCCAGCACCCCGAGCACCATGCCGAAGCAGTGGTAGAGCGGCACCGGAATGCACAGTGAATCGACTTCGGACAACTTCATCGCCATCGCGACAAAGCGCGCGTTGTTGACGATGTTGTGATGCGTGAGCGTCGCGCCTTTCGGGTTGCCTGTCGTGCCGCTCGTGAACTGAACGTTGATCGGGTCGCGAGAAGACAGCGTCGCATCGAGATCATCGATGATCGAGCGACCTCGGTCGCGAAGCCCTTCTTCCGCGCGCGCCATCACCGACGCGAACGGCAACACGCCCGACAGGCCCGGATCGCCGACGGAAATCACCAGGCGAAGGTCCGGCAGCCGCGCGCTCTTCAGTTCGCCGGCCTGCTGCGATTTCAGCTCCGGCACGATGTCGAGCAGCATGCCGGTGTAGTCCGACGTCTTGAAACGCTCCGCCGTGACCAGCGCCTTGCAGCCCACTTTGCGCAGCGCGTATTCGAGCTCCGACACGCGATAGGCAGGATTGATATTGACCAGTACCGCGCCGATACGCGCCGTCGCGAACTGCACGAGCAGCCATTCGACCCGGTTGGGAGACCAGATGCCGACGCGATCGCCCTTGCCGATTCCCAACGACAGCAGCCCCGACGCAAGGCGGTCGACCTGATCGTCGAATTCCGCCCACGTCCACCGTACGCCTTGCTCGCGGAAAACCACCGCGTTCCGGTCCGGGAAACGCCGCGCCGTGTCTCTCAGAAACTGGCCAATCGTGGATTCGCTCAGTGAGATATCCGTCTCGCCACGCACGTATGCAATTCCGTCCGCGGGAGCGGTCAACGCGATGGAATCAGATAAGGTGTGCATGAAGTCGCTCTCCGCTACTTGAATATCTATTAAGGAATCTTTATTTCCCGTGGAAGATCATGTCGGCCGGCACCTCGTCGCGATCGAACGCTTCGCACGTGTTGGCAAAACCGCGCGTCGCATCTTCCGTGAGGTACAGCGGCATCGTGATATCGAGCATCGCGATATCGGCACCCGCCACCCCGCCGCTCGACCACGTCTTGAGCAGCGTGCGCGTGGCCGCATACGACAGCGTCGGGCCGTCCGCCAGGCGCGCGACGAGCTCGCCGGCGACACGCTCGAGCGAATCCGGATCGGCCACGTGCGTCGCAATGCCGAGATCGCCGGCCACGCTGCCCGGAATCATTTCGCCCAGCATCGCGAACCGGGACGCGCGGCTGCGGCCCACGCGCTCGGCCAGTCGTTGCAGCCCGCCGGCAATCGGTAGCATCGCGGTCGTCACCTCGACGTTGCAGAACATCGCATCAGACGCCACGACGATGAAGTCGCAGGCCAGTGCGAGCTCGAAGCCGCCGCCGATTGCGAGGCCCTGCACGACAGCCACGGTCGGGACGCGCAGCGCCTCGATCGCGCGATACGACGTGTTCACGTGCGCGACGAACGTGCGGAACCAGTTCAGGTCCTTGCCCGGCCATTCGCGCACCTCTCCGCCGAGGCTGAAGTTCGGGCCTTCGGCGCGGATCACGAGCACGCGGATATCGCTTTCGCTGGCTTCGTGGACTGCTTCCTGCAGGCATTGGGCAAAGCGCAGATCGAGCCGGTTGTACGGGGGATTCGCGAGGACGATGCTGCCGACCTTGCCGTCGCGCTCAAAACGAATGCTTTTCATTTGCTAACCTCATGTTCTCGGTCAATTCACCGGGCGCCGGCGGCGCCCGTCAAGCATCCGCCAGTCAGGACGACGCCCCATTCAGTGGAATGATGGGAAGCAGCAAATGCGACGGGCGATCCGCGTCCCGGTAAATCTTGTGCGTCACCGTATTGCTGTTGCAGACGTGATACGGGATGTATTCGACATCCGTCATCGCGCCCGTTCCGGTCGGCACGTCCAGGCTGCAGATCTCGACACAGATGCGGTGCCCGGCCTTGAACTGGTTGGCCGTCGCCAGCACCTGCACTTCGTACTTGACGATCTCGCCCGGCGTGACCGGCTCGATCGAATCTTTCGTCAGCTTGTGGAACGGCTCGCCCGGCGTGGAGCGGTCCGGATCGACCGCGCGGTACGACGCCTTCAGCCAGCCGCGCGTGAGCTCGCGCTCCGGCAGCGTGTCCGGCACCGATCGTTCGCCGACGCGCGCGGTCACGACGGACACGTCCGGACCCACATCCTTCAGCACCACGATCCAGTTCGTGTCGGGCTGGTCGATCTCCGCATAGAACGTCAGCGAAATCGGGCCCGCGACCATCACGTCCTGCGCAAGCGGTTCGGTCATGTAGCGCAGACGCTCGACCTTCGACGTCTTTTTCAGCGGCATCTGCGTGTAGACGTCGGGCTCGCGATGCGCGTCGCCGACTTCCGCGGCCGGCCTCGGCGGGTTCGTCGACAGCCCCTCCCACGCGCCGAGGTAATACTTGGTCCATTGCGTCTCCGGCAGCGGCCAGTCGGTGCCCGTGCGCCATTCGTTCGCGCCCATCGCCCAGTAGCGGACCGGCGGCTCGTCCATGATGCCGGTGTCGATGCCCTTCAGCCAGTAGTCGTACCAGCGAATGACTTCGTCGTGGTACTGATGGAACGGCCGCTCGAGGTGGGCCGGGCCGGTGAAGAGCAGCTTGCGCGGCTGCTTGACGTTCTTGAAGTAATGCTGCGCGCCGAGCCAGTGCAGCTTGTACGTGTATGCGTACGCGCCCGATCCCGTATAAAAAGGAATCCTGATCTTCTGGAACGTTTCTTCCGCGCGCTCGACCGTCCCGTCCGCTTCCCACGGGTTCGTCATGATGTGATACATCACCCAGGTCCGCTGCCCCTTTTGCGTGAGGATGTTGTACAGGTTGATGTACATCTTGTAGTCGGGGTTGCGCATCGCGGCGCGCCAAAGTTCCTCCTGCTCGTCCGGCAGCGGACCGGGCACGCCGCGCGATTCGTGCACGGTGCTGAAAACGTCGAGCAGATACGGGAACGTGTGGAGAACGCCGCCGGGGTTGAAATCACGGAACCCGAACATGCCGCCGTAAGCGCTGCACGCGTCGTACGGAAAGATCGCCTTCAGCGCGGGGTGCCCCTGCGCCGCCGCGCGCCACTGCTCGCCGGCAAAACCCGAAATGCCGACCATGCCGACTTTGCCGTCCGACCAGGGTTGCTGCGTGATCCACTCGATCATGTCGTAGTGGTCGGTATTCTCCTCGCCATAGTGCCCTTCCGACTTGGCGGAGCCTCGCGGTTGCGCAATGACGTGCACGTAGCCGTTGGCGACGAAGCGGCGCGAGTCGCCCGCCTCGACCGGCCCGAACCACAGCGGCGCGTGCGCGGGTTGCGGCGGCAGGACATCGGCAATGTCCGGACCCTGCAGGTCCTTGTTGTGCAGCGCCGATGCGTAGAGCACCGGGTACTTCCCGTTCCCGTCCGGCCGATAGACGTCGACCGCGAGACGGGTGCCGTCTCGCATCGTGACGATTATGTCGCGTTCCTCAATCATGTCCTCTCCAGTTTTCGTTCGTTTGGCCAGATCCGCAGCCTTCGAAATCACTATACTGCACACTCGTAAAGCATTCAAGGTAAACAACACGTCAGGACATCAAATCCCTGGCGGCACTAGCGCCCCAGCAGGCGCGCGGCGTTTTCTCCATACACCTTGTCCATCTCGACGCCGGGAATCCGGAGATCGTCGAGCACCGATCCGAATTGCCGGATGGCGGGTGTCGGCGCGAACGGGAAATCCGTCCCGAAGAGGATGTGGTCCGGGGCTGTGATTTGCGCGAGCGCGCTCAACGGCGCGCGCCCGCCGGACAGCGCCGTGTCGAAGTAGAACGACCCGATCGCGTCGAACCCGTCACCGACGCGCTCGGCCACGCCGGGCATCATTGAAAGCGACAGCGCGACGCGCGGCGCGAGAAAAGGCAACGTTCCGCCCGCATGCGAAAGAATGAAGCGAATATTCCTGAACCGGCGCAGCGCGCCCGAAATGATCAGGCTCGTCGCGGTGCGGGTCGTCTCGAACGGATATTCGAGCACCGATGCCGGCGCGACGCGGGGGATGTCGTGAGGCGGCTGATTCGGGTGAATGAAAACGACGGCCCCACGTCGGTCCAGCTCTTCCCACAACGGCGAAAAATGTTCGTCGCCCAGGTACATGCCGTTGTAGTTCGTGAAGACGACGAAACCGTCCGCTTTCAATTCGTCGAGGCTATAGCGGACCTCATTCAGCGACGCGTCGATGTCCGGCAACGGCAGACTCGCAAACGAGCCGAACCGCCCCGCATATTGCGATCTGAGTTCCGCCGCGTGATCGTTGCATTTTCTCAGCAGCGTGGGCGCATCCGGGAGCGTGGGGCCGGAAGAGATCGACAGAATGCCTTCGTCGATGCCGTTCTCGTCCATCATCGCGATAGCCGCCTCGGCGGACCACGTCGGGGCCACGCCGTTCGGCATGGCCGCATTCAGCAGATCCAGTCCGACGGCATCCACGTAGAACTTCGGCAGAAAATGTTGGTGCGTATCAATTTTTCGATTCGACATGATGTAAGACTCCTGAACTGATTCCGTTTGGCCACTCACCGCAAGTTGCCGTCGAGTAACGGCTGCTCACCTGCGGCTATCAACTTGACTTCTTCCCTATATCCGCCTTGTGATTGCCGCTGTTCGAAGAGGACGCGCGCCATCACCGACATGCACACACATGCAGCCAGAAGCGGTATCGACAACAACATGCAAGTGAGCAGATAAGGAAAGCCCGATACGACGATCAGGCCGATCAGCGACGAGCCGACGATCGAGCCCAGCCGTCCGATTGCCACGTTCCAGCCGCCGCCGGACGCGCGAAGTGCGGTCGGGTAGAAAATTCCCGGGATCGTGTTCACGCAAATCAGCGGGCCCCCGACGGCCAGCCCGGCGAGGAACACGACGCCTGCGTGCCACGACGTCGTTTCCGCCAGGCCCAGCGCGATCAACAGCGGGATACCCGCGCCGAATGCCCCGGCAATGACCCAGGCCACGTTGTAGCGGCGGACGAGCATCGCGAACAGAACCGCGCCGCCGAGCGCACCGAACTGGAACAGCGACGACACCTGCGACGCGTCATGCATCGATAGACCGGTCTGCTTCAGGTGCGTCGGCAGCCAGGTTCCGATGAGAAAGAACACCAGATATCCGGAGAACTCGGCCACCCAGGTAAGCACGGTTCCACGCCGATACTCCGTGCCCAGAAGCGCCAGGATGCCGCGTCGCGCGCTGGCTGGCGCCGCCATGTCGAACACCAGCCCGGCGCAATCGATTGCCGGAAAAATCCGGGCGACCAATCGTTGGACAGCCTCGTTGGGCCGGCGCCTGGCCACCAGGTAGAGCGGCGATTCGGGGACTTGCCAGATCAGCAGAATCGCGACGCCGACCGGCATCAAGCCGCTCAATGCCAGCATGCCTCGCCAGCCGATTTCGCCGATCGCGAAGGACGTCACGAAGCCGGCGGCGGCGGCCCCGAACAGAAAGCCGCAATAAGTCGACGCCAGCATCGCGGAGCGCGACCGGGCCGGGCTATATTCCGCCACCAGCGCCGACGTGGCGGGCATCGCCGCGCCGATGCCGATCCCGGTCACGAAACGCAACAGAATGAGCATCGTGATCGATTGTGCTTCGCTGGAGGCGAGGCCGGCTACGCCGAACCACGTGATCGCGACGATGCTCACTGCCCTGCGCCCGATGCGATCGGCCAACGCCCCGCCCGCGATCGATCCGATCAGCAGTCCGGACAATCCGAACGCAACCAGCGGGGCAAGCGCCGCGCTCGACAGCCGCCAGTCATGGCTGATCGCGGGTGCGATGAATCCCATGACGATCGTGTCGAATCCTTCGATCGCGGTGGCCGCGAAGCACACAAAAAATACCGTCCATTGCTTTTTCCCCATCGGCATGTCGTTGAGGAATTCGCGTATGTCGCGGTGAGCGGATTTCGCATGGTCCATTACATCTCCTCGAGCAACGATGGGCGTGGCAGCCTCTCTTCGAATCCCGCCACGCCGGACAAATCCTTGATGCGCGCGCCGTTAGAATCGGTGACGCAGCCCGACACGCACGATGCCCTGCGTTTGCCCGCTTGACGGAGCCGTGTCATAGGTGATTTGCGCCTGCCTGGCCGAACCGCCCGCCTTCATCAGCTGGGCGGCGAAGTAGACGTCGGTTCTCTTGGAGAACAGGTAATCGGCAAAGAGGCCGGTCGCACGGTAGATGGGCGTCGCGCCATTCGCGTCGACCTTGCCGTGCGTATACACGTACACGACGCCGGTCAGCAGATACGGCGTGATCTGGTAGCCGACGTTGGCTTCGTAGTTGTCGAAGCGGACGTCGTTACCCAGGAACGCCTTCTTGAAGCGAGTCGACGTGTACTCCAGACCAATGGTCGCGTTGCCGATCTTGTACTGCCCGCCCAACCCGGCGATCGACTGGCTTTGCGCGTTCGGCACGTAGGCAGCGAACGTCACGGTTCTCGGTGCGATGCTGTCGAACACCGCCGTGTAGGGATTCTTGATGAGCGTATAGGCAGCGGCCGCATACAGTCCCCCGCCGGTATAGCTGAGCCCGACCGACGTGACGCTGTTCGACGAGAACTGCCCCGGCTGGCCGCCAAAACTATAGAGCGCGCCCAGCGTGAATCCGGCCACCTGCGGACTGACGTACTTGACCGCATTGTTGATACGATTGCTCCCCGCCGTGTTGTCGATATCGCCCGCGTGAGCGAAGTAGACCGACCAGTTCAGCCCGGCGTCGATTCTGGACAGCAGATCGGCGATCTCCTCGTACTGGCGCCCGAGCGTCAGCGTGCCGTAGTTGCTCGAGATGCCGACGTAGGCGGACCGGCCGAACAGACGTCCGTTGTTGCCGAGGTTGCCGGTGGATGGGTCAAACCCGTTCTCCAGCACGAAAATCGCTTTCATCCCGCCGCCGAGATCCTCCGCTCCGCGAAACCCCCATCTGGATATCGACGCCCCACCGCTCTGAAGCTGCCAGTTCGAGTGGCCGCTCTGATTGGTGGTGTAGGTCAAACCCTCGTCGATGATTCCGTACAACGTCACACTGCTTTGCGCGTACACCGCTGCCGACGTGGTGCATAGCGATACGACGGCGAATGACAATCGTTTCATCTCCAGTCTCCTCTGTACGCGTGCCGGCACGCATGACTAGCCATCGCGGAAATCCGATGCCGACTATTAAATTTTCCGATCGGACAGTTTTAGTGTAGTTATAATTTTTCCACTCGTACAGTATTGCTTGGCTAGGAGTATCCCTATGGCCCGGGTTCGCGTTCGGAAACGGGGCGGCCCTTCGGCGCGGCGCGGTGCGGCACAGCACGCTGCCGTCAGGTGAGGAACAGGTACGAAGAAATCTGGATGGGGGCGGAGCGGACGCCGCGACGCCGCAGCGGAAGCGGCGTCTTGTATTATACTTTTGGACAGTTTTACTTCGTTCCCGCTCGCGACGCGGGCCGCTTGGATAGTCGGAAATCACATGACACAACGTACGGTATCCGGACAGAAACCCGCCAGGAAAGGACGACCCGCGGAACTCATGCGCGCGGAACAGCAGCGCGCGCAGGAAACGCGCGCCACCATTCTGAACGCCGCGCTATCGGAGTTCGCGGCGAAGGGCTTCGAGGCGGCCAGCATCCGCCGCATTGCGGAGCGTGTCGGACTGCCGCACGCGCTCATCACGTACCATTTCCGGTCGAAAGACATTCTCTGGCAAGCGGTGGCCGAGCATGCTTTCGAAGGCATTCAGCACGAGTGGGACGTGTACCTCTCCGAAGACGCGCACCCGAGCGCCGCCGAACGCGTCAGGCTGGTGTACAGCGCGTTGTTCCGGTTCACGGTCGACTATCCCGAGTTCCATCGCTTCATGCTTCAGGAGTTCCTCGGATACAGCCCAAGGCTTCAGTGGCTTGCCGACACCGTGCTGAAACCGCTGATCACCTGGTTGCTGCCGCAGATTCGGGAAGCGCAGGACGAAGGCGTGCTGCCGAAAGTGGACCCCGTCATTCTCCACTATCTGATGATCAGTCTGACGTCGACCCTTTCCGGTTTCGGACCGGAGATGATGGCGACCGCCAACGTGTCGTCGTCCGATCCCACCGTGGTCGACACCTATTGGCAAACGGTCGAGAACCTCATTTTCAACAGGCGGACACCCGACCGGCACGACGATGCGCAAGCACAGCACGCGCAGCGCAGTCCCGACGAAAAAAAGCCGCGCACATCGGCACGTTCAACCTCCTGAACCTGCCCACGCAACAACCGCACCCGCGCTCGCGTCATCGTTCCCGGATGGGTATTTCCCAGGGAAAATCGACTTCACGAGCGCGAGATACTCCGACACCACGAGCGGGTTGCTGCTCTTCATCCCCGCGGTAAACTCCATCTCCGCGCCAAATATGGACGGCACGGACATCAGCGCCAAAAACACGTAGTGGAGCAGGATCGGATTTCCAGCCGGAAGACACCCTTCCTTTTGCGCGACCCGAATCTCCGGAAGCAGGTGCTCCAGCAGCGGCGCCAATATATGCTCGGCGAGCCACGGCAGCCGCGGATTCCCGGGCCACTTTTCCTGCGCAAGAAATTGATGGAACAGCGGGTGCTCGAGGGTGAATTTCAGGAACCCGACATACTCGCTCATCAGTCGGTCAAATACCCCCAGCGTCCTTGACGCATCGTTGTCGCGTTCCCACACGCCGCGGATCGTGGCAAAGAGATCTTCGGCAACGGCCTGCCAAAGCAAATCCTTGCTCCGGTAGTGATGCGTGACCGTGGTGTGAGGAAGCCCCACCCTCGCCGCAATCTCTCTGATGCTCGCGGCAGCAAAACCTTTCTCCGCGAACTCGGCAAGCGCGGCATCCATGATCGCGCTTCGGGTGTCAATCGAGCGCTGTTGCTCTCTTCGCAATCGTCCCGTCCGGGACGAATCGCCATCGGTTTTTCCAGACTCTTTCATTCACGCGTCCTTGCACAATTCGAGCCGGCACGAGAACCCGCCCACCGTTAAACCGTACGGTCGTTCACTTTACCATATGCACCGTCACATAATAACAACCATAGGGTTTCTCCCACTGATTCATTAAACCGTACACATGTACGTTATAGGCACCGACACCTCTCCGCAAGCGCCGCCCATCTGGATCGGGCCCGCTTCAACCTGAAAGGATATTGATATGGTGACCTTAACATCAGCCGCTGTGCTTCGAGAACCGCATGGCGCCTTCACCCTCGAGAATCTGGTGCTCGACGATCCACGTCCTGACGAAGTTCTCATCAAGATGGTCGCATGCGGCGTCTGCCAGACCGACTCGCATTTCCGCGATCAGTTGATGCCCATCGAATTGCCGGCCGTCCTCGGTCACGAGGGAGCGGGCGTGGTCGAACGCGTCGGCAGCGCGGTCACGTCCGTCGTGCCTGGCGACCATGTGGTGCTGTCGTTCAATTCATGCGGCCATTGCGCCGCATGCGATACCGGGCATCCCGCGTACTGCGACCATCTTTTCCTGATGAACTTCGCGGGCACACGAGCCGACGGCACGACGGGGCTCGCGGACTCGAACGGAACGCCCATCCGTGGTCGCTTTTTCGGCCAGTCATCGTTCGCCACGTTCAGCCTGGCCAACGAACGCAATGTCGTGAAAGTGCCCAACGATCTGCCGCTCGCGATGCTCGCCCCGCTTGGATGCGGCTTTCAAACCGGTGCCGCTGCCGTGCTTCATACACTCGATGTTCCGCAGCGCGCGTCCATCGCGATCTTCGGCGTCGGCGCCGTCGGGCTCGCGGCGATCATGGCGAGCAAGATCGCGCGCGCCGGAACGATCATTGCCATCGACGTGAACGACGAAAGACTGCAACTTGCGCAAGCGCTGGGCGCCGATCACACCATCAATGCGAGCAACGCGGATGCCGCCGCCGTGATCCGGGCGATTTCACCGCGCGGCGTGGATTTCGTCCTCGATACGAGCGGCCGGAAGGAAAGTCTCGAAGCGGGTCTGGCTGCACTCGCGATCATGGGGAAATTTGGTTTCGTCGCCTTCAATCCCGCGGCGGGCGCGGTGCTCGATGCGTCCCGCCTGAGTGCCGGGCAAAGCCTGCAGGGCATCGTCCAGGGAGATGCCACGCCTCAAGACTTCATCCCCCGGTTGATCGAGTTCTATCGCGATGGCGTCTTCCCGTTCGACAGGCTGATTCGCTTCTACGAACCGGCGGACATCGACAAAGCGTTCTCCGATGCCGCGCGCGGGGAAACCATCAAGCCGGTCATCCGGTTCGAACACTGACGCTCCACACATTCAGCATGACTGAACGACGCGTTTCGCTTTCAGACGCGCCGGGCGCATCGCGCGTCGGCGGTAACGATAGATGAGGTATGACATGACAGACAAACTGAAAATTGCAATCGTGGGCGGCGGCATCGCCGGGCTGGTAACGGCTGCCGCCCTGCGGGATTCCGGACACGAGATTGGTATCTACGAACAGGCCGACCAGTTCAGGGAAATCGGCGCGGGCGTGACGCTTCACCCGAATGCGACACGGCTCCTCGACAAGCTGGGTTTGGGTGACGCGTTGCGGGAGATCGGCTCCCCGACCGCCGGCGTCAGGTTGATGAGCACGACGGGCGAAACGATCGACACCGGCGAACCGCACGGCGACGTGCCGCTCTCGGACGCCGGGCGGGGCTATAACGTTCATCGGGCGGAATTTCTCGACATCCTGTCTCGCGCCCTGTCACCGAACAGCTTTCGGTTGAGCCATCGGTGCGCCGACCTGATCGAAGACGAAAACGGCATCACGCTCACGTTCGAGAACGGTGCGAGCGCGACCTGCGATCTCGTGATCGGCGCCGATGGCATTCGATCCGTGGTGCGTCAACGGCTCGGCCTCGATACGCCGGCCACCAGCGAGGGCGTGATGGCCTATCGCGGCATGGTGCCCGTCGAAAAGCTTTCCTGGGCCAAGGGCGCGGAAGGCCTGTACCTGTGGATGGGAGCCGGACGCAGCTTCCTTTGCTACCCCGTGTCCGCGGGCACGATGATCAACATCGTGGCCTTCGTGCCGACGGATCGGGACTCCGCGGAATCGTGGTCCGCGCTGGGCGATCTCGCCGCGCTTGCGGCCGAATATCGCGGCTGGGACAGCCGGGTTGGCGAAACGATCGCCGCCCTGAACGAAACCTATGTCTGGGGCATTTACGACCGCCCGCCGCTGTCGCACTGGACGCGCGGGCATGTGACGCTGATGGGCGATGCCGCCCACCCGATGGTGCCGCATCTGGGCCAGGGCGCCGGTCAGGCGATCGAAGATGCTTACACGCTGGGCATCGTGCTCCAGGGCGCCACCCCCGACAACCTCTCCGATCGCCTCGCCAGCTATGAACGCCTGCGGCATGAGCGTACCGCCCGGGTTCAGGCCGTCGCCCGGCAAGCCGGCCAGTTTTATCGCACGGACTTCAGCGATCCGCGCGAACGCGATGCGACGATGGGCACGTGGATGAAGGAAGTGCGATGGATACTGGAACATGATGCCGATGCCGCGGCGCGATCGGAGATGGAACGCACCCGGACGTAACCGGCGCATGTACGTTGTTCGGCGAGCAGGTCGATCGTAGCAACGCGAGCCATCGCACGCACATCGGATTGCTCTTTTCCCCGCACCACCCGTCACGATCAGGATTACTTATTATGCGCAGCCGTTTCCTCAACAGACTTCCCATCCTCGCCGGCGTGCTTCTGGAAAGCTTCGGATTGTCCGCCCACGCGCAAAGCAACGTCACGCTCTACGGTGTCGTCGACAGCGGCATCCTCTATACGAGCAAGACGCGCAACCCGGCGACCGGACAAAATGCCGGCCATCAATTCTCGTTGATCACCGGCGGCCTGACGCCTTCACTGTTCGGATTGAAAGGCACCGAAGATCTGGGCGGCGGGATGAAGGCGATTTTCGCGCTCGAAGGCGGCATCAACCTGACGAACGGCAGCCTCGGCAATTCGAACGGAAACCTCTTCGGCCGTCAGGCGTGGGTCGGCCTCGCAAGCGACTTCGGCACCGTCAAGGCGGGTGTGCAGTTGTCGCCGTTCGTGCTGTCGCTGATCGCCACCGACGCGCGCGGTGCGTCGTACTACGGCAGCGGCGTGCCGATCTATACCGGCAGCGTATTCGTCACAGGGGCCTTCAACTCGAATGCGATTTCATACACGAGCCCGACGATCGCCGGCTTTCAGGGTAGCGCGCTGCTCGCGCTCGGCGGCATCGCCGGCAATTTCCAGGCGGGACGCCAGTATTCGGCTAGCGTGAACTACACGTATGGGCCGTTGCTGGTCAGCACCGCGTTGTACAGCGGCAACTCGGGCGGCACGGCCGCGACGACGCCCATTCCGAGCACGGTACCGTTCACCGGCCGCACGATCGGCGCCAGCTATCAATTCGGCGACCTGACCGTGAAGGCGGTATTCATCAATCTGAAGGTGGCGGGCTCGTTCGACAACCGTGTCTATGGCGGCGGGGTGAGCTATCGATTCACACCCACGGTGAACGTCGATGCGGGTGCCTGGTACACCAGCGACGGCAACGACACGAACAATCATTCGATCATGGCAACCACCGGCCTGACCTACAACCTGTCGAAGGCCACGGCGCTCTACAGCCAGCTCGGCGTGGTCAACAACCATGGAAAAATGAACACCGGGCTGTCGACGAACGGTGCGCTGTTCGGGGTCGCGGGCACGACCGTCGGTGTCGGGGCCGGCATTCGGCACTTGTTCTGACGTCACGATCGGCGGGCGCTGGATGTCAGCACGTCGAGATCCACGCCAGCCGCACCCGGCCGGCCACGCCTGGCCAGCCGCACCTGGCCGGCCGCACCTAGCCGGCCGCTCCGCTCTCGCCGGCGAGCCGCTCGGTGAAGCGGCGGAAGAATTCGTTCGCCATCTTGCGCGCGGCGCTGTCGACGAGCCGCGAGCCGATCTGCGCGAGCTTGCCGCCGACTTGCGCGGTCGCGCCGTACGTCAGCGTCGTCGCCGTTTCGCCGTCGGGTTCGAGCATCACCTTGGCCGAGCCCTTGCCGAACCCGGCGGCGACGCCCTGCCCCTCGAACACGATCGTGTAGGTGTGCGGCGCGTCGATGTCGGTCAGCATCATGCGTCCCTTGAATTGCGCCTTGACCGGCCCGACCACCGCGCGCAGCGACACCCGATACGCGTTGTCGCCGTCCGGCTCGATGCTTTCGCAGCCGGGAATCGATGCATGCAGGATCGCCGTGTCGTTCAGTGCTTCCCACGCCTGCTGCTGCGAGACGGGCAGCGTGTAGCTTTCGGTCAGTTCCATCGAGCGGCTCCTCCTGGTATCTCGGCCCGGTGACGGACTCGCGGCATGCGCGCCAGTTGCGCGAGGTCGCGGCCGAACGCGGCAAGGCTATCGAGATTATGAACGGACTGATGCATGTCGACATGCGGCAGGATCGCCTGCACGCCGCGCGCTTTCGGCGCGAAGCCGCGATAGCGCAGCAGCGGATTCAGCCAGACGATGCGATGCGCGAAGCGCCGCAGCCGCGCCATTTCGGCGTCGAGCAGGTCGATCGCTTCGTGATCGAGGCCATCGGTGACGAGCAGCACGGTCGCCCGGCCATTCAGCACGCGCCGCGCCCAGCGCCGGTTGAACTCGGCGAGCGCGGCGCCGATGCGCGTGCCGCCGGACCAGTCGACCACCTGCGCGGCGAGCGCGGCGATCGCGACGTCCGGATCGCGCTCGCGCAGCGCGCGCGTCGCATGGGTGAGCCGCGTGCCGAACAGGAACACCTGCAGCCGCTCGCGCGACTGCAGCAGCGCGTGGCAGAAATACAGCACCGCGCGCGAATACGCGCTCATCGAGCCCGAGATGTCGAGCAGCAGCACGAGCGGCGGCTTGCGCTCCGTCACCGCGCGGTATTTCCACACGGTCCAGTCGCCGCCCGAGCGCACCGCATGGCGCGCGCTCGCGCGCAGGTCGGCATGCGTGCCGTGCGACGCGGCTTTCAGCCGGCGCGTCGGCTCGGTCGCGAGCGGCAGGCGCCGGCTGCGGATCACGTGGCGCAGCGTGCGCCATTCGTCGGCGGTGAGCGTATCGAAGTCGCGGTGGCGCAGGCGTTCTTCGGCGCTGAACGTCACGTGCGCGTGCGGTTCGCGCGCGCCGGCATCGGGCGCGGCGGACGCATCGTGCCTATCGTGCCCATCGCGCGCGGGCGGACGCCGCGCCGCCAGCGCATCGGCAAGGCGATTGTTGCGCGGCGGCGGCGGCAGGCCGTTGCGCACTTTCGGCAGCAGCAGCGCGCGCAGCTTGCCTTCCCAGTCCGGATCGCGCCAGAACAGGTCGAACGCGGCGTCGAAAATCTCGCGCTCGTCGGGCGCCGACACCAGCAGCGTCGCGAGCGCGGCCTTCACGTCGTCGCGGCGCGTCAGATCGATCCAGTGCAGCGCGGCGATCGCGTCGACCGCCTGCGCCGGCGACATCGGCAAGCCGGCGCCGCGCAGCAACCGCACGAAATGCACGACGTTGTGCGCGAAAACGGCCCGCGTGTCGGGCTCGCCAGCGTCATCCGAAGCGCGGATCATCGGCGTCACCCCGGCGCCGCGAGGCACTGCGCGATCTGCGCGGCGTCGACGCGCGCGAGATCGTCCTGATACTTCAGCAGCACGCCGAGCGTATCCTGCACCGATTGCGGATCCAGCTCGCTCACGCTCAACGCGGCGAGCGCGCGGCACCAGTCGATCGTCTCGGCGATCCCGGGCGCCTTGAACAGATCGATGCCGCGCAGCCGGTGCACGAAATCGACCGCGCGGCGCTGCAGCTCCGCGCTCGTCTGGGGCGCGCGCGCCGCGACGATCGCGAGTTCGCGATCGCGATCCGGATACCCGATCCATTGGTACAGGCAGCGGCGCTTCAGCGCATCGTGCACCTCGCGCGTGCGGTTCGACGTCATCACGACGAGCGGCGGATGGTCCGCGCGCACCGTGCCATATTCGGGAATCGATACCTGGAAATCCGACAGCAGCTCGAGCAGGAACGCCTCGAACGGCTCGTCGGCCCGGTCGATCTCGTCGATCAGCAGCACGCGGCGCGCGCCCGGATGATGATCGTCGGGCAGCAGCGCCTGCAGGAGCGGACGCTTGAGCAGAAACTCGCTGCGATACAACGTGTCGTTGTCCGGCCGCTCGCCGGCCGCTTCGGCCAGCCGCAGCGCCATGATCTGGCGCGGATAGTCCCACTCGTACAGCGCGCTCGCGGTGTCGAGCCCCTCGTAGCATTGCAGCCGCAGCAGCGACGTGCCGAGCATGCCGGCCGCGGCCTTCGCGAGTTCGGTCTTGCCGACGCCGGGCTCGCCTTCGACGAACAGCGGCCGCTCCATCCGCAACGCGAGAAACAGCGCGGTCGCGAGTTCGCGGTTCGCGTAATAGCCTTGCGCGGCAAGCTGCGCGAGGGTGTCGTCGATCGAAGCGGGCTGCATCGCGCGCCGCTAGCCGTTCGCTTTCGCGACCGCGCGCGCGGCCAGCACCGGGATCAGGTGCGCGCGATATTCGGCGCTTGCATGCATGTCCGTGTTCAGTTCGTCGGCCGCGATGCTGACCGCGCGCGCCGCTTCCGGCGCGAAGTTCGCGCTCAGCGCCGCTTCGAGCGCGCTCGCGCGAAACACCGACGCCGCCGCCCCCGTCACCGCGACGCGCACGCCGTCGGCCCGCTTCGCGACGAACACGCCGACCAGCGCGAAATGCGACGCCGGGTTGTTGAGCTTCTCGTACGCGCAGCGTTCGGCCAGCGGAAACTCGACCGCGACGATCAGCTCGTCTGGCTGCAGCGCGGTTTCGTACATGCCGACGAAGAAATCGTCCGCCGCGATGCGCCGGCGGTCGGTGACGACCGTTGCGCCGAGCCCGAGTACCGCGGCCGGGTAGCAGGCCGCCGGATCGTCGTTCGCGAGCGAGCCGCCGATCGTGCCGCGCGCACGCACCTGGCGGTCGCCGATATGGCCCGCGAGGCTCGCGAGGCCCGGCAACAGA
This sequence comes from Burkholderia guangdongensis, assembly GCF_013403875.1. Taxonomy (GTDB): domain Bacteria; phylum Pseudomonadota; class Gammaproteobacteria; order Burkholderiales; family Burkholderiaceae; genus Burkholderia; species Burkholderia guangdongensis. The sequence goes on along the minus strand of NZ_JACBNX010000017.1, from coordinate 131,628 downwards.
CGCTGGACATCGGCGTGCTCGGCAACGTCCGCGTGGCAGACCGCCGCGCCGATCGTCACCGTCTGCGCGTCGATGCGAATTTCCTTCAGCGCGGCGATGCGCGTGACGTCCACGAGCTTCGACGGCTGCGCGAGGCGCAGACGCATCGTCGGCAGCAGGCTCTGGCCGCCCGCGAGGAATTTCGCGTCGGCATCGCCGCCGATGGCCGCGACCGCCGCCTTCGGATCGGCCGCACGCTGATAGTCGAATGAGTACATGTCGGCTGCTCCGTTCACGGTTGCTGGACGGCCGGATTCGAGGCCGGATTCGCGGCCTGAATGGCCGCCCATACACGATGCGGCGTCGCGGGCATCTGCAGATCCTTCACGCCGAGCGGCGCGAGCGCGTCGATCAGCGCGTTGATCACGGCCGGCGGCGAGCCGATCGCACCCGCCTCGCCGCACCCCTTCACGCCGAGCGGATTGTGCGTGCACGGCGTGCCCTTCGCGGTCTCGACGGTGAAGCTCGGCAGATCGGACGCGCGCGGCATCGCGTAGTCCATGTACGAGCCGGACAACAGCTGGCCGCTGTCGTTGTCGTACACGCACCGCTCGAGCAGCGCCTGGCCGATGCCCTGCCCGAGGCCGCCGTGCACCTGGCCTTCGACGATCATCGGATTGATCACGTTGCCGAAATCGTCGACGGCGGTGAATCGCTCGATGCGGGATTCGCCGGTGTCCGGATCGACCTCGATCTCGCAGATATACGCACCGGCCGGGTACGTGAAGTTGGCCGGATCGTAGAACGCGCTTTCGTCGAGGCCCGGCTCGAGCTTGTCGAGCGGATAGTTGTGCGGCACGTACGCCGCGAGCGACACGTCGGCGAAGGTCTTCGTGCGGTCGGTGCCCGCGACGCGGAACACGCCGTCCCTGAACTCGATGTCGTCGGCCGACGCCTCGAGCAGATGCGCGGCGATCTTCTTCGCCTTCGATTCGATCTTGTCGAGCGCCTTCACGATCGCCGAGCCGCCGACCGCGATCGAGCGCGAGCCGTACGTGCCCATCCCGAACGGAATGCGGCCGGTGTCGCCGTGCACGATCTCGACGTTCTCGAGCGCGATGCCGAGCCGGTCCGCGACGACCTGCGCGAAGGTCGTTTCGTGCCCCTGTCCATGACTGTGCGAGCCGGTGAACACGGTGACCGAGCCGGTCGGATGCACGCGCACCTCGCCGGCTTCGAACAGGCCGGCGCGCGCGCCGAGCGCGCCCGCGATGTTCGACGGCGCGAGGCCGCACGCCTCGATGTAGCACGAGTAGCCGAGGCCGCGCCGCCTGCCGTTCTGCTCCGACGCCGCGCGGCGCGCCGCGAAGCCCTTCACGTCGGCCAGTTCGAGCGCGCGCGACAGGCAGGTGTCGTAGTCGCCGGTGTCGTACGTCAGGCCGACGGGCGTCGCATACGGGAAGCCGCGGATGAAGTTGCGCCGGCGCAGCTCGGCCGGATCGATGTTCATCTCGCGCGCCGCCGTCTCGACCAGCCGCTCGACGACGTAGGTCGCCTCGGGCCGTCCCGCGCCGCGATACGCGTCGACCGGCACCGTGTTCGTGAATACCGCCTTCACTTCCGCGTAGATCGCGGGCGTCGTGTACTGACCGGCCAGCAGCGTCGCGTACAGGATCGTCGGCACGCTCGACGCGAACGTCGACAGATACGCGCCCATGTTCGCCGTCGTATGCACGCGCATCCCGAGAAACCTGCCGTTCGCATCGAGCGCGAGCTCGGCCTTCGTCACGTGATCGCGGCCGTGCGCATCGGATACGAACGACTCGGAACGCTCGGCGGTCCATTTGACCGGACGGCGGATCTTCTTCGCGGCCCAGGTCAGCGCGACGTCCTCCGCATACAGAAAGATCTTCGAGCCGAAGCCGCCGCCGACGTCCGGCGCGATCACGCGCAGCTTCGATTCGGGCAGCCCGAGCACGAACGCGGCCATCAGCAGCCGCTCGACGTGCGGGTTCTGGTTCGCGACGTAGACCGTATAACTGTCGTCCTGCGCCGAGTAGCTCGCGTTCACCGCGCGTGGCTCGATCGCATTCGGGATCAGACGGTTGTTGACGATGTCGAGCGTCGTCACGTGCGCGGCGCTCGCGAACGCGGCATCGGTGGCGGCCGGGTCGCCGTGGCCCCACGTGTAGCAGACGTTGTCCGGCACGTCGTCGTGCACGGCCGGTTGCCCGGGGTCGGCCGCATGCGCGGTATCGACGACGGCGGGCAGCACGTCGTACTCGATTTCGATCAGCTCGGCGGCGTCTTTCGCGGCCTTCGCCGAATCGGCGATCACGAGCGCGACCTGGTCGCCGACGTGGCGCACCTTCTCGTGCGCGATCACCGGGTGCGGCGGCTCGCGCATCGGCGTGCCGTCGATGCTGTGGATCAACCAGCCGCACGGCAGGCCACCGACGCTGTCGGCGGCGAGATCGGCGCCGGTGAAGATCGCGACGACGCCGGGCGATTTCAATGCGGCGCCGGTATCGACATGGTTGATGCGCGCGTGCGCATGCGGCGAGCGCAGAAACACCGCGTAGGTCTGCCGCGGCAGCACGACGTCATCGGTGTACTGGCCGTTGCCGGTCAGAAAGCGATAGTCTTCCTTGCGCTGGACCGAGGCGCCGATCAGCGGATGCGAGTCGGGTGCGTTCATCGTCGGCTCCTTACGCGGTTGCCTTGGCGGCTGCCGGGCTCGCATGCGCGCCGGCCTTCATGCCGGCGGCGCCTTCGAGCACGGCCTTGACGATGTTGTGATACCCGGTACAGCGGCACAGATTGCCGTCGAGCTGCGCGCGCACGTCCGCTTCGGTGAGATCGGGCTGCCGCATCGCGAGCGCGCTGGCGCTCATCACCATGCCGGGCGTGCAGAAGCCGCATTGCAGCCCGTGGCATGCACGGAACGCCGCCTGCATCGGGTGCAGTTCGCCGTCGTGCGACAGGCCTTCGATCGTCGTGACGCTCGCGCCGTCCGCCTGCACGGCGAGCACGTTGCACGCCTTGACCGCGCGGCCGTCCAGATGGACCGTGCACGCGCCGCATTGCGCGGTGTCGCAGCCGACGTGAGTGCCGGTCAGCCGAAGCTGTTCGCGCAGGAACTGGACAAGCAGGGTGTGAGGTTCGATATCGGCAGTCACGGTCGCGCCGTTGACCGTCAGACTGATGCTGATCGCCATGAACTGTCTCCTTCGGGGATCGAGATCGGCGCGGGCCCGTTTCGCTAACCTTGTGCTGCCTTTTACTGCCTTTTACTGCCTTTTACTGCCTTTTGCTACCACTACCGTCTGCCTGCTTGATGGGCTCGCTTCGGTCGGTGCTTTTTGATTCTGCCGAAAAGTAAAGCACAAATCGCGCACGCCCGCCATCGGCCCGTTCCGGCCGGACACGCGCTTCCGGCACCATTAATCCGCCCGCCATCGCGCGCTCGCGCGCGAAGGATCACTGCCCGGCGGGTTGCGGCATCATGATCTGTCCGCGATCTGTCCGCGATTTGTCCGAACTCGCCGTTCTGGAACGCGCGGATCCGATCCTCGAGCTGCTCGACGGTGTTCATCACGAACGGACCGTGCTTCGCGATCGGCTCGCGCAGCGCCGGACCGGAAAGCACGACGAAGTGGCAGCCCTCGTCGGATGCGAATCGAATCGCTGCCGTGCGCTCGGCCGCGCCGTCGTCCAGCGATACACCGACGGCCTCCCCGGCCGTCAGCTGCCGCACTTCGTCCTCGACGTCGATCCGCAACGCGCCCGCGACGACGCAGATCATCCCGCTCCAGCCGCGCGGCAGCGGATGACTGAACGCGGACGAACGCGACAGGAACGCGTCCAGCAACGTGAACGGTTCGGGCAGCCGCGCCGTGTGAGCCGCGCTCACGCCATTGCTGCTGCCCGACACCACGCGCACCCGAACGCCGGGCGCGTGGAACTCCGGAATGTCGTGCGGCTCGACATGAACCGCATAGGGCGCGTCTAATTTCCTGCTGGCCGGCAGATTCACGAAGATCTGCAACGCGTGAACGTGCTGCGCGTCACCCTCCGGCTGTTCGGTATGCACCGCGCCGCGCCCGGCGGCGAGCCAATGCAGCGCGCCCGGATGAATGGGACCGTGATTGCCGAGCGAATCGTGGTTCACGTGCGGTCCGGTCGCGTCCTCGAACACGTAGGTCACCGCCGACATCCCCGCGTGCGGATGCGCGGCAAAGGTCGGGCCGGTCATGTGAAAGTGATCGAGCATGACGACGGGATCGATCGATCCGCCGAACGATTGCTCGCCGAAGTGCTTCGCCCGAAACGCTTCGCCGATGGCCAGATCGCGACCGGCGACGACAGACGACACGTGCACGATGCCGCTCACTTGCTTGCAACGTTCTTGACCTGCCACACGAGGGTGGCAAACGCCATATCGAGATCGGCGTACACCTGCGGCGCCTTCGGATCGTCGTTGCCGTCCAGCATTTCCACGCCCGCCGTCGCGTAGTCGGTCACCGGGATGCCGACGCCCGCGAGGCGCTGCAGCCCCACCGTGCGCTTGTCGTTGCTGAACGTCCCCGACGCGTCGAGCACCACACGGGGGTCGTAGCCGAGGGCCTTGAGCGTCAGCGCCGGGAACGTCGCGCAGACCTCCAGCGACACGCCGGCGATCAGAATCTGCTTGCGACCGGTCTTTTCGACGGCGGCCCGGACATTCGCATCGTCCCAGGCATTGATCGAGGTCCGCGCGATCACCGGGACATCCGCAAGTGCGTCGGTCAGTTCCGGGATGATCGGACCCCACATGCCGTCGGGCACCGTCGCGGTGACGACGATCGGGATACCGAGCGTCTTCGCGGCTTTGGCCAACGCCACCACGTTGTGCTTGAGCTGACCGATATCGATGTCGCGCACGCCGGTGAACAAGCCGACCTGATGGTCGACCAGCAGCAGCACCGTGTCGTCCCGCGACAACAGCGAGTACGGGGCCCCCGAAGGCGCGAGCGCGCTCGGCGCGGGCGCCGCGCCGGCCGCCGTGGAGGGAGTGGCCATGGCCGTGGGGAGAACCGCCGCCTTCAACAGGGAAAGAATGTTCATGATCGTCGTCCACGTTCGCATTGGGATGCGGCATCGGCGTAGGGACGCCTCGCCGGACTGTCCGGTGCTGATCTGCGCCGGTTGAGATGAATCATATTTCCGCAACGACGGATGATAAATATGCTATCTCTTAACCCATCGTTTCCTGTTGGAAACGATAAACACCGATCCTGGCGCACTGGAACGTCCGATGAACCCCGTATCCGTCGACCTGAACGACCTCTATCTTTTTGCTCAGGTGATCGAGCATCACGGCTTTACCGCTGCCGCGGAGGTGCTCGGCGTCAGCAAATCCCATCTCTCGCGGCGGATCACCGATCTGGAAGCGCAGCTCGGCATTCGACTGCTTCAGCGAACGTCGCGCCGACTCAGCCTGACCGACGCCGGCGAGGCGCTTCACGCGCATTGCCGGGCGATGATTGCCGAAGCGCTCGCCGGCGAAGAAGCGGTCCGGCGCCGGAGCGCCGAGCCCACGGGGCTGGTGCGGGCCAGCATGCCGGTCGCGCTGACGGACGTCGTGCTGTCCAGATTGCTGCCCCGCTTCATGTTGCGCTACCCGAAGGTCCGGCTGGCCATCGAGGCGAGCAATCGGCAAGTCGATCTCGTCGAGGAGCATGTCGACGTGGTCGTGCGCGGCCTGAGCGCTGAAATGGAATCGTCGAGCCTGGTCCAGGCGCCCCTCGCCACCGCGCGCTGGGGGTTGGTGGCCAGCCCCGTGTACCTGGCGCAAACCGGCGCGATCGACGAACCGGACGCGCTGCCCGGCGGCGATCTGCTGATCTACGCGTCGATGAACGAACCGGCGGCCACGCTGCGCCTGATCGGCGCGCATGGCGACGTGATCGCACGGACGATTCAGCCGCGCCTGCGAAGCGACAACATCGCGACGCTGAAGGAAGCCGCGCTGGCAGGCATGGGCATCGCGAGCCTGCCGCTGTATGCGTGCACGCACGAGATCGAAAAGGGAACGTTGTGTGTCGTGCTGCCGGAGTGGCGCGCGCGCGACGGACGATTGGCCGTGCTGTTCCCGACACGCCGTGGCATGATGCCCGCGGTGCGCGCGCTGGTCGACTTCCTGAAGGACGAATTGCCGCCGCTGCTGGGCTGATGCCGGCGGGTCGCGGTCACCTTTGCCGTCACCTTCGTTTGCAACATCGGGCGAACCTGCCGGCGGCCGAGGTTGAGCGCGTGCATGCGCACCGCTGACCGACTGACCGGCTGACCGACGTCGAGCCATACCGAACTCACAAGGAGCGAACATGCTGTTTCATGTGGAAATGACCGTCAATCTGCCACCCGATATGGACAGCATCAAGGCGGCGAGCCTGAAGGCTGACGAAAAGGCGATGGCGCAGCGCCTGCAGCACGAAGGTATCTGGCGGCATCTGTGGCGCATCGCGGGCCGTTACGCGAACGTCAGCATCTTCGACGTCGAGAGCCCGCAGCAACTGCACGACTTGCTGAGCCAACTGCCGCTGTTCCCGTATATGGATGTCGAGGTGCGCGCGCTGTGCCGACATCCGTCGTCGATTCACGACGACGATCGGTGATCGGCGCGCGCAACGGCCATCGCGCACTGCACGGGGCTCGAGCGCCTGTCGGCATTTCTTCATACGCCTCGCCACGGCAGATGCTCGAGCCCCCCGCCTCTTCTACGCACTTACGCCAATATTTTTGTTAACAATCTCGCACTATAGTGGCCTTGATTGTGCACACTCCCATGCGAGACCACGATGAGCAAGTCCGAGGTTCAATCCCGCGACACCTCCGGCACGGCGCCCGATGCCGAGGCTCACGGCGCTGGCTCGGTCAGTGAGGAATCGCGGGTCCAGCAGCGCCTGGCGGATGCGATCTACGAGCATCGCATCCCCCCCGGCACCAAGCTGCCCGAAGTCGACCTCTGCCGCATTCTCGGCACCAGCCGCGGCACGCTGCGCAAGGCGCTCGCGCGGCTTGCGGACCACCATCTCGTCCAGCAGATCCCGAACCGCGGCGCCTTCGTGGCCCGTCCCGGCGTCGAGACCACGCGCGACGTCTATGCGTTGCGCCGCATCCTGGAGGGCGGCATGGTCCGCAGCCTCGCGTGCCGCGACTGTCGCAGCTGGATCGGCGACGTGCGGCAGCAGGTCGGCGAGGAGCGCGAAGCCAATCGCATCGGCGACACCTCACGCTATATCCGGCTGGCCGGCAAGTTCCACCTGGACCTGGCGGTGGCCACCGGCAATTCGGCGCTCAGCCACCACCTCGAACTCGTGATTGCGCAGACCTCGCTGATGACGGCGCTGTACAGCGCGCCCGGCGCCAATACGTGCTCGGTTCATGAACACCTGGAAATCCTCGACGCCATCGAGGCCGGCAGACTGCAGGACGCGGAACGCCTGATGGAAGAACACCTCCTCGGCTGCGAGCGCCAGCTGCGCCTGGGCGACGAACCGCCGCCGGCCGTCGACTTGTCGCAGGCGCTGGGCGAGCCGGCCCCCGCCGTCCAGGCCCCAACGAAACGCAAGCCTCGCACGACCCACCGCTAGTCTTCCGACCGGTTCTTTCGTAGAAGGAGTGATTCGATGAAAAAGCGACTGATGGCGCTTGGCGTCGCGCTATCCCTGTGCCTCGGCTCCGTCGGGCTGAAGGCGAAGACCTTCACCTGGACCGCGTCGGCAGACGCGCTGTCGATGGACCCGTACTCGACGAACAACTCGTTCACCACCGCCTTCATGAACAACATCTATGAAGGCCTGGTCCGCTTCAACGACAAGCTCCAGATCGAACCCGCGCTTGCCGAATCGTGGAGCACGGTGTCCCCGACGGTCTGGCGTTTCAAGCTGCGCCACAACGTGAAGTTCCACAACGGCGAAGCGATGACGGCCGACGACGTGGTGTTCAGCTGGAAGCGCGTGATGACGCCCGGCTCCATCTCGCGGCTGAACCTCGGCGACGTGAAGGACGTGCGCAAGGTCGACGCCTACACCGTCGATGTCGAGACCAAGGCGCCCTTCCCGCTGCTGCTCAATGAACTGCTGAACCTGGTCATCATGAGCAAGTCGTGGTGCGAAGCGAACCATGCGACGGAAGCCAGCGATCTGCAGCAGCAGAAGGAAAACTACGCGAACCGCCACACCGACGGCACGGGCCCCTTCAAGCTCGCGTCGCGCGAAATCGACGTCAAGACCGTGCTCGAGGCCAACCCGACGTGGTGGGACAAACCAAAACACAACCTGACCGAAGTCGTCTTCACGCCGATCCAGTCCGACGCCACGCGCACGTCGGCGCTGCTGTCCGGCGCGCTGGACGCGTCCGTCAACGTGCCGCTGCAGGACGTGCAGCGCATCAACAGCTCGGGCACCTTCACCGTGGTGCAGGGCCCCGAGCTGCGCACGATTTTCCTCGGCATGGACCAGTATCGCGACGAGCTGCTCTATTCGGATGTGAAGGGCAAGAACCCGTTCAAGGACATCCGCGTGCGCAAGGCGATGTACCAGGCCATCGACGTGGAGGCGATCAAGCGGTCGGTGATGCGCGGCGTCTCGTGGCCGGCCGGCATGATCCTGTCGCCGCAGCTGAACGGCGCGCCGAAGAACCTGAACACCCGGCTGCTGCCCTACAACGTCGACGCGGCGAAGAAGCTGCTCGCCGAAGCCGGCTACCCGAACGGTTTCACGGTCGGCCTGGAATGCACGAACAACCGCTACGTGTATGACGAGCAGATCTGTCTGGCCATCATCTCGATGCTGGGCCGCGTGGGCATCAAGGTCACGCCGCAGTTCGAGCCCGTCGCCAAATGGTCCGAGCGCGTGAACAACCTGGACGTGTCGTTCTACATCATCGGCCATGCCGGCCTGCCGATGGCCGACTCCTATGCCGAGCTGTTCGACACGCTGGCCACCCGCTCGTCCACTCAGGGCGGCCTCAATGCCGGCCGGTACTCCAACCCCGCATTCGACGCGCTGCTGCCGAAGATCGCGTCCGAACTCGACACGACCAAGCGCAACGCGCTGATCGCCGACGCCGTGACGATCGCGCGCAACGACGTCGCGTACATCCCGCTGCACCAGCAGCCGATCACCTGGGCCGCCCGCAAGGGAGTTCAACTCCGGCAGGGGCCCGACAACCAGTTGCGCCTCTGGCTCGTCACCACCCCGTGAGCGTGAGCACCGGCCCCGTCCCGCGATGGTGCCGGTGCTTGTCGACCACCCCACCCCATTCACTGGATGCACCTGCACGCCGCCGCACTCGCCTGACTTGCCGAACGACGTGCAGCGCATCCACCCGGATGCTTCCGGGCCTTGCCGAGGGCAGCTTCGATGCTCCGTTTCCTGTCAATTCGCCTCTGGAACGGCCTGCTGGTGATGGTCGGCGTGTCGTTCATCTCGTTCCTGCTGTTCAACTACATCGGCGATCCGGTCAACAACCTGCTGGGCGAAACGGCCACGATCGCGCAGAAGGAAGCGCTGCGCGCGTCGCTCGGGCTGGACCAGCCGCTCGTCATCCGCTTCGTCAGGTATCTGTGGCTGGCCCTGCACGGCGAGTTCGGCATCTCGTACCGCAACCTGGAGCCCGTCGGGCGCCTGATTCTGTCGCGCGCGCCGGCCACGCTGGAGCTCAGCCTGTGCGCGGCCGTCCTCGCGCTGGGAATCGGCATCCCGATGGGCGTGTACGCGGGAATCCGGCGCCACTCGTGGCTCGCGCGGATCATGCAGGTGGTGTCGCTGATCGGGATCTCGGTGCCGTCGTTCCTGACCGGCATCATCCTGATCCTGATCTTCTCGGTCGAGCTCAACTGGCTGCCCGCGTTCGGCCGCGGCGACGTGGTGCGCATCGGCGGCTGGACCACCGGCCTGCTGACCGTGAGCGGCTGGAAGTCGCTCGTGATGCCGTCGATCACGCTGGCGCTGTTCCAGCTCACGCTGTTCATGCGCCTGGTGCGCTCCGAGATGATGGAAGTCCTGCGCACCGATTACATCAAGTTCGCGCGGGCGCGCGGCATTGCCGACCGGTCCATCCACTTCCGTCATGCGCTGAAGAACACGCTGATCCCGGTGATCACCGTGGCCGGCTTGCAGCTCGGCTCGCTGATCGCGTTCTCGATCATCACCGAGACCGTGTTCCAGTGGCCCGGCCTCGGCCTGCTGATCATCCAGGCGATCACCTTCGGCGACATCCCGGTGATCGCCGCCTACCTGATCCTGATCGCGCTGCTCTTCGTGATCATCAACGCGATCGTCGACCTGCTGTATTTCCAGGTCGATCCCCGTGTGAGGCTCGCATGAACGCCCCGTCTCCGAAAACCGTCGCGCTCGCGCGCGCGCCCTCCGCGTGGCAGCGTTTTCGCCACAGCGATTTCGCGTACAGCTTCAAGCGCACGCCTACCGCGGTCGTCTCGGCGCTGATGCTGCTCGTGCTCGTGCTGGCCGCCGTGCTCGCGCCGTGGCTCGCGCCGCAGAATCCGTTCGATCCGGCCGCGCTCGACCTGCTCAACTCGCGGTTGCCGCCCGCATGGCTCGACGGCGGCCAGATGAAGTTCCTGCTGGGCACCGACGACCAGGGGCGCGACCTGCTGTCCGTGATGATGTACGGCCTGCGCATTTCGCTGACGGTGAGCTTTTGCGCGACGCTGCTCTCGCTCGTGATCGGCGTGACGCTCGGCCTCGTCAGCGGTTACGCCGGCGGCCGCGTCGACAACCTGATCATGCGGCTCGCCGACATGCAGCTCAGCTTCCCGACGATCCTGGTCGCGCTGCTGATCGACGGCCTGTCGCGCGCACTGCTGCCGCACGCGCTGCACGAGCAGCTGGCGCTCGTGGTCGTGATCTTCGCGATCGGCATCTCCACCTGGGTGCAGTACGCGCGCACGGTGCGCGGCGCGACGCTCGTGGAAAAGTCCAAAGACTACGTGCACGCCGCGAAGCTGATCGGCATGGGGCCGCTGCGCATTCTGTTTCGCCATGTCCTGCCCAACGTGCTGGGCCCGGTGATGGTGATCGCGACGCTGTCGCTCGGCCTGGGCGTGCTGACCGAGGCCACGCTGAGCTTTCTGGGCCTCGGCGTGCCGCCGACCTCCCCGTCGCTGGGCACACTGATCCGCGTCGGCAACGAGGTGCTGTTCTCGGGCGAATGGTGGGTCACGGTGATGCCCGGCCTCTGCCTGGTGCTGCTCGTCCTCGCGATCAATTTGCTCGGCGACTGGCTGCGCGACGTCTTCAACCCGAAGCTCAAGTGAGTCGAGCGACCACGCCATGACACCCAACGCCTCCCCCGTGCTGACCGTCCAGGGCCTGCGTGTCGAGATCCCGACACGCCACGGCACACTGCTGGCGCTCGACGACGTTTCGTTCTCCATCTCGCCCGGTGAAATTCTCGGTTTCGTCGGCGAATCCGGCGCCGGCAAATCGCTGACCGGCATGGCCATCCTCGGCCTGCTCGACCCGCCCGGCCGCATCGCCGGCGGCGAAGTCCGCCTAGGCGAGCGCCGGATTGACCAGTTGTCGCAGCGCGACATGCGGCGCGTGCGCGGCAAGGAAATCGGCGCGGTGTTCCAGGATCCGTTGATGAGCCTGAACCCGCTGCTGCAGATCGGCGACCAGCTGGTCGAAACCATCCGCACACATCTGCCGGTGTCCCGCGAAGCGGCCGTGCAGCGCGCGCTGGACCTGATGCGCGCGGTCGGCATCCCGGCGCCCGAAGCCCGCTTCACCGCCTATCCGCATCAGTTCTCCGGCGGCATGCGGCAACGCATCGTGATCGCGCTGGCGCTGTGCGCCGAGCCGCGGCTGGTCGTGGCCGACGAGCCGACCACGGCCCTCGACGTGTCCATCCAGGCACAGGTGCTGCAACTGCTGCGCAAGCTGTGCCGCGAGAACGGCACGGCGATGCTGCTGGTCACGCACGACATGGGCGTGATCGCCGAGACGGCGGATCGCGTCGCGGTGATGTATGCGGGCCGCATCGTCGAGATCGGTCCCGTCGAGGATATCGTCCGCGCGCCGATGCATCCGTATGCACGCGGTCTGATGAGCGCCATTCCCTCGCTCGGCCCCGTGACCGGCCCGCTGGCCCAGATCGACGGCGCGATGCCGCGACTGAACGCGCGCCCGGTCGGCTGTGCGTTCAACCCGCGCTGCGGCCACGCCACCGACCGATGCCGCGCCGACAGTCCCCGCCTGCAAACAGTCCGGCAACGGCAGGTCGCCTGCTGGGTCGCAGCCGCCGAACAGGAGTCCGAATGAATGCTCCCCACCCATCGACCGCCGAAGCCGGGATCAGCTTCGTCGCGCGAGACGTCACGCGTCATTTTCCGGTCGGCGGCGGCCTGCTGCGCGGCGCGCTGGGCCCGGCCGGATCCGTCAAGGCCGTCGACGGCGTGAGCTTCGCCATCCGGCGTGGCGAGACGTTCAGCCTGGTCGGCGAATCGGGCTGCGGAAAATCCACGCTGGCGCGCATGGTGGCCGGACTCGACAAGCCGAGCGCCGGCAGCATCCATTTCGCCGATGCGGGCCGGGACGGGCATCGGATCCAGATGGTCTTCCAGGATCCGTATGCGTCGCTCAACCCGCGCTATCGCATCGGCACCGCGATCGCCGAGCCCATCCGCTTCCTGAAGCTGCTGCCCGAGGCCGACGTCATGCCGCGGGTGCACGAACTGCTGCTGCAGGTCGGCCTCGCGCCCGCCGACGCGCTGAAGTTCCCGCACGAGTTTTCGGGCGGCCAGCGCCAGCGTGTGTCGATCGCGCGGGCGCTGGCCGGCAACCCGACCTTCCTGGTGTGCGACGAGCCGACCTCCGCGCTCGACGTGTCGGTGCAGGCGCAGATCCTGAACCTGCTGCGCCGCCTGCAGGAACGGCTCGGGCTAACCTGCCTCTTCATCAGTCACAACCTGTCGGTGATCAACTACGTGTCGCACGATGTCGGCGTCATGTACCTGGGCCGGCTCGCCGAGGTCGCGCCGACGCGCGTGCTGTTCGACGCGCCCAAGCACCCGTATACGCGTTTGCTGCTCGAGGCCCTGCCTCGGCTGGACACGCGGGGTCGCGACAAGCCGCCGATCATCGGCGAAATCCCCAGTCCGCTGAATCCGCCGTCCGGCTGCACGTTCCACCCGCGCTGCCCGCATGCGAACGCGCGCTGCCAGAGCGAGAAGCCCGAACTGGCCGCTCAGCCCGACGGCTCGCATGTTGCCTGCCATGCGGTGCATGAGCAGCGCATCCCGGTGCGGTTTCATACGCGCTGAAAACACCTCACTTCGAAAGCACCCGCCATGCATATCGATTTCTCGACCCTCACCGCCTACCAGCGCTACAAGCTGATGGCCAGCCTGATCGTGCCGCGCCCCATCGCGCTGGTCAGCACGCAGAACGCCGACGGCGTGATCAACGCCGCGCCGTTCAGCATGTTCAACATGCTGGGCGAAGATCCGCCCATCCTGATGATCAGCATCAACAAGCTGAAGGACGATCACCTGAAGGACACGGCGGCCAACATCCTGGCCAACGGCGAGTTCGTAGTGCACATCGCCGACGAGCCGATGGCCGAGCAGATGCACCGCTGCGGCGAAACCGTGGCGTCATCGCTGAGTGAACTCGCGCTGGTCGGCCTGAGCGCCGCGCCGTCGCGGGCCGTGCGGCCGCCGCGCATCACCGAGGCGCCCGTCGCGTTCGAATGCCGGTTGTCCGAAACGCTGGAGACCCCCACCCGGCACATCTTCATCGGCGAGGTGCTGTGGCTGCATGCGCGTGACGACCTGATCGACCTCGAGCGCTACCGCGTGCGTCTGCAGAACTATTTCCCGGTGGGCCGCTTCGGCGCCAGCTACTACGTCCGCACCCGCGATCGCTTTTCGATGGATGCCGACCGCCCGCCGGCGTCCAACCCCATCGACGAGATCGACTGACCGTCATGCCAGACCATGTGATCCGCAACGTTCGCCCGCTGGGCGGCCCCGCCGTCGACGTCGTGCTGGACGACGGCAGGATTTCCGCGATGCTGCCCGCCGGCCGCGCGGCGCCGGACCTGCCCGTGCTCGTCGACGGTCAGGGCCAGTTGCTGCTGCCCGCGCTGGTCGAGAGCCACGTGCATTTCGACAAGACGCTGTGGACGATGCCGTGGCGCCCGAACAGCGCGGGTCCGACGCGCAACCATCGCATCAGCAATGAACACACAGTACTGCAGAACGTCCAGGTGCCGATCGCCGAGCGGGCCGGCCCGCTGATCGAGCATTGCATCGCGCGCGGCTCGCTGTACTTTCGCAGCCATGTCGATTGCCAGACGGTCTGGGGCCTGCGTCATGTCGAAGCCATGCTGGCGGTGCGCGAGCGATACCGGCACGTGATCGACCTGCAACTGGTCGCGTTCCCGCAAGGCGGCCTGCTGATTTCGCCCGGCACGCTGGACCTGATGAAGGCGGCGCTGGATCTCGGCGTGGACGTGGTCGGCGGCATCGATCCGGCCGGCATCGACCGCGACCCGATCCGCCATCTGGACACCGTGTTCCAACTGGCCGCGCACTACCGGCGCGGCATCGACATCCATCTGCACGACCTCGGCGAGCTGGGCCGCTGGGAGATCGAGCGCCTGTGCGACATGACGCAGGCATTCGGCCTTCAGGGGCAGGTCGTGATCAGCCACGCGTACTCGCTGGGCGCGTTCCCGCCGGCCGACCTGCATGGACTGGCCGACCGGCTCGCGGCGCTGGACGTGGCCATCATGACCTGCGCGCCGCCCAACGTAACGGTGCCGCCCGTCGCGATGTTGCGCAGCCGTGGCGTCACGGTGTGCTCGGGCTCGGACGGCATTCGCGACGCGTGGAGCCCGCTGGGCGACGGCGACATGCTCGAACGCGCGATGCTGATCGCGTTGCGCTTCGGCTGGAGCAAGGACGAAGAACTGGCCATGGCCTTCGATATGGTCAGCCGGGGCGGCGCGAAGGCGCTCGATATCGCGTCCTACGGCCTCGACGCAGGCTGCCCGGCCAACCTGCTGCTGCTGCCCGCCGAAAACATCGGCGAGGCGATCGTCAACCGAAGCCTGCAGCGCACCGTGGTCAGCCGCGGCAGGATCGTTGCGCGTGACGGCGTTTTCGTCGGCGCCTGATCAGGAGAACAAACATTATGCGAACCTTGCTGAAGGCGTCGTGCGTCATCGGTTTCGACGGCCGCTCCCATGTGTTCTGGCGAAACGGCGAGGTCGTCTTTTCAGGTGAGCGCATCGAGTTCGTCGGGCGTGGTTTCGCCGGCCTCGTGGACCGCACCGTCGATTACGGCCAGGCGGTGATCAGTCCCGGCCTGATCGACCTGGACGCGCTCGGCGATATCGACTCCGGGGTGCTGACGGTGGACAACGGCAGCAAGCTGGACAACGGCCGCCTCTGGTCAGCCGACTACATCCGGCGCGGCCCCCGGGAGGCCTACACCCCCGAAGAAGAAATCTTCAAGTACCGCTACGCCTTCACCCATCTGATCCGCAATGGCATCACCACGGCATTGCCGATCACGTCGATGTACTACCGGGCGTGGGCCGAGGGTTACGACGAGTTCGCCGGCGTGTCGGCGCTCGCGGGAGAACTGGGCCTGCGGGTCTACCTCGGCCCCTGCTACATGAGCGGCACGACCTATGTCCGCGCCGATCGGTCGATGAGCCAGTGGTGGGACGAAGCCCGCGGGCTGGCCGGCTTCGACGATGCGCTGCGCTTTTTCAGGGACTTCGACGGCGCCGAGGGCGGCCTCGTGCGCGGGATGTTCGCGCCCGATCGCATCGAAACCTGCACGCCCGAATTGCTGGCGCGCACGGCGGCGGCCAGCGCCGAGCTGAACGCGCCCGTGCGCCTGCACTGCTGCCAGTCGGCTTACGAATTCGAGACCGTCAGGCAACTGCGGCAACGCACGCCACTGGGCTGGCTGGAATCGCTGGGCCTGCTGACGCCCCGGTCGATCCTGCCGCACGGAATCTACCTCAGCGGCCACCCGGCGGTGTCCGTGCAGGGCACCGAGGACTGGGACCGCCTGACGGCGTCGGGCGCGACCATCGCGCACTGTCCGGCGGTGTTCGTGCGCAACGGCGACGCACTGGATTCGTTCGGCAAGTATCAGTCGGCCGGCATCAATCTGGGCCTCGGCACCGACACCTGGCCGCCGGACCTGCTGCACAACATGCAACTCGGCCTGTACGTCGGTCGCCTGATGGACAACAGCGCCACCTCCGTCACAATGGCCGACCTGTTCAATGCCGCCACGCTGGGCGGCGCGCGTGCGCTGGGCCGCGACGACCTCGGCCGGCTGATGCCGGGCGCGCAGGCCGACATCGTGGTATTCGACCTGAGCGCGCCACACCTCGGTCCGATTTTCGATCCGCTGAAGAATTTGTTCCTCGCCGGGCGCGGCACCGACTGCCGCGCCAGTTACATCGCGGGACGCCGCGTGATGGAGGACTTCACAGTGATCGGCACCGACATGGCAGCGTTGCAGGTTCAGGCCGAACGCCAATTCGACAAGCTGCTGGCCAACCAGCGGCAGCGACGTTTCGACGATGCCGCGTCGAAGCCGGTGGTCATCCCGGTGTTTCCATGGGCTGAAGGCGAATAGCGTCACCGGCGACGATTCATTTAACTGGCGATGCGTTCCCCTCGACTTCCGGCGGCCTGAACTTCCCGAAACTCGGCCTCCATGAAGTCCGCGAATGCGCGGGCGGACGGCTTTGCGGCTCGGCCCGCCGGAAGCAGAACGTTGATATCCGCTGATCCCATCTCCCAATCCGGGAGCACGCGTACCAGCCGGCCCGCTTCCAATTCGTCGAGGACAGCGAGATCCCCGGTCGAGAGGAGGCCGAGCCCGGCGACGGCGGCGGCACCCGCTGCGTCCATGCTGTTCAGGATGAAGCGCCCCTCGACCCGCACCGAGCTAACCTTTCCGTCACGCCGAAACGTCCATCCCTCCATGACTCTGCCGGCAGGACCGACGATGATCGTGTGATCGGCCAGATCGCCGGGAGATGCTGGAGTCCCGGCCCTTGCCAAATACGAGGGCGCTGCGACGACGATGCGATGCACGGTGCCGATCCTGCGGGCGATCGCCGTCGAGTCGTCGAGCACACCAACGCGCAAGGCGACGTCGACCGACCCACCCACAAGATCCTGCCGGTCATCACTGAGGATGAATTCGACACGCAGACTGGGATGCTGATCAGTGAAACGCGCCAAACGCGGCAGGACGCCACGTATTGCGAAACCTGAAGATGCGGCAACGCGAAGGAGACCGCGCAGTTCACCGGTCCCGCGAACAGCATGATCTGCCTCCTCGAGAGCCGTCAGGATGGGCTCAATACGAGACAGATAGTCGGAGCCCGCCTCGGTAAGCGTCACGGCTCGAGTGGTTCGAACAAATAGCGCGGCGCCGACTTGCTTTTCGAGGGCAGCCATGATCCGTGACGCCGTAGGCTGCGACATGCCCATCGCGCGCCCAGCCACGGAAAAACTTCCGCTCCTCGCGACGCGGGCAAAGAGCTGCAACGAAACGAACCTGTCATTCATTCACAAATCGAATTTCTCAAAGTTATTTTTTCATGCTACCGCCAATTTCTGAATGAGACTATCTTTTTCGAACACACGGCCGACAGGTCGCATCCGAATGAAAGATATGAGCACTAGCCATGCCCCAGCCTGACGACGCACCTCTGTTCACGCCCTACACGCTTGGCGGATTTCAACTCAGAAACCGTGTGGTGATGTCCTCCATGACGCGCGGCCGCGCGCGCAATGCCGAGCTCGTGCCCACCGAGCTTCATGTCGAATATTATCGCCAGCGGGCGGCGGCCGGCCTCATCCTCACCGAAGGCACCTGGATCAGCCCGCACGCGATCGGATTCATCAACGCACCCGGTCTCTTTACCGAGCGCCAGGTCGAGGGCTGGCGAGCCGTTACCACTGCCGTGCATGCCGAGGGTGGCGCAATCTTCGCGCAGCTTGCCCATTCCGGGGCGGTCTCGCATCCCGACTTTTTCGATGGCAAGCTGCCCCCCGCGCCGTCCGCCGTAAACCCTGGCCAGAGATCATTCACACCCGAGGGTTTCAAAGACACCGTGACGCCGCGTGCCATGTCGCTTGAAGAGATCGCCTCAACCGTTGCCGACTATGGGGTAGCTGCGAAAAATGCCCGGGAGGCCGGCTTCGATGGTGTGGAGTTGCACGCGGCAACCACGTATCTCCTGCCTGAATTCCTCAATAGCGCGCTGAACATCCGAGATGACGCTTATGGCGGCAGCACGGAGAACCGAGTGCGGATCGTCCTGGAAGTGCTCGACGCGCTCATCGCGGTCTGGGGACCAGGGCGTGTCGGCATCAAGATCAGCCCGGCGCTCGCAATGGGTGGCTTCGGACTGACCGACAAGACGATCGAAACCTACGACTATCTTGTCGACCGTCTCAATGGGCTTCCGCTCTCTCACCTTCATGTGGGCAGAGCGCTGAACGACCTGTCGGGTACACCCGTCGCCGCGTTGCAGGACACGATCGGCTACTACCGCGCCCGCTTCAACGGCACGTTGATCGCGAACTTCGGCTTTGACCGTGCCTCCGCCAACACGGCGATCGAAAGCAAGCAGTCCGATCTGGTTTCCTTCGCCAAGCCGTTCATTGGCAATCCCGATCTCGTGCGACGCTTTCGCGAGGACCTGCCGCTCGCAGCCTCGTCCCCGGAGACCTACTACCAGGGCGGACCGCAGGGATATGTCGACTACCCCGCCGCTCCCTGAAGCGACGCCCCGCATCCTGAAGGCAACACAACTCACCCCAGCACAACGGCGAGCGGGTCTGCCAATCAAAAAGGAATACAGCTATGGAAATGAGAACGCTAGGTCGAAATGGTCCCCGTGTTTCCGCAATGGGCCTCGGTTGCATGCGCATGTCGAGTTTCGCGGGGCCGAAGGCAAGCTCCGATGACGAAGGTATCGCCACCATTCAAGCCGCCTTGGATGCGGGCATCAATTTTTTGAACACCGGTGACTTTTACGGAATGGGGCACAACGAGCTTCTCGTGGGTCAAGCGATCAAAGGTCGCAGGGATCAGGCGCTTATCAGCGTGAAATTCGGTGCCCTTCGTTCTCCCTCCGGACAAATGTTGGGTATTGATGTTCGACCCAACGCCGTGAAGAACTTCGCGGCCTACTCGCTTCAACGACTCGGCGTGGATGTCATAGACATTTACCAGCCGGGTCGCATCGACCCGAACGTCCCGGTTGAGGAAACAGTGGGTGCCATCGCCGATCTCATCAAGGAAGGTAAGGTTCGATACCTGGGATTGTCTGAAACCGGCGTTGAAAATATTCGGCGTGCTCACAAAGTGCATCCCGTGACCGCTCTTGAAATCGAGTATTCCCTTGGAACACGTTTCATTGAGGAGGAAATCCTGCCGACCGTAAGGGAGCTTGGCATCGGGCTGGTGGCTTATAGCGTGGTCGGTCAAGGGCTTCTTACTGGTTCAATTACAAATGACCTCCCGGCAAACGACTTTCGTCGCCAGTTTCCCAAATTCGACCAGGAGAACCTTCCGAAGAATCTGGAAAGGGTTTCGCTGCTTGAGCGCATGGCGCGCGAGAAGAACTGTACGGCAGCGCAATTGGCGATAGCTTGGGTGCTATCCAGGGGTGAAGACGTTGTGCCGCTCGTCGGAATGAGTCGTCCCGAACGTGTGGCAGAAAATCTAAGGGCGCTTGATGTGGCGCTTACCCAAGAAGATCTCGACGATCTCGACGAGTCCTTTGCGTTGGGCGCAATCACGGGTGACCGCTATCCTGCTCAGATGAAACACCTAACGACCAAATAGTATGAGAAGCGACGCGACCGAGGTCTCGATCTCAACGCCGCACCACCCGCTCAAGAGCTATGTGGCGACGCCAGAAGGCGATGGGCCCTGGCCCGGCGTCATCGTGCTCCACGACATCTTCGGCCTGACCGACGTGACGCGTGAGCATGCCGATTGGCTGGCCAGAGAAGGTTACCTTGCGGTGGCACCGGACCTATTCTCCTGGGGCGGCCGGCTCCGTTGTATCCGCGCCTTGATGATGGACCTATCGGCGCGAAAGGGAGCGGCGTTCGACGATGTCAACGCCATCCGGCAGTGGCTGGAGGGCCGTCAGGATTGCACCGGGAAGACCGGGGTCATCGGCTTTTGCGCGACGGGCGGTTTTGCGATTCTACTGGCGGCCGGTCACGGCTTTTCGGCCGTCGCCCCGAACTACGGCCAGGTCCCGAACGACATCGATGCGATCCTCGACGGCGCCTGCCCGATGGTCGCGAGCTTCGGCGGTCGCGACAGGACGCTGAAGGGCGCGGCGGCGCGGCTGAATGGCGCGCTCGAGCGGCGCCAAATCGACCATGATGTCAAAGAATATCCGGACGCCGGGCACTCCTTCCTCGACGATCACAAGGGCCTGCTGATCGGGGTGCTCGGTGCCGTCATCGGGGCGGGCTACCAGGAGAAGGACGCGGCTGACGCGCGAGGTCGTATCCGGGCATTCTTCGCGCGCCATCTCGCCTAGCCGTTGGCGCGTTCCACCAACGATGTGACGACAACGGTATAACAACGGTGTCGCAAACGCATTGCAGCCAATGGCCGTTTTCGAAACGGCCACCCCAAACAAAAAACCCGCAGAGCCAACAGCCATGCGGGTTTCAGCGTACTTCCACAATCTTCTGCGAATCGCCCTGGAACGGGATCCATCCCTATGGATGGTGGGTGCTGAGAGGCTCGAACTCCCGACCTACGCCTTGTAAGGGCGCCGCTCTACCAACTGAGCTAAGCACCCGCTCCGGACTCGCCGCGTGGCTGACACGAACATCATCAGCCAGCGAGCCCGCTAGTCTAATGGATCTTCGAGCATTTTGCCAGCCCTGAAACGCGCGATTTTCAGGGCAGATAAAAAAACCCGCGGACACACGCCGCGGGTTTTTCAACGACCGGAATCGAACCGACAACCGACGTCAGTGCTTGACCACTTCCGTCGAGCCGGCGTCCTTCGCCGCATCGGCGACGGGCGCGGCGGCGACCGGCGCGGCGGCCTTCACTTCCTCTTCCGGCGGCAGCGGCGTCGGCGTACGTTCGAGCGCGAGTTCGAGCACCTTGTCGATCCAGCGGACCGGCACGATTTCGATCGCGTTCTTCACGTTGTCCGGAATCTCCGCGAGATCCTTCACGTTCTCTTCCGGAATCAGCACGAGCTTGATCCCGCCGCGATGCGCGGCCAGCAGCTTCTCCTTCAGGCCGCCGATCGGCAACACTTCGCCGCGCAGCGTGATCTCGCCCGTCATCGCGACGTCCGCGCGCACCGGGATGCCAGTCAGCACCGACACGAGCGCGGTCGTCATCGCACCGCCGGCGGACGGACCGTCCTTCGGCGTCGCGCCTTCCGGCACGTGGATGTGGATGTCCTGCTTCTCGAACGCCTCGTCCTTGATGCCGAGACGCCGCGAACGCGAACGCACGACCGAGCGAGCCGCCTCGACCGACTCCTTCATCACGTCGCCGAGCGAGCCGGTGCGGATCACGTTGCCCTTGCCCGGCATGACCGCCGCCTCGATCGTCAGCAGATCGCCGCCGACTTCCGTCCACGCGAGGCCCGTCACCTGACCGACCTGGTTCTCCTTCGCGGCGAGGCCGAAGTCGTACTTGCGCACGCCGAGGAACGTGTCGAGATTGCTGCCGTCGACCTTGATCGCGCCCGATGCCTTCTTCAGCAGCAGCATCTTCACGACCTTGCGGCAGATCTTCGAGATCTCGCGCTCGAGCGAACGCACGCCCGCCTCACGCGTGAAATAGCGGATGATGTCGCGGATCGCCGTTTCGGCCACCTCGATCTCGCCTTCCTTCAGGCCGTTGTTCTTCTTCTGCTTCGGCAGCAGGTAGCGCTGCGCGATGCTGACCTTCTCGTCTTCCGTGTAGCCCGACAGACGGATCACTTCCATCCGGTCGAGCAGCGGCGGCGGGATGTTCAGCGAGTTCGACGTCGCGACGAACATCACGTCCGACAGGTCGAAATCGACTTCGATGTAATGATCGGCGAACGTGTGGTTCTGCTCCGGATCGAGCACTTCGAGCAGCGCCGACGACGGATCGCCGCGGAAGTCCATCCCCATCTTGTCGACTTCGTCGAGCAGGAACAGCGGGTTGCGCACGCCCACCTTCGCGAGGCTCTGCAGGATCTTGCCCGGCATCGACCCGATATACGTGCGGCGATGGCCGCGAATCTCGGCCTCGTCGCGCACGCCGCCCAGCGCCATCCGCACGAACTTGCGGTTCGTCGCACGCGCGATCGACTGGCCGAGCGACGTCTTGCCGACGCCGGGAGGCCCAACGAGGCACAGGATCGGCGCCTTCACCTTGTCCACGCGCTGCTGCACCGCGAGATACTCGAGAATCCGTTCCTTCACCTTTTCGAGGCCGTAATGGTCCTCGTCGAGCACCTGCTCGGCGTTCGCGAGATCGTTGTTGACCTTGCTCTTCTTGCGCCACGGCAGGCCGATCAGCGTGTCGATGTAGTTGCGCACGACGGTCGCTTCGGCCGACATCGGCGACATCAGCTTCAGCTTCTTCAGCTCGGCGTCGGCCTTCTTCTTCGCTTCCTTCGGCATGCGCGCGGCGTTGATGCGCTTCTCGAGCTCCTCGAGATCGGCGCCTTCCTCGCCCTCGCCCAGTTCCTTCTGGATCGCCTTGACCTGCTCGTTCAGGTAGTACTCGCGCTGGCTCTTCTCCATCTGGCGCTTCACGCGCCCGCGGATGCGCTTTTCGACCTGCAGGATGTCGATCTCGGCCTCGAGCTGCGCGAGCAGATGCTCGAGACGCTCGATGACCGGGAACATCTCGAGGATGTGCTGCTTCTGGTCGAGCTTCAGCGGCAGATGCGCGGCGATCGTATCCGCGAGACGACCCGCCTCGTCGATGCCCGACAGCGACGTCAGGATTTCCGGCGGGATCTTCTTGTTGAGCTTCACGTACTGATCGAACTGCGACACGATCGCGCGGCGCAGCGCTTCCGTCTCCGCGCTGTCGGCGTGATCGGGTTCGAGCGGCATCACCTCGCACGAGAACTGCGTCTCCTGCTCCTCGATCGACAGCGCCTTCGCGCGCTGCAGGCCCTCGACGAGCACTTTCACCGTGCCGTCGGGCAGCTTCAGCATCTGCAGGATATTGGCGACGCAACCGACCTCGTACATGTCCTTTTCGGTCGGCTCGTCCTTGGCCGCGGTTTTCTGCGCGACGAGCATGATGTGCTTGCCGCCTTCCATCGCCACTTCGAGGGCCTTGATCGATTTCGGCCGGCCCACGAAGAGCGGAATCACCATGTGCGGGAAAACGACGACGTCCCGCAGCGGCAGCAGCGGGAGCGTGATGCGTTCCGGCGGGAGAAGTTGGGTGCCTGACATTTCATTTCCCCATGAGTGGAATCAATTGTTCGGTAGTTGAGGCTGCCCGTATGGATTGCAAGCCTTCAGCGAGTGGGAAATATTCGGTAAAAAAGTAACCGTCGCGTGTCCAGTCAGAGTTACCCACAAGATAAACGAAAAAAAACCGTTCAGTTTTCGTGAACGGCCTTTTTTCATCAGAACATTTGTCGAGCCGGTCAGTTCGAACCCGCCACCTTCGGCGTGTCCTCATAGATCAGTAACGGTTTGCCGTCGCCATCGATGACATTCTCGTCGATGATGACCTTGCTCACCCCCTTCATCGCCGGCAGCTCGTACATCACGTCGAGCAACGCCTGTTCGATGATCGAACGCAGGCCGCGCGCGCCGGTCTTGCGGCGGATCGCCTTGCGGGCGACTGCCTGCAGCGCGGCGGGCCGGATCTCGAGCTCGACGCGTTCCATCGCGAACAGCTTGTGATACTGCTTGACGAGCGCGTTCTTCGGCTCGACGAGGATCTTCATCAGCGCTGCTTCGTCGAGCTTGCCGAGCGTCGCGACCACCGGCAGCCGGCCGATCAGCTCGGGGATCAAACCGAATTTGATCAGGTCTTCCGGCTCGACTTCGCGCAGCACCTCGCCGGCGTCGCGCTCCTGCTTGCTCTTGACCGTCGCGCCGAAACCGATGCCGGTCTTCTCGGTACGATCGGTGATCACCTTCTCGAGCCCGTCGAACGCGCCGCCGCAGATGAACAGGATGTTCGTCGTGTCGACCTGGATGAAATCCTGGTTCGGATGCTTGCGGCCGCCCTGCGGCGGCACCGACGCCATCGTGCCCTCGACGAGCTTCAGCAGCGCCTGCTGCACGCCCTCGCCCGACACGTCGCGCGTGATCGACGGGTTGTCGGACTTGCGGCTGATCTTGTCGATCTCGTCGATGTAGACGATGCCGCGCTGCGCCTTCTCGACCTCGTAGTTGCAGTTCTGCAACAGCTTCTGGATGATGTTCTCGACGTCCTCGCCGACGTAGCCGGCTTCGGTCAGCGTCGTCGCGTCGGCGATCACGAACGGCACGTTCAGCAAGCGCGCGAGCGTCTGCGCGAGCAGCGTCTTGCCGGAGCCGGTCGGCCCGATCAGCAGGATGTTGCTCTTCGACAACTCGACGTCGTCCTTCTTGTCGAGATGCTTCAGGCGCTTGTAGTGGTTGTAGACCGCGACCGCGAGGATCTTCTTCGCGCGCTCCTGCCCGATCACGTACTGATCGAGGATGTCGCGAATTTCCTGCGGGCTCGGCAGATCCGACCGGGACAGGGTGGCCTCGACGCCTGCGGCTGCCGCTTCGTCGCGAATGATCTCGTTGCAGAGGTCGATGCACTCATCGCAGATGAACACCGACGGGCCCGCGATGAGTTTTTTCACCTCATGCTGGCTCTTGCCGCAAAACGAGCAATACAACAGCTTCTCGCTGTTCGAACCTTTTTTGTCCGCCATGAATGTATGAGCCTCCGGACACGTGAATTACATGATACGCCGAATGCTCCGCGCGCCACGACCTAGGGCGCCACCGGAGCCGGCTGGCTGTGCTTGCCGCAGATGCTCGGGGCACGGGCGCCGCGTTAATGGGGAAGTACCCCAGGGGGGGGAAGCTCCCCAGGGAAGCACCCCGGAGGGAAAGCCTCCCGGAGACGGCGCCCCGCCCGGATCACGGACGCTTGAGCAACACCTGGTCGATCAGCCCGTAAGCCTTCGCGTCGTCGCTCGACATGAAGTTGTCGCGATCGGTGTCGCGCGCGATGCGCTCGACTTCCTGGCCCGTGTGCTGCGCGAGCAGATTGTTCAGGCGCTCCTTCAGGTAGAGGATCTCGCGCGCCTGGATCTCGATGTCCGACGCCTGGCCGCGCGCGCCGCCGAGCGGCTGGTGGATCATCACGCGCGCGTTCGGCAGCGCGTAGCGCTTGCCCTTCGCGCCCGACGCGAGCAGGAACGCGCCCATGCTGGCCGCGAGCCCCATGCAGAGCGTCGACACGTCCGGCTTGATGAACTGCATCGTGTCGTAGATCGCCATGCCGGCCGACACCGAGCCGCCCGGGCTGTTGATGTACAGGTTGATGTCCTTGTCGGGGTTCTCGCTTTCGAGGAACAGCAACTGCGCGACGACGAGGTTCGCGGTCTGGTCGTTCACTTCGCCGACCATGAACACGACGCGCTCCTTCAGGAGACGCGAGTAGATGTCGTACGAACGCTCGCCGCGACCGCTCGTTTCGACGACGATCGGAACCAGCCCCAGCGCCTGCGCCTCGAAATCCCGCGGCGCGTTCGAAGCGAGCGTGTCAAGCAATTCAGCGCGAGTGATCATTCAATGAGCCTTGTTCGAAATGGGAATGGAACGACAGGGAAGCCGTCCGTTCAATCGCCATATTAATGGCAACCGCCAACTGACGTAAAAACGGCGTGCGGGCCGTCGCTCGGACAGCCGGCACGCCGCTCAGGCAACCCTTAAGCCTGCTGCGCCGATGCGCTCGCCAGTGCCTCGAAGCTCACTTCCTTGTCCGTCACCTTCGCCTTGCCCAGCACGAAATCGACGACGTTGCTCTCAACGACGAACGCTTCCATCTCGGCGAGGCGCTGCTGGTTCGAATAATACCAGCGGACCACTTCCTTCGGGTCTTCGTAGCTCTTCGCGAACTCGTCGACTTCCGCGCGGATCTGTTCCGGCTTCGCCTCGAGGCCGTTCGCCTTCACGAGCTCGGCGAGCACCAGGCCCAGCTTCACGCGACGCTCTGCCTGCTCGGCGAACATCTCGGCCGGAATCGGCGCGTCCTTCGCGTTCGGCACACCGCGCTGCGCGAGGTCCTGACGCGCCATCTCGACGAGGCGCAGCTGATCCTGCTCGATCAGCGCCTTCGGCACGTCGAGCTCGGAGATCTTCAGCAGCGCGTCCATCACCTGGTTCTTCACGATCGCCTGCGTGCGGCGCTTCGCTTCGCGCTCGAGGTTGTCCTTGATCTCGGCGCGCATCTTCGTCTGATCGCCGTCCTCGATGCCGAGCGACTTCGCGAAGTCCTCGTCGATCGCCGGCATGTGCGGCCACTCGATCTTCTTCATCGTGACCGTGAACTGCGCGGTCTTGCCGGCGACGTCCTTGCCGTGATAATCGTCCGGGAACTTCAGGTCGAATTCGCGCGATTCGCCGTTCTTCAGGCCGAGCGCCGCCGTTTCGAATTCCGGCAGCATGCGGCCTTCGCCGAGCACGAACGGGAAATCTTCCGCGGTGCCGCCCTGGAACGCGACGCCGTCGAGCTTGCCGACGAAGTCGACCGTCACGCGATCGCCGTTCTGCGCGGCCGCGTCCGCGCCGCCGTCGCCGTGCTCGCCGGCTTCGCCGCGCACGTGGAAGTGCACGCGCTGCTTGCGCAGGATGTCGAGCGTGCGGTCGATCTCGGCGTCGCCGATCGTCGTCGTCGAGCGCTCGACTTCAGCGTTCGCCAGATCGCCGATCGTCACTTCCGGGTAGACCTCGAACGTCGCGTCGAACGCGTACGCGTCGGGGGCCGGCTCGCTCTGCGTCGGCGCGAAGCTCGGCTGGCCCGCGACACGCAGGTTTTCCGCGCGGCTGATCGTGAAGAATTCCTGGCCAACCTTGTCGCTCAGCACTTCGGCCTCGACCTGCCCCGCATATTGTTGCGTGACCATCTTGAGCGGCACCTTGCCCGGGCGGAAACCCGGCATGCGCACGTTCTTCGCGAGTTTCTGAATACGGGCGTCGACTTCCTTCTGCACGACTTCCTTCGGCAAGGAAATCGTCACGCGGCGTTCGAGCTTGCCGAGGTTTTCAACAACGTTAGCCATGGCTTCAATCGTCCTAAAATTATTCGAGCGAATCGGGGTTTCCTTGCCGAGCCTGCCTGAAGGCGTCTTACACCGCACCCGCACCGGGGCGACTCCAAACACGGTTTGGGCCGGAAGAATCGGCTATTCTAGCAAACAATTTCCCCCGCACCGCCAGATTGCCCGCCCCCGCGCCGGGTCGCGCCGGGTCTCGCCCGATTACACGGCCGCCTGTGCGGCTTCATGTAGCTGCACATAGCCTCACGTAGCCAATACACGCGCGAATGGCCGTTATGCCATTCGCAGTATCGATGCGCGCGCGGCATCCTGCTAAGCTGCTGCCAAACTGGATCGCACGCGCGGATGAACAGGCCGCGCGGCGCGGACGGCACGCACCCGCGCGCCGCCCGCACCGCGCGGCAACGATTCATCCTACCAATCACGCAAAATCCACGCCAATCCACGTCAACCGGAGACATCATGCCGCTTCCCTCGTCCGCGCCCGTCGTCGTCATCGCACCCGATTCGTTCAAGGGTTCCCTGTCCGCCGCCGGGGTCGCGGACGCGATTGCCGCCGGCATTCGCCGCGCGCGGCCCGACGCGGTCGTGCGCTGCTGCCCGATGGCCGACGGCGGCGAAGGCACGCTCGACGCGATGCTCGCGCACGGCGGCACACGCCGCACGCTGAGCGTCGCCGGCGCGTCGCTCGCCGCGCACGATGCGGCCGTCGGCGTGATCGACGCGCGCACCGCCATCGTCGAGACGGCCGAGATCGTCGGCATCACCGATCCGGTCGGGATGAGCGTGCCCGTCGACGCGCGCAGCACGCGCGGCATGGGCGACGCGATCCGCCAGCTGCTCGACGACGGCGTGCGCCACTTCTTCGTCGCGCTCGGCGGCAGCAGCACGAACGACGCCGGCGCCGGGCTCCTCGCCGGGCTCGGGCTGCGCTGCTTCGACGCGGCCGGCCAGCCGGTCGAGCCGACGCCCGCGCGGCTCGGCGACGTCGCGCGCATCGACGCGTCGGGGCTCGATCCGCGCATCGCCGACACGCAGTTCGTCGGCATGTCCGACGTCGACAATCCGCTGACCGGCGCGCACGGCGCGACCGCGGTGTTCGGCCCGCAAAAGGGCGTGACGCCGGAGCAGGTCGCGACGCTCGACGCGGCGCTCGGCCACTTCGCCGACCTGCTCGAGGCGGCGCTCGGCCGCAAAGGCCGCGACCTGCCCGGCGCCGGCGCGGCGGGCGGCCTGGGCTTCGCGCTGCATATGCTCGGCGCGCGCTTCGAGGCGGGCGCCGAGGTCGTCGCGCGGCAGATCGGGCTCGACGCGGCGCTCGAAGGCGCCGACTGGCTGATCACCGGCGAAGGCCGCTCCGACGCGCAGACGCTGCACGGCAAGGCGCCGTTCATCGCGTGCCGCCATGCGCGCGACGCGGGCGTGCCGGCGTCGCTGCTGTCGGGCGCCGTCGATTCGGCCGCGCTGCCGGCACTGTCCGAGCACTTCCGCGGCTGCTTCTCGCCGGCGCCGGGGCCGATCACGCTCGACGTCGCGATCCGCGACGCGGCCCGCCTCCTCGCGAACGAGGCGGAGCAACTGACGCGCCTGAAGTACGGCGCGCGCTGAGACCCGCGGCGGCCGTCGCCCGGGTGCAGCACCCGACGACGCCGGCCGCCCTCTTCCATCAGGATCCGCCATGAAAGGTCACCAAGCCGGGCTCGATCAATTGCTGACCTACCGCCTGCACATGCTGACGAAACGCTCCGATCGCGGGATCGGCGAGCGCTATCGGCACAAGCTCGACGTCTCGGTGCCCGAGGCGCGCGTGATCGCGGTGGTCGGCGCATTCGGGCCGCTGTCGATCATGGATCTCGCGCGCCACACGCATCTCGACAAGAGCCAGGCGAGCCGCGCGGCCGAGGCGCTGCTGCGGCAAGGGCTGCTCGCGCGCTGCGCGAGCGACGAGGACGGCCGGATCGTGCTGATCTCGCTGACGCCCGACGGCCGCGCGCTGTACCGGAAAATCATGCCGATCGCGCGCAAATGGAACGACGGGCTGCTCGAATGCCTGAGCGACGCCGAGCGGCAAACCTTCGAGCGGCTGCTCGACAAGGTTCTCGCGCACGCGATCGCGCGCGAGGACTGACGCGGCACGGGTCGGCTCGCTGCGGTGGGCCGGCACGCTTCGGCTCGCCGCCGCTCGTTGCCCGCCCGCCGACGCACCGCAGCGGCCTCCAGCCCGCTCGTTGCCGCCCGCCGACGCGCTAGAGCCCGCTGTTCGCCGCCCGCTGCCGCAGCAGCCCGAGCACCGCGTCGCAGTACGGCGTCGGCACGTCGAGCTTGCGCCCCAGTTCCGGAAACACGCCGAGGATCGGCCCGATCTCGAGCGCGCGGCCCGCTTCGAAATCCTGCAGCATCGACGTCCTGAACGCGCCGAGCTTGCGCGTCATCGCGATCCGGTCCGGGCCGCTCATCCCCGTATCGAGGCCGAGCCGCGCGCCGATCGCGGCCGCCTCCTCCATCATCCGCAGCGCGAGCGTCCGGGTCAGCGGATCGTCGAGCAGGCGGTCCGCGGTCGAGCCCGTCAATGCGCTCAGCGGATTCATGTTCATATTGCCCCAGAGCTTCGTCCAGATTTCCGCGCGAATCGTGGGCGTCGTCCCGACGTCGAAGCCGCCCGCCGCGAGCGCCGCCGCGAAGCGCGCGGCGGCGGCCTCGCGCGCCGGATCCGGCGCGCCGACGATCAGCCGGTTGCCGCGCCCGCGGCGCACCACGCCCGGCGCGTCGGTGCTCGACGACAGGTGCACGACGCAACCGATCGTCTGCGCGGACGGCAGCGCCGCCGACACCGCGCCGTCCGGATCGACCGCGTCGAGCCGCGCGCCGTCGAGCGGCCCCGCGAGCCCGTGCGTGAACCACCACGGCAGCCCGTTCATCGCCGCGACGATCACCGTGTGCGGCCCGACGAGCGGCGCGAGCCGCGCGGCGAGCGTCGGAAGCGTCTGCGCCTTCAGCGCGATCACCACGTAATCCTGCACGCCGAGCGCCGCCGCGTCGTCGCTCGCGACCACCGCGACCGACGACGTGTCGCCATGCTCGTCGATCACGCGCACGCCATGCGCATTCAGCGCGTCGAGTGTCGCGCCGCGCGCGTATGCGCTCACGGTCATGCCCGCGCGCGACAGCGCGGCCGCGAGCAGCCCGCCGATCGCGCCAACGCCGACGATCGCCGCCCGCGCCGGCGGGGGATTCAACTCGTTCATCGTGTGCTCCAGGTGCTCTGTCTCGTGTCCGAGTCGACGAGCATAGGCCGGAATGGTTGCATTCACAACCATCCCCGTTTTCCAGGCAACGTGTCGCACTCAGTGCGGCGAGCCGTCCTCGGTCGCCGGCGGGCCGGGCATCGCGCCATCGGCCCCGCCGAGCACGCTCGCGATCTGGCTCTTGTCGTGCATCCCGAGCTTCCGGTACGCGCAGCGCAGATAGTGGCGCACGGTCGTCGGCGAGATGTCCATCTGCTGCGCGACTTCCTTGTGCGAGCGTCCGGCGCCGTAGAAGCGGATCGCGGCGAGCTCGCGCGGGCTCAGCCGATCGAGCAGCGAGCGCGGCCGCGCCTCGAGCTGGAACAGGCCCCCGACCGGCACGCACGCGACCCGCAGCGCATCACCTTCGAACGGTTGCCCCGGCCGCCGCCGCAGATGCGCGACGAGCGGCTCCGGCAGTTGCGCGGCCGGCAGCGCCGGCCACTCGGTCCGCAGCGCCGCGTCGAACCCCGGGTCCGCGTGATGCAGCACGCCGAAGTTGTCGCACAGCGCGCGCACGGCCGGCGTCGATGCGTCGCCGCGCCCGCGCGTCAGTTGCGCCGCGCGATTGATCGTCAGCGCGGCGGCCATGTGCGGAATCAGATTTTCGAGGCGATGCGCGTCGTCGTCGTCGAACGGGCGATTGAGACCCTGACGGTAGATTGACAGGAAGGTCGTCAGCCCGAAGCGGCGGTCGAACGCGCACACGCACATCAGTTGCGCGAGCCCGTACTTCACGCACCAGTCGCGAAAGCGCGGATCGAGCCCCGGTTCGACGACCGACAGCCGCACCGCACGGCCATAGGCGCCGCGCAGCGTGCGGTGCGCGAGCGGATCGCAGTCGCGTACGCGCTTCCAGTCCGCGAAGAACGCGTCGGGCAATCGATAGAGGAAGCTGTTGTGCATCACCGGGCCGGCCGGCGTGTGGGTCGCGACGCCGGTCCACGCGGCATCGAACGGCACGAACTCGCGCAGGAGCGCGAAGAACCGGCATTCGAATTCGCCGATGCCCGCCTGCCCCGCGACCGCGTACAGATCGAGCAGCAGCAGGCCGAGCGCGTGCGCGGCCGATCCGCCGCCGCTGCTGCTGCCGCCGCCGCTGTCGTCGACGCCGTCGAAATCGGCGCGCCGCGGCGGCTGCGCGGGCCACGCGGATTCGTCCAGCACGATCGCCGCCGGCACGTCACGCAATGCGTCGCTCTCCTGCCCTGTAGCCGTCGTGATCCTCACACCCCGCTCCTTCGCCCGCCGGGCCGACCTTGCGCGCAACGTTGACCAGCCGATTATAGCGAGCGGCTTTTTTGGCGGGACCCTGCGCGCGAACGCGCGGCAACCCCATCCATTTGAACGGGTCGGGCACCCGGCGAGCCATCGCCCATCGCTCGGTACCGTCGCCTGCGCACGCCGCGGCGCGCACCGCGGGTTTTCCGCACCGTCCATCTGAACGACTTCCCGGCCGCTTTCCCGCTACCGACACTGCGTCACCGGATCACACGACAACGACACATCAACGGTATGGAGAACCCAACGTCATGACCCCGCGCTTCATCCGCTCGGCCGCGGCCGCTGCCATCGCCGTGGCGCTCGCCACGTGCGGCGCCGCCGCGCACGCGCAGTCGTCCGTCACGCTGTACGGCGCGCTCGACGCCGGCGTGCAGTATCTGACGCACGCCGACGGCCGCCATGCCGCGTGGCAGTTGCAGAACTACGGCGTACTGCCGTCGCAGATCGGCCTGAAAGGCACCGAGGAGCTCGGCGGCGGCTGGCACGCGCTGTTTAAGCTCGAGCAGGGCATCAACGTGAACGACGGCACCGCGACCGTGCCCGGCTACGCGTTCTTCCGCGGCGCGTATCTGGGCCTCGCCGGGCCGGCGGGCACGTTCACGTTCGGCCGGCAGTTCAGCGTGCTGTTCGACAAAACGCTGTTCTACGACCCGCTGTGGTACGCGTCGTACAGCGGCCAGGGCGTGATCGTGCCGATGACCGCGAACTTCCTCGACAGCTCGGCCAAGTACCAGTCGCCGACGTTCGCCGGCTTCGACGCCGAAGCGCTCGCCGCGACGGCCGGCGTCGCCGGCAATTCGCGCGCCGGCCGCGTGCTCGAGCTCGGCGGCCAGTTCACCAGCAACCGGCTGTCGGCGAGCGTCGTGCTGCACGAGTCGTACGGTGACGTGTCCGCGGCCGGCGATACGTCCGCGCTGCGCCGCGAGATCGGCACGCTCGCCGCGCGCTACGCGTTCGACGCGCTGCCGCTCACGCTCTATGCGGGCGTCGAGCGGCGCACCGGCGATCTCGACGCGCCGCGCACGATCGTCTGGGGCGGTGCCCGCTATCAGGCGACGCCGTTCGTCGGACTGAATGTCGGCGCATACCACACCGATTCGCGCACGCCCGCGATCGGGCATCCGACGCTGTTCGTCGCGAGCACCACGTACGCGCTGTCGAAGCGCACGGTCGCGTACCTGAACCTCGGCTACGCACGCAACGGCGGACAGAGCTCGCAGACCGTCTACGAATATGACCCGACGCCGCTCGCCGGCACGTCGCAGTTCGGCGCGATGCTCGGCATGTATCACCTGTTCTGATCCGCTCCACGCCCTCCTTTCTCGAGATTCCATCATGAAGACACTCCCACCGGATGCCGCGCTCCCGTTCGCCGGCGACGCACCGACGTTCGCCCGCTCGACGCTCGCCGCGCTCGTCGCGTTCGCGGCGATCACGCCGCTGATCCTGCTCGTCGCGCCGGCCGTCGCCGCGCAGCTCGCGACGCAGCTCGGGCTGTCCGCGTCGCAGATCGGCACCTACTTCTTCGTCGAGCTCGGCGCGTACAGCTTTGCGACCTTTCCTTCGTACCTGTGGCTCGGACGCGTCGACGCGCGCCGCGTCGCCGCGTGCGCGGTCGCGGTGTTCTGCGCCGGCAACCTGCTGACCGCGCTGTGGATGCCCGGCTTCGTCGCGCTGCTCGCGCTGCGCGCGGTGACGATGCTCGGCGGCGGCACGCTGATGGTGCTGTGCATGACGAGCGCCGCGACGAGCGACAACCGCGACCGCGTGTACGGCCTGTGGGTCGTCGGCCAGCTGATCGCCGGCGCGATCGGCCTGTTCGTGCTGCCGCAGGTGTTCGCGGCGCTCGGGCTGCGCGCACTGTACATCGCGCTCGGCGTGCTCGCGCTCTGCGCGTCGCCGCTGTCGCGCGGCTTCCCGCCGGCGCTCGGCGCGCGCGGTGTCCGCCCCGCGCCGGCCCGCGCCGCGCAGCGCGAACACGCGGTCGCGCCGACCGTGCTCGTCGCGCTCGCGATCGGCGCGATGACGAGCTTCTATCTCGCGATCGGCAGCGTCTGGACCTTCGCGAGCCGCGCCGCGGCCGAAGCCGGGTTCGACGCGCAGTCGGCCGGCAGCGTGCTCGCGATCGCGAGCGTAATGGGCATCGCCGGCGCGGCGCTCGCATCGTGCATCGGCGGACGGATCGCGCGCCGCGCGATGCTGTTCGCGGGCTATGCGCTGCTCGCCGCGTCGCTCGTCACGCTCGCGACGCGGCCGCATTCGACCGGCTACAGCGCGGCGATCTTCGCGTTCAAGTTCGCGTGGACGTTCGTGCTGCCGTTCGTGCTCGCGACCATCGCGCGGATCGACGCGTCGGGCCGCCTGATCGCGACGCTGAACCTCGTGATCGGCGGCAGTCTCGCGGTCGGCCCGCTGCTCGCCGGCCTGCTGCTCGACGCCGGCGGCACGATGCGCGCGCTGTTCGTGATCGCGACGGTCGTGTCCGTCGCGTCGCTCGCCGCGCTGCTGCACATCGACCGCCGCGCGCACGCCCTTTCTCCGCAACCGTGACAGGAGTTCTCTCCATGAATCGCACTGCCTTCTTCACCGACGAACGCACGTTCTGGCATACCGGCGGCACGCACGCGCTGCTGTTTCCGGTCGGCGGCTGGGTGCAGCCGCCGTCGAGCGCCGGCTATGCGGAATCGCCCGACTCGAAACGCCGCTTCCTGTCGCTCGTGCAGGCGTCCGGCCTCGCCGCGCAACTCGACCTGCGCAGCGCACCAGCCGCGACGACCGACGATCTGCTGCGCATCCATCCGGCCAGCTACCTCGACGCGTTCCGCGCGCTCAGCGACGCGAACGGCGGCGACCTCGGCGATCTCGCGCCGTTCGGCAAAGGGAGTTACGAAATC
This sequence comes from Burkholderia guangdongensis, assembly GCF_013403875.1. GTDB lineage: Bacteria > Pseudomonadota > Gammaproteobacteria > Burkholderiales > Burkholderiaceae > Burkholderia > Burkholderia guangdongensis. The sequence goes on along the minus strand of NZ_JACBNX010000017.1, from coordinate 96,857 downwards.
GCCGCGCTGTCGGCGGGCCTCGCGATTGGGGCGGTCGACGCTGTGCTCGACTCGCGCGCGCGGCACGCGTACGCGCTGTCGCGCCCGCCTGGCCACCACTGCCTGCGCGATCGTCCGATGGGCTTCTGCCTGCTCGCGAACATCCCGATCGCGATCGAGGCCGCGCGCGCGAAGCACGGCGTCGGGCGCGTCGCGGTGATCGACTGGGACGTGCATCACGGCAACGGCACGCAGTCGATCTACTACGACGATCCGAACACGCTGACGATCTCGCTGCACCAGGACCGCTGCTTCCCGCCCGGCTACAGCGGCGACGCCGATCGCGGCGCGGGCGCGGGCGTCGGCGCGAACCTGAACGTGCCGCTGCTCGCGGGCAGCGGCGACGACGCGTACCGCTACGCGTTCGAGCGCATCGTGCTGCCGGCGCTCGAACGCTTCCGGCCGGAGCTGATCGTCGTCGCGAGCGGGCTCGACGCGAGCGCGGTCGATCCGCTCGCGCGGATGCAGCTCCACAGCGACAGCTACCGCTTCATGACACGCGCGGTGATCGAGGCCGCACAGCGCCACTGTGCGGGGCGCGTCGCGATCGTGCACGAAGGCGGCTATTCGGAGGCGTACGTGCCGTTCTGCGGGCTCGCGATCGTCGAAGAGCTGGCCGGCGTGCGGACCGAGGTCGCCGATCCGCTGCTCGAGCTCGCGATCGAGCAACAGCCCGGCGAGCGGTTCCTCGCGTTCCAGCGCGGGCTGATCGACGAGTTGGCGGCATCGTTCGGCTTCTAGCCGGGGGCGGCGGGACGGGTCAGGGAGCAAGGCCCGTCGCGCCCCTTGCGCTAACGGTCGGAATGCTGTTTGCTGTGTTTACAGGCGCTTTTGCAAACGACCGCACTTCTCCGATGAAATCGTCCCCTTCGGCCAAGACGCACCACCGTCCGTCCAATCTGGCGCTCAACGTCATCGCGATCGTCGCCGGCCTCGTCACGTTCGCGATCGGCGTCGGCTGGCTGATCTATAGCTGGATCGTCGACCGCGAAGCGCAGTATTTCGCGATTCCGCTCGTGTTCTCGGTGCCGGTGATCGTCGCGATCGCGATCCGGAGTCTGTGGGATTAGCGTGGGTGCGGGGATGGGTGGCCGGCAGACGGGCTCCCGCCGGCCGGCATTCGTCTGATGTTATCCGCAATATGCAAATGCCGCGCCAAAGTCCGGCGACACCTCGATACCGTACATCTCCAGCAGGAAACCCTGAATCTCCCGTGCGCTCATGCCACGCGCGTGCATCGCGATGATCTTGTCGTCGAACCCGGTGTAGCGCCATTCGCCCTTGGCGATCGGCATCCGTCCGATCATGAACATGGCTCATGAATATCATGTCGGCCAGAAGCTTGTCCCACGTGGGTTGCGCCCGTATTCTGATCAAAAGCCAATGGCACGTAGCGGGAAGACCGTCAATGTCGCGGTCGAAAAACCGACGCCGACGACGGCGATGACCATCGCGCCCTTGCGGCCGTGACGGTCCGAATACGAGCCGAAGATCGCGGAACCCAGCGGGCGCATCAGCAACGTGACCGCGAAAGACGCATAGACCGCCGCGAGCGACAGCATCGCGTGCTCCGTCGGAAAAAACAGGCGCCCGAGGACCGGCGCCATGTACAGCAAGATGAGCAGGTCGAACAGATCGAGTGACCAGCTGAAACACGATGCCGCCACGGCGCCCATCACCTGCCGCTGGCTCACGGCCGACAAGGCGCCACATTCTGCCGCGACCACGGACATGCTATCTCCCGGTTGATGACCGGAACCGCTTGGGCCACGGTTCTCCGGCCTATTCGCCGATCGCCGCGTCGTCCGCAAGCGCACAGCAGCGCGCGACTACCGCGTGGCGCCAGCTTCAGCCCCTTTCTCGGTCGTCGCCGGCTCTTTGCGCGTGCCAAACAGCGTGTCGCAGATCGGGAACGTCAGATTGAAGTTGCTTGTCGCCATCATTTCCGGGTCATGGTGAAGGACGTGCAGGCGCCGGACCGAGTTGACAAACGGAACGGCATCGAGGAAGCGGCTCTCCGTGATATGAGAGAGCGTATGAAGCCCCTCATACATCAGGTAATACGCCGCCATCGTCAGAAGCGCGATATATCCGGCGTTCCTCGTGAACAGCATGCCGATGACCACGGCGAACGGAACGGCCGCAAGCACGAATGCGACGGGTGCGAACGGCGGAAACAACAACGCGCGCCACTCCTTCTGCCCTTTGTATTCAAGCGTCACGTGCGTGAAAAAGCGGTGATGAACGGCGCAATGACGCTTGTACACCATTGAAAAGAGCTTGGTCGGCCGGTGAAGAAGATATCGATGCGCCGCCCACTCCGCCCAGTTTCCGAACAGGAACAACGGAATTACGGCGGCCCATTCCGTGAGCGCCGGCGATCGAAGCTGCATCGCGCAGTACGCGATGACAGCGCATGTAAACACCAACGTGAACCCCAGGTGCATCTCGCCTCGATACCACCACGGCGTCTCGTCCAGATACTCCTTGCGATACTCATAGGAACGCGAACGTATTTCGTTTGTGGACTTCATGGTGCCTCCTTGCGGCAAATCACAAAAAAATGCTTGAAATGACTCGATGCACTTCAATCGAAAGATTGAATTCAGGTTTCGGTCGGAGCGGACATGCCGGGATTTCCGCGCGTCTCCGGCACCAGCAACGCGCCGGCCAGGAAGAGAACGCTGATCACCCCGAGGAAAATGGCCAGTGTCGACGGCAACTGGCTCGCATTCCCGGCGACGAGCGAGACGAAGGTCGGCATCATCCCGCCGATCGCAAAACCGATGTTCCACGAAAGGCCCGTTCCCGTCGCACGAATCTCCGTGGGGAAACGCTCGTTGAGGAAGATCAGAATCGGTGCGTAGCCAGCAGCGCCGAGCATGCTCAACGCAACGGCATAGACACCGATCATCGTGATGCTCTGCGCGGACGGAAGCAGCAGGAACAGGCCCGGGAGCGCGAAGAGGCGAATGAAGCCGACCAACACGAACGTGGCCTTGCGACCGATGAGCGTGCTCAGATGGCCCGCCGCGACCGACACGATCACCACCGCCACGCTGGAGAGCGTCAGGATCACGCCAGTCGCGCCGTTGGGCGCGTGGCTCACGACCTTGAGGAAAGTCGGCAGATAGCCGGACGTGAGGTAATAGCCGCTGCCGCCGCCGATGGTCAGCAGCAGATTGACGAAGAGCACGCCGCGGTACTCGCGCGAAAACAGCGTCCTGATCGGCGAGCGCACCGGCGTCCGCACGCTTCTGGCCTTCGCGGCGCGCGCTTCGGCAAGCTTCTTCCAGAGCGGGGATTCCTCGAGACTGTTGAAGACGAACAGACCCAGAATGGAACTCACGATGCCCGTGAAGAAGAAGCAGCGCCAGCCCCATACGTCAAATTGGTGGCCGGGAAAGATGGCCGAAATCGCGATATACGCGAGCGACGCGAGCAGCGCGCCGATGCCCGCCCCGCCGCCGCCGATCAGGCCCGACGCCGCGCCGCGATACTTCGGCGCAACCGACTCCGTGCCGATCGTATGCGTCGATGCGACCACGCCGCCGACGAACACGCCCTGCACGAGCCGCAGAACCAGGAACAGCACCGGAGCCACGAAGCCCGCCTGCGCGACGGTCGGCAAAAGCCCGAAGGCCGCGGTCGAAAAACCGACACCGACGACGGCGATGATCATCGCGCCCTTGCGGCCGTGACGGTCCGAATACGAGCCGAAGATCGCGGAACCCAGCGGGCGCATCAGCAACGTGACCGCGAAAGACGCATAGACCGCCGCGAGCGACAGCATCGCGTGCTCCGTCGGAAAAAACAGGCGCCCGAGGACCGGCGCCACATACAGCAGAACGAACAGGTCGTACAGGTCGAGTGACCAGCCGAAACACGATGCCGCCACGGCACCCATCACCTGCCGCTGGCTCACGGCCGGCAAGGCACCACTTTCTCGCGCTACTACGGACATTGCTATCTCCTGATGGGTTACCGGAGGCGTTTGGCGCGCCTTCCGGATATCCGGCACGTTCGTATCGACGTGCTCTTTTTCGGGGTTGACGGAACCTTCAGTGCGCGGCAGCGAGCGGGGTCGCGTCGGTCGGGCCGGATGCGCCCGTGACGCCGCCCGCGCGCCGCTGCCCGACCATCACATCGGCGATTTTCTCGGCGATCATGATGGTCGGAATGTTCGTGTTTGCCGTCGGAAGCCGCGGCATCAGCGATGCGTCCACCACCCGCAGGCCCCGCGTGCCGTGCACGCGCCCTTCGGTGTCGGTGACCGCATCGCGATCGCGCACGTCGCCCATGCGACAGGTGCCGCTCGCATGCCAGACGCCGAATACGTTCGCGCGAATGAAGTCGGCGAGCGCGCGGTCGTCGGCAAGCAGTTCGGACATCCTGAGACCGCGCGTGAAGAAGCGTTCGATCAACAGGCGCCGCAGCGGCGCGGGCGTATCGAGCAACGCGCCGAGCATCGAAGTGAGGAACGCGTTCGTCTTGCTCACCCGGCTCAGCGCCTTCACGCGAGGCGAGAAGGCCGCCGGGAAGAAATCGCGCGGATCGTCGCCGATGCCCGACTCCGCCACCACGCGCGCAAGCATGTGCACGCCGACGACGAGCCTTTGCAGGTCGCGATCGTCGTCGAGCAGGTTCAGGTCGACCCGTGGCGCAGCTGCCGCATCGGGCGTCACGAGTTGCACGCGACCACGCGAATACGGGCGGTTGCACCACAGGAAGAACAGCCCCAGCCGGTTGCCGAGCGCATGCCATGCGGCGCGCGTCGCACTCGACAGATAGAGATCCGAAACATCGCAACCTTCGACGCCGGAGCTGAAGCGCGCGGCCACCATGCTCGCGCGGCGGCGCGAAAGCGGCACGCGAAAGCGCGGCTCGAGAAAATGACAGAAGGTCAGCGACGGATGATCCTGAAGATTGCGTCCAACACCACGCAAATCCACGTTGCACTCAATACCCAGACTGCCGAGCTCCCGCGCGTCGCCGATACCCGCGCGCATCAGCAACGCAGGCGACTGCAGCGCGCCCGCGCTGATCACGACTTCGCCCGCCTCGAAGCGCACGCGCTCGCCGCTGGGCGCGACGGCCTCGACGCCTCGCGCGAACGTGCCATCCATCACGATCCGATCGACGCGCAGGTTCGAATAAACGCTGAGATTCGGGCGTTGGCGCGTCGCTTCATCGAGATAGGCGATCGCGGTCGATACCCGCTTGTCGTCGATATTGGAGAACGCGCTCGGAAACATGCCGTCGCCGAACTCCGCGTTCTGATCCGCGAGCGTGGCGAAGCCGTTGGCGTGCATCCCTTCGGCGAACGCACGGCAGGACGGCGGCCAGTCCTTCGGCATGATTCGGCGGATCGGCAGCGGCCCGTCTCTGCCGTGCAGCGCGCCGCCGGGAAAATTCACGTCGCGCTCGAGCATGCGGAAGTACGGCAGCACGTCGTCCCACGCCCAGCCCGGCGCGCCGTTCGCGGCCCACTCGTCATAATCGCGCGGCAGGCCGCGATTGGCCGCTTGCACGTTGATGCTCGACCCGCCGCCCATCACCCGGCCCTGCTCGTAGACCCGCGGCGCCCGGTCCCGGGTCGCCGTTGCCGTCAGTTCCGGCCAGATATAGGTGTCGCCGCAGAAGACCGGCATCGGATAGCTGTCCAGGATGGCCGCGGGCACCGCGCCCACCGGCGTGTCCGCTCCCGCCTCGATCAGCGCGACGCGCAGCGACGGCACCGCCGACAGGCGATGCGCGAGCACGCAGCCCGCCGAGCCGCCGCCCACAATCACGTAATCGAAGCGTTCCATGTCGTCTCCTCTTTTATTCGCTTCGATCGTCGCGCCGACATTCACGAAGCGTTCTTGAAACTCGGCCGCTCCCTCGCCCGCCTGAACGTCGTCAGCCGGACGGAGCAGCCTTTTTGAACCGACCGCTAACGATCAGGTTGCGTGGGGCACTTCAGGGTCGAGGTATCCGAACGGCCTGTTCAGGCGCGTTACGCCGCAATGGCGAGTGCGTCGAGCGGGACATCCTTCTCGACGAACTCGCTGTACAGGCTCCCCGTGTAGAGCAACCGCATCTGCGCACCGATTTCGCAGGCGCGCAGGCAGCGCGTCTGAAGCTCATAGGTGTTGGCCTGGCTCAAAACGATCTGGTAGCCGCGCTCGCCATGGATTTCGTCGGATACGATGTGGAGGTCGAAGAACTCGACCTCTTCGTCGGTAAACCCGTACTGATCGCGCAGCGTAGGCGCTTGCTTGCGATAGATCGAAGGCACCTGCGACTCGAGTCCGATGACAATCCCCGCGACGGCGACAATCGGGTCCTCGCGCATGGCCATCGAGTAGCACCAGCTCTGCAGGCCACGCGTCGCCGGCAACACGGATGCGCCGCCGACGACACGTTCGCGGGACGATCCGCACGCTTCAGCGAAGCGAATCAGAAGATCGGTGTGACGTACACCGCCGATTTCTTCCTCGTACATGTTTGCAAGCAGGAAGTCCTTCATTTCGGTATACCCTTCCGGCGCCCGCGAATAGAGATATCCGAGGTAGTCGGCAAAGGGTCCCACGTAGTGGTAATGGTTCTCCGCCCAGTGCGCCAGGTGCGCGCGGCTCAGCTTCCCCTGCGCCCACGCCAGGCTGAACGGCGATTGATTCGCACTCCTTCCGCGTACCCGCTCTTCGAGCGCCGCCCGAAAGTCTTCCTGGTTCAACATTGCAGTCATGCCCGACTCCTATCAGAGTAGTGAAACGGCGTCGACTTCCGTCGCGCCGACCGCCGTCGTTTGGCGAATGAACTCATCATAGGCGTGCCAGCCCGCCATCGGCGCGTCATCTGTATTTCTGATGACTCCCCCCGATATTGATGATGGCGTTGACACAGCCGGTCGCGCTACACGACATTAGGGTCAACCAGCAACGCCCAGCAACGCCCAGCAACGCATCACGCAGCGCCGTCCCGAGATCGGTCTGCCTGACGCAACGACACCACCACGGCAACGACACCGCCACGGCATCGACACCACCACGGCAACGACACCACTATGCCCAAGATCACTTTCCACAAAGGCGGACAAATCGCTGAAGGCGAAGTACGCGTCAATACCAATCTCGTGGTGCGTGCCGGCATCAAGCAGTTTCCCTTTCCTCACCTCGACTACGGGTGCGGGATGGGCAAGTGCACCAAATGCATGTGCAAGGTGTTGAACGGCGCAGAGCACCTTGCCGAGCCCAATTGGAAGGAGAAGCAGTTGCTGGGCGACCGCCTGGACGACGGTTATCGGCTCGTCTGCCAGCTCTGGATCACGCAGGACATCGAACTGAGCCAGGACATCCTCCCGTGCGCTTCCTGAGTCAACAAAGCGGAGGAAACCACGATGTACATCCTGCTAGCCAGTAAGGTTGGGCAATACCGGACGGAGCTGAGTGAAGGCCTGGTCGCGGCGGAAATCTATCACTATCTCTTCAACGGCTCGGTGTGCATCCAGTTCGTGATTGCACAGCTGGCCGAGCCGATGAAGATCCGGGTAGTCGACGAAGGACCGCCGGAAACCGTCAACCACGTTCCATCGAAGTTCTTCCCTCGCTTCGAAGATCTGGCGCAGGCCCGTCAAGCGCTCACTGAACTCACGGTCTTTAGCCAGTTGGACACACATCTGGTCAAGGTATCCCCCTCGTCGCTAAACGGGTGACAGACATGATCAGCATTACTTTCATCACCAACCAGAACAAGGTTGTCGAAGCACCGGAAAATACCAATCTGCTGCGCGCTTCCCTTCGCTGGCAAGGCGGCATTCCGTTCAAATGCGGCGGCGGACTGTGCGGCACCTGCAAATGCCGTATCGAGACGGGCATGGAGCACGCCGACACCGTCAAACAGAAAGAACACCAGCATCTGAGCGCCGAGGAGCTTGCGAGCGGATATCGGCTTGCATGCCAGACGTTCGTCAGCGGCGATGTCGGCGTTTCCTGGTGAGGCGTACGGACCACGCAGACACCCCCACCTTCATCAACCCGCGCGCCGCCGCTTGCGGTGTCGCAATACGTTTACCGGAGCGAGCCATGTCCGCCCCAACCAGCTACCAGACCCGACTGATCGCACGCACGACCATCGCCGAGGACACCGTGGCCTTCGAGCTGGAACGCCCCGACGATTTCACGTTCGAGGCGGGCCAGTACGTCAGCCTGCAGCTTCCCGACTTCGCATCGACCGACGAGGACGACGGCGAGCGGATGCTGTCCATCGCCAGTACGCCGCACGAATCGCGCATCGTCTTCGCCATGCGCATGCGGGATACGCCGTTCAAACGTCAACTCGGAGCGTGCGATATCGGCGCAACCCTTCTCGTCAGCCCCGCGATGGGGGATTTCGTGCTGCCGGACGACGCCACGACACCCATTGTCATGATCGCGGGCGGCATAGGCATCACGCCGTTCTACAGCATGCTGAATACGTTGCGCCATCGCGCGGATCGGGGCGTCGCCGTCCCGCCGGTCACGCTGGTCTATGGCAACCGGACGCCGACTGCCGCGGCCTGGCGCGAACCGCTCGAACAGTTGATCCAGACGCTTCCGAATTTCCAGCTGGTACACGTCTATGGAGACAGTGACGAACGTACCGGCGCAACGTCCGACGTCAATCCGCGTATACGTGGCGGGTTCATCACGGCGGACGTCATCAAGGAGATTCCCGGTTGGCGCGAGAGCCATTATTTCGTCGTGGGTCCTGTCGCCATGGTGGCAAGCATGCAGGACTGTCTCGACGACTGCGGCGTTCCGCCCGAACACGTCACGATTGAATTCTTTCCGGGGTACTGACATGTCTGACTATGGAAATCCGATCGTTGAGCCGGACACGGTAACGAACGTCACGCTCGCCAACGACGCAGGTCAAATATGCGTCCACCGTAGCGGCGACGCCGCAGCCCCGGCGATCGTGATGGCCCACTCGATTCTCTCGAGCAGCGCGATGTGGGCAGTACAGGCCGAGTGGCTCGTCGCGCGCGGCTGGCAGGTCCTGCGTCTCGACGCACGCGGCCACGGCGCATCGCTCGCGCGGCGCCCGCCCAACACGATGAGCGACCTCGTGTCCGACACCGTGGCGGTGCTCGACGCACTCGGACTGGAAAAGGTTCACTACATCGGTCTCTCGCTTGGTGGCATGAGCGGCTTCGGCCTCGCGCTTCACCATGCTGAACGGCTGCACAGCCTGTGCCTGTGTGACGCGCGCGCGGATGCTCCGCCGGACGTTGCCGCGCCGTGGAACGACCGCATAGAAATCGTGGAGCACGAAGGGTGCGAGGCGCTTGCGGACTCCACGCTAGAACGCTGGTTCGGCCGCGAATTTCTCGAGCGATCCCCCGTCGTTGCCGCGTCGTTGCGCGAGATCGCCGCGTCGACGTCGACGGCGGGCTTCATCGGTTGTGCGCGCGCCATTCAAGGTCTCGACTACCTGCACGACGTGGATCGAATCGAGATCGAGACGACCTTGATCGTTGGGGAAAACGACGGGGTTCTTCCGGCGGAAATGGCAAAGCTCGCTTCACGCATGCCACGCGCGACACTTGAAGTCATCGCCGGCGCGCGGCACCTGCCCAACATCGACCAGCCCGGCGCGTTCAATCGGGCGTTGCTGGGCCACTTCGAGCGCATTCATGCAAAAGACAATGTCCGATGAGCAGCATTTCCGATCACACGATGCGGGGAACACATGATTGAAGCCTACAACTGGATCAACGGTGAGCAAACGGGCATCCCCGACACGCCGAGCTTCGACCCTTCCAATGGCGAGCAAATAGGTCGATTCGCTGCGGGTGGCCTCATCGAAGCAGCCGCGGCCGTCGCTGCCGCGCGGTGCGCTTTCGACCGCACGACCTGGCCTCACGACGCCCGACATCGACAACGGATCCTGCTCGACTGGGCCGATGCGCTCGAGCGGGACATCGAAGACCTCGCGCAACTGCTTACGCGGGAGAACGGGAAGCCGCTTCAACAGGCGCGCGGGGAAATGGCGGGAGCCATTTCGGAGATCCGCTACTACGCCGGGCTCACCCGCCACATTCCCGGGCATGTACTCGAGCCGGAACCCGGGGTTTTTTCGACGATCCTGCGAGAACCGGCCGGCACGGTCGGCATCATCGTCCCCTGGAACGCGCCGGCGGTTCTATTGGTCCGATCGGCCGCGCCCGCGCTCGCGGCGGGCTGTACCGTCGTCATCAAGCCCGCGGCACAGACGGCGCTGTTCCTCTGCAGGTTGCTCGACTCGCTCACGCGACTCGCCATTGCGCCGGGCGTCGTCAACGTGGTCGCGGAGTCGGATCACGAGGTCGCGGAATACCTGGTAAGGTCCCCGGACATCGACGTACTCAGCTTCACCGGATCGACCGCCACGGGCAAGAAGATCATGGCGGCGGCCGCGGAAAGCGTCAAGAAACTGTCGCTTGAACTCGGTGGAAAATCCTGCTGTGTCGTCTTCGAGGATGCGGACGTTCAGTCGATCGCCCCGCGTCTCGCTCAAGCGGCCACGATTATTTCCGGTCAACAGTGCACCGCGGCCCGCCGCGTACTCGTCCATGCGTCACTGGCGCCGCAAATGCGCGAGTCGCTACGAGCCGCGCTTGGCGCGATGCGGCTGGGCAACGGGTTGGCGCCCGACACTCAAATCGGCCCCCTCATCGACCGTTCAGCACGCGATGCCGTCGCCCGGATGGTGGAAGAAGCATGCGAACAAGCCGATTCGGTGCTGCTCAGGGGCGGCATTCCCGACGGCAACCTTCGCCACGGTTCCTTCCTGAGTCCCACACTCGTCGAACATGACGACCCGAACGCCTTCTTCTGTCAGGAAGAAATCTTCGGTCCTTTCGTTACGCTCGAAACCTTCGAGACGGAAGCGGAGGCGGTAGCGAAAGCGAACAACGCGATCTTTGGCCTGTCGGCAAGCGTCTGGACGCACGACGGCGCCCGTTCGATGCGCGTTGCCCGTGCGTTGCGTAACGGCACGGTATGGGTCAACGACCATAACAAGCTGTTCGCCGAGGCGGAGACGGGCGGCTACCGTCAAAGCGGACTGGGACGGCTCCACGGCTATGAGGCGCTGGCCGACTTCACGGAGCTCAAGCACATCTGCGTGACGGCCGGCGTAACATTGCCCGGCTAATCCGCGAAGGAGCGACTGACGAGGACGGCCTGGCCGTCCTCGTCAGTCGCCAGGATTCGACGCCTCGGGCTCACGCGCCAACGATCCGCCGGGTATACCGGAGCCGCCCCGGATTTCCGACACGATCGTGTCGATCAGCGCTTGCACCGCAGCCCCAAGAGGCTGCTCGGCACGACAAATACGCACGACCCGCCGTGTTATCGGCGGCGACCCGATCGAACACATATTGAGCGCCCCGCTTCTCACCGCTCGCTGAACCACGACGCTCGGCAGCACCGCCGCAAATCGGGTGGTCGTGACGAGCTCCACGATGGCGTTGAGCGCGTCGATCTCGAACTTCGGCGTGAGTACGACACCCGCTTGCCGGGCCGCGTCGTCAAGCATGTTGCGAAGCCCGTGCCTGCGCGTCGGCAGCACAAGTTCGTAATCCTGAAGACGAGAAAGATCGACGCTGGCCGGCAGCGGCGAATTCTGACGCTGTCCCGTCACCAGAACCATCTCTTCGTCGAGGAGCGGCTCCGTGCTCAGTCGCAGCTTGCTCCGGGGGCTATTGATGATTGCCGCGTCCAACTGACCGCCGGATACCCAGTCGATCAGCGTCGCGCTGTAGCCCACCGAGATGGTGACTTGCACGTGGGGATAGCGTTCATGAAAGCGCGCCATGGCGCTAGCCAGCACGCTTTCCGCCATCGACGCGATCACACCGAGCGTGACGTGCCCGGTCACGTCGCTCTCACGATGCAATAGCTGCTCGCGAGCATCGGCGATGTCTCGCAGAATGGGAACGAAGAGCTGATACGTCCGACCGCCCGCCGCCGTCGGCGACATGCCGTGCGGTCCGCGTTCGAAAAGCGATTGGCCCAGCTCCTTTTCGAGCCGGCCAATCTGCATGCTCAGCGCGGACTGGACGATGTTCAGACGTTTCGCCGCGCGGGTAACCGACCCGTCCTCAAAGAGCGCAACGAAATATTCGATCTGACGAAGATCCACTGTGCTTCTCGCTCTTATATTCAAACAGCAATTGTATGATCAGACGCCACCCGCTGACCTGGCAATCCAACTCGGCCAGTTGAGAGAATCCGGACTCACCTTTCGCCGCCTCGCGACCATCACGCGCGGCGTATATGGCAGCCCGGAATATCTGGAGCGGCGGGGACTCCCGCGCACCGTTGACGATTTGCACAATCACCGCTGCATCACCACGGATCAGCAACGCCAGGACGGTGTATGGGCGTTCCGGAATCACGAAAAGCAGCGCTTTGTCGAAGTTCAGAGCAAGATTGTGGTCAACAACATTGGTATCGCACGCGAACTGGCGGTCGGTGGCGCTGGCCTCGGCACGCCGCCGAATATCATGTGCACCAGTGATGTAAAGTCCGACCGGCTTGTTCGCGTCCTGACTGACTGGGAAAGTCCGTCGGTGACAGCCAGCGCCCTGATACTCAACAGAAAAGGCATTCCACGCAAGACCCGCGTGTTCCTCGATTTCATGTAGGAGAAGTTCGCGGACACCTGAGAACCGACAGCGAACCTGCGCGGCTCAACACCGGTGAACCAAACCGACCTGATCTTTGGATACAGCCCGCCGCCATCGAACGAATGAAAAAACCCGCGAAGCCTTGCGCTATCGCGGGTTTCAGGAATTCTCCGGAACATTCCGGAAAGGGAGCTGGTGCGTGAGGCCGGACTCGAACCGGCACACCCTTGCGGGCGTCAGGACCTAAACCTGGTGCGTCTACCAATTTCGCCACTCACGCGCGTCGTGACTCGCCTGCCCGGTGCCGCGCATGCGCGCCGCCGTCTCGACGATGCGCCGCGATCCGGCACGCCGACCCGGCCCGAACGAGCGCGAGATTTTACCCGATCCACGCATCGTTGTCTCCATCGGCGGCGGCCCGCGAACGCCGGTGCTAAAATCCCGCGCTTGATTCCTGCGGTGCGCGCGAGCGCAGCCCCCGCGCGTCCCCCGATACCGCCCCCGACTCCCCGACTCCATTTCGCACGTGAATTTCGACGACTACTGTCAGCAGAAAGCCGCGCCGCCCGGCTCCAGCGTCTATTACGCGTTGCGTCAGGCGCCGTTCGCCGTTCAGCCTCGCCTCACGGCCCTCTACGCGCTGCGGCGCGAACTCGAGGAGACCGTCAAGGAGACGAGCGACCCCACCGTCGGCCATACCAAGCTCGCGTGGTGGCACAAGGAACTCGCGGCGCTCGCGGCCGGGCAGCCGTCGCATCCGGTCACCAAGGCGCTCGCCGCGCATCATCCGTCGATCGCCGCGGAAGGCGACGCACTGCGCATGCTCGTCGGCGGCTACGGGATGGATCTCGAGCAGGCGCGCTATCTCGACTTCGCGAATCTGCGGCGCTACATCGCGCAGGTCGGCAGCGGCTTCGCGTCGCTCGTCGCGCGCGCGAGCGCGGCGCGCCCTGCCGGGTCGAAGCCCGATTCGCAGCCCGACCCGCAGCCATGGGCGGACACGGTCGGCTACGCGCTGATGCTCGCGCAGTTCGTGCAGGAGCTCGGCAACGACGCGCGGCACGGCCGCATCTATCTGCCGATCGACGAACTGCAGCGCTACGACGTGACCGCCGCCGACCTGATGAACCGCCGCTACAGCCCCGCGTTCACCGAGTTGCTGCAGTTCCAGACGAAACGCGCGCGCGACGCGCTGTCGGCCGCCGACGCTGCGATCCCCGCGCCTGAACGCCGGACGCAGCGCACGCTGCGCGCGCAGATCGCGCTCGCGCAGGCGCTGCTCGACGAGATCGAGCGCGACGGCTATCAGGTCCTGCATCAACGCATCGCGCTCACGCCGATCCGCAAGCTGTGGATCGCATGGCGCGCCGCGCGCCGGCGCTGAAGCCGGCACGCCGCCGCTTCGCTTCACGCATCACGCGCGTGTGACACGCGCGCGCAATCACCACCACGCGCGTCACGCGCGCAGCAACGGCAGCGGCTCGAACCGCTGTTGCAGCACGCGCGTCGAATCGAGCCCCCACCACGGCCCGAGCACCGTCGCATAGAGCCGGCGGAAATCGACGGCGACCGGCAGATTGCCGTTGCCGTCGAGCTGCCCGAGCGCGGGCGGTGCGCCGTACAGCCCGCCCGCGACACGTCCGCCCATCACGAAATGCGGTGCGGCGGTGCCGTGATCGGTGCCGTTGCTCTGGTTCTCCCGCGCGCGCCGGCCGAATTCCGCATAGGTCATCACGAGCGTGCGGTCCCAGCGCCCGAGCTCGATCAACGCGGAACGCATCGCCACGATCCCGTCGGAGAACTGCTTCAGCAGCGACGCCTGCTGACCCGGCTGGTTCTGGTGCGTATCGAAGCCATTCAGCGTCAGGCGCAGCACCGCGACACCGTTCTGCGCAACGCCATTCGGCGCCGCCCCGCCCTGCGCGCTCGCCCCCGGCGTGTCGCACGCGGCGAGCACCTGCATCGCGGTCTTCACCGACGTGCCGAACGCACCGCCCGGAAACGCAGTGTTGAACGCGCGCATCCCGCCGCGCGGGCGCAGCCGGTCGGCGGCCTTCACGATGTCGTTCTCGACGTCGATGATGTGCGCGAGCGCCGGATTGCGCTCGCGCAGCGCGATCGGCTCGACGAGCCGCGCCGCGCGGATGAACTGCGCCGGATTGACGAGCGCGATTGCGCGCGCGCCGTTCGACATCGGCCCCATCTCGGCGCTGCCGAGCACGACGCCGTCGGCCGCGAAACCGGCCGGCACCGGCGCCTGCGCGAACGTGCGCGTGAGCCAGCCTTCGTGCAGATACTGATCGGCGCGCGACGCGGTATCCCAGATCTCGATCGAGCGGAAATGCGACAGGTTCGGCTGCGGATAGCCGACGCCCTGCACGATCGCGAGCTGCCGGTCGCGCCATAGCGGCAGCAGCGGCGCGAGCGCCGGATGCAGCCCGGTGCGCTCGTCGATCTGCAACACCTGGTCGCGCTTGATGCCGATGCTCCGGCGCAGCGTGTAGTAGAGCGGATCGGCATACGGCACGACGGTGTTCAGACCGTCGTTGCCCCCCTTCAGCTCGACGAGGATCAGCGTGTTCGCGTAACCGGCCGACGGCTGCGCGCCGGGCAGCGCCGCCGCCACCGCCGCATCCGGCAGCCAGACCGAAACGCCCGCGGTCGCGGCGGCGCCCGTCAGCGTCAGGAAATCGCGTCGGTTCATCATCCATCTCCGGCCGGTAGCGCGGCGTGCGCGCCGGCGCATCGGGTCGTCGTCATTTCAGTTGATAGGCCGGATCCATCAGCAGCGCCTCGAGATACGCGCTGCCGGTCGAACCAGTGTCGATCGCCGCGACCGGCGACACCTGCAGTAACGCATGCTGGAGCTGCAACTCCGTCGACAGCGTCGTCGGCATCTGCGGCCGCGCGCGGAACGTCGCGAGCCAGCGCTCGAGATCGAAGCGCAGCCCGCCGCGCGGCGCCGGCTTCGCGGGCATCCGTTGACCCGAGGCCATGTCCTGCGGCGCGCGGGTCATGGCGCCGGCCGCCGAAGCCACCGAAGCCGCCATCGGACGCACGCCGGCCGTCTCGGTCGCGCGGAACAATTGCTCGACGAACTGCTTGCGCGCGAGCAGCGTCGTGCTGTTGATCCATGTCGTGCCGCCCGGCCAGCCTTTGACGTTCGGCGGCTCGAACAGGTTCTGGCCGAGCGCGCGCACCGTGTTCGCGAGCATCGCCGCGTCGCCGTAGCTCACGTCGAACGTGCGCACCGTACCGACGACGAACTCCGCCGGCGACTTCACCAGCACGCCGCGATTGCCGGCATCCCAGAACGCGTCGGTCGACCACAGCGCAGCGAGCGCCGCGCGGATATCGTAGCCGCTGTCGCGAAAGCGCGCGGCGACCGTCGCGCGCGCAGCCGCGTGTTCGGTCGCGAGTTCGGCCGCGAGTTCAGCCGCGAGTTCAGCCGAATCGGGCGTGTCGGACACGAACTCGCGCCACAGCTTGCCCGACACGAACGATGCGGTCTCCGGGCGCGCGAGCAGGATGTCGAGAAAGCCGTCGCCGTCGAACGGCCCCGTCACGCCGAGGATCGTCTTGTCGCCGGCGTCGTGCCAGTCGGGCCGCGCGGCGAAGCGCAGCGTGTCGGGGTCGACGCTCCAGCCGGTCAGCGCACGCGCGGCCTCGGCCACGTCGCGCTGCGTGTAATGGCCTTCGCCGAGCGTGAACAGCTCCATCACCTCGCGCGCGAAATTCTCGTTCGGCCGCCCCTTGCGGTTGCTCGCGCCGTCGAGATACTGCAGCATCGCCGGATCCTTCGCGACGTCGTGCAGCATCGCGCCGAAATTGCCGAGCGCCTCGCGGCGCAGCAGCGCGTGCTGCGCGGCCATCGTCTGCGGGTACGGCACCTTGTCCTGCCCCGACGTGAAGTGGCCGTGCCAGAACAACGTCATGCGCTCGGTCAGCGGCGACGGCGTCGCGATCATCTCGCCCACCCACGCCGCGCGTAACGCATCGTAATGTTGATTGCGCTCGCGCTGCTCGTCGCGCCGCATGTCGGACGTCATCGCCTGGCGCTGCGCGCGCGACGGCGGCAGCGTCGACGTCCACGCGGGCCACGCGGTGACGGGCGTCTGCCGCGCGTTGCCGAGTGCGTCCGCAACCACCTGCGCGCGGCTCATCCCGACGAGGCGCGCGACGTCGGCGGGCGCCGGCGAAAAGCCGGTGCGCGTCAGGAAGAACAGTGCGTCGTCCTCGTCGACGGGCGTTTGCATCTCGGGCGATAGTCCCTGCCCGGCCGCGTTCGCGTTCGCGTGACTCGTCATCGTCGTCGGCTCCCGCCTTCCGGCATTGAAGGATCGCGCCATGCGGCGCGCGTGCCGGTTCAACGGCACGCGCGGCATCGAAGTTGACGGGGAAATTGCTACGGATTCTTTCCGCGCGACGGACGCCGCGCGGCAGGCGGCATCAACGCTTGTAGAGTTCGCGAACCGCGTCCTCGATATGCTGGCGCAGCAGATGACGCTCTTCGGGCGTCATGTGCCCGTCGAAGCGACGCTGCTCGAGCGCGGGCGGCACCGGCGAACGCGTGACAGCGGACGCGACAGGCAAACGCTCGACCGGGTGCGCGATCGGGCGCTCCTGGCGTTCGGACCTGCGCGGCAATTTGCGCGGCGCGTCCGGCTCGGGACGCTGGGCCCACACTACGTGCGACGCATTCAGACCGGCAAGCGCGATCGTCAGCATCAGTGCAATCCGGATAGATCGCATGACCGTCCTCGCTTCTTGGGTCGTTTTGTTCCCTTCGTCACGCGTCAACCGGCTACCTCGGGTACTGGGAAAACACTGCGGAAATCGACTATGCAAACCATGATTATCGAGTGCAGCGAGTATCCACCGAATGCGCACCGTGAGTAAAGGAATCTCTATAGCGTGCCTTTACTCTGCGTCATACCACGGGTAAATTTTGTAACTGACTGTAACGCGCAAAATCGCCCGCCCGCGCGACTTTCCCCAATCGCGATAAGATGCGTTCATGGAAACGAAAAACCCCTCCAAGATTCTCGTCGTCGACGACGATCCGCGCCTGCGCGATCTGCTGCGCCGCTACCTCGGCGAGCAGGGCTTCAACGTGTACGTCGCCGAGAACGCGACCGCGATGAACAAGCTCTGGGTGCGCGAGCGTTTCGATCTGCTCGTGCTCGACCTGATGCTGCCCGGCGAGGACGGCCTGTCGATCTGCCGCCGCCTGCGCGGCAGCAACGACCGCACGCCGATCATCATGCTGACCGCGAAGGGCGAGGATGTCGATCGCATCGTCGGTCTCGAGATGGGCGCCGACGACTATCTGCCGAAGCCGTTCAATCCGCGCGAGCTCGTCGCGCGCATCCACGCTGTGCTGCGCCGCCAGGCGCCGGCCGAGCTACCGGGCGCGCCGTCGGAAACCACCGAGGTGTTCGAGTTCGGCGAGTTCTCGCTGAATCTCGCGACGCGCACGCTGACGAAGTCCGGCCAGGAGATTCCGCTGACGACCGGCGAATTCTCGGTGCTGAAGGTGTTCGCGCGCCATCCGCGCCAGCCGCTGTCGCGCGAGAAGCTGATGGAGCTCGCGCGCGGCCGCGAATACGAAGTGTTCGATCGCAGCCTCGACGTGCAGATCTCGCGCCTGCGCAAGCTGATCGAGCCCGACCCCGGCAGCCCGCGCTTCATCCAGACAGTCTGGGGCCTCGGCTACGTGTTCATCCCGGACGGCGCGGCCTGATGGCGCGCCGCTGCCGGTGCGTGGTGCGTATTCCGCGCGCCGCGCCGGGCCGGGCCTCGTCGGGTCCGGCGCCGCGGCGCGCGCGCTGACGCGCCGCCCGGCGCGTTTCCCGTTTCTCTCGCCAGACGGACAGTCCGCTTTATGCGTATCAACCGGCGCCTCCTGACGATCGCCTTCGGCGGGCTGTTCTGGCGCACCTTCCTGCTGATCGCGCTGCTGATCTCGGTCAGCCTCGCCGCGTGGTTCCAGAGCTTTCGCGTGATCGAGCGCGAGCCGCGCGCGCAGCGCGTCGCGCTGCAGCTCGTCGCGATCGTCAAGCTCACGCGCACCGCGCTGCTCTACTCCGATCCCGACCTGCGCCGCGCGCTGCTGCAGGATCTCGAGAGCAACGAAGGCGTGCGCGTGTATCCGCGCGAGAAAACGGACAAGTTCAAGCTGCAGCCCGACGAATCGCTGAACCGGCTGATCGAGCACGACATTCGCAGCCGCCTGGGCGACGACACCGTCATCGCACAGTCGGTCAACGACATCCCCGGCGTGTGGATCAGCTTCAAGATCGACGACGACGATTACTGGGTCGCGCTCGACCGCGACCAGCTCGACACCGTCACCGGCCTGCAATGGGCCGGCTGGGGGCTGTTCGCGCTCGGGCTGTCGCTGTTCGGTTCCGCGTTCATCACGAGCCTCGTGAACCGGCCGTTCGCGCGGCTCGCAACCGCCGCGCGCAAGGTCGGCTCCGGCCAGGCGCCCGAGCTGCTGCCCGAGCGCGGGATGGGCGTCGCGGCCGACACGAACCGCAGCTTCAACCAGATGGTGCGCGACCTCGAGCAGCTCGAGGCCGACCGCGCGCTGATGCTCGCCGGCATCTCGCACGACCTGCGCACGCCGCTCGCGCGGTTGCGGCTCGAGACGGAGATGAGCCCGTCCGATCAAGCGACGAAGGACGCGATGGTCGACGACATCGAGCAGATGGACCGCATCATCGCCGCATTCATCGACTACGCACGCCCGACGCAGCGCACGCCGGAGCCGGTCGACCTGTCGACGATCGCGCAGGAAGTGGCCGCGCGCGTGTCGGGCGAGGACGGCGTCGAGATCCGCACGCGCCTCGCGCCCGCCGCGATCATCGAGGCCGACGAGACCGACATGCGCCGCGTGATCGGCAATCTGATCGAGAACGCACGCAAGTACGGCCAGAGCCGGCTCGACGGCGTCGCGCGCATCACGCTCGAGACGCGCGTGTCGCACACGCGCGTCGAACTGTCGGTCAGCGACGAAGGCCCGGGCATCCCCGACGATCAGCTTCCGCTCGTGATGCGGCCGTTCTACCGCGTCGACGCCGCGCGCAGCAAGGCGGACGGCACGGGCCTCGGGATGGCGATCGTGCTTCGCCTCGTCGGCCGCTATCGCGGCGCGCTGCGCCTGCGCAACCGCAGCCCCGAGCCGGGGCTCGAAGTCACGCTCGAATTCCCCGGCGACCGCGCGCGCGCGGCCGCCTGACCTCACGCAAGGTCACGGAACGCCGCGCCCGGCCCCGGCTATCGGCATCTTTGAAAATTCCTATGACGGACATTAGTTAAAATCTATTGATGATATAAATCAATAGTGTTATAGTCATCCGCAACGCTGTCACATGCTCGTTGCAGCACCGAAGTAACCTGGTTCAAGCAGTTCTTCCCACCCTCATACAGGAGTCATCCGCATGAAAACCGTCGGCGATAAACTCGAAGCGTTTGCCGTTGAAGCCGCGAAGCCGGGCTTCAATCACCACGAGGAAAACGGCCAGTCGGCCTTCGAGACGATCACCGCAGAGTCGTTCCCGGGCAAGTGGAAGATCATCTATTTCTACCCGAAGGATTTCACGTTCGTGTGCCCGACGGAAATCGTCGAGTTCGCGAAGCTCACGAAGCAGTTCGAAGAGCGCGACGCGGTGCTGCTCGGCGGCAGCTCGGACAACGAGTTCGTGAAGCTCGCATGGCGCCGTGAGCACAAGGATCTGGACAAGCTGAACCACTACTCGTTCGGCGACGTGAAGGGCGAGCTGATCGACCAGCTCGGCGTGCGCGACAAGGACGCCGGCGTCGCACTGCGCGCAACGTTCATCGTCGACCCGGACAACACGATCCAGCACGTGTCGGTCAACAACCTGAACGTCGGCCGTAGCCCGTCGGAAATCCTGCGTATCCTCGACGGCCTGCAAACGGACGAACTCTGCCCGTGCAACCGCGCAATCGGCGGCGCGACGCTGTAAGCGTCGATGCACGAAAGCCCGCGGCGCGCCTCTCGCCCGCGGGCTTTTTTAACGGCCAACCCATAGGAGATATCAATGGAATTCATCGAATCGATTAAGGCGCATACTCCCGACTACGCGAAGGACATCCGCCTGAACCTCGACGGCACGATCGCGCGCTCGTCGCTCGAAGGCACCGACGCGGTCGGCGTCGCGCTCGCGGCGGCCTTCGCGGCGAAGAGCACGTTCATCGTGAAGACGATCCGCGAAGCCGGCGTGCTGTCGCCCGAAGAGACGAACGCGGCGCTGACCGCGGCCGCGCTGATGGGGATGAACAACGCGTGGTATCCGTATGTCGAGATGGCCGACGACGCCGACCTGAAGACCCAGCGCGCGGAGCTGCGGATGGGCGCGTATGCGTCGCACGGCGGCGTCGACAAGCGCAAGTTCGAGATGTATGCGCTCGCCGCGTCGATCGTCGGCAAGTGCCACTTCTGCGTGAAGTCGCACTATGCGCTGCTGAAGAGCGAACAAGGGATGACCGTCACGCAGCTGCGCGACGTCGGTCGCATCGCGTCGGTGATCAACGCCGCCGCGCAGGTGATCGCGGCGGAAGGCTGAGCATCGCGGGCGACGCGCGATCCGCGCGTCGGGTCGCGCGTCGGGTCACGGCATCAGATCACGATCAAGCGCGCACGAGCAGCGTCGCGGCCTGCGCCTCGATCCCTTCCTTGCGGCCGAGATAGCCGAGCTTCTCGTTCGTCTTCGCCTTCACGTTCACGCGCTCGATCGGCAGCCCGAGATCGGCCGCGATGTTCGCACGCATCGCGTCGATGTGCGGCGCGAGCTTCGGCGCCTGCGCGATCACCGTGCTGTCGACGTTCTGGATCGCGAAGCCCGCCGCCTTCACGCGCGCGACGCATTCGCGCAGCAGCGCGCGGCTGTCCGCGCCGAGGTACGCGGCGTCGGTGTCCGAGAAGTGGCGGCCGATGTCGCCGAGCGCCGCCGCGCCGAACAGCGCGTCGGTGATCGCGTGCAGCAGCACGTCGGCGTCCGAGTGGCCGAGCAGGCCGCGTTCGTAAGGAATCGTCACGCCGCCGATGATGAGCGGCCGTCCTTCGACGAGCTGATGCACGTCGTAGCCTTGTCCGATTCTGAAATCCATGCGTGTTCCGATCGAGTTCGTGTGAGTGTCAGGAGATCACGCGGCGCTCTGGCCGCGCGCGAGGATCGCTTCCGCGAGATCGAAGTCTTCCGGATAGGTGACCTTGAAGTTGCGCAGGCTGCCCTGCACGACGCGCGGCGTATGCCCCGTCCATTCGATCGCGCTCGCCTCGTCGGTCAGGTCGTGGCCCTGCCGCTGCGCGGACTGGATCGCGTCGCGCAGCATGCCGATCCGGAACATCTGCGGCGTCTGCGCCTGCCACAGGCCGTCGCGCGGCTCCGTGCGCGCGATCGCGTCGCCGCCGGCCGGCACGCGTTTCAACGTATCCGCGACCGGCAGCGCGACGATCCCGCCGACCGGGTCGTCCTTCAGCGCCGCGATCAGCGCGCGAATCAGCTGCGGCGTGATGCCGGGCCGCGCGGCGTCGTGCACCAGCACCCAGTCGTGGTCCGCCGCGCCAAACGCCGCGAGCGCCAGCAGCCCGTTCAGCACCGACCCCTGCCGCGACGCGCCGCCGCAGCGGCGCACCGCGAAGCGCAGCCCCGCGAAGCGACGCGCGTCGAAATGCGTGTCGTCGGGCGCGAGCACGACGAGCGTCTGCGAGAACTCGCTGCACGCGTCGAACGCGGCGAGCGTATAGTGCAGCAGCGCGCGCCCGGCGAGCGTGCGGTATTGCTTCGGCACGGCCGAGCCGGAGCGGCTGCCCGTGCCGGCGCAGGGAATCAGGGCGAAGAGTCGGGGAGTCACGGAAGCGAACGCCGGAAAGGTGAAATCGAAATGCGGATTTTATAATAGGTCTTTCGTCCCGGCCGGCGCGCAACACGCGCGCGACGCACGTGACCCCGCTCCGCTACTTGGCCCCGCTACTTGGCTCCGTTACTCCGCCCCTTATGCCAGACCACGCCTCTCCTTCGTCCGCCTCCCCCGTCGCGCTCGTGAAGCCGGGCCAGCGTTTCGTCTTCGACGGCGCGCACGGCTGCTCCGACGGGCTCGCGATCGCCCGCTACCTCGCCGACCATCGCCAGCAGGTGCCGCTTCTCGCGGTGATCTGCGCGAACGCGGTCGACGCGCAGCGCCTGTCGCAGGAGATCGGCTATTTTTCGCCCGACGCGCGCGTGCGTCTGCTGCCGGACTGGGAAACGCTGCCGTACGACACGTTCTCGCCGCACCAGGATCTCGTGTCCGAGCGGCTCGCGACGCTGCACGATCTCGGCGAAGGCCGCTGCGACATCCTGCTCGTGCCCGCGACGACCGCGCTGTACCGGATGCCGCCCGCGTCGTTCCTCGCCGCCTATACGTTCGCGTTCACGCAGGGCGAGCGGCTCGACGAGGCGAAGCTGAAGGCGCAGTTGACGCTCGCCGGCTACGAGCACGTGAGCCAGGTCGTGCGGCCCGGCGAATACTGCGTGCGCGGCTCGCTGATCGACCTGTTCCCGATGGGCTCGCCGCTGCCGTACCGGATCGACCTGTTCGACGATCAGGTCGACTCGATCCGCGCGTTCGATCCGGATACGCAGAGAAGCCTCTACCCGGTGCGCGACGTCCGGCTGCTGCCGGGCCGCGAGTTCCCGTTCGACGAGGCCGCGCGCACCGCGTTCAGGAGCCGCTGGCGCGAGACGTTCGAAGGCGACCCGAGCCGCGCGCCGATCTACAAGGACATCGGCAACGGCGTGCCGTCGGCGGGCATCGAATACTATCTGCCGCTGTTCTTCGACGAGACCGCCACCCTCTTCCACTATCTGCCGGAACGCGCGCATCTCGTGTTCGCGGGCGACCTCGACGCGTCGATCCGCCGCTTCACCGCCGATACGAAGCAGCGCCATGCGTTCCTGTCGCACGACCGCGATCGGCCGATCCTCGAGCCGTCGCGCCTGTTCCTGTCGGACGAGGATTTCTTCGCGTTCGCGAAGCCGTTCGCGCGGGTCGTACTCGCCGCGCAGCCGGCCGGCGGCTGGGCGGCCGCGCTGCCCGAGCTGTCGGTCGACCGCCACGCGGACGATCCGCTCGCCGCGCTGCGCGCGTTCGTCGAGACCTCCGGCAAGCGCGTGCTGATGACCGTCGAATCGGCGGGCCGCCGCGAGACGATCTCGCAGCTGCTCGCCGAGAACCGGCTGCGGCCCGTGTCGAACGATCACTTCGCGGGCTGGCTCGAAAGCGACGAACGCTTCGCGCTCGGCGTCGCGCCGCTCACGAGCGGCTTCTCGGTGCCGGGCGAAGGCTACGCGATCGTCACCGAGACCGAGCTGTACGGCGCGCTCGCGCGCCGCGCGGGGCGCCGCCGCCAGGAGCAGGCGAGCAACGTCGACGCGATGGTGCGCGACCTGTCCGAGCTGAAGGAAGGCGACCCGATCGTCCATGCGCAGCACGGGATCGGCCGCTATCTCGGCCTCGTGTCGATGGATCTCGGCGAAGGCGAAACGGAATTCCTGCATCTCGAATACGCGGGCGACAGCAAGCTCTACGTGCCGGTCGCGCAACTGCACGTGATCTCGCGCTACAGCGGCGCCGATCCGGACAGCGCGCCGCTGCACGCGCTCGGCTCCGGCCAGTGGGAGCGCGCGAAGCGCAAGGCCGCGCAGCAGATTCGCGACACGGCGGCCGAGCTCCTGAACCTGTATGCGCGCCGCGCCGCGCGCGAAGGCCACGCGTTCGCGCTCGAGCCGCGCGACTACGTGAAGTTCGCGGAGAGCTTCGGCTTCGAGGAAACGCCGGACCAGGCCGCCGCGATCGCCGCGGTGATCGGCGACATGACGAGCGGCAAGCCGATGGACCGGCTCGTGTGCGGCGACGTCGGCTTCGGCAAGACCGAGGTCGCGCTGCGCGCGGCGTTCATCGCGGTGATGGGCGGCAAGCAGGTCGCGCTGCTGTCGCCGACGACGCTGCTCGCGGAGCAGCACACGCAGACCTTCATCGACCGCTTCGCGGACTGGCCGGTGCGGGTCGTCGAGCTGTCGCGCTTCAAGACCGCGAAGGAAGTGAGCGCGGCGATCAAGCAGATCAACGAAGGCAGCGTCGACATCGTGATCGGCACGCACAAACTGCTGTCGTCGGACGTGCAGTTCAAACGGCTCGGGCTCGTGATCATCGACGAGGAGCATCGCTTCGGCGTGCGCCAGAAGGAGGCGCTGAAGGCGCTGCGCGCGGAGGTCGACGTGCTGACGCTGACCGCGACGCCGATCCCGCGCACGCTCGGAATGGCGCTCGAGGGCCTGCGCGACTTCTCGGTGATCGCGACCGCGCCGCAGAAGCGCCTCGCGATCAAGACGTTCGTGCGGCGCGAGGAGGAAAGCGTGATCCGCGAGGCGATGCTGCGCGAGCTGAAGCGCGGCGGCCAGGTGTACTTCCTGCACAACGAGGTCGAGACGATCGAGAGCCGGATGAAGATGCTCGAGGCGCTCGTGCCCGAGGCGCGGATCGCGATCGCGCACGGCCAGATGCACGAACGCGAGCTCGAGCGCGTGATGCGTGACTTCGTCGGCCAGCGCGCGAACGTGCTGCTGTGCACGACGATCATCGAGACCGGCATCGACGTGCCGAGCGCGAACACGATCATCATGCACCGCTCGGACAAGTTCGGTCTCGCGCAACTGCACCAGCTGCGCGGACGCGTCGGCCGCTCGCATCACCAGGCCTACGCGTATCTGCTCGTGCACGATCCGCAGGCGCTCACGAAGCAGGCGCAGCGCCGGCTCGAGGCGATCCAGCAGATGGAGGAGCTCGGCTCCGGCTTCTATCTCGCGATGCACGACCTCGAGATCCGCGGCACCGGCGAGGTGCTCGGCGACAAGCAGTCGGGCGAGATCCACGAGATCGGTTTCCAGCTCTATACCGAGATGCTGAACGACGCGGTGAAGGCGCTGAAGAACGGCAAGGAGCCGGATCTGACCGCGCCGCTCGCCGCGACGACCGAGATCAACCTGCACACGCCCGCGATCCTGCCGGCCGACTACTGCGGCGACGTGCAGGAACGACTGTCGATGTACAAGCGGCTCGCGAACTGCGAGTTCGGCGACGCGATCGACGGCATTCAGGAGGAGCTGATCGACCGCTTCGGCAAGATGCCGCCGCAGGCGCACGCGCTCGTCGAGACGCATCGGCTCAGGCTCGCCGCGAAGCCGCTCGGCATCTCGAAGATCGACGCGAGCGAAGGCGCGATCGGGCTGCAGTTCGTGCCGAACCCGCCGATCGACCCGATGCGGATCATCGAGATGGTGCAGAAGCACCGGCACATCAAGCTCGCCGGGCAGGACCGGCTGCGCATCGAGACGCGCACGCCGGACCTCGCGATCCGCGTGTCGACGATCAAGGAGACGCTGCGCGCGCTCGGGCAGCCGACCCGGCAAGGCGCGGCGGCCGCGCGCTGAGTGCAGGCGGGCCGGGCGCGCACGGGCTGCGCGCACGGCCCGCAAGCCGGTCCGCCGCGCGCCGCGGGGCCCGCTCGACGCCGCGCGGATGCTGCGCCGCACCGTAGCCGGAGCGGGCGGTCGTCAGGGTTTTTCGGTATGATTTTCGCTATCGTCAGACAGCGTTCAACCCGGAGTTCAACCATGTCCACCCTCGACGCGCCGGCGCAGTCCGCCGCCGATCCGAGCGCCCCTTCCCTCGTCAGCCTTCCGTGGATCGAACGGCTCGTGTCGATGGACACGACGAGCCGCGTGCCGAACCTCGGCCTCATCGAAACCGTCCGCGACGCGCTTGCGGCGCTGGGTATCGCGTCGACGCTCACGCACGACCCGCGCGGCGGCTGGGCGAACCTGTTCGCGACGATCCCCGCGCACGACGGCGCGACGAACGGCGGCATCGTGCTGTCCGGACACACCGACGTCGTGCCCGTCGACGGCCAGGCGTGGGACAGCGATCCGTTCCGCCCCGAGATCCGCGACGACCGCCTGTACGGCCGCGGCACCTGCGACATGAAGGGCTTCATCGGCGCGGCGCTCGCGCTGTTGCCGGAGATGCTCGCGACGCAGCTCGCGCAGCCGATCCATTTCGCGCTGTCGTACGACGAGGAAGTCGGCTGCGCGGGCGCGCCGCTGATGATCGAGGATCTCGTGAAGCGCGGCGTCAAGCCTGCCGGCTGCATCGTCGGCGAGCCGACCAGCATGCGGCCGATCATCGCGCACAAGGGCATCAACGCATACAACTGCTGCGTGCGCGGCCATGCCGCGCATTCGTCGCTGACGCCGAAGGGGTTGAACGCGATCGAATACGCGGCGCGGCTGATCTGCCATATCCGCGACGTCGCCGACCAGTTCCGCACGCAGGGCCCGTTCGACGAGCTGTACGACGTGCCGTTCTCGACCGCGCAGACGAGCACGATCCAGGGCGGCAACGCCATCAACACGGTGCCAGCCGAATGCCGGTTCGCGTTCGAGTTCCGCAATCTGCCGACGCTCGATCCCGAGCCGATCTTCGCGCGCATCGAAGCGTACGCGCACGACACGCTGCTGCCGCAGATGCGCCGCGAGCATCCGAACGCGGCGATCGAGTTCTCGAAGATCGCGTCCGCGCCGGGGCTCGATGCGACCGAGCAGGCCGCGATCACGCAGCTCGTGCGCGCGCTCACCGCCGACCAGAGCAAGCGCAAGGTCGCATACGGCACCGAGGCCGGCCTCTTCGAGCGCGCGGGCATTCCGAGCATCGTCTGCGGGCCGGGCAACATCGAGCAGGCGCACAAGCCGAACGAGTACGTCGAGCTCGCGCAGCTCGCGGCATGCGAGCAGTTCCTGCGCAAGTTCGTCCGCAGCCTGTCCGTCGGCGCCGGCGCGCACTGAGCCGGCTTCTTTAGCCGGCTCGCGTCCGCGCGGGCCGGCCCACCCCACCTGCCAGGCCCATGTCGACTACCCAGCCCAGCCCCGCGCACACGATCGACGGCGAACCGATCCCGACGCTCGACGCGATCGCCGCGCAGCACTTCGCGCTGTCGCCGTGGGTCGCGCGCACGCCCGTGTTCGAGCGCGCGGATCTGCCGTCGCTCGAAGGCACGCACGTGAACTTCAAGTTCGAGCTGCTGCAGGCGAGCGGCAGCTTCAAGGCGCGCGGCGCGTTCACGCATCTGCTCGCGCTCGACGAGGCGCGCAAGAACGCCGGCGTGACCTGCGTGTCGGCCGGCAATCACGCGGCGGCGGTCGCGTACGCGGCGATGCGGCTCGGCAGCAGCGCGAAGGTCGTGATGTTCCACACCGCGAGCCCGACGCGCATCGCGCAATGCAAGCAGTTCCGCGCGGAGGTCGTGCTCGCGGCGAGCGCGTCGCAGGCGTTCGACATCGTGCGGCGGATCGAGGCCGAGGAAGGCCGCTTCTTCATCCATCCGTTCAACGGCTACCACACGATTCTCGGCACCGCGACGCTCGGCTACGAATGGGCGACGCAGGCGCCCGACCTCGATGCGGTGATCGTGCCGATCGGCGGCGGCGGCCTCGCGGCCGGCGTGTCGACCGCGCTGCGGCTCGCGAATCCGCGCGTGCGCGTGTACGGCGTCGAGCCCGAGGGCGCCGACGCGATGAGCCGCAGCTTCGCGGCGAACCACACGATCCACATGAGCGCGATGCGCACGATCGCCGACTCGCTGATGGCGCCGCACACCGAGGAGTACAGCTATACGCTGTGCCGGCGCCACCTCGAGCAGATCGTCACCGTGCCGGACGACGCGCTGCGCGCGGCGATGCTCTATCTGTTCACGCATCTGAAGCTGGCGGTCGAGCCCGCGTGCGCGGCCGCGATGGCCGCGCTGCTCGGGCCGCTGCGCGAAACGCTGCAGGGCAAGCGGGTCGGCGTGCTGCTGTCCGGCACGAACACGGATCCGGTCACGCTCGGCATGCATCTCGCGCATGCGCGGCTGATGCGCTGAAGCCCCGATTCCGCGGCAGGAAAAAAAACGGCGGCCCGCAACACGCGGCCGCCGTCTCGTGAGCCGCGCGCAGGCGCGCGGCCGGCATCGATCTGGATCAGTTCTGGAACATGTCCATGATCTTCTGCTTCTCCTCCGGCGTGACCGGCGGCGGCGGCGGCGGTGCCAGACCGGCCTCGCCGGTCGCGCCGAGCGCGTCGCTCGCGCTGATCGCGTTCGCCTGCGGATTGATGTCGACGTTCGCGACGAAGCCGTTGCCCGGCGTGCGGTCCGCGTAATACAGCTCGCCGTCGACGTCGGTCACGCCGTCCGGCACCGGCATCTGCTCGTCGGGCACGCCCTGCAGCGCGGTGCGCATGTAGTTGATCCAGATCGGCAACGCGAGCTGCGCGCCGAATTCGCGGCTGCCGAGGCTCTTCGGCTGGTCGTAGCCCATCCACGCGACCGCGACGAGCGACTGCTGATAACCGGCGAACCAGCCGTCCTTCGCTTCGTTCGTCGTACCCGTCTTGCCCGCGAGGTCGCCGCGGCCGAGCACGTTCGAGCCTGCGCCCGTGCCCGCGGTCGCGACCGAGTGCAGCAGGCTCGTCATCACGTACGCGTTGCGCCCTTCGATCGTGCGCGGCGCGGTGCTGCCCGCGACCACCGGCTGCGCCTTCTGCAGCGGCTGGCCGTGCGCGTCGTCGACTTCGGCGATCAGGTACGGTTCGACCTTGTAGCCGCCGTTCGCGAACACCGCGTAGCCGGTCGCGAGCTGCAGCGGCGTGACGAGCCCCGCGCCGAGCGCCATCGGCAGGTACGGCGGCGTCTTCGCCGGATCGAAGCCGAAGCGCTGCGTCACGTACTGCTGCGCGTACTGCGTGCCGATCGACGCGAGGATCCGGATCGACACGAGGTTCTTCGACTTCTCCAGCGCGGCGCGCATCGTCATCGGGCCTTCCGGCTGGTCGTCGTCCTTCGGCTCCCACGCGTCGCCACCCGGCACGCTCGGCGGGAAATACAGCGGCGCGTCGTCGATCATCGTCGCCGGCCCAAGCCCCTTGTCGAGCGACGCCGAGTAGATGAACGGCTTGAACGACGAGCCCGGCTGCCGCCACGCCTGCGTCACGTGGTTGAACTTGCTCTGGTTGAAGTCGAAGCCGCCGACGAGCGAGCGGATCGCGCCGTCCTGCGGCGCGATCGCGACGAGCGCGCCTTCGACCTGCGGCAACTGCACGATCTGCCAGTTCGCCTTCGCGTCCTTCATCACGCGCACGATCGAGCCCGGCTTGATCCGCAACGCGTTGGACGCGCGCGGGCTCAGCGCACCCGCGACGAAGCCGAGCCCCGCGCGGCCGATCGCCGTCACCGCGCCGCCGACGAACTGCACCTGCACCGCGTTCGGCGCGGCCGTGATCACGACCGCCGACTGCAGGTCGCCGTTGTCCGGATGATCGGCGAGCGCGTCGTCGATCGCCTCGTCGCGATCGTCGCCGGCCGCCGGCAGCGCGACGAAGCCCTCGGGCCCGCGATAGCCGTGGCGGCGCTCGTAGTCGAGAATCCCGCGGCGCACCGCCTGGTACGCGGCCTCCTGGTCGGCCGCGTTGATCGTCGTCGTGACGGTCAGGCCGCGCGTGTACGTCTCGTCCTTGTACTGCGCATACATCATCTGCCGCACCATCTCCGACACGTATTCGCCGTGCACCTGATACTGGTTGCCCGGCGTGCGCGTGCGGATCGGCTCGTCGATCGCCTGCTGATACTGCGCCTGCGTGATGTAGCCGAGCTCGAGCATCCGCTTCAGGATGTACTCCTGCCGCACCTTCGCGCGCTTCGGATTGACGATCGGGTTGTACGCGGACGGCGCCTTCGGCAGCCCCGCGAGCATCGCGGCCTGCGCGAGCGTGACGTCCTTCAGATCCTCGCCGAAATACACGCGCGCGGCGGCCGCGAAGCCGTACGCGCGCTGGCCCAGATAAATCTGGTTCATGTACAGCTCGAGAATCTGGTCCTTCGTCAGCGCGCGCTCGATCTTGTACGCGAGCAGCATCTCGTAGATCTTGCGCGTGTACGTCTTCTCGCTCGACAGGAAGAAGTTGCGCGCGACCTGCATCGTGATCGTGCTCGCGCCCTGCCGCGCGCCGCCGTGCAGGATGTCCGCGACGCCCGCGCGCAGGATGCCGACGAAGTCGACGCCGCCGTGCTCGTAGAAGCGGTAGTCCTCGATCGCGAGCACCGCCTTCTTCTGCACGTCGGGGATGTCCTGGAAGCGCACGAGGCTGCGGCGCTCCTCGCCGAATTCGCCGATCAGCACGTGATCGGCCGTGTAGATGCGCAGCGGCACCTTCGGCTGATAGTTCGTCAGCGCGTCGAGCGACGGCAGCTGCGGCGCCATCACGACGAGCGCATAGCCGACGATCAGCGCGCCGACGATCGCCGCGACGATGACGAGCCCCACGAACCAGAGCGCGACGCGCGAGCCGAACGAGCGGCCGGCGGAGCGCGGCGCGCTGCGCGCGGCGCGATCATCGTCATCGGGATAGTAGGCCCCGGACGGCGAGCGGCGCATCGAATAGTGAGGCTCTTGCCGGGAGCTGGAGGAAGACGGTCGTTTAATGATAGGCATGTCGGAATGGCGGGCGCGTGGGGCCCTCGGACGCATGCGGGACGCATGCACGATCGGATCTGAAGTGGTAGCGTCGTGGTGAGTATCACGTCGACAGACCCCGCCGCGCGGCGATCCGTTCCCGCGACGTGACAGCGCATTTTAATGAAATCGCCCGGCCCGCTTTGCGATTTTTTGTAAAAATTCCCGCACCAGCGCGCATGGCGCGCTATTTTGGCCGCAGGCGCGGCCGGCCCGCGCCGCTTGATATCAGGCGTTTAAGCCGTATTTAAGGGATCCGGTGGTGTAATATCCGCCGGCATCGCGGCCAGCCGGACACCCCGCCGCCGCGCGCCCTGCCGCCTGAACGGCGTCTTTCATACACGGAGGATTTCATGTCGCTTTTCGACTCTATTTCGCGCACGGTCAAGGGCCTGCTCAACGATGCGGCCGACTCGGTACAGGACCCGTCGCGCGATGCACGCCAGATCGTGCGGGAGCTCGACGACAGCATCGGCCGCGCCGAGAACTCGCTGATCGAGATCGAGGCGCAGGTCGCCACGCAGCGCAGCAAGTGCGATGCGGCCGGCGACAAGGTGAAGAAGTACGAGGACGGTGCGAAGCGCGCGCTGCAGGCCGGCGACGAAGGCCTCGCGCGCGAGGCGCTCGCCGCGCAGGCGAATGCGGAAGGCGAGCGCGACGCGCTCGCGAAAGAGCTCGCGACCCTCGAGCCGTCGGTCGACAAGCTGAAGGAGCAGATCGCCGACATGCGCCAGCGCCGCAACGACCTGAACGCGCGCTCGAACATCCTGCAGGCGAAGCAGGAAATCGCGCAGGCGAAGGACGTCGCGGCGACCGCGCTCGGCGGGATCGGCGGCAAGAACCTGTCGGAGGACTTCCAGAAGCTCGAGGACAAGGTCGCGCTGTCGAACGCGCGTTCGGACGCGCGTCTGAATTCGGCCGACGTCGCGAGCGGCAAGGCGCTCGACGACAAGCTCGCCGATCTGAACAAGGGACCGTCGGTCGAGGATCGCCTCGCGGCGCTGAAGAAGCAGCTCGACACGCCGGCGCAGTAATCGCCGCGCCGCCCTCGCCTGACGGGCGGCGCCATCCGATCGCAAGGAGACGGGCGCGCATGCCCGGTTCGACCATGAAGAAACCTCTCGCCGCACTCGGCTTTGTGTTGCTGGCGCTATCGTCGGCCGCGTTCGCGCTGCCGACGCAGCAGCAGGTCGATCAGTCGATCGCCCAGCACGACTGGCAGCGCGCGGACACGCAGTTGTCGCAGGTCATCGAAGCCCATCCGAACAACGCGCGCGCGCACTATCTGTACGCCCAGGTGCTGGACCGCGAAGGCCGTGCGGCCGACGCGCTCGCGCAGCTGCAACGCGCGAAGGCGCTCGATCCGCAATTGCGCTTCACCGATCCGGCGCGCTTCGCGCAGACCGAAGCGAAACTGCGCGCGGACGCCGCCCGCGCGGGCGACGCGGTGCCGGCCGCGCAGACCGCGCAGACCGGTATGGCGACGACCGTCGCCGCGCCCGGCGCCGACGTGCCGCACGCGAAGCACGGCCCGTCGACCGGAATGTGGGTCGGCCTCGCGGTGCTCGTCGGCGTGATCGCGCTCGTGCTGCGCTGGACGCTGCGGCGCGCGCGCTCGACCGACGACCGGCGCGCGGACGACGAACGCCGCACGCAACTGAAGCGCGCGACCGACGTGCTGAACGAAATCCGTCCGCTGAAGCTCGACGCGCGCTTGTCGACGTCGCCGGGCGCGGCCGCGCTGACGGGCGAGATCGACACGATCGAGACGCAGGCGCGCGAACTCGTCGAGGCGCTGTCGAACGGGCCCAACCCGGTGCCGCCCTATCGCGTCGACGAACTCGAGCAGCGCTTCGCGAGCGTGAAGGCGCGCGTCGAGGGTCGCCCCGACCCGGCCGCCCAGCCGGCCGCGCCCGCGGGCGGCT
This sequence comes from Burkholderia guangdongensis, assembly GCF_013403875.1. Lineage (GTDB taxonomy): Bacteria > Pseudomonadota > Gammaproteobacteria > Burkholderiales > Burkholderiaceae > Burkholderia > Burkholderia guangdongensis. The sequence goes on along the minus strand of NZ_JACBNX010000017.1, from coordinate 63,642 downwards.
CCGTGTACGCGCAGGAGGCCGAACGCCTGGCCGGCGCGCAAGGCCAGCCCTATGCGCCGTATCCGCCGCAGCAACCGCCGGTCGTGATCCAGCAGCAGCCAGGCGGCGGCGGGCTCGGCGGGTTGCTGACCGGCGTGATGCTCGGCGAGATGATGTCGGGCGGACGCGAGCGCGTGGTCGAGCGCGACGTGATCGTCGACGACGAGCGCCGCCGGCGCGATCGCGACAACGGCGACCCGGGCTTCGACCTCGGCAGCGGCGGCGACAACAACTGGGATAGCGGCAACAACAGCGACAGCGGCGGCGGCGTCGATCTCGGCAGCAACGACGACAGCAGCAACTGGAGCGACTCCTGATCCGCCGCTGACGCGAACGACCGCGCGCCGGCACCCTGCGCGCGGTCGCCCTGTCGATTTGTCAAGATTGTTAAGATGGACTTTCGGTATAAGGGTGCGTTCGCTATCATGCGGCCATCAGCGTGCTTGGGCCAGGCACGCGTTCCCCATTCCCGAAAGGAGAAAGCCGCACATGAGCATCATCAAGGAATTCAAGGAGTTCGCGGTCAAGGGCAACGTGATGGATCTCGCCGTCGGCGTGATCATCGGCGGTGCTTTTTCGAAGATCGTCGATTCGGTCGTGAAGGACCTGATCATGCCGGTCATCGGCGTCGTGACGGGCGGCCTGGATTTCTCGAACAAGTTCGTGCTGCTCGGCACGATCCCGCCGTCGTTCAAGGGCAACCCCGATTCGTTCAAGGATCTGCAGGCGGCCGGCGTCGCGGCGTTCGGCTATGGCTCGTTCATCACGGTGCTGATCAACTTCATCATCCTCGCGTTCATTATTTTCCTGATGGTGAAATTCATCAACAAGCTGCGCAAGCCCGACGAAGCCGCGCCGGCCGAGCCGGCTCCGACGCCGGAAGACGTCATGCTGCTGCGCGAGATTCGCGATTCGCTGAAGCAGCGCTGACCGGCAACGTCCTGCCGCCCCGCCGAGCCCGCCGCGTGCGGGCTTTTTCATTGGTGCGCGGCGCGTGCGCCGCACGCCCATGGCGTCCCGATTTTTTTATGACACGCGAATGCACGCGCCGGGAAAGCGGGTCTATGATGGAGACTATCCGACAGTACAGGCGCAGGGCGCCGACGGTGTCGATCAGGTGGCGCGCGGTTCGGCGAAGGTATCGATCGTCGATTCGCAAGGGCGGCACAATTTCGTGTGCTATAAAAGATCGACATGCGGCGTACATAGCCGGGAGTGGTCGCATGAGAATCCCGCATTTCTTGCAATTGTTTTTGAGGCGAGTGTTTATGTCCTTCCCGAAAAAACGTCGACGCGCACCGCAAGATGGTCAGGAATCATTCCTCGCGGTCGTGTGCCACTCGAAACCGTTCGCCCAGCTCGACACCAAGATCGCACGCGCACGCGCGCAGGACGAACCGGTGCTCTATGCGCACGTGCTGCCCGGACTGGACGTGCTTCTTTGCAGCGTGCGCGGCGCGCAGCCGCCGTATCCGGCGATCGCCGATCTGCGCAAGCGCTGCATCGAGTCGATCGCGAACGCGCTCGAGCAGCCGCTCGACGGGCTCGAGAACGGCGGCTACTGGTACGAGGCGAACGGCTTCGGCTTTCTCGTGTTCGCGAGCCGCGCGCGCGCGAAAATCCTGCCCGAATTCGGTGCGGGCGTGAAAGCGGGCTTGCGCAGCGGGCTCGGCCGGCAGAACGCCGGCGACACGACGCCTCGCTCGCTCGGCTGATTTCCGCCGGTTGCCGACAATGCCCGCGCTCACCGCGCGGGCATTGTCATTTCGGATATCGGAACGGCGCCCGCCAGTTACGCCGCCCGCTCGCCCGGACAAGGCCGCACGATATCGATGAACGCCGCGAAATCCGCGTTCGCGAGCCCCATCGCGGCGCCGAGCCGCAGCACCTGCTGCACCGTGCCCGACACCGGCATGACCGCGCCCGTCTCGCGCGCCGCGTCGGCGATCGCGTCGACGTCCTTCTGAAACGTGCTCAGCGCGCCGATCGGCGGATGGCCGCCCGACGTCATCCGCGGCACGAACGTCTGCAGCAGCACCGAATCGGCCCAGCCGCCCGCCAGCGCTTCGGCGAGCCGCGCCGCGTCGATCCCGCTCGCCTGCGCGAGCCCGACCGCTTCCGCGATCGCGGTGACCGTCGCGGTGACGATCGCCTGATTGCACAGTTTCGCGGTCTGCCCCGCGCCCGCGTCGCCCATGTGCGTGATGCGCGCCGCGTACGTGTCGATCAGCGGCCGTGCCGCATCGAGATCCGCCGCGCCGCCGCCCGCCATCACCGCGAGCGTGCCGGCCTGCGCGCCGGGCACGCCGCCCGACACCGGCGCGTCGACCCAGCCGACGCCCAGTTCCGCCGCGCGCGCCGCGTACGCGCGCGTGACGCCGGGCGGAATGCTCGAGTGATCGACGATCCGCCGCACGCGGCGCGCGGCCGCATTGCCGCTCAGTAGGCCATTCGTGCCGAACACGACGTCGCCGACCGCGCGCGCGTCGAGCACGCACAGCATCACGGTGTCGACGCGCGCCGCGAGTTCATGCGGCGTGTCGACGACGCTCGCGCCGTCGGCCGCGAGCGCATCGGCCTTCTCGCGCGTGCGGTTCCAGACGGTGACCGCATGCCCCGCCGCCAGCAGATGCCGAATCATCGGCGCACCCATCAGTCCCGGTCCGCAAAATCCGACTTCCACGTTGCACCTCGTCTTCGATATGGGTTGAACTTGCCGCCCATCATACCTATCACTCAAAGAAGCCGGGCGCATTCCGCACCCGTTTCCTTACCTCGCACCACACCTCCAGGGGGACATCATGAGCGACCACGTCTACAAGCTGATCGAACTGACCGGCTCGTCCAGGCAATCGAGCGACGACGCGATCCGCAACGCGATCTCGAAAGCGGGCGGAACGCTGCACAACCTGCATTGGTTCCAGGTCACCGAGACGCGCGGCCATATCGAGGGCGACCAGGTGATTCACTGGCAGGTGACGATCAAGGTCGGGCTGCGCATCGACGACTGACGCATTCCCGATTTGCACCGCTTCACGCCGATTTGCCCGGATTTGCCCCGATTCACTCCGCCTCACCCCCGCCGGTCCGCCCGGATGTGCGCGTGCCGCACGCACGCGGGCCGGCTCACACCCCCCGTTTTCGCCACCCGCGTGGCCGTCTCGACGTATTCCTTACTTGACGCTCATTTCTGTTCATATTAAAAGTCATATACCCCATCCGCCTATCGATCAGCCTGGACATATAAAACGGAGCAATCATGAGTCAACAACGCGAGGCGATCGACACCTACCTGCTGCGCGTGCTGCATACGCTGCTGATGGAACGAAGCGTGACGCGCGCAGCGGTCAAACTGAACCAGTCGCAGCCGGCGATCAGCGCCGCGCTGCGGCGCCTGCGCGACATCACCGGCGATCCGCTGCTCGTGCGCGGCAAGTCCGGCATGGTGCCGACCGAATACGGGCTGCGCCTGCTCGAGCCGGTGCAGAACGCGCTGCGCGAGATCGAGCGCATCAAGTTCCAGCAGCACAACTTCGATCCGGCAACGTCGATCCGCTGCTACCGGATCGGCTGCCCCGACTATCTGAACGTGCTGTTCGTGCCGACCGTCGTCGAGCGCTTCCGGCAGGCCGCGCCGAATGCGACGCTCGAGTTCCACTCGCTCGGCCCCGCGTTCGATTACGAGCTCGCGCTCGAGGACGGCAAGCTCGACATCGTCGTCGGCAACTGGCCGGAGCCGCCCGAGCAGCTGCACCTGTCGAACCTGTTCGTCGACAAGATCGTCTGCCTGATGAGCAACACGCACCCGTTCGCGAAGCGCGGCGGGCTCACGCTCGATCAGTATCTGAACGCGCCGCACCTCGCACCGACGCCCTATTCGGTCGGCCAGCGCGGCGCGATCGACGTGCATCTCGCGCGCGAGCGGCTCAAGCGCCACGTCGTCGTCACGCTGCCGTACTTCAACCTCGCGCCGTATGTGCTCGTGAAGTCCGACCTGATCTTCACGACGACGCGGCTGTTCGCCGACCATTACGCGAAGTTCCTGCCGCTGTCGGTCGTGCCCGCGCCGCTCGATTTTCCGCCGATGCAGTACTACCAGCTCTGGCACGAGCGCTGCCATTACTCGGACGAAGTGCGGTGGCTCCGCAGCCTCGTCGCCGAGGCCACCCGCACGCTGATCGAGCCCTGATCTTGCGCTGATCGAGCCCTGATCTTGCGCTGATCGGGCTCTGATCTAGCGCTGATCGCTGAGCCGCTGCAGTCACGGCTCAGCGCGCCGCTTCGACGAGCGACTTCGCGAGCGCGTTGTGGCGCTCGATCACCGGCGGGAGCTCGAGTGTCGTCAGGTGCCCGTCGCGCACGACGACGCGCCCGTTCACCACCGTATACGCGGCCTGCGACGGCGCGCAGAACACGAGCGCCGCGACCGGATCGTGCAGCGCGCCCGCGAACAGCGGCTGGCGCAGGTCGAACGCCGCGAAATCGGCGGCCATCCCCGGTGCGAGCGCGCCGATGTCGTCGCGGTTCAGCACCTTCGCGCCGCCGAGCGTCGCGATCTCGAGCGCTTCGCGCGCGGTCATCGCGTCCGGCCCGAAGCCGACGCGCTGCAGCAGCAGCGCCTGCCGCACCTCGGCGACCATCTGCGCGCCGTCGTTCGATGCGCAGCCGTCGACGCCGAGCCCGACCGGCACGCCCGCGAGCCGCATCTTCTTCACCGGCGCGATCCCCGACGCGAGCCGCATGTTCGAGCACGGGCAATGCGCGACGCCGGTGCCCGTGCGTGCGAACAGCCCGATCCCGTGGTCGTCGAGCTGCACGCAGTGCGCATGCCAGACGTCATGCCCGACCCAGCCGAGATCCTCCGCGTATTCGGCCGGCGTCATCCCGAACTTCTCGCGGCTGTACGCAATGTCGTTCACGTTCTCCGCGAGGTGCGTGTGCAGCGACACGCGGTACGTGCGCGCGAGCTCGGCCGCGTCGCGCATCAGTTGCCGGCTCACCGAGAACGGCGAACACGGCGCGACGACGACGCGCAGCATCGCGTAGCGGCCGTCGTCGTGATAGGTCTCGATGAGCCGCTGCGCATCGCGCAGGATCGCCGGCTCCCGCTCGACGACCGAATCCGGCGGCAGCCCGCCGTCGCTCTGCCCGACGCTCATCGCGCCGCGGCTCGCGTGAAAACGCATGCCGATCCGCGCGGCGGCGGCGATGCTGTCGTCGAGCCGGCTGCCGTTCGGATACAGGTACAGATGGTCGCTCGACGTCGTGCAGCCGGACTGCAGCAGCTCGGCCATCGCCGTGAGCGTCGACACCTCGATCATCTCGGGCGTCAGGTGCGCCCACAGGCGATACAGGTTCGTGAGCCAGCCGAACAGCTCGGCGTTCTGCGCGGCCGGAATCGCGCGCGTCAGGCTCTGGTACATATGGTGATGCGTGTTCACGAGCCCCGGGATCACCAGATGCCCGCGCAGGTCGAGCACCTCGTCGGCCGTCTGCGGCAGCTCGGCGGTCGGGCCGACCGCGACGATCCGGTTGTCTTCGATGTAGAGCCCCGCGTCGCGCAGCTCGCGGCGCGCGTCGTCCATCGTCACGAGCACGTCCGCGTGCTTGACGAGCAGAGTTCTGGGGCGGGATGAGGATGCGCGCGGCTGCGCGCCGGATGGCTGGTCGGGATTCATGCGTTCTCCACGTCGGTCTCGGCCCTGTCGGGCGCTCGGAAGCCGTTCGAACGTGGAATCGCGGCACGCACCGTGCCCGCCGTCCGTTCGAACGCCCTGGCCCGGTTACCCGGCGTGCTCGCCGTCTTCGGGGTGCGCGCCGGACGAGCCGGTGCACACGGCGGGAGCATCGCGCAACCGCGCGCCACGCACAATGCGCGGCCGGGCATGATCGCCTTCACGGATTCTATATGACGCACGCCGGGCGGCGGGCCGCCACCCGTGAACCACGGGTATACGGCTCATGCGCGGCGCATTATCTTTGCTATCGCTCGTGTATCCGTGCGCGAACGTTCTTAAAATGCCTGCACGGCGCTCGCTTCAGCTCGCCGACGGGTATGTAGCCACGCAAGTGGAGCCTCGATCCGCCGCACTGATATGGGATCGAAACGCCGAACCTCGCATTCACACAAGGAAAAAGCGAATGGGAAAGCTCACTACCCACGTACTCGACACCGCGAACGGCTGCCCGGGCAACGCGCTGAAGGTGGATCTTTACGCAATCGACGGCGATGCCCGTCGCCTGATCAAAACCGTGCTAACCAATGACGACGGCCGCTGCGACGCGCCGCTGCTCGACGGCGACGCATTCACGACCGGCGAATTCGAGCTCGTGTTCCACGCGGGCGACTACTTCGCCGCGCGCGGCGTGACGGTGCCGGAACCGCGCTTCGTCGACCGCGTCGTGCTGCGCTTCGGCATCGCCGATGCGGGCTCGCACTACCACGTGCCGCTGCTCGTGTCGCCGTGGTCGTACAGCACCTACCGCGGCAGCTGACACTCGCATCGGCGCCCGCATCAAGACATAAATGATCTGAGTCTGGAGGAGTTTCATGGAAGGCTTCATTACCGACTGGCTGAACCTCGCGCTGCGCTGGTTTCACGTCATCGCCGCCATTGCGTGGATCGGCGAATCGTTCTACTTCGTCGCGCTCGACAACAGCCTGAAACCGCCTACCGACGCGAACCAGCGCAAGCGGGGCGTGTTCGGCGAGCTGTGGCACGTACACGGCGGCGGTTTCTACAACATGCAGAAGTACACGGTCGCGCCGCCTGAAATGCCGGACGACCTGCACTGGTCGAAGTGGCCGTCGTACACGACCTGGATGTCCGGCTTCTCGCTGTTCTTCGTGCTGTATCTGCTGTCGCCGACCACGTATCTGATCGATACGAACGTGCTCGACATGGGCCCCGTGGTCGCCGTCGCCGCCGCGCTCGGCTTCCTCGCGGCCGGCTGGATCGTGTACGACTCGCTGTGCCGCGTGCTCGGCACGAACGACCGCGTGCTCGGCGTCTGCGTCGGGATCTACGTCGTCATCGCCGCGTATCTCGCATGCCATATCTTCTCGGGCCGCGCCGCGTACCTGATCATGGGCGCGATGCTCGCCACGATCATGTCCGCGAACGTGTTCTTCGTGATCATCCCCGGCCAGCGCAAAATGGTCGCCGCGATGCTGAAGGGCGAAACGCCGAACCCGATCTACGGCAAGCGCGGCAAGCAGCGCTCGGTGCACAACACGTACTTCACGCTGCCGGTCGTGTTCGCGATGCTGTCGAACCACTACGCGATGACGTACACGAACAAGTACAACTGGGTTGTGCTGCTGTTCATCATGCTGGCCGGCGCGCTGATCCGTCAGTTCTTCGTGATGCGCCACCGCGGCCAAGTGCTGTGGTATCTGCCGCTCGGCGGCGTCGCGCTGATGTTCGGCGCACTCGCCTGGACGCTGCCGAAGCCGGTCGCGCCGGAAGCGCAAGCCGCGAACGCGCCGAAGGTCACGGTGGCCGACATCGCGCCCGTGCTGCAGCAGCGCTGCGTCCAGTGCCACTCCGCGCACCCGACGCTGATGGGCAGCGCCCCCGCCGGCGTGCTGCTCGATACGCCGGACGAGATCTCGCAGAACGCGCAGCGCATCTATCAGCAGGCTGTGACGCTGAAGGCGATGCCGCTCGGCAACGTCACGCACATCACGGACGACGAGCGCAAGAAGATCGCCGCATGGTTCGAAGGCGGCGCCGCGAAGTAACGCCGAAGTAACGCATGATGCACCCGCCGGCGACGGCGGGGATGCGAATGGAAGACGGGCCCGCTTCGGCGGGCCCGTTTCTTTTATGGGTGCCGGGCATCGGGCCCATCGGGCCCATCGGCCGCTTGCGCGGCGCCGGCCCCGCCCCGCTGCGACACGATCCGGCCCGGCGCATGTGGCGCCACCTCGCCGGTCTTCAGCCAGTGCAGCGCGATCGGCCACAGGCTGGGCTCGAAGCGGCTGTGAAAAAACGCGAAATGGCCAATTGCGTCGACACCGATCGCGTCGGGCGCGATCCGCCAGTGCACGACGCGGCTGCCGCGAAAATAGCGCAGCAGGCGCTCGATCGCCGGCACCGTGCCGAACGCGTCGTCGCTGACGCTGACGGCCAGCACCGGCGCGCGCAGCGCGGCGAAGCGGCGCACGAGCGCGTGCCGGTGCGCGAGCTCGCGCGCGATCGGGCCGCGCCGGTACGTATCCTCGAAATCCGGCCGGCTGCGGCTCCACGACAGCACGACGCCCTTCGGCGTATCCTCCATCCAGCCGAGCCGCTTGGCCGGGAAATAGCCGACCAGCGCCGCGACGGCCGGCATCACGACATGCCATTTCCACAGCATCGACAGCCGCTGGCGCGGCGCGTAGTCGCGCCAGTGCGCGTACTGCGCGCCCATCGTGAACACGCGGCGGATCAGCGCGTTCGACGGCGCGAGCCCGACGACGAAGCCGCCGATGCTGTGCGCGACGACGTCAATCGGCTGGCCCGGGAACGTGTCGCGCGCATAACGCAGCACCGCCTCGAAATCGCGCTCGCCCCAGTCGAGCCAGGTCGCGTTCAGGCGCGCGAGCTTGTCGGGCCGCGACTCGCCGATCCCGCGATAGTCGTAGACGATCGCGTCGCAGCCGTGGCGGTGCAGATAAGCGGCGAAACGGAAGTAGTAGCGGCAGCGCACCGATGTCGCCGCGTTGACGATCACGACGGCGCGCGGCGCGCCGTCGGCCGGCGCCGCGCAGTGGCGCCAGACGAAACCGCGGATCGGATAGCCGTCGGCCGTGCTCAGCGCGATCGGCTCGGGCTCGGCGATGCTCGCGTCGGTGTCGGTCATGCGCCATCCTACAACGAAAAAACCCGCGCTTTTGACGGCGCGGGCTTTTCCCGTTCGACGATTCGAAACCGCGTCAGGCCGCCGTCGTGGCCGCCAGCGCGTCCTCGGTCAGCCACAGCGATTCCGGCAGGTCCTGCTCATGGCAGTTGACCCCTTCGCCGCCGCGGTCGACGACGATGAAGTCGCTGACTTCGCCGAGCGCGATCAGCGGATGATGCCAGACGCCTTTCGCATAGTTGACGCCCTGCCAGCCGCTCGTCACGAACGCGCGGATCTTCGACGGATCGAGATCGCCCGCCGGCGCGACGACGACGATGTACGGCTTGTCGTTCAGCGGAATGAACGCCTGGCTGCCGAGCGGATGCCGCTCGAGCATCTTCACCTCGAACGGCAGCGTGCGCGGCTGGCCACGGAACAGGTTGACGAGCGTGCGACCGCCGCCTTCCTCGACGTCGACCTTCGCGAGATCGTGAAAGCGGATCGTCGTGCCGAGGTTGATCGGGATCTGCTTCGCGCCTTCGGTTTCGACGACGTCGCCGAACGGCGCGAACGCGGCCTTGGTCAGCGGTTCGATCGTGAGCGTTTTCATTTGTCGAGCGTACCCCACAGACGCAGCCGCGACACGCCGCCGTCCGGAATGATGTTCAGTCGCACGTGCGTGACGGGGCCGAGCGCCGCGATCTCCGCCTCGAAGTAGTGCTGGTTGTCCATCTGCAGCTTCTGCTCGCCGAGCAGCACCGGCCAGAACATCGACTGCGTGATCAGCGAATCGGCGGTGCCGCCCGACACGTACGCGGCCTGGATCGAGCAGCGGTCCGGGAAGTTGCCCTTGAAGAACGCGGTATCGACTTCGATCTTCTTGATCGAGCCCGGCTGCGCGAGCGCGACGATCGCCCAGTCGTTGCCCGGCTCGCGGCGACGGCGCGTTTCCCAGCCGTCGCCCATGTTCACGCCACGGCCCGGCAGCAGGATGTTCGACGCGACGCCGAAGTGCTGGTTGTTCGCGGCCACGACGTAGCCGCCGTTTTCCATCGCCGCGAGGTCGAACAGCTCGGTGCGGCTCGCGCCGGCCCAGTCGAGCTGCGGCTGGCCGTACACGCGCAGGCGCGCGATGCCGCCGTCCGGATACACGTTCACGCGCAGGTGCGTGAACGCGTTCGCGTTCGTCACGTCGATGTAGTGATGCGTGTTGCCCTGCAGCGACGTCGACGGGACGATCTCGACCCATTGCGTCGACGCGCCCGGCGCGCCGTCCGGCACGTATGCGGCCTCGATCGACGCGGCCGGCGGGAAGTTGCCGGTGAAGTGGCTCGTGTCGACGTCGAAACCCTTGATCACGCCCGGACGCCCGAGCTTCACGATGCACCAGTCGTAGCCGGTCGTGCGCTTGCGGCGCGTTTCCCAGCCGTCCATCCACTTGCCGTGGTCGTCGTACTTGCCCGGAATGAACACGGCCTGCTCCGGATTCAGCATGCGCTCCTTCGGTGCGAAGAAGTCGTCGCTGGCCTCGAGCGCCTGCGCACCGAGACGCGGGTCGGCGAGGTTCACGTAGCGGCGCGTGAATTCGGGGGCGTTCGGATCCAGAAGCGGTAATGCCATGATGTCGTCCTTGTCTCTATTCTGTTCGGTACTGCACAGCGATGAAGCCGCCGCGATGCGGCGGCGGAAAATCCGGGCTCAGGCGCCGATCAGCTCGTCGAGCCTGAAGCGCGCGATCCGGTAGATCTGGTCGAGGCTCGCGCGCATTTCCTCGTCGCGCGTATGGTTCACGCGCGACTCGAAGTTCGCGATGATGCCGTGACGGTCATAGCCACGCACCGCGAGGATGAACGGGAAGCCGAACTTCTCGCGATACTCGGCGTTCAGGCGCTGCAGCTTGTCGAACTCTTCCTGCGTGCATTGGCCGAGCCCCGCGCCGCTCTGCTCGCGCGTCGATTCGGCGGTCAGCTCGCCGCGCACCGCGGCCTTGCCCGCGAGTTCCGGGTGGGCGTTGATCAGCGCGAGCTGGCGCGCCTCGCCGGCCTCCTCGACCACCTGCGACATCGTCTTGTGCAGCGCATCGATGCTCGCGAACGGGCGCTGGCCCGCCGCCGTCTCCGGCACCCACGGCGAATGCTCGAAAATGCCTGCCAGCGCGGTGACGAACCCGTCGACCGCCATCGTGTTCAGTTGATCCAACGTGTAACGCATCGCCTTCATGCTTTCCCTTCGTTTCGATGATTGGGCTGATACGGATGATGCTCGCGCCAGTGGCGCGCGATGTCGACACGACGCGTCACCCACACGCGGTCGTGCTTCTCGATGTGATCGAGGAACCGCTGCAGTGCGCGGACCCGGCCCGGACGGCCGAGCAGCCGGCAGTGCATGCCGATCGACAGCATCTTCGGCGCTTCGTCGCCCTCTTCGTACAGCACGTCGAACGCGTCGCGCAGGTAGTGGAAGAAGTGATCCGCGGTGTTGAAGCCCTGCGGGGTCGCGAAACGCATGTCGTTCGTGTCGAGCGTGTACGGGACGATCAGTTGCGGCGTCGTGCCGCCGCCCGACACCTCGACGTCCATCCAGAACGGCAGATCGTCGCCGTAATTGTCGGAGTCGTACAGGAAGCCGCCGTATTCGGCGACGAGGCGGTGCGTGTTCGGGCTGTCGCGGCCGGTGTACCAGCCGAGCGGCCGCTCGCCGGTCACGCGCTCGATCGCTTCCATCCCGAGCCGCATGTGCTCGGCCTCGAGTTCCGGCGTCGCGCTCTGGTAGTGGATCCAGCGGTAGCCGTGGCAGGCGATCTCGTGGCCCAGCTCGACGAACGCGCGCGCGAGCTCCGGATGCCGCTCGATCGCCATCCCGACGCCGAACACCGTCAGCGGCAGCCCGCGCTTCTCGAATTCTTTCAGGATGCGCCAGGCGCCCGCGCGCGAACCGTACTCGTAGATCGATTCCATGCTCATGTGGCGGTCCGGATAGGCCGCCGCGCCGACGATCTCGGACAGGAACTGCTCGGATGCCGGATCGCCGTGCAGCACGCAGTTCTCGCCGCCTTCTTCGTAATTCAGCACGAACTGCACCGCGACGCGCGCGCGCCCCGGCCAGTTAGCCTGCACCGGATGGCGGCCGTAGCCGATCAGATCGCGTGGGTAGTTGGAATCGAGTGACATGGGTTCGATGTGCGCGAAAGTCAGGGAAATGGGGTTCGCATCGGCCAGCGTGAAACCTTGCCGGCCAATGCGCGCGGACCTGTGCGACGGTGGCCCAGTGTAGCGAAAAGCCCGTGAAGCGCCCATATACCGGCACAGATAGTTGAACTCACGCGGAATGTATGTGCGGGTGCGGAACGGACTCGGCCAGCGCCGGCGACGCGGCGCCGGGAACCGCGTCGGTCGGCGCCTGGCCGGGGCTGAAGCGCACGAACTCGCCGTCATAGCGCTTCGGCAGCGGCCGCGCGAAGTCGCCGCGCTTCGCAGTCGCGAGCCGCAGCGCGACGAGCGCCTCCGCCCACTTGACCGCCGCCGTCACGCCCTCGACCACCGGCGCGCCGATCTGGTCCTCGATTTCGTGCGCAAACTCCGCCATCCCCGCGCAGCCGAGCACGATCGCGTCGGCGCCGTCCTCGTCGAGCGCGCGCCGGCATTCGTCGACGATGATCCGCCGCGCGGCCGAGCCCGGCCGGTCGAGCTCGAGCACCGCGACGTCGGTCGCGCGCACGTTGCGGCAGAACCGCTTCATCCCGTAACGCTCGGCCAGGTGCCACGCCATCCCGCAGGTGCGCGCGAGCGTCGTGACGACCGAGAAGCCCGGCGCGAGCACGCTCGCCGCGTGCATCGCCGCCTCCGCGATCCCGATCACCGGGCCGCGCGCGAGCTCACGCGCGGCGTACAGGCCGGGATCGCCGAAGCACGCGATCACGTACGCGTCGAAGCCGCTGCGCTCGCCGGCCGCGATCTCGGCGAGCAGGCCCGGCGTCGCGAGCGCCTCGTCGTAATAGCCTTCGATCGACGGCGGGCCCATCGTCGGGCTCACCGCGACGATCGACGTGCCCGCGCCCGCGACCTCGCGCGCGCAGCGGCCCATTGCGTCGGTCATTCGCTGCGTCGTGTTCGGGTTGATCAGCTTGATTTTCATGATCGACGTTCCTCAGGCTTTCACGAGCAGACGATAAAACACCAGCCCGAGCGCCGCGCCGATGAACCACGAGAAGTTCGCGGCGGCCTGCCAGCCCGGCACCATCACGCAGAGCGTCGCGATGATCGCGGCCGGGAACAGCGCGAGCAGCGCGCGACGGTTCACGCCACCGGTGTACCAGTACGCGCCCTTCTCCGACAGCGTGTACAGATCGTCGCGCACGAGCTTGCCGCGCTTGATCAGGTAGAAGTCCGCGACGATCACGCCGTACAGCGGGCCGATGAACGCGCCGAGCACGTCGAGCGTGTAGTGGATCACGGCCGGGTTGTTGAACAGGTTCCACGGCGTGATGAAGATCGACGCGACCGCCGCGAGCATCCCGCCCATCCGCCAGCTGATCAGGCGCGGCGCGACGTTCGAGAAATCGAACGCCGGCGACACGAAGTTCGCGACGATGTTGATGCCGATCGTCGCGATCGTGAACGTCAGCGCGCCAAGGATCACCGCGGTCGGCTGGTCGACGCGGCCGACGGTCTCGACCGGATCGGTGATCAGCTGGCCGAACACCGGCAGCGTCGCGGCGGTCGTGATCACGGTGACGAGCGAGAACGCGAGGAAGTTGACCGGCAGCCCCCAGAAGTTGCCGCGCTTCACCGAGCGGAACGACTTGCAGTAGCGCGAGAAATCGCCGAAGTTCAGCATCGGGCCGGAGAAGTACGACACGACGAGCGACACCGCGGTGATCATCACCGGAATCACTTCCGCGCCGTGATACTTGACGCCGCCCAGGTTGATGCCGATGTTGCGCCAGCCCGCGCGCCAGATCATGTAGCCGGCGAGGATGAACATCACGACGTACACGGCCGGGCCCGCGAAGTCGATGAACTTCTTGATCGTCTCCATCCCGTGCCAGAACACGAGCGCCTGCAGCACCCAGAGCAGCATGAAGCCGGCCCAGCCGATCGCCGACAGACCGACGAAGCCGTAGCGGTGCACGTCCGCATACGGCAACAGTTGCGGGAAGAATTTCAGCACGACGATCACGAGCGCGCTCGACGCGAGATAGGTCTGGATGCCATACCACGCGACCGCGATCAGCCCGCGGATCACCGCCGGCACGTTCGCGCCGAGCACGCCGAACGTCGCGCGGCACGCGACCGGATACGGGACGCCGACCTGCTGGCTCGGCCGCGCGATCAGGTTGCAGAACGCGTTGACGAGGCCGATGCCGATCAGCAGCGCGATCAGCACCTGCCAGCTCGTCAGCCCGAGCGCGAACAGGCTGCCGGCGAACACGTAGCCGCCGACGCTGTGCACGTCCGACATCCAGAACGCGAAGATGTTGTATGCGCCCCAGCTCTGATCCGCGAGCGGCGCCAGATCCTCGTTGTACAGACGCTCGCTGAAACCGGCCGGCAGCGACGGGCTGCCGCCCCTTGCGTCGCCGGCCGCGCCGTTGACAGCGTCGTTGATTGAATACGCGCCGTCCTGCGCGGCACCGAACTGAGCCATGACATCTCCTTGACTGCGGCTGGACAACCGCTGATCGTCACCAAAATCGCGCCCCGGATCTTCGCCAGGGGTCGCACCTGAGAGTCGCAGCACGCGGCTGCGGCTCGGGATTGCTTCAGTTCTTTGCCGCGTCGTGCGCGGCTGCGTATCCTTGCCGTCGCGTGTCGCCGCGTGTTGTCGCGTGTTGTCGCGTGTCGTCGCGTATCGCCGTGTCGCCCGTCAGGCGCCGCCGCCGAATACTTCGCGCAAATCGACCGCCCCTTGCGCGGGCCGGTCGAGCATCCTCAACTCGACGTGCTGCAGGTGGTGCGACATCAGTTCCATCGCGCGCTTCGCCTCTCCCGCCTCGAGCGCGGCGACGATGTCGGCGTGATCGTCGAACGAGCACGCGCTGCGTCCGTGCGATTCGTACAGCGACGACATCAGCGTCGAGCGCGCGACGAGCCCGTCGAGGCACTCGCTGAGCGTCGCGTTGCCCATCAGCGCGGCGAGCTCGGTGTGGAATTCGCCGGACAGGCGGATCCACGACGGGAAATCGCGCCGCTCGAACGCGTTGCGCTCCTTGTCGATCAGCGCCGCGATGCCCTTCAGGCGCCGCGCGCCGGGGCCGCCCGCGAGCCGCTCGACGACGGCGAGCTCGATGATCCGGCGCATCTCGAACACTTCGTGCACGTCCTGCAGCGTCGGGCTCGCGACGAACGCGCCGCGGTTCGGCTCGAGCTCGACGAGCTTGTCGGTCGCGAGCAGCGCGAACGCCTGCCGGATCGCGCCGCGCTTCGCGCCGAACACGTCGCAGAGCTGCGCCTCGGTCAGCTTCGCGCCGGGCGCGAGCCGATGCTCGAGGATCGCGGTCCGGATCCGCTCGGCGATCGCTTCGGGCCCCGGCGAACCGGGCAGGACGGAATCGGGTTCGTTCATGATCTGCATGGCTTGATGGTCCTTATCGTAGTTCGGACATAAAAATTGTCAACAATTCATTTGGGTTAGTCCGCAGGATAGAGGGGGCATATTGCGGCACCAACCTGGTGCGAAAGCACGTAAATTCGAGGTTCAGCTAGCTTTTATCGGCCCAACCGGGTGTTTTTAATGTCCACAACGCCAGAATTTTTTGTCGACAATCAAGGCGGAGATTAGTGAAAATCCCTATCTTCTGGCGCGACTACGCTTGACCGTTAGTTGCGTTATTGAACAAGAAAAAAGGCGGAACCCCGCCTTTGTGTTCGCATCCGTGCGCGCGTCAGCCGAGATGCGGATAGTCGGACATCGTCAGCCGGAAACCGTGCGCATTCGCGACGAGCTGCGCGTGCGCGCCGAACGGCAGCGTCACCATGTCGGGCACGTGGCCGAACTGCAGCCCCGTGACGACAGGAATGCCGACCACCTCGCACACCTGCTCGATCATCGCCTGCATGTCGTAGCCGTTGTCGTAGTCGAACGGCCGCGCGCCGGTGAACTGGCCGAGCACGAGCGCCTGCTGGCGCGCGAGCAGCCCCGACAGATGCAGCTGGTAGATCATCCGCTCGATCCGGAACGGCTGCTCGTTGACGTCCTCGACGAACAGGATCCCGCCGTCGACGTCCGGCAGGTACGGCGTGCCGATCAGCGATGTCAGGATCGCGAGGTTGCCGCCCCACAGCGTGCCGGACACGTTCACGCTCTGCACCTGCGGCGCCTCCGCGACGATCGTCGCGCTCGGCGCCGAGATCGTGCGCCAGAAGTGGCTCATCGTGAATTCGCTCGGCGCCTCGGCGCCGAAATCGGCGGACAGCATCGGGCCGCCGAAGGTCCGGATCCCCGCCTTCGCATAGAGCGCGAGCTGGATCGCGGTGAAGTCGCTGTGCCCGACCAGCACGATCGGCCGATCGCGCAGCCGGCGCTCGAGGCCCCGATAGTCGAGACCGTGCAGGATCCGCGCGGCGCCGTATCCACCGCGTACCGCGAGCCCGATGTCGGGCAGCGGCCGCTCCGGATCCGCGAGCCGGTTCAGGTCCCCCGCCCGCTCGCCGTCGGTGCCGGCGAAACGCTGGTAGCGGCGCTGCGTCGCCTCGACGTTCTCGATCCGGTGCTGCGCGTCGCCGAGCCGCTCGAGCGCGCGATCGATCGCCACGGGATCGTGCGGATAGCCGGACGGAGCGAGAAGTCGGATCGTGCGGGGCGCGGTCGGCTCAAAGGACATGGTCGGGAAGAATCGGAAGAGGAAACCGGATTAGAGGGCCCGAACCGCGCCAGGTTCACGACGCGGCGGCGTCGGCTTTGGTGTTCGCGCCGGCTTTGGTGTTTGCGTCGGCTTTGGTGTTCGCGTCGGCATCGCGCGCGCGCCGGGCTTCGCGCAGCGCGCGGCGGCGCTCCGCGAAAAACGACTTCAGCGCCGCCCCGCATTCGTCGGCGAGCACGCCGCCGATCACTTCGGTATGGTGGTTGAGCTGCCGGTTCTCGAACGCGTCGATCACGCTGCCGCATGCGCCCGTCTTCGGGTCGGCCGCGCCGAAAACGACGCGCGCAATCCGCGCGTGCATGATCGCGCCCGCGCACATCAGGCACGGCTCGAGCGTCACGTACAGCTCGCAGCCGGGCAGCCGGTAGTTCTCGAGGTGTTGTGCGGCCGCGCGTAGCGCAGCCATTTCGGCGTGCGCGGACGGGTCGTGGCCGCCGATCGGGTGATTGAAACCACGCGCGATCACCTCGTCGCCGCGCACCAGCACCGCGCCGACCGGCACTTCGCCCGCGGCGCGCGCCTCCTGCGCGGCGGCCTGCGCGAGACGCATGAAATGCGCGTCGCGCGCCGATACCGCACGAGCGTCGGCGGATTCGGTAGTGGATCCGTTCGCGGGATCGGAGGAAACGGCGGGATCGACGGAATCGACTGGATCGGCAGACGCCGGCGGCCGCGGTTCGGCGCTCACGTCGTCCCCGCTTCGGCGGGGCCGTCGTCGAGCACGCGCTCGGACAGGCGCTCGGCAATCCGCCGGCAGTATTCGCGCGGCATCACCATCGGCCCGCCGCGCAGCGATTCGAGCGCCATGTCGAGCGCGAGCATCTTCGCCTGCAGCCGGCAGCGCGTCGCGCGGTCGTCGACCGCGCGCAGCTCGTCCTGCAGGTTGCGCAGCGCGCGCAGTTGCTCGACAGCCGGCGGCACGAAGCCCGCATTCTTCAGGATACGGTTGGCCACACGCACCTCCTCGGGCACGAGCAGGTCGTCATCCAGATTCTGTGGCAGGCCGGCACCCGGCAAATCGTCGAACGCGCCCCGCGCGGCGGCGGCGGCAATACGCTGTTCGACCAGAGCGTCAAGCAATCTCATTAGTCAATCGAAACAATGCGGCAGCCGCATTCTAGCAGGGTGACGCGCGTGTGGCAGCGCGTTCGAGCGAACGCTCGACATCATTCGTCGCGCGATTCGCGCATCGTCTTCGCCGCTTGCGATCGCCCCCTCTTTCTGGTCGCGCGATGCCGTACATCGCATTTAATCGCGCCACATCGCGCGCCGCACCCGTGCCGGGGACGGCTCGATTCCGCCGCCCCGATCGATCAACTGCCGCGATACGTGCCGAAGCTCCACGGCGAGCACAGCAGCGGCACGTGATAGTGCTGCGCCGCGTCCGCAACCGTGAAGCGCACCGGCACGACGTCCGCGAACACGTCCGGCGTCCGGAAATAGTCCGCGACCCAGAACCGCAGCTCGAAGCTGCCGGCGCGCGCCTGCGCGGGCGGCAGGATCGGCGTCTCGGTGCGTCCGTCGTGGGTCGTCTTCATGCGCGCGACGAGCTTCGGCGGCTGCGCGCTCAGGTCGAACAGCTCGACCTGCATGCCGGCGGCGGGTTTGCCGGTCGAAACGTCGAGCACGTGCGTGGTGATGCCTGCTGCCATGATGAATGTCTCCGGTTCGTCCGTATCGTTCAACTGCCACGGTAGTAGTTGTAGTTCCACGGCCCGAACAGCACCGGCAGGTGAATGCGCTGGGTCGCGTCCGTCACGCGAAAGCGCACCGGAATCTTCGACAGGAACGGCGGCTCGGGCAGACTCGCGTTGCGCTGCGCGAAGTACTCGTCGACATGCAGCACGAGTTCGTACGTGCCGACGCGATACGCGTCGCCGATCAACAGCGGCGGCTCGCTGCGCCCGCTCGGCGCGAGCGTCACGGTCCGCAGATGCCGCAATTCGCCGCCCTCGCCTCCCGCGCCGCCCTCGATGCCGAACAGCTCCACGCGAAGGCCCGCGGCCGGCACACCGTGCCACGTGTCGAGCCCGTGCATCGTCAGGCGCGGGCTCAGGCCGTCCTGCTGGACCGGGCCCGCGGTCTGGTTCGGCGCGACCGCCGCAGCTTCCTGGCTCGGGCTCGGGCTCGGGCTCGGGCTCGGGCTCGCGGCGCGCGCGGAGCCCGCGAGCAGCACGCTGCCGCCGAGCGTCATCGATTGCAGCGCGAAGCGGCGCCGGCTCGCGTCGAACGGTTTCGGGTTGTCGCTCATGTCAGTTCTCCTGCGGGTTGCCAAGCCGGCGGATGCAGACGAGCACGAGCACCGCGGCCAGAATTTCGATCGCCGCCACCACGTAAAGGCCCGCATCGACCTTGCCGGTGGCGTTCTTGATCAGCCCCATCACGTACGGCGCGCCGAAGCCGGCCAGGTTCGAGACCGAATTGATCAGCGCGACGCCGACCGCCGCCGCCCCGCCCGTCAGGTAGCGGTTCGGCAACTGCCAGAACACCGGAATCGCGCTCATCGTGCCGACGAGCGACACGGTCATCGCAAGCAGCGCGGCCGCGGGCGGCAGCGCCTTCGCGCCGAGCAGCGCCGCGAGCACGGCCATCGACACGCCGCCCGCGAGCGCCGCGCCGCTGAAGTGCCAGCGCACTTCGTTGCGGCGATCCGAATGCGCGCCGTTCGCGATCATGCCGATCGCGCCACACAGATACGCGGCCGCCGCGATCCAGCCGATGGCCATCGGCGTCGCGAAGCCGTCGTCCTTGATGATCGTGGGAATCCAGAACGTCAGCGTCGAGTTCGCGCACAGCAGGCAGAAGAAGATCGCGATCAGCATCCATACGTTGCGGTTCACGAATACCGCGCGCCAGTCGTGGCCGCGCTCGCCCATCGCGGCGTCGTCGCGGCGCAGCGCGTCGAGCACGACGCGCTTTTCGTCGTCGGTGAGCCAGTGCGCGTGCTCCGGCCGGTCCGTCATGTAGAACCATGCGACGACGCCGGCCAGCACCGACGGAACGCCTTCGAGCACGAACAGCCACTGCCAGCCGTGCATCCCGGCGAGACCGCCCATCGACGTCATGATCCAGCCCGCGATCGGGCCGCCGAGCACGCCCGCGATCGCGGACGCCGACATGAACGTGCCGAACGCGCGCGCGCGCCGCTGCGACGGATACCAGTAGGTCAGATAAAGGATCACGCCCGGATAGAAGCCCGCCTCGAACGCGCCGAGCAGAAAGCGCAGCACGTAGAACTGCGTCGGCGACGACACGTGGGTCTGCAGCATGCAGATCACGCCCCAGCAGATCGTGATGCGCATGATCGTCTTCTTCGCGCCGATCCGCTGCAGCAGCATGTTCGACGGCACTTCGAACAGGAAGTAGCCGAGAAAGAAGATGCCCGCGCCGAGGCCGTACACCGCCTCGCTGAAATGCAGCGTATCGAGCATCTGCAGCTTCGCGAAGCCGATGTTCACGCGGTCGAGCCACGCGAGCACCCACAGCACGCCGAGAAACGGCAGCAGCCGCCACGACACCTTGCGATAGACGCTCGCCTGCTCGTCGTCGACGCGGCCGGCGAACGCCGGCACGCGCTGTTCTGTGATGGACATGCTGTCTCCTGTCTGATCGGTCGACGCCGCGCGACCGGGGCGCCGCGACGGGCGCCGACGGTGGCGGTCCGTTCGGTAGGGAGCAAGTATAGGAATGGCCGCCCGCTGCGGAACGGGACCGCTGGTATAGGGCCAATAGCAACATCGATATACGGAGAAACGCGTTGTGCGACAAAGGCTTGCGCAAGATCGACGGGCGCGCCGGCGCGCCTATGGATTTCCCTAGCCCGCCCGCTTTCGTCGCGCAGGCACGCCTGGGCGCCGCCTGCCCGACCCGTGCGCGCGCGGATTCGAGCGCGCCGCCGTGTTGCCGTGTTGCGTGCGACACGCTACAACGTCACCATTCGCCGGCGGCGCGCACCGCCCGCCTCCGCTCACTCTGCACGGGACGCCCGATGATTCGCGCCGACGATCCGTTCGACACCTACCTGCTGCGCGTGCTCTGCACGCTGATCGCCGAACAAAGCGTGTCGCGCACCGCGATACGCATGAACCAGTCGCAGCCCGCGATCAGCGCGGCGCTGAAGCGGCTGCGCGCGATCTTCAACGATCCGCTGCTGACCCGCGAAAAGAACGTGATGGTGCCGACCGAGCGCGCGCTGCGGCTCGTGCGCAGCGCGCAGGCCGCACTGAGCGCGCTCGACCACCTGCTCGTGTCCGACGAGCGCTTCGATCCCGCCACCACGCAGCAGAGCTTCACGGTCGCGATGCCCGACTATCTCGCGCCGCCGTTCTTCGCGCACGTCGTGCGCGAGTGCCGGCGCGCCGCGCCGAACGCGCGCATCGCGGCCGTGCCGCTCAGCGCGACGTTCGATTACGAGCAGGCGCTGTCCGACGGCTCGGCCGACATCGTGATCGGCAACTGGCCGAGCCCGCCCGAGCATCTGCACCTGTCGGTGCTGCTCGAGGACGACGTGGTCTGCGTCGTCGCGCAGGACAGCCTCCACGCGCAGCCGGGCAAGCTCACCACGCAGGCGTATCTGAGCGCGTCGCACATCGTGCCGACACCGTATTCGCGCGACCAGCGCGGTGTCGTCGACACGGGCCTCAGCACGATGCGCGTGCATCGAGACAACCGCGTGAGCTGCCCGTACTTCAATCTCGCGCCGAGCCTGATCCCGGGCACCGACCTGATCCTGACCACCGGACGCCACTTCGCGAACTACCACGCGCAGCACGTGCCGCTCGCGGTGGTCGATCCGCCGATCGATTTCCCGTTCATGCGCTTTTACCAGCTCTGGCACCCGTCGCGCCATCGCTCGGCATCGCACGTCTGGCTGCGCGGCATGCTGAGCGCGGCCGCGCAATCGTTGCGCGACCTGCGCGACATGCATCGGACCTAGCCGCGCCGGCCTCGCGCCGGACTGCCGTATCGCGTTCTGTTATGCGACCTATAGGACCGCGCGCGTCGCTGCCGCCGCGCGCGCTTTCTATACTCGGCCCGTATTCGTCGTCCACGCCCGCCGATACGGCGGGCCTCACGGGAGCAAGGCCGCGCATGTCACAGTCGATCCATCCGACGCCCGTCAACGCACTCGATCACGCAGCGTTCGTGAGCGCGTTCGGCAGCGTGTTCGAACACTTTCCGCAGGCGGCGGAGCGCGCGTGGGCGCAGCAGCCGTTCGCGTCGATCGGCGCGCTGCATGACGCGATGATGAACGTGATCCGGCAGCTCGACGAGCGCGATCGGCGCGACTTCCTGAACCTGCACCCGCTGCTGTCCGCCGCGAACGTCCGCGCGGGCACGATGACGGCCGATTCGAACGCGGAGCAGAAGAGCGCCGGGCTCGACGCGATGTCGGCGCAGCAGGAAGCCGCGCTCGACCGGCTGAACGCGGCCTATCTCGAACGGCACGGCTTTCCGTTCATCATCTGCGTGCGCCACTACACGCGCGAAGGCATCTTCGCGTCGTTCGAGCGCCGGATCGGCCGCGGCACGCAGCAGGAGCTGGACGAAGCGCTTGCGCAGATCGCGGCGATCACGCGCGGCCGGCTCGATGCGCGCGTCGCCGCGCTGGGCTGAGGCTGCGCACCGCCCAAGACTAAGCGCCCAAGACTAAGGCGGCGAAGCCGATGGCTCCGGCCCCGCCGCCCTCTTGCTTGCCCGCCGCCCGATGTCGGGCGGCAGCCGCCGTCGGCGTCATGCCCGCCCGTGCGGCGACGAATGCCGCAGCGCGCCGACACCGCCCAGTTTCGCGGCGACGTTGACGCCGATCATCACGGCCACGTTCACCACGAGGCAGAGCAGGCCCAGGTTGAAGCCGCCGAGATCCGTCTGGCACGTATAAAGGATGATCGCCAGCACCTGGCCCGTCAGGATGCCGAGCGCGACCGCCACGGCCCGGACCCTGAGCGACAGCAGGATGACCAGCACGCCGGGGAAGAACTGCGTGACGCCGTACAGCGTCGTGTTGATCAGCGTGAGCATCAGGTTCGGCGTGAGCAGCGTCATCACGATCGAGATCGCCAGATAGACGACGATCACGAATTTCGCGCCGCGCTTCTGCCGGCTCTCCGGCATGCCGGGCAGCAGGTTGCGCGTGACGATCGGCCCGATCGCGAGGCACAGGCCCGCGAGCACCAGCAGTCCCGACAGCGACGCCGCCGCGGCCACGAGCCCGAGCAGCCATTCCGGCAGCAGTCGCGTGGCGGCCGCGAAGAACGCCTCGTTCGGCGACGCCAGATGCAGGTGCTGGCTCAGCGCGTAGTACGACGCGAGCACGAGGAACGGATACATCAGCATGTACAGCGGCATCACCATCTGCGTGCGCCGGATCGTATCGCCGCTGTTCGCGGTGAAGAAGAACTGCACGCCGACCGGCAGCATGTAGAACCCGAGCGACTGGAACAGCATCGTGCTCATCGAGAACG
This sequence comes from Burkholderia guangdongensis, assembly GCF_013403875.1. Taxonomy (GTDB): domain Bacteria; phylum Pseudomonadota; class Gammaproteobacteria; order Burkholderiales; family Burkholderiaceae; genus Burkholderia; species Burkholderia guangdongensis. The sequence goes on along the minus strand of NZ_JACBNX010000017.1, from coordinate 40,452 downwards.
TGAGCTGCCGCGTGTTCATCGTGTTGCTGACGTGCTGGCTCGCGACGTGGAACACGTGCGAGATGCCGGCTTGCGACACGACCGCGGCGCCGGTGACGACGATCGCGACGACCATCAGGATGTCCTTCAGCACCGCGATGTACGCCGACGAACGCACGCCCGAGATCGCGATGTACGTGAACGCGAGCGCCGCGGCGATCAGGATCAGGAACGTCGGCGGGAAATTCCAGCCGAGCCCCTTGAACGCGGCGATCAGGCCGGTGAACTGCAGCTCGCCCCACGGCAGCAGGAACAGGATCGCCGTCGTGCCGACCAGCAGTTCGAGCGCGCGGCTGCCGTAATGGCCCTTGAACAGGTCGGGCAGCGTGATCGCGTTGTATCGCTTGCCGGCCGCCCAGATTCTCGGTCCGATGAAATAGCCGAGCGGATAAGCGAGCAATATGTAGCCGAGAAACCAGACGCCGTACGTCGGCCCTTTCGCATAAATGCCGCCCGGAAAGCCGACCATCGTGCCGATGCTGTAAATCTCGCCGGCGGTCAGGAAAAACACCAGGCACGCGCCGAATTGCCCTGAAGCGCAGAAGAAATCGTGCACGTCCTGCTTGCTGCTCCCTTTTTTCGATCGGATCGCGAGATAGAGGGAAAAAAGTATGAAGCCGAGGAAGACCGCGGTAGCCATCAGTATCTCCTTAGCGCGCTTGCGCGTCCGCCTTCGCGGGAAGGCGGTCGAACAGGCGCCAGCACGCCAGCAGGCAGCCGGAAGTCAGGACGAACCAGGCGAAGATCCATGCATAGACGAATGGCACGCCGAACATGAACAGGTCGACGGACGCGACCTTCGGCAGCAGGCCGACGACGCCGATGTAGGGGATGCCGATCCCGATGAACAGCTTGAGCATGTTGTCTCCCTTCTGGGTAGTGGCGAGATGAGTCGCGTGCTGGATTTCCTCTTCAGTTCAATATTTGTTAATTAAAAATAAATGCGATAGTGCCAGTCGCCGGATATCGATGAGTCCAATCACTCGACAGGAGAATCATGGACAAGTTTTTTTGATATTCGCCAATATTATTAATACCAATTTATTTTATTTTTAATAAACGCAAATACCCATTACGAATATTCGATATTCGTAACGGGTATTCGGGCATCGTTTCGAGTCGCATCGCGCGACGCCTCTCCGCCACGAGGCGCCCGCGCGACGGGTAGTCGGATTCCAGAAGAGTAGGCGCACCCGCGCCAGGATGAAAATGAAATTTGTCACTGGCTGCCAGTGGAATACGCAATGGCTTCCCGGCCCACGCCGGCAGATCGGGCATTGGCAAACCTTCCCGCGTGCAACAAAATCATGCCGGGTACGGGCTCGCGAACGGCTTCGGCATATCGAGCGCCGGCGACGACAATCCGACAAACGTCCAACAAACGGGGGGGCGATGAGATTACTGCGCGGTTTCACCGCATGTGCCGTTGCAGCCGCGCTGGCCGGTTGCGTCATTCAACCGGACCTGCTCGAACAGAACAGCGCCGGCGCCCCGCCGACGGCCGCGAACCGGATTCTGGTCGTCGTCGATTCGAGGTTGTTCGGCAACCCGCCGTACGGCACCGAAGGGCGCGCCTACATGTCCGGGCTCGGCTCGGGCCTGCAACACGCGCTGGCCGACGTGCCGTCGAAAGTCGTCGAGGTGGATGCGATGGCGTTCACCAACCCGGTGCCGCCCGCGCTGCAGGCGTTGCAGCCGAGCCACGCGATCCGCGTCCATACGGTGTCCGACCTGCGGCGAGCGGACGTTCCGATCCACGCGACGTGGCAAATGGACGTGTCGAGCGTGACGACGGCGGCGATTCCCGCCACCGAAGGCAAACCCGCCGGTACGCGTTTCACCCTCAAGCCGATCTACAAGGCGCGCGCCGAGGGCGACACGTGCCTCGACTCCGACGGTCTCGCATACCAGTGCGGCGAAGCGATGGGCAAGCTGCTGGGCGACACGCTGCGCGCGGCGCACGTGATGCAGTTCGGGGCCGGGGCCTGAGGACGATGCGCTCGACCATGACGACGCGCAAACTGCGATGCGTTTCGCCTATCCGGTCGCCATTTTTAGGACCAGTCTGATTTAACGGACAAAGGGTAATCCCTAGAATCGGTAAACGTTCGAGCCCGGCCGGCAGCGCGCGCTGCCAGCCGTTTTTTGTCCGTCCGATTCAGTCACCTGCCCTTCCCTATGCACACGACTCATCGCATCACTCGACACAACGCGGCCGGCTTGCGGGCCGCCGGCTCCCCCATCGCGCGCGGCCATGCCCGGGAGAGAGGCAGCCGACGTTCGGGAACACTGCGCGTGGCCGTTGCGATTGCGGCTTGCAACCCGCTCACCGCGTACGCGGCATTCGATGCATCCCTGCGCATCGACGCGGACTCGGCGGCGACTGCCGAGACCGAAGCGGACGGCGCGGGCGCCATTGCCATCGGCGCCGCCGCCCGCGCCGGCGCGCCGGGTGCGGTGGCCGTCGGCCTGGATGCCGCGTCCGCGGCGGCCGGCTCGATCGCACTGGGCGCGACCGCGTCGGCATCGGGAACGCGTGCCGTGGCGATCGGCGACGGAGCCGGCGCTGAAGGCATCGCGTCTTCCGCCATCGGCGTCGGCGCGCGCGCGACGGGACGCGATGCATCGGCGTTCGGCGCAGCATCCGGGGCGGACGGGAAAGAATCCACCGCGCTCGGCAGTTTCGCTTACGCGGCGGGCGAAGGGTCCGTCGCGCTGGGTCTCGGCGCAACGACCGGCGACGACGACGCCGTCGCCATCGGCCGCCATGCGGCTGCATACACGAACGGCAGTATCGCGATCGGTTCCGGCACGGCGGTGTTCAACGACAAAAGCGTCGCGATCGGTTATGAATCGGTGGCGGACAGTGACCTCTCGACTCGCGCGTATGCGCCGGGCGCGAACGTGCACGCGATCGCGGCGGCGGTGCCGTTCGCGGAAGTGTCGGTCGGCTACCCGGGAGAGGAGCGCCGCATCACCCACGTTGCCGCCGGCGCGGCCGACACGGACGCCGTCAACATCAGTCAGCTGAAAGCGGTCGACCGGCGCGTACAGGAAAACCGCACCGCGCTCGACGATCTGCAAGGCAGGATCACCGGCATCGACCACCGCATCGACCGGCTCGACGGAACCGTCGCCACGGCGCCGGATTCCGGCGCCGGTAGCGAAACGCCGCCGCACGTGGCGACCGATCCCGAGCCGCATCCCGAGCACCCACCGGCGGCACCACGCGAACGCCCGGTAGCGGACCGCGCCGACATCGCTCCGGTCGATTCGTCGCCGCCGCAGCCGCGCGTGCTCACCCACGTGATGGCCGGCGCGCAGGACACCGACGCCGTCAACGTGCAGCAGCTCAACGGCGTGAAATCGCAGGTGGCGGGCATCCGGCAGAGCGTCGACAACCTGCAGAGCCAGGTCGACCGGCGCTTCGACCAGATGAACGGCCGCATGAACCGCCTCGGCGCGATGAACGCGGCGATGTCGACGATGGTGGCCAGTGCGGCTGCGCTCAGGACGGACAACAGCGTCGCGATCGGCACGGGCCTGTATCGCGGCCAGGCGGCGCTGGCGATCGGCTACCAGCGCAAGATTGCCGGCCGCATGGCCGTGACGATCAGCGGCTCGACGGCCGGTAGCGCGGAGTACAGCGTGGGCATGGGTGCCGGCTACGGCTGGTAGCCGGCACGACAGGAAACGACAAGAAACTACCGGGCGCGACGATCGACATCCGTGCCCGGCGTGAACGACACGCCGCGCAACACTTCGGCGAACCCCGCGCTGCGCAGCGTCACGAACTTCTGTTGGGCTGCGCCGGCGGCACTCGCATTCTTCAGCACGTCGCGAATCGCAACGAGCTTGTTCGGATCGGCACCCGTATCGCCGTTGCCGCTGACCGTCGACGTGATCGCCCAGATCGTAACCGTGCCATCGTTCTCGACACGCCCCGTCAGGTTCCGCAGACCGTCCGTTGCCGGCGCCCACGGCAGCCCGGTCGCCGAGTTGTAACCCATCGGATAGCCCGGCACCGTGTACTGGGTGCCGAGATTCAAGCCCGCCTGCAGCGTATAGGCGAGCGCCCAGGTTTTCGTGCCCGCGTTGTAGATCCATTTCTGCAGACCGGCCGTCGTTTGCGCGGCGGCATGCGTGTACAGATCCGCCCCGCCCGCGTAGCCGTCGCCTTCGTCGGCGACATAGAGCGTATTGGCGTCGGCGAACCAGAGACCGAACGGATAGGAAAGCTGGGTGGCCGTCTTGTTCGGCGTGGACGGGAAGCCGGCGAGGATACACATGTTGCTCGGCAAGCCGGACGTTTGCAGCGTGGCCGGATCGTACGCAAGCGGCGTCGTGGGCAGCGTCGCGTTCGGCGACGGCACGCCCACGCCGTTCGGGCAGGCGCTGCCCGTCGTATCGAGGAAGTAGACCGTATTGACGCCGTTGCCGCCGCTGCCCTTCGTGAAGTACAGCACGTTGTGGTAGACGGCCATGCCGCGGAAGTTGTCGTCCTTGCCGATCTTGTCGGCCTTCGCGCCGAGTTCGGTCACGGAGAAGCTGCCGACCGGCGTCGGCGTGCCGGGGTTCTGCTGCGCTTCATGCTGATCGGACGGGGCGATGAATTGCGCGCCGGCGCCGAGAATCACGCCGTTCGGCTGAGGATTCGCGCCGTTGCCCGCATTGCCGGCGGTGTAGAACACGTCGTTGCCGTCGCGGTCGTTCAGAATCGCGCTGCGTCCGTTGTTGCCGCTGTATGCGTTCGTTTCGGTAAAGCGGAAATGTCCATCGCGATCCATTCGCGCGACGGCGCGATAAACCGCCTCGCCGACGGGATTGGTCGGATCGATCGCGCCCGGGGTGTTCGAGTTGGAGACGTCGAGCGTGTCGACCGGGGCGACGTAGCCCATGAAGGTCAGATACCGGTGGTCGGTGGACAGGTGCAGCCCGAGTTCCGATTTCGAGCTGAAGCTCGTGACGAGCTGGTCATGTCCCGAGCCGTTCTGCAAACCGTTCGGCACCTCGAGCGTGCTGACGAGAGCCCCGGCCGGGGTGATCTGATCGAGCAGAATGCGCGACGTGATGCCGAAGCTGCCGTCATAAAGATCGTTGTTCCACACGTACGGGTACGTGCCGTCCACCAGCGCGCCGGTCGATGCGCCGCAGCCGCCCTTGGTGCTCGCGCAATTCGGCGGGAGGACTTCGCCGACTCGAACGGTGCTCGACAGGTTGTCGTAGACGCTGCGGCTGACCACCAGGAAGCCGGGGTAAAAGCGATGGCCGGCGGGAGAGTCGGATTGCTCCGCATGAACGGCGACACTGGCGATCGCCAGTGCGAGCGCGGAAAGCGCGATGCGGCGGGCGGGCAAACGACGGTGATGCTCGGGATGAATCGGCGCGGTCTTCATATGCGGTCTCCAGACGGATTGGACAACTTTTCGTAAGACTGACCTGCATGACACTCGCGCTAGCGTAAAGGGCGTCGATGACGAATTGATTGCCGTTTTTCGACAAAACGGCGCAGGGGAAGGTGTCGCGGCGCACGGCGTGGGATCAGGCGAACGTCTCGTCGAGCGCCGCCTTGCCGACGTGCACAATCAGGGATTCGCTCTGCCCATCCGTGTTGTCAATCGGCGACCGGGATCCTCGCGGCCCTCACACTCTTATATAAGACATAAGACATTTGACGATACAGTGGATTGCCACTAAAATCGCGGTCAAAGCAGCACCAGGGACAGCCTCGGCGTGCCTGGACAGCCCTCCCCTGAAACGCGATACAGCAGGTGCCCCATGCTTGAAAATTTTCGTGCTCACGTAGCCGCACGTGCCGCGCTCGGCATTCCCCCCCTGCCGCTGACGGCTCAGCAGACCGCCGAACTGGTGGAACTGCTGACGAACCCGCCCGCCGGCGAAGAGCAGACCCTGCTCGACCTCATCACCCACCGCGTGCCCGCCGGCGTGGACGAAGCCGCCCGCGTGAAGGCGGGCTTCCTGGCCGCCGTGGCCAAGGGCCAGACCGCCTGCGCGCTGATCTCGCGTACCCATGCCACCGAACTGCTCGGCACGATGCTGGGCGGTTACAACATCCAGCCGCTGATCGAGCTGCTGTCCGACGCCGAAGTGGGCGCCGTGGCCGCCGACGCGCTGAAGAAAACCCTGCTGATGTTCGACCAGTTCCACGACGTCAAGGAACTGGCCGACAAGGGCAACGCCAACGCGCGAGCCGTGATGCAAAGCTGGGCCGACGCCGAATGGTTCACCAGCCGTCCGGAAGTGCCGCAAAGCCTGACCATCACCGTCTTCAAGGTGACGGGCGAAACCAACACCGACGACCTGTCGCCGGCCCCGGATGCCACCACGCGCCCGGACATCCCGATGCACGCGCTGGCGATGCTGAAGAACACCCGTCCCGGCATCACCCCGGAAGAAGACGGCAAGCGTGGCCCGATCAAGTTCATCGAGTCGCTGAAGGAAAAAGGCCACCTGGTCGCCTACGTGGGCGACGTGGTCGGTACCGGCTCGTCGCGCAAGTCGGCCACCAACTCGGTGCTGTGGTTCACGGGTGAAGACATCCCGTTCATTCCGAACAAGCGTTTCGGCGGCGTGTGCCTGGGCGGCAAGATCGCTCCGATCTTCTACAACACGATGGAGGATGCCGGCGCGCTGCCGATCGAACTCGACGTGTCGAAGATGGAAATGGGCGACGTGGTCGAACTGCGCCCGTACGAAGGCAAGGCGCTGAAGAACGGCGAAGTGATCGCCGAGTTCCAGGTCAAGTCCGACGTGCTGTTCGACGAGGTGCGCGCCGGCGGCCGCATCCCGCTGATCATCGGCCGCGGATTGACCGCGAAGGCACGTGAAGCGCTGGGCCTGGCCCCGTCGACCCAGTTCCGCCTGCCGCAGCAGCCGGCCAATAGCGGCAAGGGCTTCTCGCTGGCCCAGAAGATGGTCGGCCGCGCCTGCGGTTTGCCGGAAGGCCAGGGTGTCCGGCCGGGCACGTATTGCGAACCGAAGATGACCTCGGTCGGCTCGCAGGACACCACCGGCCCGATGACCCGCGACGAACTGAAGGACCTGGCGTGCCTCGGCTTCTCGGCCGACCTCGTCATGCAGTCGTTCTGCCACACCGCCGCCTATCCGAAGCCGGTGGATGTGAAGACCCACCAGACCTTGCCGAACTTCATCAGCACCCGTGGCGGCGTCGCGCTGCGCCCGGGTGACGGCGTGATCCACTCGTGGCTGAACCGCATGCTGCTGCCCGACACCGTGGGCACCGGCGGCGACTCTCACACCCGCTTCCCGATCGGCATCAGCTTCCCGGCCGGTTCGGGCCTGGTCGCCTTCGCGGCAGCCACCGGCACGATGCCGCTGGATATGCCGGAATCGGTGCTGGTCCGCTTCAAGGGCAAGATGCAGCCGGGCGTGACCCTGCGCGATCTCGTCAACGCGATCCCGCTGTACGCCATCAAGCAAGGCATGCTGACGGTCGCCAAGCAAGGCAAGAAGAACATCTTCTCCGGCCGCATTCTCGAAATCGAAGGCCTGCCCGAGCTGAAGGTCGAGCAGGCCTTCGAACTGTCGGATGCGTCCGCCGAGCGTTCGGCCGCCGGTTGCACGGTCCACCTGAACAAGGAACCGATCATCGAATACCTCAACAGCAATATCACGCTGCTGAAGTGGATGGTCGCCGAGGGCTACCACGATCCTCGCACGCTGCAGCGCCGTATCAAGGCGATGGAGCAGTGGCTGGCCGACCCGCAACTGCTGTCGCCGGATGCGGATGCCGAGTATGCGGCCGTCATCGAGATCGACCTGGCCGACATCCACGAGCCGATCGTGGCCTGCCCGAACGATCCGGACGACGTGAAGACGCTGTCGGACGTGGCCGGCGCCAAGATCGACGAAGTGTTCATCGGCTCGTGCATGACCAACATCGGTCACTTCCGTGCCGCGTCGAAGCTGCTGGAAGGCAAGCGCGACATCCCGGTCAAGCTGTGGGTCGCCCCGCCGACCAAGATGGACCAGAAGCAGCTGACCGAAGAGGGCCACTACGGCGTGTTCGGCACGGCCGGTGCCCGTACCGAAATGCCGGGCTGCTCGCTTTGCATGGGCAACCAGGCACAGGTGCGCGAAGGCGCGACGGTCATGTCGACCTCGACCCGTAACTTCCCGAACCGCCTGGGCAAGAACACGAACGTGTACCTCGGCTCGGCGGAACTGGCGGCGATCTGCTCGCGCCTGGGCAAGATCCCGACCAAAGCCGAGTACATGGCCGACATCGGCGTGATCAACGCCAACGGCGACCAGATCTACAAGTACATGAACTTCGACCAGATCGACGACTTCAAGGAAGTGGCCGACACCGTGCAGATGTAACGTGCTGTCGGGCTACGGCGTGTCGTTCTCGTCGTAGTGCCACGGAATGGCGCCGCAAGCTGAATGCCTGCGGCGCTATTTTTTTGTCAGTTCCACACCGGGGCGAGGCCCTCGGGGTTGACCTCGCGACCGTTGCGCTCCAGCGCGGCGATCAGCGCATTGCGCACCGAGTCGATCACGGTCTGGCCCGCCAGGCGGAAGGTGCCGACGCCAAAAGAAGGGATGGTGCTCATGGAAAAACTCCCTGGGTTAGATGGACGAAGAGGAAACCGAGACACGGCGGCGGCCGGCGCTGCTCAGCCAGACCAGCCCCAGGCCGCCAGCGGCGAGCGCCGCGCCCACCCAGGGCACGGCGGCATAACCCAGCCCCTGGCCGATGACCGCACCGCCCAGGGCGGCGCCGACCGCGTTGCCCAGGTTGAACGCGCCGACGTTGACGGACGAGGCCAGGCCAGGTGCCTGGGCCGCCGCCCGCATCACGCGCATCTGCACCGGCGGCACGATGCCGAAGGCAGCAGCGCCCCAGACCACCAGCCCGATGGCCGCCCCCACATGCGTGGTCATCACCAGCGGTAGCAAGGCCATGACGATCGCGAGCGCCGCAAGAATCAGCTTGGTTGCGCCATCCAGCGACCAGTCTGCCAGGCGGCCGCCCAGGCTGTTGCCCAGCGTGAACCCGACGCCGATCAGCACCAGCGCGAAGGCCACAAAGCTCGGGCTGGCATGGGTGATGTCGGCCAGTACCGGCGCCACATAGGTATAGAGCGCGAACATCGCACCGGCGCCCAGCACCGTGGTGCCCATGGCCAACAACACTTCGGGGCGAGTCAGCACCTTCAGTTCGCGGCGCACGTCGGGGCGCGTGCCGCGTTCGCCCTTGGGCAGCGCCAGCCACAGCGCGGCGATGGTGATCAGGCCCAGCATGGCCGTCCCGCCGAAGGCCAGGCGCCAGCCCACCTGCTGCCCGATCCAGGTCGCTGCCGGCACGCCGCCGATGTTGGCCACGGTCAGGCCCATGAACATGGCCGCAATCGCGCTGGCCTGTTTTTCCTTGGGCACGACACTGGCGGCCACGACAGCGCCGACGCCGAAGAAGGCGCCGTGGTTGAGGCTGGTGATCAGGCGCGACAGCAGCAGCGTCGTATAGCTCGGCGCAAACGCCGACAGCAGGTTGCCGATGGTGAAGATGAGCATCAGCGACATCAGGGCAGCGCGCTTGCCGAAGCGGCTGAACAGCAAGGTCATCACCGGCGCACCGGCCATGACGCCCACCGCGTAGGCGGAGACCAGCATGCCCGCCGCGGGAATGCTGACCTGCACGCCGTCGGCGATCACGGGCAGCAGGCCCATCGGGGTGAATTCGGTGGTGCCGATGGCAAACGCGCCAATGGCCAGGGCGAGCAAAGCGGCCGATGACTTCATCGCAGCCTCTCCTTGATTGGGTTTCCGATGGGCTGCAGTGTGCGATGTCTACATTTGTTTATTAAGCCCTGTATCGGTCAAATTCTTTTGATTAAAATTCAAATATGAAGACGACACTCGATGAACTACAGGCATTTGTCGCCGTGGTGGACACGGGTTCCATCACGGCAGCCTCGGCGCATCTCGAGCTGACGATCTCGGCCATCAGCCGCACGCTAGGCCGGTTGGAAGACAAGCTGCAGACCACGCTGCTGCGCCGCACGACGCGGCGGCTGGAGCTGACCGACGAAGGCGCGGCTTTCCTGCACCATGCTCGCGCCATCCTGGCGTCGGTCGACGAAGCCGAGGAACAGATGGCTGCGCGGCGCATGCGACCGGCCGGGCGGCTGCGGGTCGACGCCGCCACGCCCTTTATGCTGCATGTGCTGGTGCCGCTGCTCGACGGTTTCCGTACGCGCTACCCCGAGGTGGAGCTGGAGCTGAACTCGAACGAAGGCATCATCGACCTGATCGAAAAACGCACCGACGTGGCGTTTCGCATCGGGGTGCTGAAAGACTCCACGCTACACGCCCGCCCCGTGGGCACCAGCCGCATACGGGTGCTCGCCAGCCCCGCCTATCTCGAGCGTCACGGCACGCCGACCGGGCCCGATCCGTTCGGGCAGCATGCGCTGCTTGGCTTCACCCAGCCTGAAACGCTGAACGACTGGCCGCTACGCGACGCGGGCGGCAATGTCCTGCGCATCCAGCCGACGATCGCCGCATCCAGCGGCGAAACACTTCGCCACATGGCGTTGGCAGGCTTGGGCATCGTCTGCCTCTCGGACTTCATGACGCGCGAAGACCGCCGCAGCGGCAGGCTGGTGCCGCTGTTTCCCGAGCAGACGCTGGACGTGCGTCAATCGATCAATGCGGTCTACTACCGCAACACCGCGCTGGCTGCGCGGATCACCTGCTTCGTGGACCATGTGGCCGAGGTGTTGGGCCAGCGGCCATTCGATGCGTGACTGACGACAAGCGGTTAAACGCTGGTGCCGGCTTTCGGGTCGAGGAAAAAATCAAGCATCATTTCTTGCACTGCTTCGACCATCTGGACGCCGTTCGCTGTCTTGCAGCCCACGGACTGGGCCGCGCGCAGAAGCGGCGTCACACCGTGCCCGGCAATCACATCGCCAACGAACATCGACGAATCGAGCAGGTCGCCGGAGACTGGAAGCGGGTCGTCATCGGCCAGACCCATGGGCGTCGCGTTGAACACCATCGTGCATCCCGCCGGATCGGCCGGCCCAACGCGCACGCGCCCCCGGCCCAAATTGGCAACGCGCTCACTGAGGTGAATCGAACGTGATACGTCGGCATCGTGGATGATGAGTTCGCGTACACCGGCTTCAAGCAAAGCGATCGCGATCGCGCTACCCGCTGCCCCGGCGCCGATCAGCAATGCGCGACCGTCGTTCACACATGCACCGTGGTCGATCTGCGCTTTCACAAACGCGAGGCCGTCGAGCATATCGCCATGCCAACGACCATCCGCGTTGCGGCGCATGACACTCACTCCACCGAGCAATCCCGCAGTATCCGAGCGGGTCGCGCAGTAACGGAATGCCGAGAATTTATGCGGCATGGTGACAAGCAGGCCGTCAACGTTTCCAGTCAGTGTCAGGGCATGCATGACCGCGCCCAGGTCATCTTTGGCTACCTGCATGGGGACGCACAAGGCGTTGTGGCCACGTGCCGCAAAGCCATCGGTCAACCGCTGCGGCGATTTTACGAATTTGATCGGGTCGCCGATGATGGGGAACAGCCGTGTGGCACCATCCAGTCTTTCAGGCATCTGATTGATCTCGCGCCGAATCAATAGGGACGCTCCCGCGGGACTCAGGCCGTGGAAGCGGATTGGCCGGGTCGCTTTTCAAGTACATCCTTGACGACCGGAAGTGCCGTAAATACATTTGGCCAGCCTGCGTAAAACGCCAGTTGCGTCATCACTTCCTCGGCCTGCGCTCGGGTCAGTCCGTTATCCATTGCACGGTTCAGGTGATAGGTCAGTTGTGCGACCTGTCCAGTCGCGACCAATGCGCTGACCGTGACGAGACTACGGTCGCGTGGCGCAAGACCTGGTCGCAGCCACAGGTCGTTGAACAGTGCGTCCCGGGTGAATTGAACCACCCCGGGCGAGACGGCACCGAAACTTTGCTGCACTGCGCTTTCACGCTGGGCTTCTGCCGCCTCGTCGACAGGCAGAAGTTCGACTGTCGCAGGCGGGAGTTGAGTCAACGTGATCCCACGTCTGTCGAAAACGGCGCTCGTCACCTTCACGGCCGCGGTCGCATTGGCCCATCCGGAGTAGAAAGCGAGATGCGCGATGGTTTCCGAAATCTCGCCGGGCTTGAGGCCGCTGTCGAGGGCAAGATCGAGATAGAACGGCAACTCTGTGCTCTGATTGCGCGCAATCAATACTGACAGCGTGACGATGCCGCGATCCCGTGCGCAGAGCGGCGGACGTTTCCACAGGTTGCCCAGCACCACATCGTTCGTATAGCGCGCGAGGGCGGGTGAAACGGTGTCCATTCCGGCGAGCAGGTTGACGGAGGACGCGTGATCCGGATTTTCCATACCAGTTTTCCTTTCGAACTGCGAACAGGCTGCGGTGCGGCGCCAGGATGGCCAGGCGATGCGCCGCGTATGAAATCTAACGTGCCCGCCCATCATCGACTAGGCGCTAGAATCGGCAAACACCTATGAAGCGAGTTCATCAATGCGTCGCGAAAGCTACAACGACCTGCTTGCCCTGATCGCCGTTGCGCGCGAGCGCAGCTTCACGCGTGCCGCCGCTCAGCTTGGCGTATCGCAATCGGCTTTGAGCCATACGATTCGCGCACTCGAAACCCGGCTCGGGATGCGACTGCTGACCCGAACCACGCGCAGCGTCGCGCCAACGGAAGCTGGCGAACGCCTCATTCGGGTCATCACCCCCCGTTTTGAAGAGATCGATTCCGAACTGGCGGCCGTGACGGAGTTTCGGGAGAAACCTGCCGGCACGATTCGCATCACTGCAACCGATTACGCGACCGAGACGGTCTTGTGGCCCAGGTTGTCACCGGTACTGCATGCCTATCCCGATCTAAAGGTCGAGATCATCACTGACTACGGCCTCTCGGACATCGTGGCCGACCGGTACGACATCGGCGTTCGCCACGGCGATCAGGTCGCCCGGGACATGATCGCCGTCCGCCTCGCGCCCGAGATGCGCATGGCAATCGTCGGCGCGCCGCAGTACCTGAAAACGCGTGCGATTCCAAAGAAGCCCCAGGATCTGACTGCGCACAACTGCATCAATCTGCGTTTGCCGACGTTGGGCGGCTTTTACGCATGGGAGTTAAAGAAAGGCCGTCGAGAAGTGCAGGTGCGCGTCGACGGACAACTCGCTTTCAACGGAACCTACCCGATGCTGGCTGCCGCGTTGTCGGGATACGGCCTGGCTTACGTTCCGGCAGACCTTGCCCAGCCTCATGTCGAAGCAGGTCGCCTTGTGAAGGTGCTGGAAGACTGGTGCCCCACCTTTCCGGGGCTGCACGCCTGCTATGCGACCCGACGCGAGTTCTCGCGAGCGATGACCGTGATCATCGATGCGATCCGTTATCGTGAAGAAAAGCCCGGGACCTGACATGCGATTCATGAATTCAGTTCATGTTGGTTTGCTGTTTTACTGGCTTTATCACTAGATGCCATCGACCTATCATCCTCCCTGCGGACGGCGATTGAAGCGCCGGCTGACACGCCTTTTCCGGCGTGACCGTTTTGGCTAATCGCGGGCCCGGCCTGCATGGAGATAATGAGAATGGACTATCGGTATCTGGGGCGCAGCGCCCTCAAGGTTTCGTCCCTGTGCCTGGGTGCAATGATGTTTGGGGGCGAAACGGATGAAGCGACCGCCCGCCGGATCATCGACAAGGCTTTCGACCAGGGCGTCAATTTTCTCGACACCGCCGATGTCTATCACGCAGGCCGGTCTGAAGAAATCGTCGGTCGGGCCATCATGGAACGACGCGACGACTGGATCGTAGCCACGAAGTTTGGCTACCCTTCGTCGGCAACTGCCCGTCCAAACGAACAGGGGCAGTCACGCAAATGGATTTGCCAGGCGGTCGACGCCAGCCTGAAGCGCCTCGGCACTGACTACATCGACGTGCTTTACTTTCACCGCTCCCTGGTTGACGCTCCGCTCGAAGAAGGGGTTCGTGCCATCGGCGACCTCATTCGCCAGGGCAAGGTGCGTTACTTCGGCCTGTCCAACTTCCGCGCCTGGCGTATAGCGGAGATCGTGCGCCTGACCGATCAGCTCGGCATGGATCGTCCCGTTGCAATCGAACCGGTGTACAACATGGTCGACCGCACGGCCGAAGTCGAACTGATGCCTGCTGCCGGGCACTATGGCATTGGCGTCGTGCCCTACAGTCCGCTCGCGCGAGGTGTATTGACCGGAAAATATGCACTCGATGGCGCACCGCCTGCCGACTCCCGTGTTGCGCGCGGTGACAAACGTATCCAGCAGACTGAATGGCGTCCGGAATCTCTCGCCATCGCAGAGAAAGTCGCGGCGTATGCCGCTGAACGCGGCACCACCTCGATTGCGTTCGCGATCGCATGGGTGCTCAGGAACAAGCTCGTGAGCGCTGCGATCGCTGGTCCGCGCACGGAAGCGCAATGGGACAGCTACATGGATGCGCTGACGCTGCAACTGGGGCCGGACGACGAAAAATTTGTCGACAGTCTGGTTCCTCCTGGCCATGCATCGACGCCTGGTTATACGGATCCGAACTATCCTGTCGAAGGCCGACGCGTAAACGGTTGACCGGGCAGTATGCGCGCTACTCTGGTTCCGGCGAACGGCGCGGCTTCTCTATGGACCATCACTCCCACTCGATTGTCAACCAGACGGTTGGAACCTTGTGAGGACGGTGTTTCCGCTTGGTCATGTGGCGCCGATACCGTCAGCGATGCCGAAAATCATGACCGGCAGTTGACGGCTGTCGTCGGAACAAACTGGAGGATCAGCACCCGCCTTGTTTGAAAAATCGCTAACACTGGCCGTCTCAGGACGATTTGTGAGCGCGATACCGTCACTGATACCGTCAGGCTCGTTCGAACGCGGTCCTTGATACCGTCACAACCGCAATGCCGCACCAAGATCGTCGTGCTCGAAGGCACTCGCCATGCGGGCGATCTCGGCGCGCCTGCAACCGACTTCCTGAGCAACCGCTTGCCATGTCCGGGTCACGTCTGCCACCTCCCGAATCGTGGCCCGAGCCTGTTTCAGCGACAAGCCGAAAAACTCCGCCGCATTCTCGAGGAGGCCGACCGAACAAGTTCCCTCGTCGAGATCGATGTTAGTCGTCAAGATACGCGCCTTGACATCGGTTGGCGTGGGATTGAGGTCATAGGCCGGTGAGAGTACCCACCCATCGTGCCCCGCCCACAGGAAGCCGTGATTGCGTAGATGGTCGTCGACATTGGAAACCAGCACATTGAACGTCACACGCCGATACAACTGTGCAGCATCGACCCGCGCCTTCGCACCATGTTGCGTCAGTGCGTCAACCAATTCGGGATAACTGCCTCGTTGGCCGTCCCGCGATCCCGTCATCGACATGGCCGAGAGAAAGGGAGTGCGAATGCTCCCAGTGCGATCGAAACGACGCGACAGCAGGACAGCCTTGCCCGCTATCTGGAGCAATTCGTGATGCGGGGTCGAGATACCAGCACGTTCAGCCAATCGCAGGGCGACTTCCTCCCAGGCCTCGATGCTGTATTCGTCGGTCTCCTTCGGAAACTTGGCAATCGACAAATGCCCGTACTGGTCGGTGATCGATGCTTTGGGACGCGCGCCACCAAGTGATGACCCAGGCGCGAAGATCAGTTGCAGATCCTCATCGGTTTCTTCGTCCCGCAGGATGCGCTCGGTGATTTGAAGCAGCCGCCCCAATTCGATCAGCGCGGGGACACCGGCGGGCACGGGCGCCTGGAATTCATCTTCTCCGCTCCAGCGGAATCGCAGCGCACCCAGGCGTGTTTCATCCGCTACGCCCAGCAGATAATCCAGTTCGCCGAGTGTACGGACGCGCCGTCCTTCCCGTTCTGCTTGACGACGTTCGGCACGCTGCATGAGACGGCGCCCCCAGGTATCCGGCGCCGAATCGCCTATCGAACCAAAAATGGGTTGGTCAGGCGGTGGTGGGAAGACACCTCGCGTCAACGCCAGCGCAGGCTCAATCGAAAAGCGCTCGTCGTCGGACAGCCAGGTCTCGTCGTATTCGAACGTGACCGTTTCTTCCCGACGCGACGCATGACGCCTGAGCAGACCTACCGGTCGCGGCGAGCCGTCGAGATCGATATATACCTCGACATCAGCCATGGTCACCCTTCCCTCCGCCACCACGGCGCATCCGGACGCGCTGAGGCAATGCGGCGGTTGCCAGCGACTGCCCTACGGTATCCCGGGCGGCGTCGGCAATCTCCTGTAGTCCATCCAGAAGCCCAAGCGCCTGTAGCACGGCCGCGTAGATGCCAATGCTCACGCTCGGATCTCCCGCCTCGACGCGCTGCAAAGTCGCTCTCGACGTGAACGCCCGCTCGGCAATCACCGCCATGGTCAAGCGGCGGCGGCGACGTGCGTCGTGAATATCTGCGCCCAATTTGCGCAGCGCCCGCCGGACGCCGGCGGAAGGAGCGTGGGGGGTTGGCATTCTGCTATCTTCCTGAGTCTCTATGTCGATTAATGTATCATGAAGATTGCATTTCTACCTAGTTCGCCTAAACTGGCTGAACAACTCGACGCCGTGCGGACATGGATCGCAAGTCACCGCGAGTGAATTTTGATGACCACGAGTCGCGTGTAATGGGCCTCTGGCCATAGTTGGCCTCCCGTCCCGCCCTTGTGAAGTCCCGGGTAAGCCCGCCGATGCTCGTCGGCCGCCCTTGCACAGCAAACACGGCTTGCGCTAAGGACGGGAGGGAATGGTCCGCCCACCCGAACGGCGAATGAGTCTTGTCGATCCGTCGCAGCTATTCGTACCACACAGATTGAGTGACTGCTCTACAGCACCAGGAATTGAGTCCGCTGACGAGGATGACGAACGCAAAAACATTGCGCCGCCCTTGGCCATCTTCCCGAGACTATGCGGTCCCACCGCCACCTCTCATACACATTTCTTTCTGGTGTGTAACAAAATATGTCATCACACATATAATATTTGGGCGCATGTCCATGTAAGGGGGGTCCATGGGAAAGCAGCCGCCAAAGGCCGATCAGAACGGAAAGATGAAGGTTCGGATCATCGAGTTCGAACTGGAAGGCAGCGACATGTCGCTGCAGGAAAGCCTCAAGAGCATCACAGCCGCGCTTTCCCGGCCGACTGTTGTCACCGCTCCGCGCCTGCAGCAACGCCTCGGCACGACGAGAAGCGCTGCCGAGGTCGTAGTGAATAACTCTGGCGAGCCGTCGGAAGATCTTGACCATGTCGAAGAGATCGAACAGGAAGAAGAGCCCACTGCCTCTGCTCCTCCCGCACCCAAAAAGCAGAGAAAGCCGCCGAAGATGGCAACGCCAAGCCTTGTCGACATCAGATTTGATGACGAGAAGCCCACCTTCGCAGAATTCGTCGAGCAAAAGGACCCAAAGAACGATATGCAGAAGTACCTTTGCGCAGCATACTGGCTAAAGACCTACAAGAGCGTCAACGAGGTCAGCATCGACCACATGTACACCGCATATAAGGTGATGGGATGGGCGCTGCCGACTACGCCTGTCCAGCCAATGAGGGAACTTGCGGCGACTCGCGACAAGCGATTCAGTAAAGGTGCCGAGAAAGGTCACTACGCCATCAACCACGTCGGCGAGGGCTTCGTAACAACAAAGATGGGCAACGGCCAGTGAGCGATCTTCTGGAGTTCGTGAGTCGAATTAACGGCTTCGGCGGGAAGAGCTTCACGGACAAAGTTGAAATCTTCGGCTGGTATTTGCACGAGAACGGTGGAAGGCCGAAGTTCGGCCCCACCGATCTATTGCGGTGCTTCGAGGCGGTTCACGAATCGAAGCCGAGCAACATTCACTCCATCGTGCATCGGCTGTCGACGGAGCGTCCTGCTCGCTTGCTGAAGGATGGCCAAGGCTACCGACTGTCTGCAACGGTACGCGAACAGGTTGGCAAGCTTGTCGGTCGCAAATCCAACACGGCGGTGAATGCGTTACTGACTGGTCTGCTGTCGTCCGTTACGAATAAAGATCAGCAGACATTCCTCGACGAAACAATTGCCTGCTGGAACGGCAAGGCCCATCGCGCCGCGATCGTGATGGGCTGGAATCTGGCGTATTCGCACTTGTGCGACCGAATCTTCGATGCTCACTTGGCGGCGTTCAACGCAAATAGAACGAAGGCCCATCCGAAGCTCCCGGAAATCGTCAAGCGCACCGATTTTCAGGAGTATAGCGAGCGACAAGTTATCGAAGTCAGTAGGATCGCCAACATCGTCGACAAATCAATATACAAGATACTTCAAGAACGACTTGACCGGCGCAACATGGCCGCGCACCCGTCCGCAGTGCTCTTCACTTCATCGCAGGCCGAGGACTTAATCACTGATCTCGTGAACAACGTTTTATTGAACTCAAGACTATGAACTGGTGGCTCACAGTCCCCTCTTGGATTGCGGCGCTTTACTTCGGTATAGGCTTTGTCGCGAAGGCTGGCTTTCCGACCAAGACTGACCTTCTTATCGGCGACGCACTTTTCGTCGGCTTCACCCTCCTTTTCCTACCCTTCTTCAGCAAGATTCAGTCGGGGCGATTCAGATCGACTCATTTATCGAGTTAGAGCGAGAGATCAAGGAAGCAAAAAAGGAAGCCACAGCCGTGAAGGAAGAGCTTCGCAAGTTCAAAAACGAAGTTCGCAATACTCGCGGTCAGTCAGCACATCAACGTGCACCTACCGGGCGCTGAGGAACCCAGGCAACAGCAAGAGAAGATCGAGGAGAATCTCAAAAGCTTCAGCAGACAGCAGGTCGATGATGTGGAGGCGGAGCTGCAGTTGGGCTAACTCATTACTCGTGCCTCCACCGCCGCGTAACATCAAACTTGAGTGATCGTAGAGTCAAACATGAGCCCAACTGACATCTTCGCGCAGCCGATCGCGTTCGAGACACTTCAACTCTACAAACGGTTGGAGCCTCTGGCCCACGACGTTATGGAGACCTTGCGGCAGATCGAGCGATTGGATGTATCAGGTTTCACGGAAGCTGAGGTTCGCGCCTACGTCATCGACCCCATTGTCCGTGCTCTCGGCTATGCAAAAGGCACGGATTTTTCGGTCGACCTGGAGCGCAAGATAGAATTCCTTGGGAAGAACAAGTTTCCCGACTACAAGCTCAATCTTTGGCAGGAAGATTTTTGGCTGATCGAGGCCAAGCGCCCGCGTACCAACGAGGCGTTCGGTTACGAAGATCTCGCGCAAGCCATTGAGTACGCCTGTCATCCCAAGATCAACGCCGCTCTCGTTGTCCTCTGCGACGGTATAAAGATTGAGGTATTCGATCGCGAGATGAGCGTGACCGAGCCCGTCATCCGTATGCCTCGCGACCGGTTGGTCTCCGAGTTCGACAAGCTCCGACATTTGCTCGAACCCTGGCAGATGTGGTTCTTTCAAAAGCGGCGCGTCGTGCGGCTGATCGACAAGGTTTTCGACCGCGAATTCAACATGAATCGCGTCGAGGAGTTCAAGAAACTTGTTGACGACCGCTTAGCCGGCAAGCGTACGCTCATCTTAGACAACTTTAGAAAGCAGGTTAGCTCGGACAGTCAGGGCGAAAGAGATTTGATCAAGTCCGCCTCGATGGAGGACTTGATCGAAATGCACATGTTCCAGCAGCACAGCACCTCCACAACCAATGCGCTGACGGCGGCGCTGGCTGATAAGAGCGCCGCAAATACCTTTCACGTCCCATACCGGATGTTACCCGACAAGGCGCGTGATCTCTCCGACATCTACGTCGGACACGCCCTTGCCTATTTGATGGAGTTGGACCGGCGGGGTGTCGCGACGGTCCAATTCCTGCCGAATTGGTTGGCTCCGGGGGCCCAAATGAATGCCGACTTAAAGGCTGCGATCGGAAGATTCATCCGCCTTTGCCTCACATATTTCGACAGCGACGAGCCTAGGCGCTTGATCCTTCTCGCTGCCACGGCATACCGGCGGGTCTTCAAGGTCCTGCTCATGTTGAGTGAATCGCAGTGGGCCATCGCGGAAGCTCGCCATTTCATTCAGCGGTTTGAAACGCCCGAGCGTACCTGGAGTCAAATTGTTGGCTCGCCCGAGGGGCACGCTCTCGGCATGCTCAACGCTTCCGCAATGATGGCGACCTATCGGTTCGTGAATGGTCTACAACCCGACGACAGTGCTTTCAAGGTCGAAATCGCGAAGCTTCAGCTACGGCAAATCTGGGATATGGAAAAGAAACTCCTCGGTCAGGTTCTTAACTACCCAAAGATTAGAAAGGAACGGGATCTTGGCGAAATGCACCCGACCGAGTGGTGCTGCGTCACATACGAT
Source organism: Burkholderia guangdongensis (assembly GCF_013403875.1). Lineage (GTDB taxonomy): Bacteria > Pseudomonadota > Gammaproteobacteria > Burkholderiales > Burkholderiaceae > Burkholderia > Burkholderia guangdongensis. Next base: position 20,023 of record NZ_JACBNX010000017.1, on the reverse strand, counting down.
TTCCTGGGTCATCTGGTTTTATGTCTCTTGCCGTCCTTCCCGGAGTGGAAGGAATACATCCTTCAGAATCACCTTCCAGAGGTCACAGCCCTCGCGAAACTACAGTCGTGGGCCGCGAAGCAACTGTTGGGGATGGATATCAGCGACCAAATCGAAGCACCGGATGATCAATTCCTCGCCGACAGGTTTTTCCTCGGTGACGTGGAAACTCTTCGGCTCCTGCGCGCCAGATACAATGGGAATGCGGTAGCCGCAGTTACTTGAGCTCTCCGTCATCGGTAAGGTTTGCAGACTATCTGGAAAATAGCCGAAACGTGGATCGAGCGTCTATTATCGTTTGCGGAACCGACATTCGAATGTCATTCTGAGCGCAAGGGCGCATGGCAGGAGCTGGCCGCGGCTGTGTGAAAACGCGAAACTACTCGGTTTCCGGGTGTCGCTTTACCATTCCCGGGCTGCCGCGAAGCCGATACAGAGCGATCTGAAGAGCCAAGTTTTTCGGCCGGAGCGTTCGGCTTGCGTTTTGACACAGCCTCGGCCGGTTGTTGCCCCATGCCCCAAGCCGGTTCGAACACGAGGTCCGGCAAAGGTGATCGCCGCGCGAGAAGCCCTCATTGCGCCGCAATTCTGAGTACCCGCCGGTTGAGATCTTGATCGCGCTCCCGAGCATCGCTGCAATTCTGGTCTCTCGCAGTCATCCGAAAGACACCCAGCGTCTATCTCACCGCTTGCAGATACCGTCAACGCCGCTGACGGTATCAAGCGAGCCGCTGCGCATGCTGCCCGCGTATACCGTCAGAAATACCGTCAAATTGTGGTTGCCTTGGCTCTCCGCAGGGGCAGTGGTGCTTCAAGAATTCCCATATTTCTCAAGAGCTTACAGACCTACCTCGACCAATTTAGAATTGGGCGAGGCTTATTTATTACTCGTCATAAGCCATTGATTTTAAATGGAATTAAAGAGAATTCTTATTCCCACTCAATCGTCGCCGGCGGCTTCCCCGAGATGTCATAAACAACACGATTGATCCCCCGCACCTCGTTGATCACGCGATTCGACACGCGGCCGAGCAACGCATACGGCAGATGCGCCCAATGCGCGGTCATGAAGTCGGTCGTCTGCACCGCGCGCAGCGCGCTCACGTAGTCATACGTGCGCCCGTCGCCCATCACGCCGACCGACTTCACCGGCAGGAACACCGCGAACGCCTGGCTCGTGAGGTCGTACCAGCTCTTGCCGACGTCCGCTTCGCCGCACAGGCCCGCGGCCGCATCCTGCGCGGTCGCGGCAGTGTTGCGCAACTCCTCGATGAAGATCGCGTCCGCGCGGCGCAGCAGCTCCGCGTACTCGCGCTTCACTTCGCCGAGAATCCGCACGCCGAGGCCCGGGCCCGGGAACGGATGGCGGTAGACCATCTCCGGCGGCAGGCCGAGCGCGACGCCGAGCTCGCGCACTTCGTCCTTGAACAGATCACGCAGCGGCTCGAGCAGCTTCAGGCCGAGCGTCTCCGGCAGCCCGCCGACGTTGTGATGGCTCTTGATCGTCGTCGCCTTCTTCGTCTTCGCGCCGCCCGACTCGATCACGTCCGGATAGATCGTGCCCTGCGCGAGCCACTTCGCCTTCGAGAGCTTCTTCGCCTCGGCCTGGAACACCTCGACGAACTCGCGGCCGATGATCTTGCGCTTCGCTTCCGGATCGGTCACGCCGGCGAGATGCCCGAGAAACTGCTCGGACGCATCGACGTGCACGACCTTCGCATGCAGCCGGCCCTCGAACATGTCGAGCACCATCTTGCCCTCGTTCAGGCGCAGCAGGCCGTGATCGACGAACACGCAGGTGAGCCGGTCGCCGATCGCGCGATGAATCAGCGCGGCCGCGACGCTCGAATCGACGCCGCCCGACAGGCCGAGAATCACCTCCTCGTCGCCGACCTGCTCGCGAATCTTCGCGACCGCTTCCTCGATGTGATCGCCCATGATCCAGTCCGGTTTCGCGCCGGCGATGCCGAGCACGAAACGCTCGAGCATCTGGCGGCCCTTCACCGTGTGCGTGACTTCCGGATGGAACTGCACCGCGTAGTAGCCGCGCGCCTCGTCGGCCATCCCGGCGATCGGGCAGCTCGGCGTCGACGCCATCAGCTTGAAGCCCGGCGGAAGCTCGGCAACCTTGTCGCCGTGGCTCATCCACACCTTCAGCATCCCGTGGCCTTCCGGCGTCGAGAAATCCTCGATGCCGTCGAGCAGGCGCGTATGGCCGTGCGCGCGCATTTCCGCGTAGCCGAACTCGCGATGATCGCTCCACTCGACCTTGCCGCCCAACTGCACGGCCATCGTCTGCATCCCGTAGCAGATGCCGAGCACCGGCACGCCGAGATCCCAGACCGCCTGCGGCGCGCGAAGCTGATGATCTTCGTACGTGCTCGCATGGCTGCCCGACAGAATCACGGCCTTCGGCGCAAACTCGCGGACGAAGTCGTCGGACACGTCGTTCGGATGGATTTCGCAGTAGACGTGCGCTTCGCGCACGCGCCGCGCAATCAATTGGGTGACTTGCGAACCGAAGTCGAGAATCAGAATTTTGTCGTGCATGGCAGCGGACGAGAACTAGAACAAACGGATAACAAAAGCAGCGCACTCAGGCGCTGCGTCGAAGGCGATTCCGGCATGCGCGCGCCACGCGCACGCATGCGACGGCAAGCCGGTCAATTCTGCTGCGACGAGCGCGGCGCGTCGAAATCGGCGACGACGCGCGACTCCGCGGGCTCGGGCCACGCCGCCGACGAAGCAGGCGCGATGCTCGGCTCGACACCCGGTTCGACGCGCGGCGCTGTGTTCAGCGCCGGCTCGGGCGCGTCTTTCACGCCCCTCGCGCCCTTAACACCCTTCGCCACCTGCGCCGTCTTCGCCGCATCGAGCGCCTGCGCCCTCTCGCGCCGGCGCACCGCCGCCGCGAGCCGCGCGCCGCCGAAGCCGACGATCACGAGCGCCGCGCCGGCGACGACCGACACGAGCTGGCCGAGCCCGGACAGGGACGGATCGCGCAGCGCGATCACCCAGACCAGCATCAGCGCGCCCGTCAGCCAGTTCACGTGGCTGACCGCGCGCGCGATGCTGGTGGTCAGATCGCCGTCGATCGCCGCATGCAGCGCGAGCCACGCGAGCCCGACGAGCGCGATGCCGAGCGCCTGGCCCACCATCGGCGGTTCGATGCTCGCGAGCTGCAGCGCGTCGAACAGCGCGCGCCACGGCGACAGCAGACAGAGCCCGCCGACCGCGATCAACAGCAACGCATCGACGATCAGCACGGCGCGCAGCAGCGGTTTCATAGGCGATCAGTCCACGTGGTAGTTCGGGGCTTCCTTCGTGATCTGCACGTCGTGCACGTGCGACTCGCGCATCCCGGCCGCGGTGATCTGGACGAATTCCGCCTTGTCGTGCAGCTCGTCGATCGTCTTGCAGCCGCAGTAGCCCATGCTCGCGCGCACGCCGCCGATCAGCTGGAAGATGATCGCGTTGACCGAGCCCTTGTACGCGACGCGCCCTTCGATCCCTTCCGGCACGAGCTTGTCGATGTTCGCGGAATTGTCCTGGAAGTAGCGATCGGCCGCGCCGTCCTTCATCGCGCCGACCGAGCCCATGCCGCGATACGACTTGTACTGGCGCCCCTGATACAGGAACACGTCGCCCGGCGACTCTTCGGTGCCCGCGAACATGCTGCCCATCATCACCGCGTTCGCGCCGGCGGCGAGCGCCTTCGACACGTCGCCGGAGAAGCGGACGCCACCGTCGGCGATGCACGGCACGCCGGAGCCCTTCAGCGCGTCCGACACATTCGCGATCGCGCTGATCTGCGGCACGCCGACGCCCGCGACGATCCGCGTCGTGCAGATCGAGCCCGGGCCGATGCCGACCTTGACCGCATCCGCGCCGTACTCGACGAGCGCCTTCGCGGCGGAGGCCGTCGCGATGTTGCCGCCGATCACCTCGACGTGCGGGAAATTCTGCTTGACCCAGCGCACGCGCTCGAGCACGCCCTTGCTGTGGCCGTGCGCGGTGTCGACGACGATCACGTCGACGCCCGCCTGCACGAGCAGCTCGACGCGCTCCTCGTTGTCGGCGCCGACGCCGACCGCCGCGCCGACGCGCAGCTTGCCGTGCTCGTCCTTGCACGCATCCGGGTGTTCGGTCTGCTTCGTGATGTCCTTGACGGTCATCAGGCCGCGCAGCTCGAACGCGTCGTTGACGACCAGCACGCGCTCGAGGCGGTGGCTGTGCATCAGCGCCTTCGCGTCGGCGAGCGGCGTGCCTTCCTTGACCGTCACCAGGCGCTCGCGCGGCGTCATGATCGACTTGACCGGCTCGTCGAGGCGGGTTTCGAAGCGCAGATCGCGGTTCGTGACGATGCCGACGAGCTGCGGCCCCTCGACGACCGGGAAGCCCGAAATGCCATGCTGGCGCGACAGGGCGATCACGTCGCGGACCGTCATCTGCGGCGGAATCGTGATCGGATCGCGCACGACGCCGGACTCGAAACGCTTGACCTTCGCGACTTCGCGCGCCTGCTCGGCGGGCGTCAGGTTCTTGTGAACGATGCCGACACCGCCCTGCTGCGCCATCGCGATCGCGAGCCGGCCTTCGGTGACGGTGTCCATCGCGGCGGACACGAGCGGCATGTTCAGGGAAATGTTGCGGGTCAGCCGGGTTTTGAGGCTGGTGTCGCGCGGCAGAACGTCGGAGAACGCCGGGACGAGGAGCACGTCATCGAACGTGAGTGCTTTTTGGATCAGACGCATGGCAAATCCTATGGGCGCAAAAGCGAATTATACGCGAACCTCGATTAAATTTCACAACATGAACAAGGGTTTAGCCGCACTTGCTCGCGTGCCCGGTCCGCGCCGTTCGGTTCCTCGCTCGGGTCGTTTTCGATCCGTTTTCGTTTCGGGTCCGCCTGCGTCCGTTCGCGCCCCGCGCACCGCGCGACTGACCGGTCGATTCCGGCCGAGTGCAGGAATGAACAAGACGCATCGGCATCGGCCTCGCTAAGATTCGCGCATGTCGAGAATCAGCCGGAGAAGTCGATGCAGCGCGGTGTGGTGTACGGAGTATTGGCGGGCGCCCTATGGGGGATGGTGTTCCTCGTGCCGCGCCTGCTGTCGGACTTCTCGCCGGTGCTGCTGAGCGCCGGCCGCTACGCGATGTACGGCCTCGTCGCGCTCGCGGCCGCACTGCCCGCCGCACGCTCGCTCGCCGCGCGCCTGACGCGCGCCGATCTCGTCGCGCTCGTCACGCTCGCACTGATCGGCAACGTCGCGTACTACATGCTGCTGTCCGGCGCGGTCCACCTGATCGGCATCGCGCCGAGCTCGCTGATCGTCGGCGTGCTGCCGGTCACGGTCACGCTCGCCGGCCTCGGCGACCACGGCGCGGTACCGCTGAAGCGCCTCGCCGGCCCGCTCGCGCTCGTCGTCGCGGGCATTGCATGCATCAACGTCGACCTGTTCACGTCGGCCGCCGCGCACGACACGACGCTCGCGCAGAAGCTCGGCGGCATTGCGTGCGCGCTTGGCGCGCTCGCGAGCTGGACCTGGTACGCGGTCGCGAACGCGCGCTATCTGCAGCGCCATCACCATTTCGACGGCAACGAATGGTCGGTGCTGTGGGGCGTCGTCACCGGGCTGATCGGCGGGCTCTGCTGGGTCGCGATCGCCGCGCTGCCGCTCGGCACGCTGCAACCGGCGCTGCCCGCCTCGCGCTGGCATCTGTTCTGGCTGCTGAATCTCGGGCTCGCGATCGGCGCGTCGTGGCTCGGCAACGGGCTGTGGAACGCGGCGTCGAAGCGCCTGCCGCTGACGCTGTCCGGCCAGTTGATCGTGTTCGAAACTGTGTTCGCGCTGCTGTACGGATTCGTCTACGACCACCGGCTACCGCGCGTGCTCGAGCTCGTCGCGCTCGCGCTGCTGCTCGCGGGCGTGTACGGCTCGGTGCGCCGCCACGGCGCGTCGCATGCGGCCGGCGAGCCGCTCGACGCGAACCTGACCGCGCACTGAGCGCGGCGTTTCATCGGACGAATATCATCGGACGAATATCGGCAGACCGAACAACAGGGAAGCACCGCTCAGCGCGAATCCTTCGGCAGCCACTTGCGGCCCTCGATCGAGCCTTCGCGGCGCGACTTCTCGACGCGGCGCTGGCGCGCGACCTTCGGATCGACGATCAGCGGCCGGTAGATCTCGACGCGGTCGTGATCCGCGAGCACCGCGTCGAGGAGCGCGAGCTTGCCGTGGATGCCGGTCTTCGCGTGCGCGACATCGATTTCCGGATGCCGCGCGGCGATCCCGCTCGCATCGATCGCGTCGCGGACGGTCGCGCCATCGGGCAGCTCAAGCGGAATCAGCGTCTGGCGGTCCGGCAGCGCGTAGCAGACTTCGATCGACAGCATCGCGTCACCCCTTCCCGTAGCGCTGGTCCGCGCGCTTCACGAACGACTCGACGAACGTGTTCGCGATGTGGCTGAACACCGGCCCGATGATCTTCTCGAGCAGGATGTTCGAAAACTCGTAGTGCAGCGCGAACTCGATCTTGCACGCGTCGGCGCGCAGCGGCGTGAAGCGCCACTTGCCGGTGAATTTCTTGAACGGCCCGTCCGCGAACTCCATGTCGATGCGGGTCGGGCGCTCCTGCGTGTTGCGGGTCGCGAAGTGCTGCTTGATGCCCTTGAAGTTGATGTCGATCCGCGCCTCCATGCTCGAGTCGTCCCGGTGCCGGATGTCGACGCCGCCGCACCACGGCAGGAAGTTGGGATAGTCGTCGACGTCGGTGACGAGGTCGAACATCTGCTCCGCCGAATGACGGATCAACACGGTTTTTTGGACGTCTGCCATAGATCGCGCGGCACGCTTAGGTGAGGACGCAAGCCGGACGACCCCCGCCCGCTTTGCTAGAATCGTGATTTTAAACGAGTTCCCTTCATGAGCATCATCGACAACAGGAAAGCGTTCTTCGATTATCACATCGAGGAACGCTACGAGGCGGGGCTCGTGCTCGAGGGCTGGGAAGTGAAGGCGCTGCGCGCGGGGCGCGGGCAGATCAAGGAAGGCTACGTGATCGTGAAGAACGCGGAGATCTTCCTGATCGGCACGCACATCAGCCCGCTGCCGGAGGCGTCGACGCACATCCAGCCCGACCCGGTCCGCACGCGCAAGCTGCTGCTGCATCGCGACGAGATCAAGAAGCTGATCGGCAAGGTCGAGCAGCGCGGCTACACGCTCGTGCCACTGAACTTCCACTACAAGGGCGGCCGCGTGAAATGCGAGATCGGCCTCGCGAAGGGCAAGAAGCTGCACGACAAGCGCGAGACCGAGAAGAAGCGCGACTGGGAGCGCGAAAAGGCGCGGATCATGCGCGCGGGCGCGGGCACCTGAGCAGGCACCCGAGCGAGCGCCGGCACGTCAACCCTTGCCGGTCGGCGCGACGCCGGCCGCGCCCGGCGTCGCGCGCTTGACGATCGTCAGCGCCGACGCGATCGCGGTGCCGAGATCCGACAGATTCTGCGGGACGATCAACGTATTGCCCTGCTTCGCGAGATTCGAGAACGCGCCGACGTACTGCTCGGCGACCTTCAGGTTCACCGCATCCATGCCGCCCTGCGACTGAATCGCCTGCGCGATCTTCTGGATCGCCTGCGCGTTCGCCTCGGCAACCGCGAGAATCGCCGCCGCCTCGCCCTGCGCCTGGTTGATCGCGGCCTGCCGCTCGCCCTCCGACTTCTGGATCGCCGCCTCGCGCGCGCCGGCCGCGAGGTTGATCTGCTCCTGCTTGCGCCCTTCGGACGCCGCGATCAGCGCGCGCTTCTCGCGCTCCGCCGTGATCTGCGCCTGCATCGCGTGCAGGATCTCCTTCGGCGGCGTCAGATCCTTGATCTCGTAGCGCAGCACCTTCACGCCCCAGTTCGACGCCGCCTCGTCGAGCGCGGACACGATGCTGTGGTTGATGAAATCGCGCTCCTCGAACGTCTTGTCGAGCTCGAGCTTGCCGATCACCGAACGCAGCATCGTCTGCGACAGCTGCGTGATCGCGAACACGAAGTTGCTGGAGCCGTACGACGCCTTCATCGCGTCCATCACCTGGAAATACAGCACGCCGTCGACCTGCAACTGCGTGTTGTCGCGCGTGATGCAGATCTGGCTGGGCACCTCGAGCGGAATCTCCTTCAGCACGTGCCGGTACGCGATCCGGTCGACGAACGGCAGCACGATATTGAGGCCGGGCGACAGCGTCGCGTGATAGCGGCCGAAGCGCTCGAGCACCCACGCATGCTGCTGCGGGACGATCTTCACCGTCTGCATCACGATCACGATCGCGATGAAGAACAGCACAGCCCAGATGATCAGCAAGTCCATTGTTCCTCCTTGTTGTTGACGGACGATCAGGTCAGTGCGCGGGCTTCGCGGCCACCGCGGCCACGATGAGGCAGCTTCCCCGCACCGCGCGCACTTCGTAGAGCCCGGCGTCGTCGCGCTCGCCGTCGGCGAGTTCGACGTCCCATTCGGCGCCCCGGTACTGGACGCGCGCGCGGCGGCCGCGCCACGCGTCGACCGAGACGGTCGCGCCGATGTCGAGATTGATGTCGGGATTCTCCGACGCATCGCGCTTCTGCTTGCGCCCGAGCCCCGAGCGGCGCAGCACGATCACCGCGCAGATCGCGACGGCGGCGGCCGTCGCGATCTGCGCGGACGGCGTAGCGCCGAGCACGGTCAGCACGCCGCCGGCAACGAAGCCGAGCGCGATCATCAGCAGATAGAACGTGCCCGTCAGCAACTCGGCGACGACGAGCACGCCCACCCCGATCCACCAGAACAGATGCGCGGACATCTTGTAGTCCCCTTCAAACGAAAACACCCCGGTGCATACCGGGGTGTTTATAGCACGAAGCTTGCGATTTGCCTGCATCCGGACCCCATGCCGCAGGCGGTCCGGACCGGGAATCGTTACCGGCCGTTACTTCGCCGGTCCTTGGCCGCTACTCGGCCGCTACTCGGCCGCTACTCGACCGTTACTTGCGCGCGGCGAGCGCCTGCCACGTATCGATGATCGTGTCGGGGTTCAGCGAGATCGACACGATGCCCTCGTCGGTCAGCCACTGCGCGAAGTCCGGATGATCGGACGGGCCCTGGCCGCAGATGCCGACGTACTTGCCCATCTTGCGGCACGTGTCGATCGCGCGCTTCAGCAGGAACTTGACTGCCGGATCGCGCTCGTCGAAGTCGGCCGCGAGCAGCTCCATGCCCGAATCGCGATCGAGGCCGAGCGTCAGCTGCGTCAGGTCGTTCGAGCCGATCGAGAAGCCGTCGAAGTGCTGCAGGAACTCTTCGGCGAGGATCGCGTTCGTCGGCACTTCGCACATCATCACGAGGCGCAGGTCGTTCACGCCGCGCTTCAGGCCGAACTTCTCGAGCAGGCCGACGACGCGCTCCGCCTGCTTCACGGTCCGCACGAACGGCACCATGATCTCGACGTTGTTCAGGCCCATCTCGTCGCGCACGCGCTTGAGCGCGACGCACTCCATCTCGAACGCCAGCGCGAAGTCCTCGGCGATGTAGCGCGACGCGCCGCGGAAACCGAGCATCGGGTTTTCCTCGTCCGGCTCGTAGCGCGAGCCGCCGATCAGCTTCTTGTACTCGTTCGACTTGAAGTCGGACAGACGCACGATCACGGGCTTCGGATAGAACGCCGCGGCGATCGTCGCGATGCCTTCCGCGAGCTTGTCGACGTAGAACGCGCGCGGCGACGCGTGACCGCGCGCAACGCTTTCGACCGCCTTCTTCAGATCCTGGTCGATGTTCGGGTACTCGAGGATCGCCTTCGGGTGCACGCCGATGTTGTTGTTGATGATGAACTCGAGGCGCGCGAGACCGACGCCCGCGTTCGGCAGCTGCGAGAAGTCGAACGCGAGCTGCGGGTTGCCGACGTTCATCATGATCTTGACCGGAATCTCCGGCAGCGCGCCGCGCTGCACTTCGGTGACTTCGGTCTCGAGCAGGCCGTCGTAGATCTTGCCTTCGTCGCCTTCCGCGCACGACACGGTGACGAGCGCGCCGTCCTTCAGGATGTCGGTCGCATCGCCGCAGCCGACGACCGCCGGCACGCCGAGCTCACGCGCGATGATCGCCGCGTGGCAGGTGCGGCCGCCACGGTTCGTGACGATCGCGGCCGCGCGCTTCATCACCGGCTCCCAGTTCGGGTCGGTCATGTCGGCGACGAGCACGTCGCCCGGCTGCACGCGTTCCATCTCCGACGGATCCTGGATCACGCGGACCGGGCCCGCGCCGATCTTCTGGCCGATCGCGCGGCCGGTCGCGAGCACGTTCGACTGGCCCTTCAGCTTGAAGCGCTGCTCGGCCTTGCCGCTCGCCTGGCTCTTCACGGTCTCGGGGCGCGCCTGCAGGATGAACAGCTTGCCGTCGCGGCCGTCCTTGCCCCACTCGATGTCCATCGGACGCTGGTAATGTTTCTCGATGATCACCGCGTACTTCGCGAGCTGGATCACGTCGTCGTCGGTGATCGAGTAGCGGTTGCGCTGCTCGTGCGCGACGTCGACCGTCTTCACGCGGCCCGGCTCGCCCGGCTGCGTGAACTCCATCTTGATCAGCTTCGAGCCGATCGAGCGGCGGATGATCGGGTACTTGCCCTGCGCGAGCGTCGTCTTGAACACGTAGAACTCGTCCGGATTCACCGCGCCCTGCACGACCGTCTCGCCGAGGCCATAGCTCGACGTGATGAACACGGCATCCTTGAAGCCCGATTCGGTGTCGATCGTGAACATCACGCCGGCCGCGCCGACGTCCGAGCGGACCATCCGCTGCACGCCGGCCGACAGCGCGACTTCCGCGTGCGTGAAGCCCTTGTGCACGCGATACGAGATCGCGCGGTCGTTATAGAGCGATGCGAACACGTGCTTCATGCGGTCGAGCACGTCGTTGACGCCGACGACGTTCAGGTACGACTCCTGCTGGCCGGCGAACGATGCGTCGGGCAGGTCTTCGGCCGTGGCCGACGAGCGGACGGCAAACGAAAGCTCGCCCGGCGAGCTCTTCTGCAGGATTTCGAACTGCGCGCGGATCTCGTCCTCGAGGCGCGGCTGCAGCGGTGCGTCGACGATCCACTTGCGGATCTCCGCGCCGGCCTCGGCGAGCGCCTTCACGTCGTCGATGTCGAGCGACTCGAGACGTTTGGCGATGCGATCGGTGAGGTCGTTGTGCTGGAGGAAATCGCGAAAGGCGAGCGCGGTCGTGGCAAAACCGGTGGGCACGCTCACGCCTGCCTCGGCAAGCTGGCTGATCATTTCGCCGAGCGACGCATTCTTGCCGCCGACGATCTCCACATCGGTCATCCGCAACTGCTCGAACGGAATTACATACGCCAGGTCCTTTGCGACGTTTGCTGCGTTAGTCATACAAGCCCCTAAGTGTGAAAAAAATGCTCGATCGCGCAAGTGGGCTTGATCGCGGGCGCTTGCAAAAAAGCGCGACGCGTCTTGTGCAACCTGTTAGATAAGCGATCGCCGCGCGCGGAGCGTGCTCCGCCCCCGATTGACAAAAATCCCGGCAGAAGGGCGATAAAAACGGAAGAATCGCCGAACTTGCCGGGAATTTATGATCGATCGCGACATGAAGACGGCGCCGTCGGGCCCGCCTGCCGCAATTGCTTATCCAACAGGTTGCCGCTATTCTACCGTGCCGGCTGCCGGATGTGGCGCGACCTGAGGATTGCGTCTGGAATGCGGCCTCCAGTCCGCCCACGCAACCGCCCTTCACGTTCCACGTCCAGATTGATGCTGCCCACCGTTTTCATCGTTTCCGACGGCACCGGGATCACCGCCGAAACCTTCGCGCACTCGATCCTCTCCCAGTTCGACCAGAAATTCCGGCTCGTGCGCGTGCCGTTCGTCGATTCGCTCGACAAGGCGTATGCGACCGTCGAGAAGATCAACGAGGCCGCCACGCACGACGGCCGGCGCTCGATCGTGTTCACGACGCTCGTCGACGGCGAGTCGAACGAGATCGTCAAGCGCTCGAACGCGCTCGTGCTCGACATGTTCCAGCGCTTCGTCGAGCCGCTCGAGCAGGAGCTGCAGCTGAAATCGAGCCACGCGATGGGCCGCGGGCACCAGGCCGCCGACACCGAGGAATACAAGACGCGGATCGAGGCGATCAACTTCTCGCTCGCGCACGACGACGGCCAGTCGAACCGCAACCTGAACGAAGCCGAGGTGATCCTGGTCGGTGTGTCGCGCAGCGGCAAGACGCCGACGAGCCTCTATCTCGCGATGCAGTACGGCGTGAAGGCCGCGAACTATCCGCTGATTCCGGAGGACTTCGAGCGCGGCAAGCTGCCGTCCGCGCTCGCGCTGCATCGCGACAAGCTGTTCGGGCTGTCGATCGATCCGCAACGGCTGTCCGAGATCCGCAACGAGCGGCGCCCCGGCAGCAAGTACGCGGCGCCCGAGAATTGCCGCTTCGAGATCAACGAGGCCGAGGCGATGATGCGCCGCGAAGGGATCAAGTGGCTGTCGTCGACGCACAAGTCGATCGAGGAAATCGCGACGACGATCCTGCAGGAAATCCGGCTCGATCGTCAGTCGTATTGAGCGCCCCCCAGACCTGCCGCTTCGCGTCAGGCCCCCCGAGGGGGTCAAGAAAACTTGGGGCGGCCCGGCGTTTTCTTGAGAAACGATCCACCGGAAACGACAAGGCCGCGTCGAACGCGGCCTTTTTTGCGTGCGCGCCCGACGTGCGCTTGACGTGTATGTTGCGGCGTCAGCCCCGCCGCTGCTGCCGGCACTGCTCGAACAGACAGACCGCCGCCGCGGCCGCGACGTTCAGCGACTCCATCCCGCCCGGCTGCGGAATCGTCACGCGATGCGTCGCCGAGTCGCGCCAGAACGCCGACACGCCCGCCCCTTCGTTGCCGAACACCCAGACGACCGGCCCCGACAGATCGCAGTCGTAGATCGCCTGCGCGCCATGCGAATCGGTCAGCGCGACCGGCACGGCGAGCCGCGCGGCGAGCGCCTCGGCGGCGACGTCCTCGTGGATCGACAGCAGAAAATGCGCGCCCATCCCCGAGCGCAGCACCTTCGACGACCATGCGTACGCGGTGCCCGGCGCGCAGAACACGTGCTTGACGCCCGCCGCCGCCGCGCTGCGCAGGATCGAGCCGACGTTGCCGGCGTCCTGCACGCCGTCGAGCACGAGCGCGGTCTCCGTCACGCGGGCGGGCAGCGCGTGCTCGGGGCAGTCGACGAGCAGCAGGAACCCGACGCCGTTCACGACGCTCGACAGCTGCCCGAACAACGCATCGGGCAGCGTCACGAGCCGGTGCGCGTCGATCCGCGCGACGATTCGCTGCGCCTCGTCGTGCTTCAGCGCGCCTTCGGTCGCGATGCAGAGCTCGGGCACCGCACCGGTATCAAGATACGCGCTCGCGAGATGGAACCCCTCGAGCAGCGCCTGACCGCTCTTGCGCTGCTGATGCGTCGAGCCCGCGAGCGCCTTCACGCGCTTGTACAGCGGATTGTCGCGGGACGTGATGGCTTTCATCGTTTCAGAAGATGGAGAACGTCGCGCACCGGCGCGAACGAACGGCGATGATGCACGCACGGCCCGTGCTCGCGCAGCGCGGCGAGATGCTTCGCGGTGCCGTAGCCCGCGTGAACGTTGAAGCCGTAGACCGGGAACTGCTCGTGCAATTCGACGAGCATCCGGTCACGCGTGACCTTCGCGAGAATCGATGCGGCCGAGATGCCCGGCACGAGCGCGTCGCCGCCGACGATCGCCTCGCTGCGCACAGCGAGCGTCGGGCAGCGGTTGCCGTCGATCTGCGCGAGCGTCGGCACGACCGCGAGCCCTTCGACCGCGCGCTTCATCGCGAGCATCGTCGCGTGCAGGATGTTCAGCGAGTCGATCTCCTCGACGCTCGCCGACGCGACGCAGTACGCGCGTGCGCGCGCGACGATCAGCTCGTACAGCGCGTCGCGCTTCTTCGCGGAGAGTGCCTTCGAATCGTCGAGCCCGTCGATCGGCCGCGCCGGATCGAGAATCACCGCGGCCGCGACGACCGGGCCCGCGAGCGGCCCGCGCCCCGCTTCGTCGACGCCGCAGACGATCTCGCCGGGCATGCTGAAGTCGAAGCCGTCCTGTGCGGCGGCCGCCGCGGACGGCGCGCGCCGCCGCGTCGTGCGAGCAACCGTCATGCGCGCCCCTTGCGTTGCTCGATCACGCTCGCGACCGCCTCGGCCGCTTTCGCGGCCGTGTTCTGCCGCAGCGTCAGATGCATTTCGGTGAAGATCTCGGTCAGCGTGCGGCGATTCGCGTCGTCGCGCAGCTGCGTGAGCGTCGCGTCGGCGAGCGCGTCGGGCGTCGCGAAATGCTGCAGCAGCTCGGGCACGACGAAGCGCCCGGCCAGAATGTTCGGCAGTCCGACGTACGGCAGATAGCCCTGCCGGCGCATGATCTGCCCGGTCAGCCAGGGCACCTTGTACGAGATCACCATCGGCTTCTTCAGGAGCGCCGCCTCGAGCGTCACGGTGCCGCTCTTCACGAGGATCGCGTCGGCGGCCGTCATCGCGACCTGCGAGCGGCCGTCGGTGATCGTCAGCGCGAGCTGCGGATGCGCGGCGACGAGCGGCTGCAGCAGCTCGCGCAGCGCGGGCGTCGCGGCCGGCATCACGAAGCGCACGCCCGGCTCGCGCTGCTGCATCAGCGCCATCGCCGCGAAGAACGTCGGCCCGATCAGCTCGATCTCCGAGCGCCGGCTGCCGGGCAGCACCGCGATCACCGGGCCGTCGGCCGGCAATCCCAGCGCGACCCGCGCGCCGTGCGTGTCGGGCTCGAGCGGAATCTCGTCGGCGAGCGGATGGCCGACGTACGTCGCGGCCACGCCCGACTTCGCGAGCAGCGCCGTTTCGAACGGGAACACGCAGAGCATGTGGTCGACGGACTTCACGATCTTCTTGATCCGGCCGCCGCGCCACGCCCAGATCGACGGGCAGACGAAGTGGATCGTCGGGATGCCCGCGTCGCGCAGCCGGTGCTCGACGCCGAAGTTGAAGTCCGGCGCATCGACGCCGATGAACGCGTCGGGCGGCTCCGCGAGCAACTGATGCTTCAGCTCGCCGCGAATCCGCAGGATCGCCGGAATGTGCCGCAGCGCCTCGACGTAGCCGCGCACGGTCAGCGTTTCCATCGGCCAGTGCGAGTCGAAGCCGTTCGCGATCATCCGCGGCCCGCCGATTCCGTAATACCGCGTGTCGTCGGGCAGCCGCTCGCGCAGCCCGCCGAGCAGCGACGCCGCCAGCAGGTCGCCCGACGGCTCGCCCGCGACCATCGCGAGCCGGAGCTGATTGGACGTAAGCGGCATCGGTTACCGGATGATCCCGCGTTGCGACGCGTCGATGAAATCGACGAGCGCCTTGACCGGCGCGTCGCCTTCGCCGCCCGCCTCGGACAGCTCGCGCAGTTGCGCCTTCGCTTCCTCGAGCGACAGGCCGTTCTTGTACAGCAGCCGGTACGCGCTGCGCAGCGCGGAGATCGCGTCGGCCGAGAAGCCGCGGCGGCGCAGCCCCTCGACGTTGATCCCGTGCGGCTCCGCCTTGTTGCCGGCCGCGATCACGAACGGCGGCACGTCCTGCACGAGCGCCGACGCGCCGCCGAGCATCGCGTGCGCGCCGATCCGCACGAACTGGTGCACGCCCGACATGCCGCCGATGATCGCCCAGTCGCCGATCTCGACGTGCCCGGCCATCTGCGCGTTGCTCGACAGGATCACGTTGTTGCCGACGCGGCAGTCGTGGCCGATGTGCACGTACGCCATGATCCAGTTGTCATCGCCGAGCGTCGTGACGCCGGCGTCCTGCACGGTGCCCGTGTGGATCGTCGTGAATTCGCGGATCGTGTTGCGGTCGCCGATCACGAGCCGGGTCGGCTCGTCCTGATATTTCATGTCCTGCGGCCGGCCGCCGACCGACGCGTAATGGCCGATGCGGTTGTCCTCGCCGATCGTCGTATGCCCTTCGATCACGCTGTGCGAACCGACCGTCGTGCGCGCGCCGATCGTGACGTGCGGACCGACGATCGCGTACGGGCCGATCTCGACCGATGCGTCGACCTGCGCGCCCGGCTCGACGATTGCCGTGGGATGAATCCTGCTCATGCGCCGTTGCCTCTCCGTGTGAATAGTCGCGTTGCGTTGGCCGATACCGATGCTGCTCAGGCTCAGGGTGCCGCGTCGGCCGTCTTGACCGTGCACATCAGCTCGGCTTCCGCCGCGACCTTGCCGTCCACTTCCGCGACGGCCTTGAACTTCCAGATCCCGCGGATGTGACGCTCGAACGACACGTTCAGAATCAGTTGATCGCCCGGCTCGACGACGCGCTTGAAGCGCGCGCCGTCGATGCCGACGAAGTAATAGAGCGTGTTCTCCGGATCCTGCTTGTCATCCTCGGCGAACGTCAGCAGCGCGGCCGCCTGCGCGAGCGCCTCGAGAATCAGCACGCCCGGCATCACCGGCCGCTTCGGGAAATGCCCGGTGAAGAACGGTTCGTTGATCGTCACGTTCTTCAGCGCTTTGATGCTTTTGTGCGGCTCGAGTTCGAGCACGCGATCGACGAGCAGGATCGGGTAGCGGTGCGGCAGCAGCGTGAGGATCTTGTGGATGTCGAGATTGATTTTTTCAGTGCTCATGATGGTTCGTCTCACGCAGTGGCTGCGCGGTGGTGATGCAGATGCGGGCCGTCGCGCGGCCCTGCTGGTCCGGCCGGACGGCACGCGCAGTGGCTGCCCGGCTCATGATGAATGCGTCAGGCGCCGCCGCCGTCGCGCGCGGCGAGCGCGGTCTCCAGCGCCTTGATCCGGTCGCGCAGCTTCTCGAGATTGCGCACGAGCGCGGCGCTCCGGTTCCATTCGCCGTGATCGACGGCCGGGAACGCGCTCGTGTAGATCCCCGCCTTCGGCAGCGACTTCGACACGCCCGACTTCGCGGTGACGATCACGTAGTCGCCGAGCGTCACGTGCCCGGCGACGCCGACCGCGCCGCCGATCATGCAGTGGCGGCCGATCGTCGTGCTCCCCGCGATCCCCGCGCAGCCCGCGATCACCGTGTACGCGCCGACGCGGCAGTTGTGGCCGATCTGCACCTGGTTGTCGATCTTCACGCATTCCTCGATGACCGTGTCGGCCATCGCGCCGCGGTCGATCGTCGTGTTCGCGCCGATCTCGACGTCCGGCCCGATCGACACGCCGCCGACCTGCGGAATCTTGACCCAGGTGCCGGTGCGCGCGTCGCCGTCGCCGACGAAGTCCGGCGCGAAGCCGAAGCCGTCCGAGCCGATCACCGCGCCCGCGTGAACGATCGCGCGCGGGCCGATCCGGCAGCCATGGTAGACCGACACGTTCGGATACAGGTGCGAGCCGGCGCCGATCGTCGTGCCGCGGCCGACGAACACGTTCGCGTCGAGCTGCACGCCGTCCTCGATCACCGCGCCCGCGTCGATCGTCACGTGCGGGCCGATCACCGCGCTCGCGGCGACCTTCGCGGCCGGATCGATCGTCGCGCTCGGATGGATGCCCGCCGCGCGCGGCGGCGTGGCGAGATCGATGAACATCTGCGCGACGCGCGCGAAATACGCGTACGGATTCGGCGTCACGATGAAATTGCGAGAGCCGCCCATCCGGGCGGTAGCGGCCGCGCCGAGCTTCTCGAGATCCTTCGGCGCGATCAGCACCGCGCCGGCGCCGGTCGTCTCGACCTGCGACAGATACTTCGGATTCGCGAGGAACGCGAGCTGCTGCGGGCCGGCCTGATCGAGCGGCGCGAGGCCGCCGACCCGGCACTGGCGATCGCCGACGATCTCGCCGCCGAATCGCCCTACGAGTTCCTCAAGCGTCAATGCCATGCTTCGATCCGCTCCGTTCAGTTCGCCGATACGCCGGACGCCCCGTTCGCCGCGAGCGCCTTGAGCACCTTGTCGGTGATGTCGATGCGCGGGCTCACGTACACCGCTTCCTGCACGATCAGGTCGTAGTTCTGCTGCTCGGCGATCTGCTTGATGACCTTGTTCGCCTTGTCGAGCACCGCCGCGAGCTCCTCGTTGCGGCGCTGGTTCAGGTCTTCGCGGAATTCGCGCTGCTTGCGCTGGAAATCGGTGTCGAGCTGCGCGAGGTCACGCTGCTTCTGCGCGCGATCCGCCGCCGACATCGACGGGCCGTTCTTGTCGAGTGCATCCGACATCGCTTTCAGGCGCTGCGTCATGTCCTGCAGATCCTTGTCGCGCTTCGCGAACTCGGCCTCGAGCTTGATCTGCGCGGCCTTCGCAGGCGCGGACTCGCGCAGGATCCGATCCGAATTGACCGCCGCGATGCGGGCGACGTCCTGCGCATGCGCCACCGACGCGCCCAGCGCGACTGTCACGGCCACCGCACCCATCACGCGTTTCAAAAACGTACCGGTTCGCAAAATTACCCTCTCGATGCTGTTGTGATGTGCCGCGCGGTCAGAACGCCGTCCCGATCTGGAACTG
Source organism: Burkholderia guangdongensis (assembly GCF_013403875.1). Lineage (GTDB taxonomy): Bacteria > Pseudomonadota > Gammaproteobacteria > Burkholderiales > Burkholderiaceae > Burkholderia > Burkholderia guangdongensis. Next base: position 1,449 of record NZ_JACBNX010000017.1, on the reverse strand, counting down.
GAATTTCTGGTACTGGTCGCCCGTGTGCTTCTGCAGCGGGAAGCCGAGGCTCAGCTTGAGCGGACCGATCGGCGAAATCCACGCGAGGCCGACGCCGTAGCCGTAGCGCAGGCCGTTCGCGCCGGTGCTCGTGCCGCCGGGCGCGTTGCCCCACACGTTGCCGCCGTCGAGGAACGTAAACACGCGCAGCGTGCGGTCGTAGCCGGTGCCGGGCAGCGGGAACGTCATTTCGATGTTGCCGACCACCATCTTCGAGCCGCCGATCGGATCGTTCGTCGTCGTGTCGCGGGGCCCAAGCGAGCTCGGCTCGTAGCCACGCACGGAGCCGATACCGCCCGCGTAGTAGTTCTTGAAGATCGGATACGTGTTGCCGATGCCGGCGCCGTAGCCGCCCTGCAGGTTCAGGCCCAGGATGAAGCCGCGCGCGAACGAGTAGTAGTACTGCGCCTGCAGATCCGCCTTGTAGTACTGGATCTTGCCGATCGGCGCGCCGTACTCGACGTTCGCCTGCGTGAAGTAGCCCTTGCTCGGGATCAGCGCGCTGTCACGCGCGTCGCGCGACCACGCGACCGTCAGCGGCGCGGTGTTCGACACGCGGCCGAACTCGTTCACGTAGTCGATATAGCTCTGCGGCGTCGCGGAATCGACGTCGAGACGGTTCTGCTCGAGGCCCGCGCCGAAATAGACGGTGTCGACTTCCGAGAACGGAATGCCGAACTTCAGGTTGCCGCCCGCGGTGATGATCCGGAAGCTCGACGACGTCGAGTAGTACAGCGGCTGGTACGTGCGGTAGTAGACGTCCGTGATCCGCTTGATCCCGTCGACCGTGAAGTACGGATCGACCTGCGTGACGGTCAGCGTGCGGTAGCTCTTCGCGGTGTTCACGTTCACCGACAGGCTCGTGCCGGAGCCGAACACGTTGTCCTGCGACACGCCCGCCGACAGCACGACCTTGTCCGTCGACGAGAAGCCGGCGCCGAGCGTGATCGCGCCGGTCGGCTTCTCCTCGACCTTCACGTTCACGTCGACCTGATCGTTCGTGCCTTCGACCGGCACCGTCGTCACGTCGACGTTCGTGAAGTAGCCGAGACGGTTCACGCGATCCTTCGACAGCGCGAGGCGGCTCGAATCAAACCACGAGCTTTCGAGCTGGCGCATCTCGCGGCGCACGACCTCGTCACGCGTGCGCGTGTTGCCGACGATGTTCACGTGGCGCACGTACACGCGGCGGCTCGGATCGACGACCAGCGTCAGCGCGACCGTGTGATGCTGCTGATCGATCTCCGGCTGCGCATTGACCGTCGCGAACGCGTAGCCGTATTCGCCGAGCTTGTCGACGATCGCCTTCGTCGTCTGTTGCAGCTTCTCGGCCGAGAAGCGGTCGCCCGCCTTCACCTTCACGAGCTTCTGCAGTTCCGCCTCGCGGTCGAGCAGGTTGCCGCCGAGCTT
>NZ_JACBNX010000016.1 GCF_013403875.1 Burkholderia guangdongensis | reverse complement strand
TCATCGGACCGTTGCCGAACTGTTCAAGCAGTTCGGCCGGAATCGCCGGCAGCTCTGCAGGCTTGGCTTTCGGTTTGCGGGGCATACATTCTCCTTGAGAGGATGATATGCCTTGAACACGAAATTACTGACAGGCCCGATAGCATGCGTCTGCGGCTTTTCGCACGTGCTTCTGCTCACTATCCGTGTTCGCCACGCCAACAACCGCTCCCCCCTTGTCGGCGATGCCGATGAATAGAACGCCGGCACGATCAGGCGCCAATGCGTTCGCGAACGCGCTCAACGTTTGCCGCAGTTCACGCTCATTGACTCCGCTAGGTTTGCGCTCGACGAAGTTGTCTTCGTGGTCCGCAAGCCGCAGCTTCAGTTCGTCATCGGTCACCATCGCGAAGTTTTCCTATCTAGATCGACCCGAAAAAGCAGCCCATCGATCGCACGATAAGGTCACCGTACCCCCATATCACTGTACCAGCGACCGTTAGAGTCGATGCCGCGTACAGTCCAAGTTGTTGACTATGCCTGTACGCTCTCCGGAACGCCTCCATCTCTGGGCTGGTGAACGAACCCGGCATGATTAAAGCGTCCAGATGTTGGGCTTTGTTCTGCGCGAGGAATGCAAAAATTGCGATCGGTGCGCCAGCTCGTTGCCACCACGTTCCCACCATCTCGGTAGCCGGGCGGAGCGGTTCTAAGAATGGTAAAACACCAAACAACACCGCAATCGACAAGAGCACCCACATCGAACCTTGGACGCTGCGTATTCGCTTCTCGTGGTCTGCCAACACCTGGTCTGTCATCGCCCTGCTTTTCCTTGCTCAAAAAACAACTAGCGACCTGCCTTATCTTGCTTCTCGGCCTTTGTCGTTGTCGCCCGAGATGCACGCTTCGGCGTAGCGGCGGCCAATTCCTTGGCCTTCTCTTCCAGAATTTCGGCATGGACGACTCGCTCGACGATATCGATAGTGGTGTTGAGCGAGTCCACCGATGGCTGATGTCCGCGGTGCATGGCGGCCGATCCGGCGTCGATTGCTGCTTCGATGATCGGTCTTTCCTGTTGACTCAGCAAGTTGGCTTTCTGCAATTCGTCTAGCCCTTTGGCGAAGCTGCCTTGGTCGCCAATCTTCCTGGCAATTGCTTTGTCAATAATCGCCCTTGCGCCCATCATTGCAAGCCTCCGGCTGTCAGCGTGAAGCGCAGCGTAGACCTCATCGAGCAACCCTTGGTAGGCCGGCACCTCTTGTCGAATCAGCCAGTCTGGCTTACGCCGGGAAACTCGTGGCGGAAAGTACGTTGGCATATAGGGATCTCCAGGGAAATCTTCCGAGCACCAATCGACTCGGCTCATTGCCACTTCGTGGCAGCCGCGGCATTGCAGGATGCGCCAAGTAGTTCCAACGGATACCGTATATTCGCCGTGATCGTAGTCACGCGACTTGCGGATCTGCTTCACGACATCATGCACGGTTTCGTGGCCGCACATGTTGCAATGTGACCAGACCTGCTTTTTGGGAGAGGAGTCGGGCTTAGTCGTCACTCGGATTTCCTATCTATCGGAGCAACATCGATCAGTTCCGGGGTGGCGGATTTGAGAGTCCAAACACCGCGTCGGCCCGCATCTGCGGTTGGCCGCGGGCTCTTTTTCAAGATTAACACCGCGCCGCGTCAGGCAACCTCGGAAAATTACCGTTTTCGATCACCCTTCGACCAGTTCGCCTTCGATTACCTTCCAATCACCTATGAAGTTCCTGAACGAGAGATATCCAATCCACCAAGTGCTCGAATCCTGACTCGTTTCAGGCTCACCACGGGGCTTGTCCGGAAATCCGATATCCCTCAATTACTTACGCTTCTGCCGTGGCGGTTATTCACAGCGTTGCCCCCAAAATCTGTGAATAACCCAGGCTTCGCAATTCTTCCCGTCGAACTCGCGCCTTGGCATCTGCCTGCCGCTCTGTTTCCCGCCCTGTCCCGCGACCGTAGCCGAGGGCGGGGCGGCGTCAAGGGGCGAGGGACCGTGTTGCCCGCACCATCCCTCGCCTCTTTCCTTGACACCGCCCCACCCTCGGCTCCTTGGGTCGCACGGGCAGGAAACAGGGCGTCAGGCAACAGCAAAAGCCAACCCCGAGTTCCACCGGGAAGGTTTCCCGCGTAAGCGGCAAGGCTATCCCACAGCCCGTATTTCAACCCTTTTGCTGTGGGAGAAAGTCATGCAACTCACCTCTTCCTTTCGTCCCGGTTCTCCGGTACTCCGTTCCAACGCACCGCTGTCTGACGATCAGATCCACCGCGTCGCCCCTTCGATCTTCGCCGAAGGCAAGCACGACAGCCGCTCGGATCGCTACACCTACATTCCGACCATCGACGTGCTGCGCGGCCTGCGCAACGAAGGCTTCGAGCCGTTCATGGTGTGCCAGACCCGCGTGCGCGACCAGAGCAAGCGCGAATACACCAAGCACATGCTCCGGCTTCGCCACGCCGACACGATCACCGGCGACGAAGCCAACGAAATCGTCATGCTGAACTCGCACGACGGCACGAGCAGCTATCAGATGCTGGCGGGCGTGCTCCGCTTCGTCTGTCAAAACGGCATCGTCGCCGGCGAGAACGTCGTCGATATCCGAGTGCCTCACAAAGGCAACATCGTACAGAACGTTATCAACGGCGCATTCGACGTGCTCGACGGCTTCGACCTGATCCGCGAGCAGAAGGAAGGCATGCAGGCCGTGACGCTGAACCGCGACGAGCAACACGCTTTCGCCCGTTCCGCCCTCGCGTTGCGTTACGACCCGACCGACGCCGAAACGCCCGCCCCCATCACCGATAGCCAACTGCTCAACGCTCGACGCTTCGAAGATCGCCGCGACGACCTCTGGACCGTCTTCAACCGCGTTCAGGAAAACCTCACCAAGGGCGGATTGCACGGACGCTCGGCCAGTGGACGCGCCATGTCCACGCGCCCCGTCACCGGCATCGACCAGAACGTGAAGCTGAACCGCGCGCTGTGGATGCTCGCTGACGCCATGCGCCAGATGAAGGCGTAACCGTCGCCGGAGGGGTGCGCCGACAGGCACCCCTCCATTCATTCGATCCGGAGTCCCATCCGGGTCTGCTCCTGATCGGATCGAGTGAAACGGCCCGGAACCTGCTCATTCATTTCTGGAGTGCATCATGGAAGCCCAAACCATTACGGCCGCTGAAACGGCCGACACCCCGGCAACGCCCCTGCTCGAAACCGACTTCGGCAACGAGCAGCCGATTGTCACCGTACCGTATTCGTCCCTGCGGAAATCGCCGCTCAACGCACGCACGAAACCGCTCACCGGCATTCCCGGTCTGGCGGACAACATCGCCGCGAAAGGACTGCTGCAAAATCTCGTCGTGCATGAACTGCGTGGATCGCGCGGCAAGCGGCGCAAGCTCGGCGTCTGCGCCGGTCAGCGCCGCCATGCCGCGCTCGACCTGCTACATGCGGACAAGCGCATCGCGGCCGATCACCCGGTTCCCGTGCGCATCGTCAGCGAAGGCGAAGCCCTCGCGATCAGCCTGATCGAGAACAGCCAGCGCGAAGGACTCGATCCGTTCGACGTGCTGCGTTCGTTCAGGATGCTGGCGGAGGAAGGCCGTAGCGTGGACTACATCGCGGCACTCTTTTCCGCCGCGCCGATCACGGTCAAGCGACGTCTCAAGCTCGCCAACGTGTCCCCCAAACTGCTCGCCCTGCTGCGCGAGGACGGAATTACCCTCGACCAGTTGACCGCGCTTGCCTTGGCCGACGATCACGAAACGCAGGAACGCGTCTGGTTCGACGCGCCGAACGACTGGCAGCGTGCGCCGCAATATCTGCGGCAGGCGATCACCCGGGCCGAGATCGACGCGAGCCGCAGTCGTCTGGTGCGCTTCGTCGGGCTGGACACCTACGAGGCAGCCGGCGGGTACGTCAGGCGCGATCTGTTCAGCGATGCCGACAACGCGGGATACATCGCCGACGCCGAACTGCTGCAACGTCTCGCGGGCGAAAAGCTCGAAGCCGCTGCTGACGAAGTCCGCGCCGAAGGGTGGAGCTGGACGGAAACGCGCATCGAGCGTGACGTGGCCGAACTGAATCACTTTCGCAGGCTCGCCCCCCTCGACCGACCGTATACCGAGGACGAGCAGCGCGAAATCGATGACCTGACCGGACGGCAGGACGAACTGGCGGAACAGTACGATGCGCTCGCGGAAGGTGACGAGGACGCCTACGAGGAGGCCGAACGGCTCGAAGCAGAATTGGACCAAGTCACTGCCGCGATTCAGGCGCTGAAAACCCGCGCACCGACATGGGACGCCCAACAGATGGCCGAAGCCGGCGCATTCGTCATCCTCGACTCGCAAGGCGACCTGCTCATCGAGCGCGGACTGATGCGCCGGGATGGCAACGCTGCACGCGACGAACGCGGAGTTCCGGCCGGACAATCCGTCGGCGCGCTGACTGAGACAAACCGCAGACCCAAGCCGGTTCACAGCGCGAAGCTCTGCCAGCAACTGAGCGCGCACCGTACCGCCGCTGTTCACGCGGAACTGATCGCGCAACCGACCGTCGCCCTCGCTGCTCTGCTGTATCGGCTCGCGCCGGTAGCCTTTCCCGAGCGGTACGGACACGCCTGCCGGGATTATCTCGAACTGAACGCCACCAGCAACCATGATGCGCTGCTCAAAGCCGCTGACGATTTGGCCGCCAGCACGGCATGGGGCATCATCGACGCGCAGCGCCAGCAGTGGCTCGCCGCCGTGCCACCGCGACTGGCCGACCTGCTGCCGTGGCTCATTGAGCAAGACCCCGGCACGACACTGCTCGATCTACTTGCTTTCTGCACCGGCACCCTGCTCGACGGCGTCACCGGCAAGGAAGAGCCGCACGCGATCAACGCCCTGAGCAACGCGCTGCAACTCGACATGGCCCGGTACTGGACGCCGACCCGCGCCTCGTACTTCGATCATGTCAGCAAGGCGCGCATCGTGGACGTTGCCATGCAGGCGGCATCGCCCAAGATTGCCTTTGACCTGAGCAAGATGAAGAAGGGCGACGCCGCCGCCTCGGCGGAACAGCGACTGGCCAAGTCCGCGTGGCTCCCGGATATGCTCACCGATCGGAACGTCCCGGCCTTCCACACCTTCAGCATGGGGAATGACACGGACGACGACGATGACGTCGAGGATGATGCCGATGATGGGCAGGATGCGGAAGAAGCCGCCCCGGCTGATTCCGCCGACGAGGAATCAGGTGATCCGCCCGATGCCGTGGACAACGGCCCACGCCCCGCATGGCCCTTCCCGACTGCGGCCTCCATGAGCGAGCACCCCGCCGCACGGGACGGCGCATAACCCGAGCATTCCTCGCCCCGGCAACGGGGCGAGGCCCGGATCAATGCTTCTGCCGTCCCGTCCATCTCCTCTTTCGCTAGGTGGTACCCCACCCGTCCGTTACCGGCCTGCGTATCTCGCCTGCGCGGCATGAACGCCCATCCACCAGCCCGCGCACGCACTGGCTCCCGTCACCAGCAACAACACGACGAGCACACTCCAGAATAAACGCCTGAGCACACGCACCGTGCCCTGCGTCGCCATCTGTCCGGCGACCGCTATCTGTGCGACTGTCTCGTCTAGCCGCGCCCGCTGCTCGCGCGCGGCGACAGTCGACACGCCGACAAGCCGGTTACCCGCCGTGCGCGCAATCCTGTCCGCTGCCCGTTCCGCCAGCACCGTCAGCGACTGGTCGTTCAGCGCGGCCAGCGCGGCCCGGTAACGCATCTCGTGCTCGCGCGTTATTTCCTCGGCCAGTTCCATCGTCGCCTTGCAGCGCGCAAGCGCGTCACGGTGCTGGCGCATAAGGGCATCGGTCGCCGCTTCCGCTTCCCGGCGCACCGCGTCGAAACTGCCTTCACCCGCCTGCCGGATGCGCTCGGGCATCGCCTCGTACAGCCGCGCATAGTATTCGAGCACGGCAATGACCGACCACAGCGCATCATTGTCTCGCAGGTTCAGCACGCCCGATATCCGGTGCATGCGCAAAAGACTGGCATCGTCAGGCGCATCACCCGTGACGTCGAGAAACAGGCGGGCGAGTGCGTCAGGCAGCCTCGCCCGCCGCTCACGCATCGGCCGTCACCTGCCCGAACATGGCATCGCACAGGGCTCGCCAGCGCAGCAATTCCGCCCGCTCGCCGATATGCATCTTTTTCGCCGCTTCGCTGATCGACAGGCGCTGACTACGAAGCTCGTCGGCCACCCGATCCGCAAGATCGGGAAAGTCCAGCGAATGGCCTTTTGCCTCGATGGTTTTACGAAGCTGCGACACCTGATATAGCGAAAACTGATCTGGCGTACCAAAATACCCATTGCGCACCACGTGCGTGATCGCATCCGGGAATGTTCGGCTGAAGGCGTTCAGCAGTTCGAGGCTGTCGCGTTGCCGGTTGATCACCCACAGGACAACGAGCTGGCGCCGCAGCTCGCCCAGCGTACCGGCCAGTGTCGCACCGAACTGCGCCACACCCGCCTGATTGCGCGCCGCCGTATTGACGACAATGACGGCATCCCGGTTCTCGTCGCAGAAATTGACGAGACCAATCCAGCCGTTCGCGTCATCCAGGCTGTATGCGATGCAACGCATCTCGTTCTGAACGGCTTTCATCACGTCGGGATTAGAGGTATCGGTTTCCACCAGCGCGGCATGAATTTCGCGGCGCTGCAGATAGTCAGCCAAGGCGAGCGCAACGAAGCTCTTGCCCACGCCGCCCTTGCTGCCGCCGACAAGATAGATGGGGTAAGTCGTCGTATCCATTCGAGTCCTCTAAAGGTTCTCGGTGTCGGGCTCGATCTCGAATGAGAACGCATCCCGCATCACCATGGCTCCCGGCTTGCTGCCGACCTTTTCCCCATCCTGCTTTGGATTCGCGCGAGCGCTTTGTGCACGTTGTACGCCGCCCCGATGCATTTGTTTCGGGCGGCGCAATGGTGCAGCATTGTCCCGCGTGGCTTCTTTTGCCGCCTGTCGAGGCGGTCTGTTCTTGCCCGTGGGATACAACGCGTATTTGACGGAGCCAACGCTGAACTCGACGCCCTTGTCCCTTGCGTGCTCAACGATTTCTTCCAGCGTGTACCCCTTTTCCCTTACCACGCCGATCAACACCCGCATCTCTTTCATTGCATCGGTGATCGAGACGCGCTGCTCGGCCTCCGGCTTGACCGGCAATGATTCGAGAGAGTGGATAAGCTCATCCCATTGCGCCCGTGTATAGCTTTTCGCAACCGACATGACTCGCTCCAGATCACTCTCTTCACTTCATCTTGTTCACTCAGGAGGGGGCCGTCAATACCCGCTTCCGGTGCAGAATCGCTTCGCCGGAACCACACGGAATCATCGGGATCGGGCCGGAATAGAAGAAATATTTTTGGCCCGTCGTGTATGAGCAACAGCCGAGAATGGCTGTCCTGCAGACAGCGAACGAAAGTATGCGGGCGGACACCACAACCGCACCGACACAGGTCGATCAAGAATGGCCAAACAAACTCATGCGGGCCAGCCGCATGTCCGCCGTATCCCCGAGCACCGACAATGGCACGATGACCTCGCGGAATCTCTCCTTTGTCGGACTGACTCGCGGCAGGCTCCCGCATACTCCCAACAACGACAGTACCGACTTCGAAAACACAACAGGCCGACGAAACAAGATTGGGCTCACGGATTCGGGACGCGAGAATGCCGGGGGCAACGGGCCGATCTCACGGCCTCCCGACGTTCCGCTATGGGCCACGACCCATCCATCGCGCGGAATCGTCCCGTACTACTGGCAGACCCGATGGACCGTTCTCACCGAATCGGCATGCGGTCCGCAAACGGAAACCAGCAGACTGATGAAGCGCAGCTCGCGACCGCCCCGGATTACCTCGCGGACATTCACGATCAGCCTCGCCGAAAGCGTTTAGCCGACGGCATTAAAAACAATATAAAAACGAGGGATGGCAGGATAGGCTTGCGCCGGTTTTGGGCGCCATGTACCCGAGCTCAAGCGCCGGAAGCGCGTGCTAACAATTAATCAACCCGGTACCAGCGACCCGATTCCGGGCACACAGCGGCCGGTGCATCGGTCAACCAGACCTGCTCCTCTTCCAGTTGCAGCGGGATCGAAGGGACGGGGTCGAAGACCACCTCGAGTGCTTGCCCGACACGGGCATCTTCGATGGAAAGCTCCCAGGTCAGGAATATCTGGATGCAATCCTGGTCCGATGCGAAGTCGGCCACATTGAAACCGTCGCTGCGGCGCTGAATGACGCCATGTGGCTGACTGGGATCGAATATCACTGCGGTTCCCCGAGTCAGGGGAATGCGATGGCCCGTAGAGGGAAAATGCAAGTCCAGCCCCTTGTCTTCGCTAAGGAAGAGATTGCAAAAGGCCGCACCGCCATATTGCGCACCATCATAGTGGTACCTCGCGCCACGACAGGCCATCAGAGCGACATCACTGGAAGCTAGCACGCCGGGTAGTCCAAGCGCACACGTCCAGTCGATCATTGCCTGCACACAGCGTCTATAGTCCGGCCAGCGCGCCTGCGTCCGCGCCAAAGGCATTGACTCGACATCCCCCGGTTCCAGGGCGAGCCGCGACGATGTCTCTCTTTCCCAATCCGCAAGCAGGCGCGCAGAGGGCACCGGGACATCGACCGCGCCTGACAGAACGATGTCACTTACGCGTCGACTACGGATGGCATCGCCGCTCCAGAAATAGGAAGTCAGCTTGTTTCGCATTCGATGCTGTCGAAGGAGGCGCTCATCCGGGCCATTGTAACGATTCAGCCGGATTATTTTGGCTGAAATCGGCCGAGGCCGTGTGGAAACTATTTTTTGACATTGAGACGAGTTTCCTTGGCTTAGTCGAGCGCGCGCACGCAAAATTGGCCGATCTCTGCAAGCGTTCCGCCATGCACATCTAGCTGCGCAACGGCCGAATTGGCTCGACTTGTGCATCTCGCATGCCTGCTGCGATTCGGGATCGATCGAGTCTGCGTTGGACCAAGATCGGCCAGAAGACGACGGTCGCCGCCTCGTGAGCAGCGTCATCTAGGCGGCAGCTTGACTCAGTAACCGGACACTCGTGTGCATATGCCGCGCGTTGGTTTAGGATCTTCGGAACAATGAGGCCGAGCACAGGGCAATGAAAAGACACGAACCAGTGTACAACGTATACACGTATTTCGAAGCCGACGAACTACGGGCCGTGGGGATCAAGCAGTACTACCGGCAAGGGAGCGACGCCAAAAAGCTAGCGTTTTTGCAAGAGCGCGCAACGCGCGATTTCTCGTCCGTGCGGCGCGTGCCGCTGGCCCGCCCGATGCCGCGCGAGGAGTACCACGCGATGGAACGCCTGGGCGAAACGACCCACATGTTCGAACCACTGTTCCGCGAGGTCGGTGCGGGCATGGCCCCGCTGTTTTGCGTTACACCGATCGTCGACGGCGTGCCCACGATCCACGTGAGTGTGCCGCTGGGGCCGCTCAACATGTCGGAACTGCCGGAGGGCGTGGGGGAGCCTGGGAAAATGGACGACTACCTGTTCAAGTACATTAACGAGGAGGCCGGCACGTTCGACATGCCGGGCCTGATCCACGACGACTATTTCAAGGCCATACGGCTGCTGTTCAACAACCGGCACTTCATCTCGTGCCTCAAACTGCTGATGTCGTTCCTGGACACGATCGCGTACGTCGAGTTCGGCGACCGGCTGCCGCGTGAGACGCCGGTGTTCATCGACTGGTTGCGCATGTTCTCCGGCCCGACCACGGCCGGCGCAACACCCGAAGAACTATGGGAGTTCCGCAACAGCCTGCTGCACATGTCGAACCTGGAGTCCCGCAAGGTCGCCGCCGGGAAGGTCGCCCGGCTGACTCCGTACGTCGGCGTCCAGGAGTACCCGCCGAGCGACGATCCCATGATGAAATACATCAATACCTATGGGTTGATTGAAGCGGTGGCGGCGGCGATCCAGCGTTGGATCAACTCGTACAACGACCACCCGGAAAAGATGCGCACGTTCGTCCAGCGTTACGACCGCGTGGTGTCGGACGATCGCCAGGCGTTCATTGCGATGCCGCCCGCGACGGGGCCAAGGGACGGGGCGACCGAAACCGCATGACGGCGTTTGCCGGGTCTCGCCTGTAAATGCCGCTTGCCTGGTGGCATCGCTGTTCCTCGTTACAATCGTCGACAGACCAGCCCATACATCGGGAGCAGCATGGCAACCCTGTCCTCTATCGAAAAGCGGAAACTCGAACGCTTGCTTGGCATGAGCAGCGGCTATGTGCTCAACTTTTCCGACCGCACGTTTTCCCTTTTCTTCGAGGAGCACACCGGCCTGGACATCGACGATGCCAAATACCGGATCAATACGAGTTCGGGTTCCAAGGCCAACCGGATGCGGGGCTTTTGGACCATTGAACCCGACCACATCGTTGCCAAAGTGCTGGTCGCGATGATCGAGCACGCCAACGAATACGAGTGCCTTCCGGCCGACGTGGACAATGCCCTGCTCGCCGACGTGCAGAAGATCATCGACCGACTTCATCAAAACCCGGCGAGTCCGGTTCCGGAGGTCGACGCGTTCACGGCCAGCGTCAACGACCTGGACTTTGAAGCAGCCGCGAAACACATACGAACGGCCATCGATCAAAACGAGCCGGCGACAGCGCTTGATCGCTTGCACGTGTTCACGATTAAGTTTCTTCGCACGTACTGCGAGCGCCGCGGCATTGAGGTGAACCGAGACAAACCGCTGCACAGCCTTATGGGCGAGTACGTCAAAGCGGTTCGAGCAACCGGGCTGCTTGAGTCGGAGATGACCGATCGCATCCTGCGGAGCAGCATCAGCATCCTGGAAGCATTCAACGATGTCCGCAACAACAAAAGCCTGGCGCACGACAACCCCATCCTGAACCACAGCGAGGCTCTGCTGATCTTCAGCCACATCGGTGCATCGATCCGGTTCATTCGAACGCTAGAAGGGCGAGCGACGGGCCGATCGCGTTGAACGTTGCGTCGAAGCCCGGACCGCCTATAGCCGTTACAATGGGGAAAAATCGTAGGCGACGCGGCCCTGTTCGGGTGTGCAGCCGGTTGCGAGGAACGGGGAATGGATATCTCGAAGCAGAAGGAGCAGTTCAACAAGGCATACGTCCGCGCCATTGCGGCGCAGGTCGGGTTCAACCCGTCCGAGCTGGAGGTGGACGACGACAGCGTTGACCTGGAACTAAGTGGCCGCGGATTCACCGGCGTGCTTCGCAACCCCAAGGTGCAGTTCCAACTCAAATGTACTTCGCGGGATCTCATCTCTGGCGACGTGATCAAGTTCCCGCTGTCCCGCAAGAACTATGATGACCTGCGGGGTACCGACGTACTATGCCCGCGCTACCTGGCTGTTCTACTCGTTCCTGACGATCCGGCCTACTGGGTGGAACATCATCAGGAACACATGCGCATGTATAACGCATGTTTCTATGTGTCGCTGCGCGACCAGCCGAGTACGACGAACAGCAGTAACGTGACAGTTGACGTACCGCTGAACCAGCGGCTCACGACCGACAGCCTCATGCATCTCATGACGCTTGCAAGCAATCGGGAGAGCGCGTGATGGACCGCAACGACTTGCTGAAACACCTGGCTGACGTTACGACCGACCAGCTCGCTGCGTATCTCACGCTCACAGGCTGGAGGAAGGACGCGGACCTTGGCGATCTGGCATCGGTGTGGCACCGGCCCGAGCCAGACGCTATCGATGCCGAGGTGCTGCTGCCAACGTCGGCGCAGAGGGCCAAAGACTTCAGCAACCGCCTTGTTGATGCCGTCACCGCGCTCGCTGACTTCGCGCGGCGCACACCGCTTGAAATCGTTTCGGACGTGATGGGCCGCTTCGCCGACCGAATCAGGGTGCGCGTGTTTCACTTCGACGTGGAAGGCGGCACCATCCCCCTCGACGACGGGGTGATGTTGAACGAGCGTGCGCGCGACCTGATGGAAGCGGCGGCGTGCGCATCGATGTCGAAACGCCGACAGTTTAGTGGGCGTAGACCGGAAGAGGCCACGGAGTACCTGAAATCGCTGAGGCTGGGTCAGACCGAGGTGGGCAGTTACGTCGTCAACATCATCGCCCCCGTGCCGCCGCAGCAGACCACGCAACTCGGCCTACCGTCCGTTCCGATGACCAACTTAGTAACAGCTACGCTGTCGTCCGGTTTGCGAGCGCTCGACAATGCGATCGAGACCGTAGCACGCGGTGGCAGAGCGATCGTGCTCGATGAAGCGATCAACAACGGCGCGAGTGCGAATTTGTGCGATGCCTTGGTTGGATTGAGCGGTACGGATAAAAAGCGCGGGTTCGAAGTGACGATTTCGCCGGCCGGCGGAAGCGAGGCCCCGAGCTTACCTGTCACATTCGTGTTCGACCGTGACAAGGTGGAGCGGGTCGCGGAGGCCGCAGCCTATTACAAACGCGAGGACTACACCCTCCATGACCGAACGATCACCGGGTCCGTGGAAAAACTCGATCGGCCGTTGGCCGACGAAAGCGGAACGATCACGATCGTCGCTATGATCGAAGGCCAGCATAGAAAGGTATCGGTCGAACTCAGCAAGGACGACTACCAGGACGCGATCATCGCTCACGGTGAGAAGCATCTGGTGCAGTGCCATGGCGATGTTCGCATCACGAATCACTCGACTCGCATGCTCAACCCTCAGGACTTCAAGGTAATTCGGAACGGCGAGTTGTTGTAGGCGGCTGCGATTGTCGTCGCATATGCCAGCCGCAATACTTTAGAATCAGTGCGCTTTTAGCCGTCAACTGCCCGGTACAAGCGATGCTTCGGATCGTCAAGATCCTTTTCAGGAAAGACCGCCGCCAACTCGGACGCTGGCGATCTCAACAGATTTCTGTGCGATGTCCTAGTCGAGGTCGCGGCCGAGAACTACCGGTGAAGAAGAACATCATCAGTCGGTGTGCCCCTCACATGGAAAGCAAGTGTGAGCTTGCATATTTTGTCCAAAGGCTAAGCTATGGTCATGCTGGAACCGATTTCCTCAAGACGCATGCACCGTATCGTCGCTGATTCGGAATTCGTCCCCTAGACGTTCGACGACAATGAAACGGACTCATGCTCATGAATAATTTCTGCACAGCCACTCTCGAAGACATCCGCAGCGCAACCGGGTCAACGTATTGTTATAGCTATGAGGAACTACTGCGCCAGGCCGATTTGGCGATGATCCAGTCATACTGCACCAATCGCCGCGCGCTCTTCGCGCCGATAGCGAAGGCGTTCGACATCGATGCAAATAGCCACTGGATACTGCGTCACTATCTAGCGATAAAGTTTGCAACCGCCGCCAATATGCTTGCTGGCTCAGCAGCATACGCTTACGAACACAACCTAATGCTCGGTGTTCCATATTTCAACTACTATGCGGTTCTGAACGCATGTCGAGCCTTCCTCCTCACCTCTCCCCAAGTTGTGTGGCAAGGTGAGAAGACGGTCAAGATGACGCACCAGAACATCCTCAATCGCACCGCCGATTACATGCGTTCGCTCAATCCAGGACGAATGCCGGAATGGTGCACACAGCTCGAGGAGCTTCGCGAACACCGAGAGCTTTTCTCATACCGTTTCCCCCTCTCCGGACCGGAACTGGCTAGCGATCGCGCGCTCGATGTGGAGGCTGCAACCTCGTTGGGCCGTCTAATCGCAGAGCTCGCTTCATTGAATAGCGAGTGCCTTGACGCAGCGTTGCGCAAGCATTCGTCGATGGAACTGTCGGTTCGAACCATCAATGATCATGATTGGGCGACAGCATATGAGCTCGCCGGCGTTCCTAAGCGGGATCCCTCAGATCAGTTCAGATTGAGAAAATTTGTACAGGGATGGAAGACTGTCGCGCCACTTGAGGTGATGACCTCAGATGGTCTCTTGGACGATGTCTACGGGACGTGGTGCGATCCTGAGGATCGTCCCGGCATGTTTGACCCCGACGACACTAGCAAGCTCATTTTGGCTCTCTAACTGGACAGTCTGACTAAACTTTGCGTAGCCGATCATTCACAAGTTAAGGAAGTACCATTTGTTGGATACGAATCCATCAGAGGGCAACCTGTGATATTGCCGACAGTCTGGCGAGACACGTCGAGCGACCGCAAAGACCGATAATCCACCGACCATATCGCCAAATCGAATGACCGAGGTCCTTTGGAAGCGGGCGTCAACAGCAAACGCGACGGAATGACCGAGTTGGGTCGTTTTAAGTCTCTCACGCCGTAATCGGACAACGGTGATGGTCCCGGCCAGGTACCTCTACTCGGCCGCCCAAGCCTCAGCCTGCGACACGAGTTTGCTGCGCTGCGTATTCGACAGTCGGCCAAACGCGAAAATCAGGCGAGCCAATTCGTCATCGTTAGCGTAAAAAAACGCGACTGGGACATGCAGCACCTCCGCAAGACGAACGGCAAAGGTGTAATCCACCTTGTGAATGCCAAGTTCGTAGCGGTTAACGCGTGTGCTGGCGACAAAGGGATCCAGCCCCGCCTCGATTCCGAGCTGCTTCTGAGATAGCCCGGTCTTCAGGCGAGCCTCCTTTAGCCGCGTTCCAAATACCGATTGCGCAGCAGACATTCATGGTAGCTCGATGCAAGCGAAGCTACGAATATCGTTGCAAAAAACCAAGCCAGATACTACGATTTTCGTAGTTACAGAGGACTCGGATGAGAAGACTGGACAGCGACGGCCGGCCCAAGGCAAGTCCGGTGTCCCGTCATCAGGTGCCAGGTATGGAACGAATGTCAGCCCCCTTCCCTTCAGGCGAGCGCCACTCGGCATTGACTGAGCAGGAATACGGTCGCCTGCAGATGCTCAACGAGGAGCTGAAACGGGCCGAGCACTGGATCAGCCAACGCGGCAAAGACATGGTGTTGTCCTATAGTCTTGCCGTTGCTCAGGAGCGTCATACGGCTGATGGGCACCTGGACGAAGACGTTGAACTCATCGCGTCCGTGGTCTTTCTGGCGAGAGACAACCAAATCGTTGCCCAGATCGATATTCCCATCTTGTCCAAATTCGATCGAAATGGACATTCATCACGTGCCAGCATACGCACAAAAATCTCTGACGCCCGTCATAGCGAACCGTGGAGCCAGTTACTTCTGGATCTATACGACCACGCTCTACAACAAGACATGTCGAAACTGTTGAGCATCGGCTCACTCTGTATCGACGTCGTGCTCATCCGCCAGCAGCTTCGCTCCTGGTAAAAAATTTTCTGCTCCAGTAAGAAAAAATCGACAAGAACAAAAATTAAAAGAATAACCATAAATAGGGATCGTTGCATTTTCGGAATGACCATCTATTATTGAATAAATGGCGATCTATATCCCATCTTTTCTGCCAGTCATTCCCAAGCAACCGCACAAGCAACGTGATCGAGTCAATATCCGGGAGAGTATTCCATGGAGCTTCTGAAACTTGCGATTATCCTTGGTGCAGTTGTCGGAATTGCGAAGGGTACCCAGCTCTTCGGCCGCCACTGCCGACGTCGGTTCGACTACAGCTTTTTCACAGCACGAGGATTCTGGCTCGCGGCCATCGGCATCAATTTTCTCTGGTGGGGATACGTCGCGTGGGGCACAGCCTTCCTGCATCATGAGCCGACGTCGGGCTGCATCGTCCTCATGGCAACGGGTCTCGCAGCAGTCGTCTGGCTGATCTACGAGAACATCCGGGACACGAATCTGCCGTATGGTGCGGGCGGATCGGCTCTCCAACTCGTACTGTTTTTCCCGGTGGCACTCTACGGCATCCCGCTTCTCGCGATCACCCTGCTGTTTCTGCTCTTCGCGACATTCAAGGCAGGGCCGGTGTGGTTTATCGATCGGTGAATGAATCCGGCGACCCGAGACTGCAGCCTCGAGTCGCCCCACCACGAGCAGTCTCCTCGCCGTCCGATCAAGGCCACCGTCAAAACGGCCCTGCTGGGTCATCCGCCCTGTTCCAACTATAGAAGATCAGTTCCCCGCGCGGTGCAGCGAACACCGCGCCGCCGACCGCATGCTGGATTTCAGCATGCTCGACCAGCCCGGCAAATACGCTTCCCTCTGATCCACAGCGCGATAGGTATGGCCCTCACGCCCTCCCGGCATCAGCGCTCCACATCCGGCCTGGTGTCGTCTGAGCGATCTACCGTATCTGGCGCCAGGCGATTCGGCTGCTCGCACCCGTCATCCCGGTCACGCCCCACCACCGGCCTGTCCCGTTGCACTGGCATGGATCCAACGAAGTACGCCATTTCAACGGCCATCGTGCGATCCTCACGCGCACGCGACCTCGCCATTGCGTAGGCCATCTCTCGCCAGGCGGCGAATACACCGCCCTGTGCTACCCATCCTGCGTCGCGCTGAGCGTCGGTCGGCAGCGGTTTCCAGTAGCTCGGCGTTTCGCCGCGCGCGATCATATGGACGACGGCCGGCTTCGGATACCGTTGCGTCACGCCACGCGCGCGCCGGGGCGTTGCATTCGCCTCAACACCGTGCTTTCGGAGCTTCTCCGCAAAACGCTCGCGCCATCGCTGAAGATCCTTGTAGCGAGGATTCAGACGACGACCGTCCGGACCACGTACCTGGACACTCAGGTGCACATGTGGATGCGCCTCGTCGTCGTGCGCCGCGAAGACATACGCGCGGCCGTCGCCGAACTCGAGCGCCGCGAAGTCCCGCGCCGCATCACGCACCGCCTGCCGGTCCGTTCCCGGCGGCATCGACAACAGGATGTTGAAAACCTCGCGCCGCGTACTGGTCTCCGGGATACCCCACCCGCCGAGCTGCCAAGTCGTCGTGAGATCGCGCAGTGCGTCCTTGCCAGCAATGCGGTCGCCATGCTGGTCTTCCAGTTCGATCCTGCCGTTACGGGAGATATAGCGCAAATGCCGACGCACTGCACGCATACCCTGCGCACTGGCCGCCTTGTTCGTGATCTTGACCATGACCTCCGGGGTACGCCTGAGCGTGCGGGCGACCTGGGCCCGCATTCGAGCGGCCTCGTCTCGAATACCCGCGCGGGAAAGCCGCAACGCACGCGCATGTCGCAGCGGCTCCTGAAACAGGCGGTCGCCCCAGTTCAGAAGCATCGCATCGATGTAGATTTTCGGGTAAGGCATGTCAGCGGCTCCATCGATCGAGGTTGGCGCGGATGACGGCCGCCGTCGCACGCAGGTGGTCGTCAATGTGTTTTCGCATATCCGCCCAATCGCGCGTCAGTTCATGACACGCAAGCTCGGCCCCACCGGCACGCGCAAGCTGGCCCAGCAAGCGGCTGATCCCGGCAAGTTGCTGACTGGATGCGGACAGCACACGCATCTCGTGCTCGCCCAACTGCGGCTCCCGCGTCAATTGCGCTCGGACCAGCGACACGATCCAGCGATTCCCACTCAGACCCAACGCAGCCGCGCGCTGCTCGACCGCGTTCAGTTCCGAAACAGTCAGCCGGATTTCGACGCGACTGCGTCGCTCCCCGACGATCGGCCTGAGCGGGCCCGGCATGATCGATTCGGGCTCCCAATCCGCGTCGTCGCGGATGGCGGTCACGATCAACTGGCGCACGCCTTCGCCCGCCGTCAAACCACGATGCGCACACCAGTCGTCCCAGCGCAACCTGGTTGCCCCGAGTTCGACGCACAAACGCTCGCGCACGACCACGATTCACCTCAACGAGACGGTGACGGGGACGAGGGTTCAACTGGCGTCCGTTCGATCTCCCGAGCCGGCGTGCGCTCTGGAGCAGGACGTCTACGACGATCCCGGCCCGATGGCGCGTTCGGATCGAATACCTTCGGCATCGGGACCGGAATGCCCTCGCTCTGGAACGCAACCAGCATGCGTTCAGCACGCTGCTGCACGCGGGCAACGGAACGCTCGCTGAAACCCTGCTCGCGCATAGATGCCGTCAGCACGGCGAGATGCAATGCCCGTTCGCTGTCCGAATATCGCGCGTCGCGCCGGTGATGCAGTTGCTGCTCCTCGACAGGCACAACCTGTGAGTCAGCAGATCGGGCTTCGCCGCCCGGCGGATTGTCTGGCTTCTCCGAGACAGAAGCACCACGGTCCCGCTGCACGACCTCCACCTGCCAGGTATTGCGATAAACGTCCTTATCCTCCTCGCCGATCACCCTCCCTTCGTCATCGAAGATCGGTACGCGCACAGTCACGAGGCGTTTGCCGAGGTTTTCGAGTGTCACAGGCTGCCCAACCTCGGCTCTCGCTTCGCGCATGGCACGTTCGAGGTCCACACCCCATACCGCCTGATCGATTCCTGCCTCGTCGCGGAAGACCACGTAATACGAGTCGCTACGCGCAGGATTGTGCAGGTACGGCGCGCCACCGTGCTCGCGCAACTCGCCGACGTACCGCCGCGGAGCGTCGGGCTCGTCGTTTGCAGTGTTCCGGTTTGCTACAGGGATGCGCAACGCCGAAACGTCATCATGTTTTGGCGCAGAGGGTGAGGTTCCGTTGACGGCCGCGCCAGCACCGATATGAGGCGCGGCCGAGGCCACGGGCCGATCATCCGCACGCCCCTGCACGCTCGCGGCAGCCGTCGCCCCGACCTCCGCCGCCACCTCGATGCGATTCTCCAGCCGCGCCTGCCGGGCATCCGCCAGACGGGCCAGGTCCGCCGCTTTCGGCTCGTAGCCGCTCACGTCAATGCCGAGCAGCGTGCCCTGCAGCCACACCTCGCTACGAAATACCTCGTGGCCCGACACGCGAATGCGGCCCCACGACTTCGCATGCACCATGTCGATCATCGACTCGACCACGTCCGGCCGGTTGTGTTCGGTGACGAGGTACGGCCCCAGATCCTCGAACGCAAGCTGATACGGGGCATCCTTCAGGAAATACTGATTCCCCGCGCGCAGATAGCGCTTGCGCACGCGTTCGGGCGGCTGGTCGAGCGGTGCACTCCCCCGATCCACCTCGGCCGTCGTTCCCGGTGGCGATCGAGTCTCGACCTGTCGCGTCGTGGCGGCATCGTCACGGATCACCTGATCACGCAATCTCGCGCGAGCAGCGTCGAACTCACGTCGGCGCCGGGCGGATACGGCGTCCATCGCGGCCGATTCGAGCCTGTCCCGACGTTCGTCCAACGATGCCGGGCCGCCACTGTTGCCTGGCATGTCCTGTTCAATCACGTTGATGACCGGATCGGCCTCGTGAGCGGAAGTTGTCTGAGCCATGTCACACCCTCGCATTCTCAAGTTCGGCATAGCACGTGGAGACCGTGCTGCCATACCTCATCGGTCAGGCGCCGAACCCGCTTCCCGGGACGCATCCTGCTCTCGGGATTTCTCCAGTGCGGCCGTCCGTGCCTCCCGGATACGTGCCCAGGATCTCGCCTGCAACTGGTCGAGCATCCCCTCCAGATTGGGGCTGTAATTCAGCTCGCGAGCGGATTTCTTCAGCGAGCCGACGGCACGCTCCAGCAAATCGCGTGCGCGGTCCCATGGATAGACCTTCGCCTGACCACCGTCGTAACCCACCTGCAACTCGGATCCGTTCAGCCGCGCGTTTTCGTCCATCCATTTCAGGCGCTCGGACACAAACGTCATCTGGTCCTTGCGGTGAAACACCACGCTGCGCGTCGCGACTTCCTGGATCAGGTAGTGTTCCGTGTTGAACACCTCGCCGCGATACGGCCCGCCGTTCTCGCGCGGCGTCCCCATCCTGAGCGGCGAGCCGAACCGGTGTTCGGCCAACGCCCTGACCTCGTTGGGAACGTCGCCCACGCCAAACAGTGGCTCGCCGACCGGCGGGCGCGTCGACGCAAACCGCGGCGGATCCGCAACCGGTGGAGCAGCAGCCGGCGACGCACTGGGAGGAGGCTTCACCGCTGGCGGCGCCGAACCGGATGCACCGTCCGTTGCCGACACATCTAGTGCGGCCTGTTTCGGCTTACTGCGCTTCGAGGACCGGCGCCGCGGCGTCCCTTCCTGGTCGGCCAGCAGTTTTTCCTTAACGTTGCTCATCTTTCCGTCCTCCTCACGCTCGTCCACCTCAACCAGGGTCATGCCGAACGCGGTGGAGGCACCCGGCTGCCCCTCCGGCTCCACGACAGAGCGGACCGCAGCGCGCAGGTGTGCGCCAACGGCATCGAAGCCCGATAACACCGCCATGTCGCTGAAATCGGTCGGTACCTTGTCGTCGATGCGTGCGTCGGCAGCAAACGCTGGCCACGCCACGCGTGCTTGCACCGCTTCCGCAGCCTGCCGGGCCTGCACCTCGCCACTGCCCAGTTCGCCCAGCACGATCAGATCCGCATCGGGATATCGTTCGCGCAGGTTCTGCGCCACCAACCTCAGATTCCCGCTCGACAGCGCTGCGACCGCGAACCAGTCTGTCGCGCGTGAAGCGGACAGTGCCGTCGCCATGCCCTCGGCGACCAGGATCCGCGACGATTCGTTGGTCGGAACCAGCGTCGGCTCCGTCATCCAGTAGCCGCCTTTCTTCACGCCGCCGGCCAGTGACGATTTCCGCCCGTGTTCGTCGATCAACTCCAGTGTCGAAATCGGTCCGTTCCAGACGGGCACGATCAGCACGCGCCCATTCAACGGTTCTTCCTCGCTGGCCGGCGTATAGCCGAGCAAGGCACGCAGCTCCAGTGCATCCAGCTCGCGTAGCGTGTCCATCGGCTCGAGATGCTTGCGCACGAGATACGGGTGCTCCGGTCCGACCGGTCTCGCCCACTGCCAGATCGACATGGCCTCGCGGGCAACAGCCGCGTGGCGTGCCTGCCGATGCGCCTCCTCGCGCGTTCGCTGCGCCAACACCTCGGGAGACGGGACGAGTACCGCAGTCATGCGATCCGGATAATTCGTTCGCTTCAGGTCAAAGCCGTGCTGACGCGCCTGCCAGAACAGCGTGGCAAGCGTCTTGCCACCCGACGCGCTGACCGAGCGCCACGTGGTCCGGGCCGCACGCTCGTTATAGTTGGCGGCCGTGCGGCTCCACGCATCCCAGATTTCAAAACCCTCGTCGCCGAATCCCTGCTTGAGCGCGAACGCCATGTCGACCCAAGTCTCGTAGTCGTCGGCTGGAATCACCGCAAGCGCGGCACGCGCGCGGTCCGTCTCATCCACATAGGGCGTCGTCATTGCAAGGCTCCCATGACTGGCAGGCCGTTCCCGGTTGCATGCCGCGCCGGCTCAACAAAATCGAGTTCTGCCACGTCAAGATCGTCCACGCTCAGATGACGTCTCGCCTGCACCACCTGACGCGCCGACACCCCAAGCAGCATGAAGTGGCGTTCGACGTAGGCCACGGCCTCCTCCTCGCTGATGTCGGCCAGGTTCGGCGGCAGATCACGCGGATCCCATGCCTGCAACACTTCCAGGTACTCGGGCGGCAGATGGATCAACCCCGCGCCGTCCGGATCGATCTCGTCGGGATGCAGATCGCGCAGCCGGCGCTCGACCACTGCACTGAAGTGGGCCAGGTTCATGGCGGGCACCGATGGCGCGGCCACGACGCGCGCCGCAAACTCGGGATCGCGCCAGTAGCAGATCTTGTCGGCCAGGATCGGCTTGGTGTTTTCGAGCACGATGATTTCCTTGTCGCGGCCGAGCTCCTTCAGTTCCTGCGGCAACAGCAGCGGCCGGCGCTGCTCCGACACGCTTTCGCTCGATCCACCCCGGGCGCCGAAAAACGCACTGGGGTGGCTCACGCTGCGCGACTGGTCCGTGAACGTGCCGAGCATTTCCGAGTAGTCGTTCGCATCCTTCTGCTCGCGCGGCGCATAGAGAATCTGCATCGCGTGGTTCGTGATGAAGGTGCGCGCATCGGCTCGCCCGTAAACCGACTCGAGTTGCGCGATCGACTGGACGATCGACAGCAGGCGCAGGTTGTAACCCGCCATATAGGCGACCGCGCGCGCGATGATGTGAATCTTCCCGATCGAGGTCATCTCATCGAGTAGCACGAGGCACTGGAATTTCAGCGTGGCATCGGCTTCTGGCAACTGCTTGGTGTTCAGGTTGACGAGTTGCGAGAACACGAGATTGACGAGCAGTGCCGCTTCCGACAGATGGTCGGGCGTGATGCCGATATAGACCGACATGCGACGGCGGCGCACATCACGCAGGTCGAAATCATTGGCGCTCGTCGCCGCGTCGACGATCGGATTGGCCCAGATCGTGAGCGGCGCGTTGAACGTCGCCAACACACTCGCCAACACCTTGTCGTCATTCGACAGGAAACGATTCAATGCATCGACGCACGGCCCCGAGAGCAGGTCACGATGCTGGACCAGCGCCCGCTGCAGGTAGGTTTTGACCGGCATGCCGTTACCCGACGATTGCCGCAGCACTTCGCCCATCGTGACCGGGAAGTCGGGAATCGATGCCCCGCTGCCGGCCCGGCGCGCGTCACGCCATTCGCACAGCAGGAGCACGATGCCGAGGAACAGGTTTCGCGCCTGATCCTTCCAGAAATCGTCGTGGCCACCTGGCGGATAGAGCGCATAGCCGATCGCGAGGATGTCGCCCACCCGGAACAAGCCATCCGAGATCGCTGACAACGGGTTGTAGCGATGCGTGCGGCCATCTTCGGCAAACGGGTTGAACAGGTACACATCCTGCCCGTGCGCTCGGCGGAAGCCGGCCGTGGCCGCATAGTTTTCCTGCTTGATGTCCAGCACCACGACAGAATCGGGGAAACTGAGCAGGTTCGGAATCACGATGCCGACGCCCTTGCCCGAGCGAGCGGGTGCCGCGAGCAGCACGAACTGCTGACCGGCGAAGCGCAAGTAGCGCCCGCGCCATACGCCCACGACAATCGCGGGGGCAGTATCGAGGTGCGTGCGCGTCGTCATAGCAACTCCGCTTGACGGATTTCCGACTCGCTCGCAAAGCGCGCGCTGCCGTAGAGGCGACGGCGGCTCGAGCTCGCCCAAAGCGCGTGCAGGCCAAGGACCGGGCCACCCAAGGACAGGAGCACGCCAAACAGTGCGGCGCCCGCCAGCTTGCGACCGACGTTCGGCATCATCCCGTGTCGCCACGCCAGCGCGGCATCGAGCCAGCCCCACATTCCCGCGTGCAGTGGATTGATCCGCAGGCTTGCATACAGGAAGAACGACGCAAGCCAGAGCGACGCGGCCAGCCCACCCACCAGGAAAGCCAGCACGACCAATGTCATCGCGGCCGTCCGGGTATGCTGAAGCGACGAGGAAGACGGATAATTCATGGCCGCCCCTACACGAACGCGGTGCGCGCCTTGCGCACCGGATCGAACCAGACTTCGGTCATGCCCCAGCGCCTGCCGGTCTGCTCACCCAACGCATTGAAGACCGGGCGCACCTCCATGTGGGCAACGACATCGATGGTCAGGAACAGCAGGCGCTTGAGCGCGACATCGTCCCAGGCGGCCGCCTCCGGGTGTTCCTTGGCCATCAACGCGAAGCGTTCGATCGCGACGGTCGCATTGGGCGCGTGGTAGCTCGTGATCGCACCCGCGTGCCCGGTCGTCAGGAGCTTCAGGAAGTCATAGGCTTCGGCGCCGCGCAACTCGGCCAACAGCACACGATCCGGACGCATGCGCATCGTGCTCGCGATCAGATCCGCAGGCGTCACGCGCGCCTGGCCGTGCCCGCCCTTGCTGTACAGCAGGTGAACGCAGTTCTCGATGTGCCGGATGAATAGCTCGCGGACGTCCTCGATCGTCACGATTCGCTCGGTCGCCGGAATCGAGCGGCACAGGGTCTTCATGAAACTGGTCTTGCCGGAACCCGTATTGCCGACCACCGCAATGTTGAGCCGGCCCATCACCGCCCCGACAAAGAATGCGCCCCAATCCCGCGCATCCAGGCACTGAACGAGCCTTCGATCATCGGCGCGCAGTCCGGGCAACGCAACGTCGAGCCCATCCGGGCGGTGCCATATCGTGTCGTCGAACAGGCCCTCGTCACGATAGGCATCGAGCGTCTTCTCTTGCGCGGACGGACGGCGGATCGTGACCGACACAGTTCGCGGCGGCACGACCGGCGGCACTACTATCTGGATGCGCGCGTCCCCCGGCAGCAGGGCCGACAGGACAGGATGCTGGGCCGAGATTTCCTGGTTGGTCAGCGTGGCCACCGCCACAGCGAACGACATCAGACGGTCAAAATCGAGATCCCGGCAATCGTGGCCGTGCCAGCCGAGCGCATTCTCGGTCAGAACACGCTGCGGCTGGTTGATCACCAACTCCGTCACGTCGGGATCGTCGAGCAGCGGCGCGAATGGTCGCATCAGTTCGCGTACCGACGCGTCATCGGGCAGTCGGGCGAGGACCGTGTCGCGGGACGCATCCGGCAGGTACGTATGAGGCATCATCTCGGGCCCTCCGGCAGCAGGGCATATACCGATCCGAAGTCCAGATCGCGTGCAATCACGATCGTGAACTCCGCGCCCTGGTTCTGCGTCAGCGTCGGCGGGATATTGATCGTGCTGTCGAGCACGCGCGTGGCCATGTCGTTGCCCTGCTGCTGCGTGCTCTGGAACACCAGCGGTCCGTTGGTGTTGCCGCCGCGCGTCGACAGATAGCCAATCGCGTCCTGGGTGATGCCGAGCAACATCGCCGCGCCGATACGTTGGCGCCAGTGGTTGTTCACGTAGCCGTCGATGCCCATGCGGCCGAGCGCGTCAGCCGCGGGCGAATCGATCTCGACGGTCACGCCGTTGGGCGTCTTGATACGGGCCGACAGCACGAACACCCGCTTCTGACCCGGCGATAGGTTCGAGCGATACTGGCTGTTGATCTGCGAACCACGTTCGATCAGCACTACGCTGCCATTGTCGGAATACACGTTCTTCGTGACCGTGCACGTCGAGAGACCGGCTTCGGTCGAATTGAACGCTGTATCACCCACGCAGTCGATCTTGGCGCCCTGCGCAAGCACCAGACTCCGGTTGCCGAGCGTCCCAGCCTGCACGCGCGGCGTGACGGTCGGCGTCAAGGCCTGGGCGAGCGCGCCGCCCCCCTGCCCCGGACCTTGAGCTAATGCCCCCGCGCCGCTGGTGACGGTGGCTGCCACCGAGGACGCCACGCCTGCCATTCCACCGGGCTCCGGCACGCCGGACAACCCGCCCGCCGAGTCTTGTCCACCGCCAGTTGCGAGCAGCGGCGCATCGTAATAGCTGTGGGTCGCCACGGCGTGCATCGTGCGAGCAGGCGCCTCCGTACCCGACGCCGACATGGGACGAGCAGCAACGGCGCTTACGGGTACCGGAGCCGAGGCCGCGCTACCGACCGACGACGCAGGCAGATCCTTGAACACGCGGCCCTGAGAAGATGTATCCGCCACCGAATCGCGCCGCGCCTTCGCTTCGGCATCGTGCCGGGCGAGAAAGCCGTGCACGGTCCAGACCGCACCGGCGCCGACCACCAGCACGATCACGACCGGCGTCAGCCACCAGGCGCGCGGACGGGCACCACGGTATTGCCCTAGCGCAGGCATACCGCGATCCGCAGCAGTGCCCGATGCTCCCGCGCTCTGGTCGCGTCCAGGCTGCGAGCCGGAGGCATCGTCGGGCTCGATCATATTGCGCGGGGTATCGTCATTCATCGCCGTGACTCCGCAGAACACGCTTCACCCCGTTGACCGTCGTGCCGTCACGGGGCGGCACGCCGTCCATGTCGTAAGCGTCGTTCCAGATTCCGACGACCTCATTGCTGAGCCGCAGCACGAATCGTTTCGCGACCTCGTGTACGACGATCGTGTCGCCTTCGATGTGCTTGTCGACCACGCTTTCCGTGCCGTTATCGGCCACCCGGAAGATCGCCGGCATGCGTCGGTTATTGGGAATGCGTAGATAGGTAAAGCGCCCGTCGTCCCATGCCGCAGTCGGCGTGATGTCGTCGGAGTTCGGCATGACCTGCATCGAGTACCGCGCGTTACGCACGCCGGGCGGCTGCGCCAGGCGCTTCGCGACCAGCGCCGCGTCCGAATCCCCCTGCGCCTGTTTCGCCAACTCGTCCGGATAGACGAAGGTCACGCGGTACATCACACGGTGGTTGCCGAACTTCGCCTTGAGCGGCAGCACCACCAGATCGAAGCTGTAGCTGCGACGGTCGGTGCGAATTTCGAGATTCGAGTCGTGCGCGGCGAGCTGCGGCTTCAGGTACACGTCGTGATCGCCCCTGTTCGCGACGACCTGCCAGCCGTCCCGGTCTCCGGGCGCAACGACCTGAATCCGCTCGTGCGGATCGAGCGCGATGTGCGTGGCAAAGCCGCGCTGCGCTTCGACGCGTACCACCTCGTCCCCGTGATAGATCACGTGGCGAACGCGCGAGTCGTCGTTCCATCCGGGCAGATCGAACGCGTGAGCCAACCCCGCGAACAACAAGCCCGTCAGCGCGATACCCAAGGGAAGGGTTCTCATGGCGTGCGTCCCGCCGCCGCAGCGGACGCCGGCGGCGTATATTCCGCATCCCGGCTATAGGCCGTGACCTTGAAGCCGAACGGATTGGCGATCGCCACGCTCTCACGCGTGAATACGGGCGGCCGGTAGGTATAGGCCAGCGTGATCACGAAACGCTGCGTGGGTTCGGCATGGGCCTCGCCGTTCTTGAACGACGTGCGCTCGACATGCACGACCGCATGACCGGGCTCGTCGGGCGGCAGCGTGATCGAGAGAATCCGGATGCGCCGCTCGGCACCAGGACCCAACTGCCGATCCAGTGCATCGGGACCGCTGTAGATGCCGCGATAATCTCGGGCGACCACGTCGTCGCTCATCGCGAGCACGCTGTCGTAGTCCATCTGCAGCAGCCCCCAGTCGTAGCGCTCGCGCGCACGCACATAGGTCTCGACCCAGTGCTTGTCCTGGATCTCCTTCGTATGCACATGGCGCGCGTCGAGCACGTCGATCACCTGGGATTCGCCCGTCAAACGATCGACCTCGATCGGCAGCGGTACCACGCGATAGAACGGCACCATCACCGCGAGCGCCGTGGCGCTGAGCACCGCGACGCCAATCGCCGCATAGGCGACATGCCAGGCGCGCCGCTCGGAACGCTCCTGCAGGTGGGTCAGCGACGCCTCGATGTCGAGCACCCGGCCATAGTCGTGCGACGCGCTCATGACCGGTCTCCCACGTCCGGGGAGACGGGCTGGTCCGGCGCAGCCGGCATCGTCGTTGGCGCATCGGGCACCGGCGGCACGCGATTGACCGGTACACGATGCAGGCCGTCCGGCAACACGGGCTTCGGCGGCCCGCTGGTGCAGGCGGCCAAGCTCCAGGCGAGGCACCCGGCTAACGTCAGGGAGGTCAGAATGGACATGACAAGCCCCTCAGTTTCCGAACGACGCTGGGACCATCTGGTCCTGCAGCCGGTTGGTCTTGCCCGCCCGGCTCAGCACCAGTTCGCTCTGCTGCTCGGCCACGAGCTTGTCCTCGGTCTCGGCCAGCATCCGGAAGAGCTGCAGCTTGGTCATCTCGTTGCCGACCGCCGTGGATTCAGCCTGGATACGCGCCTGCAACTCCGCGACGCCCTTCGGGTCCTGCGTCGCGTCGATCTGTTGCGCAAGGCTCTGGATCTGGTTCAGTTCCTGCATCTCGGTCTGGTACGCCTGCAGGCCGAACGCCTTGTCCTGATAGGGCTTGTTGAGCGCGCGCTGGCACACCTGCTGGTCGATCCCGCTTTGGTCCTCGCAGTTGTAGATCTGGCTGGCCGAACGCAACGCCTGCGCGTTGCCGGTCAGGCCCGCATAGCCGCCGTTCTGGATCGCCGTATAGACGCTCTGCCAGTTCGACGGCAACGAGTTGGCGACGACCGGATTGCTCAGGAGCGCGCCGAAGCCCCGCGTGCCGACCGTCGACTGGTAGATCTGGATTTCCTGCTGCACTTGCTGCTTGAGTTGGCCCACGGTGGCAATGGCCTGCACGACGTTCTGCGCGTCATAGACCGGGATACCCTGCGCCTGAGCACCCACGCACCACGCTGCCCACACGAATGCGGCGCGCATCCATCTGTTTCGTCCATTCATGGTCATCACTTCCTCTTCAACTGCCCTGCTGACCCAGATTCGCGCGCGCGGCGCGCTGATATGCCGGCGTCGTGCCACCGCCCGATCCACCACCCGAGCCCGTCCGGTCGCGAATCTCGCCACCGGAGCGCGGTCCTCGACCGTTACGGTTGAACGCCCGTCCGATCGCCGTCACGAGGCTTCGCGACGCCACACCCGCCATGAATGCACCGAAGCCCGACAGGGTTGCGCCGCCAGACAGGCCCGCCGCCACGGATGGCAACTGCCAGCCGACCATCGCGAGGAACACGCCGGTCGCAAACAGACCAATCGCGGCGGCCGCCGCCGCGGCGTCGTCAAGGGAGGCGGAAATGGCTTGCACCAGGGCCGACGCATCGGCGCCGGGTGAACTGCCCGTCGCATGGAGCGAAGTGAGATCGGCCGAGAACGCCGTGAGCGCCATACCAAGGAAGGCGGCGACGAGAACCTGCAACAACGCGTAATTGGCGACCTTGGCGGTCCACGCCTCGAAAAAGCGTGCGGTCGGCGCGAACGCTGCGCAAGCGATGAAGATCGGCCCGAGCCCGAGCACAAGATCGAGCAGCATGCGCGCCATGACGACCTCGAAGGCCAGGACGATCAGGAAGATCGAGCCGCCGAGCGCGGCCACCAGTCCGCACAAGAAATCGCCGATCGCCGCGGCCAAGCCGCTCGGGCTGATTCCTTCGTGCGTCGCCTTGTCGAAGTAGGCGTCCATCACGAGATCAATCTGCTGGTCGTAGCAGTCGAGCGTCTGGTAAATGCTGGTCGCGGCACCCTGCCCTGTCACGCTGCTGCCGTTGGCCGAGCCGCATCCCGGATTGCCACCACCTGATGTATTCGCCGCGTTCTGGATCGTCTGGGCGAGCCCCGACGTCACCCCGTCGACGGCGGTCACGACCTGCTGTTGGTATATCCCGGCGCTCAGCGCGAACGCGAGCGTGATCGCAACCGTCAACCCTCGCCAGGCAAAGGCCGGCACCGCCTCGTGAGCTTCGCCACGCACCACCGCGAGGCCATAGGCGAGTATCCAGATCGTGACGGCTGTGGTCACGGCAGGCACGAGTGCCCCCGAAAGCGCTGACGATACGTTCGTGACGTAGGTCGACATCCCGTTTTCGAGGGTACCGCCCATGGCGGTAAAGAGGCCGCTCATCGCGCACCTCCCGGCCCCGGCAATCGAGACGAGCGTGCGCTGACCTGGGCCGCCCGGCGCTGCGCAAGCTGCTCATGGAAGACGGGTAACCAGTCTCGTGGCGCGTCGCCGACCTGAGCGCGGATCGTGTCGAGCAGTTCCACGTTGTCGGTCGTGCCGGACAGCACGTCGAGCACGTCACCGAGCCCCGCGAGATCGAGCCGGCCGATGGCCGAGCGATGGCCCTGCTTGACGAGAAACAGGCGGCTGTTCTCACCCAGATTGCGCACAATATTGAATTCGGCCTCGGTCAGCTTGAAGCCGTGCACGTAATCGTCGTAGTCGGCACGCGGATTCGGCAGGAAGAAGAACGTCGCGCTCTGCTCAGTCAGCGCACTCGCGATGTCGCTGCGCAGCACATCGGCCGGTGACTGGGTATCGAAAATTCCGAGCCCGTTCTGTTTGCGGATCGTCTTCTGCTTGTTCTTCGCAAAATCCGTGAAGACCGGGTCACCCAGGCGCTTCCAGAATTCGGTCATCACGTAGATGAAGCGCCGCCCGTCGATCAGGTTCTCGGTCCGATGCAGCAGGTACATCGTGACGGGTGTCGACACCTCCGCGTCGTCGAGCAGTTCGGTATCGTCGAAACCGAAGAGGTTCGCGTGCGCCAGATCAATACGGTCGGTCGGGTTGTCGAGCACCCAACCCAGACGTCCGCCCGCACACCATTTGGCAAGCCGCGCATACAGGCTGTTTTCGCCTACGTTCGGTAGGAGCTGCCGTACCATCGACAGGCGGCGCAAACGCTTGTCCATGCGAGCGACCTCGCGCACGGCGCGCGAGATGTCGAGTTCATCCTTCGCGGACAGCGGCTCGCCGATGTCGACCAGTTTGCGCACAAGGCGCTCCCAGAAGTCGATCACGGGCTCATCCGGTGCCATCTGGAATGGGTTCAGCTCGGTCGGCTCGCCGCGGCGGAACACGGTATAGGTGCCCCCCATCGCGCGAATTGCGATCTCCGTGCCGCGGTCCTTGTCGAACAGCACCGCCGTGATGTCGTACTTGGTCGCCATCGCCAGCAGGAACAGTTCGAGCACCGTCTTGCCCGCACCGGCCCGGCCGATGATCTGAGTGTTGGCGAGCGCCTTCTCGTCGAGCGAGTCCTGCTTGTCCGGTGTCGCGTGGAAGTTCAGATAGAGCGGCTGGCCGCTGGGCGTCTTGACGATCGTGATCGCCTCGCCCCACGGATTGCCATCGCGCTTGCCTGTCGCGAAGTTGTGCAGGCTCGACAGGCCGCAGAAGTTGCGCGACGTGAGCTTCGCCTCGCGCGGCCGGTAGCGCCAGTTAGCCGGTAGCTGCGCAAACCAGGCCGCGTCAGCCACGAGATCGATCAGCGCCGTCTGGAAACCTGCATCGGCCAGTTGCGTGCGGGCCTTCGCCACGCTTCTCGATACTTCGTCCAGCGTGTCGCCGAGCACGGCCAGCGAATAGTGATATTCACCGAGGACGAAATCGCCGTTAATCAGGTGATCGAGCGCCCGATCGATCGCTTCGACCTGGGACAGAGCGACATCCTCGCCCGCGATGAGCTGATTGCGCTGCCGCTCCAGTGCTTCCTTCGCCGTAGGCTTGTCGAGGATCGTGAAGCTCTGCGTCTCGATATACTCGAAGTCGCCGTACAGCAGGCCATTGAGCATGCCCGGCTCGGTGTCTTCCGGATAATCCTTGAGGTCGAGCATCGCGGCGAAGCGGGTCGCCGCCGGCATGCGGATTTCGATTTTCTCGGCCCCGACGAAGAGGCGCGAGATCGGCAGCGCCTCACGAATCGGCCCAGAGGGCACCGGGTCGCGCTCCCAGACCGCATTGACCAGATAGCCGAGCAGTTCCAGTGCCGACGAATAACGGCGCGGAGCCGGCGTAAAGGGACTGGGCCGGGTATAGACACCGAGCGCGACCGGATCGTAGGGTTTGAGGCTCGACTCAACCTGGGCGGCGAG
The DNA here is from genome assembly GCF_013403875.1 of Burkholderia guangdongensis. Lineage (GTDB taxonomy): Bacteria > Pseudomonadota > Gammaproteobacteria > Burkholderiales > Burkholderiaceae > Burkholderia > Burkholderia guangdongensis. The sequence goes on along the minus strand of NZ_JACBNX010000016.1, from coordinate 220,850 downwards.
CTCCGCCATCACCTTCAGCGCGTCGAGCTGGTCACGCCGGATATCGGCACGCGTGCGGCGTGCCGCACGGCTGAAGACACGGCCGAGCCGGGTGCGGTTCGGCCGGTAGACCACCGTCAGATACAGCTCGTTGGCCATCATCCGGTAGCCGGCAAAACTCGCGTAGTAGCGCGTGGCCAGCTCCTCGCAGAAACGGTTGCGATACTGCGTCGAGAACTGATCCGACACGCGCCGGCGCAGGCGATGCGACCACAGGGCCACATGCCCGCCCGCGAGCCCACGCACGAACTGGTTGAACCCATCGTGCCGCGCGAGGATATCGGCCGGATCGGCTGCCTCGAACGCAATGCCAGCGATCTTCCAGATCTGCAGGTAGTCGCCTTCGCGCGTCTTGATGACGTGATCGCTCACATGCGTCGAGTACGGGATATAGGCCGCAAGCGGCACTTCCCGGTTCGCCACGGAAACGAGTTGTGGTTCGGCCGGCATGTCACGCCCTCCTCTTCAAGCGCACCGGCACATAGGTATGCATGCCCCAGAAGCGGCGATTGCCCTGGCGCAGCACCATGCGAATGCGCAGCGCGTACTGCGCAAGGCGCTGGTCGTCATGGCGCGTGATCACCCGCATCGCGACGAACACGGGAATCATCAGGAAGAGGACCGCGACGCCCAGCGGCGGGCTCGCGAGCAGTGCCCAGATGGACGGGATCAGCATGCCGCCACCGACCATCAGGAATGGCACGAGCGGGACGCCCCAGAGCATCGCGGGACGCGTGCAGCCCTTGAAGACGGGATCCTTGAGCGAGTGCATGGTTCGGCGCTCCCGGATCAGCTCGTCGGAATCAGCATGCCGGCGATCACGGTCGCGCAGCCGACGAAGAGCCCGCCGATGAACACGTTCGCAATATCGCCGAACCGGGCGTGCTGGAACATCATCCGGAAGCCCGCCCAGATGATGGAAATCGAACAAATCACGCCCCCCACACCGAGCAAGGTTGTCTGGATCGTGTTCAGCAGCGTATTGACCTGGGAGAGTTGCGCCCATGCCGGCGACATCATCTGCAGCCCCGCAACCGTCACGGCGAGCCGGCGCGCCACGCAACCATTCGACTGAGCCGCAATCAGGCTTTGCTGGCGACGCTTCCATTTAATTCGTATTCCAAAATTCATGATGGATTCCTATCCGCTCGAAATGTCCGTAATGTCGTCTGGTCGCCGGGCTAGAACACGACGGCGCTATGGTCTGAATCACCGCCGACCGCCGCCGGTGAGGGTTTGGCCGGCTCGGATACCGGCTCCCTAACCGATCGAGATCGCTTCGGCCGAACCGGAATACCCGAATCGACCGGAACAACAGGAATCGGCACAATGGCCGGCACGACAACGGGTGCCGGTGATGCCGCCGGAACGCCGGCGTTGTTGACCACCCGCTGCACATACCCCGTGCGATAGCCCGTCGAAAAGTTGCCGCTGGCGTAGCAGGAGAGGCTCGCGCGCAGTGTCGACTGTGAGTCGGGCCGGGCATTCGCTCGCGCGCGCCGTGCCAGTTCGAAACAGCCCTGCAGGATCGTGGCCCCTGCTGCCAAGTTGCGGCACGGATCAAAGGCACTGCGCTCGTTCAGTCCGTGTGCATGCCAGTTCGCGCGATTCACCTGCGCCAGCCCCACACTGAAATTCCAGCCGCCGGCGGCAAGCGCCTGTGCGGTCGCGACTGCCTCGGCCTCGCTCGCCGGCTGACGCAACAGCGCACCGTGGACGACCCCGATCGCAAACGGGTTGAAGCCAGATTCGGTCCGCACGATGGCTTCCATCGTCGACAGAGAGACCTGGGGCGCACACTGTTGCGCGAGCGTGATGAAATCGAGCGGTGCCATTACCGCCCCCCACCGGCGACGCCGTCAGGCTGTTCGGTCTGCTGCAGGAACAGGGCGGCCGATCGTGACGGGTCATACGGCACCTGCGGGCCGCCCGCGCCGTAGAACTCGGTGATCGTGCGATCCTGACCACTCACGTCCCACCAGACGCGGGTATAGAGTTGGTTATCGATATCGACGTTGATTGCCCCGGTCGCGCGGCACAGCAGTTCGCTCTGCTCCGGGCCACCCCAATAAAGCAGGTCCTCCCGGCAGTAGCCACCGCTCGCGAACGTGTTGGTCGCAGACGCCCCCTGCGAGCCGCCCGATCCGAAATCGCAAGTCGGAAAGGGATCGCCATGACGCAATGCGGCCCACAGCTTCTCTATCGGCGGCACGCATGCGCTGTACTGCTCGGGGCCGCCCGGATTGGACAAACACAGAAGAACCTGGCAGCCCCAGTCGTCTGCACGTGCCAGACCAGGAACAAAGACCGACATACCGGCAAATAACGCCAGCGCAAACGCCCATCGGCGTAGAGTTGTGCACCTCGCGCGCACTCGCCGCCCAGCCTCTGCCAATTGAATCCGTTCCATGACTCACTTCCCTCCATCCATGCAGCACCGACGCATGCAGACGGACGCGAAAAAAAGAACCCGCGGCGCCGGGGAGGCTGACCGTGGGCTCAAGGGGGATCGAGAAATGGAAGGTGCAGCTTGCAGCTGCAGGCACATGCCATGACAAGGTCGCCGTACGCACGCATCCGTCAATACGTCGGGGCCGCTCACGCGTACTCGGTCGCACCAATCGCACATTGGCACGTTGACCGGACCAGGTTGTCGAACTACCAGTGGGCAGTGACAGTCGCCGGGCGAGACTTGGGCGCGCCGGTCATCTGCACTGCTTCCGGCACAACGCCGGACTGTTCTACTTCACAACTTCTTCGTCAGCAGGCTCAACAGCGCCTGCTTGGCGGATGCCAACTCAAGCTCATACCGGCACCACGGATATCGTGGAATGCCGAGTCGTCGGCAGATCACCTCGCGACCAGCACGCCACAAATACGCCATGCGGAGCAGATCGCGCTGACGCACGGCGAGCCGCCGCCATGCCTGCTCGATTTGAGCCGCATCAGTCGGATCGCGGGAGCCGCGGCTTGCACTCGCCCAGTTGTCGAGACGGGCATCGATCGAGCGCAGAGCCATTTGCTCAGGCATCGCGAACCTCGTCATCAGACGCGGGAGCGCGATATCCAGCGGGATCTTCAAGAAAATGCTCGATATCCGATGCGCGCCAGCCGACAGCCCGTTCTCCCAGACGAATCGGACGGGGGAATGTTCCGTCCTGTATCCGCTGGTAGATGGTCGAACGTTTCAGACCGACTTCCTGTTCGACCTGGCTGCGCCGTAATATCGCGCCCGTTGCCCGCAGTTGAACCGACATCGCCCACCTCCCTTTGTCCTGCCCGAATGAGTTGCTGCATACGTCCCATTCAAGCAGCGGAGGTGCCTGACGGGCAATTCCGTCATATCGTCGGAATGTCCCGTCGAGAAATACGTTCAGCGATGGCGACCGTCCATTTCGTTAACCGAGTCCGGCCGCAATGCGGCGGCGAAGGTCTGCGCGCTGCGCGATGCTTCGCCATTAGCCTGCCCCTTGAGGCCAAGCTTCTCGTCGATGGCTCGCGCGACGGTGGAAGACTTCGGCGGTCGGTCGGGATCCCACTCCGACCAGTACTCCCCCATCACGTCGAAGAGCGCCTCGAGTGTGCGCGTCAGATGAGGAAGCTGGACGGTCACGCCGCCGGCTGACTCGTCCGCAATGGACGTGTACGCGGAATTGCGCGACGGCCCTTCGACATTGGGTTGGCGCTCGACACCGGATACAGACGATCGCTCGAGCTTTCGCTCCAGATGCGTCGCCCAGACGTGATGCATGAAGACCGTTCTGGCAATGGCGAGTTCGAGCAATTCAATGCGGCGATCACGCTTACGAAGGCGATCAGTCAGGCGCGAAATAAGTGCCTTCGATTCTTCGCTTCGTCGACGCCAATAGTCGAAGCTCAGTTGCGCATCCGCTTCATTTGAGCTTGGATCCGGACGATCATCGGTCGATTCGGACATTCTTGCGGCCCTCCAGCTCCGGGCGAGGCCACTGGATATCGACATCGATGTTGCGAGTTCGACGCGACTGGATCAGTTTCCTATGCTCTCGCTCCTTGATGATTCGTCGTATGCCATTTTCGTTCTTCAATCTATTGAATAGGTATCCTACCTGCAAGACTTAACGTACTGGCTCAACACAATCTGTTTGCAGTCAAGGAAAACTCACCAATCCAAGCGATCCGGGAAGCATGGCTCAAGCGTCGGCCACACTCGCAAAAATTTACGCGTTGGCCGAGGCCGCGATTTCTCGCAGCAATGCCATCGCATGGTCAGCCCGCTGAACTGGAACGAGGATGTGATCATGGAAGTACCCGGCAATCACATTGCACGAAATGCCGGCGTCCGCAAGCTTGCGACTGATGACGGCGAGGAATCCGACCGCTTCGAGGCTCGAGTGAACCGACAGGGTAATGAGGCGAGCATCGAACGTATAGGGCAAGCCGAGACGTTCAGCGTCTGCGTGCTCCACGATCGCAGTGAGTCCTTCATGCTCTCGCATGGTACAGAGCGTCGACAACCCTGCCGGCACGATGAAGTCGGGAAAAGAACAATAGACATAGATGGGCTCCGCCATCACCGGACTGAGCGTCGCGCATAGTTTGACCAGGCCTTTTTCGCTCAACGTCACGTCTCCTTGGAAAACTGCCCCGTAATGTATCAACGGCGGCGCTCACGCGCATGCATTTAAAAATACTCGTCGCCGTATAGCCGTTTTAATCGCTCCTTCTTTGGATCGGCCGGCCACCTATGATCGGAGCATTGTCTCGATAGATTCATGAACGGATCGCAGAGTCCGGACAGTCGGGGGTGCTCTCGTCACCTAAAGGAGTCTGCGATGCGTTCGACTGCTTCATCCCCAGTCGCTGCCGATCAGGCAGCAATCCAATCCTCGATTGCCATCTCAGGAGCAGCCTGGCCCACCCCACAGCCCAACGTCTGGCGATCGTTACTGGACATCGCCGCAGACTGGGCCATCATATGCGTTGCCGTCTGCGGAGCAGACTGGATGGGTAAATGGATCATTCCGCTCGCAGTCTTCGTGATCGGCAACCGACAGCGAGCACTCGGCAATCTGTTGCACGAGGCTGGACACCAGAATCTGAGCGCCCAACGCAGCGTCAACGACAGGATAGCCCATATCCTCCTTGCCCCTCCACTCTTCAATAGTCTCGCGTTCTATCGTCAGCAGCATGCACGGCATCACGCCTGGTTAGGTGATCGCCCCCAAGATCCTGATTTCCTTCCACGTTTAACCCGCCAAGGCGATCGATGGTTTCACGCGTATGCCCGCGTGCTGACCGATCCGAAGACATGGGCCGGTTCCCTCTTTGGGCACATCGCAGTCAAACGTCTTCCCCCACGCCAGCGGCTCGGCATCCTATTGTGGTGGGGAATATACGTGACCCTTCTGGCCATTACGATCGGCGTACATTTCGCACTTCTGTTCGTCTCGCTCTGGATGATCGCACGAGGCACGGTGTTTCACGCGATCACGACGTTCCGCGAGATGACTGACCACTACGGGCTGGAACCGAGGGGAATCTTCCGATACACCCGCGATATTCCCGATCATGGAATCGTTTCGATGCTCCTCCACCCGCATCACAATGGCTACCATCTCACGCACCACCTGTTCCCGCACATTCCTTACTTTCACCTTCCCGACGTGCATGCGCGCCTGAAAAAAATTCCTCTCTTCGTCCGGCACGCGATCACTTGCGCCAACTATCTGAGTGGGCCACACGCCGCCGTGGACGGCTGGGAAGCACAACATGGCTGATCGTACGCTGAACACGATGCAGGTCGGGACCATGCTCGTTTCGACGAGTTGCGGCATTGGCTTTCTTCTCGGGACTGGCGAGTTGGCGCTGCATCAGGGAATGGCTGGCTGTCTCTATGCCATCGCGACAGCGCTCGGTCTGATGCTGCTCGCCGTCTGCGCTCCGGCTCTCTGGACCGGTGGACAATCCGTCTGGAATCAACTCGACAAGCTCCATGGCCCTTCCGTCGGTCGCAACGTTGCGCTCCTGTCGCTCGTATGGATGACGGGTGTGCTCGCCGCACAGATTCGCGGCGGGGCTGCGGTGCTGGCGCTGATGGGGTTGCCACGAACTACCGCGGTCCTGCTGATCGTTGCCTTGCTCGTCATGCTGTCTCTCATCAGCCTGTCATGGCTCTCGGCGGGCTTCGCAATCTGCCTGCTCGCCTGCAACGTCGTTCTCGTGCACTCGCTGATCAGCACGGGACGAATCGATGTTTGGCTACATGCCCCCGTGAGTTTTGCCAAGGCCGTTCAACATAGTGCCCCGGCCCACACGGGATTCATTTTATTGTCGGTCGCCGTGATGGTCGTATGCGGCGCCGACTACCAACAGTTCACGATCACAGCCCGTAAACCGTCTACGGCTCGGGTGGGCTGCCTGCTTGCAGCCGCATTCGTGTTCGCGATGGGGTTCCTGCCGGCCTCTGCGGTAATTGCGAACGGAACAAACGTACATTGGCAGGACGTGGCCGATCCCGTACAGATCGTGCCAGTATTGCTCATGCACAGCCTTCCAGAACATTGGGCAAGCGCAGCGGAAAATCTTGTCATTATCGTGCTCGTCACAACGGCTTTGGGATCGGCAAGTTCGATCCTGCGAGCGATGTCCGATGCAACCGCAACGCTCGGCTCACCTTCCATCATGCGACCGGTCTGGTCGCGGGCGCTACCGGTGCTGCTCGGCACGCTGGTAGCGTCACGTCCTCAGAGCCTGGTCGATATGATGGTCGATCTCAATGTCGTCTATATCGCGGCGGTGGGGCCGCTCATGGCGCTCCGTGTGTCGCGCATCCGCGTATCTGATAGCGCCGCGAATGCCGTAATGGCGATCGCCTGCGCAATCTCACTGGGTGGTTACCTTGTTCGCTGGACTATCTCTGCTTCGCTCCCGGAAGCAGCTCCGCTAATCGTCTCAATCGCAGCCGCGCTTGCCGTTGCAGTTTCGTACCGACCGCACGTCATCACTTCATCGGCTGGCCATCTACGCCGCGTAGCAAGGATTGATGCCAGTTCCCGTGCTCAGTCCTCGACGGAGGGTTCGCCTGACTGCTCCTGTGAGGCGGAGAGCGGTTGAATTAGCGTCTTGCGCGCCTCACGCGTGATGACGTCACTGATTGCTTCGCGAACGTCTTGACGATATTCCGTTGCTCGCGGACCTGGCACTCAGTCAGTTCGCCGAGAGACGCGGCCAGCGTCTGAAGAAGCTCTCGGATCAGGCACTGGGATACCTTCAGAGTCAGTCCTGGCCGGGCAACGTGCGCCAACTTACGCATACTGTCGAACGTGCGGCGATCTTTAGCGATTCGGAAGTCATCTATGCGACCGATTTTGGTGTTGTCGAACCCGCCATTCTCGATACATTGGTTTCGCGTACGGTACGCGAATTCACGGATCAGCCGGTGCAACTTCGGCAGCTTGGGGGGGACGAATCTATGTGTCTCAGCAGCGCGGTCGAGCAGGTGGAAGAGCAACTCATCCGGAAAGCGATGGCGCAGTACAACGGTAACAAGAAACGTGTCACGTGTCGCCACCAGCCTGGGGATTTCCCGTTCTTATCTCTACAATCGACTGGCGCAGATCGGCTTGAGCAGCTGACTCGGATGGAAGACAACCGTCTATAAATAGTCAGCCTAACTAAATAGATTCATCGGAAACAGGCTGGTTGAGCAGTATCTGCATCCAACGATGCGGTGCGCCATCCTTGAACAGCATGGCGCACTGCTCAAAAGGCGCTTACTGGCTAGCGCCGGATGGAGCGGTTGCTTTCTTTTCCGCGTTTTGCAAATTCTGCGGATAGGAGGTCGAATCGCCTGCCGTGGGGTTGTATCCCGCGCCTTCCAGTTTCTTGATCTCGGCGGTATTCTTCGCCCGAGCGGCCTTATGCTCGGCCTTGCGCTTGGCCCGTGCGTCCTTGCGTGCCTGCTTCTTCGCTTCCATGGCGGTTGCCTTGGCATCCTGTGCGACAGGTTCGCTTGCGGGAGTTTGAGCGAGCACGGGTGCCGTTCCGGCAATCAGGAACGCTATGGTGGCAGCGACAGGCGTGAATTTTCTGATATGGATCTTCATCGTTTAACTCGCTATTTTGATTGATCACGATGTAACGGATTTGGGAATACCGCCTCTTTTTACACCCAACGCGTCGGCATGCAAATCGAGGCTTTTGAATCATAACCGCGCTACGTCGCGCGTGGTGACATCAGATTCGAATAAATCAAGGGGCGTAAAGCCGCGCGGCATTCCGGCACGTCGATGCGGTGCGTGCCGCGGTCGCCGCGCGATCGCGCTTGTTTTGCATACCTCGTGTGATATGTGTTCGAGCAAAATACACTCCGTGTTCGTCGCGAACACTATGAACTGTTTCCGGACTTTTATCTTGGAGAGCTCCGGTGAGATTCGCGTATGGTACGCGACATGCTTTTGCATAATTGGATGGCCATCTACGCCGCACCGCTAGGATTGATGCCCGTTCCCGTGCTCAGCCCTCGACGGAGGATTCGCCTGGCTGCTCTAGTGAGGCGGAGGGTGGTTGAATTAACGTCACGCGCGCTTGACGTATGACCAAATCGCTGATCGCCTGTGCACTCAATGGTGCCGTCACCCAATGATGCCAATACAGCTCCACCGAAATTCGGTTGTGGGGCGCCAGTGCAATAAGATCGCCAGAAGCAATGAGTGACTGCGCCTGCATAGACGGTACAAGACCGTATCCGATTCCCGCGCGGATGGCTGACAACAGCGCATCCGGAGAGGGAAAGTAATGGGCGGCATAGCCATTCACGGAAAAGCTGAGCAACTGCTCAAGAAATACCGCGTGTAAGCCATCTTTCCGGTTAAACAATACAGCAGGTGCCGCGAGGATATCCCTCAGGTTGAGTCCTTTAGGGAAATGCACCTCAGTAAATGATTGCGTGGCCACACATTCATATTCCATCGCCCCGATTGACTCGGCAACAAATCCGGTCGGTGCAGTCTGCGCCGTCGAAATGCCCCCCATCGCCTCACCGCGCGCCAGTACCGCCAGCGTGTGGTCCTGATCGTCGACAATGAGATCAAGCGCTATATTCTCTTTCGCGATGTCGCAAGCAACTGGCCCGAACCACGTCGCCAGCGAATCCGCGTTGACGGCAATACTAACCTTGGTCCGGCCGTTGGCATCAGGTTTTATGCGATGGAGCGTGTCCGCCTCCAGCAGCTTGAGCACCTGAATGTGGTGAAGAAGGATTTCCCCCGCGGGAGTCGGCGACACGCCATCGCGTACCAACAGTGGAGTCCCGAATGCTTCTTCCAACGAAATGATCCGTAGGGAAACGGCGCTTTTGGTAACGTTCAGTACCTTTGCCGCCCTGCCGTAGTGACGGGTTTCGACGAGTACGGAAAACGTTTCAAGCTGCTGGCGATCAAAATTCATCTAATCTGCTGCATGTCGAAAGTGCCGATAAACCACAATGACGACAACTGCCTCCATCTGTTGATCATCCAACATCACGGCCTCACTCGACAGTTCCTTTGCATGCCCCGGAAATCCGCCGGTTTCATATGGCAGATTTCCGATGGCCGCACATCAACAGATCGCCCCACCATTTGTTGATCCCAACTTTTTATATACCCAACATACGCAGTAGCGGCCGCATCATCCTTTCGGATTCTCGGAAATCTGTTTTACTAAGGTCGGAAACCTCACCTAGCTGTCAAGCAAACCCTATGATGGCCTTTGTCTCGAGATACTCCTCCATCCCGAACACCCCCATTTCGCGACCGTTACCGGACTTGCGATATCCGCCCATCGGCGCCACGGTGTTCGCGGGAGCACCGTTGAAGAAGACGCGTCCGGCGTTTAGTTTTCTGCAAACGTCCAGTCCCTTTTCGCGATCTCCCGTGAAGATGTAGGCGCCGAGCCCATACTCGGTGTCGTTTGCAATTTCGATCGCCTCTTCCGTCGTACTGTAGGTCAGGACCGACGTGACCATACCGAAAATTTCCTCTCGCGCAATGCTCATGTTGGGGGTGACATCGGCAAAGATCGTAGGACGGACGAAGAAGCCACGATCCAGCCTATCCGGACGGCCAGGGCCACCGCAAACCAGACGCGCGCCTTCGTCCAGCCCCACATTGATGTAGTGCTGAATCCGATCGAACTGCGCGCGATTGACGACCGGACCATGTGTCGTTGCGGGATCCGTCGGGTCCCCGATACGCATCTCCGCCACCGCTTCGCGAAGATAGCCGAGAATCTCTTCGAGCTGATTCTCATGCACGAGAAGGCGCGTCGGGGAATGGCAAGACTGTCCGCTGTTCGAAAAGCCGCGCGTCACGTTATATACCGCCGCCGCCCGTAAATCAGCGTCCGGCAGCACAATGTTGGCCGACTTGCCGCCCAGCTCTTGCGCGACACGCTTTACCGACGGCGCAGCTGCCTCGGCAACAAGAATTCCGGCGCGGGTCGAGCCGGTGAACGACACGATGCCAATATCCTCGTGCGCGCTAATCGCATTGCCGACGGTTGGACCGTCACCGTTCACAAGATTGAATACCCCCCCGGGCACGCCCGCCTCATGAAGAATCTCGGCCAGGACCAACGCGCTCACGGGCGTGAATTCGGACGGCTTCAGCACAACCGGACAGCCTGCCGCGAAGGCCGACGAGAGCTTGTTGCAGATCAGCTGGTTTGGCCAGTTCCAAGGTGTAATGAGCCCAGCCACGCCAATCGCTTCGCGACGAATTATGCTGACACCCATCCAACTCTCGAATTCGTACCCCTTGAGCGTCTCGATCGCTTGCCGAAGCGCTGCGAGGCCGGATGCCGTATGCTGCTTCAACGAACACGGCGTACCCATTTCCTCTGTCAGAGCCGCCATGATCTCGTCTTCGCGACGCAGGTAGACCGCGATGATGTTCTCGAGGAGTTCGATCCGCTCCTGCTTCGTCGCGGCGCTAAAGGCAGGGAGTGCGCGCTTTGCCGCCTGTACCGCCCGGTCCACGTCTGCTGCACTTCCCAACGCGACGGTTCCGAAGGTCGCTTCCGTGGCTGGGTTGATGAGGTCGAATGGACGCGACTCGATAGGATCGACCCACTTGCCATCGATATAGAACTGTTCGAATTTTCGCATTGTCTCGGCTTTAATGGTTAAGGTATGCAAACAACTTTGCAAAACACGTGCCATCAGATCGATGGATGGGCTCTCCGCCCACCTGTCGGTTGAATATCGCGTGACATCGGGCGCCAGAGCGCGTTCCGGTCACGTCCTGCGCAACTCGACGAGAAGGCAATGTTTGTGGTGCATCGGCCGAGAGCGCCATCGACGTGTACGCTCGCTACGCCGCTGTTCACATTGCGGACGTGTCATCCCATTGGTGCCTGTCGGCATACAGATAGGTCGATAAAGCAACGTTTTCGATTGTCTGCACGGTAAGCATGACTGTCTTCGACGCAAGCACGAAGATCGATGATCGCAGCCGGCGTTCGCATCGCTTGACCGGTTGCACAGGCATATCAGGTTCGCGAGCAGACCGGCACGCCGGTAAACTGCTCGTAGATTTTCACGACAGCGACGCCATCCTCGTTTCCAAGCCCGGCGGCGCGCGCCATCTGATATACCTGCAGGGCGGCATTCGCCATGAACATGGGCATCTTGACGGACTTGGCCAGCGCCGTCTGGAGCTCGATGTCCTTGTATGTGATATCCATGCGAATGCCTTCGAATTCGCGCGCGACGATACGCGGAGCCGAATACTGAAACGCGACGCTATTGCCGGTCGTATTGCCAATCACCTCGACCATCTGCTTCGGATCGAGACCGACCTTCGCACCCAGCGCGAGTGCCTCGATAATGAGAATACGATTGACCTGGAACAGCATGTTGTTCACGAGCTTCATCGCCATGCCGTTGCCAACGTCACCAAGATGAAGAATCTGCGACGTCATGGACTCGAGGACCGAACGTACTTTTTCGAGCGCCTCTGGCTTGCCGCCGACGTAAGCCCTGAGCGTCCCCTCCTTCGCGCCTTTTTCCATCCCGGTTACCGGTGAATCGATGATGTCGATGCCTTTTCTGGCGAGTGTTTCCTGCATCTTTCGCAGCGCCAGCGGGTCGATCGTGCTCATGCTGATCACGACATCGCCCGGTTGCGCCGTTTCGATGAAACCGCCTGGCCCGATGATCACCTCTTCGGCCTGAGCCGTCGTATCAACCATCGAAATCAAGATTCCGGCGCGCCGTGCAAGGTCCGCCGGGCCTTCGCCACGCTCGGCGCCCATAGCGGCGAGGCGATCGACCTTCCGAGGATCGATGTCATACACCACCAGTGAGTGCCCGTTCTTCAGAATATTGTCGGCCATCGGGCCGCCCATCATTCCGAGCCCAACAAAGCCAACTGTTCTTTCTCTCGATTGGATATGCATGTCATCTCCTGATATTTCCGTGATTACCCAGGCTATTAAAGCCGTTCCGTCAGCAATCACGCAAAGAACATGCCATCGAGAAAACGCGAGAGGACCGCTTACCATCAACGACCGGACGCCTCCGTTGCCCGGCTCGTCGAGCACCCTCCGTCAAGAAGTGCCCAGCCCCATCTGCGCAAGCCGCTTGTAGAGGTACGATCGCGAGATCCCCAAGCTGGAAGCCACCCGCTTCTTGTTTCCACCGTATTGCGTCATAGCCTTCCGGATGAGTTGCTCCTCGACCTGCTCCACTGCACTGCTCACGCGCATGGTTTCCGAATGCCCAAGCGACGGCAATTGCGATGACTGACTCGACAATTCCCGCGCAGCCACCGTCACTGAGGGACTCGCATCTGCCAAATCGATGACGCCGAAGTCAGTCACGTCGATGATGTCGGTATCGCTAAAAATGGCCGCCCGTTCGACCGTATGCATCAGCTGCCGCACGTTACCCGGCCACGATTGGGCTTGGAGGTAGGTCAGCGCCTGATCCGACAGTCGCTTCGGTCGCTGTCCATGCCGCTCCGCAAACTGGCTCAGCGCCAGATCCGCGAGCGGCGGGATATCGTCGAGGCGCTCGCGCAGCGCCGGTAGCCGAATGACCACGGCACCGATTCGATAGAACAGATCGAGCCGAAAGGTACCATCAGCGATCATCGCTTCGAAGTTCCGGTTACTTGCGCTGATCAGACGGAAGTTGGAATGTCGTGCTTCAGTTCCGCCGACGCGCTGAAACGACCCGTCCTGCAACACGCGCAACAACTTGACCTGCACGTCGGCAGGCATGTCGCCCACCTCGTCGAAGAACAGGCTCCCGGCGTCGGCCTGTTCGACCTTGCCGCGCCGGCCCTTGCGCTCGGCGCCCGTGAACGACCCGCCCTCGTACCCGAACAGCTCACTCTCGACCAGCGTCGACGGCAAAGCCGCGGCATTGACCATGATGAGATTACCCTCACGCCTATCGCTCAACTTGTGAATCGCATGAGCCGCCAGCTCCTTGCCGGTTCCGCTTTCTCCCGTCAGCAGGACCGGCACGTCGAGCGGCGCGACCTTCACAATTTGCTGCTTCAGGCGTTGCATCGCCTGGCTCTCCCCGACGATCTGGTCGAGGCCGTAGCTGCGATTTTTCATATCCTTCAGCTCTCGCCTGTAGTACGCGACCTCGGACTTCAATTTTGTCAGCTCGGTCGAGAACGACTGCAATTGCTCGGGACCTTTGAACATCACCTGCCCAATCGCGCCAACCGTCTCTCCGCGGATATTCTTGATCGGGTGCCGCGTCACGACCCGCGCTACACCCCGCATTTCCTGAATTGCGCCGATCTCCGCTTTGCCGGTCGATGCCACCTTGTCAAGCCGGGTATTTTCGATGACTTCCGACACGTGACGGCCAACGCCGCTACCGGGCTTCATTCCGAAGAAGCGCTCATGGACTGGGCTGATATACCGCAGTACCCCCTCGCGGTCGACGACCGTCAGCGCCTCGAATGGATTCGTGAGAAAGTGGCTCAGGATGTCGCTCGCGAAATCGACGGAGCCGACGAATTCGAAAAGCGCGTCGCGCCCCTCTCTAAGCAGAGCGACCAGTATCGTCGCATCCGTGGCCGGCAGAACGACGATCACGACCGGCGAAGAATCGGGACCTTCAACCGAAAACAGGCGTTGCTGTCGACGCCTTGCCTCATGCCACCCCGCGACGATTCTCGTCGCCATTTCTCGCTGTTCCGCGATGCCAGTCGCCATCAGCTCCTTTCCGTCGGCAGCAAGAATCAATACACCACGTAGTGATGCCGCCGCCACACCAGGTCTGGCCAAATCGAGTGTCTCCATGGTGATATCCCTATGTCTCCGTGGCGATCGTTGAACTGTTTTTTTATCGGTCTGTCTTCACCGCGGACACAGCCTACCACCACGAAACACAATGATTAGTGGGTCGAATCGACAGCACCTGTCGATTCGGCTCATCAACCTTTACGCGTCACAGTGGCACCCGCCCGTACCGTCGCTCCTCGCCGCCGGCGCGGGACGCATGAGGAAAATCACTTAATCGTCTTACGTATTGTTCGACCCACCGCTGCTCGTGCGCATCATCGAACGAGCGGCTCTTGATTCGTCATAGCGGCGTCTGCAGAAGCCGAAGCAGATCGGTCGCCTTGCCAGCACGTTCCAGCCCGCGCACGGCGGTCTCGAGCTGTGCCACCTGCTCGGCGGGCAGCGCTTTCGACGCGAGCCGTCGAAACTTCGTCGCCATCTGCTCGTCGCTCATCGGACGCTGATAACTTCCCAGAAAGTTGTCGACAGTCTTGCTCAACGTCTTTCCGTTCGTCAGCACGATCTCGACATCGGCACCCCGTGCAAACGGTCGGCCCTTTCGCTCGCGCTCTTCGCTTCGAACCACATCGACACGCTTCGCGAATTCGACGAGATCCGGCCGGCCGACGTTCTCCTCGATCATCTGATCGACGAATACCTCACCGTCGATGAGCTTCATACCGATACAGAAACCGAGGTGCATCTGCGCGGCGGTAAGACCGTTGGGAACGTATGGCGTCCAGAAGGAATGGCGGACCGCATCTTCGGTCATGCGCACGGTGATTCGCTCGACGTCCGTCGCGGTAAGGCCCGTTTCGTCCATGAGCTCCTCGATCGCGTCCAATGCGGACAGATTCGTGCCGACTGCCGCGTGACGCTTGATCGAAATCCGCATCGTCTCCCACCGCGTGCCGAGCTCGCTGGTCAGCGCCGACAAGTCGAACTGGTCGGCAGTCTGTGTGAACGTGGTGCAATACCCGCCATAGGTTTCCTCGAACACGTCCTCGATGCCGGTAAATCCGTCCGCGGCCAACAAGGCCGAATAAAGCCCGCTTTGCGCTGCCTTCGCGGACAGCATGCGCTTGACCATCGAGCCGAACTGGGCAGCCATGATGCCCGATGCCTGGGCGCCGGCGATGCCCAGTGCGTGGTACGTCTGCTCGCCATCGAGACCGAGGACGATGCCGGCCGCCACTGCGGCCGGAAACGGTCCGAAGATGCCGGGAGTATGCCAGCCCCGGACCAGCATCTTATTGCCGTTCATGCAGAGACCCACGCGAGGACCGACTTCGAAGCCGGCAATGATCGCGGTCAGGAGGGTTTCGCCATCGACTTTGTCAGTGCCGACAAATTCGGCCGCCGCGAGGGCCGCCGGCAAGACGGCAGCACAGCTGTGGATGGACGCCGGATTCGCATCGTCCAGTTCGTAGCCTTGAATCATCGTGCCGTTGAGCAACGCCGCGTTCACAGCAGACGCCGTTTCGCCACGACCCCACACCGATGCCCGCCCGCCGTCGGGCTCGAGCTTGCGGACCACGCCGGCCAGGATTCGGGTCCACTCGAGACTTGCGCCAAACAACCCGCATCCGAGACCATCGAGAATGATCAGCTTTGCTCGATTGCGTACGTCCTCTGGAACGTCAGCCAGTTTGAATCCTGCTGCAAATTCGGCCAATTGACGCGTATATGACGCCATGAATCAACTCCTCAAAATTTCATTGTGCAAGTTACTGCTTTGGCATGCCCACGTATGCGGCAAGCTTTGTTTTCTCGGCTTCGTTTTTCAACAGGAGATCCGTGAATTCCCTTGGTGACATCGTCACCGGCTCGAGCCCATAACTCCGAAGGCGCTCCGCCAGTGCCTTATCCGAAAGCGCCGCTTGCAACGCTGCCGACAGGCGTTGAACGACGGCGGGCGGCGTACCGGCCGGCGCCATCAGACCTTGATAAAGAACGTAGCTGTAGTTCGGATAACCGGCCTCGGCGACCGTCGGCACGTCCGGCAATGCGGCGAGACGCTTCGGGGACGTCACGGCCAACGCTCTCATCTTCCCTGCCTGCAGATAGGGAGAACTACTGATCAGCGCGTCGAAGATGACGGAAATGCGTCCACTCATCACTTCAGGTAGCGCTTCCCCATTGCCCTTGAACGGAACGTGCATCATCTTCAACGCGCTCTGCTGCAGGAACGCGGCCGTAGCAAGGTGAGTCGTACTCCCCACGCCTGCGGATCCGTAGGACAGCTTGTCCGGATTCGCCTTCGCGTACGCGGTCAGTTCGCCGAAGGTCTTGAATGGCTGGCTGGCTCCGACTTCGATCAGAAGCGGTGATGCGACCGACGGCCCCACTCCCGTGAAATCCTTGCGGAGAACGAAACCGGGATCACGCTTGACGGCAGACTGGAGGCCGATCGTATCTGCGGAAGTGGCCAGTAGCGTGTATCCGTCCGGCTGGGCGTCCTTCACATAGCGGATGCCGACCAATCCACCTCCGCCACCGCGATTTTCGATAATCACCGGCTGCCCCAGACTCTGACCCAGCTTTGGAGCCAGCAAACGCGTGACCGTGTCCGCCAAGCCGCCAGGCGCCGTCGCGACCACGATATGCAATGGCTTGGTCGGAAACTGGTCGGACGCCGAAGCGGACGCTGCGCTGAAAAGGACGAATGCGCCCGCCACCCATCGACGGCAAAAAAATGCATGCTTCATGAGAAGATCCTTTCTCCAGGACTTTGATTTCCTACCACGCTGAGTCGAGGACGCCGCGCACATCGGCGACGTTCTTGACCTGCTTGCAGGCCACGTCAGTTACTGCTTTGGCATTCCCACATATGCGGCAAGCTTTGCTTTCTCGGCTTCGTTTTTCAACAGGAGATCCGTGAACTCCGTTGGTGACATCGTCACCGGTTCGAGCCCGTAGCTCCAAAGGCGCTCCGCCAGCGCCTTATCCGAAACCGCCGCCTGCAACGCTGCCGACAGGCGTTGAATGACGGCGGGCGGCGTACCGGCCGGCGCCATCAGGCCTTGATATAGAACGTAGCTGTAGTTGGGATAACCGGTCTCGGCGACCGTCGGCACGTCTGGAAGCGCGGCGAGGCGCTTCGGGGACGTCACGGCCAACGCTCTCATCTTCCCTGCCTTTAGATAGGGAGAACTGCTGACTGGCGCGTCGAAGATGACGGAGATCCGTCCACTCATCACTTCAGGCAGCGCTTCCCCATTGCCCTTGAATGGAACGTGCATCATCTTCAACGCGGTCCGCTGCAGGAATGCGGCCGCAGCAAAGTGAGTCGCACTCCCCACGCCTCCCGATCCGTAGGACAGCTTGTCCGGATTCGCCTTCGCGTACGCGGTCAATTCGCCGAAGGTCTTGAATGGCTGGCTGGCTCCGACGTCGAGCAGAAGCGGTGATTCGACCATCGGCCCAACTCCCGTGAAGTCCTTGCGGAGAACGAAGCCCGGATCACGCCTGACTGCCGACTGGAGGCCGATCGTATCCGCAGAAGTTGCCAGCAGCGTGTATCCGTCCGGTCGTGCGTCCTTCACATAGCGGATGCCGACCAATCCACCTCCGCCGCCACGATTTTCGATAATCACCGGCTGCCCCAGGCTCTGACCCAGCTTTGCAGCCAGCAAACGCGTGACAGTGTCCACCATGCCGCCAGGCGCCATCGCGACCACGATATGCACCGGCCTGCTCGGAAACTGGTCGGATGCCGAAGCGGACGCTGCGCTGAAAAAGACGAATGCGCCCGCCACAAATCGACGGCAAAAAAATGCGTGCTTCACGAGAAGCCCCCCCTCTCCGAGATTTTTATTTGCTACCACGCTGCGTCGAGGATGCCCCGCAAATCGGCGACGTTCGTCACCCGACGGGGGCTGCGCTTGATGAACCAGTCCTGCATCGCCGCTTCCGCGATCGGATCCAGATCGTCTCCGGTCACGCCGACGTCGCGAAGCCGTCGGGGAATGTCCAGCTTCGCCAGCAGACGCTCCAGGAGCTCGACCGCCGGCATCGCATACCGTTGTGCCGAGTCGGCAGCCAGCGGAAGCCATAGGCTGTCGGCAATGCGCCCGGTCGTATATTGCGTTGCCGGGCTGTTGAAACGCATCGTTTGCGGCAGCACGATCGCATTGATGATCCCATTCGACACGTTGCTTCGATGGCCGATCGCGTGCGCCAGTACCGACGAAAGCCCACCGCCCGACTGCTCGGTACCCCGCCCGCAAAGGACGGCGGCAACCGCCAGACGTTCACGAGCGGTGACGTCTTCAGGCGACATGCGGTCGATGTGGCGCGCGACGAGCCGCAGCGCTTGGGTGAGCATCGCCTCGGATACGAGGTCGCAGCGCGGCGACTCCAGTGCCTCGATTGCAGTGGAGAGCGTGTTGAGCGTTGCGCCTTCGACGAGCGTCGCCGGGGCGGTGCCAAGAAATCCCGGATGAAGAAAAATTGCCTTTGCCCGCGTCTTCGGATCGAACAACGCAAGCCGCTGTCCCGTCTCGTCGTCGTGCACGGCGCTTCCCGCCTTGACGAACGCTGTACTGGGCGTGGTCGGCACGACGAATTGCGCAAGCTTTGGAGCCGCAAGCCGCGGGCTGTCGAACTCTCCGTTCGAGAGCCTCCGAGTGCAAAGCTCGTGCGCAGGTCGCTTCTCCGCGAGCAGGATGCTTGCTGCACGCGCCGTGACGGCGGCCGACCCTCCGCCCACGGCAATCACGGCATCTGCGTCGAGGGCGCTCAGCGCGCGAGCCGCTTCTTCTACGGCGCGCACCGGACTATTCGGCCGAACCGTCTGCGACTCGCCGACCAGCACGGCCCCGAGCGTATCGCGCAGCTGCTGCATTGCATTGGAAGAGCCCACCGACCGACCGCTGACGACCACTGCACGCTGACAACCACTGCGCTTGATCTCCTTGGCCAATGCAGCGAGGCTTTCGTCACCGCAGTAAAGTCGCAATTCCGGGGCAATGTGTTGAAAGGAGGTGGATGGAGAGGTCTGATTCATTGTCTGTATGCTCGAAAGCCTGGAACGATGTCGTCCATCGACTTGCAATTGACGTGCCATGCCTGTCGCAGGAACGTTGCCGCTTATGAGCCCGGCAATATGTCCACACCAGCGACGGCCCGCCCGATTCGTGTCCCCGGCGACTACACGCGGCGTCCGTCGTGCTTTGATCGCCGCTACAGCACCGTCCAGTGCGGAATTGCACGCTCAGCTTGAAATCGGTCTCGCCGGTACCGATGACGATGTCGCCGGTTCCGACCATCGCAGCGTGATCGCCGGAACAGGAGAAACCGTTGCGACTGGCAGTCAGTGATCATCGATGTGTCCGCCGCCGTTCGACACGTGCGGGTCGGGCAGTTCCAACGCGGCGTGCATGCCCGACGTGGCATATCGCTGCGGCCGAAGCCGGACCAGCCGCTTCGTGTTAGGCCCGACTCCGATACGCGTTCCGGTCATGAAGCGGCAAATGTGATCCCGGCCCGCGCTTCGAACAACCTTGCGAGCGCATCGATATTCGCATCTCCCCCCAGCTCGTTCGCTCCCGCCTCGACCGCGTTTCGTACCGCATTTGCGATCAACATCGGCGCGCCGCAATTCATTGCGACCTCGCATGCAAGCCGAAGGTCCTTCACCATGAGCTCGAGTCGCAAGGTCGCCGACCGGCCACCCGCCGCGAGTACCGGAACGACGCGCTCGAACGTCGCGCTCCATCCTGAACCGCTGTTGATCACCTTTTCCATGTCCCGCAGTTTCAGGCCGCTTTTGATACCCATCGCCAAAGCTTCATACGCAATCAGCCGATTGCAGGCACCGATCGCGTTCTTGACCAGCTTCGCGATATGGCCATAGCCGGTGTCGCCGCAATACACCACGTTCGGACTGATGGATTCGAGAAGCGGCCGCACCCGGGCGCACGCGTCCTGCGCCCCGCTGCACATGATCGCCACGGTGCCTGCCTCCGCCCCGCTGGGACCGCCTGAAACGGGCGCATCCACCAGCTCGACGCCCAGCGCCCTGAGTTCCTCCGCCATGCGGCGCGTAGCGGACGGATCGCCGGTCGTTTGGTCGACGACGACCTTGCCGGCGGTAAGACCTTCCGCCAACCCACCCTTTCCGAAAAGAACCTGGCTGACCACTGTCGAGTCGGGCACGCAAAGCATGATGATGTCGCAGTCGCGCGCCAGCGAACGCAAATCCGGCGCCGCAACGGCGCCATCGGCTTCGAGCTCGCGTACGATCTCGGGCCGCACATCGAATACCTGCACCTTTCGGGTCTTCATCAGACGCCGCGCCAACGCCGCGCCCATCGCCCCTAGCCCGACGTAGCCGACGGTCGGTTCGTCCGAAGTTGCGGCATTCGCAGTCGACGCCGGCACAGACGCTGGCATCGCATCATCACGGAGCCGCGTGCCCGCCATCGATTCGACGACCTTGATGACATCTTCGAGCCGGGCATCCTGGCCCAACGTATTGACGCCCGTCTGCAGCAAGCCGAGCGTAATGCTCGAGACAGGCATCGGCGCACCGGCATCCATTCCGAGCTCGATGGCCTGACGGACATCCTTCACCATCAGCGGAAGCGCGAAATTCGTTGCAGCCCTGCCTTCGACGATCGCCGGCAGCATGGTCTGAGTGATGCGGTTCCGAGCCGTGCTTTTGTTGAGCAAGTCGGTCAAGGTCGTGAGCGCCAGCCCCGACTTTCTGCCCATCGCGACGATTTCCAGCGTGGCAAGGCGGCATGCCGCGTTCATCACGTTGTTGACCAGCTTGATTGCCTGCCCGTCGCCCACCCGCTCCCCGCATCGGAAGACGTTCGAACTGATTGCATCAAGGATCGGCGACACCGTCTCATACGCGCTTTCCGGACCAGAGACCATGATCGTTACCTTGCCCGCATGCGCGGCAGCAACGCCGCCCGCCACCGGCGCGTCGATCATGGCAACGCCGCGCGCATCGAGCTCGCGGGCGATGTCCCGGGTTTGCTCCGGCACACCGCTCGTCTGATCGATGACGATCTTTCCCGGCGTCAGCCCTTGCGCAAGTCCTTCCGGCCCGAAGATCACCTGACGCACATTCTCCGTGCGCGGCAGACACAGCATCACGACGTCGCAGCGACGTGCCAGTTCAGCTGCAGACGGCGCGACGCTGGCACCGAGCTTCTCGAACTCGGCGACGGCCGCAGTATTGATATCCCACACGCAGAGCTCGTACGCGCCGATGAGCCTCTGCGCGAGCGGTGCGCCCATCGCCCCTAAACCGATATACCCGACTTTCATGTACAGCCCCTTTTCCAAAAAATGCCGTCCTGCCGTTTCATTCCATAAGCAGCGGACTACCTGCAGATTCCGTACCAGCTTCATCCGCAGATCACACGACGTGTCGGAACCATTCCGGCCGTATCTCGACATGGCGATTAGCGGTGTTTGCGTTGGCCGTCCACATACTCGGCCACGGCGACATTCCGGGGATCGAGTTCGGCAACCCACACACGCATGTCTTCAGGAAACACAGTTGTCCGTATCGGCGACGGTTGAATGAGGCTTGGACACACGCACCGCCTCCATGTCGACCTGCAACGCATCGCAGTGTTGTTGGCATCCCAATTGCTTAACTATCCTCAGATCCGTTCTGCGCGGGACTGACAAGCCGATATCCGTTTTCGTCCCGATCGAAGGACTCATCTTTTTTGCCGCACCCGGCGCTACGTTTTATACGGGCAATCCGGGCGCTCGGGTGAAGTGGCGCCATTCCCGAATTTGCGCCCATTGATAACTATCGGAAGGAGACGTTGACGGTGAAACATTGGAAAACTGCCAAAGCAGCGGCGTGTGTGGCGACGCTCGCTGCATCCTGGTCGATCTGCTCGCCCGCAGCAGCGCAATCCTGCGAAGTCAAAATCGGTGCGCTCGGCCCGATGAGCGGCGGCGGGTCGTCGTGGGGATTGGCCGAGAAAGCGGCCGTCGAGTTCGAGGCCGCATATACCAACGCCAATGGCGGCTTGCAGGTAGGCAACCGCAAGTGCAAGGTCGTGTCGACGAGCTACGACTCTCAATCGACCGCTGCGGGCGGCGCTGCCGCCGCAAACTATTTCGCCAGCCAGGGCGTTCACGCGGCAGTCGGCCCGGTTCCGTCAGTCGAGCTGGCCGGGTTCAAGCCCATTGCCAAGCGATATGGCATCGTGAATTTCGCGCATTCCTACGCTAAGGATGTGATCAATCCGCAGTATCCGTTGGCCTTCGCCGTTTCTCTCACACCGCCGGTCTGGGGCGCATCTGTCGTCAAAACCGCGCGGGACGAGTTCAAGTTCAACAAGGTGATCGTTCTTGCACCGAACGATCAAGGCGGCACCGATGCAGGCAAAGCGCTGGCCCAGGAATACGAAAAAGCCGGCGCCAAGGCGTCGCTCGAATTTTATCAACGCGGCACCACGAACTTCGCCCCCATCGTCGCCCGCCTGATGAGCATGTCGCCCGAATCGGTCGAATTGGGGCCAATGCCGCCGGGCGAAGCCGGGATTCTCGTCAAGCAAATGCTTGGCGCCGGCTACACCGGTGCGTTCGGGGATCTCGGCAGCGGTGCCGAGGTCGTGCTCAACACCGTCGGCGATACATCCGCACAGAAGGCGTTCTACTGGCTCGAACTTGCGCCGATGGACGACCCCGGCATTCAGCGCCTGAATGCCGATTACGAGCGCGTGATGAAGTCGAAGGCACCGGAAAACACGCTGTTCTATCCGTCCGCGCTCGCCGCCGAGCAGCTTCTGCGTGCGATCTCACGTGCCGGAACCGATCAGGATGGCGAAAAAATCGCGGCGGCGTTGCGCGAGATGGCACCGGAATCCCGCTACCTCGGCAAAGGGGGCTGGCGTGGCAAGGCTCAGTACAGCGTCAATCAACAACTCGCGTTCCCGATCGGGATGGGCATGATCGCGAACGGCAAGAGACAGAAGGATCGCCGAGTCGCAATTGCGTCGGAACCGGCGACGCCGTAAACCTTGGATTTCGCGGTTGACCGTCGAAGGTCGCGCGGTACCTGCACGGTATCGCTCGATCTTCGACCAATCTTTTACTCATCACGGCAAGGCGGGTCAACAGGAGCGAATGGTCAATCCGTGCGTCTCGGCTGCCTTGCACGACCGCACGTGATGGCCTGGATATGAAAAGGGAATAGTGACATGAAGCGTTTTGAAGGAAAAACGATCCTCGTGACAGGCGCCGGAAGCGGGATTGGCGCAGCGTGTGTCCGACGTCTGTTCGAGGAGGGCGCATCGATCGTCGCGGCCGACGTACGCAAGGACGACGTCGACAAAGTCGTGTCG
This sequence comes from Burkholderia guangdongensis, assembly GCF_013403875.1. GTDB lineage: Bacteria > Pseudomonadota > Gammaproteobacteria > Burkholderiales > Burkholderiaceae > Burkholderia > Burkholderia guangdongensis. The sequence continues at coordinate 197,214 of NZ_JACBNX010000016.1, read as the reverse complement.
GAGTTCGGATCGAGCGAGCGAGTCTACGGCGTCGCGGTCGACGTGTCGAATCGCGACCAGGTGATCGCTTTCGTGACGGACGCCGCTCGGCGTTTCGGCGCGCTTCACGGTCTCGTGAACTCCGCCGGCATTCGCGGTGTGGGCAACGTGCTGGATTTTGATCCGGACGCGTGGCGTCGGGTGCTGTCGGTGAATCTGGACGGCACGTTCAACGTTTGCCAGGCATTCGCCCGCGTCGCGACGGAAGCGAAAACACCTGCGGCAATCGTCAACGTGTCGTCGGGTGCCGGCATCCGCGGCGTGCCTAACCGCCTCGCCTACGCGGCGTCGAAATTCGGGGTCTCGGGCATCACGCATACGATGGCACTGGAACTCGCGCCGTACGGCATCCGCGTGAATGCCGTGGCGCCTGGGATGATTCGTACGCCGATGACCGCCGTTATGTTCGAGGATCCGGAAAACGAAAAACGCATCCGCGACGCTCATCCAATCGGTCGAGAGGGCGAGCCCGAAGAGGTTGCAGCCGCAATTGCATTTCTGCTGTCGGAAGACGCCAGTTTTGTCACCGGTATCGTCATGCCCGTGGACGGTGGATCCACCGCCGGTATTCCATCTCACTAAGAACGTCTCCCCTCCGACAGCCGGATGTACCGGCGACCGGCGGAAGGCCGAGTTCACGGTCTTCTCGCCGGTCTGCAGGCAACGAGAGGTTTCCCCCCCGCTCACGTCCTCGGCGCTACGCCTCTTTCATGACAGGTCGATGCGATAAACCCGAGCCGCAGTGTCGTGGAAAAGTGCCGTCTTTTCCTGCGCCGATGCGCCCCGGACGATGTGCTTCAGCGCGTTCCACATCGGCACGAATCCGCACGAGCGGCCATCGGGCGGATAGTTGCTTTCCATCATGCAGCGGTCCACACCGAAGACATCGATGACGGTCTCGACATAGGGTCCCCACGCATTGGCGAGTTCCAGATAGCCGACCGTGTCCACCCGTTTCTCAAAACCGAATCCCCAGAACGGCAATCCCAAGCCGCCGATCTTGCACAGCACGTTTTGACGGCGCGCGACCTCGCGAACCGAATCTCGCCAGTGCGCGAACACGCGAGCGCGGCCGTCGGCGTCCATATCCATGCCCATCGCCTGCCCCAGATGATTGAGTATGATCAGGGTGTCGGGAAACGCGTCGGCAAGCTCGCAAACATCGGCCATCTGATGATGAAACACCGCGGCATCAAACGTCAGGCCACGAGCCGCCACCTCTTGAAAGCCTGCACGAAATCCAGCGGATTTCATGATTCCGGGCGCCGGCCGGTTCGTGACATAGCGGAACGGCGCATCGCTCGGATCCTCGATCGTTATCTGCCGAACGCCCCTGAATCGCTCGGGCGCGACCTCGAGCGACCGGTCGAGCAATTCGGCCACCGACGCACCGAATCGCAGGTCTGCATTACCCACGATCGCAGCGCATACGCGACAATCGCCATAAGCGCCGCTCGCGCTCATCGCCGCAACACCATTCGCGAACTCGACCTCGCCGAGCGGCCGCAGCACTTCAGGGCCATCCTTTCGCGCGAAGGCCAGCGTCTCCACATACACGGAGGCGACGATCCGATGGCCGGCCTTCACGTCCTCGAGGTAGTCCTCGAACATGTAGCGCAATGCCGGTCGGTCAAACAGATGATGAGCAGAGTCGATGATCGGCAGGTCAGGATCGATGATCGGCTCATCGCGCCCGGCCTTGAGTTGAGGATACGGAAACATGTTCGTCATTGCATCACCTTCTCTTTATACGAAATTGAATTCAAAGATATTCCTCGGCTAGCGCGGCATCGCGAATCTCGTCGACCGTGCCGCTGCGCCGAACCTCGCCACCACGCATGACGTATGCGCGGTCTACCAGTTTCAGCGCCGGACGCGCCATCTGTTCAGCCATCAAAATCGTCGTGCCGCGACGCTGCAGTTCCCGAATCGACTCGCTGATGCGCTCGATCCACACCGGTGCCAAACCCAGAAACGGTTCATCGAGAAGCAGCAATTTGGGCAGCGTACTGGCCGCGCGAGCCAGGGCAACGACCTGCTGCTGCCCGCCGCTAAGCTGGTTGGCCGGTTGATCGGCGCGTTCGGCGAGCAACGGAAACGTTCGCTCCATCCACTCGAGGTTCGCCTGCGCCTGAGCCTTCGAAATACCAAGCGTGCCCGCGAGGATGTTTTCCCTCACGGTCAGAGAACGGAATATCCGGCGCCCTTCGGGCGAATATCCAATTCCGAGACGTGCCCGAGCCGGGCACGATACGCCCGTGAGGTCCTTACCAGCCAAACGAATCTGACCTGATACCGCCGGAACGAGACCGGCGACAGCATTGATCAGGCTCGACTTTCCGGCCCCGTTCGCACCGACCAACAGCACGGTTTCGCCCTCATTCACCTCGATCGACACTTCCCGAAGGGCAACAATGCCGCCATAACGAACGACCAGCTTCTCGATACTCAGCATTTTCAATCCTCACTCACGCCCAGATAGGCCTCGATGACATCACGGCGAGAGAGCACGTCGCTCGGCGTACCCTCCGCAAGCAACCGCCCCGCCTCGAGCACGACGATGCGCGGGCACAGTCGCTTGACCATGTCCATATCGTGCTCCACGATCAGAACCCCGCAGCCCAGCACGTTTCGGGCATGTTCGATGAAGCGGTCCACCTGAGGGCGCTCGCGCGCCTCGAGACCCGCGGCCGGCTCATCCAGGAGCAAAAAGCGCGGCCGCGAAGCCAGCACCATCACGAGGCCAAGCATCTTTTGAAGCCCATACGGCAGCTTGTCGCTGGGCTCGCGCAGGTGTTGCGCAAGACCGAACTCCTCCAGCAGGCCCTCGATACCGAGATCCGCCCGAACGTCGGAGGTGGCGAAACGCTGCGCGCGAAACAAATTCTCCTCGACGGTCCCACTCTTGAACGTGTTGGTCTGCTGGAAACTGCGCGCGACACCGAGGCGAGCGACGTTGTAGAAACGCATGCCGGAGATGGCCTGCTCACCGAGCAGAATGCGTCCCGACGTCGGCGGCAGCATGCCGCTCATGACATTGATCAGCGTGGTCTTGCCCGCACCGTTCGGGCCGATCACGCCAAGCACTTCGCCCGCAGCCACTTCGAACGAAATGCCTTCGAATACGCGTAGTCCGCCGAATCGCTTCGTGATCGCGTCGACTCGCAACGTCATCGACGCGGACGCTTCGGTGCCGCGCTTGGAAATATCAATAGGCGAACTCATGCTCGGCGATCCTCGATACGTGGTTGAAGTACCCCGCGATGGCGCTCCTTCAGTCTGTCAAAGACCTTCGTTATCGTTCCAACGATACCGCCCGGAGCGACCATCATCACAATGACGAGCAGCAGCCCGAACAGTCCTGACGACAATTGAGCATAGCTACTGAATACGTCGTTCATCGTGATGAGAAGGAGACTGCCGACCACCACACCAAGCAGCGTCCCGCGTCCGCCGATAAAAACGTAGGCGATGTAGTTGTTCACCGACCATGTGGTGAACGAGCTCGGATGTGCGGTCGACAGCATGTTGACCAGCGCGAAGCCTGCGAGCCCCGAGACGGCGGCGGACGAAATGAAACCGATGGTGCGATATTTCCACGGCGCGACACCGAGGCTTTCTGCGAGCGTTTCGTTTTCCTCGATCGACGAAAACTCTGGTCTGAGGACGTGCGTGATGCCAAGCGTGAACAGCGCGGAAACGATGCAGATCGCGACAGTGACGACGACCATCGTCGATGGCGAAGTCGCACCCATGCCGAAGAACAACGCGGGCGGCACCCCCGTGATCCCATTCGGACCGCCGGTCAATGTCGGCGTTTCGAATATGACGATCTGCAGAATTTCATTGAAGACGAACGTGATGAAAATGAAGTACACGCCTTTGAGTCGCAATACCAGTGCCCCCAGCGGCAGAGCCACAAGCGCCGGCACAATGGCACTGATCAGCATCAGCAGAACGAGGTTCGTCGTCCCCGCATTCGCGGCAATTGCGGCGGCATATCCGCCGAGCGCCATGAAAGACGGCGCCGCGAACGACAAGAGGCCCAGCCGCAACATGATGTAGATGCCGAGCGCGGCACAGACGCCAATCGCGGACTGACTGGCCAGCGAATACATGAACGGGTCTGTCGACGAGAACGGTACGACGAGAAGCAGTAGCAGCACCGCCACGCCCGATATGTCGAGCATGAAATCGCGGCGACGATTGGTCATTTTCATAGTTCAAGCCTTGCGCGTAACGGTACCAAACAGCCCCTGCGGGCGCACCAAGAGGATCAGCATCACAATCACGAACAGCACCAGTGCGCCCTGGGAACCGCCAAGGTAGACACTGGCATACGCCTCCACGAGTCCTACGACGAATGCGGCAATCGTGGCGCCGCCGACACTTCCCAGTCCGCCCATGACGACAACGATGAACGCTCGGCCGAGCACGGAATCTCCACTGGAGGGTTCCAACGCCAGAATCGGCGTGACCAGTGCACCGGTGAGTCCCGCAAGGGCCGTTGCTATCGCGAATGCAAGAGGGAACATGCGTGCGGGACGAATCCCCTGCGCGCGTGCCACCGCACTGTCATCCGCCATCGCGCGCAAGGCGATACCGTATCGAGTCTTGAAGACGAGGTAGTAAACGCTGCCGATCGCCAGCGCGCATACGCCGAAAACGATCAGGTTCGCGTAGGGGATGTAGAAGCCGGGCCCATTCAGCGAACCCGTCACCGGGAACGGAAAATTCATCGGCTCGGCCCCATAGGTGACCGTCATGCCGGTCGTGATGATCTGATAGATGCCCAACGTCATCAGCATCGTCGCCAAATGGTCGGAGACATTCCTCTCCACCACCAGGACCTCCACCAGATATCCGATCACGCCCGTAGCCAATGCCGCGATCAGCACGGCCGCGGCAAACGGCACGCCCATGGACTGGGACAGAGAATAGGCGATGTATCCGCCGAGGATATAAAAACCACCATGAGCGAAATTCACGACGCCCATGATGCCGAAAATGAGCGTAAACCCGATGCTGATCAGCGCATACTGGGTGCCCAGACTCAGGCCGATGACACCAGCCGAAATCAAGCCTTCCATGACCTTGATACCTCTCTTTCGAGCGTTGGGATAGACGACGTGCCGAACGATCGGCCGTCAACGTTCGGGATGGTGTTCAGGCAATCGAAAGACCAGTCATTGACGGCCTTACGCACCGAACGTCGCCCGGCTCGTCAGCCGAGTCGCAGTGTGTTGTTGTGGAAAGTGGAAGGTGGTGCATCGTGTGTCTCCTGTTTTCTTTCTACCGCTATCGATCGGCCTCGAATGCCGCCAGCTATCTGCGCGAACGACGAATCATCCGCGACGCCACGTGGCATCGGCCCTGTGCTTGAATTCGCAACCCTCCGGCGGCGCGTCAAGTACGCACCAATAATGCAATGCCCGTGCCAGCATGTGGCCGGTGATCGGCGCGGCCGGTACGGCGCGCGAACGGGTGAATGAGACCGCGAAACGAACCGGCGTCGGCCCATATCCACGAGGTCTCCCGGCATACGCCGGTGACAAAGGACCTTCGATGATCAACGGAGTCGAAGTGCGCGCGAAAGCGCAGTTAGCGCGTCACGCCGATGTGTCCTTGAAAAAGACAGATGTCCATTCCGACGACTCCATCGGCGCACGGCGAAGCATGTCCTCGGATAGCGGGATTACCCCAAGCCGAAAGCCAATCTCGCCTCGCGGGGAATCGAGTCTCGAACGTGCGCTACATGTTTGGATAATTCGGCCCGCCGCCTTCCGGCGTGACCCACACGATGTTCTGCGTCGGATCCTTGATGTCGCAGGTCTTGCAGTGCACGCAGTTCTGCGCGTTGATTTGCAGACGGTCGCTGCCGTCGTCGTTCTTCACGAACTCGTAGACCGCCGCCGGGCAGAAGCGCGCCTCCGGCCCCGCGTACTTGCGCAGGTTGACGTTCACCGGCACGTTCGGATCCTTCAGCGTCAGGTGCGCCGGCTGGTTCTCCTCGTGGTTCGTGTTCGAGATGAACACCGACGACAGCCGGTCGAACGTCAGCTTGCCGTCCGGCTTCGGATACTCGATCGGCTCGTACTGCGACGCCGGCTTCAGCATCTCGTGGTCCGCATGCTGGTGATGCAGCGTCCACGGCACGTTGCCGCCTAAGAGCTTCTGCTCGAGACCGACCATCGCCGTGCCGAGATACAGCCCCTTGCTCATCCATTGCTTGAAGTTGCGCGCGCGGTGCAGCTCGGTATGCAGCCACGAGGTCTTGAACGCGTCCGGGTATGCCGTCAGTTCGTCGCCGTGCCGGCCCGCCTGCACCGCGTCGAACGCGGCTTCGGCCGCGAGCATCCCGGTCTTGATCGCCGCGTGGCTGCCCTTGATCCGCGACGCGTTCAAGAAGCCCGCCTCGTCGCCGACCAGCGCGCCGCCCGGGAACACCGTCTTCGGCAGCGACAGCAGCCCACCTGCGGTGATCGCGCGCGCGCCGTACGACACGCGCTTGCCGCCTTCGAGGAACGGCCGGATCGCCGGATGGGTCTTGTAGCGCTGGAACTCCTCGAACGGCGACAGATACGGATTCGAATACCCGAGCCCGACCACGAAGCCGACCACCACCTGATTGTTGTCCAGGTGATACAGGAACGAGCCGCCGTAGGTATCCGGCTTCAGCGGCCAGCCGGCCGTGTGGATCACGAGGCCCGGCTTGTGCTTGACCGGGTCGATTTCCCACAGCTCCTTGATGCCGATCCCGTACGACTGCGGATCCGCGTTCGCGTCGAGCTTGAATTTGCCGATCAGCTGACGGCCCAGATGCCCGCGCGCGCCTTCGCAGAACAGCGTGTACTTCGCGTGCAGCTCCATGCCGAGCTGGAAGTTCTCGGTAGGCTCGCCATCCTTGCCGATCCCCATGTTGCCGGTCGCGACGCCTTTCACCGAGCCGTCGTCGTTGTAGAGGATTTCCGCCGCCGGAAAGCCCGGGAAGATCTCGACGCCGAGCGATTCGGCCATGGTCCCGAGCCAGCGCGTGACGTTGCCGAGGCTGACGATGTAGTTGCCGTGATTCTTGAAGTTGTCCGGCAGCGCCCAGTTCGGCACCTGCTTCGCGCTCGATTCGGTCAGGAACAGGAAGCGGTCTTCCGTCACATCGACGGACAGCGGCGCGCCGCGCTCCTTCCAGTCCGGGATCAGCTCGGTGATCGCGCGCGGATCCATCACCGCGCCGGACAGAATGTGCGCACCGATCTCCGAACCCTTCTCGAGCACGCACACGCCGAGCTCGACGCCTTTCTCCGCGGCGAGCTGCTTGAGCCGGATCGCGGCCGACAGCCCGGCCGGGCCGCCGCCGACGATCACCACGTCGTATTCCATGGATTCGCGCCGCTGCGGTGCCGCACTATGCCGGTCGGACGAATTTGTCATCACTGCCCCTAGTTACCCGATCTGATTGGCGTCACGTCACGAACTGCTCGAGAACGTGCAGAAGATCGATCGTGCTCGGCCTCGTTCCCCAGTGACTTGCTCCCGCACTGGCCGCCACGATCGTCCATGAATCAGGCGGAAAAAACTCGTGCGACAGGACCCCGTTCGACGATATGCGAAGTCGCCCGGTAATCACACGAAACTCGGCAGTCAGCAATGTGTCGCCGATACTCTTTTTCACCAACGTTGATCCGAACATATCCTTCCCCCATCGACTCGACGTGGATCGGAAAACGACCTGCACGTGACGGTCCATCACTCGATTGCTTTCACCATGTCCTCGACCACCTTCTTTGCATCGCCGAAGACCATCATCGTCTTGTCCATATAGAACAGTTCGTTGTCGAGCCCCGCGTATCCCGCAGCCATCGAGCGCTTGTTGACGATCACCGTACGAGCCTTGTAAGCGTCGAGAATCGGCATGCCATAAATCGGACTGCCCTTTTCCAACGCGACCGGGTTCACCACGTCGTTGGCGCCGAGCACGATCGCGACATCAGCTTGCGAGAATTCGCCGTTGATATCTTCCATCTCGAACACCTGGTCATACGGCACTTCCGCCTCCGCGAGCAACACGTTCATGTGCCCCGGCATGCGCCCCGCGACCGGATGAATCGCGTACTTCACCGTCACGCCTCTCTCCGTGAGCTTCTGAGACAGTTCGTTGATCGCATGCTGTGCGCGAGCGACAGCCAGCCCATACCCCGGAACAATGATCACGGATTCCGCGTTCGACAGCATGTACGCGGCATCGTCCGCGCTGCCACTCTTGACGGGACGTTGTTCTTTGGTCCCTCCGGCGGCGGTATTGGCGTCGCCGCCGAAGCCGCCGAGAATCACGTTGAAGAACGACCGGTTCATCGCCTTGCACATGATGTAGGACAGAATTGCGCCCGAGCTGCCCACCAGAGAGCCGGCAATGATCAGCATCGGGTTGCTGAGCGAGAAGCCAATGCCCGCGGCCGCCCAGCCGGAGTAGCTGTTCAGCATCGATACCACGACCGGCATGTCTGCGCCGCCGATCGGGATGATGATCAATACGCCCATCACGAACGCGAGCGCCAGCATCAGCAAAAACACGGGCCAGCTCCCGGTCGCCATGAACATCAGGCCAAGCGCGACCGTGGCCAGTCCCAGTACGAGGTTCAGCAAATGCTGCCCCTGGAACTGGACCGGCGCGCCCTGGAACACGCGCAGCTTGTATTTACCGCTGAGCTTGCCGAACGCAATCACGGACCCGCTGAACGTGATCGCACCGATCGCCGCACCGAGGAAGAGTTCCAGCCGGTTGCCGACCGGGATCGATGGGTGCGAAAGACCGTCCAACGCCGCGCCCGCGGCACCGGCCAAAGGGGCAGGCGTAATGCCGAATGCCCAGGGTTCCGTCACCGCAGCCACCGCGATGAAGACGGCGGCCAATCCGATCATGCTGTGCATGAACGCCACCAGTTCCGGCATCTTGGTCATTTCCACGCGATGCGCCATCAGGGCGCCGACCGTTCCCCCCACGAGCAGGCCGAGCAGTACGAGCCCGAGCCCGGACGGCGTGGCGGCGAGCTTCACGATCAGCGCCGCGGTCGTCAGTACGGCGATTGCCATGCCGGTCATACCGAAGACGTTGCCGCGAATGGCCGTCGTCGGATGAGACAGCCCCTTCAGCGCCTGAATGAAGCAGATGCTGGCCAGCAAATACAACAAGGTAACGAGATTCATGCTCATGATCGTTACGCCTCCGCCTTTTCGGTCGTCTTTCTTTCTTTTTTCCTGAACATCTCCAGCATCCGCCGCGTGACGAGGAAGCCCCCAAACACGTTGACCGCTGCGAGCGCGACCGCGAGCACGCCCGCGGTTCTGCCAAGACCACTCGATGTCAGTCCTGCCGCGAGCATCGCGCCGACGATGACGATCGCCGAGATCGCGTTGGTCACGGCCATCAACGGCGTATGCAGTGCGGGCGTCACATTCCAGACGACGTGATAGCCAACGTATATGGCAAGTGCAAAGATGATCAGGTTGGTGATGATGTGGCTGACAGCTTCCATGGCGATTCTCAGTTCGTGGTCGAAGCTTCCGCCGTTGGCCGGACGGGAGCAGGTTGATCGCGTAGCACCATTCCGTCCCGGGCGACCAGGCAGCCGGCGACGATGTCATCCTCGAGATCGATCGTCACGCCGCCTTCCTTCGGCAGAATCAGTTTCAGGAAATCGAGTACGTTGCGCGCATAAAAGTTGCTGGAATCGGTGGCGACCAGCGCGGGCAGGTTCGTTTCGCCGACGATCGTCACTCCGTGTCGGAGCACAGTGCTGCCCGGCTCGGTCAACGGGCAGTTGCCGCCCTGGGCCGCGGCGAGATCCACGATCACGGAGCCCGGCTTCATCGATTGCACCATCGCCTCGGTCACCAGCACCGGTGCGGGCCGCCCCGGAATCAGCGCCGTGGTAATCACGATATCGGCGGCCGCGACACGCTTGGCCACCTCGACCTGCTGACGTTGCAGCCACGAAGCCGGCATCGGCCTCGCGTATCCGCCGACGCCCTCCGCTGCGTCTTTTTCTTCCGCCGTTTCGTAGGGCACGTCGATGAACTTCGCCCCCAGCGACTCCACCTGCTCCTTGACACTGGGTCGCACGTCGCTCGCTTCGATGACGGCTCCCAGACGCTTGGCCGTCGCGATGGCCTGCAACCCGGCCACCCCGACGCCGAGAATCACGACGCGCGCCGCCTTCACGGTCCCCGCCGCCGTCATCAGCATTGGGAAGATGCGCTGATATCGGTCCGCGGCGATCATGACGGCCTTGTAGCCCGCGATGTTCGCCTGGCTCGACAGCACATCCATGCTCTGCGCGCGCGTGGTTCGCGGCGCGGCCTCGAGCGCGAACGCGGTGATGCCGGCTTTGGCGAGCCGTTCGAGACCGGCTGCCTCGAACGGATTGAGCATCCCGACCAGCATCGCACCCTGGCCGAAAGCGGCGAATTCGCTCTCGAGCGGCGGCCTGACTTTCAACACGAGCTCGCAGCCAAGCGCAGTCGCCTGATCGACGACCTCCGCACCGACGGCCCGATAAGCGTCGTCGGTATAGCTCGCCCCCAGCCCGGCGCCCGAAGCCACGCGCACCGTGTGCCCCTGATCCTTCAGTTTCCTGGCCGTCTCCGGAGTAACGGCGACACGGGCTTCGCCCGGTATCGTTTCAACGGGCACACCTATCAGCATGACTTCTGCTCCTTGACGAAAATGATTGTCCATTGCCGCGCGGCAGATGCGCAGACTGGCGCCCGATGTCGCACTGGCAATCAGGCCACGGTTCGTGGCGGCACACATACCGCTCGCGCTCCGCGCAGTCGTGCGCGCGTTATCGCCTCGCCTGTTTCCGGCGAGCCCGTTGCGCACGTCCGATTGCGCTCAGATGCGTTCCAGAATCAAGGCGATGCCTTGACCGACCCCGATACACATCGTGCACAGCGCGTAGCGGCCATGCGTGGCGTGCAATTGATTGATTGCCGTCGTCACGAGACGCGCACCCGACGCACCGAGCGGATGACCGAGCGCAATTGCCCCGCCGTTGGGATTGACTCGGGGATCGGCGTCCTTCAGGCCGAGCAGGCGCAACACTGCCAGCCCCTGTGCGGCGAACGCCTCGTTGAGTTCGATCACGTCGATTTGATCGAGCCGCAATCCGGCCAGCGCCAGCACTTTCTCCGTCGCCGGTGCCGGACCGATACCCATCACGCGCGGCGGCACGCCCGCGGTCGCCATCGCCACCACCCGCGCACGCGGCGTGAGGTGGTTGCGCACAATTGCCTGCTCGTCGGCCAGCAGCAGCGCACATGCGCCGTCGTTGACGCCGCTCGCATTGCCCGCCGTCACGCTGCCGTCGGGCCGTACGACGCCTTTCAGCCTGGCGAGTGCTTCAAGCGACGTCTCGCGCGGATGCTCGTCCTGCTTCACGATCAGCGGATCGCCCTTTTTCTGCGGGATGTGGACGGGGGTGATCTCGCTGTCGAAGAATCCGCGCTTTTGTGCGGCCAGCGCCTTCGTCTGTGAAGCCAGCGCCATCCGATCCTGCGCGTCGCGCTCGATCCTGTAGTCGACCGCGACGTTCTCCGCCGTTTCGGGCATCGCGTCGACGCCGTACTGCTCCTTCATCAACTTGTTGACGAACCGCCAGCCGATCGTCGTGTCGTAAACCGCGTTCGCACGGCCGAAGGCAGACTCCGCCTTCGGCATGACGAATGGTGCGCGACTCATGCTTTCCACGCCACCCGCGATCATCAGCCCGGTTTCGCCCGACTTGATCGCGCGGGCCGCACTGCCCACAGCATCCAGACCGGAGCCGCAAAGGCGATTGATCGTGGCACCGGGCACACCGAGCGGCAGTCCGGCGAGCAGGCTCGCCATTCGAGCGACGTTGCGGTTGTCCTCACCGGCCTGATTCGCGCAGCCGTACAGTACGTCGCTGACCCCCTCCCAGTCGACGTGCGGATTGCGCGCCATCAGCGCCTTGATCGGAATCGCGGCCAAATCATCGGCTCGCACGGAAGAAAGCGCGCCGCCATAGCGGCCGAACGGCGTACGGATTGCATCGCAGATAAAGGCTTGTGTACTCATGACGTGACGTCGTATCGAGAAGTTGAAATCGCACTCTTATTGCAATGAGCATGCCAATCACGCAAGGACTCGGCATTAGCGGTCCGACATGTTCGTTGGGGGCACGGCGACGGGCCTCTAACCGCGCTCGACACCCGTTCGTCTCGCTGTGCCACATGGCCATGTTCGCGCGACCGATGTATCGATGTCTGCGGTCTCTACATGCGATGTCTTTTCGACGGACATGTGCCGAATCGATATCGTCTCCTCTTGTTGTATTCCCGGTTGTCCGGCGCATCGTTCGCGGAACAGCCCCCGCTTTATGTCGGTCGACCTTCCTCAGGCTGCGGCCCGCTCCGGCGACGTCAATGGCAAACCAAGACGTGCACGTCGAACGAGCCACGGCGACGGTCGATACCGCTGATCCCCGAAGGTCTCGTAAAGCCCTCGCAGGATGTCGAGCACCTGTGTCGCGCCGAGCGCATCGCCCCATTCGAACGGACCGACCGGATACCCGAGGCCGAGACGCACCGATACGTCGATGTCCTCCGGTGACGCGATGCCCTGCTGGGCCATTTCACACGCGAGATTGACGATGCACGCGACCACACGTGGCGCGACGAATCCGGGGGAGTCCGAAATGACGAACGCGGGAATCGACTGAGCGGCGAATATCGCCTGTGCCCTGTCAACGGTTGACTTTGCCGTGCCCGGGCACGTCATCAACGTGACGCCCGACAGCCCACAAAAGACGGGATCGATCCCGACGACCTTGCGCGGATCGAGTTGCAGATTCGCAGCCGCGCTCGACAGGTCCGAGTCGATCGGTGCAACGAACACCACGTCGGCGTCGCCTATATCGGTCACACGCACGACCTGCGACAGCAGCCGCACGACGGGCTCCGGCAACGCCGCCGCCCCTTCCGTCGGCCACCACGCCGCAACGTCGGCCGCCGGTGCGGCCTGCGCCGACGGTGACTGCGCCGCGCTCTGCTTGCCGTCGTAGCTGTAAAAACCCTGCCCCGTCTTGCGGCCCAGCAGGCCGGCATGCAGGCGCGTGCGTGCAAGCATCACCGGCCGGTAACGATCGTCGCCGTAGTACTGCGCATGGATCGATTCCATCACCGGAACCGACACGTCGAGTCCGGTCAGATCCAGCAGTTCGAACGGCCCCATGCGAAAGCCTGCGCACTGGCGCAGGATCGCATCGAGCACCGAGTGCTCGGCGGTTTTTTCCGCCAGCAGTTTCAGCCCTTCCGTGACGAACGCGCGGCCTGCATGGTTGACCACGAACCCCGGCGAATCCGGCACGACGATCGGACGATGTCCGATGCGCCGCGACAGGTCGACCAGGGCGTCGGTCGTTTCCGATGCCGTTCGAGGCGCCTGCACGACCTCGACCAGTCGCATCCGGGTGACGGGATTGAAGAAATGCCATCCGGCCACACGGGACGGCTGTGCGCAACCAGATGCGATCGACGTCACGCTCAGCGACGACGTATTGGTGGCCAGAATGCACGACTGCGACACGACCGACTCGATATCTCGCAACAGCCGCTGCTTGATCTCGAGATTCTCGACGATCGCCTCCACGACCAGATCGCATTCGTCCATTTGAGCCAAACTGTGGGCCGCGGCAATCCGCTGCAGCGCCGCGTCGGCGTCGCCCTGCTCGATCCGGCCTTTAGCCACCGACTGCATCAGATCATCACGCACGACCGAAATGGCACGCATCACTGCGCCATCGACCACGTCGAACAATTTCACGTGGCAACCGGCCACTGCACAAACCTGTGCGATACCGCGCCCCATCGCGCCCGCACCTACCACGCCGACGCATTTCAAGGATTGTCCCAATCTCGATCTCCCATTCAATTTGCGCTTCACTTCGTCGAGAAACGTTACGTCGTTATCAGCAATGCCCGTGCCAATGCGATCAATGCTGCGAGTGAGCAATCGATCCGGGCGTTCGTCGCGGGTGGCGCCGGCCGTGTCGCCACGAACGCCAACCCCGAATCTGACGGACGGCGCCTGTCTTCGTGTTGGACACCGTTATGGGCGCGCTCCGTGCCGTCAAGTCAGATGGAATTTAGTTGCGTGCGCAATCTGTTCGCTATGGGCGCGCGAGATTCCTGATCTGTTCACGCCCGTCAAAAGGAAACTGACCGACGTATCGCGATCCGCCGATCGCCGGCCGTCTTCCGCTCGGAGGGAAAACATGCCACGACCCATCGTCGTGGCGAAAGAACATTATCGACAGCAGTCCAGACGGGGAATCGACATCGATGCGCACGCAACGCCACCTGCCCTCCTCCGATCGTCCGACGCGGGCGAGACGAAAATGCGCGGAAGTGTCGGTACCCAACCATTTCCCGATTGCCGCCCGCAGAGAACGTTTCGGTAAAGTCATCGCAGCTCCCCCGCCCGTTGCGTCACCCCACCGTTGCCACGATATGGCGCGCTTTAGCCCAGCTCGCCGACGATTTCCGGCACGACCGTGAACAGATCGCCGACGAGGCCGTAATCGGCCACGCTGAAGATCGGCGCTTCGGGATCCTTGTTGATCGCGACGATCACCTTCGAATCCTTCATGCCGGCCAGGTGCTGGATCGCGCCCGAGATGCCGACCGCGATGTACAGCTGCGGCGCGACGATCTTGCCGGTCTGGCCGACCTGATAGTCGTTCGGCACGAAGCCCGCGTCGACCGCCGCCCGCGACGCGCCCAGCGCCGCGCCGAGCTTGTCCGCCAGCGGCTCCAGCACTTTCGTGTAGTTCTCGCCGTTGCCCAGGCCACGGCCGCCCGATACGATGATCTTCGCGCTCGTCAGTTCCGGACGGTCCAGCTTCGTCACTTCACGGCTCACGAATTGCGAGATGCCTGCGTCCGCTGCCGCTTCGATCTTGTCGATCGACGCGTTGCCGCCTGCCGCCGCCACCGGATCGAAGCCCGTCGAACGCACCGTGATCACCTTGATCGGATCCGTCGATTGCACCGTCGCGATCGCGTTGCCCGCGTAGATCGGGCGCTCGAACGTGTCCGCGCTATCGACCGCCGTGATGTCGCTGATCTGCGCGACGTCCAGCTTCGCTGCGATGCGCGGCGCGATGTTCTTGCCGTACGCGGTCGCCGGCGCCAGGATGTGAGAGTAGTCCTTCGCGATGTTCAGCGCGGTCGCCTCGACGTTTTCCGCGAGACCGTCCGCCAGTTGCAGCGCGTCGGCCAGCAGCACCTTCGACACACCGGCGATCTTCGCCGCCGCGTCCGCCGCGCCCTGCGCGTTGTGGCCCGCAACCAGCACGTGAATGTCGTCATTGCTGAAAGTGGCGATCAATGCCGCCGCCGCCACCGTGTTCAGCGTCGCCGCCTTGATCGACGCGTTGTCGTGTTCGGCAATTACCAGAATCGTCATGTCTTTCCGCTCCCCTTACAGCACCTTGGCTTCGGTCTTCAGCTTCTCGACCAGCGTCTTCACGTCCGGCACCTTCACGCCCGCCGCGCGCTTCGGCGGCTCCGCCGCCTTCAGCGTCTTCAGCCGCGGCGCGACGTCGACACCCAGGTCTTCCGGCTTCACCGTCTCGAACGGCTTCTTCTTCGCCTTCATGATGTTCGGCAGCGTCACGTAGCGCGGCTCGTTCAGACGCAGGTCGGTCGTCACGACCGCCGGCAGCGTCAGCGACAGCGCTTCCGCACCGCCGTCCACTTCACGCGCGACCGTCGCGCGGCCGTCCGCCACCGTGACCTTCGACGCGAACGTCGCTTGCGGCAGACCCGCGAGCGCAGCCAGCATCTGGCCGGTCTGATTCGAATCGTCGTCGATCGCCTGCTTGCCGAGGATCACCAACTGCGGCTGCTCCTTGTCGACCAGCGCCTTCAGGATCTTCGCGACCGCGAGCGGCTCGACGCCGTCGCCGGCCTCGACCAGGATCGCGCGATCCGCGCCGATTGCAAGCGCCGTGCGCAGCGTTTCCTGCGCCTGCGCAACGCCGACCGACACCGCCACCACTTCCGTCGCTACGCCCGCTTCCTTCAGACGCACCGCCTCTTCCACCGCAATCTCGTCGAACGGGTTCATCGACATCTTCACGTTCGCAATGTCGACGCCCGTGCCGTCCGACTTCACGCGGACCTTCACGTTGTAATCGACCACTCTTTTCACTGGCACCAGGATTTTCATTCTCTAACCCAAACGTCACGAACCGAAACAACCGGACGCGGAATCCGCAGCGCGTCCGGCGTTCTTTCACTGCACGGTAACCAGCGCATCGACCGCACCGAGCCCCCGCCCCCGAGACTTCACGATCACCGGATTGATCTCGAACTCCCGAACCGCCGGGCTCGCGAGGAACATATCCCCAAACCGCACCGCGGCCTCCACCAGCGCGTCCACATCCGCCGCAGGTTTTCCGCGGAAACCCTCCAGAAGGGTCCACAGCTTCAGCTTCCGAAGCGCGCCACGTACCTGATCCGCGGTCACCGGCAGTGCAAGGTGCGACATGTCACGGTACAGTTCCACCGCGACGCCCCCGGTTCCGATCGAGATGATCGGCCCGAAGTCCGTCTGCCTCATGCACGACACCACAATCTCGACGCCGTCGCTGATCATTTCCTGCACCAGCACGCCCATATCCGGTCTGCCCACCCGCTCGCGAAACTCGCGTGCACAGGCATCGACATCCTCGGCCGTCTGAACGCGCAACTTCACCAGGCCAAGTTCGGTCTTGTGCTCGCACTCCGACGGCAGCACTTTCACGACCAGCGGGTACGCCATTCCGACACATGCTTCCGATGCGCGGTCCTCCGGGCCGAGCACCACCCACTTCGCCGGCGTCATCCCGCTCTCCGCACAGAACCGCATCGTCTCCGCCCAGTCCTGCGGCGCTGCCCGGCTCGCCAACGGCGCCCGAGCCTCGGATTTCGGCAACGACAACATCCGCTGACGCTTGTACAGCAGCGACAGCGCTTTCATCGCATGCGAAGGATCAGCGACCAGCAGCACGCCAGCCTCCCGGAACGACCGGCGCGTCTCGTGATCCGGCAGCTCCCCGATAAAGCTCACCAGCACCGGCATGGACTGCCCCACTCTCTTGAACACCTCGGCGTTCGGCTCGAGATACCGGCGACCGCTGCTGGCAAACTGCACAATCAGCGCCTCTGCCCTCGGCTCCGCCTCGATCGCGAAGCACGTGTCGCGGAACAGCGTCGGCACGCTCTGAATCTGCCCCGTCAAATCCACCGGATTGGCTGTGCGTGCAAACGCCGGCAGAACCCGCTCCAGCTCTTCCGCCGTCCGCTGACCGAATTCGGCCATCGGGATCGCATATTCGCTGCTGTGATCCGCCAGCAGCGCGCCTGCCCCACCCGACGAACTCAACACAGCCAGCCCGCCCCGCGGGTCGCCACTCACGCGAGGTTGCGGCAGGTACGCCAGCACCTCCACCGCCGACATCGCATCGATCAAGCTGTCGACCGTGATCACCCCCGCCTGCTCCAGCACGTCCGCATATACCGCGTGCGCCGAAGCAATCTTCCCGGTATGTGACGCCGTCGCCTGCTGGCCGATCTCCGACCGGCCAGCCTTCAAAGCGACGATTTGCACGCCGCGTTCGCGCGCGCGCTCGGCGATCCTGACGATCCGGCTGGCTTCGTCCAGTCCTTCGATGTAGAGCGCCACCACGCGCACGTCGTCCTGCTCGACGATGTGTTCGAGCACGTCGAGCGCATCGGCGCAAGTCTCATTGCCGACGCTGACGATATACGAACACCCGATTCCGTTGCTCTGCAGGAAATTGCCGATTGCCCCCGCGAGCGCACCGCTCTGGCTGACGACCGCGATCGGCGCGTGCTTGAGCGTCTGAAGACTCATTGCCGCTGACCCGAACGTCATCATGACGCGTCGACGGACCGACCACACGCCCTGACAGTTGGCGCCAATCACCGCTACCCGGTGCGCTCGCGCCGCATCGGCCAAGCGCCGCGCATGCTCCTTCCCTGCTTCCGTCTCTTCGAATCCGGAACTGAAGACGATCGCGCTGCGTATACCCTTCTCGCCGCACTCCGCAATCACGCCCGGCACCGTGTGGGCCGGCGTGATCACCAGCGCGACGTCCGGCACTTCAGGCAACGCCGCCACCGACGGGTACGCCTTCAGCCCTTCCACCTCCGCGTGATTCTGGCTCACCGGATATACGGCGCCGTCGAATCCGTGCTTCAGCAGCACACGCACCAGCGCATTGCGCGGACTCCCTTGTTGCGGCGATGCGCCGATAATCGCGACGCTGCGCGGTTCAATGAATTTTTCGAATGCCTGTCTGTCCATAATCCGTTTCTTCTCGAGTCGGCAGCGCTGTCAACGCCCGTTGAATTTCGGTGTGCGCTTCTCCTTGAACGCGCTCACCGCTTCCTGATGATCCTCACTGGCGCGTACGATCGGCAGATTTGCAGCCACCAGTTCGTGGGCCGTCTGAAGATCTTTGTCCAGACCGAAACGCATCACGCGCTTGATCAACTGCACGGCGAGCGGCGGGCCGTCTGCAATGCGGCGCGCAAACGCGTAGGTTCCGTCCATCAATTCCGCATCGGGAAATACCTTGTTCACCAGACCGATACGCTCGGCATCGCATGCATCCACCCAATCCGCCGTCCAGAACATCTCCAACGCCTTCGACATCCCGACGATGCGGGGCAGCAGATACGCTCCGCCGACCCCCGGAATCAGTCCCATGCGCACGTAGGTCTCGGCAAAGCGCGCGCTCTGCGCGGCGAAGCGGATGTCGCATGCGAGAGCGATATCCAGTCCGCCGCCCGTCGCCAGCCCGTTCAACGCCGCGATCACCGGCTTGTCGAGCTCCGTGATCTTGCGTGGCAGACGCTGCACACCCTCGGATACTCGCGCCTTGATGTTCGCCGGTGTCTGCGCCGCGGACGCAGAAAATGTCTCGACGTCACCGCCCGTCGTGAATGCGCGGCCGGTGCCAGTCATCACGACGACCCGAATCTCCGGATTCGCGCGGCATTCCTCGAGCGCCTCGAGCCACGTCTCCTGCATCACCTCGGTAAATGCGTTCAGCTTGTCCGGACGATTGAGCGTGACCGTCGCAATGCCATGGTCGACTTCGAATTTCAATTCTTCCGACATCTCGTCATCCTTACTTATCCGCCTGCTCTGAATTCTTCAGCACGTCGTCCTTGCGGATGTCGCGCAGTCCCGTCTTTCCGTGATGGCGATCCGCCAGCTTGTATCCCAGCGCGTCCTCGGCGATCAGGATCTTCTGCACGTTCGCCGATCCCTCCCCCGTGAAGAACATGTCTGCGTAGGCGCGGTACCACGACACCCGGTATTCCTTCGCCAGCCCATACCCGCCAAAGATCTGAACTGCCTTATCCGCACACAGCTTCGCCGTCTGCGATGCGTGGTATTTCGCGATCGCTGCAATCCGGTTCGACGGCAGACTCTCATCCATCATCTGCGCCGCCTTGTACACCAGCGCCCGGCTCGCCTCGATCGCCACCGCCATCTCGGCGAGATCCGACTGGATCATCTGGAATCGACCGATCGGCTGGCCACGCAAGGTCCGCTCGCTCGCGTAGCGGAGCGCATCCTCGTAGCATGCCCGGGCGACACCCAACGCCTTTGCCGCCACCCCGACACGCCCGGGCTGCAGCGTGCGCATGATGATCTTGAAGCCGTCGCCTTCGTCGCCGAGACGGTCCTCGACCGGCACCACGAAATCGTCCAGATACACCACGTTCGTCCGGAACGCGCTCGACAATCCCATCATGTCGATCGGTTGAGCCGTCCATCCCGGATATTTCTTCGGCTGCACGATGAACGCCGTCACGCCCTTCGTTCCCGCCTCGCGATCGGTCTTCGCGAACAACACCCCAACATCCGTCTCGTTCGCGATCGACGCGAACATCTTCTGCCCAGTAATCCGGTACACGTCCCCATCCCGCCGCGCGAACGTCCGCATGTTCCCCGCCGCGTCGGACCCGCCGCCAGATTCCGTCAACGACATCATCCCGATCGTCTTTCCGGCGAGCAGGTTCGGCACGTACTTCCGGATCTGCTGCGGCGTCCCGCCGAAGTAGATGCAGCTCGGACAAGTCGATCCCTGCTGGTTGTTGCACGAGGCGAAGCGCACGTCGATCCGGCACATCTCCTCCTGGATCACCGCCGCCGCGAGGTAACCCATGTTGCTGCCGCCCACCGACTCGGGAAACACAGCCCCGTACAGCCCGGCCTCACCGGCCTTCCGCACGAGGTCTCGCGGAAACTCCGCGCGCTTCTCGAACCCGTCCATCACCGGCACGACCTCGTTCTGCATGAACCGCTGCACGAGGTCGCGTACCGCCTCGATCTCCTCTGACGTCGCCTTATCCACTCGTCTTCTCCTTCACGGGTCTCTCCGTCGGTGCGCGTCGACTCGCATCCTCATCCGCCCACCACGTGTGCGTTTCCGCACCTCGTCTCAGCAACATGCGTGCCATCGAGGAACCTGAGTCGTCTCGCACCCGTTGTAGCCCGTCCGGACCACGCACTGTCGATCGCGATCGGTCACACGTTCATTCTCGGAGGTGTACATCGGATGGACGGCCCGCTGCAAAGTGTCCGTGATACGGACACGAGTCGAATGTCGAGCACGATGCAACGGCATGCCACGGGAGCCGGTGCGTCGATTCGGCCTACGAACAAGATGGCACGCGCATTGCGAGCAATACGCGCCGCCCTACGGACTCACCCGGTACTTCGGGTGTCGTGTGCGGTCGCATCGAACAGACGGAGGAAAAGGAATGCGCGCGATTCAGATCAAGACGCTCGGCCTGGCTGAAACTCACACGGTCGAGGACCTTCCCGACCTCGAACCGGGAAATCACGAGGTCGTTATCGACGTCAAAAGCGCTGCGGTTAATTATCCGGACCTGCTCGTGGTTTCCGGCCAATATCAAACGCGCCCGCCATTGCCGTTCACCCCGGGGAAGGAAGCTGCGGGCATCGTGCGCATCGTCGGACCGGGCGTCACGCGCGTCAAACCCGGAGATCGCGTGCTGATCCATGTGGAATGGGGCGCCTTCGCGACGCAAGCGCTCGCGCACGAAGATCGATGCCTGCCGCTCCCCGACGACATGACATTCGTCGAGGCAGCGGTTCTCGGACTTCCGGCGCAAACGGCATGGTTTGCGCTGATGGAACGCGGCCGCTGGCCCGGCGACACGGTACTCGTCAACGGCGCCACTGGCGCAGTCGGCCATGCGGCCGTGCAGATTGCGAGCGCGATGGGCGCGACGGTCCTCGCAGGCGTGAACTCGCCGGAGCGTGCAAGCTCGATGCTGAACGACGTGTCATGCAGTATCGTCGACCTGGGTGCGCCTGATCTGCGCAACAGCCTGCGCGACCAGGTTCATACGGCGACACGAGGCTGCGGCGCGGACATCGTGATCGACATGCTCGGTGGCGACATCTTCGACGCGTCGCTCCGCGCGCTCGCCTGGGATGGCCGCATTGTCACGGTCGGCTTCGCCGCCGGACGCATTCCCGATGTCAAGGCCGGCTACCTGCTGGTGAAGAACGCGACGGTAAGCGGGCTGCAATGGACCGATTACCGCGATCGCCAACCGTGGAAGGTCGCGCAGGCGCACACGATCATGGCGTCCATGTGGGCCAAACGGACGTTGCGTGCCAACATCATGCAGACCATTCCATTGAGCGGCTTCTCCGAAGCCCTCCGGCTGATCGAAACGCGTCGCGCGACGGGGCGCATTGTACTGACAATGGGTTGAATGGCGGATACTGCGAACGGATCGGGAGGGCGGTACGCCCGCCCGGCTTGCACGATTACGCTGCGACGTACTTGAGCCATCGACCGCCATCGACGATCAGGTTTTCGCCAGTGACGTAGCATCCGAGATCGGACGCCAGAAAGACGGCCGCATTCGCGATATCCACCTTCCTGCCGAATCGGCCGAGCGCGGTCTTCTTCGCCTCCAGTTCGCCACGTCCGGCCTCCTCGTACATGCGGCGCACGCCTTCGGTATCACCGATCGGTCCGGGGGAAATCGTGTTGACCCGGATGTTGTCGCCGCCCCACTCCACGGCCAATGTCCGCGACAAGGACAGGATACCGCCCTTCGCCGCCGACGCGTGCGCGGCACCCGGCCACCCGGTCACACCAAGCATCGTGATGATGCTGATGATCGAGCCACCGTGCACCGACCTCTTCAAATATGGATATGCTGCATGGCAGCCATGAAACGTGCCGTTCAGGTCGATGTCGATCACCGTCCGCCAACCGCGAGGCGAGAGTTCCGCTGTCGGACATATGAAGTTTCCGGCAGCATTGTTCACGAGTACGTCGAGGCTGCCGAAGCGTTCGACGGCGGCGTCGACCGCCGTTTTCACGTCATCGTAATCGCGTACGTCGGCCCGCCGTGCAGCAGCACAGCCTCCGCTTTCGTTGATCGCCTGGGCCGCCGCCTGAACGCGCTCCTCGTTGCGGCCTACGAGCATCACCGATGCGCCCAGACGGGCATACGTCATGGCGATTTCGAGGCCGATACCGGTGCCTCCACCGGTGATCAGGGCCACACGGCCTTCCAGCGTATCGTTCGTGAACATCGAGGTATCTCCATTGAATCGCGCCGTTTTCTCTCGCGCGTTTGAGTCGCTTCAACTCGTACCCGCTCGATAACGCAAGCTCCATGCCGACGTTCTGTGCTCGATACGCCGACGCTCGCGCGTGCGTCGCGTGTCTCCCGCACGGGCACATCCATGTTCTGCAAAAACGCACGAGCTCGGTACCGCGCGCCGACCAAGTCGAATAACGTTGATTGGCATGGTGATTGCATGTATGTGCAATCACTCGTTGAAGCCGCACCCAGGAGACATCGCATGACCCAACAGCTGGTGAACACCTCAGTCGAAGGTTCGGTACTCGTCATCAGACTCAGTAGCCCAGGCGACCGCAATGCACTGACGACCGAACTGCGCGAACAGCTCGGCGACGCAATCGAACTCGCACAAAACAGTCGCGCAGTGCGCACGGTCTATCTCACCGGCGAAGGTCCGACGTTCTGCTCCGGCGGGAACCTGAACATGCTGAAGAACGCGTCCGCCCCATGGACCGTCCATCGGCGCTTTCGTGGCCTGAGCACATGGCTTACCCCGCTGATCACACTCGACAAACCGGTCGTCATCGGCGTGCGAGGCCAGGCCGTGGGAGGAGGATTCGGGCTGGCTCTGACAGGCGACCTGCTGATCGCCGGCCAGGGGGCGAAGTTCATCCCCGGATTTTTCCGCATCGGCGTGGTGCCCGACATTGCCACGATGTACCACCTGCCGCGGCTCGTCGGCATGGCGGCTGCGAAGCGGCTGCTGTACAGCGGCGCCACACTGTCGGCCCAAGACGCGCTCGAACTCGGACTGGTTGCCCAGGTGGTGCCCGACGAGCAGGTCGATGAAGTCGGGCTGGCGGAAGCCACGCGCCTCGCAGACGGTCCCGCCGAAGTCATGGGGCTGGCCAAGACTTTGATGGCGCGCAGTTTCGAAACAAACCTTCAGGACATGCTCGCGTTCGAAGGATTCGGGCAGATCCTCGCCATGACGAATCCTGAGTTTCACGAAGGACTCGGCGCCGCCCTGGACGGCCGGCGCGCCGACTTCAGCCGGGCCGCATCGGACCAATAAGTCGCTGCAAGTCGCTCCCGATGCGGCCATCCGGCCGACGCGCGGCTCCGATGTCGGCGCTTGCGCGCCGACGCTGTTGCCGCGATTTTCGCCCGCCCTCCAGGCGGGCTCTTTTTTTGTCCGCGGTCGCCGCTCGATACCGCCACGACGCCAACTCGTCCCGGTACGTCAGCACACCCGGAATCGGCACTTTGCGACAGATCGTGGCACGCGGTGTCTGCACGGAAATCATCTGGGTGCGGTCAATCACTGTCGTCGCCGCGCACATACGCCGGCGTTCCCGTCGTGTCCGGATGCCGCGTCCTGCGGCTGCAGCATGATCGACCGCCACTCCTCAATTTGGCACGAAGCTTGCAGAACAAGCACTGTGACGACATTCGCAATGGTGCGCCGGCTGCCGACGGGCCGACCACCAGGTTCCGGTTGTGTTGTTCCGGTCGATCGCAATCGTCCGGAATTCTTCAACTTCGCGCACAGCGCATCCATCTGAAAGGACAGTTCATGCAATTCGAAGAAATCATTTATCAGGAAGACGGCCCGATCGGCACCATCACGCTCAATCGCCCGCAAGACGGCAACATGTTCACGCCGCGCATGTGCCACGAGATCCGCGATTGCATCAACGAAATCCGTCGGGAGACGCGCACTCGCGTCATCGTGATTACCGGTGCCGGCGACAAATTCTTCTGTACCGGAGGCCGCAAGGAAGGCATGGAAGACTCGCTGCTGTATGCAGGTGTTCTGCCGACGCTGGAAATGTACGAGAGCATCGACCGACTGCAGAAACCGGTAATCGCGTCGGTCAACGGCTTCGCCGTAGGCGGGGGCAACGTGCTGCAGGTCGTGTGCGATATCACCATCGCAAAGGAAAGCGCGGTGTTTCGGCAAGTCGGCCCCATGGTCGGCAGCTTCGATGGCGGTTACGGCACCTGGTATCTCGAGGATCTCGTCGGGAAAAAGCGGGCAAAAGAAATGTGGTATCGCAATCCCAAGTTGACCGCACGAGAAGCGCTCGAATGGGGGCTCATCAATCACGTGGTTCCCGACGCAGAACTCCAGGAGGCGACGCGCAAGTTGGCACTCGAAATTGCCGACCGCGGCGCGTTCGCGCTCGCGTCAATCAAGGCCGCATTCAATGCGCGCCACGGTGGCGTGTCGGGTCTGTCGCGCATGGCGCACGACCTGCTGCTGCGCGGATACCTCGACTCCGACGAACACGCGGAGCTGGCCGACGCATTCGCCAATCGCCGGGCGCCGGACGCAACGCAATTCGGCCACTAAAGCGCACGACTCCTGGAGTTCCCGACCATGTCGCATCTCCTTACCTTGCATGATCCGGCAACGGCCCGGAAACACTATCTGACCGGGATCTGGCAAACCGACACGCTGTACTCGCTCGCGAGCCGTCACGCCACCGAGCGGGGCGCCGCCTTCGCTGTGCGCGACAGCACGAGACGCCTGACCTGGAGCGCGCTCGTCGCATGGGCTGACGCCGTCGCCGCCGATCTCCACGACAGAGGGCTGCGCAGCGGTGATCGGGTGTCCGTGTGGCTTCCGAACCGCGTCGAAATGGCGGTCATTCTGCTCGCGTGCTCGCGCAACGGATACGTCTGCAACCCTTCGTTGCATCAGAACTACACCGTTGCCGAGATTCTGGCGATGCTCGGTCGCATCGAATGCCGGGCGTTGTTTGCCCAGCCCGGCTGGGGCGCGGATGCCGACCGGGCCGATGTGTTCTCGGGCGCCAGCGCACTGAATCACATGAAGCGGGTCTATGCGTTGCCTTCGTTGAATGCGACCGATCCGGGCACGCCGCCCGGATCGCACCCGTTACCGATTCCCGGACGCGTGCCGCAGATTCCGCTTCCGCCGCCCAGCCAGAATCCCGATCAGGTCGTCTATCTGGCATTCACGAGCGGTACGACCGGCACCCCGAAAGGCGTGATGCACAGCGACAATACGCTGCTCGCGAATGGCCGTGCACTGGTGTCTGACTGGAAGCAAACCAGCGATACCGTGCTGCTCACGCTGAGTCCGCTGAGTCATCACGTCGGCACGGTCGCGTTCGAACAGGCTCTCGTAGCGGGCTGCGAACTGGTCATTTACGATCCGACTGCCGGGATTGCTCCACTAGACTGGATCGTATCGACCGAAGCCACTTACGTGATGGGCGTCCCCACGCACGCGATCGACCTGCTGCAGGAAATCGACCGACGCGGCGTCACCCGTCTCGGCTCCGTCAAGGTCTTCTATATGGCTGGCAGCCTGATTCCGAGCGAGACCGCGCGCAAGCTGCTTTCTCTTGGCGCAACGCCGCAGAACGTTTACGGCATGACCGAAAACGGCTCGCATCAATACACCAAACCTGCCGATTCGGTGGAGGTCATTACCGCGACATGCGGGAAGGCATGCGACGGATACGAAGTACGCCTCTGGCAACCCGATCATCCCGACCTAGAAGCGGCTCCCGGCGAAGTCGGCGAAATCGGTGGCCGCGGCGGCGTGCTGATGCTCGGCTACTTCAATAATCAGTCGGCAACCGAATCGTCGTTCAACAGCAGCGGTTGGTTCATGAGCGGTGACCTGGGCCGATTCGACAGTGCCGGCAATCTCGAGATCGTCGGGCGCAAAAAGGATCTCATCATCCGCGGCGGGCACAACATTCATCCATCGCATATAGAAGAGTTTGCTCATCGTCACCCGGGCGTTAAAAAGGCAGCAGCATTCGGCGTGCCGGATGAGCGCCTCGGGGAAAAGGTCTGCCTCGCGATTATCGGAGACGGTGCTCCGCCCGCCGCCGAAGAATTGCTTGCGCATCTGGCTCGGGAAGGTTTGTCGAAGTTCGACATGCCCGAGTATTTCATCGTGCTACTGGAGTTTCCACTGACACCCAGCGGCAAGATCCTGAAACGCGAGTTGGTCCAGTGGGTACGGGATGGCCGCATCGAGCCGGCTCCTGTACGGTTTCGCGCCGCCTGACATATTTCCAATCCGCAATTCTGCAGATGTTCCGAGGGCAGAAAGTCGACCAGCTCGCCTATGGTCCCGCGCGACTGTCGGCGCGCCCTCGAGCACCGCAACCGTTTCCCTGGAGTAATCTCAATGACCCGTGATTGCATAGTCGTAACAGGCGCGAGCCGCGGGATTGGCGCCGCAATCTCGCTCGCCCTCGCCGAGCAAGGCCACCATGTGGCGTGTCTGTCGCGCTCGGGCGCCCTGCCGTCTTTTCCCGACGCCCATCCGGACGTGTCCGCGCGTTGGCTGCCGCGCACCGCGGACGTCACGCGTCCGGACGATCTCAAGGCAGTACTGAGCGACCTCGTCAAAGAAGGATGGCGAATCGTTGGCCTGGTCAACAACGCGGGATTCCACATCGACGCACTGTCGGCAGAGCTTCCCCTCGATCAGTGGCATCAGGTGATGGACATGAACGCGACGTCCGTCGTCTCTGCGTGTCAGGCCGCCTACCCCCACCTCGTATCGGCGGGTAACACACTGATCGTCAATATCGGCTCCTTCTTCGACAAGCTCGGCGTCAAACGCAACCTGGCGTACTGCGCGAGCAAGGCAGCCGTCGGCGCCATCACGCGCTGTCTGGCCGTCGAGTGGGCTGGCAAAGGAATCCGTGTCATCAACGTTGCCCCCGGCTACATCCAGACGGATCTGAACGCAGACATGATCACTGAAGGTCCGCTGGCCGCGTATCTCGAAAAACGGATTCCGCGTGGCCGTCCAGGAAGCGCTGAAGAAGTCGGTGCACTTGTCGCGACGCTCTTTACGCAGGGCGCAGCGTTCTTGACCGGAGAAACGATCTACGTCGACGGCGGCCAAGGAATCGCGCACTAACGGCTGGGCAGCCGCGTAAGGTCGCGCGGTAAGCGCGCGGCCTTGCCGAGAGATACAAGAATCCCATCCATGCGCCGCTCTTCCTGGCAACGCCCTCATTTCCGCAGAGCATCGTGCATCAGATGATGCATCTCTACCGACGCCCCCGCGTCACGCACACGAGATCGTCTACCTGTTTTCTTCGAGTACACCGTTGTCGGAATCAAAAACACGCGCAGACACGATGACACGGGCGAACAACGGAACAGCGCACTGTTCTTCGTTGCGACGGGCACTCGAGATCCTGGCACCACCCTGACACGCTGCTGTCTCGCTGGCACGGACGTTGCGTTATCCATAACAGCCGACACGCTTGACCGAAGCGTTCGGCGACATCAGCAAATACAAGAACTCATCCATTGGAGACAACCGTGACGATCAGCCCTCCCGCGTAAATCGTACGTCGATCCGTATCGACACATTGCGAGCCCTCACCGCTCGAACCCGATCATTCCCATCCGAACGTACCGCAACTGATACGACGTGCGCGTTTGCTGCGCGTTGTCCGCAACCAGAAGGAGAAGTTCGCCGGAGCATTTCAATTCAATTTCGCGCCATTCAGACGTCGCGACGCGCACACGCAGATAGTTCGTGCTCGCAGATGTTCCTTCAGCATTCAACGGATTCGCCGGTTCTCAGGGGTAGGTATCGCACCCGAGCTTTACCGCAGCAATTACCGGCTCATCGATTCCAAATATTCACACGATTATTTCGTATACCGAACTATGAACAAGACATTCAAGCGACAACTTCTTTGCGCCTCCCTCGTCGGCGCGTTTTCAGCCGCAGCACACGCTCAAAGCAACGTCACGCTGTACGGCGTCATCGACGAAGGTGTCATGTTTCAGAACAACAACGAGGGCGGCAGGCGAGTCTTTCTCGATTCGCTGAGCGGCGTCTTTGGCAGCCGTTGGGGGATGACCGGCAGTGAAGACCTGGGCGGTGGCCTCAAAGCGATCTTCACGCTCGAATCCGGGGTCAACGTGAACACCGGCGCGTTCGGCCAAGGGGGCACCGCGTTTGGCCGTCAGGCTTTCGTCGGTCTGAGCAGTGACCGCCTCGGCAGCCTCACGCTCGGCCGCCAGTACGACATGATCTACTATTTCCCCGAACCGCTGACCGCGGCGTCCTTGATCGGTGGCCCTGCCGCGACCCACCCGGGGGACATCGACAATGGTGCGAACACAGTGCGCGTCAACAACACCATTCGTTATATGAGCCCGAATTTCAACGGCCTGAAGTTTGGCGGTGAATACAGTATCGGCGGCGTTGCGGGGAATTTCACCGCCAACAGTGGGTATTCTTTGGGAACGTCCTATCAATACGGTCCGCTCCAGATCGGCGCCGGCTTCGAATACTTCAAGAATCCGACCGCGGCGACCGCCGGATCCGGCTTCTTCACCGATAACGTGAGCGGTGCCTCACCGTTGGCTCTTTCGCTCAATAAGGGATACAAGAGCGCGCAAGCCTATCAGACCGCCCTCGTCGCTGCCAACTACAAAATCGGTGCATTGACGCTCGCGGCATCCTACTCGAACGTTCAATACGGGCAACTTGGCGCCGGATTCATGAGCAGCTCCGCGCGTTTCAACAATTTCGATGTGGGCGCACAGTATCAATTCGCCCCCACCTTTTTCGCCGGCGTCGCCTATGACTATCTGAATGGTCGAGCGGTGCATACGGCAACTGGCTCGACAGTAGGCGGCCAACACTACAATCAAGTTTCCATTTTGGCGGACTACTTGCTTTCCAAGCGAACCGATATTTATGGAACGGTGGGCTGGCAGCGCGCGTCCGGCACGTCGTCGACAGGCGCTCCCGCCGTCGCCGACATCGACAACCTTGGCGATTCGTCGAACAATCATCAATTCCTGATCCGCGCATCGCTGCGGCATCGGTTCTAACTTTGTGCCGGATTGCACGCGGCCGCGTCGAAGCAGCCGCGCCGCGTGCAATTTTTTGCATTTTTCCTTCGCCGCTTCCATGAACGGGCGTTTATCCGCCACTCATGACCGACCGCTCGCCGATACCCGTTCGAGAGCGGGCGGTCAGGCCATTGCCGACGTGCTGTTTGGCAATGCGAACCCGTCAGGCAAGCTGCCGATCACGTTTGCGCAGCAGGACGCGGATCTCCCGCAGTCGTCAATCGATCCAAACAACCTGAACGTCAGTTATGGCGAAGGCTTGCTTCTTGGCTATCGCTGGTACGACGCCAAGAACGTCCGGCCGTTGTTTCCGTTCCGCTTCGGGTTGCCGTACACGACGTTTGCCTACTCAGGGATGACCGCCCAGCGCGACGGCGCCGACAACGTGACCGTCGAGCTTACCGTCACGAATTCCGACGCTCGCACTGACGCTGAAGTCGCGCAAATCTATGCGTCGCTTCCGGCCGGTCTCGGCGAGCCGTCGCAACGGCTCGTCGGATGGACGAAGGTGATGCTGCAGCTTGGGCAGGCTCGGCAGATCAGCGTCGCAGTTCCGGCCAGACGCTTCGTGACATGTAATTCGGATGCGCATGCATGGCAGGTCAACCCCGGAAGCTACACGCTGACTGCTGCCAGATCGTCCCACGCCCCCAACGCACAGACGTAAGCTGTCGTTTTGAGCGCAATGCAACCGCTGTAACGACGATCGATCGGGTGCCCGGGAGTACCACCACGCTCTCTCTCGGGCACGCGATCGCGATATAGGATCGGGTTGTTCGGAAACCGCGGAGGACGTCAACCCATTGCGTTCGCGAGAATGACGGTGCAATGGGATGAGAGTATCCCACCTTCGTTGTGCACCAGCGCGACTTCCGCACCTTCGACCTGGCGCGCCCCGAGACCGCCCCGCAATTGGCGCACCGCCTCCACGATGGCGAAAAGACCGCCCGCCGCGCCAGCGTGAGCGTGAGAGAGCATGCCGCCGTGCGTATTGATCGGCAGTTGTCCACCGATACGCGCATGCCCTTCGGCAAAGAAGGCGCCGCCCTCACCGCGTTTGCACAGGCCGAGCTCTTCCATTTCGATGATGGGGACGATCGTGAAGCAGTCGTACAGCTCGGCAACGTCGATATCGCCGGGGCCGAGGCCCGCCATTTCGTACGCAATGCGTCCCGATTCCGTGGCGCCGAACTCGGTCAGACTCGGCGCGCACATCAGATGCTCGTGAGTGTGATATTCACCGATCCCTTGCAGGTAGATCGGCGTAGCCTTCAAATCGGCTGCACGTTCCGCCGACGTGACGATGAACGCGCCGCCCGCGTCCGAAATCAGGCAGCAGTCGAGCATCCCGAGCGGATCCGCAATCGGCTTGGCCGTCAATACCTGCTCGATCGTCAGCGGCGCTTTCATGTGGGCGTTCGGATGCAGCAGCGCATGCTGGCGGGTGTTCACCGCAACGTGTGCCAACTGCTCGCGCGTGGTGCCCAACTCATGCATGTACCGCTGCGCGATCATCGCATAGAACCCGGGAATGGACGTCCCGTAGGGTTGCTCGAAATAGGGATGCCCCACCGCCATCAGCGATGCGACCGCTGCGTCGCGCGTGAGACCGGTCGCGCGATTTTCCCCGGCGCAGATCAGGATGGTTTCAGCCTGCCCCGATGCGATCGCTTCTGCCGCATGCTTGAGCATCACGGCCGGACTCGCCCCGCCCGTCACCAGCGACGCGTTGAATCGAGGCTTGATTCCCAAATATTCGCAAAGCACCGAGCCGAGCATGAAGTAAGGCTCGGTGAACGAATAGGCGGTCAGTACGCCGTCAATGTCCGACAGTTGGAGACCCGCGTCATCGAGCGCGCGCTTTGCCGCCTGAGCGTTCAGACCGAGTCCGGTCATGTGCGGTACTCGACCGATTTCGGATTCGCCGACACCGACGATGGCGATTTTGTTCTTCAGCGATGAAGCTTTCTTCATACCGTGGACCTCAAGCGTTGACCCGATGGAATTGCGGAAGCATCGCGCCATCGCCGCGATCCTCGAACGTGATGCCGACCCGGTCGCCAATTCGGACGAACAACGCATCGTCACCGACGATATTGGTCAGCATCCGGGGGCCCTCGTCGAGATCGATCAGGGCCACGACATAAGGCGCGTGCGCCCCGAACGATGCCAGCGGTGCGCGCCGAATGATCGTGAAACTATGCACGCTACCAGCCCCGCGGCTTTCAACCCAGTCGAGCTGGTCGGACCAACAGCTCGGGCACAGGTACCGCGGCATGAAGTGTGTCGTTCCACACGCATTGCATTTGCGAATCAGCAGGCGCCGCTCTCGCGCGGCGTCCCAGTACGGCTGCGAATCGGCGTTCGCGACCGGAGCGGGCAGAGGGGCTACTTCCATAGTCAGTCTCCATCGTGTTTCGTCATCAACCGGCGCGGTCAAACACGCGCCATCTTCTGCAGCACCGTCTTGCTCACCATGTAGGCGTCAAGCGATTCCACGCCGCCTTCGCGCCCGATCCCGCTGTCCTTGACGCCGCCGAACGGCATGTCCGCCCCTGGAACGCCGAAATGATTGATCGACAACACGCCGCACTCCAATTCACGCGTAAAGCGCTCGGCGTCGTGCATCGAGTTCGTGAACGCGTAGGCGGCCAGACCGACCGACAGGCTATTCGCGACGGCTAGGCCGTCGCTCACGTTCTTCACGGAAACGCATGCCCCGAGCGGACCAAACGGCTCGGTACTCATCGCCTTCGCGTGCATGGGCACGTCGGCGAGTACTGTCGGCGCGTAAAAGTAGCCGCGTTCGCCGACTCGGTGTCCGCCGGCGGCAACGCGCGCACCAGCAGCTTTGGCGTCGGCGACAAGCGATTCCATCGCGGCGAGCCGGCGCGCGTTGATCACCGGTCCCATCCGAACGTTCGGCTCGAATCCGTCGCCGACGCGAATTTCATTGGCCGCTGCGGCGAACGCCTCCACGAAATCTGCATATACGCGCTCATGCACGATGAAGCGCGAAGGCGATGCGCAGATCTGGCCGGCCATGCGCATCTTCGCCGCCACCGCGATGCGCGCGACTTGCGCGGCATCGACGTCGTCGCAGACGAGAACGGGCGCATGCCCTCCCAGCTCCATCAGCACCGGCTTCATCGCAGCGCCGGCAAGCCGAGAAAGATGCATGCCGACCTGCACTGAACCGGTCAGCGTGATCATTCGGATCGCCGGCGACTCAATCAGGGTCGAGGAAATTTCGGCCGGGTCGCCGAACACGAGATTGAGTACGCCCGGCGGCAGACCAGCGTCGATAAAGCACTGAACGAATGCGCACGCAGCGCCGGGCGTTTCTTCGGCCGCCTTGATGACGATCGAGCAACCCGCCGCCAACGCACCGCCGATCTTCCTTGATGGAGAGCTGATCGGCACATTCCACGGAGTGAATGCCGCCACCGGCCCAATCGGCTGCCGGACGACCATGCACAGCATGCCCCGTTCGGACGGAGCGACAGTACCGTAGGTGCGAAGCAGTTGCGCGGCATCCCACTCGAGGAACGTGTGTGCGCGCTCGACTTCTGCTCGTGCGTCCGCAATGGGTTTGCCCTGCTCCAGCGTAATGATCGATGCGATGGCATCGACGCGTTCGCGCAGCAAATCGGCGACGCGAAGCAACAACGCCGCGCGTTCGTCCGGCGCCGTATCCCGCCAGACCCCGAACGCTCGATACGCCGCGCTCGATGCGCGTTCGAGATCCTCCGGTGTCGCGCGCGGGACCGGACCTAGCATACTTTCGTCGCTAGGATTTTCGACGGCGTGACACGCAGCGCGATCGTAAATCCACTCACCGTCGATATGTAGCCCGATGCGAGGATACGCTCGACGAGCCATCGTTTGATGCACGTTCGACCTCAAGTCCGACATCTCACATTCCTTGATTTGGCCCGCCGGCGATCGGCAGTGGCCCCTTTCGTCCCGTGTTTGCTCAATGCTCCGCCCGCACCGGATGCCTACCAAGCGATTCAGGTAGCGCCCGATGCAGATTCGCTGACGTCCGTAGGCCGACGGCGATAAAGCAGCGTCACTTCCATCTGCTGCACGACGGTCCCGTCTTGTCGCACAAAGCGGCGCTCCATCTTGACCGTCCCGCGGTCCGGTTTGCTGGATTCCTTGCGTTCGACGACCGTCATCTCGGCATGCAGCGTATCGCCATGCTTGACCGGCGCGAGCATCCGCCACTTGTCGACCTGAAGCAGCGCGAGCAACGTGCCATCGTTGACGCCGCTCGCGTATTGCAGCCCCCCCATAACTCCGTAGATCAGCGGACCATGGGCAATCGGCTCGCCGAACTGGGTCGTCTTGCAGTACTCCCAATTCGTGTGGACTTCATTGAAATCGCCAGTCAAGCAGGCGAAATTCACGATGTCGGTCGAGGTAATCGTGCGAGCCGGTGTGTGAATGACCTTACCTACTTCGAAATCCTCCCAGTACAACCCTCGCCTGGTCGACATTGCCGATCTCCTTGCGTGAATGAATATCGCAGCCAATCAAGCAATCATCGTGCCTCCCCGATATCGTCGAGCGACACTCGCGTCACATGTGGCCAGCGGCGCCCGCGCAGAGCGTCCTGTGTCACGTCCGACGACACCGTGTCCTCGTCGTCGACACTCGTAACCGCCTTCGTAAATGGATCGCCCCTTGCGGACACTGGCCGCTGTGCCAAACCGGGTGTGGCACGACGCTTGCTGACGTTCCGAAAGACATGCCCGATCCCGCCGAGTGGATCGACACCCTTCACTTCCGGGAGACTCCTCAGTGCCTTTATCCGAACCAAGCGGCCGCCGCGAGCTCCATCAACGCGTGATCGATATGAGGACGTACGCGCGCGACGACGGTCTCTACGATGTCGAAGCACATCTCGTCGATACCAAGCCGTTCGATTTCCAGCATTCGGGCCGTCCGGATCCGCTACCGGCCGGTGTGCCTCTGCACGACCTCTGGGTTCGCGTCACCGTCGACGATCAATACATCATTCACTACGTCGAAGCGGCATCGGACGCTACGCCGTTCGCATTGTGCAAGGAAGCCGAGACGACGCTGAACGTGCTCGTGGGGCAACGCATCGGCAAGGGGTGGTCGTCCGTCGTCAAAGACAGCCTGCGGGGAGCGACGAGCTGCACTCACCTGAGGGAAGTACTGATTCCGCTCGCGACGACCATGATGCAAGGGGTTCGAGGTGTGAAAGGTGCGCCGAGCCAGTTCGTCGACGCGAATGGCAAACCTTCCATCCTGAACAGCTGCTATGCCTATGCGGATCATCGCGACGTCGTGAAGCAGCGGTGGCCTCAGCACTTCAAACCCACGACGCAGTCCGCTGCCGACTGACGCGTGCCGTTGTTCCCATGCAATCACATCGGCCGTCACCCACTTCCACCCTCATCAGCACATCGCAACCATCATGGGCGACACTCCCCAACCGCGACAACGCAATCGTACGACGAGCAGCGCACATGAACGCAAGCTGACGATCACGCTCTGGCTGGTCGCCTCCGGATTCTTCATGCAGACGCTCGATACCACGATCGTCAACACCGCGCTTCCCGGCATGGCGCGCAGCCTCGGCGAAGCACCCCTTCATATGCAATCGGTGGTCATCGCCTATTCGCTCACCATGGCTCTGATGATTCCGATTTCCGGATTTCTCGCGGACAGGCTCGGCACACGCCGGGTGTTTTTCTTCGCGATCGTCATCTTCACGCTCGGATCGCTGTTGTGCGCGAACGCGCAAACGCTGTGGCAATTGGTGCTGTTCCGCGTCGTGCAGGGCATAGGAGGGGCGATGCTGTTGCCGATCGGGCGGCTCGCCGTCATTCGTTCGTTTCCGCGCGAACGCTACCTGCCGGCCCTCACGTTCATTGCTATCCCCGGCCTGATCGGGCCACTGATCGGTCCGATGCTCGGAGGCTGGCTCACCGAGGCCGCGTCCTGGCACTGGGTATTCCTGATCAATGTCCCGATCGGCGCGGTCGGATGCGCTGCGACGGCGATCTACATGCACGGAGAGCCGCAGCCTTCCGTCGGGCGATTCGATCTCCCCGGTTATCTGATGCTCGCCGTCTCGATGCTGTCGATCACGCTGGCGCTCGATGGAATTGCAGAATTCGGGCTCACGCGTCACGCGGTGGTCAGTCTCGTCGCGCTGGCATTCGCCGGCATCGTCACGTACGGCTTCCGTGCGACGCGCATCCCGGATCCGCTGTTTTCGCTGAAGCTATTCGACATCCGCACGTTCAGAATCGGCCTGTTAGGTAATTTATTGGCGAGAATTGGCGCAGGGGCAATGCCCTATCTGCTGCCGCTCTTGCTCCAGGTGAGCCTCGGATACTCTCCGTTTCACGCTGGCATGATGATGCTGCCGGTTGCGGCGGCCGGCATGGTATGCAGGCCGCCGGCCGTTCGTTTGATCACTGCTTACGGCTATCGCACGGTTCTCCAGGCCAATACGCTGGCAATGGGTTTGGCCATGTCGAGCTTCGCACTGATATCGCCGTCGCAACCGCTATGGCTCCACGTCGCGTGGTTTGCACTGTTCGGCGCGGTCAACGCGACGCAGTTCACCGCGATGAACGCGATCACGCTGAGGGATCTGGGAACGGTCCGCGCAAGCAGCGGCAACAGCCTCTTCTCGCTGACGCAAATGCTGTCGATGAGCCTCGGCGTGACGATTGCGGGTACTTTGCTCGACCAGTTCACGGAGATGTTCGGCCACCACACGCATTCCCAGACGCTGACGGCCTTTCACGCGACCTTTGCCTGCATTGGTCTCATCACTGCGTCGTCCGCACTGATCTTTGCGCAGTTGACACCGGAAGCGCGCGTGGTCAGCCTTCGCACTGACCCCGCCGAAGAGGTATGATTCGGCGCGGCGTTCCGAAGTGCGCTCGAATCGCGTGGCATTCGACAAAAAAGAGGGGGCGCACAGCCCCCGAAGTCAGACGGCACATCACCGTCGTTGCTTACTCGTCGCGTCCGGCACTGCCGACGCTCGCTTCAAGTGCCGGGGCGTTGCCGATTGAAGCGTCGCTGCGAAACGCGTCGACGATCGGTACCGGGAGCGCATCGATGACCTGCCCGCCCGGCATCTGCACTTGACGATCGAACAGCCGCCGGCCGACGAAGTGCGGATCCGTGACCGCCTGCTCCAGCGAGACGACACGCACCGTGCACGTGTCGGTCCCCGCGAAACGCCCAAGCCACGTATCGGCAGTCTGGCCGGCGATCAGTTCCGCCACACGCTGTTTGACGCCGGGCTCGGCGCCGTTCTTCGTCGCCAGTTCCGGCGCGCCGATCACCTCGGTGAAATTTTTCCAGAATTTGTCTTCCAGCGGAGCAGCGGCGAGATACTGGGCGTCGAACGTCTTGTAAATCTGGTACCGTGCGGTGCCGCCGGTCACCAGTTCGCCGCCCGGCGTGGGCCAGCCGTTGCCCGTCGTGCCATTGCCCAACGCCCAGTACATGAACGTGAACAGGTTGTCGGCCATCGAGATGTCCAGTCGGCAGCCCTTTCCCGTCGCGTCACGCTGCTTCAGCGCCAGCAGGATGTTGATGACCGCGGGGTACGCTCCGCCGCCGATGTCGGCGATCAGTGCCGGCGGCAGCACGGGCGCGCCGTCCGAGCCACAGGACAGCGCCAGCATCCCGGTTTCCGCGAGATAGTTGAGGTCGTGAGCGGCGACGCCCGCCTTCGGTCCGTTTTGGCCATAGCCGGTGATCGAGCAATAAACGACACGCGGATTTCGTTCCGCCACTTGCTCGTAACCTAGACCAAGACGCGCCATGACGCCTGGTCGAAACTGCTCGACCAGCACGTCCGCATCGTCAATCAGCGCAAGGACCGCATCTCGACCCGCGTCGCTCTTCAGATCGAGCGCCACCGACCGTTTGCCGCGGTTCAGCATGCCGAAGTTGACGCTGTCGGTCCCGGCCTTCGGTACGTACGAACGCATCTCGTCGCCGCCGGACGGCCTCTCGACCTTGACGACATCCGCGCCGGCTTCGGCCAGGAGCAGCGTGCATAGCGGACCGGGCAACAGCGTGCTCAAATCGACGACTTTGACACCCTTCAGCGGCTGATTCATCGCTCGCCGCCCTCCACACGCTGATGTGCGACTTGAGCCCGCCGCGCAGGCGCATACGCGCTGTCGCCGAGTGCTTCGTAAAGCGCTTGCGTCACGCGGTAGTGATGACTCAGGCCGGTACGCTCGAGCAGCGCGATCGGCCCCTCCGGATAACCGAGCCCGAGGCGCAGCGTCGTGTCGAGATCGGATGCGGTCGCCAGCTTCTCGTCGAGACGACGCAGCGTTGCGTTGTAATACGGCCGCACGAGCCGATCGACGATCCGACCGGGAAAGTCGCCGCACACGGCGACGACGAAACCGGCCACCTCGAATGCCTGCTTCGCCTGCGCAAGCGCTGCATCATCGGATTGAGCCGGCTTGACAAGCTCGATCAGCTTGCTCGGCTCGGCATCGCCGAGTCGAAAGCGCGCAAAGCCGAACACGTTCGGTGCTGCGCCTCCACGCTGGTCGGCCGATGCAGAATCGCCGGTGTGAACCGCGAGGCACTCGTGCCCAAGTTCCACCAGAACGAAAGGCGCGTCTGCCGGGTTCCAGCCACCCTGTTTGTCACTCGTGAACGCCGCGCCGGCCTCCGAGCCGACATAAACGCGTGCCGCCGCGTCGTCGCGCGCCGCTTCGACAAACGCGTGACCGCCGTGAAAGGAACGGCTCCCGCCGTTCTGGATAATGCGATAACTCATCGTCATGCTCCAAACATCTTCGTGTCGTTGTACGTATGGAAGCCTTGCCCCGTCTTCTTGCCGAGGCGGCCCGCCGCGATCATGCGCCTGACGAGCGGCGGGCATGCGGCGCGCGGCTCGTGCGTGAGTCCGTGCATCGCTTCGCACAGCAGACGCTGCGTATCCAGGCCGACCAAATCGAGCAATTCCAGCGGGCCCATCGGATACCCAAGCGCGGTCTTGATGGCCTTGTCGATGTCGGCCGGCTCCGCCACACCCTGCTCGACGAGCCGGATCGCGTCGTTGTTGAACGGAATCAGGAAGTAGTTGAGGATGAAACCCGGCGTGTCCTGAGTCCGGACCGGCCGCTGACCCAGTGCTTCGGCAAACGCCCATGCGCGCTCGAACGCCTCGTCGCTCGTGTTCAGCCCGGGCGACATTTCGATCAGCTTCATCAGTTGAGCCGGCAAGCAGAAATGCATGCCCACGAAACGATCCGGCCGGCCCGAGCCGCCAGCGATCTCGGTAATCGAGATCGTCGACGTGTTCGACGCGAACAGCGTATGCGCGGGGCACACCTTGTCCAGCGTACTGAACAGCTGATGCTTGACGGCAAGATCCTCGAACACGGCCTCGATCACGACGTCGCAATCGGCGAGATCGTCGAGCTTCGTCGTCCCGTGCCAACGGGACATGATTTCCGGCACTGCGTCGGCGGGAAGCTTGCCGCGCTCCGCCGACTTCTTCAGGAAGCTTTCGGTCTGGCCGCGTGTGCGCTCGAGCGCGTCCTGCCGCGTGTCATACACGCGCGTCACGAACCCGGCCCGGGCCGCGACGATCGCGATACCGGTGCCCATCGTTCCGCTACCTGCGATTCCGACTGTCTTGATTTGCGCCATGCGCGTCTCCTATTTGAGAATAAAGCTGCGTCCGATCAGCTGGCGATGAACCTGATTGGTTCCCTCCCAGATCTGCGTGATCTTCGCGTCACGCATCAGCCGCTCGACGCGATAGTCCGAGCAATATCCGTAGCCACCGAGCAATTGGACCGCATCCGTGGTAATGCGCATCGCCGCGTCCGATGCACGCATCTTGAGCATCGACGCTTCGATGCCGAATTCCGTTTCGCCGGCGTCGATCATCCCGGCGACCAGCCAAAGCCATGATTCACACAGTGCGAGCTCCGATGCGAGATCAGCCAGCATGAATTGAATGCCCTGGAACTCGATCACTTTGCGGCCAGATTGCTTGCGCTCGTTGATGTACGCAACCGCATCCTCGAACGCACCCCGCGCGATACCGAGCGCATGAGCGGCAACGCTGGGCCGGGAGCGGTTCAGCGAACCCAGCAGAATTCGCAACCCGTCGCCAGGTTCTCCAACCAGATTCCCGCGAGGTACGCGGCAGTTGTCGAACGACAGCGTCGCCGTCCCCGATGCGCGAGTGCCCATCTTGTCCTCGACGCCGATCACGCTCAGACCCGGCGTGCCCTTCTCGAGAATCAGCACCGAGATCGCGCGTTTCGGATCGTCGATGCCTTCCCATTTGCCGAACAGCAGATACAGATCTGCGACGTCGCCGTTGGTAATGAACGTCTTGCCGCCGTTGATCACGATCTCGTCGCCATCCTCGCGAAACGTCGTCCTCATGCCCGTCGCGTCGGAACCGGCACCCGGCTCGGTGATCGCCAGCGATGCCAGCGCGCCGCCCGCAACTGCCGGCAGAAAGCGCGCCTTTTGCGCATCGCTGCCGTACTCGATCAGCGGCTTGATCGCATGGAAATTCGTTGCCCAGATAATGCCGGTCGCTGCACACGCCTTCGCGATCTCGCGCACGCACAGTGCGTAGCACGTGAACGACAGCTGCGCACCGCCGTACGCATCCGGGATGAACATTGCGTTCAGGCCGAGCTCGTTGATTGCGTCGATATTCTGCTGCGGAAACGTCCCGGTACGATCGTACTCGGCCGCGTGAGGCGCGATCCGATCCCGAGCCAGTGCCCGCACGCTGTCCACGATCATCCGCTCATCGTCGCCCAGGCGAATGCGAGAATCGATTCTCTCCAGTATGTTCATTCCATGTTCCGATTCAATTGGCAACCACTGACGCGTCGATATCGGGCATTCCAGTCCACCGCGACTGTCGGCGCGCCTCGCGTTTATCCGCCTGTCAGGCGTCCTTGAATTCCGGCTGCCGCTTTTCGATGAAAGCGCGCATGCCTTCGGCTGCATCCTGCGTGCGGTATGCCAGCGTCGACAAATCCGCTTCGATGCGAAGTCCTTCGACGAGATCGACGTCGGCCGCACGGTGCACGGCTTCGCGCGCGAACAGCGACGCGCACTTGCTGAAG
This sequence comes from Burkholderia guangdongensis, assembly GCF_013403875.1. Lineage (GTDB taxonomy): Bacteria > Pseudomonadota > Gammaproteobacteria > Burkholderiales > Burkholderiaceae > Burkholderia > Burkholderia guangdongensis. Next base: position 156,472 of record NZ_JACBNX010000016.1, on the reverse strand, counting down.
CCGATATAGCGCTGCGCATACTCCGCCCCGAGCGTCCGGGGATCGCCGTCCTCGACGATGCAGTTCACGAGACCGATACGCTCCGCCTCCTCGGCACCGACGGTTCGCCCGGACATCACGATGTCGAGCGCCCGCGCCTGGCCCACGAGGCGAGGCAAGCGCTGCGTGCCGCCGTAACCGGGAATCAGACCGAGCTTGATTTCGGGCAAGCCGACTTTCGCCTTTGCCGTTGCGATGCGGAACGTACACGCCATTGCCAGCTCGAGACCGCCGCCGAATGCGTAGCCATGAATGACGGCGATGGACGGAATGCGCAAACGATCGAGCTTCACGAACGTCGCCTGGCCGAACAATGCCCCGTCCCGCTCCGCGACGAGATCCCGGCCCATCAATTCGCGGATGTCCGCGCCCGCGCAGAATGCCTTTTCGCCGCGGCCGGTGATCACCAGCGCGCGCGCGTCCGATGCGGCGACCCGATCGAGCGCATCGGACAATTCCTGCAGGACTTCGAAACTCAGTGCGTTGAGTGCCTCCGGCCGGTTCAGCGTGATATACGCAATCGGACCTTCGACACTGGTTTGAATCGGCATGCCATTCTCCTGACCACTTTTGGAAGGCGACGTTTCGCCCGTCGTCTACGAATAAGCAAACATCGCGCCAACGCCGGAATTCGCGTACATCGACGCTTGCACGGTACGAAATGTCCGCACCGAAGACATCGTGTTGCCTGCCGCGACAACCGCATGCCGATCGATACGGGGTCCATTCATTCATGTCGGCATGCACGCTCCAAGCGACGCGCTGCCCCACCGATCCGACTATTCAGCCCCGGCGCCCTCGATCGAGCGAAAGTCGTCCGACGGTTTCGCTTGCCCCCGGTTTCTGCTCGCTCGCCATGTGAAGAACAATTGCGCAACCACCAGCACAATGCAGACGGACATGAACGCCGCGCTGATCGGACGCTCGAAAAATACGAGCACGTCGCCTCGGGATAGCAGTAGCGATCGGCGAAAATTCTCTTCTACCATCGGGCCCAGCACGTACCCGAGGAGAATGGTCGCGACCGGAAACTCGAGCGCCAGCAGCACCGCACCTATCAGACCGAATACCAATACCTCGCCTACTTCGAATAGGCTGTTATTGGTGCTGTAGACCCCCACTGCGATAAAGAACAGCGCCGCCGGGTACATGTATCGGTATGGCACCTGGAGCACCTTCACCCAGATACCGATCATTGGCACGTTCAGGATCAGCAACAACACGTTGCCGATCCAGAAGCTCGCGATCAACCCCCAGAACAGGTCGGCGTGCTCGGTGATTAATTGCGGTCCAGGTTGATACCCCTGAATCAGCAACGCACCAAGCAGCAGCGCCATTACCGCGTCGCCGGGGATACCGAGGCTCATCGTCGGAATGAAATCCACTTGCGTCTTCGCATGCGTGGACGCTTCGGGGCTCGCCACTCCCTCGATCGCGCCATGCCCGAACCGCTCCGGCGTTTTCGAGACCTTGCGTTCGAGCGCGTACGCAATAAACGTCGTGATCGTCGGGCCGGTGCCCGGGATCGCGCCGAACAGCGTTCCAACGAGCGTGCCTCGCACCATCGGCATGAACGAGCGCTTCAATTCCGCACGCGACGGTCGCATGTCGCGCAGACGCACCTTCGCGTTCGTGCCGACGAAGTGCACGTGGTTCACGTTACGGAGGAAATCTGCCACACCGAACAGTCCCATTGCGAGTGCAACGAGTTCGAGATGGTTGGACAGATCGACGAAACCGAACGTGAATCGTTCTACCCCGGTGTTGACATCGGTGCCGACGATACCGAACAACAGACCGAGCGTCGTCATCGCGATCCCCTTGAGCGCGGAGCCCCGCGCCATCGTCGATCCGGCGATCAATCCGAGCAACATGATCGAGAAGATCTCGGCGGGCCCGAATTCAAATGCGACTTTCACGAGCAGCGGAGATGCGACGATCATCACGACAATGCCGATCGATGCGGCGAAGAATGACGAGATCATCGTTATTCCGAGCGCAGTTCCTCCCTTTCCCTGCTGCGTCAGCGGATATCCGTCGATGCATGTCACTGCGTGCGGCGGATGAGACGGGAGATTCAGAAGAATCGCACCGATTGCGCCGCCGTATTGCGATCCATAGAAGATACCGGCCAGCATCAGCAACGCCGGCACGGCATGCATCGTATAGGTCAACGGCAACAGCATCGCAATCGTCGACAGCGCACCCATGCCGGGCAACACACCGATCAGGTTGCCGACCAGCACACCGAAGAACGACCACATGAGGTTCTGTGGCAGCAACGCCACCGAGAAGCCATACCAGAGATCGTGAAGCGTTTGCCAGATCATGCGCCCCCCCACTTGAACAGCGGAAGTTGAACCTTCAGTGCCCATCCGAATACGACGACGCCGACGATGACCATCGCGATCGCCAGCGCACTCGCGGAGCGCCACGAATTGTCCCTGTCACCGAGCGCCGAAATGAAGACGGTCGCGAACGTCGCGGCGACGAGTCCCACATATTTGGCGAATACGATGAAAGCGATGAGGCCGGCGCAAATGAGCATCCATGCTTTCCACTCTGGCCGGCGTGCGCTGCGTCGCTGGCCGGAATCCGCCGTCAAACCCTTGATGCCGATCGCAATGCCAGTCAGCGCGAGAATCGCGCCGAGCGCCAGCGGGAAATAACCGGGCCCCATGTGCGTCAATGTGCCGACGCTATAGGAAATAGAATGGACGGCGACCCATATCCCGATACACGTCATCAGCAGGCCGCCCCACACGTCCTTTTTCAAGCCGCGTACGTGCGCCATACCGCCTCCCGGTCAGTCACGCGACGGATTCGACGAACTTCTCCGTATCGAGAGGAATACCGTTCGCACGCGCGCGCGGCATCCGCGACGCATGAGCGCTGAAATGAAGATCTCGATGTCATGTCTCCTCCATCGGACGTATATGGAATGGTTCCGAGGATCGATTGCAGTCACGCAAGTCACGTGCCACTGTGCCAATGGCCGGGCTTATCGATATGAATCACACGATGCCCTCTTCTTTCAGCCGTCGAAGTGTCTCGCCATCGATGTCGAGCCACGCACGCAGCACGTCCTGACTGTCCTCGCCGAGACGAGGCGGCGGCTTGTGAAACGTATGCGCGTTCCCGTCGACATGGATACCCAGCCCGACCTGCGGAATCTGCGCGTCACCGCGGGGAACCGCGTAAAAGAATCCGCGGCGACGCAGTTCGGGATCCGCTGCCACTTCGTCGATCCGATTGATCGGACCGGCCGGGATACGGGCATCGCGGAAGATCTCGAGCCAGTGATCGCGACGATGCTTGCCAATAATTGACTGAATCTTCTCGACAATCTCGTCGCGCAAACGACGCCGATCGCTGTTGCTCGCGTAGCAGGCCGCCTGCCCGAATTCCGGTTCGCCGACCGCGCGCCAGAATCGCTTCCAGATGCCGTCATTCCCCAAACCGATCGTGAGCGGCGCGTCGGCGGCCTCAAAGACCTGGTAGACGGCGATGACGCTATCTCGCCCACCCGAACGGCGCGGCACGTCGCCCGAGCCGAGATACGGAACGATTCGCGGCGTCATGAAGCGCGTCATGCTCTCGATCATCGAGACGTCGATGCAATGTCCCTGCCCGGTACGATTCCGGTCGACGAGCGCCGCGAGCACCGCAAGCGCCGCATCGCTGCCGGCAAGCAGATCGGCAGCCGGCGTGCCGATTTTCTGTGGACCGCTATCCGCCTCGCCGGTCAGATCCATCACGCCGCTATAGCCTTCGGCGATCAGGTCGTAGCACGGCATGTCGCTGCGCTCGCCATCGAGACCGAAGCCCGAGACTGAAGCGTGGATCAGCCGCGGGTTGACCTGGCAGAGACTCGCGTAGTCGATACCGAGCTTGCGCTGAATCGGCGCCGTCCTGTTGACGACCACCACGTCGGCGCTCGCCACCATGCGTTTGAGCAGCTCAAGGCCTTGGGGCTTGCTGTAATCGAGCGTCAGACTGTGCTTGTTGCGGTTCACGCTGAGATACCACAGCGACTCACCGTCAAGAAAGGGGGGGCCCCACGCACGCACGTCGTCACCTTGGCCGGGTGGCTCGATCTTGACGACCGTTGCGCCGAAATCCGCGAGCAGCAAGGTGGCATACGGTCCTGCAACGGACGAAGTGAGGTCCAGCACGCGCACGCCGTCGAGCAGTTTCAAAGGTGTTTTCTCGCAGAGAGTGGGCAATGAGTCGAAAGCGTTCATGTTTTTCGTAAAGAAATGAGTAGCAGCGGTATTCGCACGGCAAGTCTCATGCCATGCGGCCGCCGATCATCTTCTCGAACCCGTCTGCCAATACCCGCCCCGCGCGACTCGCATCGGCACATCCCGACTCGCACGCTGTGTCGTCGACATGGCCAACGTGTCGCCGCAGCACATGGACATGTCGTCGATGCGGACACCCGCCCCTGATGGTCCGGCGCGTCGACGTCGCCGGGCGCGATCTCGCGAATCGCGATCGGCAACGTCACCGACTACCCGACGCCGACCTTCCATTCGCCGGCAAGCGATTCTGCCGCCCACCGAGCCGAACTGGTGGCTGGCATAGCTTTTGCTGAAATTGATTGCTATTCGCAGCCGTACCGAGTTGGCGCGAAAGTGCGTATCGATCATGTCCACCGATCGGCTTGGGGAAACCCTCGATCGCAATCCAGGAGTCAATTGATGAAGCCAGATTCTGAAGGTGCGCGCGTTTACGCGGCCGTGCCGCAGCTCGCCCGAATTCGCGAACAGGTGCTGCTTGGCGACGTGTGGAAGCAACCGGAAATGTCGTTTCGCGATCGCATTCTCGTCACGTGCTCCGTCCTTGCCGCAACGGGAAAACTCGAAGAGCTGAAAATCTGGATGAGTCGCGGCGTCGACAACGGCCTCACGCTTGACGAGCTTCGCGGCCTGGTCGTCCAGGTCACTTTCTATGCGGGCTGGCCAGCCGGACTGTGCGCGGGGAAAGCAGCGCTGCCCTTGCTCGAGCGCGATGACGCGCAATAAACCTGATTCCGGCACAACACCCCGCTCTTCCCCGCCGACACTCGAGCCGGCCCCGGTCTGCACGCTGCGGATGCGGCTCGCTTCGCGGTCCTTTCGATTCAGGAATAATTCATGAGCACCCCACACAAGTCGTCCGTCTTCGGGCAAACGCAGCGGCCGAACGAAGAATGGCTATCGCGCGCTTTACCCGAGAAAGCGATTGCTCCCGACCTTCCTATCGTGGACCCGCACGTGCATTTCTGGCATCACAAGAGCGGATACAAATATTTCGTCGAGGAATTCGCTCGCGACGCATCGGAGTCGGGACACAACATCGAAGCGACCGTTTTCATCGAATGCAACGCGTTCTACCGCGCGGACGGTCCGGAACACCTGAAATGCATCGGCGAAACGGAGTTTGCCGCCGGCATGGGGGCGATGGCGGAGAGCCGAAAATACACGTCGGTCCATGCGGCGGCCGGCATCGTCGGCTTCGCGGATCTGACAATCGGTGAAAGGGTCGCAGAAACGCTGCATGCTCATCTCGACGCCGCCAATGGCCGGCTCAAGGGTATCCGGCAGCGAGCGAAATGGGACCCGGATCCGATCGTGCGCGGCCCCACCGGCGCCGATCGTGCGGGTTTGTATCTGGAGCCTGCGTTCGGTAACGGAATCGATATGCTGACTTCAATGGGACTCGTGTTCGAAGCAAGCATCTTCCATCCTCAGATTCCCGACGTAACCGCGCTGGCGCGCGCGCATCCGGACGCCAGCGTCGTGCTGATTCACTCTGGAAGTCCCGTCGGCCATAGTTCTTACGCGGGCAAGGAAGACGAGACCCACGCGCACTGGCTCGCCAGTATGCGCGAACTCGCTGGATGCCCGAACGTATCGATCAAGATGGGCGGCTTGCTGATGTGTCTCGGCAATTTCGATTTCACGACCGAGTCGACGCCGCCGACATCCGCACACCTTGCCGAATTGTGGCGGCCGTATATCGAGCCGTGCGTCGAACTGTTCGGCGCGCAGCGCTGCATGGCAGCGTCCAACTTCCCGGTCGAAAAGGCCGGTTGTACGTATGGAGCTATCTGGAACACATTCAAGCGGATCACTGCCGGCTGCTCCGATGATGAAAAGGCATCGATCTTCAGCGGTACGGCCAAGCGTGTGTACCAGCTCGATTACGGTACTGCCGTTTGAACGTCCCATACGGAACGAGCGATGGAGGGCCGGGTGCTGTGCCCTCCATCCCGGGTGGGGCAGCACCCGGGTTTCAGGACTATTGAAGCAATTTCAGATTCGCCGCTTTCGCGACCTCCCGCCATTTCGCGAGCTCTTTCACGACAAATTGCCGGAATGACGCGGGCGTACTCTGTACCGGCTCGATGAACAGCGAATCGCGCATCCGGCTCGCCACATCGGGCATTGCCGCGATCTTGTTGAGCGCATCGTTCAAACGCGCGACGACGTCTGCTGGCATCCCGACTGGTCCCAGCAGACTATAAAACGTGCAGGGATCGAGGCCCTCCAGGCCCTTGACGTTCACGCCGTCCACACCCGGCACATTGGGCAGATACGATTGTTGCTGCTGCGTCGTGATCATCAACCCTTTGAGCTTCCCGGATTTGATGAGGGGAACGGCAAACTGCGCTGTCAGCACGTCGAGTTGCACGGTGCCGGCCATGAGTTCGCGCGATGTCTCGGCGTCGGACTTGAACGGAATGTGCGTCATCTTCGTCCCCGTGACATGTTGAAAGTAGAGTGATTCGAGGTGCCCTGCCGTCCCGACGCCGGCCGACGAATAGTTGAGCGAATCAGGATGAGCTTTCGCATAAGCGATCAACTCTGCAACGGAATTGGCCGGCACCGAGTTGCCCACAGTGAGCACGCACGGCTGCGACCCGATGTTGCCGATGAGACTGAAATCTTTCAGCGGATCGTATCCGAGCCCCGCACGAATGACGGGAGCTTCCGTCAGTGCGCTGCCGCCCGCGATCAATAGGGTGTAGCCGTCAGGCTGGGCCGACTGGAGACTTCGGATCGCCGGCAACTGATTGGCGCCGGGGCGATTTTCAATGATGACCGGCGTATTGAGCACCTGCGACAGCTTCTGCGCATACAAGCGCGCGACCGTGTCCGTCGCACCGCCTGGACCAAAGCCGATGTAAATCGTAATCGGCTTCGACGGGAACGTATCGGCATGCGCCGTCATACTCAACATGACAACAACGCCGCACAGCCATTTGCGAGTGAAGGTTTTGATCGACATGGTGTCTCCTGAGATTTTTGAATATGCCGGCCGTCGAGATCGGGCCCGGCGGACCCGAGCCGGGGATCGGCTTAGGTGCCAGCAATGCATACGCAAGCGATATGCCATTCGCGGCGCAGCGGCACGCAGTACCACATACCCACCAACAGACTGCAAGCCAAGTCGAATCGCGGGCATGACGTTGACGGCGACATACGTGGTTTCAGCGTACACAGGTCGACGTCTTGTTTCCGCGGTCCACGAGACGATCTCGGGTATTTGTCGCCGCGAGATGATCTCGATCGTTCGTGTTTAGTGTGCGCAACTGCAACGGACGACATGAATGCAAGCGCACGTGGCATGGAATCTGCGTCTTTAGACGCCAGCCCCCCCTGCGCTTGGCATGCCAGCCACGGACTCATGAAGCCGTGGAGCTTGGGGATAGGTGATATCCATCTGAAACCCGCCATGAAGACAACCGATCGCAAACCGTCGTCCCAACGCCTTGTCGAAGCCAATCCCGACGCCATGTCGCACTACAGGAAGATGCGCGGCGAACTGTGGCCCCCTGCGGGAGTCGACGAAACGACCTGCGAGATCATGCTCGCGATGCAACTGGCCGTTTTGGGCCGTGAGATCCCATTCAAGGTCCACGCGTTGCGCGCGTTGTCGCACGGCGTGACCAAGGATCAATTGGAAGGTCTGTTGCTGAGCGGACTGGGGGTGTCACTGGTCGCGTTCGAAACGGCACAGGCACTGATCTGGTTGGACGAGGCCTGCGCCGAAGCCGGCGCCTCCGCTACCGTTCAGACCTGATGAAGTCGTGAACGCTCGTCCATGCGAGCTCACCATATATCGTCGGGATCGGCCGGCCGTAAAACGGCCGTCCGCAGCTTCTGCGAGTCAACCCGCCATGAAGCCGCCGTCCACACCGAACAGGCTCCCGGTGACGTATCGTGCACGGTCGGACAGCAGCCAGACGGCCATCTCGGCCACCTCGTCGGGTTGCCCCAGCCGGTGCATCGGAACGGACGCGAGCAATGCGTCACCGCGCGTCGCCAGCGAAGATTTGACGAATACGGTATCGATGAACCCGGGGCATATCGCGTTCACACGAACATTGCACTCCGCGTATTCGACGGCGGCCGTCTTCGTCAGTCCGTTGATCGCATGCTTGCTCGCGCTGTACGCGCCGGAGCCGGACCGCCCTACCAGACCCGAAATCGACGAAGTATTCACGATGGCTCCGCCTCCATGCCGGCTCATGTAATCGAGCTCGGCCCGCATGCACAACCATGTTCCCGTCACGTTGACCCGCATGATCGTCGCAAAGGCGTCCTCGCTGATCTCGCCGAGTTTCTTGGATGCTGCGCCACATTGCCACTGCGCAATCGCGGCATTGTTGAAAGCGCCATCGAGTCGGCCGAAATGCGTGATCACCGCCAGAACCATCCGGTCCACCTCGGTCGAAAGGCTGATATCGGCTTGCAACGGCAGGGCCGTACCGCGACCGGCCTGCATGACGAGCGACGCGGTTTCTTGAACGTCCTCGAAATTCACGTCGGCCACCGCGACATGCGCACCCTCGCTCGCAGCGGCGAGCGCAGTCGCCCGCCCAATCCCTCCCGCTGCCCCCGTGATCAATATCACCTTATCGCTCAACATACTCGATCTGTTCTCCAAACGAATGGATGAGAATTGCCATCGCCGCGCGTCGCCCAATCACGTTCGCGCGAACAGGCTCGTTATCTGCCGAACGTTCTCGACGTCTTCCAGATTCATGATCAGATCGAGCGACGATTCGGCGATTTCGTCACCGAACGTCCTTCCGACCAGATCACGATATTTTTTCTCGATATCGGCACGGGTCATCGGATTGAAAGGCGATCCGAGAGCGTATGCCGTCGCGGACAGCACTGCGCCGTTGCGCATGTGCAGTGTGACCTTGCCCTTCGGAATCGCGGCCGCACACTCCGGATCTGTTTCCAGCGTCACGCGGCCCGCAATCGACGCTACGGCCGGGTCCTGAAAATTTTCCGCTTCCGCGTCGAGGTAGCTTCCCACGTCATTACGTCCTCTGACGATACGCATCGCAATGCCATATTCCGCACTGAACTGAGCGCCCACGATATCCGTCGGACAAGGTCCCGTCGCGCCGGTATGGATCAGCGTCAGCGGCTCACAGCCGAGAATTACGCGCTCGATATCACCGGCCGCGATGTCGTGTTCCGTCCGCAACTTGTCGAAAGCCGCGAAATGATGGTGAATGAGCGCGCATGATGCGTATGGCTTGATCGCACCGCGCTCCGGGAAGTGCCAGCGTGTTCCCAGATCGTTGTGAATGAAGCTCGCGTCGTACGCATTGCAGAACGCCTGAAGAAAACCCCGCTTGCCTTCGAAGATCGTCGCGGGTCCACTGAGACCGAGCCGCGCGAGCCGCGCGGAACGAATGCCCCCGGCCGCGCCGATGCCCGCGTGAACGCGTTTCACCTCTCCGCCGCTTTGCGCATATTCCGTCGTTCCGGAAGCGTGGCTGCCGGCAATGCCGAGCGCATTGATGGTGGTCGCGAGATCCAATTGTTCGAGCATGGCCGCTTCCAGCGCAACCGCGAAAACTCCATGCGCACCGGTCTGGTGGAAGCCGCGCTCGGCGAGCATCGACGGCATGGTGGCCAGCGCCAAGCGAATGACGGTCTCGAAGCCGACGGTGGCCGCGCACAGCAGGGCGGCTCCGGTGACATTCAACTCCTCGGCAATCGCGAACGCTCCGGGCACGACGACACAACCCGGATGCGCATAGGCGCCGTTGCCGCCGTAGTCGTCGATTTCGAAACTACTTCCTGCCGTTCCATTCGCAAACGCCGCGCCTTCAGCGTCGGCTTGCAGCCGCGTGCCCAATATCGACGCCCCCCCGCTCCGGCCGAACTGTGAAACGTACTGCTGCGAGATCCTGGGCGCAGGAAGCGAACAGCAACTGACCTGTGCACCGATTTGATCGAGGATATGGAGCTTGACGCGCTCCAGGACTGTCGCGTCCACATCCCGCAGATCCATGGTCAGTGCCCACTCCGCAAGCTGCCGCGCCACCGGAGGAGGACATGGCGATTCCGTAGACATACGTGGCATTCCTTTTCGATTTCGCGTTATGCACGGCTCGTGCCTGCACGCCAGCCCTCTTGACCATCGGGTTCGAGCTTCACCCCGTCTGGTCCGTATTTCCGGCTCGACGGGCCGACAAAAGGCGTGAACGATATCTGCGGCTATTGCGCGTTGGTTTCGGTGATAGGTAGATTGATCAGCCGCTCCAGTTCGGCGCGAGACAAACCGTCGACCGTATCGATCAGACGGAGACCATGCGGGGAACACTCCAGCGTCGCCAGGTCGGTGTAGATGCGCTTGATGCACCGGACGCCAGTCAGCGGATACGTGCAACGCTTCACGACCTTGCTCCGACCGTCCTTGTTCAGGAGATCCATCATCACCCATGCTGCCTTGGCACCGATGGCCAGATCCATCGCCCCGCCGACCGCCGGGATCGCCCGAGCATCTCCGGTACTCCAATTGGCCAGATCGCCCTGCGCCGAGACCTGGAACGCACCGAGCACGGCAATGTCCAGATGACCGCCTCGCATCATCGCAAACGAATCCGCCTGGTGAAAAAACGCGCCGCCCGGCAACAACGTGATCGGCTGCTTGCCGGCATTGACGAGATCGTAGTCTTCCAATCCGTCTGCAGGAGCCGGTCCCATGCCGAGAATCCCGTTCTCGCTCTGCAGAACGATCTCGCGGCCTACCGGAATGTGATTTGCCACCAACGTTGGCATTCCGATACCCAGGTTCACGTACGCGCCCGCCGGAATATCCGCCGCGAGGCGAGCCGCGAGCTGCGATTTGGTGCGGGGTTGATAGGCCGTCTTCATACTGGTTTCCCGAGGCCGACCGACGGAGTGGCCATCCGAGGCAGCGGCACGATCCGTTTCACGTGAATGCCGGGAGTCACGATCGCCTCGGGGTCCAGTTCTCCCAGCGCCTTGACTTCATAAACGCTGGCCACGGTGAACTTTGCCGCCGCGGCCATCACTGGCCCGAAATTCCGGGCGGCCTTGCGGTATACGAGGTTGCCCCATCGATCCCCCGCTTCCGCCTTGACCAGCGCCAGATCGGCAAAGATCGGATATTCGAGCACGTAGTGCCGCCCGCCGATCTCGCGCGTTTCTTTGCCTTTCGCGAGTTCGGTGCCGTATCCGGTCGGGCAGAACACCGCTCCGAGCCCCGCGCCCGCGGCGCGGATTCGCTCGGCCAGATTCCCCTGTGGTACCAGCTCGAGCTCGATCTTCCCGCTGCGGTACAGTTCGTCGAACACATGGCTGTCGACCTGGCGCGGAAAGCTGCACATCACTTTGCGCACGCGGCCGGCCTTGAGTAGCGCCGCCACACCGTATTCGCCGTTGCCGGCGTTGTTGCATACGATCGTCAGGTCCTTCGCCCCCTGATCGAGCAGTCCGACGATCAGCTCGTGGGGGATTCCAGCGGTTCCAAAGCCGCTGACCAGCACGGTCGACCCGTCCTGTACGTCGGCCAGCGCGTCGCTCGGCGTCGGGGCGATCTTGTCGATCATGATGATTGTGTGCCGCCGCCCCGCTCGACATGTGGCGCCGCCGCCGTCGATGCGAAGCCGGGGTAAAGCTTCACGTATCCGAGCGCCTTGCGCCGCTGCGCCTTCCTGGCGGCAGCTTCGCGCGACATCGGCCTGAAACCGTATGCGGCAATCAACCTGTGCATGAATGCACCGCGCGCCGTCACGGCGACGGCATCGTGCAGCGCCTGCTCGCTCCAGCCAGCTTGCAGCACGGCATCGAAGTCGTCCTGGTTCATCTCGTTCGGCGTCAGCATGAGCTTGCGCACGAAATGCAGCAGCACCTTGAACCGCGCGTCGACCGGTGCTCCGTCCGGATCCTCCAGCAACTGTTCGACTGCCCCCTGCGGAATGCCCCACGCGTAAGCCACTTCGGAATGGGCGACATGGACGAGCGCACATCCGGCGACAGCGCAGGCATAGGCGAGAATCAGCTCCCGCTCCCCCTGGCTCAGCGGTGATGGCCCGTTCATCAGGGCTTCGCTCATCGTGGACCACGGACCGTAGATGTCGGGATACTGCATGTAAATGCTGGGCGGCCCAGCGTCGGCGGAAAGCGATGCAAGAAAAGGCATGAACACTCCTTCGAAGATGCGCAGAGACGCCGGGACGTACGGGCCGCCGCGATGGCGAATTCCGTCTGCTCAGTGCTCGTGACGATGCGCTCATTGTTGAGAAACGATCGATACCTGTCCAATTCTTATTGCGAAATCATTGATAGTTTTTCTAGAATCATTGATGCGCACGAGTCGCGCCCTCGAGATCCCCAAACACGATGAAACTTCAGTTCCTGAGATACTTCTGTGTACTCGCGGAAGAGTTGCACTTTCGGCGTGCCGCGAACCGGCTGGCGATCTCGCAGCCCCCGCTGAGCACGGCCATCCGCTTGCTGGAGGAAGAACTGGGCGTGCAACTACTGCGGCGCAACAGCAAGATGGTCGAACTCACGCCGGCGGGCTCGGCGTTCCTGATCGAGGCCAAGGAAATTCTCGAGCGGGTTTCCCGCGTCGGCAGCGTGGTGCGCGCCATTGATGGCGGCGCGCATGGGCGCCTGGACATCGGCGTCGCAGGATCCATGCTCTACCGCGAGCTTCCGGCCATCCTCGCGCGCTTCAAGTGCGAAACGCCCGCCGTGGAGGTCGTGCTCTACGAGTTGTACACGACGGAGCAAATCGAGAAGCTCATGCGCAGGCAACTTCATGCAGCGTTTATTCAAGCCTCCGTCGTTCCCGCTCCACTGACATCGATCCCATTGCGCAATGACGTATTCGTCGCCTGCCTTCCGGACGATCATCACCTGGCGACGAGAGCCAGCGTCGATCTACGGGAAATGGCGGATGAGTCTTTCGTGATGTTTTCGCGAGAGAGCGCCCCGGCCAGCCACGATCATGTAATCGGCATTTTTAGCCAGGCCGGCATCCACCCTCGCATCGTGCACCGCGCGCGCATCTGGATGACCGTAGTCGCCATGGTCGCGAACGGCTGCGGCATCGCGCTGGTTCCCCAATCACTGTCGCGCGCGAATATCAGCGGTGTCCGTTTCATACCGTTGTCCGGGCGCCCCACCATCGCACCGGCCTTGCTCGTATGGAACCCGGGCCTCGTCCCTCCCGCGCTCGAGACGTTCCTCGCCAGCGCCGCGACGACCATCCGGCAGCAGGCCCGAGTCGCCACAAAAAGCCAGCGCGGCTGAGCGGATTACTCGTGCGTCCCAGACGACGGACGGTCCGCTTCGCCACGATCGCGTCGCCTTTCGATCGGTGCCACCGGTGCCACACGCGGAATGGGAACGAAGCCTCGCAGACTGCCCAGTTCGCTCGATCGGCTTCAGCGTCCGGACGCGACGGCAAGTTGCCGTTCAAGCGCTTCACGCGCACGTCGGGCTGCGTCCTCGTCCACGCGCTCCTCCAACAACACGCAAAGTTCGCGCAACTGCTCCTCGGTCAGGCCGGCGTTCATACTGATGCGCATATGCGCTTGCAGTTGGGCCTCGACCCCCGGCAATGCGGCCAGCATGCTCACTGTCGCGAGTTCGCGGCTCTTCCAGTCGAGATTGTCACGCTCGAAGATGTCTCCAAACAGATGCGTCTTCAGGTATTCGTCGATCGCAGGCGCGAAATCCAGCACCGGCCCTTTCACCGGCCCGCCGGACAGCGTGGTTTGATTGGCGGTACCTGCAGCAAGCAGCGCCGCACCGGTCGGGATTGGGCGAGCGGGCGCGGGGCCGGCCGCATCCTGTATCCCACGGTGCTTGCGTCCCTCCTGCACCTTCATCAATTCTGCGAGCGCATTGAGACTGCGTGGAAAGCCGGCGTATGCGTAGAGCTGTACCAGAATTTCCCGGCTATCGCTGATCGTCAGTCCTGCGTCCAGACCGTGATTCAGCGCGGCGCAAAGCTTGACCATATTGCCCTCTGCGCCAAAAGCGCCAATCGGCACGATGGCCTGCTGCTGTGTCGAAAGTGCTTGCGATCCGCTCGGTATATTCGTCATCTTGAAGGTTTCCTGTGGGGTATGGCCGGCCCTGCACGATAGCTTTGCCGGCCCGAATGCGAACGAGGTCAGCGCAATCGCGCCGGCAACATCGGTTGCATGCCTCTTCGCACATTGCATGCGACGAAGGGTTCGTCGATTTTCGATAGAATGCGCGGGCCTACCGCGGCACGCCTGGAAAGCCGGCTCGCCGGACCGCTTCCGGACGATCGGGACCTACCACGCATAGGCTTGCGGCGCCTCCCCACCGGGCCCAGGCCAGATTTCGTCGAGGCAGCGCAACGTGTCATCCGAAAGCGAAATATCGAGCGCGCGAAGCGCGAGTGTCAGCTGTTGCGGCGTCCGGGGGCCGATAATCGGAGCCGTCACGACCGGATTGTGGAGCAGCCAGGCCAACGCAACATCGGCCGGGCGCTCCCCCAGATCGTCGCAGAGCGCTTCGTAGGCCTGAAGTTGCTCTCGGTACTGCGTGATCTTTTGCGTTATTCGCGGCGTGGCGCGGCGTCCGTCACGGACGTTTTGCAATACGCCCCCGAGCAAGCCGCCCCCCAATGGGCTCCACGGGAGAAGGCCCAGACCGTAATGCCGGCACGCAGGGATCACTTCGAGTTCAACGGTACGCGCGGACAAGTTGTAGAGACTCTGCTCTGCAACCAGCCCCATGAAATGACGCAAACTGGCGGCCGCCTGCGCGGTGGCGATGTCCCAACCGGCGAAGTTGCTACTGCCGACGTAAAGAACCTTCCCCTGTTGAACCAGGAGTTCCATCGCCTGCCAGATTTCTTCCCAGCGCGTGTTTCGGTCAATGTGATGCATCTGGTACAGATCGATGTGATCGGTCTTCAGACGCCGCAAACTGTCCTCGCACGCCTTTCTGATGTGGTATGCGGACAGGCGCCGATCGTTCGGTCCCAATCCCATCGGTTGATAGACCTTGGTAGCCAGCACGATCCGCTCGCGCCGTCCCCCCTGTTCGATCCAACGCCCGATGATTTCTTCGGAGATTCCGAAACCCTTCTCCATCGTCGGAGACTGTGGCCCTCCGTAGACATCGGCCGTATCGATGAAATTGATCCCAGCGTCCAGAGCATCGTCCATGATTCTGAAGCTGTCCGTGTCGTTCGTCCGCTCGCCGAAGTTCATCGTACCCAGGCATAGGCGGCTGACCTTCAGTCCTGAGCGTCCAAGATTCACGTAACGCATTCACATTCCTATTTGCTCATCTCGCCAGGTCGATGCATACCTGGCGGCACAATAATTCGCCCCCATACAACCGTCGGAGCCAACGCCAGCTCTGGTGGCAAGCCGGCTGTCGTCGACGTGATGTGCTAGCAGGAAGCCGCGATGCGACAACTCTAACGAAGAAACCCGCTTTGATTGCTCGCAACTGTTGCATGGCCTTGTGAGCACGCCTCAACAATGAGCGAACGTTCGAGACCTGTCTGCTCGGGTCCCCGCCGTACGCGTGCCGCGACAGGTCCGCCCGGTTTATGAATGCGATTCATAGCCCCATTAAACCGGATGCGGCTAACCATAATCAGGCTAATCCGCTAAAGTCAGTCGGTTCAGTCGCCGAGGCCGCCGGAGCCCTTACCGACGGCGTGCCATCAAGATACCGCTCCCGCGTAGGAGAACCGCGATCATGAGTACCTGGGGAAAAAGCGAACTCGAATGCATTGCCGCAACGGATGACTTGCACATTGCGCCGTTTCGGGAAGACGGCAAAACCTGTGGCACGCCCACCTGGATCTGGTCGGTGGTCGTCAATGGCGAGCTCTTCGTTCGCGGTTACAACGGCCGGAACTCTCGCTGGTACCGAGCGGCCATCGCGCAGAAGGGCGGACGCATCACGGCCGCAGGCATGACGAAAGACGTATCGTTTCAACCGGTCATAGGCGCAATCAACGACCAGATCGACGACGCTTACCGCCGCAAATACGGCGACAGCCGATATCTCGCACCGATGATAGGAGCGCGCGCCCGCTCCGCGACCATCAGGATCATGCCGAAAGACTGACGGAGGTACCCATATGCAGAAGCGCAAGCTCGGCCAGAGCTTCGAAGTGTCGGCACTCTCACTCGGCTGCATGGGATATGACAAATCCCGCGATATCCCCGACCGGCCGCAAATGATTCGGCTGCTTCGCGAGGCGGTCGATCTCGGCATGGATTTCTTCGATACTGCCGAAGTCTATGGCCCGTGGACGAACGAGGAAATGGTCGCGGAAGCGTTCGCCGGCATGCGAGCCCGGGTCAAGATTGCCACCAAATTCGGCTGGGACATCGACCAGAAGACTGGAGAACACCGCGGTGGCGTCAATAGCAAGCCTGCCCAGATCCGTCAGGCCGTCGAAGGGAGTTTGAGGCGGCTCGGGACCGACTACATCGATCTCCTTTACCAGCACCGGATCGATCCGCTCGTGCCGATCGAAGAAGTGGCCGGGGTCGTGAAAGATTTGATCGCCGAGGGCAAGGTCCTCCATTTCGGCCTGTCGGAAGCCGGGGCGAATACCATTCGGCGAGCCCATGCAGTTCAACCTGTCACCGCGTTACAAAGCGAATACTCGCTTTGGACTCGCGAACCGGAGGCTGAAATTTTGCCGACGCTGGAAG
Source organism: Burkholderia guangdongensis (assembly GCF_013403875.1). GTDB lineage: Bacteria > Pseudomonadota > Gammaproteobacteria > Burkholderiales > Burkholderiaceae > Burkholderia > Burkholderia guangdongensis. Next base: position 139,437 of record NZ_JACBNX010000016.1, on the reverse strand, counting down.
AGCTCGGCATTGGCCTCGTTCCATTCAGTCCGCTTGGCAAGGGTTTTCTGACCGGCACGATCGACGCGACCACCCATTTCGGCCGAAACGATTTTCGCAGCCACATTCCACGATTCGCGCCGCAGGCGCGCGAGCTCAATCAGTCATTGATCGAGCTGATTCGCACAGTGGCGCAGCGCCATCACGCAACGCCGGCGCAAATCGCACTGGCGTGGCTGCTGGCGCAGAAACCGTGGATCGTTCCATTGTTCGGTACGCGCCGGCACGATCGATTCACGGAGAATATCGGCGCGCTGTCCGTCAAGCTGTCGGATGGCGATCGCGAGGACATTGAAGCCGGTGCAGCCAAAATCAAGATCGAAGGCGCGCGATACCCGGAAGCCATGCTGAAACGCTCGGGACTCTGACGACACCGCGATTCGAGAAAACAACGATGTCCATGACGATTTCCCAGCAACCCGCTTCGCCGACCGATCGGTCCCTGCTGTCCTTGATGGGTTGCATCTTCACTGTGTTCCTGGTCACGGGCGCAGCGCTGCCCGCTCTGCCGCTATACATCCACGACCGTCTGGGCTTCGGAGCGTTCACGGTCGGATTGGTCTCCGGCGCTCAATTCGCGGCATCCCTGGCCTCCCGTCTATGGTCCGGCAAGATTGCAGACCAGCGAGGCCCCAAATATGCCGTCATAGCGGGGCTCGTCATGGCCGCCACCGCCGGGCTGCTCTACCTTGCGTCCGTGACGGTCGCCAGCCACCCGATACTGTCCATAGCGATATTGTTGATGGGCCGAGCACTGCTTGGCGGCGCCGAAAGTTTCATCATGACCGGCTCGCAAAGCTGGTGTCTGGCGCTCTCCGGACCTGGCAATGTCGGCAGAATGATCGCGTGGATCGGCACGTCGATGTTCGTGGCACTGGCGCTGGGTGCGCCACTCGGAAGTTTCCTGTTCAAGGACTATGGCTTCGCGTCGATCGGGGTCGCGACGTTCATCGGCGCAACGATAACACTCCTTCTGATCATCCCCGTCTCCGCCGTCCGAGGTATGTCTCAACGTGAAAAAGCCATCACGAGGGTCTTGAAAGCCGTTTGGTTACCTGGGATCGCCATGGCCTTTTCGAGCCTGGGCTATGGCATGGTGACGGCGTTTGCCGTTCTTCTTTTCGTTCAGCGCGGCTGGCAGCCAGCGTGGTTGTCCTTCACCGCGTTTGCCGCAGCTTTGATGATCGCACGCGTGTTCTTCGGCCCATTGCCCGATCGTCTGGGCGGCGCGCGAACCGCGATGATCTTCGTTGTCATCCATAGCGGCGGCATGGTCCTTATATGGCTCTCGCCCTTTGCATGGTTGGCGTTCGTCGGGGCCGCACTGGCCGGTTTCGGCTATGCGCTCGTCTACCCGGGGTTTGGCATGGAAGCTGTGGCACGGGCGCCAGTGGAAGCACGGGGGCTCGCGATGGGCGTCTACACGGCTTTCATCGATCTGGCGCTCGGCATCTTCGCACCGCTGCTTGGCCTCGTCGCCAATGTGATCGGACTCGGCCCCGTCTTCCTCATCGCCGCGATTCTCGCACTTTGCTCGGTGCCCATTGCCCTGTGGCTGCGCCGCTCTCCGCAGCATCAACAAGAAAGGAACTCATCATGAGCGCCGGTATTTCGAACAAGATCGTCGTCGTCACCGGCGCCAGTAGCGGACTGGGCGCCGCGACCGCGCGCCGCCTGTCTTCTGAGGGTGCGACAGTCGTACTCGGCGCACGCCGCTTTGACCGCATCGAAGCGCTGGCCAACGAGCTCATCGGCAAAGGCGGATCGGCCATTGCCGTCGAAACCGATGTCTGTAACCGACAGCAAGTCCAGCAGCTCGTCGATACGGCGGTAGAACGCTACGGCCGTATCGACGTCATGCTGAACAATGCAGGCGTGATGCCTCTGTCGCCGCTCGAACGCCTGAAGGTCGACGAATGGGATCAGATGATCGACGTCAACATCAGGGGAGTACTCTACGGTATCGCAGCCGCTCTTCCCTATATGAAGGCGCAAAAAAGCGGTCACATCATCAACGTCTCGTCGGTGGCCGGGCATCGACTCATCCCCGCCGGCGCGGTCTATAGTGCCACCAAGTTTGCTGTACGTGCATTGTCGGAAGGACTTCGTCAGGAGGTCAAGCCGTACAACATCCGAACCACCATCATCTCGCCGGGAGCGGTATCGAGCGAACTGATCGACGGCATCAGTGAAGTAGACATCGAGGCCAACGTGCGCACCCGATCATCGTCGTATGCGATTCCGGCCGACTCGTTTGCGAGAATGGTTTCGTTCGCGATCAGTCAACCGGAAGAAGTGGATGTGAATGAGATATTGTTCCGCCCGACTCAACAAGAAGGTTGAGAATTTTCCGGTAGCCGGCGATTATCATCAGCTGATATTCCTTTCCTGACACATTCAATCAATGCGGCGACAAATCCGCCAGGAACACCTATGCCACACGTCGTAGTCAAGCTCACCGCGGGACGAACGGAGGAAAAAAAAGCCGAACTTGCGAATGCTCTCGCGAAAACTGTCGTTACCATTCTCGGCTGCGAGGACAGCGCTGTGTCGGTAGGCATCGAAGACATTCCGAATGGAAAATGGCTCGAGCGCGTCTACGATCCGGATATCCGGGATAAACCTGAAACCCTATACAAGAAACCCGGTTACCGGCCGGCGGGATGATCTCGAATAGCGATGGCCGCCCCGCGGCCACCGCGAGCTGCAGCGGCGGCCTGCGCCACTATGTCGTTTTGGCCGCATCATGCAGATGCCCACGGACGCCGGAAAAATTGATAGTGTCCATGTGATCGAGTTGTTCGACAGACTCGTCGACCCAATCGTTCAGCGTACCGAACATCTATGCGTCAACTGTCCGTGCTGGATGCACGGATGGGCACGCCTATCGAAGAGGCAGCTTGGCACGCTCAGCCGCGCGGCAGCGTAATCGCTGGGGGCTCGATCGGAAGCGGCGGTACGATGCCGTCGACCGGATGCGGTACATACTGCGCTTCGAGCGCAGCGATCTCGTCACTCGTCAACGAGAAGTCGAGCGCGGCAATGGCCGTAGCGAGATGTTCGGTTTTCGTTGCCCCGACGATCGGTGCCGTCACTGCGGGTTTCGCCAGTAGCCAGGCAAGTGCGACGTGTGCACGCGGTACGCCACGCTCATTCGCGATCCGCGCCACTACCTCGATCACCTTCCGATCCTGTTCCTCGGTGTTCAGATACATCTGAAGAGCGAACGCATCGTTCCTCGCCCGATGGGTGCTTTCACTCCAGTCACGCGTCAGTCTCCCTCGTGCCATCGGACTCCACGGAATGACGCCCACCCCTTGGTCCGCACAAAGTGGCAGCATCTCGCGTTCCTCTTCGCGATAAAGAAGGTTGTATTGCGGCTGCATCGAGACGAAACGCGTCCAGCCGTTACGCTCCGCAATGTGCTGCATCTTGGCGAAGCGCCACGCCTCCATTGAGGATGCGCCGATGTAACGCGCTTTCCCGGCCTTCACGATATCGTGCAGCGCCTCCATGGTTTCCTCGACCGGTGTGCCGTGATCGAAGCGATGGATTTGAAAGAGATCGACGTAGTCCATACCGAGCCGGGTCAGGCTGTCGTCGATTGACTGAAGCAGCGCCTTGCGCGACAGGAAACCAGTGTTGGGCGCATTTCTCCACGGGAAAAAAGCCTTTGTCGCAACGACGATTTCATCGCGCCTTGCCATGTCGTTGAGCGCCCGGCCGGTGATCTCCTCGGAACTACCGCCCGAGTAGACATTGGCCGTATCGAAGAAATTGATTCCCGCCTCCAGCGCCTGCCGAAAAAATTGCCGCGAAGCTTCTTCATCCAGCGACCAGGGCTGGGGCAAACGATCTGGATCACCGTAACTCATGCAGCCCAGACAGAGCCGCGAAACTTTGAGGCCCGTTCGACCAAGGTTGACGTATTGCACGTATACCTCTCAATTTAAATTGAACTCACATACGGTGCCAGTCCGATAATTCACGGAATTTAGTTAAGTCAATAACTATGGAAATTAACTGGCAACAAGCGAATTTTAAGATTTCCATTGATGGGCGAATACCCACCGCTCGTCACATGAAGCATTGAATACTGCTCACAAACAACGGGACATGGATCATCCGTGAGCAATTGTGCGTCGGTCGACAGCGATGTGCTTGCATCAGCCGTCCACCTCATTCCAGACAGGCAGCGACAGCATAGGGGTGCTTATCGCCAGCGCCAATTACAATCCAAGCGGCTGAAGTTCACGGACAAGATCAATCAAGAGGCGCAGGCCGGTAGGCATCTGGCGTCTGCTGGAATAGTAGATGTAGAAACCTGGCTCGGAAGGAGCCCAGTCATTGAGCACGAGACGCAGTCGCCCCTCCTTCACGTACGGCGCGACGAGAGGTTCGGGAAAGTACATCAGTCCTGCTCCGCCGAGCACTGCGACGAGTCCGGTTTCAGCTTGGTCGACCGTTAATGAAGATGGAACGGTCATCTCAAGCTTCTCATCGCCCCGTTCAAATTCCCACCGGTAAATTCGATCATCACCAAGGCGATTGCTTATGCAGCGATGCTCGAGGAGATCATTGGGGTGATTGGGGATGCCGAACCGACCAAGGTAGCCAGGCGTCCCTGCGACAACCCAACGTATATTCGCGGAAAGGCGCTGTGCGATCATGTCCTCCGGTACAGTACCGCCGTAGCGAATACCCGCGTCAAAGCCTCCCTCTGTTACGTCGACCAGACGGTTGCTCGCAACGATATCCAGTTCTACGTCGGGATAGCGCTCGACAAAAGTGGGCAGGATCGGTCCTAGCAGCAACGTCGCAGCCTCGACGGCAACATTGATGCGGATGCGGCCGGTGGGCGCATCCCGGAAACGATTCAGGGTCTCCAGAGCCGTGTCGATTGCCTCGAAAGGCATCCCGATCGCGGCTGCCAACGCATCTCCCGCAGCAGTCAGCGTGACGCTCTTAGTCGTACGGTTCAGTAGACGAACCCCAAGTCTGCTTTCGAGCCCCTTCAATGCATGGCTCAGTGTTGAGGCGCTCACCCCGAGCTCTATCGCGGCACGACTAAAGCTCCTTTGCCGAGCAATAGCCAGGAAATAGATCAAATCCGCCATATCAGATCGATTTATTTGCATATCAAAATTCCTGTTTATAAAAAATCTTTCTGATCTAGAAATGTTTCGTCAAATTAACCGTGCTGTGCAAGCGCTATCCCATTGACCCGACCTCGTTTTCGCGCACCGCCACACATGCGGCGGTCGACCTGGTCTCGTAGTTTACGTGGGTATGACTTCTCACGCATCGCGATGCGCGGCGCTCGCATGCAATGCGTGCGGTTATCCAATTCCTTTCAGAACTGGTGCAATCACACAGTTTTCTAGATTACAGTGCCCCACAGGCGGTGCGCGCCGCAGAACTGAGCCTCGAAACGGATGCCGTAGGCACCACGGGTTGGCACCTGATACCCCGGCAACAGCGGACGCAGTAACCGAAGTCTCCTACGATGTAAAAGGTTGGACCAGATCAAACAGGCAGCGTCGGATCGCCTGACTCAGCTCGGCCAGAAGTTGACATTGACCAACCCGCCACAGTCGCAGCACCAGCAGCTGCAAGACGTTTTATTGCGGTCACTGAAGGTTGCCGTCTAGAAGCAGACCAAACGTTCGCCATCAATCACGGTGCCGAAGCGTGTCGACGATCAATGCAAATGCCGGCGATGTTTGTCGCCGACTCACGTAGTAAAGATGATAGCCGGGCACCGTCGGGCACCATTCTTCGAGAACGCTCACCAGTCGGCCCTCGACCAGATGCGGCGCAGCCAGATCGTACGGGACGTAGGTCAGTCCGTATCCCTCCAGCGCAGCGTCGAGCATCTGAGGCGTTGAATTGAAAATAAATTGACCGTGCACGTTCACGTGCAACGCTTCACGCCTCCCGGCGAATTCCCAGGCGTACAACCCACCACGCGTCGGAAGGCGAAGGTTGATGCAGTTATGAGCCGCCAGATCTTGCGGCGTGGCCGGATGCCCATTCGACATCAAGTAGTCTGGTGAACCGACGACCGCCATTTTGAAGTCTGGACCGATACGCACGGCAATCATGTCTTGTGCGATCAAGTCCCCGCTGCGCACACCTGCGTCGAACCGTTCCGCGACGATATCGACCATACCGTAGTTGATGTTTATCTCGACCGAGATGTCAGGATAACTCCGCAGCACCGCCTTCAGCTTCGGCCAGAGAATGGTATCGGCCGCGTGATCGTGAGCCGAAATGCGGATGAGACCAGCTGGTTTCTCCCGTAACGCACTCAACGACTCCAGTTCCGCCTCGATCCCCTCATAGTAGGGTCCGACGTTCGACAACAAACGTTCACCCGCTTCGGTGGGCGAAACGCCACGGGTGGTCCGGGTCAGCAATCGCAACCCTATTTTCTCTTCCAGACCGCGCATCGAATGACTCAACGCGGATTGCGACACGCCAAGCTGTGCCGCCGCGCGGGTGAAGCTCCGCTCGCGCGCGACGACAAAAAATGCCCGCAGGACATTCAGGTCAATGTTCGGCATTATGAATATGGCTCATATCTGTTTGCGAAGTCTAGCAGCTACCGGGGGAAGTGATCGATCAGCACACTTCATCTATCGGCTGCGTGGCGCGTCCGGTCACCACAAGCGAACGTCGAAACAGGAGTCGGAAAATGGAAATCGAAGTCAAGCGTTGCGGGAGCGTTCCTTCCGCCAAGGGCCCTGCCGATTGGTTCACGGGCAGCGTTCGCGTGGACATGCTGTTCCAGCCCAACGGCACGACTCGTGCCTCCGGGGGCAGCGTCACTTTCGAGCCGGGTGCTCGTACCGCCTGGCACGAGCACCCGCTCGGCCAGACCCTGATCATTACAGCCGGCTGCGGCTGTGTGCAGCGTTGGGGTGGTCCGCTCGAAACGATCCGTCCGGGCAACGTGGTGTGGATTCCCGCAGGCGTAAAACATTGGCACGGCGCGTCCGCCGACACGTCCATGACGCATATCGCCATCCAGGAAGCGCTCGACGGCAAGGTCGTCGATTGGCTCGAACACGTCAGCGACGAGCAGTATCCGGGCGCCGCTGCTGCCCGATAACGGGAGTCAATCATGCCGCACGTCATCGTGAAGTTATGGCCGGGTAAGTCGGAGCAGCAAAAGCAGCAGCTTTCCGACGAGATCACGAAGGCCGTGACCAACATCCTTGGATACGGCAAAGGGTCCGTTTCAGTGGGAATCGAGATCGTACAGCCATCTGCCTGGGTCAGGGATGTCTACCACCCCGACATCCGCGACAAGTGGGACACGCTGTACCAAAGACCAGGTTACGACCCGTCATACCTTTAAGCGTTTAGGTCCCCGCCCAGTGCGCGCAGCCGACACGTTCCCCCTGCCTCCAGGTCGGCTGCGCGAGATTTATTTCAAACAGAGGGGTGGTGATCTTCGCGATGAACCAACCCGAGTACGTCGATATTAACGAGCGGAGCGGACGGGACTCGAACCCGCGCCCCCCGGCGTGACAGGCTGGTACTGTTTCAGGCAGTATCGCCACTCGAGGCCACCTATCTCACCCAGGGTATGCCATTAACAACCGGCCCCGAAATATGTAGCTAGATGTGTAGCCAGCGGCGATTTCCGAGCGAGCAACCTCCGGCAAACCCCTGGCAGATAAGGGTCGACACAAAAAAACGAAGCAGCACGACATTGTTCCATCACGTTCCATATTTTTTGCGTATACATATGCGTATACAACATGGATATAAATAAATAAAACTTTTTATATTCAAATACTTATCCAATTCATTCGAGTCCTCTCCTGCACCACGTTTTTAAAAAGGCCGGCTTTATGCCGGCCTTTTTCATTTTCAGGCATCCGGCCGCTTGCTCTTTCGTGCCGGTTACTCCTGCAGCCCCCACGAAACCAGCACCGCGTGAATCTTGCGCGCGTAGTCGTCGCGCAAGCGCGGTGTTTCCGAGTGATACGCGCCGATCGCCTGCCACGTGTTCCCGTACCGGATCATCTTTCGCTTCAGCATCCATGCCGCGACGTAGATGTTCACGCACGCGTCCCTCAGCGCGCCCGGCGGCACACCGTACCGGCGCAGTTCGCCGAAATGCGCCGAGTTGATCTGAGCCTGGCCGACATCGACGCTGCCGTTCGCGTTTCGATGCACAGCGTCGGGATTGCCCTTCGATTCGAACCATGCGATCGCCCGCAGGATTCGCGGGTTGACGCCCTGGTAGCTGGCTGCCTGCTCGAAGCAAGAGTCGGCGGGTTGAGCATCCTGCGCGCAGGCAGGCGCGGGAAACACCGTGCCCAGCCAGACAGCGATCGCCAGACCTTGCACACGACGCCACCGCCTCGACGCATGCCGGATGTTCGCCACGACCCGCAGGCCGATTCGATTGCGCGGGTTCATGGCGACATCGCGATCGAAGACGCGCCCTGCCCGGTGACGCGACGATCGCGCGCACCGTTCTCAATCAATGCGTCGAGTTGCTTGTCCACGGCGGCGAGCGCTGCGCGCGACTCGCCGGTCACCACGAGATGCACCTGGAACTCCGGCGGTTTTTTCACCGGCGCATGGCGAAACTTCTTCGAGTGACGCACGCTCGCGGAAGCAGGCGCCTCATCGTCACCGTTCGCGGAATGCGGCAACGACGCCAGCGAAGGCAGCGGCGGAAATACCTGATCCGGCGGTGCGGAAGCCGTTGGTGAATCGAGACCGAACGCGGCGCCCGAATGCAGCGAGTCGGCGGGCGGGGCCGCAACCGCCGTGCCGCACACGATCGTGGCCGAGCAAATCAATAGTCGTAGCATCTCAAGACCTCCCGTCACTGCGTCGGATTGATTTGAATGCTGTATGGCTGGCAGCTACCGACCGCGACGTTCTCGACGCGGACATAAGCCGCGCGCTGCGCCGCAATACCGCGCCGGATCGATTGGTTCAGGTAGCCGAAATCGGGCGGCGTCGCCGCCACGCGAATCGTCGTCGGTTGCGGCTGCTTCGACGCAACCATGCCGACCTTCGCCAGCAGCGCGGTCAATTGGGGATCGCGTGCGCCGAGCGCATCGGCCGGCACGACGAAATCGACGAGCTTCGCCGGCGGGGCCGATACGTCGCCGCGCGCACTCGCGTCCTGACGTCCGGGCTGAAATTGCGCGCAGCCGGTCAGCGCGGCGACGACGATGAGGATGACGGGCGGCTTCATACGCTTCTCCCAGGCACTGGACCTGCGTTATCGGCAAAGCGGCGGCCGGGTTTATCCCTTTTGCGCCCGAATGCCGTCGTGACGGGAGAAGCGGTTGCTGTGGATTTCGCTGGATTAAGTACACCCTGATGAAACACCATTCATCCGATGTATTCGTTACGTGCGTACGTCAGGTTCGCGCCGCCAAAAACTGGTGAATCTGCGCGACGACCGCGGCCCCTTCCCCGACGGCCGCCGCGACGCGCTTCGTCGAGCCCGACCGGGCATCGCCGATCGCAAATACGCCGGCGATGCTCGTTTGCAGCGGCAACTGCAACGGGCGCACGCCCCCCTCTGCCCCGACGTCCGCGCCGGTCAGCACGAAGCCCTTCGCGTCCAGCGCTACGCCGCACGTGCGCAGCCAGTTCGTATTGGGATCGGCGCCGATGAACAGGAACAGATGATGCGTCGCGAGGCTCTCGGCGACGCCGTCGCGCCGACGATAGCGGACGAGTTCGAGACGCTCGCCGCCTTCGCACCCTGTTACTTCGCTATCCGTATGGAGCGTCACGTTCGGCAGCGACGCAATGCGCTCGATCAGGTAGCGCGACATGCTGTGCTCGAGGTCCGGGCCGCGGACGAGCACATGCACATGCGCGGCGTGCGACGCGAGGAACACCACCGCCTGCCCCGCTGAGTTGCCGCCGCCGACCAGCAGCACCGGCTCGTTGCGGCACAGCCGCGCTTCGATCGGCGTTGCCCAGTAATAGACGCCGCGACCTTCGAAGCGCCCGAGCCCCGCCACGTCCGGACGCCGGTATTCGGCACCGCTCGCGATGACCACCGTGCGCGCGATGATCCGGCGCGCGCCGGCGAGTTCCACTTCGAGCGGCGAGACGTCGCAATGCAACGCCGCCACCTCCGTCGGGATCGCAATGTGAGCGCCGAATTTCTGCGCCTGATTGAACGCCCTTCCGGCGAGCGCCTGCCCGGAAATGCCGGTCGGAAAGCCGAGATAATTTTCGATGCGCGCGCTCGTGCCCGCCTGACCGCCCGGCGCGCGGCAGTCGAAAACGGCCACCGACAGGCCCTCGGATGCGCCATACACGGCCGTCGCCAGCCCGGCCGGTCCGGCGCCGACGACCGCGACATCGTACAGATGCCCGGGCTCGAATTCCGGAAGCAGCCCGAGACACGACGCGAGCTGTCCCTCGTCCGGATTGCGCAGGACGGTGCCGTCCGGGCAGATCACGAGCGGCATGTCGTCACACTGAGGCGTCAGGCGCTCGAGCAGTGCGATGGCGTCCGCATCACCGACGTCGAGCGTCGCATGCGGGAAACCATTACGCCGCAGGAAGTGCTGCAGCGCGAGCAGCCGGGCGCTATCGGGCGAGCCCACGAGCACCGCGCCCTGTCCGCGCTCGATCGCCGCGACGCGCCTCAGGATCAGCGCGCGCATGATTCTTTCGCCGAGCTCGGCCTCCGCGACCATTAGCGCGCGCAGCCTGTCCGGCGGGATCACGAGCGCTTCGACGTTTTCGACGACCTCCGCATCGACGAGGGCGGGCTTGCCCGACAGCATGCCGATGTCGGAGGTGAATTCGCCTCGCCGGACGTCGGAACGGAGCAAGCGCCGCCGATCGAGGCCGTCGCGTCCCGCGAAACGAACCGCCCCCGACAGCAGGACGAACATGCCGGGACTGACGCCGCCCGCCCGATAAAGCATCTCGCCCGCGGCATAACGGCAGAGCGTGCCGAATCGATGCACCCGCTCGATCTCGGCTTCGGTCAGCGTCGGGAAGAATTGGTGGAAGCGCAGATTGCTGTGCGGGGACTGCTCCTCCTCCGGGACAGAACGATCGGCGCCACCCGCACCGATTCCGGCTTCGTTCCCGGAGGCCCCGCCTGGCGAAGAACCGTCACTGATCATCGCGAGCCTCTCGACCGCGAAATTGAACCCGGCCGCCGGCCTTTGGGTGGGCGTCGCCGCGGCTTGCGAAGCGCCCGCCAAGCAGCTTAAACCATCGCGACGGAATGCAATTCGGCGTTTGCCTAAAACGGTGGCGGACCTGCTGCAGCCCGGCCGCGTGCCCGGGCACCCGTGACGCGCCGCGCGATCTTGTCGCTTGCGGCCGAGCGGCGCACAATCAACGGCCCGCGCGACGAATCGGCCGCTGCGAGTGCCTTCTTCGCGTACCCGTTCGGCTAATCCACCCCTCGACTTCACCGACACTCGACCCATGCGCACACCGACTCCCGAACCGCAAGCCGTGTCCACGCCCATCACCCGCAGCGCGATCTTCATCGTCGCGACGCTGACGCCGGGCGCCGAGCACGCGAACACCGTGCGCGCGTGGTGCGCCGACATCGCCGCGCTCGTCCGCTCGATCGGCCATCGCGTGCCGGCCGGCAATCTGTCGTGCGTGTGCGGATTCGGCTCCGGTGCGTGGGACGCGCTGTTCGGCGCGCCCCGCCCCGCGTCGCTGCACCCGTTTCGCGAAATCGGCTCGGGCGCGCGCGTCGCGCCCGGCACACCGGGCGACATCGTGCTGCACATCCGCGCGAACGAAATGGATCTCTGCTTCGAACTCGCGACGCAACTGCTCGGCCGGCTCGGCGACGCGGTCAAGGTCGTCGACGAAGTGCACGGCTTCCGCTATTTCGACCAGCGCGCGATGATCGGCTTCGTCGACGGCACCGAGAATCCGGCCGGACGCGAGGCGGCCGATTTCACCGTGATCGGCGAAGAAGACGGCGAATTCGCCGGCGGCAGCTATGTGATCGTGCAGAAGTACCTGCACGACATGACCGGCTGGAACGCGCTGTCCGTCGAGCAGCAGGAACGCATCATCGGCCGCACGAAGCTCTCCGACATCGAGCTCGACGACGAAGTCAAACCGTCGTGGTCGCACAGCTCGCTGACGACACTCGTCGAGGACGGCAAGGAAGTGAAGATCCTGCGCGACAACATGCCGTTCGGCCGCCCCGGCGCGGGGGAGTTCGGCACGTACTTCATCGGCTACGCGCGCTCGCCCGCGCCGATCGAGCAGATGCTCGAGAACATGTTCGTCGGGCGGCCGCCCGGTAATTACGATCGTCTGCTCGATTACAGCCGGCCGGTGACGGGCACGCTGTTCTTCGTCCCGTCGGCCGATCTGCTCGAGGCGCTCGCGGACCGCGCCGCGCCTGCCGCGTCGACGCCGGTGAGGTGACGCGCGGCGGGCGCCTTCATTTTTTTAAGCAGTAGCCGCAAAAAACTGTTGACATGGGTTCGGATTGAGATACAATGGCGGTCTTGCTTGATGCAAGACGTGCCCAGGTGGCGGAATTGGTAGACGCACTAGGTTCAGGTCCTAGCGGTGGCAACATCGTGGAGGTTCGAGTCCTCTCCTGGGCACCACGTTTTTAAAAAGGCCGGCTTTATGCCGGCCTTTTTCATTTCTTGAGGTGTATCCCCGTCATTCGCCGCGCTCCAGTTCGTCGCGAATCAACACCGCAGCCTCCGCGTTTCGCGGCTCCCTCGTACGCTGCAAATCCGCGTACACGAGCAAAGGTGGCGCCGTCACGGTTTCCGTCCGTGCCTCGTCGAGATGCCAGAAGGCATCGATGATTTCCAGTGTGCCGGCGGGATCGGCCCGCAAGCGATGGCGCTTCGCGAGTTCCATTGTCACGGTCGGTCTTGCCGTGGGCTCGACATAGAGCGTCTGCGCGCACGGTCGAAGCTGCCCGGTCAGTTTGGCGGCAGCCACCTCCCCGCTCCACCATGCCTGCCCCACTGGAAGTTCGGCATGCTGCCACCAGGAAGGGTCCCCTGCCGCGAATCGTTGCACGTTGAGCTTCGGCAGCAGGCGAAGCGGATAATTGATAGCCCACTCCTCCCTGAGCGCACCACGATCGAGCAGCCGCCGGTCGTCCGTGCCTGCCAGCAGGCCGCGTTCACGCAGGTCGTCGAACACGCTGCCAACGGTGCCAAGCGCCACACCCGCCGCTGCCGCAATTTCCCGGTATGGACGGTTCACCAGCCCCGGATCGGATAACAGCACAAAAATCATCCTGATCGCCGAGGCGCTCGCGGAGATCGCGGGCTTCCCCAATCTCGATGCCAGGCGTTTGATCTCCGGATTCGCCGATCTGCCCGTTACCAGCATGTACTGGCCGGGTGCACGGACATGCAGATTCCCGGCCAGGTCGATGAACTGCAGGTCGTGCTCGACGCATTCGTCCGCCAACGCAAGCGTCAGGTAGGGAGTCGCCAGGAGGACCGGAAAAGGCGCCGTACGGTTCCTTGCCGCAAGGACCCTGATCGCCTCCCGCGATCTTATCTGGCCCCGGGCCACGAGCGTGTATTGCTGGGCGGCACCGTTCACTTCCAGCGTGAGCTCCACTTCTCCGACCATGCCATCACTTCGCTCGGCTGGACGAAAGTCGATAACGCGCAGAGGAACGTTGGCAAGCCGGGTTGCGGCAGTGACGAGCTGTCTGATCAAGGCTTCAGTCGGACGATCAAAGTGTGGAAGCGCGCGCTGGCTGTCGTCGTTCATGAATTTTGCCTGTTCGGAAATGTTGAACACGCAAATATTATGAACAACGGCGACTATCTGTTCAATATTTTTGCGTGTTCATACTTTCCGAACACCGATCCAGTCTGAACATTCGCGTTCCGGCACGACATCACGGACATCCCGGGATCGTCGCCAACGCAATTCGCCCGGCCCCGGCCCCGATCGCCAGCGTTACTGGTAATTCACCTGGTACTGGACACTGCCCTTGACCGAGCCCGGAGTCGCACGGCCGTCTTCGGAGACGTATTGAACGGCAAAGTCATACGACGCCGACGTCTGGCCCACACTCAAGCTCAGCCCCGACGCGCTGTAACCACCCGCGGTATTCAGATCGAACGGCGCCGACGGCGCGGCCGGGTCGAGCAGTTGCAGCGACACATTCGCGGCGGTCCCCGTGTTGCCGAGGTTGCCGGCGGACGTGACCTGGTTGCCCGCGAACACGGTCTTGATCGCCTGGGCGGCCTTGGCCGGCGCCGGACAGCCGGTCACGCCGACCGCGAAGGTGGTGAGGCCCGCGGTGCTGCCCGCCAGCGTCAGCTTCGCCGTCGAAACGGACGGCAACAGGACCGACGCAGCGTCCGTCGCGCCATTGATCGCGACCTCGCAAGTCTGGTCGGCCACTTCGCCCTGGAAGTTGATGGTGTTGGCGCTCGCCGCAAATGCGGCAGAAAAAGGAGCGACAACCAGTGCAATTGCAATCAGATTCTTTTTCATGAGGATATCGAACAAAAAAAGAAACAGCCGGCACCGAAAGGCAGGTGCCGGCCACCTTATCATCACATCGAAAGGAATCTGTATGCTAAGTATTGCGGATGACAAACACAATGCGGGTGTTTGATCTGCATCAGCGGTGATGCCCTTCCCACCCTAAAGTATTGGCCAAGCGCTAGACGGAGAGCGTGACGCCGCCCCCAATCAGACGTTTTCGTACAGCGGCAACGTGAGAAATTCCGTGAAATGCGCCGATGTCGACATCTCGCCGAAGATCCGCGCGGCGTGCTCGTACGGTTCCGGATCCCCGCCGACCACCTGCTTCACGTTCTCGAGCTCCTGCTCCGCGAGCGCGTGCACCAGTTCCGCCGTCACCTTCCGGCCATCGTCGAGCACGCCCTTCGGCGAGCGGATCCATTGCCACACCTGCGAGCGCGAGATCTCCGCCGTCGCCGCATCTTCCATCAGGTTGTGGATCGGCACGCAGCCGTCGCCCGCGAGCCACGCGCCGAGGTACTGAATCCCGACGTTGATGTTCTCGCGCAATCCCGCCTCGGTGATCGGCGATTCCGGACGAAAGTCGAGCAAATCCTTTGCCGTCACCTGGACATCGTCACGCTGCCGGTCGATCTGGTTCGGCTTGTCGCCGAGCACCTTCACGAACGCCTCCATCGCGATCGGCACGAGATCCGGATGCGCGACCCAGCCGCCATCGTAGCCGTCGCCCGCGTCGCGCGCCTTGTCCGAACGCACGCCGGCCATCGCGTTGTCGTTCGCGGCCGGATCGTTCTTGATCGGAATCAGCGCGCTCATCCCGCCGATCGCCGGCGCGTGGCGCTTGTGGCACGTCTTCAGCAGCAGCAGCGCGTACGCGCGCATGAACGGCACCGTCATCGTGATCTGCGAGCGCTCCGCGAGGCAGAAGTCGCGGTCGTTCTTGAACTTCTTGATCGCCGAGAAGATGTAGTCCCAGCGGCCCGCGTTCAGGCCCGAGCTGTGCTCGCGCAATTCATACAGGATTTCGTCCATCTCGAACGCGGCGAGAATCGTCTCGATCAGCACCGTCGCGCGGATCGTGCCGCGCGGAATCCCGAGCGCCGCCTGCGCGGCGACGAAGATGTCGTTCCACAGGCGCGCCTCCAGATGGCTCTCCATCTTCGGCAGGTAAAAATACGGTGTCGCGCCGCGCGCGAGCTGCTCCACCGCGTTGTGGAACAGGAACAGCGCGAAGTCGAAAATGCTGCCGGACATGCGCTGGCCGTCGACCGTTACGTGCTTCTCGTCGAGGTGCCAGCCGCGCGGACGCACGATCAGCGTCGCGGTCCGGTCATGCAGCTTGTATGACTTGCCGTTCTGCTCGAGCGAGATCGTGCGGCGCACCGCGTCCTTCAGGTTGATCTGGCCGTCGATCTGGTTCGTCCAGCTCGGCGCGTTCGAATCCTCGAAATCGGCCATGTACGAATCGGCGCCGGAGTTCAGCGCGTTGATGATCATCTTGCGCTCGACCGGGCCCGTGATCTCGACGCGCCGGCAGGCGAGATCCGCCGGCAGCGGTGCGATGATCCAGTCGCCGTCGCGGATCGACTGCGTGTCGGCGAGGAAGTCGGGACGCTCGCCGGCGTCCAGGCGCTGCGTGCGCTCAGCGCGCGCGGCCAGCAGCGCCTGACGGCGCGGCTCGAATGCGCGATGCAGCTTCACGACGAACTCGAGCGCGTCGGGCGTGAGAACCACTTCGTCACCCGGCCTGATCTCGCCCGTGATTTCCATGCCTTGCGGCAGCGGCAACGTGTTCGTCATGTTTTTCCCCATCAATCGACCTGGAACATCGGCATGGAACATCGGCCTGCAACGGCTGGACCGCAACGTTTTCCTGCGCGCCCGCGGCCCCGCGGAAATCCGGTCGCGAGCGCATGGGCCGGCGCGCGCCGGCCCGGCATTCACTGCATGTGCTGCCCGCCGTTGATCGCGATGTTCGCGCCGGTGACGAACGCAGCCTCCTCGGACGCCAGATAGATGATCAGGCCCGCGACTTCGTCCGGCTTGCCGAGCCGCCCGATCGGGATTTGCGGCAGGATCTTCGAATCCAGCACGTCCTTCGGAATCGCGGTCACCATCGCCGTGCCGATATAGCCGGGCGATACCGTGTTCACGGTCACGCCCTTGCGCGCGACCTCGAGCGCCAGCGCCTTCGAGAAACCATGCACGCCGGCCTTCGCGGCCGAATAGTTGGTCTGCCCGAATGCCCCCTTCGAGCCGTTGACCGACGACACGTTGATCACCCGGCCCCACCCGCGCTCGACCATCCCGTCGACGATCGGCTTCGACATGTTGAACAGACTGTCCAGGTTCGTGCGCAGCACCGCATCCCAGTTCGTCTTGTCCATCTTCTTGAACGTCATGTCGCGCGTGATCCCCGCGTTGTTCACGAGGATGTCGATCGGTCCGAGCTTCGCCTCCACCTCGGCGGCCGCGTTCGCGCACGACTCGTAGTCGGCCACGTCGCACGGCACCGCGACGAACTCATGCCCGATCTCCTTCATCGACGCGAGCCAGTCGACGGCCCGCTTGTTGCCGGGCGAATAGGTGGTCGCGACGCGATAGCCGGCTTCGGCCATCTTCATGCAGATCGCCTCGCCGAGTCCGCCCATCCCACCGGTTACCAGTACCACTCGCTGCGCCATGATTGCACTCCTCTTCGATCAGTTTTTATCGTTCGCTCGGGAGCCAGCCGCCGGCGCCGACGCAACGCGCGCCGCGTCGGGCAACCGGCTCCACGCGTCTCTCGCTTACGGCTGCAGCACGAGTTGCTGCTCCTCCGGGAACCAGAACTCGTCGCAGTTCTTCTCGGCGCCGCCGCGATCCACGACGAGGAATTGCATGTCCCGGTTCGGCACGATCAGCACGTGATGCCAAACGCCGCGGTGATAGTTCACGCCCTGCCGCCCGTTCGTCACGAACGCGCGCAGATCCTCGAGCTTCACGTCGTCGCCGCGCGGCGCGACGATCAGAAGAAACGGATTGTCGTCGAGCGGAATGAAGGCCTGGCTCGACAGCGGATGCCGCTCGACGAACCGCACCTTCGACGGAAACGTGTTCTGCTTCGCGCGCAACCAGCTCACCAGCGTGCGCCCGCCCGCCTCCTGCGTGTCCACTTTCGCGAGGTCGTGATACCGCTCGACCATCTTGTCGTTGATGTGGAAGAAGTCGCGCCCCTCGTACTCGATCACGTCCCCGAACTCGGCGAACGCTTCGCGTGTCAGCGGTTCGATCTTGATTGTCTGTCCAGTCATCGTCGTTCTCCTTCGCCGCTTGTCCGGCGTGTCACGCGATCTTGCCGAGCAGGCGCAGGCGGCTGATCCCGCCGTCGGGGAAGATGTTCAGCTTCACGTGGCTCACCGGCCCGATCTTCTGCACCTGCTCCTTGAACGTGTGGATCGCATCCATCTGCAGCTTCTGCTCCGGCAGCAGCACCGGCCAGAACATGCTCTGCGTGACCAGCGACTGCTCGGTGCCGCCCGTCACCCACGCCGCCTGGATCGAGCAGCGGTCCGGATAGTTGCCCTTGAAGTGCGCGGTGTCGACGACGATCTCCTCGATGCTGCCGCGATGACCGAGCTCGACGATCAGCCAGTCGTTGCCCGGCTCGCGGCGCCGGCGCGTTTCCCAGCCGTCACCCATGTTCACGCCACGCCCCGGCGTCAGCAGCGGATGCGGCGGCCCGAAGTGCGAGTCGTTCCACACGACCGGGCGCCCGCCGTTCTCGACCGCGCACAGATCGATCAGCGTGTTGCGGTCGCGCTTCTCCCAGTCGCACTGCACCTGGCCGTACACGCGCAACCGCGCGACGCCGCCGTCCGGATAGATGTTCAGCCGCACGTGCGTCCACGGCCGCCCGTCCTCGACCGATACGTAGTGATGCGAATTGCCCTGCAGGCTGACCGCCGCGATGACCTCGTGCCACTCGGTGCGATCGTCCGGATCGCCGTCGCTGTAGCACGCGTCGAGCGACGCGGCCGGCGGGAAGTTGCCGGTGAAGTGGCTCGTATCGATGTCGACGCCCTTGATCACGCCCGGCAGCCCGAGCTTCACGATGCAGTGGTCGTAGCCGCCGTTGCGCCGGCGGCGCGTTTCCCAGCCGTCCATCCACTTGCCGTGGTCGTCGAACTTGCCGACGATGAACACGGCCGGATCGGGGTTCAGCATACGCTCGGCCGGCGCGAACCATTCGTCGGTGCAAAGCAGCGGCTTCGCGCCGAGGCGCGGCTGCGCGAGGTTGAGCCAGCGGGTCGCGAATTCCTGCGGAGTATTGATGGTCATGGTCATGATGTCTGCTCGCTATGTGCTGTCACTCGGGTCAATCGGGTCACTCGGATCACTCGGATACGTACGTTTACCGCTCGATGGCCAGGGCCACGCCCATCCCACCGCCGATGCAAAGGCTTGCCAGTCCGCGCCGCGCGTCGCGGCGGATCATCTCGTGGATCAGCGTGACGAGAATCCGGCAGCCCGACGCGCCGATCGGATGGCCGATCGCGATCGCGCCGCCGTTCACGTTGATCCGCCCGGTATCCCATTCCATCTGCTTGTTGACGGCGATCGCCTGCGCGGCGAATGCCTCGTTGATTTCCATCAGATCGACGTCGCCCGGCGTCCAGCCCGCTTTCTTCAGGCACAGTTGCGACGCCGGCACCGGGCCGATCCCCATCACGCTCGGATCGACGCCGGCCGATGCGTAGGCCTTGATCCTCGCGAGCGGCGTGAGGCCGAGCTCGCGCGCCTTCGTGGCCGACATCATCACGACCGCGGCCGCGCCGTCGTTGATGCCCGATGCGTTGCCCGCGGTCACCGTGCCGTCCTTCGCGAACGCCGGGCGCAGGCCGGCCAGCGACTCGGCGGTCACGCCGTGCTTGATGAATTCGTCGGTGTCGAACGACAGCGGCGGCCCCTTCCTCGACGGCACGTCGACCGGCACGATCTCGTCCTTGAACTTGCCCGCCTTCTGCGCGGCCTCGGCCTTCTGCTGCGAGTGGGCCGCGAACGCGTCCTGCTCGTCGCGCGACACGCCGTACTTCTTCGCGACGTTTTCCGCGGTGACGCCCATGTGGTAGTGGTTGAACGCGTCCCACAGCCCGTCGTTGATCATCGTGTCGACGAGCTTCGCGTCGCCCATCCGGAAGCCGTCGCGCGAGTTCGGCAGCACGTGCGCGGACGCGCTCATGTTTTCCTGGCCACCGGCGATGACGATCTGCGCATCGCCGCAGAGGATCGCCTGCGCGGCCAGATGCGTGGCCTTCAGGCCCGATCCGCACACCTTGTTGATGGTCATCGCGGGCACCATCGGGTCGAGCCCCGCGCGCAGCGTCGCCTGCCGCGCCGGGTTCTGGCCGACGCCCGCCGTGAGCACCTGCCCCATGATCACTTCGCTGACCTGATCGGCGCCGATGCCGGTCTTCGCGAGCAGGTGCTTGATGACCAGCGCGCCCAGATCGGCCGCCGGAATCTTCGCGAGCGTGCCGCCGAACTTGCCGACGGCCGTGCGCGCGGCGGCCACTATGACGATTTCGTCCATCCTCTTTCTCTCTCCGTTGACAGGGGTCACTTCACCGTTCCGCTCTCGTTCGGTTCGGGTCTGGCCTGGCCAGGCCTGGCCGCATCGCGCGGCTATCGCAGCATCGGGAACGCCGCACGGCCCGCGAAGTGCGCGGCGCTTCCCAGCTCCGCTTCGATGCGCAGCAGGCGGTTGTACTTCGCGATCCGGTCGGACCGGGACAGCGAGCCCGTCTTGATCTGCCCGGCGGCCGTCGCGACCGCGAGATCCGCGATCGTCACGTCCTCCGTTTCGCCCGAACGATGCGACATCACCGTCGTGTAGCCCGCCGCCCGCGCGATGTCGATCGCGGCCAGCGTTTCCGTCAGCGTGCCGATCTGGTTGACCTTGATCAGGATCGAGTTGCCGATCCCTTCATCGATGCCCCGTTTCAGGATCGCGGGATTCGTGACGAACACGTCGTCGCCGACCAGTTGCGTCTGCTTCGCGAGCCGGTCCGTGAGCACCTTCCAGCCGCCCCAGTCCTCCTCCGCCATCCCGTCCTCGATCGACACGATCGGATACTTGCCGACCCAGCCCGCCAGCAGGTCCGCGAACTGGTCGGAGTTGAACGTCTTGCCTTCCGCTTCAAGGTTGTAGACGCCGTCCGAATAGAACTCGGAGCTCGCCGCGTCGATCCCGAGATAGATGTCCTCGCCCGGCCGATAGCCGGCCGCTGCGATCGCCTGCATCAGCACATCGAGCGCTTCCTCGTTCGACGACAGATCCGGCGCGAAGCCGCCCTCGTCGCCGACCGCCGTGTTCAGCCCGCGCTTCTTCAGCAGCGCCTTCAGCGCATGGAACACCTCGGTGCCGTAGCGCAGCGCCTCGCCGAACGTCGGCGCGCCGATCGGCAGGATCATGAACTCCTGCATGTCGACCTTGTTGTCCGCATGCGCGCCGCCGTTGATCACGTTCATCATCGGCACCGGCAGCAGCGGCGCCCGCCCACCGGCCAGAAAGCGGTAAAGCGGCTGGCCGGCGGCGGCCGCCGCCGCGTGCGCGGCGGCCATCGACACCGCGAGGATCGCGTTCGCGCCGAGACGCGACTTCGTCGGCGTGCCGTCCAGATCGATCATCGTCTGATCGATGCCGGCCTGATCGGCCGGGTCGCGCCCGACCAGCGCCGCGCGAATCTCGCCGTTCACGTGCGCGACCGCATTCCTGACGCCCTTGCCGCCGTACCGCTTCGGATCCCCATCGCGCAATTCGATCGCCTCGCGCGCGCCTGTCGACGCGCCCGACGGCACCATCGCCTCGCCGCGCACGCCGTTGTCGAGCACGACGACCGCGGCAACCGTCGGGTTGCCTCGCGAATCGAGAATCTCGTAGCCACGGATATCCTGGATTTTTGCCATTGCTCTTCCCTTCTCTTCGCTGATTCGGATTGAGGAGATTGCGCGTGCAACGATATTCACTTCACCACGGACGAACGATGCCCGCGATCCGCCCGGCTAGAGCTGAGCGATCCGCAGCAGATTCGTCGTGCCGGCGTTGCCGAACGGCATGCCCGCCGAGATCACGACATAGCGCCCCGCCTCGCCGAAACCTTCCTTCAGCGCCGTCCGGCACGCGAGGTCGGTCATCTCCGGCACGCTCTCCACCTCGTGGCACAGCACCGAGTGCACGCCCCACACCAACGCGAGGCGCCGCGCGGTCGCGAGCCGCGGCGTCATCCCGATGATCGGCGCCTCCGGCCGCTCGCGCGACATGCGCAGCGCCGAGTAGCCCGAACTCGTATACGCGACCGTCGCCGCGACGTGCAGCAGCCCAGCCACCCGCCGCATCGCGCAGCCGATCGCATCCGCCAGCTCCGCCCGCGGCGGCACGTGCGACGCTTCCAGCCCTTCCCGGTAATGCGGATCCGCCTCCGTCTGCACGATGATGCTGCTCATCATCGACACCGCTTCGACCGGATACTTGCCCGACGCCGACTCCGCCGACAGCATCACCGCGTCCGCGCCGTCGTAAATCGCCGTCGCCACGTCCGACGCTTCCGCCCGCGTCGGCACCGGCGCCGCCACCATCGAGTCCAGCATCTGCGTCGCCACGATCACCGGCTTGCCCGCCTTGCGGCACGCGCGCACGATCCGCTTCTGGATCGCCGGCACCTGCTCGGCCGGCATCTCCACGCCGAGATCGCCGCGCGCGACCATCACCGCATCGGTCTCCTCGACGATCTCCTCCAGGCTGTGGATCGCCGCCGGCTTCTCGAGCTTCGCGCAGATCGCCGCGCGCCCCTGCACGATCGCCTTGATCTCGCGGATGTCCTCCGGACGCTGCACGAACGACAGCGCGATCCAGTCCACGCCGAGCGTCAATCCGTAGTCCAGATCCTTGCGATCCTTCTCGGTCAGCGCCGACAGCGGCAGCACCACGCCCGGCACGTTCACGCCCTTGCGGTCCGACAGCGGGCCGCCGTTGATCACCTGCGTCTCCGCGAAATCCGGCCCGCAGCGCTCAACGCGCAGACGCACGCGGCCGTCGTCGAGCAGCAGGTCCGTGCCGGCCTCGAGCGCCGCGAAGATCTCCGGATGCGGCAGCGCGGCGCGTGTCTGGTCGCCCGGCTTGTCCTTGTCCAGATCGAGCCGGAAGCGATCGCCGGCCGCGAGCTGAATCGGCCCGCCGGCGAACGTGCCGATCCGCAGCTTCGGGCCCTGCAGATCGAGCAACACGCTGATCGGCCGGCCCACGTCCGCCTCGATCGCGCGAATGAGGTCGAGCCGCTGCTTGTGGTCTTCGTGCGTGCCATGGCTGAAATTCAGGCGGAACACGTCCGCCCCCGCATGAAACAGCGCCTCGATGGTCTCGCGATCGGCGCTCGCCGGGCCCAGCGTGGCGACGATCTTCGCATTGCGATTGCGACGGGTATCGATGGTCATAGTCAGGACCCCTGCCCGATCTCGAAGTTCGCCATGATCTCGAGCGCGCGCACCAGCGCCGAGTGGTCCCACGCAGACCCGCCGTGCGCCGCGCACGCGTTGAACAGCTCCTGCGCGGTCGCGGTGTTCGGCAGCGACACGCCGAGCGCCTTCGCGGTCTGCAGCGCGAGGTTCAGGTCCTTCTGGTGCAGCTCGATCCGGAACCCCGGGTCGAACGTGCGCTTCACCATCCGGTCGCCGTGGATCTCCAGGATCTTCGACGACGCGAAGCCGCCCATCAGCGCTTCGCGCACCTTCGCCGGATTCGCGCCGGCCTTCGCCGCCAGCAGCAGCGCCTCGCCCACCGCCTCGATGTTCAGCGCGACGATCACCTGGTTCGCGACCTTCGTCGTCTGCCCGTCGCCGTTGCCGCCGACCAGCGTGATGTTCTTGCCCATCAGCTCGAACAGCGGCTTCACGCGGTCGAACGCCGCCTGCTCGCCGCCGACCATGATCGACAGCGTCGCGTTCTTCGCGCCGACCTCGCCGCCCGACACCGGCGCATCGAGGTAGTCGCAGCCGAGCGCGTTGATGCGCTGCGCGAACGCCTTCGTCGCGATCGGCGAGATCGAGCTCATGTCGACCACGGTCTTGCCTGTCGACAGGCCTTCGGCCACGCCGTTTTCGCCGAACAGCGCGGACTCGACGTGCGGCGTGTCCGGCACCATCGTGATGATCACGTCGGCCTGCTGCGCGACTTCCCTGCCGCTCGCGCACGCGATGCCGCCCTTGTCGACCAGCGCCTGCGGCACGCTGGGAATGCTGTATAGATGCACCTGATGGCCCGCGGCGATCAGATGTTCCGCCATCGGGGCGCCCATGATGCCCAGGCCGATGAATCCGAGTTTCATGTGTGTGTCTCCGTATCGGGGGTCGTTCAGCGATCGTTCAGTGATGGTTCGGCGATCGTTCAGTGTTCGTTCGAAGGTCGTGCGGTGGCCGTTCAGTTCAGGCCAGATGCGGCGCGAGCCAGCCGAGTCCGGCCACCGTGTCGGTGGCCGGCTTGTACTCGCAGCCGATCCAGCCTTCGTAGCCGAGCTGGTCGATGAACTCGAACAGGAACGGGTAATGGATCTCGCCGGTGCCCGGCTCGTGGCGGCCCGGGTTGTCCGCGAGCTGCATGTGCGCGATATACGGCAACGTGCGCTGCAGCGTCGGCGCGAGGTCGCCTTCCATGATCTGCATGTGATAGATGTCGTACTGCAACCAGAGATTGTCGGAGGCGACCTCGCCGATCACATCCAGCGCCTGCCGGCTGCGGTTCAGATAGAACCCCGGGATGTCGCGCGTGTTGCACGGCTCGATCAGCAGCCGGATGCCGGCCTCGCCGAGCTTCCCGGCCGCGAACTTCAGGTTGTCGACGAGCGTCGCGCGGATCTTGTCGGGCGCGACGCCGCTCGGCGCGATGCCGGCCAGGCAGTTCACCTGCTTGCAGCCGAGCGCGCTCGCGTACTCGATCGCGCGGCCGACGCCGTCCTGGAACTCGCCGACGCGATCGGGCAGCACCGCGATCCCGCGCTCGCCCGCGGCCCAGTCGCCGGCCGGCAGGTTGTGCAGCACCTGCGTCAGCTGGTGCTCGGCGAGCTGGTCGGCGAGCTGCGCCTTCGGGTATGGATACGGAAACAGATACTCGACGCCCTTGAAGCCGGCCCGCGCAGCGGCCGCGAACCGGTCCAGGAAATCCACCTCGTTGAAGAGCATCGTCAGATTGGCTGCGAACCGCGGCATGCTGCGTCTCCTTCGCTCATTCTCAGGAATGCATATCATTTATCGCCGGCACCGCGATACGCGGGTGCCGGGTCCATGGTCATCGCACCGCACCGTGGCACGTCACGCCGGCCGGGCAGTTCATCTGCCCGCGGCCGGCGCGGTGCCCGGCCGCCGTCAGTCCAGCATCGCAGTCGCGGTCGGCGCGTCGACGCGCGCGTCCGCCGCGAGATCCTCGAACTCCGTGATGTTGTCGATCTCGACGCCCATCGCGATGTTCGTCACACGCTCGAGAATCACTTCGACGACCACCGGCACGCTGTACTCCTTCAGCCATTTCTGCGCCTGCTCGAACGCGGGCAGAATGTCTTCCGGCTTGAACACCCTGAGCGCCTTGCAGCCGAGCCCCTCCACCACCGCGACGTGATCGACGCCGTACTCGCCCAGTTCCGGCGCGTTCTGGTTCTCGAACGACAGCTGCACGCAGTAGTCCATGTTGAAGCCGCGCTGCGACTGGCGGATCAGCCCGAGATACGAGTTGTTCACGAGCACGTGGATATACGGCAGCTTGAACTGCGCGCCCACGGCCAGTTCCTCGA
This sequence comes from Burkholderia guangdongensis, assembly GCF_013403875.1. Lineage (GTDB taxonomy): Bacteria > Pseudomonadota > Gammaproteobacteria > Burkholderiales > Burkholderiaceae > Burkholderia > Burkholderia guangdongensis. Next base: position 114,103 of record NZ_JACBNX010000016.1, on the reverse strand, counting down.
TCATGAACTGGAAGTCGTAGTCGCCGGACAGCGCGACCACCTGCCGCGACGGATCGGCGACGCACACGCCGAGCGCGGCCGGAATCGTCCAGCCGAGCGGGCCGGCCTGCCCGCAGTTGACCCAGTGGCGCGGCTTGTAGACGTGCAGGAACTGCGCGGCGGCGATCTGCGACAGGCCGATCGTGCTCACGTAGCAGGTGTCCTTGCCGAACACCTTGTTCATTTCCTCGTACACGCGCTGCGGCTTGATGGGCACCTCGTCGAAGTGCGTCTTGCGCAGCATCGTGCGCTTGCGCTCGCGGCACTGCTCGAGCCACGCGCTGCGATCCTTCAGCTTGCCGGCGGCCTTCCATTCCTTCGCGACCGCGACGAACAGCTCGAGCGCGGCCTTCGCATCGGACACGATGCCGAGATCCGGGCAGAACACGCGGCCGATCTGCGTCGGCTCGATGTCCACGTGCACGAACTTGCGGCCCTTCGTATAGGTGTCGACGCCGCCGGTATGCCGGTTCGCCCAGCGGTTGCCGATGCCGAGCACGAAGTCGGATTCGAGCAGCGTCGCGTTGCCGTAGCGGTGCGCGGTCTGCAGACCGACCATGCCGACCATCTGCGGATGGTCGTCGGGAATCGTGCCCCAGCCCATCAGCGTCGGGATCACCGGCACGCCGGTCGCCTCCGCGAACTCGACGAGCAGTTCCGGCGCGTTCGCATTGATGATGCCGCCGCCGGCGACGATCAGCGGGCGCTCGGCCTCGTTCAGCATTTCGAGCGCCTTCTCGATCTGCGCGCGCGTCGCCGCGGGCTTGTAGACCGGCAGCGGCTCGTACGTGTCGATGTCGAATTCGATCTCGGCCATCTGCACGTCGAACGGCAGATCGATCAGCACCGGGCCCGGCCGGCCCGAGCGCATCAAATGGAACGCCTGCTGAAACGTGCGCGGCACGAGCGCCGGCTCGCGCACCGTCACCGACCACTTGGTGACCGGCTTCGAGATCGCCTCGATGTCGACTGCCTGGAAGTCTTCCTTATATAGACGGGCCCGCGGCGCCTGCCCGGTGATGCAGAGAATCGGAATCGAATCGGCCGACGCCGAGTAGAGGCCGGTGATCATGTCGGTACCGGCCGGCCCCGACGTGCCGATGCACACACCGATGTTGCCCGGCTCGGCGCGCGTGTAGCCCTCGGCCATATGCGACGCGCCTTCGACGTGCCGCGCGAGCGTGTGCGTGATGCTGGCCCGCCGCCTCATCGCGGCATACAGCGGATTGATGGCCGCCCCCGGAATACCGAAGGCATGGGTAATCCCTTCCTTCTCCATCACCAGTACGGCAGCGTCTACGGCAGTCATGCGCGTCATCGTTTTCACCTTCCTCGGCTTTGTGGATTGGAGCGTAATGCGATGTTAGGTTTCGCTGTGCGGCATCACAATGCAAAGAGATTGCATACCAGCTATTCCAGCGTCGAATCGTCGAACCGTCGACCAGGAACGCTGACGAATCGATCGTGGCCGCGCACGCGAAACGGAACGGGTTTCAGTGCGATGAATCTCCGAATTCGCCGGCCAGCTCTCTTTCGACTTCCTCGACGGTCTCGGCGCGATTGAAAGCGGCGTTCAGCAGAATCGACACGATCGCGCACAGCGTGATGCCGCTGTGGGTGAGCGCGCCGGTCCAGTGCGGCAGCTTGTGGAAGAACGTCGGGGAGACGAGCGGAATCGCGCCCACCCCGAGACTGATCGCGACGATCAGCAGATTGTTCTTGTTCTCGTAGTTGACCTTGCCGAGGATCTTGATGCCCGTGGCGGCGACCATCCCGAACATCGCGATGCCCGCTCCGCCCAGCACGACGACCGGGATCGACGCGATCAGGTGGGACAGCTTCGGCAACAGCCCCAGCGACGTCAGCAACGCGCCGGACACGACCACCACCCACCGGCTGCGCACGCCGGTAATGCCGACGAGGCCGATGTTCTGCGAAAAGGACGAGTGCGGAAACGTATTGAAGATGCCGCCGATCAGCGTGCCGAGCCCGTCGGTGCGCAATCCGCGCGACGCGTCTTCATGGGTGACCGGGCGCCGCGTGAGCTCGCCGAGCGCGAGGAACATGCCGAGCGACTCCACCATCACGACGACCATCACGAGGCACAGCGACGCGATCGCGGTCAGATTGAACGTCGGCATGCCGAATGCGAACGGATAGACCGGCGCGAACCATCCGGCGTCGCCGACGCCGGAGAAATCCACCATCCCGAGCGCGAGCGCGATCCCGAACCCCAGGATCATGCCGAGCAGCACCGAGATATTCGCCAGGAATCCGGACAGATACTTATTGATCAGGAGAATCACGGCCAGGACGATCGTGGCGATCATCAGGTTCATCGGATCGCCGAAATTGGGCGCGTCGTGCCCGCCGCCCGCCCAGGTGATCGCCACCGGGAACAGCGTGACGCCGATCGTCAGAATGATCGTGCCCGTGACGATCGGTGGAAAGAACCGCATCAGCCTGCCGAAGAACGGCGCGATGAGGATCGCGAAGACGCCGGCGGCCATGGTGGCGCCGAAGATGCCCGGCAGCCCCATCCCCGACCCGGCCATCGCGACCATCGGCCCGACCGGCGCGAAGCTCACCCCCATGATCACCGGCAGGCGAATGCCGAACTTCCAGACGCCGATGCACTGGATCATCGTGACGATGCCGCACGCGAACAAGTCCGAGCTGATCAGAAATGCAACCTGATCCTTCGGCAGCTTCAGCGCGGCGCTGATGATCAGCGGGACAGCGATCGCGCCCGCGTACATCACGAGCACGTGCTGGATCCCGACGGTCAGCATTTGCCCGAATGGCAGTACCTCGTCGACCGGATGTGTCGATTTGTTCATGGGGTCTCCTGATATAAAGCCGACTGTCTCGAAAGTGGGTGTGCTGGACGCACTTTTCATATCCGGCGACCGGCCGCCTGCCGGTCTACATGCAACGCGTGCAATGTTTCGATGCGGATACCCGATGGGCGGTCAATGAATGCGGGGTAACCCGAATCCGCCTCCGCCTCCGTCGATCTTGTCGATCGTGCCGACCGGACCGGCCTGACCAATGGCAGCCGGATCGAGTGGTTCGCACATAGGGAAATGACGTGCGGCGACGATATGTGGCACACCTATCGTATTGAGCACGCAAGCCTTCCTGCCGAATGCACCGTTCGCTGCGCCGTCGATATGCGGCGGCCTGACCGGTACGTCGTCGACGTGGAGCGTGATGTGGTTCATCATCCGCTCGACACCCATTACGGCAATCATCCGCGTCATCGCAATCCCTTGCTCCCGGTCGATGGGTTGAGGTGTGGACCGATGCTAGGCAGATGCAATCGGCATCACAACGGGGCGAACTTGCATACCACCTATTCTTCCATGGAATGACTAGTAGCTAACAAGCGAACGGCGAGTTAGCCTATATTAAACGCACCAATCGAGAGCAAACATGGATCGACTCACGGAACTGCAGGTCTTCACACGCGTCGTTGAACTGGGGAATTTCTCCAAGGCGGCACGAGAATTGAAACTGACCCAGCCCACCGTGACGAAGCACATCAACTCGATCGAGCGCCGCCTCAACGTGAGACTGCTCAACCGCAACTCGCGCGCGATCAGCCTCACCGAACTCGGTGCGCGGTACTACGAGAAATGCAAGTGCGTCGTGCGCGACTACGAAGATGCGCAGCGCGTCGTGTCCGGCCGGGACGCCCACATCGACGGCCTGTTGCGCGTCGGCACTTCGCTGACGTTCGGACGCCAAATCATTTCTCCGCTGCTCGTCAAATTCATGCAGGCGCATCCGCATCTGCGCGTCGACATGAACCACGACGATCGATACGTCGATCTCGTTGCGCTGGGTCTCGATGCGGCGATACGTCTTGGCTCGCTCGCCGATTCGTCGCTGGGCGGCCGGTATCTGGGATTGAATCCGTGGGTGATGGTGGCATCGCCCGACTATCTGAAACAGCATGGCGAACCGAGGACGCACGTCGAATTGCCCGACCACGAATGCCTGATCTACAGCAGCGTTCAGGAGGACGACTACTGGCGCATGCGCACCCCGGCGGGCGAGCGGGTATCGGTGTATCTGAACGGGCGGCTGCGCTCGAACAATCTGTCGTCGCTGATCACGGCCGCCCGCAACAACATGGGCATCACGATCGTGCCGTATTACGCGGCGAGCGAGTCGATTCGCACCGGGCACCTGCGGCAGATCATGGGCGATCACATGCTGCCCGATCAGGAGATTCATGTGGTGTACCCGTCGCCGAAACTGGTGCCGGCCAAGGTGACCGAGCTGATCCAGTTTCTGAAGGAGGCATTTCGCGACGAATGGTGGCTGACGTTGCCGGCGTTCGAAAACGATACCCAACCGGATATCGAAGAGGTGATTTGAGCAAGGATGTCTGAGCGTCCCTGAATCGATTCCCGATCCTTAGCATGTCAAATTTTTTACCGGATTCCCGATAGAGCGTGCACGTTGCTCGGAATCCACCCGGCTGTTTGATCTGTTTGGGTAAAGACATGACTCAACAACGCTCAGTGATAGACACGTACCTGCTGCGTGTTCTGCACACCCTGTTGGCTGAATGCAGCGTTAAGCGCACGGCCGTCAAGCTGGATCAATCGCAGCCCGCGATCAGCGTCGCGCTGCGCAAGTTGCGCGAGCTGACCGACGATCCGCTGCTCGTTCGCGGCAAAGGCAGATTGATTCCGACCGAATATGCGCTGCGCCTGATCGAGCCGACGCGAATCGCGCTGCGCGAGATCGAGCGCATTCGCGTTCAGCAGCGCGACTTCGATCCGGCGACGTCGGTCCGCTGTTTCCGGATCGGCTGCCCCGACTATGTGAACGTACTGTTCATGCCGACGATCATCGAGCGCTTCCGAAAAGCCGCGCCGCGCGCGACGCTCGAGTTTCAATCGCTCGGGCCGTCGTTCGACTACGAGCAGGCGCTGGAAGAAGGCACGCTCGACGTCGTGATCGGCAATTGGCCGGAGCCGCCGGAGCAACTGCATCTGTCGAACCTGTTCGTCGATCAGGTCGTCTGCCTGGTCAGCAACACCCATCGCCACGCGAAGAGCGGCTACCTGACGCTCGAGCAGTATCTGAGCGCATCGCACGTCGCGCCCCCCGCCGATTCGGTCGGCCAGCGCGGCACGATCGACATCCGCCTGTCGCGCGAACGCATGAAGCGCCACGTGGTCGTCACGCTGCCGTATTTCACGCTGGTGCCGTACGCGCTGATCCAGTCCGACCTGATCTTCACGACGACGCGCATTTTCGCCGATCACTTCGCGAAGGCGATGCCGCTGGCGGTGCTGCCGGCGCCGCTCGATTTTCCGCCGATGCGCTATTACCAGCTCTGGCACGAACGCTGCCATTACTCCGACGACGTACGCTGGCTGCGCAACCTCGTATCGGATACGGTCAGCATGCTGATCAAGCCGCCGGCGCAGCCGCGCGACACCCGCGAATGCGTGCCGCCCGCTCACGCGCGCGTCCACGAGACCGCGCTCAAGCCGTCGGCGGCCAGGTAACGACTGCCGCATTACCGAGCTCATTCACCCGTGCATTCCGGCCGGATCGCCGAGAACGCTTCACTTTCAACCTGAGGAACATTCCAGATGGGCAAGCTCACCACCCATGTGCTAGACACCGCCAACGGCTGTCCCGGCGCGGACATCAGGATCGAACTGTTCGCCGTCACCGGCGACAGCCGCCGCGCACTGAAAACCACCACCACGAACGACGACGGCCGCTGCGACGCGCCGCTGCTCGAAGGCGATGCGCTCGTCACCGGCGAGTACGAGCTCGTGTTCCACGTCGGCAACTATTTCGCCACGCGCGGCGTGAAGGTGCCGCAGCCGCGTTTCGTCGACCGCGTCGTGCTGCGCTTCGGCGTCTCGGATGCGGCCGCGCACTATCACGTGCCGCTGCTGGTGTCGCCGTGGTCGTACAGCACGTATCGCGGCAGCTGACCGAAGCATCGACATTCACCGCGGCCACGGCGTCGGCACGACGGCCGTGGCCGCACATCGACAGGCCATTGTGTGTTTTGCGCTTACGAAGCGGAGGCGTTTCATGGAAGGCTTTATCACCGACTGGCTGAATCTCGCGATTCGCTGGCTTCACGTCATCGCGGCGATCGCGTGGATCGGCGAATCGTTCTATTTCGTCGCCCTGGACAATAGTCTGAAACCGCCGACCGACGCGAACCAGCGCAAGCGCGGCGTGTTCGGCGAGCTGTGGCACGTGCACGGCGGCGGCTTCTACAACATGCAGAAGTACACGGTCGCGCCGCCTGAAATGCCGGACGACCTGCACTGGTCGAAGTGGCCGTCGTATACGACCTGGATGTCCGGCTTCGCGCTCTTCACGGTGCTGTACCTGTTCTCGCCGAACACCTACCTGATCGATACGAACGTGCTCGACATGGGCCCCGTGGTCGCCGTCGCCGCCGCGCTCGGCTTCCTCGCCGCCGGCTGGATCGTGTACGACACGCTGTGCCGCACGCTCGGCACGAACGACCGGGTGCTTGGCATCTGCGTCGCCGTCTACGTGCTGATCGCCGCGTTCCTTGCGTGCCATATTTTCTCGGGCCGCGCCGCGTACCTGATCATGGGCGCGATGCTCGCGACGATCATGTCCGCGAACGTGTTCTTCGTGATCATCCCCGGCCAGCGCAAGATGGTCGATGCGATGCTGAAGGGTGAAGAGCCGAACCCGATCTACGGCAAGCGCGGCAAGCAGCGCTCGGTGCACAACACGTACTTCACGCTGCCAGTCGTGTTCGCGATGCTGTCGAACCACTACGCGATGACGTACACGAACAAGTACAACTGGGCGGTGCTCGTGATGATCATGGTGGCCGGCGCGCTGATCCGCCAGTTCTTCGTGATGCGCCACCGCGGCCAGGTGCTGTGGTATCTGCCGCTCGTCGGCGTCGCGATGATGTTCGGCGCACTGGTCTGGACGCTACCGAAGCCGATGGCGTCCGAAGCGCAGGCCGCGAACGCACCGAAGCTCACGGTCGCCGACGTCGCGCCCGTGCTGCAGCAGCGCTGCGTCCAGTGCCACTCCGCGCACCCGACGCTGATGGGCAGCGCCCCCGCCGGCGTGCTGCTCGATACGCCGGACGAGATCTCGCAGAACGCGCAGCGCATCTATCAGCAAGCGGTGACGCTGAAAGCGATGCCGCTCGGCAACGTCACGCACATCACGGACGACGAGCGCAAGAAGATCGCCGCGTGGTTCGAGGGCGGCGCCGCGAAATAACGCGGCCGGGTGCGCCCGGAGCCGGGAGCGGGGCCATCCTCGCAATGTGCGCCGCTCCCGCGCCGATCGGTTGAGACGAGACGAAGAGACACGAACATGAAGCAATGCACGTTGAGCGAACTGAATACGATGGCCGTCGACGCGTTTGTCGCGACGCTGGCGGGCATTTTCGAGCACTCGCCCTGGGTGGCGGAGAGTGCGGCCAACCGGCGCCCCTATGCGAGCATCGACGCGCTGCATCGCTCGATGTCGGAGACGGTGGAAGCGGCCGGCATCTCGCGGCAACTCACGTTGATCAACGCCCACCCGGAACTCGCGGGCAAGGCGGCGGTGCGCGGCGAGTTGACCGCCGAGTCGACCCGCGAGCAGAGCGGCGCGGGGCTCGATCAATGCACGCAGGAAGAATTCGACAAGCTGCAGCGCCTGAATGCCGAGTATCGCGACAAGTTCGGCTTTCCGTTCATCCTCGCGGTGCGCGGCTACGACCGTCACGGCATCATCGCGAACTTCGAATCGCGCCTGAACAACAACCGTGCCGACGAGTTGCGCGCCAGTCTCGACGAGATCTACCGGATCGCGCGCTTCAGGCTCGACGAGCTGATTACCGCGTGACGTCGCCGGCGAGCGGCGTCCAGAACCGGTATTCAGGATCTCTATTCGAAGTGGTTTCGGCTCTTCCGGAACAGGAAGAGCGTCATTATCCAGATCAGAGCAAGGAGTGAGACACCCATGGAAGCAATGCCCGACAAGGATCCTCTGGAGACCACGGAATGGCTCGACGCGCTGCGGGCCGTTCAGCAGCACCGCGGCCACGATCGCGCGAACTATCTGGTCGAGCGGCTCGTGCAGGACGCGCGCCGGGTCGGCGCGTACATGCCGTCGACGCTGACCACCGCCTACTGCAACACGATCCCGCCCGAGCTCGAGGCCCCCTCCTCCGGCAACCGCGCGATCGAGCACAAGATCCGCTCCGCGATCCGCTGGAACGCCGTCGCGATCATCCTGCGCGCGAACAAGGCATCGTCCGAGCTCGGCGGCCACATCGCCAGCTTCCAGTCGTCCGCGCTGCTGTACGACATCGGCCTCGGCCACTTCTGGCACGCGCCGTCCGCGCAGCACGGCGGCGACCTCGTCTACGTGCAGGGCCACGTGTCGCCCGGCATCTACGCACGCGCATTCATCGAAGGCCGCCTCACCGAGCAGCAGTTGCTCAACTACCGCCAGGAAGCCGACGGCAAGGGCATCTCGTCGTATCCGCACCCGTGGCTGATGCCCGACTTCTGGCAGTTCCCGACCGTGTCGATGGGCCTCGGCCCGCTGATGGCGATCTATCAGGCGCGCTTCCTCAAGTACCTCGAAGGCCGCGGCCTCGCGAAGACCGACGGCCGCAAGGTGTGGGGCTTCCTCGGCGACGGCGAATGCGACGAGCCCGAATCGCTCGGCGCGATCTCGCTCGCCGGCCGCGAGAAGCTCGACAACCTCGTGTTCGTGATCAACTGCAACCTGCAGCGTCTCGACGGCCCGGTGCGCGGCAACGGCAAGATCATTCAGGAACTCGAATCGGTGTTTCGCGGCGCCGGCTGGAACGTGGTCAAGGTCGTCTGGGGCGGCGGCTGGGACCGCCTGCTCGCGAAGGACAAGACCGGCCTGTTGCTCAAGCGCATGGAGGAATGCGTCGACGGCGAGTATCAGGACTTCAAGTCCAAGAACGGCGCGTACGTGCGTGAGCACTTCTTCGGCAAGTATCCCGAACTGAAAGAACTCGTCGCCGACATGAGCGACGATGACATCTGGCGCCTGAACCGCGGCGGCCACGACCCCGCGAAGGTGTTCGCCGCGTACGCGGCGGCGGTCAAGCATCGCGGCCAGCCGACCGTGATTCTCGCGAAGACCGTCAAGGGCTACGGGATGGGCGAATCCGGCGAAGGCCAGATGATCGCGCACCAGGCCAAGAAGATGACGGACGATTCGCTGAAGCAGTTCCGTGACCGCTTCCAGATCCCGATCGCCGACGATCAGCTCGACGAGATGCCGTTCATTCGCTTCGCCGACGACAGCGAGGAAATGCAGTACCTGCGCCGCCACCGCGAAGCGCTCGGCGGCTACCTGCCGCAGCGTCGCCGCAAGTCGACGTCGCTCGAGGTGCCACCGCTGTCCACGTTCGAGCGCCTGCTGAAGGATTCCGGCGAGCGCGAGATCTCGACCACGATGGCGTTCGTGCAGATGCTCGGCACGCTCGTGCGCGACAAGCAGATCGGCAAGCACGTGGTGCCGATCGTGCCGGACGAATCGCGCACGTTCGGGATGGAGGGGATGTTCCGCCAGCTCGGCATCTACTCGGCGGTCGGCCAGTTGTACAAGCCGCAGGATGCGGACCAGCTGATGTACTACCGCGAGGACAAATCCGGCCAGGTGCTGCAGGAAGGGATCAACGAGGCCGGCGCGATGTGCTCGTGGATCGCGGCCGCGACGTCGTACAGCACCAACGACGTGCCGATGATCCCGTTCTACATCTATTACTCGATGTTCGGCCTGCAACGGGTCGGCGATCTCGCGTGGGCGGCCGGCGACATGCGCTCGCGCGGCTTCCTGCTCGGCGGCACCGCGGGCCGCACCACGCTGAACGGCGAAGGCCTGCAGCACGAGGACGGCCACAGCCACATCCTCGCGTCGACGATTCCGAACTGCGTGTCGTACGACCCGACGTTCGCGTACGAGGTGATCGTGATCATCCGCGACGGCATGCGGCGCATGCTGCAGGAGCAGGAGGACGTCTATTACTACGTGACCCTGATGAACGAGAACTACCGGCAGCCGGCGATGCCGGAAGGCGCCGAGGAAGGGATCGTCAAGGGAATGTACCTGTTCCGCGACGGCGGCAAGGCCAAGACGAAGAACGCGCCGCGCGTGCAGCTGATGGGCTCCGGCACGATCCTGCGCGAGGTGATCGCGGCGGCCGACCTGCTGCGCGACGACTTCGGCGTCGTCGCCGACATCTGGAGCGTGACGAGCTTCAACGAGCTGCGCCGCGACGGGATGAGCGCCGAGCGCTGGAACCTGCTGCATCCGACGCAGCCGCGCCGCCAGTCGTACGTCGAGACCTGCCTGGACGGCCATGCGGGGCCGGTCGTCGCGTCGACCGACTACATGCGCAACTACGCGGACCAGATCCGCGAGCACGTGCCGCGCCGCTACGTGACGCTCGGCACCGACGGCTTCGGGCGCAGCGACTACCGCGTGAAGCTGCGCGAGTTCTTCGAGGTCAACCGCTACTACGTCGCGGCGGCCGCGCTGAAGGCGCTCGCGGACGACGGCACGGTGAAGCCCGAGCTCGTCGAGGAGGCGATCCGCAAGTACGGCCTGAACGCCGAGCGTCCCGATCCGTGGACGGTCTGACGCGGCCGCGCCCGTTCGCAATCCGCCCGGTGCGTCGAGCACGGCCGCGTTGGCGGCCGGCCGGCGCACCGGCACCGAAGTGTTCATGGGGAAGACATGTCGACAATCAATGAAATCCGCGTGCCGGACATCGGCGACTTCACCGATGTGCCGGTGATCGAGATCCTCGTCAAGCCCGGCGACGTGATCGCGGCAGAAGACGCGCTCGTCACGCTCGAATCCGACAAGGCGACGATGGAGGTGCCGTCGTCGTCGGCCGGCGTCGTGAAGGAACTGAAGATCCAGGTCGGCGACACCGTTTCGCAGGGCACGCTGATCCTGCTGCTCGAAAGCGCGGCGGCCGCGACGCACAACGGCGTCGAGCCGGCGGCGCCGGCCCCGTCGATGCCGTCGGTCGTGCCGCCGCCGGCCGCGGTCAGCGCGCCCGGGGGCATCGCCGAGGTGCGCGTGCCGGACATCGGCGACTACACCGACGTGCCGGTGATCGAGGTGCTGGTCAAGCCGGGCGACGTCGTGAAAGCCGAGGACGCGCTCGTCACGCTCGAATCCGACAAGGCGACGATGGACGTGCCCGCGCCGCTCGGCGGCGTGGTGCGCGAGCTGAAGGTCAAGATCGGCGATGCGGTGTCGCAGGGCACCGTGATCCTGACGCTCGAGACGGGCGACGGCGCGGCGAGCGCGGCGCCCTCGCCCGCCGCGGCACCCGCTGCGGCCGCGCCCTCCCCGGAGGCGGCCACCGCCCCCGCTGCACCGAGCACAGCGGCCGCAGCGGCCGCGCCCGCCGGTGCGATCGACGAAGCCGCGTTCCGCCTCGCGTACGCGAGCCCGGCGGTGCGCAAGCTCGCGCGCGAGCTGAGCGTCGATCTCGGCAAGGTCAAGGGCAGCGGCGAGCACGGCCGCATCACGAAGGCGGACGTCGACGCGTTCGCGAAAGGCGGCGGCGCGGCGGCAGCGGCGAAGCCCGCGGCCGCGTCGGCCGGCGGCGCCGGCCTCGACCTGCTGCCGTGGCCGAAGGTCGACTTCACGAAGTTCGGCCCGATCGAGGCGAAGCCGCTGTCGCGGATCAAGAAGATCTCCGGCGCGAACCTGCACCGCAACTGGGTGATGATCCCGCACGTGACGAACCACGACGAGGCCGACATCACCGACCTCGAGGCGTTCCGCGTGCAGTTGAACAAGGAGCACGAGAAGGCCGGCGTCAAGCTGTCGATGCTCGCGTTCCTGATCAAGGCGTCGGTGTTCGCGCTGAAGAAGTTCCCCGAGTTCAACGCGTCGCTCGACGGCGACAACCTCGTGCTCAAGCAGTACTACCACATCGGCTTCGCGGCCGACACGCCGAACGGCCTCGTGGTGCCGGTGATCCGCGACGCCGACAAGAAGGGCGTGATCCAGATCGGCCAGGAGATGGGCGAACTCGCGAAGCTCGCGCGCGACGGCAAGCTCAAGCCCGAGCAGATGCAGGGCGGCAGCTTCACGATCTCGTCGCTCGGCGGGATCGGCGGCACGCACTTCACGCCGATCATCAACGCACCCGAAGTCGCGATCCTCGGCGTGTGCAAGTCGTTCTGGAAGCAGGTGTCGCCCGACGGCAGGCAGTCCGACTGGCGGCTCACGCTGCCGCTGTCGCTGTCGTGGGATCACCGCGTGATCGACGGCGCGGCCGCCGCGCGCTTCAACGTCTACTTCGCCAATCTGCTCGCCGATCTGCGGCGCGTGCTCGTCTAGGGGGAAATCGATGGCTAACGCGATCGAAGTCAAGGTGCCGGACATCGGCGATTTTACGGACGTGCCGGTGATCGAGGTGCTGGTCAAGGTCGGCGACCGGATCGAGGTCGAGGATCCGCTCGTCACGCTCGAATCGGACAAGGCAACGATGGAGGTGCCGGCATCGCACGCGGGGACGGTCCGCGAGGTGCGCATCCAGGTCGGCGACAAGGTGTCGCAAGGCGCGACGATCGTCGTGCTCGACGTGGTCGGCGGGGCAGCCGGTGATGCGGTGATTGCCGCGCCGGCCGCACCGGCAAGCGCACTGGCGGCGGCCCCTGCCGCGCCCGCCGCGCCCGTCACTGCGCCCGCGCCGGCGGGCTCATACACCGGCACGGTCGACGTCGAATGCGAGATGCTCGTGCTCGGCGCGGGCCCGGGCGGTTACTCGGCCGCGTTCCGCTCGGCCGATCTCGGGATGAAGACCGTGCTCGTCGAGCGCTACGCGACGCTCGGCGGCGTGTGCCTGAACGTCGGCTGCATTCCGTCGAAGGCGCTGCTGCACACGGCGGCCGTGATCGACGAGGCGGCCGCGCTGCTGCATCACGGGATCGAATACGGCCGGCCCGCGATCGACGTCGGCAAGCTGCGCGGCTTCAAGGAAGGTGTCGTCAAGAAGCTGACCGGCGGTCTGGCCGGGATGGCGAAGGCGCGCAAGGTCGAGGTCGTGCGCGGCGTCGGGCGCTTTCTCGATCCGTATCACGTCGAGGTCGCGGTGACCGACGGCGACGGCCAGGCGACGACCGGCGCGAAGAAGGTGGTGCGCTTCCAGAAGGCGATCATCGCGGCGGGCTCGCAGGCGGTGAAGCTGCCGTTCATGCCCGAGGATCCACGCGTTGTCGATTCGACCGGCGCGCTCGAGCTCGCGTCGGTACCGAAGCGGATGCTCGTGATCGGCGGCGGGATCATCGGCCTCGAAATGGCGACGGTCTACTCGACGATCGGCGCGCGGATCGACGTGGTCGAGATGCTCGACGGGATGATGGCGGGCGCGGACCGTGACCTCGTGAAGGTCTGGGAGAAGATGAACGCGAAGCGCTTCGACAACGTGATGCTGAAGACGAAGACGGTCGGTGCCGAGGCGAGGAAGGACGGGATCTACGTGAAGTTCGACGGCGAGAAGGCGCCGGCGGACGCGCAGCGCTACGACCTGGTGCTCGTCGCGGTCGGGCGCAGCCCGAACGGCAACAAGATCGGCGCGGACGCGGCGGGCGTCGCGGTGACGGAGCGCGGCTTCATCCCGGTGGACAACCAGATGCGCACGAATGTGCCGCACATCTTCGCGATCGGCGACATCGTCGGGCAGCCGATGCTCGCGCACAAGGCGGTGCACGAGGCGCACGTCGCGGCGGAGGCGGCGCACGGCGAGAAGGCCTACTTCGATGCGCGGCAGATTCCGTCGGTCGCCTATACGGATCCGGAAGTCGCGTGGGCGGGCAAAACCGAGGACCAGTGCAAGGCCGAGGGGATCAAGTACGGCAAGGCGGTGTTCCCGTGGGCGGCGTCGGGGCGCGCGATCGCGAACGGTCGGGACGAGGGATTCACGAAGCTGCTCTTCGATGAAGAGACGCATCGCGTGATCGGCGGCGGGATCGTCGGCACGCATGCGGGGGACCTGATCAGCGAAGTGTGCCTCGCGGTCGAGATGGGCTGCCATCCGGAAGACATCGCCAAGACCATCCATCCGCACCCGACGCTCGGCGAGTCGATCGGAATGGCCGCCGAGGTGTTCGAGGGAACCTGCACCGATCTGCCGCCGATGAAGAAGAAGTAACGGTAACAGGCAGGCAAAACGCGGACGGGGCGCTTGCGGGCGCCCCTCGCGTACAGACACGACCGCCGACGGGAGACACCATGACGCGTTCAAGCATCGTTTCGACGTGCACGTTGCCGGGGGCCGGCCATGATTGATCTCGCGAGCGGCCCGCAGATCTTCGCGGTCGGCGCGACGGCGGTCGGCGCGCTGTCCGGCGCGCTGTTCGCGGTCGAGCGCCGCTTCGGCCTGAGCGGCGTGTTCTGCCTCACGCTCAGCACCGGCGTCAGCGGCAGCATGATGCGCGACCTGCTGCTGCAGAGCGGGCCGTCGGTGATCCTGACCGACTACATCTACCTGCTGACCGTGCTGATCTGCGCAACGATCGGCTTCTTCTTCTCGACCGTGATCCGCTGGGTGCATCCGCTGCTCGTCGTGTTCGACGCGCTGTCGATCGGCTTCTTCGCGGTCGTCGGCGCGTCGAAGGCATTGCACGCGGGGCTCGGCCCGCTCGCCGCGATCCTCGTCGGCACGATCAACGCGATCGGCGGCTGGGTGCTGCGCGACATCCTCGCCGGCGATCAGCCGCAGCTCGTGCAGCCGGGGCCCGTCTACGCGATCGCCGCCGGCATCGCGAGCGTACTCCACGTCGGGCTCGTTGCGGGCGCGCACGTCGCCGACGCGCTCGCCGCGCCGGTGACGATCGGCGCCGGCTTCGCGATCCGGATGGCCGCGCTGCGCTTCGGCTGGAACGCGCCGGTGCCGATCGATCTGACGCCGCGCATTCGACGCGCGAAATCGCCGGAAAAATCGCGCTGACCTTTCACGCAGGCGGTCGGACGGCGTAATGGAATCCGATAGCTGCAACTATTGGGATGAGTAATAGTTGCGCAAAAATCAGTATCTTGAATGCTTTTGCCTGCCAGATGCGCGGGCGTGTTCCACACGCGATGCTTAACAAATTGAGCACGGCGATGATCCAGATCGCACCGCTCGGATCGTCCGTCAGAACTGAAAAAAGCGCTTGAATGTTTGTGCTCAACGATTGAACTCCATGAAGTTCCAGCGGTAGAGGTCAAAGAATTTCAGATAGTCCGACTCACTGTTGCCCGTCACATCATTTCGGTAATTCCACTTGGCCCCATCCCTCGTAAAGCGCCCTGTTTCGATGGGGAGCCCCGCATATGCGGCCTGTTGTGGGTCAGCAGCGTTCCTCCCGCGCAGTTTATTGAACCATGTAATTGGCCTATGGATCGTACTGTCTGAATTGCCCTGATATATTTCAATGGACGAGGATGACGTCATGGTAGCCAGTTGAATATGGTGCGCAGCACCGCCCGAATGGCGGCCCTTCCAATCGTGCGCCAAGGCCAGAATATCGCCTGGCAACAATGCTTCCGGTCCACTCAAGGAAACAGTGTTTGTTGTGATACGTTGCATGTCCGGTGCGCCATAGGTCAATTCAACCATATCGACAAATCCGTACATGGTCGAATCATACCGTTCATGTTCAGGTTGACCATGGACCTCCACATTCCGGTAAGTCCGCACTCCCGTTTCCAGCTTCAGTGGCAGTCCTCTTGAGGAGGCGAACTGGACAAGCACCCGAATGGCAAAATCTTCGCAAGTGAAACGATTTTCTTTGACGCTGCCTTGCCGGTCCCAATACTGCTCCTGACGAATTTGCTTCGCCAGTCGCGGCACTGCATCCTGATATCCGGCAATCTCAGCATCGCTCCATTTCCGAGTAGTTTTCCAAAAGGTCTTGAACCTGACGGTGACCGGCTTAGGTGATGTGTCACTAGTCGGGGTGGTCGTCTTTGTGGCAATTAACTGATACCGCGTACCATCGGGGCCAATATGAATCGGTTCAGGCGTTGTCATGGGTTAACATAGATGTTGGTGTCTTTGGCGCGAGCAACGGACGATAATAAATGCGTATGCCCATTGGCATACAGTTGATGGGCCGGGGGCCACTGGGCGATTCCACGCATCATGTCCTGCCGCTCACCCTGCAAGAAACACGTGGATGTCTTCAGTCGCATCAACTGCTGAAAGCAGATGCGTGTGTCCGTTCCCGTCT
Organism: Burkholderia guangdongensis; assembly: GCF_013403875.1. Classification (GTDB taxonomy): domain Bacteria; phylum Pseudomonadota; class Gammaproteobacteria; order Burkholderiales; family Burkholderiaceae; genus Burkholderia; species Burkholderia guangdongensis. Next base: position 97,799 of record NZ_JACBNX010000016.1, on the reverse strand, counting down.
GCCTCTCCGTATTCGAAAGTACCGGTTTCACGGCGCAGCGCGTAGGCGGCATATGCAAGCGCACGCCCATCGACACTTCGTAGAGTGAACCTCTCGTCATAGGCGACGGCCATTGCGATGGTTCCTGCCGCTGCTGCCAACTGAGACGGACTCTTGCTGGCAAACCCCGGTTTTGCGATATTGCTTTCCAGATGGTCCTCGAACATTTTGTTCTGCGATGCAATCATGCGAGGAGACGGTTCGCAACCGCACACACAGATGTCGTCATCCAGCGCGGGTTGTTTGCCCATGGAGGTATCGGGATACCGCGGCCCCTGACCAACGATTACGCCCGTCTGTTTGCATACTGGACATACGACCTTCGCACCGAGGAAGGTCAACGGAACGCCGTCAAGAGTATCGTCGGGGATACCCTCGATCACGACGCCGCCGCTGGTCGAGTTGTCGTTCTCTCTCAGGTTGTATCGCCTCATGGCCGTTAAGTCTCCTTGCTTCATATGCCGAGGGGGATGCCACGCGCACTTGCCGCATCTGCATGCCTACATGCCTACATGCAATCGGGCGTCGTGGTTGATCAACAAATGAAACGCCCGGATATCTGCGCCAAGCGCGAACGGCATGAGTATCCATATCTACCTTCATGATGGCTTGAGCCTGATCAATAAATCAGGATAACGAAGGTCGGACGATGCGCTTTTGCGGTGAACTCGGTTCGATAAGTTACCTTCGCGAGCCGTATCCGTTTCTCACCCAATCGGCACCGGCGCGTTCCAGCCGAAGCGCAGCGCGGCCATCCGGATCGACTCGCCGAGCGTAGGGTGCGGATGGATCGTCTTGCTCGGAAGTCAAAGGCCCGTGCGCCGAGGTCAAATCCTCGCGCACGAAGGCCGGAGACCCATGTGCCGAGCCCGGAGGCCCGTGCGTCGAGGTCAAACCCTCGTGTACACGGAGGTCGGAGGCCCGTGCGCGGAAGTCAAATCCTCGTGATCGAGGGTCAGAGCCTCGAATACGGCGCTCAGACCGCCATGAGCGGCGCCCAGAGGCCCGAGTTCGGCGGTCAAACCTTCATGCCCCGCGCTCAGCAGTCCGAGCACCGCGAGCCAACCGTCACGCGTCGCCGTCCGGCGCGGCGCTCCATATCGAAACCCCACCTCCTTCCCTCCCCACCACCGCCATAACCGGGATTTCCCTAGGCTGACATTTTCCTCTAGTCGGGTTTAAATAAATCAACTTGATTTAATTAATGGCGCAGACGAGCGGCGCCGCCCGGAGGAGACATCATGAGAAGTCCGCACATCGGCCAGGGCAGCAACTCGGTCAACGTGCGCCGCTACAACGAGCGCCTGCTGCTCAAGGCGCTGCGGCGCGCGGGCAGCGCGTCGAAGGCCGACCTCGCCCGCCTCGCGAACCTGACCGGCACCGCAGTCGGCAGCATCATCACGTCGCTCGCCGACGCGAAGCTGATCGAGTTCACCGGCCGGCGCGTCGAAGGCCAGCGCGGCCAGCCGGCGTCGCTGATCCGCCTCGACCCGCGCGGCGCGTTCGGCATCGGCGTGCGCCTCGACCGGATGCGCATCGAGACCGCGCTCGTGAACTTCGCCGGCGACGTGATCGCCCGCCGCTCGCACGACACGCTCCTCCCCCCGCCCGCCGCCGTGCTCGAGATCGTCCGCCGCGACATCGACGAGATGCGGCAGCTGCTGCCGTTGCACGAGCGCGAGCGCCTCGCCGGCGTCGGCGTCGCGCAGCCGTTCAACCTCGGCGCGTGGCTGCGCGAGCTCGGCCTGCCGGTCGACGCGTTCCGCGCGTGGGCCGAAGTCGACTTCGCGGCCGAGCTCGGCCGCGCGATCGATCTGCCCGTGTTCAGCGAGAACGACGGCAACGCGGCCGCGATCGCCGAGCTGTTCTACGGCTGCGGCCGCCAGTGCGACGATTTCGTCTACCTGTTTCTCGGGCCGGTGATCGGCGGCGGGATCGCGGTCGATGGCGACTGCCTGCGCGGCCGCACCGGCAACGCCGGCGACTTCGCGGTGATGCCGGTGCTGCCGAGCCGCCTGCCGTCCGCGCCCGCGCCGCTCGCCGCGTGGGACATCCTGCTGACCCGCACGTCGCTGAGCTCGCTGATCCGCCATCTGCGCTACTGCGGCGAGACGGTCGATACCCGCGCGGAACTCGAAGCGTGCATCGCGCGCGGCGTGCCGGCCGTCGACGAATGGATCGACGACTGCGTCGACGCGCTCGCGTCCGCGCTGCGCGCGGTGCTGTCGGTGCTCGATTCGCCGGTCGTCGTGCTCGACGCGGATACCGACGCGGGCCTGCTCGACACGCTGATGGCGCGCCTGTCCACCGCGCTCGCGGCGATCACCCCGGAAGCCCGCGGCACGCCGACGTTCGTGCGCGGCTCGTTCGGCCCGGACGCCGGCGCGATCGGCGCCGCGACGCTCCCGATGTTCTTCAACTTCTCCCCGCGCGCCGGCATCCTGAAGGGCGCAAGCGTGGATACGCAGGAGGTCACCTATGTCTCGTTCTGAGTCGTCACGTCCACTGCTCGAGATGCGCGGGATCAGCAAGACGTTCCCCGCCGTGCGCGCGCTCGACGACGTGCGCCTGACCGTCTACCCCGGCGAAGTGCATTCGCTGATGGGCGAGAACGGCGCCGGCAAGTCGACGCTGATGAAGATCCTGTCCGGCGCCTATCAGGCCGACCCGGGCGGGCAGATCCTGATCGACGGCCAGCCGATCGTCGTCGACGGCCCGCTCGCCGCGCGCGACGCCGGCGTCGCGGTGATCTATCAGGAGCTCAGCCTCGCGCCGAACCTGACCGTCGCCGAGAACATCTACGTCGGCCGCGAGCTGCGCCGTGGCGGCGCGCGCTGGGGCACGATCGACCGCGCGGCGATGGCGCAGGGCTGCCGGGACGTGCTGGACCGCCTCGGCGCGAGCTTCGGCCCGCACACGCTGGTCGGCTCGCTGTCGATCGCCGAGCAGCAACTGGTCGAGATCGCGCGCGCGGTCCATACGAAAGCGCGGATCCTCGTGATGGACGAGCCGACGACGCCGCTGTCGTCGCGCGAGACCGAGCACCTGTTCGCGCTGATCCGCCAGCTTCGCGAGGAAGGCCTCGCGATCATCTACATCAGCCACCGGATGGCCGAGATCTACGAACTGTCCGACCGCGTGTCGGTGCTGCGCGACGGCACGTACGTCGGCACGCTCGAACGCGAATCGCTGTCGGCCGAGCGGCTCGTGTCGATGATGGTCGGCCGCGACATTTCGGGGTTCTACAAGAAGGAGCACGCGCCGTACGATCCGGGCCACCTGCTGCTGTCCGTGCGCGACGTCGCCGACGCCGGCCGCGTGCGCGGCTGCAGCCTCGACCTGCACGCGGGCGAGGTGCTCGGCATCGCGGGGCTCGTCGGCGCGGGCCGCACCGAGCTCGCGCGGCTGATCTTCGGCGCCGAGCCACGCACGCGCGGCGACGTGAAGATCGGCGACAAGACGTTCGGCGCGCACTCGCCGCGCGAGTCGATCGACGCGGGCCTCGTGTATCTGACCGAAGACCGCAAGCGCCAGGGCCTGTTCCTCGACATGAGCGTGCTTGACAACATCAACATCTCGGTGGCGAGCCGCGATGCGCGCGGCGGCGTGCTCGACCTCGGGCGCGGCGCGGAGCGTGCGCGCGATTCGATCGCGTCGCTGTCGATTCGCGTGCCGAACGCGAACGTGAACGTCGGCGCGCTGTCCGGCGGCAACCAGCAGAAGGTGCTGCTGTCGCGGCTGCTCGAAACGAAGCCGCGCGTGCTGATTCTCGACGAGCCGACGCGCGGCGTCGACATCGGCGCGAAATCCGAAATCTACCGAATCATCAATGCGCTCGCGAACTCGGGCGTCGGCGTGATCGTGATCTCGAGCGAGCTGCCCGAGATCATCGGCGTCGCCGACCGCGTGCTCGTGATGCGCGAAGGCAGGATCGCCGGCGAGCTCGGCGGACATAGCGGCGAGCCGATTTCACAGGAGGCGATCATCGCACTCGCCACCGGTTCGCAAACCGAGCGGGCACCGACGCACTGAGCACTGAGCACTGAGCGCTGATCCCCGCCGACGATTAGTCATCCCACATTCAGGATACCGACATGAACCAGACCCAACCGCGCGACGTCGCCACCGCGCCCGCCACGCCGGAACTCGCGCAGAAAGCGCGCCGCGCCGAAAAACGCGCCCGCATGCAGTCGCTGATGCGCACCGCCGGCATGCTGCCCGTGCTCGTGCTGCTCTGCATCGGCTTCGGCTTCATGACCGACGGCTTCGCGTCACTGCAGAACCTGTCGATCGTCGCCCAGCAGGCGTCGATCAACATCGTCCTCGCCGCCGGCATGACCTTCGTGATCCTTACCGGCGGCATCGACCTGTCCGTCGGCTCCGTCCTCGCCGCGGCCGCCGTCGGCGCGCTGATCGCGTCCAACATCCCCGGCCTCGGCTGGCTCGGCATCCCCGTCGCGCTGGCGATCGGCCTCGTGTTCGGCCTCGTCAACGGCGCGCTGATCTCGTTCCTGCGCCTGCCGCCGTTCATCGTCACGCTCGGCGCACTCACCGCCGTGCGCGGCATCGCCCGCCTGATGGGCAACGACACCACCATCTTCAATCCGCAGCTGCCGTTCGCGTTCATCGGCAACGGCTCGATCCTCGGCGTGCCCTGGCTCGTCGTGATCGCGCTCGTCGTCGTCGCCGTGTCCTGGTTCATCCTGCGCCGCACCGTGCTCGGCATGCGCATCTACTCGGTCGGCGGCAACCCCGAGGCCGCCCGCCTGTCGGGCATCAACGTGCGCGGCATCGAGCTGTTCGTCTACGCCGCGTCGGGCCTGCTCGCCGGCCTCGGCGCGCTGATGTCCGCCGCCCGCCTCTACGCGGCCAACGGCCTGCAGCTCGGCCAGTCGTACGAGCTCGACGCGATCGCCGCGGTGATTCTCGGCGGCACCAGCTTCGTCGGCGGCGTCGGCTCGATCGTCGGCACGCTCGTCGGCGCGCTCATCATCGCGGTGCTGTCCAACGGCCTCGTGCTGCTCGGCGTGTCCGACATCTGGCAATACATCATCAAGGGCCTCGTGATCATCGGCGCCGTCGCGCTCGATCGCTACCGCCAGAGCGGCGCCCGCACCTGAGCATCATCGCCATCCCGTCGCACCCCTCGAAATATTACGAAATCCTGACGTTCGGCGCGCATGCCGGTCCTCGTGCGCGCCGCCTTCCCGGACCCAACGGAGACAACACGACATGTTCCAGATCAAGAGCAAAGCCCTTCAGACCACCCTCGCCTGCGCGCTGGCCTTCGCGGCCTGCGCCGCGCACGCGGCGGACAAGCAGCTGAAATCGATCGGCGTCACGGTCGGCTCGCTCGGCAACCCGTACTTCGTGACGGTCGTCAAGGGCGCCGAGGCCCAGGCCAAGGCGCTCAATCCGAACGCGAAGGTGGTCGCGGTGTCGGCCGATTACGATCTGAACAAGCAGTTCACGCAGATCGACAACTTCATCTCCGCGCACGTCGACATGATCCTGCTGAACGCGGCCGATCCGAAGGCGATCGCGCCGGCCGTGAAGAAGGCGCAGGCGGCCGGCATCCCGGTGATCGCGGTGGACGTCGCCGCGGCCGGCGCCGACGCGACCGTGCAGACCAACAACGTGAAGGCCGGGCAGATTTCCTGCGAGTTCCTCGCGAAGAAGATCGGCGGCAAAGGCAACGTGATCATCGAGAACGGCCCGCAGGTGTCGGCGGTGGTCGACCGCGTGAACGGCTGCAAGGCGGTGCTCGCGAAGAACCCGGGGATCAAGATCCTGTCGGCCGACCAGGACGGCAAGGGCTCGCGCGAAGGCGGGATGGCCGCGATGCAGGGCTACCTGACGCGCTTTCCGAAGCTCGATGGCCTGTTCACGATCAACGATCCGCAGGCGGTCGGCAGCGACCTCGCGGCGAAGCAGCTCAATCGCGCGAACATCGTGATCACGTCGGTCGACGGTGCGCCGGACATCGAAACCGCGCTGAAGTCGAACACGCTGGTGCAGGCGTCGGCGAGCCAGGATCCGTTCGCGATGGCGAAGGAAGCGGTCACCGTCGGCTACGGGATCATGAACGGCAAGAAGCCCGCGAACCCGATGATCCTGCTCGACCCGCTGCTCGTCACCCGCGACAACGTGAGCGGCTACAAGGGCTGGGGCTCGCACTGAGCGTTGCACCGATCCCGCGCTGATCCCGCATTGATCCGCTTCGACCTCATCCTGGCTGAACGACCATGACCTCATTGACACGGACGCCCGCGTGGCGGGCCCTCGCCGACCATCGCGACGCGCTGGCCGGCATCTCGATCCGCGCGCTGTTCGAGCGCGATCCCGAACGCGCGGCGCGCTTCTCACTCGACGCGGCCGGGCTCTTCGTCGACTACTCGAAGAACCCGGTCGATGCCGACACGATCGCGCGGCTCGTCGCGCTCGCCCGCGAGGCCGGCGTCGATAAGCATCGCGACGCGATGTTCGCCGGCGAGCGGATCAACCGCACCGAGCAACGCGCGGTGCTGCACGTCGCGCTGCGCGATCGCTCGGGCGCGCAGCGCATCGTCGACGGCGTCGACCACGTCGACGTATGGCCGCAGGTCGCGGCCGTGCTCGCCAGGATGCGCACGTTCTCCGACGCCGTCCGCTCGGGCGCGTGGCGCGGCCACACCGGCCGCGAGATCACCGACGTCGTGAACATCGGCATCGGCGGCTCGGACCTCGGCCCGAAGATGGTCTGCGAGGCGCTGAAGCCTTACGCGCACGAACGGCTCACGATGCACTTCGTGTCGAACGTCGACGGCGCGGACATCGCCGAAGTGCTGAAACGCGCGAACCCGGAGACGACGCTGTTCATCGTATCGTCGAAGACGTTCACGACGCGCGAGACGCTCGCGAACGCGCACACCGCGCGCGCGTGGCTGCTCGCGTCCGGCGCACCGGAAGCGGCGATCGCGAAGCATTTCGCCGCGGTGTCGACGAACGCGGACGCGGTCGCGACGTTCGGCATCGACACCGCGAACATGTTCGAGTTCTGGGACTGGGTCGGCGGCCGCTATTCGCTGTGGTCGGCGATCGGGCTGCCGATCGCGATCATGGCCGGGATGGACGCGTTCGAACAGCTGCTCGACGGCGCGCACGCGATGGACCGCCATTTCGCGGACGCGCCGCTCGAGCGCAACCTGCCGGTGCTGCTCGCGATGATCGGCATCTGGCATCAGAACTTCCTCGGCGCGACGAGCCAGCTGATCGCGCCGTACGACAACTATCTGCACCGCTTGCCCGCGTATCTGCAGCAGCTCGACATGGAGAGCAACGGCAAGTCGGTGACGCTCGGCGGCGAGCGCGTCGACTACGCGACGGGCCCGGTGATCTGGGGCGAGCCCGGCACGAACGGCCAGCACGCGTTCTTCCAGCTGCTGCACCAGGGCACCGCGATCATCCCGACCGACTTCATCGTCTGCATGCGGCCGCATCACACGCTCGACGCGCACCACGACATCCTGGTCGCGAACTGCTTCGCGCAGTCCGAGGCGCTGATGAACGGATCGCGCTCGGTCGACGAGCCGCACCGCAACTTCGAAGGCAACCGGCCGACGAACACGATCTGCATCGACATGCTCGACCCGGCGTCGCTCGGCGCGCTGATCGCGCTGTACGAGCACAAGGTGTTCGTGCAGGGCGTCGTGTGGCAAATCAACTCGTTCGACCAGTGGGGCGTCGAGCTCGGCAAGAAGCTCGCGGTCGCGATCGAGCGGGAGCTGGCCGCGCCGGGCCCGGTGAGCTCGCACGACGGCTCGACGAATCAGTTGATCAACCGTTACAACGCGCGGCGCCGCGCCGCAACCTGACAATCAGGACTGCACGATGAACCTCCCCCGACTGGTCATATTCGGCGAAGCGCTGACCGACTTCATCCGCGACGACGCCAATCACTGGCATAGCCTCGCCGGCGGCTCGTGCTGGAACGTCGCGCGCGTCGGCGCGCGCCTCGGCGTGCCGACCGGCTTCGCCGGCACCGTGAGCCGCGACGTGTTCGGCGACGAACTGATGCAGCAGAGCGCGGAGGCCGGCCTCGACATGCGCTTCACGCGACAGGTCGACCGGGCGCCGTTCCTCGCGATGGTCGTATCGAAACAGCCGCCGCAGTATTTCTTCATCGGCGAGAACAGCGCGGACCTCGCGTTCGACCCGGCCGCACTGCCGGCCGGCTGGCTCGACACCGTCGAGATCGTCCACTTCGGCTCGCTCGGCGTCGTGCGCGAACCGCTCGCGTCCCGGCTGATCGACGTCGCGAAGGCCGCGCGCGCGGCCGGCAAGCGCATCTCGTTCGACCCGAACTTCCGCGCGCCGATGGCCGATCCGGCGTATCGCGACACGCTGCGCACGATGGCCGGCCTCGCGGACTACCTGAAGGTGTCCGACGAAGATCTGACCGGCCTGTTCCCGGAGCTCGACGAAGCCGCCGCGCTCGCGCAGATCCGCGCGTGGGCGCCGCAGGCCGCGGTGCTCGTCACGCGCGGCGCGGCCGGGATGGAACTGCTCGTCGGCGACCAGACCGTGTTCCAGCCCGGCTTCGAGGTGACGGTCGCCGACACGGTCGGCTGCGGCGACTCGTGCGTCGGCAGCTGGATGGCGAGCCTGCTGATGCGCCCCGACGCGCCGGCGGCCGCCCATTTGCGCTTCGCGGCCGCGTGCGCGGCGGTCGTCGCGTCGCGCGCCGGCGCGTATGCGCCGACGGTCGCCGAAGTGAACGCGATGATCGACGCGCACGCGGCCGGGCAGCCGCGATGAGCACGCCGACGCCCTTCTCCGCGCGCGACGCGTTCGCGTTCGTGCTGTTCGGCGGCACCGGCGATCTCGCGATGCGCAAGATCCTGCCGGCGCTCTACACCGCGCACCGCGACGGCCTGCTCGCGCCCGAAGGCCGCATCGTCGGCGTCGCGATGACGCCGCTCGATCGCGACGGCTATCTGCGCTGGGTCGACGAATCGGTGCGCCCGCACGTGAAGGACGCGCAGTTCGACGACGACGCGTGGCGCGGCTTCATCGAGCGGCTCGCGTACGTCGAGCTCGACGCGAGCCAGCCCGGCGCGTTCGCGCGCCTCGGCGACGCGCTCGTGCACGTGCCGGGCCGCCGCATCTTCTATCTCGCGACCGGGCCGTCGCTGTTCGTGCCGATCTGCCGCGCGCTGTCGGAAGCGGGCCTCGCGCCGGCGTCGTCGCGCGTCGTGCTCGAGAAGCCGCTCGGCTACGACCTTGCATCGTCGGCCGCGATCAACGATGCGGTCGGCGCGATCTTCGCCGAGGAGCAGATCTACCGGATCGACCATTACCTCGGCAAGGAAGCGGTGCAGAACCTGTTCGCGCTGCGCTTCGGCAACGTGATGTTCGAGCCGCTGTGGCGCCGCGAATGGATCGACAACATCCAGATCACGGTCGCGGAGGAGCTCGGCGTCGGCGGGCGCGGCGCGTTCTACGACCACACCGGCGCGCTGCGCGACATGGTGCAGAACCATCTGCTGCAGTTGCTCGCGATCGTCGCGATGGAGCCGCCGCAGTCGATGGCCGCCGATGCGGTGCGCGACGAGAAGCTGCGCGTGTTGCGCGCGCTGAAGCCGCTGCCCGAGGATGCGCTGCACCAGAGCGTCGTGCGCGGCCAGTACCGCGCGGGCGCGATCCGCGGCCACGCGGTGCCCGGCTATCTCGACGAATCCGGCATCGCACCCGACAGCACGACCGAGACGTTCATCGCGCTGAAGGCCGAAGTCGACAACTGGCGCTGGGCCGGCGTGCCGTTCTTTCTGCGCACCGGCAAGCGGCTCGCGGAGCGCGTCGCGGAGATCGTCGTCACGTTCCGGCCGGTGCCGCATTCGGCGCTCGGGCCCGCCGCGCTGCGCTCGGGCTCGAACCGGCTGACGATCCGGCTGCAGCCGGACGAATCGATCCGGATGAGCGCGCTCGCGAAGCAACCGGGGCTCGGGATGACGCTACAAGGCGTGTACCTCGATCTCGCGTTCGACCGCTTCTTCCAGCAGGACCGGATGGAGGCGTATCAGCGCCTGTTGCTCGACGTGATCGCGGGCCGGCTCGCGCTGTTCGTGCGCCGCGACGAGCAGGAAGCGGCGTGGCGCTGGGTCGCGCCGATTCTCGGCGTGGACAGCGCGCCGAAGCCGTATGCGGCGGGCAACTGGGGGCCGGCGCAGGCGAGCGCGCTGCTCGCACGGCACGACACGTGCTGGCGCGAAGAGGAAAACTGAGTGGATACAACCTGGCATCTCGAATGGGCGCACGGCGCGTGCGACGTCCACGCGAACGGCGGCATGCTCGGCGGCGTCGCGTTCGCGCTCGGCGGCCGCACGATCCGGCCGTTTTACGAAGCACCGTGGCTCGACCGGCCGGAGCCGCAACCCGCGGGCCTGCTCGGCGTGATGCGCAGCGAGTTCCCGTGCGTGCCGTTCGGCGTGCCGTATGCGCGTGCCGCGCTACCGGACGACGGCCTGCCGGGCGGCTGGCGCGACGCGGTCGTCACGCCGATCGACGCGCGCGATGCCGCGCACGACGCGAGCGACGACCTGCAGCACGGCTACGGCTGCACCGGCGCGTGGACGCTCATGCGGCAGAGCGCGCACGAGATCGAGATCGCACTCGACTATCCCGAGGGCTCGCCGATCAGGCGGCTCACGCGAATCGTGCGCGCGGACCCGTCGTGCGCGGCACTCGACGTCGTGCTGCGGATCGACGCGCGCGCCGCCGCGCGCCGCCCCGTCGGCCTGCATCCGAACCTCGCGCTGCCGGCGCTCACCGGCGCGTTCCGGATCGAGCCGGGTGCGTTCGCATTCGGGATGGTCCATCCGGGCGGCCCCGAGCCCGGCGTGTCGCGTGCGCTCGCGGGCGCGACGTTCGACTCGCTCGGCAGCGTGCCGTTGCGCGGCGGCGGCACCGGCGCGTTCGACCGCCTGCCGCTTGCGGATGCGACCGAGGAAATCGTGCAGCTTTGCGGGATCGACGGCACCGTCACGCTGGCCGACGACGCCGCACGCACCCGCTATCGCCTGACCTGGGATGCCGACGCGCTGCCGTCGCTGCTGCTGTGGATCAGCAACCGCGGCCGCACGCATGCGCCGTGGAACGGCCGCAATCTGTGCGTCGGCGTCGAGCCGGTCGCGGCCGCGTTCGAACTCGGCTGCGCGGCGTCGCTCGCGCCAAATCCGATCGACGCGCGCGGCGTGCGCACCGCGCTCGCGCTGAGCCCGGGCGCGCCGACCGAAATCGCGTACCGGTTCGAGGTGCTCGACGCGCGCTGAGCGGCACGCGTCACGTCAAGGCTTCACATCAGTGCGTCACATCAAGCCGCCGCACCGCCGCCCACCCCGCCCGCCCCGATCGTCTGCAGGCCTTCGTCGACGCTGAGCTCGGACATCGCGTCCGCACGCAGCGTGTCGTCGGCGGCGCGCTTCAGCGCGTTCAGCGCGTGCTGCTTCATCCGCACCAGCGCGAGACGCTGGCCGCGCGCCGAGCATTCGGCCGCGAACGTTTTCAGCGATTCGATCGTCGTGCCGTCGACGTCGGGCGTCTCCTCGAGGCTCAGCATCACGGTATGCGTATCCGGCGTCGCCTTCAGCAGCGCGCGCACGCGATTGAGCATCTTGTCCGCGTTCGCGAAAAAGAGCTGGGCCTCGGGCCGCACGATCAGCACGCCGGGAATCGCCTTCGCGTCCGCGTGATGCGACACGTCGACGAAGTCGTGGCTGTCGCGCAGCCGGCCGAGCACGCTGACGTTCGGCTCCGACAGCTTGCGCAGCGTGACGAGCAGGCTCACGCCGATCGCGGCGAGCAGCCCCTGCAGCACACCGAGCACGAGCACCGCGAGCAGCGCGGCGGCGACGATGAGGCGGTCGCGCCGCCAGGTCCAGTACGGCCGGAACACCGACGGATGCAGCGAATGGCTGACCGCGAAGATCACGATCGCCGCGAGCACCGGCTCCGGCGTGCGGGCGAGCTGCGGCAGCAGCAGCCACACGATCAGCGCGATCACGCCCGCCGCCCACAGCGCGGAGAAACGGCTCTGCGCGCCGGCCGCCTCGTTCGCGGACGTCGCCGAATAGCCGGCACCGACCGGCATCCCGTGCAGCAGCCCGGACACGAGGTTCGCGCAGCCGAGCGCGACGAGATCGCGGTTCGGAGACACGGTGTCGCCGTGCTTCAGCGCGAAGTTGCGGATCGAGCCGTACGACTCCGCGTAGAGAATCAGCATCAGCGCGACCGCGAGCTCGGCCGTCTGCAGCCACGCGTTGCGGTCGAGCCGCGGCAGGTCGAACGACAGGTTCTGGAGGTCGATATGCCCGACGATCGCGATTCCGTAGTGCTGCCAGTCGAGCACGTAGCCGAGCGCGATCGACAGCACGATCACGACGAGCGTCGCCGGCACGCGCTTGCTGCGCCCGAGCAGGAACAGCAGCGCGAGCGCGCTGGCGCCGAGCGCGAGGCTCGCGACGTTCGCCTGCGCGGCGCCCTGCACGATGTCGAGCACGATGTGCGGCGTGTCGCTGTGCCTGACATGGATCTCGAGGATCTTCGGCAACTCCTTGATCGCGATCGTGACCGCGAGCCCGAACGCGAAGCCGCGCAGCACCGGCCGCGCGATGAAGTCCGACATCCCGCCGAGCCGCAGCAGCCCCGCGACGATGAACAGCACGCCGGTCGCCGCGACCATCGCGGCCGCGAGCGCGAGCTGCGCGGCGGGCCCGATCCCGGATTCGGCGAACACCGTCGCCGCGAGCACCGCGGCCGACGACGACGTCGACGACACGATCGCGAACCGGCTGCTGCCCGTCAGCGCATAGACGACGAGGCCCGACAGCAGCGCGATCAGGCCGGCCTGCGGCGGCAGGTTCGCGAGCCCCGCATACGCGACGGCTTCCGGGATCAGCAGCCCGGCGATCGATACGCCGGCGAGCGCGTCGCGGCCGGCGCGCTGCCGCGGCGGCACGGGCGGCGCATCGAGCGCCGCAAAATGCTCGGCGCGCTGCGGGCCGGCATCCGGATGGGGCGTGGGGGCGGGCATCGGCGCGCGTCCGTTATGGTTTCGCGGCGATCACGCCCGACCAGCCGGGCAGATAGCGCGCGTCCTGCTCGTGCGCGTGGGAAAGCGCGGTCTGGAGCGCCTTGTCGAAGTTCTTGCGGATCGCGTCGAGCGTCACGCGCTGACGCAGGAAGTCGGCCCACAGGAATTCGCTGAACGGCGTGGCATCCTTCGCGTAGCCGCCCGCGCCGCGCAGCTCGCCCGCGAGGCTCCGGTACGGATCGTCCTCGAGACCGGTCAACAGCTTCGGCAGCTTCGCGTAGTCACGGCGCGAGCCATCGGCGCCGAACGGATGCACCCACTGGTTGTGCTCCATCATCCGCCAGAAGATCGTCTCGTCGAGCCACGACAGATCCTTGATCAGCATCGCGTTGACGTCGCTCTCGCCCTCCTCGATCAGCGCGAGCCCGAGGTGGTGATGATCGGTGATGAAGTGCTGCCCGCCGGGCCCGAGCACGGCCGGGAACCAGTGCGACTCGATCGCGGCCTTGCGCGCCTTCTTGTCGAGCGCCTTCCAGTGCTTGCGCTTCGCCTTCACCTCGCGATAGCCGACCGTCATCTGGGTCGGGCGCAGCGTGTCGAGCCTGACGGGAATCAGGTGGACGTCGGTGCCGAATGTCATGGAATCGCTCCGTAGTCGTCAAAAGTCACGCAACGATACCCCGGAAAGCGTTCGCCGTTAAGCCCGCGCACGCGGCGGCCGACGATTTCCGGCGCGGGCGCGTCGAACGATCGGCGCGGGACGATGCGCGCGCAACTTTTTTCGCGCATGCGCGACACACGTCGACAAAACGGCTACGCGCGTCGCGACCCTAGGGATTTTTCCCGATGCGCGACGCGAAGCGCAGCGCCACACGACGCGTCGCGGCGGCGTACACTCGTTGATACGCCGTCCGCGCCGTGCGCCCGACGGGCGGCGCGCATGCGGTCCGTCATGGCGCGCGCCACCGAGGAGACGCCTGCGATGAGCTGGACCCGAGAGCAACGCAACGTGACGATCGCCGCCTATCTGGGCTGGACGCTCGACGCGTTCGACTTCTTCCTGATGGTCTTCGTGCTGAAGGATATCGCCGCCGAGTTCGACACGAAGATTTCCGATGTCACGGTCGCGATCTTGCTGACGCTCGCGATGCGCCCGCTCGGCGCGCTGATCTTCGGCCGCCTGGCGGACCGCTTCGGCCGCCGTCCGACGCTGATGATCAATATCGCGTGCTACTCGCTGCTCGAGCTCGCGTCGGGCTTCGCGCCGAACCTCGCGTCGCTGCTCGTGCTGCGCACGCTGTTCGGCGTCGCGATGGGCGGCGAATGGGGCGTCGGCTCCGCGCTGACGATGGAGACCGTGCCGACGCATTCGCGCGGGATCGTGTCCGGACTGCTGCAGGCCGGCTATCCGAGCGGCTACCTGGTCGCGTCGGTCGTATTCGGCCTCCTCTACCAGTACATCGGCTGGCGCGGGATGTTCATGGTCGGCGTGCTGCCCGCGCTGCTGATCCTCTACATCCGCTCGAAGGTGCCGGAGTCGCCCGCCTTCGTGCAGATGGAAAAGCGTCCGCGCCCGAGCCTCGCGGCGACGCTGAAAGGCAACTGGAAGCTGACGATCTACGCGGTCGTGCTGATGACCGCGTTCAATTTCTTCTCGCACGGCACGCAGGACATGTATCCGACGTTCCTGCGCGAGCAGCACCACTTCGACGCGCATACGGTATCGCTGCTCACGATCGTGCTGAACGTCGGCGCGATCGTCGGCGGGCTGGCGTTCGGGCATATCTCGGAGCGAATCGGCCGCCGCCGCGCGATCTTCATCGCGGCGCTGATCGCGCTGCCGGTGCTGCCGCTGTGGGCGTTCTCGAGCGGCGCGTTCGCGCTCGCCGCCGGTGCGTTCCTGATGCAGATCTCGGTACAGGGCGCGTGGGGCGTGATTCCGGTGCACCTGAACGAGATCTCGCCGGATGAGGTGCGCGCGACGTTCCCCGGCTTCGTGTACCAGCTCGGCAATCTGCTGGCGTCCGGCAACGCGACGATGCAGGCGAAGTTCGCGGAGTCGCACGGCAACGATTACGCGCTCGCGCTGGCGGTCGTCGCCGGCACCGTCGCGATCGTGATCGCGGTCCTGATCCTGTTCAGCCGCGAGCGGCGCGGGGTCGACATGACGCAATCGGTCCGGGCACCCGCCCCCGCGACCTGACGCGTCGCTCTTACGCATCGCAGCATGCCGCGCGGCCCGATTTGCCCGGGCCGCGCGGCAATTTTTTTTGCGGCCGCACATCGATCTAGAGGGTTTGGTCGAGATTCAACGCTTGCCGATATCGCTCCCGGTTTTTTATCTTTACGCGAAACAGCCGTTTGAATTAGCTATTTGAATCGCCCGTTCGCGGCCGGCAGTCCGGCCCGGGGCATCGGAGACAGGCATGACAGTTCGTCAGGCGGGCCGCCCGGCCGGCAGCCGGCAGTCCGGCGGAACCAAGGCGCGCATTCTCGACGCGGCCGAAGACCTTTTCATCGAGCATGGTTTCGAAGCGATGTCGATGCGGCAGATCACGTCGCGCGCGGCGGTCAATCTCGCCGCGGTCAACTATCACTTCGGCAGCAAGGAGGCGCTGATCCACGCGATGCTGTCGCGGCGGCTCGACCAGCTGAACGAGGAGCGCCTGCATCTGCTGGACCGCTTCGACGCGCAGCTCGGCCCGCACGTCACGTGCGAGCACGTGCTCGGCGCGATGTTCATCCCCGCGCTGAAGGCGTCGCGCGATCCGGCGCGCGGCGGCCCCGCGTTCCTGCGCCTGATCGGCCGCGCGTACACCGATCCGTCGTCGTTCGTGCGCAATTTCCTGACCGCGCACTACGCGAGCGTCGCGGTGCGCTTCTTCGACGCGTTCCAGCGCGCGCTGCCGAACCTGCCGCGCGCGGAGCTCGGCTGGCGGCTGCACTTCGCGATCGGCGCGCTGTCCGGCGCGCTCGCGGGCGCGGAGACCGAGAGCCTGATCGACGAATTCTCGCAAGGCCGCACGATGAACGACGTGCAGATGATCGCGCGGCTGTCGTCGCTGATCGTCGCCGCGCTGAAGGCCCCGCTGCCCGACAGCGCACAGCTCGCGATCTTCGCGGCCGTGCTCGACGATGCCGGCGCGATGGAGCTCGCGATCCCGCAGGACGCCGTCAGCGCGGCGCTGGATCACGCGACCTGACGAGACACCGGAGACCCGCCATGCCCACCCCCACGGCGCACGAAGCAGCGAACCAGGCAGCGCAGCCAGCCACGCAGACAGCGGCGCGGACGCCGCCGAACACCGACGGCATCTGGTACGCGTCGTATCCGCCCGGCGTGCCGCGCGAGATCGACGTCACGCAGTACGCATCGCTCGTCGAGTATTTCGACGAGTGCACGACGAAGTTCGCGCAGCGCGTCGCGTTCGTCAGCGCGGGCGCGTCGCTGACCTATCGCGGGCTCGCCCGGAAGGTGGCCGCGTTCGCGTCATATCTGCAGCAAATCGGCGTGCAGCCGGGCGAGCGCGTCGCGATCATGCTGCCGAACACGTTCCAGTACCCGGTCGCGCTGTTCGGCGCGTTGAAGGCCGGCGCGATCGTCGTCAACGTGAATCCGCTGTACACCGCGCGCGAGCTCGCGCATCAGCTGAAGGACAGCGGCGCGCGGACGATCGTCGTATTCGAGAACTTCGCGCACACGCTGCAGGAGGCGCTGCCGGAAACGCAGGTGAAGCACGTGCTCGTCACCGCGCTCGGCGACCTGCTCGCCGACGGCTTCAACGCGAAGGGCCGCCTGATCAACTTCGTGCTGAAGCACGTGAAGAAGCTCGTGCCCGCCTACCATCTGCCGCAGGCGGTCGGCCTGCGCGCGGCGCTCGCGGCCGGCGCGCGCGAAGCGCCGCGGCCTGTGAAGCTCACGCGCGACGATCTCGCGTTCCTGCAGTACACGGGCGGCACGACGGGCGTCGCGAAGGGCGCGATGCTCACGCACGGCAACCTGATCGCGAACCTGCTGCAGGCGAAATCGTGGACCGCCGACCAGATGACCGGCGACGCCGAGACGGTGCTCACGCCGCTGCCGCTCTATCACATCTATTCGCTGACGGTGAACGCGCTGATCTTCCTCGGGCTCGGCGGGCGCAACATCCTGATCGCGAACCCGCGCGACACAAAGATGGTGATGAAGATCATCCGCCACGAGACGTTCACCGGCATCACCGGGATCAACACGCTGTACAACGCGTTCCTGGACGACGAGGAATTCAGGAAGCGCGATTTCTCGAAGCTGAAGCTCGCGATGGCGGGCGGGATGGCGATGCAGCGCGCGGTCGCGGAGCGCTTCCAGCAGGTGACCGGCAAGCCGATCATCGAAGGCTACGGCCTCACCGAATGCTCGCCGATCGTCACGATGAATCCGGTGAACCTGCAGGACATGCAGGCGTTCAGCGGGTCGATCGGGCTGCCGGCGCCGTCGACGGTCGTGCGCTTTCGCCGCGAGGACGGCACGTGGGCCGGCATCGGCGAGGCCGGCGAGCTGTGCGTGCACGGCCCGCAGGTGATGCGCGGCTACTGGCAGCGCCCCGACGAGACCGCGAAGGTGATCGACGCCGACGGCTGGCTCGCGACCGGCGACGTCGGGATCATGGACGAGCGCGGCTACACGCGGCTCATCGACCGCAAGAAGGACATGATCCTCGTGTCGGGCTTCAACGTGTATCCGAACGAGATCGAGGCGGTGCTCGTGATGCATCCGGGGATCAGCGAGGCGGCCGCGATCGGCGTGCCGGATCCGGTGCAGGGCGAGCGGATCAAGGTGTTCGTCGTGCGGCGCGATCCGGCGCTGACGGTCGACGACGTGCTCGCGCACTGCCGCAAGAACCTGACCGGCTACAAGATGCCGAAGATCGTCGAGTTCCGCGATTCGCTGCCGCAGACCAACGTCGGCAAGATCCTGCGCCGCGCGCTGCGCGACGAGGAGATCGCGAAGCTGAACGGGAAGCCCGATGCGTGAGCGCACGTGACGCGGCTGTGCGAGTCCATCCGAAACGACCCGAACGGCTATCCGTCGCACGAACTCACGATCGGTTTCGAGCGGCGCCATCCGCGCCGCCCGGGCGGCGATCAGTCCTCGTCGTCGTCTTCGTGATGCTTGTGCCAGCGCTTGTACTCGTGCTTGCGCCACTCGCGGTAGCGGTCGCGGTCCTCGTCGTCGTAGCCACCGTCATAGCCCGGATATGCGACGACCGCCGGCTGCGGCGCGACATAGACCGGCGGCGGTTCGGCATAGACCGGTACGCCGAGCCCGACCGCCACGTCGACGTGCGCCGCCATCGCGCTGCCCGATGCGAGCCACGCCGCACCGCCCAGCCACATCACCATTCGCCTCTTGTTCATGTTCTGATCTCTATGCGCCGGCCTGCCCGGCTTGCGATCCGGACTGTAGACGAATCGCGCGCGCCGGGGTGCAACGCCGATGCGAGAGACGTAACGCAACGTAACAGAGTCATTCGTCCATTCGGCCGAATCGCGCAAACGGGCGGAACCGTCTATAGTGGGAAACGGCTGAGCACGAACGCAGGCGCGCGCTTGCCGATCGAACAGGGTAGAATTCGGCCAACTGGCTCGTGTTTTTTCACGCTACGCCCATACGCACAACATATTTTCTGACGCAGGCTCCTGCCGCATCTCAATGGCCAATCCCGCAGAATCCCATCCGCAAAACGACTTCATCAATGCGGCGCGCAAGGAACGCAAGCGCGTCGAAATCTATCTCGTCAACGGCATTCGCCTGACGGGCTGCATCGAGTCGTTCGACCAATACCTGGTGATGCTGCGCACCCCCGTGGGTCTGCAAGGCATTTACAAGCGCGCGATCTCGACGATCCAGCTCGACACCGGCGGCGCCCGTCCGGGCGGCGGCGGCCCGCGCGGCCCGCGCCCCGGTGGCGGCGGCCGCCCCGGCGGCCGCGAAGGCGGCGGGCACAGCCCGTACGGTTCGCATGGCGGCTCTCGCGAGTCTCGCGGCGAAGGTCACGGGCCGCGTGAGCCGCGCGAACCGCGCGAACCGTATGGCGGCGGATCTCGCGAGTCGTACGGCGGTGGATCGCGCGAATCGTATGGCGGCGGATCGCGCGAATCGTACGGTGGCGGATCACGAGAATCGTACGGTGGTGGATCGGGATCACGCGAAGGCGGCGACCGGTCGGGTTCGCCGGGATCGACGGGATCGTCCGACACGCGCAACACCAACGGGCCCGTGATCGTCACGCGCCGCCGGCGGATCGTGCCGGACGGCCAGTAAGGCCGGCCGGGCAGCCGGAAATGCGAAAGGGCAAGCGAATGCTTGCCCTTTTCGTTTGATCCTTGCCGCGTCGCGCGGCGCGCCCTTCTCCGCCTAGCGTGCCGCCGGCAAGCCGGCATCGGTCTGGCGCTCCAGCGACCGCACCTGCTGCTGCAACGCGCGAAGCTGCGACTGCAGTTGCGCCTGCTGCGCCTGCAGCGCCACCGTCTCGCTACGCGCCTCGCGCTGGCGATCGGCCACTGACGCCTGCTGCTCGCGCGCGATGCTCAGATCCGTCTGCAGGCGCTGCGCGCGCGCCTGCGTGACCGCGATCTGCCGGTCCGTCTGCGCCTTCTGCGAAGCCAGCTTCGCCGCCTGCAGCTCGTTCGTCGCCAGGCGCTCGGCCTGACGGGAAAAGTCGCGATAGATCGCTTCCGCGCGCGTGTCGTTGTCCGTCCTGATCACGCGCCAGAATGCCTTTTGCTGGAACAGCGCGACGAAATACGTGCCGTCGCCGACATTGAACAACAGGCTCGCGCCGTAGCTGCCGTTGTAGCTCGTGCGCATTTCGGTCAGCGCGTGCGCCTGGATCTGGCGCTGCAGCTCGTCGATCGTGCTCTGGCCCGTCGTTTCGCCCGGCTGAACCTGCGTGTCGACCGACGGCAGCGCGGCAACGGTCGACGAGACCGGCTGCACCGCCTGCGTGGCCGCCGGCGTCCCCATGCCGGTCGCCAACGCCTGTGCGTGCGCGCCCTGCGCACATCCCCATACGGCGAGCATGACGCATGCTCGCCCCAACCCCGTCATCTGGCTCATGTAATTATTCCCGCTACGATGCGTTGTAATGCTCGCCGCGATTATCTCATTATTGACCGCCGGCACGCCTACTCGCTTTCGCGGACTTCCGGCTCTTCGTCGAAAATCTGGTATTTCCGCATCTTCTCCCACAGCACCTTGCGGCTGATGCCGAGTTGCTGCGCGGTGTCCTGGCGCCGCCAGCCGTTCGCGTCGAGCGCGGCGATCACGCGGCTGCGCTCGCCCATGTCCCACTTGCTGCGGTCGACGAACACCTCCGCCGCGCTCTCCACCGGCACCGGCTGCGCGGAGTTGCGCGCGTGCGCGATCAGGCGTTGCAGCCGCGCGGCGTCCCAGCCGCCCGTCTGCCGCACCGTCACGCCGACGCGCTCGGCCAGATTGCGCAGCTCGCGCACGTTGCCGGGAAAATAGCTGTCGGCGACCGCGTCCGCGAGCCAGTACGGCAAATCCGGCAGTTGCGCGAGCCGCGCTTCGCCGACGATCTCCGCGACGAACGACTTGAACAGCGCGATCTTGTCGACCGCGCCGCGCTCCTCGAGCGACGGGATGCTGAGTTCGATCACCGCGAGCCGATAGTAGAGATCCGCGCGGAACAGCCCGTCCTTCACGAGCTGCGGCAGCTTCTTGTTGCTCGCCGCGACGAGGCGGAAATCGACCTTGACCGACGCGGTCGCGCCGACGCGCAGCACCGCGCCGTCCTCGAGCACGCGCAGCAGCTTGACCTGCTGGTAGAGCGGCAGATCGCCGACCTCGTCGAGGAACAGCGTGCCGCCGGCGGCCTGCTCGAAGTAGCCTTTATGCGCGACCACCGCGCCGGTGAACGACCCTTTCGCATGGCCAAAGAAGAGCGACTCGAACAGCCCGTCCGGAATCGCGCCGCAGTTGACCGGCACGAACTCGCCGAGCCGGTAGCGCGAGTGCTTTTCATGCAGAAGCTGCGCGATGCGCTCCTTGCCGACGCCGGTTTCGCCGTGCAGCAGCACGTTGGTGTCGCAGTCGGCGAACGTGTCGACTTCGCGCAGCAGCGCCTGCATCGATTCGGAGTGCGCGACGAGCTCGGACACATGAAGCGTCTCGGCCGCGTGCGCGCGCAGTTGCGTGACGAGCTTGCCGATCATCCCGCGCAGCTCCGCGCACGTGAAGTCGAGCGGCAGGATATGCGAATACTCGGGCGGATACTGCGACGAATCGTGATCGCGCGCGGCGCCGACCCATACGACCGGCATGCCGATATTGGCCTGCCAGTCGCGCAGGAACGCGGCGCCGCTCTCGATCATCGTCACGCTGATGATCGCGAGCGACGGGCGCATCACGGTGCGCTCCGGGGAAATTTCCGCGTTGTCGGCGCGGATCACTTCGACGTCGAAGCTCGCCATGCACCGGGCGACGCGATCGACGATGTCCGCCTTGCCTTCCCAGACGTACAGGTCGAGTTCTTCGATTGCTGGCGTGGTTCTCATAATTCGGGTGCGACTTCAATTGTTGACGAGTTGCGCGGCGTTGCAGGTCAGCGATATCTGATGCACGGTGGCCTGGCCGACCTGCACGCCGAGCGTGTTCAGCAACGGGACAATCAGCGTATCGAGCGACGACAGGATGGGCGTCAGGATGTCGCCGAGAATCGTGGTCAGCGTGGCGACCGGGATCGTCAGCGGAATCGTGACGCCCAGAATCGTCGTCACCGAGACATTCAGCTGCTGCAGGTTCAAATTGGTCACCGCCTTCCCGAGCTGCGAGCCGAGGTTGTTGTTGTACGTCGTCCAGTACGGATTGCTCGACCAGCCGTCCGGGCACACGGCCGGCGACGGATAGTTCACCGTGTCGTTGCAGAACTGGTACGGCGTGTTCGCCGGATACGCGTTGCCCGTCAGCGTACTCGGCTCCGTGTACGGCGCGCTGTAGTATTTCTGCGTGTCGCTGCTGCCGATCTGCAGCAGCGGATTCGCAACAGTCGCCGAGATCGGCACGGACGCGAGCGGAAGGCCCACCAGCGTCGCGGACAGCGTCGCGATCTGGAGCGTGCCCGACGCGGCCGGGCAACTGCTCGTGTTATTCAGATTGAGCGTGCCGCCCGGCGGGCTGCTCGCGCACAAGCGCGCGATGTGCGGCTGCGCGCCGATCGTGATCGTGCTCTGCGCGGCACTCGCCTGGCAATTCGTCGCGGCGAGCCACGCGTTGGCCGGGCCGCCCGCGACCAGGTACAGCGGCAGCGACACGCCGCTCAGCTGCGCGCCGACGAGACCGAGAATCGACACGTTCAGCGTCGGCGTCACCACGTCGAGAAACAGACCGATCTCGGCCGACGACGCCTGTGTGCGCCACGTCACCCCATCCGGTAGCAGGCCCGCCTCACCGATCGCGATCGACGGCGGGCTCAGAATCTGCAACTGCACGTTCGTCGCACTGATCGCACATGATCCCGACGGACATTGCGTCAGCGTGCCCTGCGTCAATGTTCCGAGCGGCAGCGTCCCGCTCAGCGCGATCCCGTTCGTGCCGTTCGCGACTTCGGCCGAGGTCAACAACAGATCGAACAGGTTGATCGTCGAATTGGCGCCCGCCTGCGGATTGCCGAGGCCGATCTTCAGCGCCGACGCGCTCGACGCGCTGGAACTCGCGAGACTCAGCGATTGCTTCGCGAGGCCAAAGCCCACGAGCTTCCCGAGCGTCGACGACGCGGCCTGCAGTTGCGCGACATAGCCGCTGCTGTGGCTGATGCCAGACGAATCCGTGCCCGGCTTGACCACGCCGACATACGTATTCAGCTTGCCGGCCAGCGTTGCGGTGTCGGTCGCGCCCATCGTGATCAGCCCGTTCACGGAGCCGACGCCGAATGCCGTCGCCAGGTCACCGAGCTTGATGCTCGCGCCCGCAAGCGATTGATAATCGGCCAGCGTCAGATTGACGTTCGCGCCGAGCAGCTTGCTCAGGATCGCGTTCAGCCAGGTCGGGTTCAGGTTCAGCAGCGTCCCGCTGACCGAGAACGTGTCGATCTGGCTCGCGCGCGCGGTCGAGCTCGCGGACACCGTCGCCGGCCCCGCGCCGAGCCACGAAAAATCGCCGAGAAAGAAATAGCGCATCGCGCGCGTCATCGTTACACGCGTCGCGTTCAGCTGCGTCGTTCCGGCCGTCGCCGGCGTATAGGTGACGCCGGTGCCGCTCGCATCCCAGCGGCCGCACGTCAGCGACAGCTGGTCGCTGCCGGCGACCGGCGCGCTCGTGCTCACCGTGTTCGAATCGTTCTTCTGCGCATTGCTCAACGCAACCGACGTCGCATTCGGCTTCGCCGCGTTCGCACTGCCGCCGCAGGTCGTGTCCGTCGGATCCATCGACTGCACCGCGGCGAGCGCGGCCAGATCCGCGATGCGCTGCAGATCGCGCCGCTGGTAAAACAGGTTGCCGATGTCGATCGTCGCGAGCGAGATGATCGCGACCGACACCCAGATCGCCGCGAGCATCGCGACGGCACCGCGCTGACGGCGCCGTCGCGACAGGCCGGAGCGCTTGCGCTGAGCCGCATGAGCCACGTGTGATTGAACTGCCCGCATCGCCGTCTCGCCTATTGCGCTGCCTGCCCGCCGCCCGACCCACCGCCGCCGGACCCGCCGCCACCCAGCTGCGAACTCATCGAGTCCGGAATCTTGTTCTTGAACGAATCGACATAGCGCTGATAGACGATCGTCGCGACGTCGCCGAGCACCGGCTGCACCGGTGCCGCCGCGCGGTTCTCGCGCTGAAGCGCGAGCCACTCGTTCGTCGAACGCTCGACGTCGGACGCATTCGGCGCCCCGTCCTGCCCATATGCGGCCGTCGTGCCCAGCGCCGCGCACACGATTGCGCAGAGCACCGCGATACGTCCCGCGCATCCGTTTCGGCCCATCTTGTCGTTGTTCATGTCTTTTCCCGGACGTCTCGTCATTGTGCGAATCGTTGAAGCAGCGGCAAGGTCGGATCGTAGCCCTGGTTGTTCGCCATCGGCGCGATCGGCGCGATCGGCCCACCCGGCCCGCCGCCCCGCGACACGACCGGCGGCGTCGCGACCGCGCGCTGCAGCGCGCGCGACGCGGCGACGACCTTCATCGCATCGTTGCGGATGTCGCCGCGGATGTCCGCCGGCAGATTCTGCTGGACCATCAGCCGCTGCGCGTCCTGCGCGCGGCCCGCCGCGAGCAGGTAGAGCGCGAGATTGCTGACGATCTTCGGATTCTTCGGGTCCAGCTCGGCCGCCTTCATCAGCGGCACGCGCGCGCCGACGATGTCGCCCGCGCGCAGCTTCGCATACGCGAGATCGGACAGCAGCGACGCGTCGGTCGGCGCGAGCTGCGATGCCTGCGACAGCGCCTGCTTCGCGCGATCGAAGTCGCCCGCCGCGCCCGCGAGCAGTCCGAGCCCGCGATAGCCGCGCGCGGCGAGCGGCGTCTTCAGCAACTGCGTGTAGACGGCCGCGCTCGCGGCCGGCTGGTCGGTCATCCGCAGCGCGTCCGCGCGCAGCAGGATCGAGTCGGGCGACACGCCGTATTGCTTCTCGTAAGCGTCGATGTGCGCGAGCGACGCGTAATAGAGCCCCTGCGTCTGCATCCGCTCGATCAGGCCCAGATACATGCCTGGCGTATCGGGCACGTCCTGCTTCTGCCCGGCCGCCTGCAGCAGCGCCGCGCGCTCGGTCTGCGCGCCGACGCCGTACCCGCCTTCCTTCGTCGCGCACGCGCCGAGCAGCAGCGCCGCCGCCACCACGCCCGCCCGCTTCACCACCCGCTTCACCGTTTCGCCGATTCGCTTCATCGTCGTTCCTTCCATCCGTCAGTGCTGCACCGACGACAGCGCGCGCAACACCGCGAGCATCCCCGGGCCGGCCGTCACGATCAGCAGCGCCGGCAGCAGCGTCAGGATCATCACGCCCGTCATCTTCACCGTCAGCCGGCCGATGCGCTCGCGCAGCATCGAGCGCCGCGTCTCGCGCAGCCGCTCGCCGAACTGCTTCAGCGGCTCCTGCACCGCGCCGCCATGCTTGTCGACCTGAATCATCAGCCGCACGACCGCGCGCAGATCCTCGTTGTCGAATCCGGTCGACAGCCGCTGCAACGACTGCTCGCGTGAACGGCCCGCCGCGAACTGGCGCTGCGCGATCCCCATCTCCGACGACAGCACCGGCAGCATCCCGCGAAAATCGTTCGTCACGACCTGCAGGCTCTGGTCGAGCGACAGCCCGACGCCCTGCAGCAGGCGCAGCATGTCGACGAGCAGCGGCAGCTCGTCGACGACGCCCTGCCGCCGCGCGGCCGCGCGCCGCTTCACGTACAGCTTCGGCAGCATGAAGCCGACGATGAACGCGACGGTCATCCCGGTCATCCAGTGCGCGCCGCCTACGCGTCCGCTCGCGAACGCCGCGAACAGCAGCGGCAGCACGGTCCCGCCCGCGATCCGCGCGCTCAGGAACAGGCCGCGCGTGCGCGCGTCGACGAAGCCGCACTGCTCGAGCAGACGGCGGTCCTCTTCCGCAACCACGCGCTGGCCGAAGCCGGTGTCGAGCCAGCGCATCCCGGTCGTCGACAGCCGCTCGAGAAAGCGCGCGATGCGCTCGCGGCTCGGCGCAGCCGGCGCCGCGCGCGGCACGCCGTCGTCCGCCGCGCCGCGCGCCTTCGCGGCCTCGAGCGCGGCGATCCGCCGGTCGAGCGCGTCGGACAGCGCGCGCTCGGCGCGCGTAACCGCGCTCGCGCGCAACAGCGCGGTCACCGCGAACATCAGCACGCCGAGTGCGGCGAGAGCCAGTGCGATCGATCCGAGTTGAATGGGCGTCATGACGTCACCTGAGCCGGGCCATCCGGTACAAGCATGCTGCCCCCACGAGCTGCAGCACGAACGCGACAAAAAGTATCGGCCGGCCGGTCGGGTCGATCCACATGCCGTGCAGATACGACGGATTGGTCGCGACGACGAAGCCGCCGATCGCGACCGGCAGCGCCATCAGCACGAGCGCCGACAGCCGCGTCTCCGACGACAGCGCCATCAGCTCGCGCTCGGCCTGCTCGAGGTCGCGCATGAACACCGCCATCCGGTCGAGCATCACGTCCGCGCGGCCGCCGTACTTGACCGACAGCCGCAGCACCGAGCCGACGAGCTCGAACTCCCGGGTCCGGTAGACCTGCGAGATATGCATCATCGCGCGGTCGATCTCGACGCCGGTGCGCAGCATGCGCGACACGTGGTCGAGGCAGCCGCGCAGCGGCGCCTCGGTGGTCAGCAGCGCGGCCTGGAACGCGGCCGGCACGCTGTTGCCGAGCGTGACGAGACGCACGATCCCGTCGAGGAACGACGGAATCTGCTGGACGATCCGCAGCCGGCGGCGCTGGATCCGCGACGCGAGCCAGAACCAGAGCAGCGAGATCCCGCCGGCGAGCGCCGCGATGAACGCGAGCGCGCCGCCCCGGCTGCCCGCGAGCAGCGCGATCGCCGCGAGCGTGACGATCGCGGCGACCATCTTGCCGCGCGCATCCTCGATCCCCGCGCGGCTCGTCAGCTGGGCCAGATATTCGTCGGCCGCCGCGCGCCAGCGGGCGAACGGGCCGGACGGCGCGTTGCGCGCCGCGGGCGGCGGCATGTCGCGCGACGGCATGTTGTGCTGCGGCGGGCTCGCCGGCATCGGCCGCGCGGCCGCGCGCGCGGCGGGCTCGATCCGGCTGTCGATGAAGCGCTGCGCGCCGGTGCGCACGCGCTTGACCTCCGCGTGCCGCCACAGCATGAGCGCGGCCGCGACGCAGATCAGCGCCAGCGCGAGCGCCCACGCCGCCACGCTATACATTGAAGCCTCCGCCACCGCGGCCGAAGCCGCCACCACCGAACCCGCCGAAGCCACCACCGCCACCGCCGCCGCCCGACAGCGTCTGCCGGAAGCGCGCGAGCTTCGGCGAATGCGGATGGATGCCGAGCGATTCCCAGTGGTCGATCTCCTCGCCGTCGGCGCTCACGCGCGCCTCGTAGCGATAGAGCTCCTGCGTCGCGATGATGTTGTCGGACAGCCCCGTGACCTCGGTGATCGACAGGATGCGCCGCCGCCCGTTCGACAGCCGCCCGATCTGCACGATGAAATCGATCGCGTTCGAGATCTGCCGGCGCAGGCTCGACTCGGTGCCCTGGAAGCCCGCGAAGCCCGCGAGCATCTCGAGACGGTACAGGCATTCGCGCGGCGAGCTCGCGTGCACGGTGCCCATCGAGCCGTCGTGACCGGTGTTCATCGCCTGCAGCATCTCGAGCACCTCGCCGCCGCGCACTTCGCCGACGATGATCCGGTCCGGCCGCATCCGCAGCGTGTTGCGCAGCAGGTCGCGGATCGTCACGACGCCGGTGCCGTCGAAGCCGCCCGGCCGGCTCTCGAGCCGGACGACGTGCGGGTGGTTCAGCGACAGCTCGGCCGTATCCTCGATCGTCACGACGCGCTCGGGCTCCGGAATGTGGAACGCGAGCGCGTTGAGTAGCGACGTCTTGCCCGAGCTCGTGCCGCCCGACACGAGGATGTTGCAGCGCGCGTCGACCGCGGCCTCGAGCAGCGCGCCGACCTCGTCGTTGTACGTGCCGTTGGCGAGCAGGTCGGCCGGCTTCAGCGGATCCTTGCGGAATTTCCGGATCGACACGACGGGCCCGTCGATCGACAGCGGCTCGATCACGACGTTCACGCGTCCGCCGTCCGGCAGCCGCGCGTCGACCATCGGGTTCGACTCGTCGAGCCGGCGGCCGATCGGCGCGAGGATCCGGCGCACGATCCGCAGCAGGTGCGCGTTGTCCGCGAAGCGCACCGGCAGCTTCGACAGGATCCCGTGGCGCGACACGTAGACGTCGCTGTAGCCGTTGATCAGGATGTCCTCGACATGCGGATCGGCCAGCAGATCCTCGATCGGCCCGAAGCCGGCGAGCTCCTTCGTCAGCGCCTCGGCGATCGCGCGCACCTCGTTCTCGTTCAGCGGAATGCGGCGCAGGCGCACGAAACTGTCGATTTCGAGGTCGACGAACTGGTTGATCGCCTGCCGCGACCAGCGGCCGAACTCGGCGCCGAGCTCCTCGATGCGCGTCAGCAGATGCTCGTGCGCGGCATTCTTGATGTCGTGGAACTGCTGCGTCTGGGAGAACGGCGCTGCGCCGTCGGCGAATTGAATGTCGTGTGCCATCGCTTACGCCCGCTTGGACGAAGGTTGAATGAAACGCTTGAGTGCGGACAGGCCGGTCGCCGCGCGCGATGCCGTGGACGACGCGGCCGAGCCGGCGAGCCGCGCGGCGAGCGACTCGAGCGCGCGCACGTACGGGTCGCGCTCGGCCGTCTCGACGATGAGCCGCCCCTGGTTCGCCGCGTGGCCGATCGCGACGCGGCGCGCGGGCAGCGTCGCGAGCAGCGCGATGCCGAGGCGCTCGGCGATCTGCGCGGGCGTCAGGTCGAGCGCGGCATCGTACTGGTTGACGACGAGCTGCACGCGGTCGGTATCCACGCCCGCGTCGCGCAGCCCGTCGAGCAGATCGACCGCGGACACGATCGACGCGACGCCCTGGTCGCAGACGAGCCACGCCTCGTCGGCCGACGCGGCGATCTGCGCGATGAAATCGCGGTTCGAAAAGCCGCCGAGATCGACGACCTGCTGGTCGAAGAACGCGCGCAGCCGGTTCAGCAGGCCGACGCACGACGAGTACGACACGTCGCGCAGGTCGCCGAGATTCGGCGGCAGCGTCGTCAGCGCGACGCCGCTCGCGTGGCGGGTCAGCGCTGTGTTCACGAACGTGCGGTCGATGCGGCGCACGTTGTGTACCGCGTCGACGAAATGGAACTCGCAGCGCGTGTTCAGGAACAGCGCGCCGTCGCCGGCGGGCAGGCCGAGATCGACGAGCGCGGTATGCCGGCCGAGCGGCGCGGCGCCCGGGCCGGCCGCGCCTGAGCCGGCCCCACCCGGGCCGGCCGCGCGCTTCTGCAGCCAGACGGCCAGATTCGCGGCGAGCGTGCTCACGCCCATGCCGGCGCGCGCGCCGAGCAGCGTGACGAGCTTGCCGTGGCGGCTCGCCGGCTCGCCGACGTGCGCGAGCAGCCCGCGCGTGATGCGCAGCGCGTCCTCGGCCGGCGCGGATACGTCGATGAAGTCGCGTACGCCGGCGCGCAGCGCGGCGAGCGCGCTCTCCGGCTCCGCGAGCGAGCCGAGCGCGACGACGGGCAGCCCCGGGTGCGATACGCGCACCGAAGCGGCCGCGGTGCTCGCCGCTGCGTTCGCGCCGGTGAAATCGATGAACACGAGCGCCGGATTGAGGCCCGCGATGCGCTGCGCGAGCGCGCCCGGCTCGAGCGGCGCGGCCTCGACCGTGCCGGCCGATGCGAGCGTGCCGGTGAGCCAGCGGACATGCGCTTCCTGCGGCGATGCGCAGACGAAATAATCGGTCACGGCGGGCTCAGACAACGACAGGGTTCGCGCATTCATGATGAACACCCCCGGTTACGCGCGCCACAATGACGCGCGGCGGTACACGATCCACGGCACTCATTTCGAAAACCCCGGCGCGGCGTCCGGCGACGCGATGCCACCGAGATACGACCGCCAGACCGGCCCGTCGCGCTGCTCGGACAGCTCGCCCGGCGTCGCGGGCAGCGCCGCGCCCTTCGCGATCGGCGCGACGAGATGCGGCGTCACGATGAACAGCAGTTCCTTGTCGTTCTGCGAATAGCTCAGCGTCTTGAAGAACGCGCCGATGATCGGCAGGTCGCCGAGCACCGGCACCTTGCTCACGTTCGACGCCGTCTCGCGGTCGATCAGCCCGCCGATCACGAAGCTCTCGCCGTCGCCGAGCTCGACCGTCGTGTCCGCGCGGCGCGTCGTGATCCCGGGCACCGTGACGCCGCTGATCGTCACGCCGTTCACGAAGTCGAGCTGGCTCGATTCGGGCGCGACCTTCAGCGCGATCCGGTGCTGGTTCAGCACGGTCGGCGTCAGTGTGAGCCCGACGCCGTACTGCTTCCACTGGATCGCGGTCGAGCCGAGCCCCTGCGGCGACGGCACCGGGATCTCGCCGCCGGCGAGAAAGCTCGCGCTCTGCCCGGACAGCGCGACGAGCGTCGGCTGCGCGAGCACGCGCGCGAGATTGTTCTCCTCGAGCAGCGACAGGTTCGAGAAGATCCCGTGCCCGGCCGCGTTCACGACGAGATTGAACGCGGCCGCGACCGGCTGTGCGGCCGTCATCGTGAACGCCGACGTGCCGCCGCCGTTGAACGACTGCAGCCCGCCCGGCGAGAACGCGCCGAACGAGAAGCCGTTGGACTGCTTGAAGAAGTTCAGGCCGACCTGCTTGAGCACCGAGCGGCTGAACTCGACGACGCGCACGTCGACCTGCACGACGCTCTTGCCGCCGATCGTCGACGTGTCGATCACGCCGCCCTTCGCGCCCATGCTCTTGCCGATCGCGACCGCGCGCTCGTGCGCGTCGAGCGACGCCGCTGCGCCGCTCAGCACCGCCGTGCCGCCATACGCCTTCACGTCGGGCGTGGCGCCGTCGAGCACCGCGTGCGCGGCCGCGTCGACGACCTCGACGTTCCAGACCTGCGGCTCGTCGCGGCCGCGCTCCCACAGCATCACGTTCGTCGCGCCGGGCGCCTTCGCGACCAGCAGCACGGAGCCGGCGCGGCCGCCTTTCATCACGAGCACGTCCGCGACCGTCGGATCGCCGACCGCGACCCGCTGCAGCGCCCGGCCGGCGCTGATCTGCCGCTGCGCGCCGACCGCGAGCTGGATCGTTCCGGCCGCGTTCGCCAGTGGGGCGAGCGCCAGGGTCCAGACGGCAATCACGAATGCAAACAGTGTGTTCTTCATTGTCCCCGAGACCGTCACGCGGCCCTCCCTTCCTTGTCGCTGCTGTCGATGACCGTCTATCTCGTTCAATACGCAACCGTTTCAGTATGGCCGCCGCGAATCACCTCGATGCTGCCGCCGCCGCTCGGCCGCACCACCGGCGACAGGCGCGGCAACGGCGGCAGATTCACGCTGCCGCTGCCGCCACCGCTGTTCGCGGTGCCGCCGTGCGAGCCGGACAGCTGCTCGAGCGACACGCCGGCCGCCGCGAGCGCGGACGGCGCGAGGCCGACCTGCGCGCGCACCGCGACCGTCTGCGTGGCCATCTCGTCGTCGTGCGGGTTACGCAGCGCGAGCGTCAGGCGGCCACTCGATTCGCCGAGCGTCAGCGCATCGACCAGCGCGGTCGGCACCGCGAGCACCGCGATACGTGTGCCGCCCGGCTGGCCGTTGTTGCCGTTCGCGTTGCTGTCGCGCTCGGGCGTCGCATCGCCGAACGACAGCACGCGCACCTTCGACAGCAGCAGCCGCGCCTGCGTCCGCGACACCTCGCCGTCGACCGGGCCGTTGCCGCCCTCGCGCTTCAGGTTCAGGAACACGTCGACGAAATTGCCGGGCCGCAGCCGGTTGCCGACCGCGGTCGTCTCGTCGACGCGGATCGCAACCGCGCGCTCGCCCGGCGCGACGTCCTCGGCGAGACCGGAGGCCAGCGCGCCGGCGACGACCGGCGACGACGCGAGAATGTCGGCCGCCGGCACGCGGCCGACGATCGCGGCCGGATCGGTGAACGCGCCGGCCGGCGCCGCGGTGGTCTGCACGACCTTCAGCGCGTCGGCGGTGATCGGCTGGCCGGCCGGCAGCGCGCGCGTCGCGACCACGATCGACACCGGCGTCGCGGCGGCGGACTGCGGCGCGGCCGCAGCGGCCTGATGTGCGCCGCTGCGCCCGAGCAGCCACGCATAGATCCCGAGCAGAACGGCGATCGCGATCAGCAGCCCGGCGATGATCTTCGTCAAATTGTTGGCCATATTGGAATGTCGGTGCCGTGTGTGATGTTCTGGATGCCTGTTGTCTGTCGTGAGCGCGTTGCGTCCCGGCCGCTAGATGATGTTGACCGGATCGATCTGCACGGTCGCCGTGCTCGTCAGCGCGGCCGGCATCACCAGGCCGAGAAGCGGCAGCGGCGGCACCAGCGGATGCGTTGAGTACGGATAGCTGACGGTCACCGTCACGCAATACATCGATGCGCTGTAGCTGCAGGGGCCGGGCGTCGGCGTTTGCACGGATACGTTCGGCAGCCAGTTGGTCATGTTCTTCGCGGTCGTTTGCGCGGCGCTCGCGCGGTCCGTCAGCGCCTGCGACGACGAGCCGTTCGACTCGTACACGTAGTTCAGCGCCGCGCGCGCGCCTTCTGCCGCCGCGAGCGTCAGGCTCTGCTGGATCGCGAAGATCAGCCCGTACGACACGATCGCGTAGAAAATCACGAAGAACAGCGGAAACACGAGCGCGAACTCGACCGCCGTCGCACCACGCTGACACCGCCGCCCGTGCGGCTGCTGCTTCCGACTCATCACGCGCCTCCGACGATCATCAAATGCACGAGCCATGCGGCCGCCGGCACCGCGAGGCACGCCGCATACGGTGTCGAACGGCGTCCGCCCAGCGTCATCGCGGGTGCGCCGCGCCGCCACAGCGCGCGCGGCGACGTACGCGACAACAGCATCAGACCGAGCGCATGCACGCCGGCTGCGATGCTCGCGGCAACCCAGAGCCACAACAGCACGTGCACGCCACACCACGCGCCCAGCACGGCGAAAACTTTCACGTCGGCCGCACCCATCACGCGCAATGCGAAAAACGGAAACAGGCCGGCGAGACCAGCGGCCGCGCCAATCAAAGCCTGCACCGGAGAAATACCGAATGGATTCGCGCCGATAAACGTGCCGGCAAATGCGCCGATCACGCCCGCGACAACGAGAGGATTCGAAACGCGCCGCAAACGAATATCGCCGGCCGTGACGAGCGTCGCCCAAGCCAGAAAAAGCGCAGCGAAGAAAAGACGTGCCATATAAGCCGACCGCAGATGCGACGGCGCACGGGGCGCTAAAACGCCCCGTTTGCCGTCGCGAAAAATACGACGATCAGCCGGTGCAGGTGGCGGAACTCGCGAGACAGGTCTTGATATTCGTGAATATCGTGTTGAGATTGGTGCCGATGCCGCTCACGGCCCCAATGATCACGACAGCGATGAGACCCGCGATCAGCCCATACTCGATCGCGGTCACCCCAGCTTCTTCCGCCAGGAAGCGATGAATCAATGCTTTCATTTTATATTCCTCGTGCCCATGTACTTTCTCTTTGGCCATTAATACGTTCCCACGTATCTGGCCCCCGCACCGCATCGCCTACGGTACTACGGCGTGCGGCGCCCCTTCTTTATAGTGCCCTTTTAAGCGCGCGTGTCACATTTTGATACAAATTGACATTGGCGCCGACGGCATGTTTCCGCCGTTCGATTGCCAAGCTCTACGCGCTCGCCCGATCTTATCTCCGATCCCCCACGTTTCCAACATTTTTCAACAATTTTGATCGGAAGCATTGACTGAACGGGCTGTGTACTTGTAAAGGACTTCGGCATGTTTTACCCATCCGGACTTACGATAGGTTAGATGCGCATACCTAATTCATCCATGAATTGGCAAGCCACGCTTTTGACCGAGCGCTGCCCGTTGCGTTACGCCGTTTGCGTAACGCCAGTCCCGCGGCGTTACGTTACGAACGCGCAAAAATCACGTTCGCCGACTCGTGTTCAACGATTTTCAACAATCCTGCGCGTCACGTAAGTCCTTTTCCGGTAAGGAATTATTTTGTTTGAAGACATTGATCTACGAAGCTGCCGATAACATGGCATGACAGTTGCAGAGTATTCCTCGCAGCACCACACAACATGGGCAAATGCGAGGATAAAAATGGACATTCAGACGATCTCTCATGGCACGCTCCGGACGACTTTGATCGCGGCCACCGTAGCAGCCATGCTCTCCCTCACCGCCTGCGGCGGCTCCGGCACCCTCAGTCAAGGCCTCGGCGGCTCGGGCTCCACCAGCGGCGCCGCGACGGCGTCCACGGCGGGCACGAGCGGATCGACCAGCGGTTCCGCCAACGCGTCGGCCAGCGGCAGCACGAGTGGCTCCACCAGCGGCAGCACGAGCGGCTCCACCAGCGGATCGACCAGCGGTAGCACGAGCGGCTCCACCAGCGGGTCGACCAGCGGCAGCACGAGCGGATCGTCGAGCGGCACGGCGTCGGTCAACCCGACGAGCAACCTCCTCGCAAGCGGCACCGGCATCGTCGACGGCGCAGGGCAGACCCTGTCGGGCCTCGGCGCCGTCATCGGCAACCAGACGCTTCCCGCCGTCAACCCGCAAACCACGCAGGATGCCGGCGGCATCGTGCAGCACGTCGGCGCCGCCGTGTCGGCGCTCGGCACCGGCCTCGGCGCACTCGGCGCGTCGAACAACCCCGTCGGCACGACGCTCGCCAGCACGGGCGGCGCGGTCGGTCAGCTCGGCGGCGCGGTCACGCAAACCGGCAATCTCGTGTCGAGCCTCGGCAACGGTCCGTTGTCGCCGCTCGCGCCGCTCACCACGCCGCTCGGCGCGGCCGTGTCGACGCTCGGCAACGCGGTGACCGGCGGCGGCGCAACGCTGACGAACGCGTTGTCGACGGGCCCCGTCCAGCAAGTCACGATGACTATCAGCTCCGCGATCACGCCGATCACGGCGATGGTCGGCACGACGACCCAGACCATCGGTAACGCGACCGGCGTCGGCACGCCGGTCAACTCGCTGCTCACGACGATCGGCAACGGCGTCAGCCAGGCCGGTGCGCTGCTCGCGTCGACGGGCAGCAACCCCGTCACGACGGGCCTCGGCGAAACCGTGTCGGCAACCGGCACCACCGTGAAGACCGCCGGCGGCCTGCTGACGGGCAGCGGCACGGCGAATCCGCTCGGACCGGTGACCGGCCTCCTGT
Organism: Burkholderia guangdongensis; assembly: GCF_013403875.1. Taxonomy (GTDB): domain Bacteria; phylum Pseudomonadota; class Gammaproteobacteria; order Burkholderiales; family Burkholderiaceae; genus Burkholderia; species Burkholderia guangdongensis. The sequence goes on along the minus strand of NZ_JACBNX010000016.1, from coordinate 62,749 downwards.
CACCGATCACCGGCGCACTCGGCGGTGCGGCGGGCGGCAGCGGCAGCCCGCTCTCGCCCGTGACCAGCCTCGTCTCCACCGTCACCGGCGGCCTCGGCGGTACGGCAGGCGGCAGCGGCAGCCCGCTCGCACCCGTCACCGGTCTCGTGTCGACCGTCACCGGCGGCCTCGGCGGCACGGCGGGCGGCAGCGGCAGCCTGCTCGCGCCCGTCACCGGTCTCGTGTCCACCGTCACCGGCGGCCTCGGCGGTACGGCAGGCGGCAGCGGCAGCCCGCTCGCACCCGTCACCGGCCTCGTGTCCACCGTCACCGGCGGTCTCGGCGGCTCGGCGGGCGGCAGCGGCAGCCCGCTCGCGCCCGTCACCGGTCTCGTGTCGACCGTCACCGGCGGCCTCGGCGGCTCGGCGGGCGGCAGCGGCAGCCTTCTCGCACCCGTCACCGGTCTCGTGTCGACCGTCACCGGCGGCCTCGGCGGCTCGGTAGGCGGCGGCAGCAACACGGCCGCACCGGTCACCGGCCTCGTATCGACCGTCACCGGCGCGCTCGGCGGCGCGACGGGCGGCAGCAACACGGCCGCCCCCGTGACCGGCCTCGTGTCGACCGTCACCGGCGCGCTCGGCGGCGGCCTGAGCGGTTCGGCGGGCGCGACCAGCGGCTCGGCATCGGGCGGCACGACCGGCGCGGGCGGCCTGCTCTCGCCGATCACGTCGCTGCTCGGCGGCACGCACAAGTAAATCGGCATCACTCCATTCATGACTGAAAAAGACCACGGGGAGTCCAACATGACTCAGCAACGCATTCCCTCGCCCGCTTTACGGCAATGGCGCGCGCCCCTCACCGCGCTCGCGGCCGCCTGCGTGCTGGCCGCCTGCGGCGGCGGCGGCATCACCGCGCCGTCGTCCAGCAACGGCAACGGCGGCGGCAGCACGAGCGGCACCACCAACAGCACACCGAGCGGCACCACCACCAGCAGCACGTCGCCGACCGGCACCCAGGGCGCCATCAACACGGCCGGCCAGACGCTCAGCGCGCTCGGCAGCACGGTCGGCAACACCAGCGTGCCCGGCCTCGGCAGCGGCGTCACGCAAGGTCTCGGCAACACCGTGTCGAGCACCGGCTCGATCCTCGACGCCACCGCCGACGCGCTCAGCAACGGGCTCGGACAGATCGGCTCCACGTCGAATCCGGTCGGCACGACGGCCTCCGGTCTCGGCAACGTCGTCAGCGCGACGGGCGGCACCGTCGAAGGCGTGAGCACGACCGTCAAGGCGCTCGGCGCCGGTCCGCTGTCACCGCTCGCGCCGGTCACGACGCCCGTCGGCTCGACGCTCGACACCGTCGCGAACGCACTCTACGCCGGCGGCACGACGCTCTACTCCACGCTGTCGTCGGGCCCTGTGCAGCAGGTCGGGCAGCAGGTCAGCTCGGCGATCACGCCGCTCGTCATCACCGCCGGCCAGACGACACAGGCGGTCGGCACGGCGACGGGCGTCGGGCAACCGGTGTCGGGCCTCCTCGGCCAGGTCGGCGGCGCACTCAGCTCGGCCGGCAAGCAGGTCAGCGCGAGTTCGTCGCAGCCGGTCGTCGGCGACGTCGGCCAGCTCGTCGGCGTGCTCGGCAACACGGTCACGAACGCGGGTGGCGTCGTCGACCCGAACGGCCCGAACGGCGCGGCGCCGATTCCCGGCCTGATCACGAGCCTCGCCGGCGCCTCGACGACGACCGTGCAGCCCGGCTCACCGTCTGGCTCGGGCGCGACCAACCCGCTCGCCCCGATCACGGGCCTGCTCGGCGGCAGCGGCGGCAATCCGCTTGCGCCGGTCACCGGCGCACTCGGCGCACTCGGCAGCGGGGCCGGCGGCAGCAACGCGCTCGCGCCCGTCACCAGCCTCGTGTCGACCGCAACCGGCACGCTCGGCGGCGCGACGGGCGGCACGGGCAGCGGGAATCCGCTCGCTCCCGTCACCGGTTTGCTGAATACTGTCACCGGCACGGTGACCAGTGCGGCGGGCGGCGGCTCGACCGGCCTCCTCGCGCCGGTGACTGGCGCACTCGGCTCGCTGGGCAGCATCGCGAAGTAAGCAAAAACGGAACCGCACGTTCGAAACCTCAGCGAACGTGCGGTTCTTGTCATTACAATCGACATCAGGGCACACGACGCGCGGCATCATGAATGCCGCGCTCGAGTATTAGAAGACGAGAAGCAAGGCCAACGAGGACAACAAAACAATGAATCGCAGACTCGATACGTGGATGATGCTGTTCGCCGTCGCGGCGACAGCGGGCACGGTCCACGCACAATCGCGAGCAGGCAATCCGCTCGATTCCCTTCCGCAGATCAACGCGCCGCAGCGCGGCCCGAACGTGACCGTCCAGGTCTCGCCGCCGGCCCAGCAACTACAGGAACTGCTCGCGCGCCACGTGACGCCGACCACGTTTCAGGTCGAAGGCGTGAAGTCGATTCCGTTCGAGGAAGTCTCGCGCCGCTTCACGCCGCTCGTCGGCAAGGACATCACGATCGGCCAGCTGATCGAGACCGCGAACGGCGTCACGAAGCTGTATCAGGATCACGGCTATGCGCTGTCGTTCGCTTTCATTCCCGCGCAAACGTTCGCGGGCGGCGTCGTGCACGTAACCGTCGTCGAGGGCTACGTGTCCGACGTGAAGGTGACGGGCAAGCCGGGCGCGCTGGAATCGAAGATTCGCGCGATCGCCGCGCACATCACCGCGGACCGGCCGCTGCGGCGCTCCACGTTCGAGCGCTACGTGAACACGTTCGGCCTGCTGCCGGGCGTCGCGGTGAAGGCCAACGTGCCGCCGCCGCAGAACACCGACGGCGCGACCACGCTCGAGCTGAACGTCGACCGCAAGCCGTTCAACATCAGCACCGGGATCGACTTCAATCATCCGGGCGTGCAGGGGCTCATCACCGCGACCGAGAACAGCCTGACGTCGCTCGGCGAGCAGCTCAGCGTGTCGGCGCTGCTGCCGAAGGGGCGTGACAACCAGACCTACTTCGCGTTCAGCGGCGCCGTGCCGGTCGGCAGCGACGGCCTGATCACGCGCCTCGACGCGAGCACCTACCGAGGCAATCCGGTCGACAACCCGGGGCTGCCATCGAACGTGAAGCGCACGGTGATCAGCGAGAAGCTGGGTCTTTCGGCGTCCTATCCACTGTTGCTGAACAACCAGCACAGCCTGCTCGGCACGGTGTCCGGCTATGCGTCGCACAACGAGGACCGCTACCAGAACCAGAGCAACGGCGCGAGCCTCGCGCTGCGCTCGCAGGTACGCGTGCTGCAGGCGCAACTCGACTACACGAGCGTCGAGCCGAACCAGGTGCGCAAGCTCAGCTTCAACGTCGCGAAGGCGTTCGACATTCTCGGCGCGTCGAAGTCCGAGGACAGCAGCTCGGGCGCGGCCCTCACCAACCCGGTGTCGCTGACGTTCGTGCGCACCGGCGCGACGTTCGTGCAGACGAACCAGTGGCCGTTCAACTTCGGCACGTCGGTGTCGCTGACCGGCCAGTACAGCCCGGATTCGCTGCCGACGTCCGAGCAGATCTCGTTCGGCGCGCAGCGCTATGCGCTCGGCTACCAGCCCGGCGAAACGTCCGGCGATTCGGGCTGGGGGATGTCGCTCGAGCTGAACCGCTCGTTCGCGCCCGGCTTCACGTACATGAAGACGATCACGCCGTATCTGGCATACGACATGGCGCGCGTCTACCTGCACACGGGCACGCCCTCGCCGAGCAAGCTGTCGTCGCTCGGCATCGGCGTGCGGCTGTCGGACAGCCGCTTCTACAACCTCGATCTGTCCGTCGCGAAGCCGATCGGCGACGCGCCGGTCGAAAGCGCATCGCGCAGCCCGCGCGTGAATGCAACGTTCTCCTATCAGCTTTACTGACCTCGACGACAGCCCGCCGAAGCTCAACCGACGCCGCGCGGGCTGTTTCGATTAGAGTCCCCTCTATCAAAACGTAGCGCCTGCTTTCACGTATTCTGCATCCAGCTCGTCAGCGCACCGCCCGTTTCAGGCGGTCGCGCGGGCCGCTCGAAAACGACAATGCGATACAAGGAGGAAGACAATGATTCACCTGACCCGCCCGATGCGTTCGATCGCCCTGGCCGGCGCGCTGCTCGCCTGTGCCGCTCACGCGTTCGCACAGGCCGATACCCCGCTCGGCACGTGGCAGACGATCGACGACAGCACCGGCAAGCCGAAGGCGATCGTGCAGATTTCGCAGGACACCGACGGCAATCTGAACGGCACGGTCCTCAAGGGGCTCGGCGCGAACGACACGCCCGACCGCCGCTGCACCGCGTGCACGGACGAACGCAAGGATCAGCTGATCAAGGGCATGACGATCATCAAGGCGATGAAGAAGGACGGCGACGCGTGGGACGGCGGCAACATCCTCGACCCGGAAAACGGCAAGGTCTACAAGTGCAAGATGACGCTCGAGGACGGCGGCCAGAAGCTCATCGTGCGCGGCTACATCGGCGTGTCGCTGCTCGGCCGGTCGCAGACCTGGGTTCGCCAGCAATAAGCCCCCGCGCGGTCATGCCGCGCGCGTCAGGTTTTTGGCGATATACGGTAGATGCTGCGCGGGCAGATGCTGCGCGACGAGGTGCGCGGGCACGGTCATCATGCTGCGCGCCGCCGCGGCTTTCGAGTGCGCATGATTGCGCATCCGCGTGGTCAGCGAGTCGCACAGCAGTTCGCCCGTCTCGCCGTACAACGCGCTCATCACGCGCTTCAGCACGCCCGATTCGTGCCAGATCTTGAAGCGCCGATGGCAGGTCTGATAGGACGGATAGCGGCGCGGCATCGCCGACCACGTCGCACCGCTGTAGATCACCCACAGCACGCCGTTGAGCACGGCTCGCGTGTTGGTGAGCGGCCTGCCGCGCACCCCGGCGCGCGGGTGCATTTCCGGCAACTGCTGCGCCACGCAGCGCCACTCGTCGTCGGTCAGATCGCGATACGGTGTCATGGATTTCTCCGCACAAGGAACCATGACGCGACGATATCGGTTCAAGCCAGCGTTGAATATAAGACCAATCTGAAAATTGAGGCGAGATACGCCAATTTAACCGTAATTAACCGTTCAATTGGCCGTATTTTGCAACATACCCGCGATTGCGCCGCTTCAGGTCAGCGATGTATCGACGATGCGCCGCGGCGTCTCGAGATACTCCTTCGACTGCATCTCGACGATCCGCGATACGGTCCGCGCGAATTCGTTCGCCATCGGCCCTTCGACGTACAGGTCCTGCGGCGGCACCGCGGACGACATCAGCAGCTTCACCTTGTGGTCGTACATCACGTCGATCAGCCACGTGAAGCGGCGCGCCTCCGACGCCATCCGCGGCGACATCTGCGGCACCTCCGACAGCACGACCGCATGGAAGCGGCTCGCGAGCTCGAGGTAGTCGTTCTGTGAGCGCGGGCCGCCGCACAGCGTGTTGAAATCGAACCAGACGACGCCGTCCGCGCGACGCAGCGCCTTCAGCTCGCGCTTCTCGATGCGCAGGATCGGGCTCTCGTCGGGCACCGCCGCGAGCTTCGCGAACGCGTGCCGCAGCGCGCGGTCCGCGTCGGCGCCGAGCGGCGTGTAATACATCTGCACCTGTGCGAGCGTGCGCTGCCGGTAGTCGACGCCCGCATCGACGTTCACCACGTCGAGCTTTTCCTTCAGCAGCTCGATCGCCGGCAGCATCCGGTCGCGATGCAGGCCGTCCGGATACAGGTCGTCCGGATCGTAGTTGGACGTCATCACGAACTGCACGCCGTTCTTGAACAGCCCGTCGAGCAGCCGGTAGAGAATCATCGCGTCCGCGATGTCCGACACGTGGAATTCGTCGAAGCAGATCAGCCGGTAGCGCTTCGCGATGCGCCGCGCGAGTTCGTCGAGCGGATCGGCCTGCCCCTTCAGTTCCTCGAGCTCGCGGTGCACTTCGCGCATGAACTCGTGGAAATGCAGGCGCGTTTTGCGCTGCAGCGGCACGACCGCGTAGAAGCTGTCCATCAGGAAGCTCTTGCCGCGCCCGACGCCGCCCCACATGTAGACGCCGCGCGGCAGATCCGGATGGATGATCAGTTTCTTGAACGCGTTCGAGCGTCGCGCCTTGTACGCGGCCCATTCGTCATAGCACTGCTGCAGGCGGTCGACCGCGGCGCGCTGCGCCGGATCCGACTGATAGCCGCGGGAGGTCAGCTCGCGCTCGTAATATTCTTGGACGTTCATTATGCAAACCGCAATGCAAGAAGGCGGGCGGAAAACTCCGCCCGCCTTCGTCGAGAAACCCGGCGCCGGCCGGAGAACCGGCCGGCGCGAGGTCGATCAGCTGTTCAGCGAGCGCTTGTCGACGGCGAGCGCCGCCTCGCGCATCACTTCGGACATCGACGGATGCGGATGGCAGATCCGCGCGATGTCTTCCGCTGCGCCCTTGAACTCCATCGCGACCACCGCTTCCGCGATCAGGTCGGACGCGTTCGCCGCGATCACGTGCACGCCGAGCAGCTCGTCGGTTTTCGCGTCGGCGATCATCTTCACGAAGCCGTCCGGCGCGTTCATGCCGAGCGCGCGGCCGTTGATCGAGAACGGGAACTTGCCGGTCTTGATCTCGCGGCCTTCCGCCTTCAGCTGCTGCTCGGTCTTGCCGACCCACGCGATTTCCGGGTACGTGTAGATCACCCACGGAATGCAGTTGTAGTCGATGTGCGGCTTCTGGCCGTCGATCACTTCCGCGACCAGCACGCCCTCGTCTTCCGCCTTGTGCGCGAGCATCGGGCCGCGCACGACGTCGCCGATCGCGTACACGTTCGGCACCGCGGTGCGGCAGTGGTCGTCGACGTCGATGAAGCCGCGCTCGTTCGCCTTCAGGCCGATCGCCTCGAGACCGAGGTTGTCGGTGTTCGGCACGCGGCCGACCGACACGATCAGGCGGTCCGCGTCGAGCGTCTGCGCGTTGCCGTCCTTGTCGGTGTACGCGATCGACACGCCGTCCGGCGTCGCCTTCACTTCGCCGATCTGCACGCCGAGATGAATGTCGAGGCCCTGCTTCTTGAACAGCTTCGCGGCTTCCTTCGCGAGCGCCTCGTCGGCGGCGCCGAGGAACGCCGGCAGCGCTTCGAGCACCGTCACGTCGGCGCCGAGGCGGCGCCACACCGAGCCGAGCTCGAGGCCGATCACGCCCGCGCCGATCACCGCGAGCTTCTTCGGCACCGCGTCGAACGTCAGCGCGCCTTCGTTATCCGAAACGATCCGGTTGTCGACCGGGATACCCGGCAGATGACGCGCCTTCGAGCCCGTCGCGATAATCACGTTCTTCGCGGTGACGACTTCGGCCTCGCCCTCGCCGCTCACCTCGATCTGCACGCCGGCGTCGGTCTTGCCGGCGAACTTGCCGTGGCCCTTGAGCCACGTGATCTTGTTCTTCTTGAACAGGAACTCGATCCCGGACGTCATCTTCTCGACGATCGCGTCCTTGCGGCCGAGCATCTTCGCGATATCGACCTGCACGTCGCCGACGGTGATTCCGTGGTCGCCGAGATGATGCTGCACGTTCTCGAACTCCTCCGACGACGCGAGCAGCGCCTTCGACGGAATGCAGCCGACGTTCAGGCAGGTGCCGCCGAGCTTCAGCGTGCCGGCCGGGTTCTTCCATTTTTCGATGCAGGCAACGGTCTTGCCCAGTTGAGCGGCGCGGATCGCGGCGATGTAGCCGCCCGGGCCGGCGCCGATCACGACGACGTCAAATTCCTTGGACATGGCAATCCTTCTTCTTGTGGCTCCGCGCGGGCGCGCGTGGTCGCGCGCCCGCGCGGAGCGGGTCAATGCAGGGGGCGGGGCTTACAGGTCGAGCAGCAGGCGCGCCGGATCTTCGAGCGCATCCTTCATCGCGACGAGCGACAGCACCGCTTCGCGACCGTCGATGATCCGGTGGTCGTACGACAGCGCGAGATAGTTGATCGGACGGATCACGATCTGGCCGTTCTCGACGACCGGACGCTCCTTCGTCGCGTGCACGCCGAGGATGGCCGACTGCGGCGGGTTGATGATCGGCGTCGACAGCATCGAGCCGAACACGCCGCCGTTCGAGATCGAGAACGTACCGCCCGTCATGTCCTCGATCGACAGCTTGCCGTCCTTCGCCTTCTGGCCGAACTCGGCGATCTTCTTTTCGATGTCCGCGAGGCTCATCTGGTCCGCGTTGCGCAGGATCGGCACGACGAGGCCGCGCGGCGAGCCGACCGCGATGCCGATGTCGAAGTAACCGTGGTAGACGATGTCGTTGCCGTCGATCGACGCGTTCACGAGCGGGAACTTCTTCAGCGCGTGGACCGCCGCCTTCACGAAGAACGACATGAAGCCGAGCTTCACGCCGTGTTCCTTCTCGAACTTGTCCTTGTACTTGTTGCGCAGGTCCATGACCGGCTGCATGTTGACTTCGTTGAACGTCGTCAGGATCGCGTTGGTCTGCTGCGATTCGAGCAGGCGCTCGGCGATGCGCGCGCGCAGGCGCGACATCGGCACGCGCTGCTCCGGACGGTCGTTGAGCCACGTCGTCGCCGACAGCGGCACCTTCACGTCCGGCAGCGTCGCCTTCGTCGCGACGGCGGCGGCCTTCGCGGGCGCGGCGGCCGGCGCGGCCTTCGGCGCGCTGCCGGCGGAGAGCACGTCGCCCTTCGTGATGCGGCCGTCGCGGCCCGAGCCGGCGACGTCGCCCGATGCGAGGCCCTTCTCGGCCATCAGCTTCGCGGCGGACGGCGACGCGGCGGCCGTGCTGGACGCGGTGGCGGCGGCAGCCGGCTGCGCGGCCGCTGCGGCGACCGGCGCGGCGGCCGGCTGGACTTCGGCTTCGCCCGCCGCCGCGGCGACGGCGCCCGCCTTCGCTTCGGTGTCGATCGTGGCGATCACCTGATCGGCGACGACGGTGTCGCCGTCGTTCTGCAGAACCTGCGCGAGCACGCCGGCGGCCGGCGCGGGCACTTCGAGCACGACCTTGTCGGTCTCGAGTTCGATCAGGATTTCGTCTTGCGCGATTGCTTCGCCGGGCTTCTTCTTCCACTGAAGCATGGTCGCTTCCGAAACGGACTCGGAAAGCTGGGGGACTTTGACTTCTACGATAGCCATGTGATTTTCCTGAATGCTGAGTCTGGGGAGTGACGGATTCGGTCGAACCGTTCGGCTCGCGCGTGTCGATCGCGTTTCATTCGCGTGTCATTCGCGCGCCGGCCGAGCGGAGCGGGAAAGCGCACCGCGCTTTCCCGTTTCGCCGTCGTCGTTTATTTCGCGATCGATGCGCTCTTCAGTCGGCCGAACGCCCCTTCGATCAGGGCCTTCTGCTGCTCGTAGTGCTTCGCGTAGTAACCGACCGCCGGCGAGGCCGAAGCCGGGCGCCCGCTGTACGCGAGCTTCTGCCCTTCCTTCATGCCGTCCTTCAGGTGGTGTTCGACGTAGAACCACGGGCCCTGATTCTGCGGCTCGTCCTGCACCCAGACCACTTCAGTCGCGTTTTCGTACTTCTTCATTTCCGCTTCGAACTGCTTGTGCGCGAACGGATACAGCTGCTCGATCCGGATGATCGCGACGTCGTTCGCCTTCGCTTCGCGGCGATGCGCGACGAGGTCGTAATACACGCGGCCCGAGCAGACGAGCACGCGCTTGACCTTCTTCGCGTCGATACCGCCGTCGATTTCGCCGAGCACCGGCTGGAACGAGCCCTTCGCGAGTTCCGACAGATCCGACACCGCCTCCTTGTGACGCAGCAGCGACTTCGGCGTCGCGACGATCAGCGGCTTGCGGAACAGGCGGATCATCTGGCGGCGCAGCAGGTGGAAGATCTGCGCCGGCGTCGTCGGCTGGACGACCTGCATGTTGTGATCCGCGCACAGTTGCAGGAAACGCTCGATACGGGTCGACGAGTGTTCCGGACCCTGGCCTTCGTAGCCGTGCGGCAGCAGCATCGTCAGGCCCGACACGCGGCCCCACTTCACTTCGCCCGACGAGATGAACTGGTCGATCACGACCTGCGCGCCGTTGACGAAGTCGCCGAACTGCGCTTCCCACAGCACGAGCGTGTTCGGCTCGGCGGTCGAGTAGCCGTATTCGAAGCCGAGCACCGCTTCTTCCGACAGCACCGAGTCGATCACCGTGAACTTCGCCTGGCCTTCCGCGATGTTCTGCAGCGGCACGTACGTGCCGTCGTTCCAGCGCTCGCGGTTCTGGTCGTGCAGCACCGCGTGGCGGTGCGTGAACGTGCCGCGGCCCGAGTCCTGGCCGGTCAGGCGCACCGAGTAGCCGGACGCGACGAGCGACGCGAACGCGAGGTGCTCGCCCATGCCCCAGTCGAGCGGCTGGTCGCCCTTCGCCATGTTGCGGCGATCGTTGATCACGCGCTCGACGAGCGGGTGGACCTTGAAGTTTTCCGGTACCGTCGTGATGCGTTCGCCGAGGCGCTTCAGCTCGGCGAGCGGCACCGCGGTGTCGGCCGAGTCGGTCCACTTGCGGTTCAGGAACGGCACCCAGTCGACCGCGTACTTGCTCTTGTAGTTCGACAGCACCGGATCGACGGTGTGGTGGCCGTCGTCCATCGCCTTGCGGTATGCCTTCACGAAGCCGTCGGCATCCTCGGCGGTGATCACGCCCTGCTGCACGAGCTTCTCCGCGTACAGCGCGCGCGTGCCCGGATGCTTCGCGATGGTCTTGTACATCAGCGGCTGCGTGACGGCCGGCGTGTCCTGCTCGTTGTGGCCGAGCTTGCGGAAGCAGATGATGTCGAGCACGACATCCTTGTGGAACTGCATCCGGTAGTCGATCGCGATCTGCGTCGCGAGCACCACCGCTTCCGGATCGTCGCCGTTCACGTGCAGCACCGGCGCCTCGATCATCTTGACGACGTCGGTGCAGTACAGCGTCGAGCGCGCGTCGCGCGGGTCGGACGTCGTGAAGCCGATCTGGTTGTTGATCACGATGTGCAGCGTGCCGTGCGTGCCGTAGCCGCGCGTCTGCGCGAGGTTCAGCGTTTCCATCACGACGCCCTGGCCGGCAAACGCCGCGTCGCCGTGGATCTGCACCGGCAGCACCTGCAGGCCGTCGTCATCGCCGCGGCGGTCCATCCGCGCCTTCGCGGAGCCCTCGACCACCGGGTTCACGATTTCGAGGTGCGACGGGTTGAACGCGAGCGACAGGTGGACCGGGCCGCCTTCCGTCGACACGTCCGACGAGAAGCCCTTGTGATACTTGACGTCGCCGGCCGGCAGATCGTCGACGTGCTTGCCTTCGAATTCGGCGAACAGATCCGACGGCATCTTGCCGAGCGTGTTCACGAGCACGTTCAGGCGGCCGCGGTGCGCCATCCCGATCACGATTTCCTGCACGCCCTTCGAGCCCGCGTGACGGACGACCTCGTCCATCGATGCGATGAAGCTCTCGCCGCCTTCGAGCGAGAAGCGCTTCTGGCCGACGTACTTCGTGTGCAGATAGCGCTCGAGGCCTTCGGCGGCGGTCAGGCGGTTCAGGATGTGCTTCTTCTTGTCGGCCGGGAAATTCGGCGTCGCGCGGATCGACTCGAGACGCTCCTGCCACCAGCGCTTCTGCTCCGGATCGCTGATGTACATGTACTCGGCGCCGATCGTGCCGCAATACGTGTCGCGCAAGCCCTTCACGATGTCGCGCAGCGATGCCTGCTCGAAACCGAAATAGAGGTTGCTCGCGCTGAACGTCTGATCGAGGTCGGCTTCGGAGAAATCGTAGAACGCGGGTTCGAGCTCGGGGATCGCGGGACGCTCGCGGCGCTTCAGCGGATCGAGATTGGCCCACTGCGAGCCGAGGAAGCGGTAGGCGCTGATCAGCGTCTGGACGTGGACCTGCTTGCGGGCGGTCGCGAGGTTGCCGGTGCTTTCACGCGGAATGAACGCGTTGGCCTTCGCGCGTTGCGCGAACGACTCGACGATCGGGAAATGCGCGACGTCGCTGGCGTTCGAACCGTCCGTCGCCGGCACGTTCTGCAACGCGTCGAAGTACTCGCGCCAGTTCTCCGGCACCGACGCCGGATTGTCGAGATATGCATCGTACAGTTCTTCAACGTACGAAGCATTGCCGCCGAACAGATAGGAGTTCAGCTGAAACTGCTTCATGACATCTGACATTTTACGCTCACCTTTCTTCGAGTTTCTCGAGAAATAGCGGGTTGCTCAACCTTCCGCGACACGGCCTGACCGTTTAGCGGATTGCGAATCAAGTCTTGCTTGGAAGGACCTAAAACTTGCGTGCGCGCAGCATATCACAGAACAGATAGCGAAGTTCACAAGGCAGGAGGCCCGAAAGCCCCGTGTAACGCGGCGCGCGCAGGCAAAAAAAAACCGCCCGGAGGCGGTTTCGTCATGGTGCGGCGCACGAGGCGGTGCACAAGACGGCGCACGGACCGGCGGTCAGTCGACCGCGGCCTCGCGGCTCGCGCGACGGCGCTCGTGCTCCTTCAGGTAGCGCTTGCGCAGGCGGATCGACTGCGGCGTCACTTCGACGAGCTCGTCGTCGTCGATGAACTCGACCGCGTATTCGAGCGACATCTGGATCGGCGGCACGAGGCGCACCGCCTCGTCGGTGCCCGACGCGCGCACGTTGGTCAGCTGCTTGCCCTTGATCGGGTTCACGACGAGGTCGTTGTCACGGCTGTGAATGCCGATGATCATCCCCTCGTACAGCGCGTCGCCCGGCTTCACGAACATACGGCCGCGATCCTGCAGCTTCCACAGCGCGTAGGCGACCGCGGCGCCGTCGTCCTGCGAGATCAGCACGCCGTTGCGGCGCTCGCCGAGCGTGCCGTCCTTGACCGGCGCGTACGAATCGAAGGTGTGGCTCATCAGGCCGGTGCCGCGCGTGAGCGTCAGGAACTCGCCCTGGAAGCCGATCAGGCCGCGCGCCGGGATCCTGTATTCGAGGCGCGTGCGCCCGCGCGCGTCCGACGCCATGTCGAGCATTTCGCCCTTGCGGCGGCCCAGCTCTTCCATCACGCCGCCCTGGTGCGAATCCTCGAGGTCGACCGTCAGCAACTCGTACGGCTCCTGCTTCACGCCGTCGACCTCGTGCAGCACCACGCGCGGACGCGACACCGCGAGCTCATAGCCTTCGCGGCGCATGTTCTCGACCAGGATCGTCAGGTGCAGTTCGCCGCGGCCCGACACTTCGAACACGGTCTCGTCGCCGGTGTCCTTCACGCGCAGCGCGACGTTGTGGTTCAGCTCCTTCATCAAGCGATCGCGGATCTGGCGGCTCGTGACGAACTTGCCTTCCTTGCCCGCGAGCGGCGACGAATTGACGAGGAAGTTCATCGTCAGCGTCGGCTCGTCGACCGTGATCATCGGCAGTGCGTCGGGCGCTTCGGCCGCGCAGATCGTGGCGCCGATGCCGACGTCCTCGATCCCGTTGATCAGCACGATGTCGCCGGCTTCGGCCGACTCGACCTGCACGCGCTCGAGCCCCTCGAACGACAGCACCTGGTTGATCTTACGGTTCAGCACCTCGCCTTCGGGGCCGAAGCGCATCACGACCGGCTGGCCCGGCTTGATGCGCCCGCGCGTGATGCGGCCGACGCCGATCCGGCCGACGTACGTCGAATAGTCGAGCGACGTGATCTGCAGCTGCAGCGGCGCTTCCGGGTCGGCCGGGCGCACCGGCACGTGCTCGAGAACCGCCTCGAACAGCGGACGCATGTCGCCGTCGCGCGCGGCCGGGTCGAGCGACGCATAGCCGTTCAGGCCCGACGCGTAGACGATCGGGAAATCGAGCTGCTCCTCGGTCGCGCCGAGCTTGTCGAACAGATCGAAGGTCTGGTTGATCACCCAGTCGATCCGCGCGCCCGGGCGGTCGATCTTGTTGACGACGACGATCGGCTTCAGGCCGAGCGCGAGCGCCTTCTTCGTGACGAAGCGCGTCTGCGGCATCGGGCCCTCGACCGCGTCGACGAGCAGCAGCACGGAGTCGACCATCGACAGCACGCGCTCGACTTCGCCGCCGAAGTCCGCGTGCCCCGGCGTGTCGACGATGTTGATGTGCGTGCCTTCGTACTCGACCGCACAGTTCTTCGCGAGGATCGTGATCCCGCGCTCTTTTTCGATGTCGTTCGAATCCATCACCCGCTCGGCGACCTGCTGATTGTCGCGGAAGGTGCCGGACTGGCGGAGCAGCTGGTCCACGAGCGTCGTCTTGCCGTGGTCGACGTGGGCGATGATGGCGATATTGCGAAGGGCGCGGGTCATAGAAGCCTGGAAATTTGATTGCGCAAACGCGCGCTGGTCGTCCACGTGCGATTCACGTGCGTGCGCGATGCTGCCTGGAAAGCCTTAAATTATAGCACGTCGGCATGTCACGATCCCGCGTATCGCTATCCCCGCTCCGCCGGGCGCCGAGAAAAACCCGTCCGCGCGCAGGGGATTGCGCCGCGCCGAGCAGGTAAACGACGCGTCAGCTAACATTTGCCGCGGCAACCAATAGTGTCTATACTCCTGCCTAGTCAACTATTGCAGCTTCAGGATTTTATGTCGAATCCTACCCCGCCCATTCCGTCGGACCTGACGCTGTCGACCTACCAGGTCAACGACAGCGTCGGCTACCTGATCTCGCGCACGAGATCGCTGATGACCAATCTCGTCACGCAACGCACGCAAGATGAAATCGGGATCACCGGCACGCAGGCGAGCATGCTGTTCATGATCGCGGTCGGCAAGTGCTCGACGGCCGCCGAACTGGCCCGCGAGTACGGGATCGACGCGAGCGCGGTCACGCGGCTGCTCGATCGCGTCGAGAAGCGCGGGCTGCTGTCGCGCGTGCGCTGCGTCGACGACCGCCGCGTCGTGCGCCTCGCGCTGACCGACGAAGGCCGCGCGATCGCCGAGCAGCTGCCTGCGATCTTCCGCAGCGTACTCGACCCGCTTCTGGACGGATTCACGCCGGAGGAAGTCGGCTTCCTGAAGAGTATGCTGCGCAGGATCCTCAGCAACGGCTGCGACACGATCGGCGGCAGCGGCAACGCATAATTCATGCCATAACAATCAATTCAGACAGATCAATGTAAGGGAATCCTTGCAGTGTCCACCATCCATTCCGAGTCAGAGATCAGCGCGATGAATTCCTCCCCGTTGTCCGTGCGAGCCGGGTCGTACCGGACCGCCGTCGCCGCCGCGGTTGCCGCGCTGGCGCTGGCGGGCTGCGCGAACTACTTCGGCATCAAGAGTGACAAGCAGATCGCCCCCGCGTCGCAATTCGAAACCACGCAGAGCCTGCCCGCCGAGGGCGGCAACTGGCCCACGCTCGACTGGGCCGGCCAGTTCGGCGATCCGCAGCTGCCGAAGCTGATCGACGAGGCGCTCGCGGGCAATCCGACCATCGCGCAGGCGCAGGCGCGGATCGCGAAGGCGTCGTCGTACATCGAGTCGTCGCGCTCGTCGCTGCTGCCGAAGGCCGAGGCCAGCTACTCGTGGACCCGCGAGCTCTACTCGGGCAACGCCCTCTTCCCGCCGCCGTACGGCGGCCAGTGGTACAGCGAGAACAACGTGCTCGCGAGCGCGTCGTGGGATCTCGATCTGTGGGGCAAGAACCGCGAGCGCCTGCACACCGCGGTCTCGCAGGAAAAGGCCGCCGAAGCCGACATGCAGCAGGCGCGGATCACGCTCGCCGCGTCGGTCGCGCGCACGTACAACCAGCTCGCGCAGCTTTATGCGCTGCGCGACATCGCGCAGCGCGAGATCGCGAACCGCCAGAGCGTCGGCAGGATCACCGACGGCCGCGTGTCCGCCGGCCTCGACACGAACGTCGAGCGGCAGACCGCGCGCGGCAACATCGCGACCACGCAGGCGTCGCTGTCCGACCTCGACGGCCAGATCACGACCGTGCGCTACCAGCTCGCCGCGTTGCTCGGCAAGGGGCCGGATCGCGGCCTGCAGATCGCCGCGCCGGTGCTGAACCCGGGCGGCGCCGTCGCGCTGCCGGGCAACCTGCCGGCCGATCTGGTGTCGCGCCGTCCGGACATCGTCGCCGCGCGCTGGCAGGTCGAAGCCGCGATGCACGACGTGAAGGAAGCGAAGGCCGAATTCTTCCCGGACGTGAACCTCGCGGCCGGCTTCGGCTTCGATGCGTTCGGCTGGGGCAAATTCCTGAACTTCGGCAGCCGGCAGGCGCAGTTCGGCCCGGCGATCCATCTGCCGATCTTCGACGCCGGCGCGCTGCGCGCGCAGCTCAAGGGCCGCTACGCGGACTTCGACCTGTCCGTCGCGAACTACAACCAGGCGCTGATCGGCGCGCTGAACGACGTCGCGACGCAGGTCGCGTCGATCCGCTCGGTCGACCGGCAGATGGACGACGCGCAGCGCGCGCTCGACGCGTCGACGCACGCGTACGAGCTCGCGGTGATTCGCTACAAGGCGGGTCTGTCGCCGCAATTGCAGGTGCTGAGCGCGGACAGCAGCCGCCTCGCCGCGGAGCAGACCGTGACGAACCTGAAGATGCGCCGGCGCGACATGCAGATCGCGCTGATCAAGGCGCTCGGCGGCGGCTTCGACGCGACCGGCACGCGCCTCGCGGCGCCCGATGCGACCGGCGCCGCGCCCGCGCAATCCGGGCCGCAGGCTGCTTCTCAGCCCGCTTCTCAGCCTGCCGCTCAGCCCGCCGCTCAGCCCGCTTCCCAGCCCGCCGCTCAGGCCGCAAACTGACCCGCGCGCTCCCCAACACGCAGACACTCGACATAACGGACGGAGAAACTCGCCATGAGCGACCCTCAACAAAACGCCGCCGCCCAAGCGAACAACGGCAAGCGCAAGCGAATGATGACGCTGCTGGTCGCGGTCATCGTGATCGCGGCCATCGCGTACGGCCTCTACTACTTCCTCGTCGCGCGCTTCCATGAATCGACCGACGACGCGTACGTGAACGGCAACGTCGTGCAGATCACGCCGCAAGTGGTCGGCACCGTGATCGCGGTGAAGGCTGACGACACGCAGACCGTGAAGGCCGGCGATCCGCTCGTGCTGCTCGATCCGGCCGATTCGCAGGTCGCGCTGCAGCAGGCCGAGGCGAACCTCGCGCAGACGGTGCGCCAGGTCCGCGGCCTGTTCGCCAACGACGACCAGTACCGCGCGCAGGTCGCGCTGCGTCAGTCGGACCTGTCGAAGGCCCAGGACGATCTGCGCCGCCGCGTCTCGGTCGCGCAGACGGGCGCCGTGTCGCAGGAAGAAATCTCGCACGCGCGCGACGCGGTGAATGCCGCGCAGGCGTCGCTCGACGCCGCCGAGCAGCAGCTCACGTCGAACCGCGCGCTGACCGCGAACACGACGATTTCGACGCAGCCGAACGTGCTCGCCGCCGCCGCGAAGGTTCGCGACGCGTACCTCGCGAACGCGCGCAACACGCTGCCCGCGCCGGTCGACGGCTACGTCGCAAAGCGCTCGGTGCAGGTCGGCCAGCGCGTGTCGCCGGGCACGCCGCTGATGTCGGTGGTGCCGCTCTCCGCTGTCTGGGTCGACGCGAACTTCAAGGAAGTGCAGCTCAAGCACATGCGCATCGGCCAGCCGGTCGAGCTGAGCGCCGACATCTACGGCTCCTCGGTCATCTATCACGGCAAGGTCGTCGGCTTCTCGGCCGGCACCGGCGCGGCGTTCTCGCTGCTGCCCGCGCAGAACGCGACCGGCAACTGGATCAAGGTCGTGCAGCGCCTGCCGGTGCGCATCGAGATCGATCCGAAGGATCTGCACGATCACCCGCTGCGCATCGGCCTGTCGATGCAGGCCGACGTCGACATCAAGAACGAGAACGGCGACCAGCTCGCCAACGTGCCGAACACCGTCTATCAGACCGACGTGTTCGCGAAGTACGGCAACGAGGCCGATGCCGAAATCGCGCGCATCATCGCGGAAAACGCGGGCACAAACGCGGGCACAAACGCGACGGCGGCCGCGACGCAGCAAGCCGCGCCGGCCAAGCCGGCAGTGCCGACCGCAGCCGCGAAACTGATGTAACACCGCAACGACATGGCACAGGCCCCCGTCTCCCATCCGCCGCTCTCGGGCGGGCAACTCGTGGTCGGCACGATCGCGGTGTCGCTCGCCGTGTTCATGAACGTGCTCGATACGTCGATCGCGAACGTCGCTATCCCGACGATCTCGGGCGACCTCGGCGTGTCGGCCGACCAGGGTACATGGGTCATCACGTCGTTCGCGGTCGCGAACGCGATCTCGGTGCCGCTGACCGGCTGGCTCACCGACCGCATCGGCCAGGTGCGGCTGTTCCTCGCGTCGATCCTGCTGTTCGTCGTGTCGTCGTGGATGTGCGGGCTCGCGCCGACGCTGCCGTTCCTGCTCGCGTCGCGCGTGATTCAAGGCGCGGTCGCGGGCCCGATGATCCCGCTGTCGCAGGCGCTGCTGCTCTCGAGCTACCCGCGCGCCAAGGCGCCGATGGCGCTCGCGTTGTGGTCGATGACGACGCTGATCGCGCCCGTCGCCGGCCCGATCCTCGGCGGCTGGATCTCCGACAACTACTCGTGGCCGTGGATCTTCTACGTGAACATCCCGGTCGGGATCGCCGCGGCGGCCGCGACCTGGACGGTCTACCGCAAGCGTGAATCGACGGTGCGCCGCGCGCCGATCGACGGCGTCGGCCTCACGTTGCTCGTCCTCTGGGTCGGCTCGCTGCAGATCATGCTCGACAAGGGCAAGGACCTCGACTGGTTCTCGTCGACGTCGATCATCGTGCTCGCGCTCGTCGCGGTCATCGCGTTCGCGTTCTTCGTGGTCTGGGAACTGACGGCGGAGCACCCGGTCGTCGACCTGTCGCTGTTCGGCCGGCGGAACTTCACCGGCGGCACGGTCGCGCTCGCGGTCGGCTACGGCCTCTACTTCGGCAACCTCGTGCTGCTGCCGCTGTGGCTGCAAACGCAGCTCGGCTACACCGCGACCGACGCCGGCCTCGTGCTCGCGCCCGTCGGGCTGTTCGCGATCCTGCTGTCGCCGCTGACCGGCAAGTTCCTGCCGCGCACCGACCCGCGCTACATCGCGACCGCCGCGTTCCTCGTGTTCGCGCTGTGCTTCTGGATGCGCTCGCGCTACACGACCGGCGTCGACACATGGGCGCTGACGCTACCGACGCTCGTGCAAGGCATCGGGATGGCCGGGCTTTTCATCCCGCTCGTGTCGATCACGCTGTCCGGCCTGCCGGGGCACCGGATTCCGGCTGCGTCGGGGCTGTCGAACTTCGTGCGGATCATGTGCGGCGGCATCGGCACGTCGATCTTCCAGACCGCGTGGGATCACCGGAACAGCATGCATCACGCGCAGCTCGTCGAGCAGGCGAACCTGTACAACCCGACGTTCAACCAGACCGTCACGCAACTCGGCCAACTCGGTCTGACCGACCAGCAGGCGAGCGGGCTGATCAACAATCTCGCGACGCAGCAGGCCGCGCAGCTCGGCGTGAACGATCTGTTCTATCTGTCGTCGGCGATCTTCGTCGTGCTGATCGGGCTGATCTGGATCACGAAACCCGACCGCTCGGGCGGCGGCGATGCGGGCGCGGCCGCGTCAGCGGCGCACTGAGCGGCCCGCCTCCCGCAGCAACGCAAAAAGCCCGGTCGATTACCGACCGGGCTTTTTTTCGTCTTCGCACGGCCGCCGCGCGCAAGCGCGTCGGCGACTCGGCATTCATTTCAAGCCGCCGCCGTCACGACGAGCCGCTCCGGCGCGAGCACGCCGTTCGCCGCGCGCGCGACGCCGAGCAGCCGCGTCGCGTCGTACACGCGCACGCGCTCGCCCTCGTTCGCGTCGATCGGCGCCAGCTCGGACAAGCGCAGCCGCTGCCCGTGCAGGAAGCGCTTCGCGCACGCGTCGTCCAGCCGCACGAGCGGGAACGTCGACAGCAGCGCGTCGACCGGCTGCAGCCACGCGTCGCGCGCCGCGTCGTCCGCATCGGACAACGCGTCGAGCGTCACCGCGTGCTCGAGCGTCAGCGCGCCAACGCCGGTGCGGCGCAGCATCGTCAGGTGCGCGCCGCAGCCGAGCGCCTCGCCGATATCCTCGGCGAGCGTGCGCACGTACGTGCCCTTGCTGCAGGTCACGCGAAACGTCACGTCGGGCAGCTCGCACGCGAGCAGTTCGAGCGCGTGGATCGTCACGCGGCGCCCTTCCCGCTCGACCGTCTGGCCGGCCCGCGCGTATTCGTACAACGGTTTGCCGTCGCGCTTGAGCGCCGAATACATCGGCGGCACCTGCACGATCTCGCCGGTGAATCGCGCGAGCGCCGCGTCGACCTCCGCACGGTCGCAGGTCACCGCGCGCGTGTCGAGCACGTCGCCCTCCGCGTCGCCGGTCGTCGTGCGCACGCCGACGCGCATCGTCGCTTCGTAGGTCTTGTCGGCTTCGAGCAGATCCTGCGAGAACTTCGTCGCTTCGCCGAAGCAAAGCGGCAGCAGGCCGGACGCGAGCGGATCGAGGGTGCCGGTGTGGCCGGCCTTCTTCGCGAGATAGAGGCGTTTCGCGCGGATCAGCGCGTCGTTGCTCGACAGGCCGACGGGCTTGTCGAGCAGCAGCACGCCGTCCAGCGCGCGCCGGGGCACGCGCGGACGTTGGGGGGCAACAGTCTTCATGGATCAGGCGGATGAATCGGATGAAACTCGCGGACGGAACTCGGCGGACGGAACTACGCGAACGGAACCCGACGGACGAGACTCAGTCGTCCTTCGCGCGCGACGCGTTGGCTTCTTCGATCAGGCGCGACATCTCGAGCGCCTTTTCGGTCGTCTGGTCGTAATGGAAATGCAGCGTCGGCACCGTATGGATGTGCAGCCGCTTGAACAGCAGATTGCGCAGATGGCCGGCCGCGTGATTGAGCGCGTCCTGCGTATCCACCGGTTTGCCGGTCAGCACCGTGAAGTAGATCTTCGCGTGCGCGTAGTCCGGCGTCAGCTCGACGCTCTGGATGGTCACGATACCGATGCGCGGATCCTTGACCTCGCGCATGATGAGCTCGGACAGGTCGCGCTGAATCTGGTCCGCGATCTGCACGTTGCGATTGGGGGAAGTACGTTTCTTCGTCATGATCGATCGATGATCCGGTTTGGCGAAAAGGCCACGGCCCGCGCAAAGCGAGCCGTCATGAAAATGGGCGGGACAGGCTCACGCCCATCCCGCCCAGGAGCCGTTGCGCCGTGTTTACAGCGTCCGGGCGACTTCGGTCACCTCGAACACTTCGAACTGGTCGCCTTCGACGATGTCGTTGAAGTTCTTCACCGACATACCGCACTCGAAGCCCTGCTTGACTTCCTTCACGTCGTCCTTGAAGCGCTTCAGCGAATCGAGCTCGCCGGTGAAGATCACGACGTTGTTGCGCAGCACGCGCACCGACGACGTGCGCTTGACCACGCCGTCCGTGACCATACAGCCTGCAACCGCGCCGACCTTCGGCACCTTGAACACCTGGCGCACCTCGACCATGCCGGTGATGACTTCGCGCTTCTCCGGCGCGAGCATGCCCGACATCGCGGCCTTCACCTCATCCACCGCGTCGTAGATGATGTTGTAGTAGCGGATGTCGATGCCGTTCGCCTCGGCGAGCTTGCGGGCCTGCGCGTCGGCGCGCGTGTTGAAGCCGATGATGACCGCCTTCGACGCCGTCGCGAGGTTGACGTCGCTTTCGCTGATGCCACCCACCGCGCTGTGCACGATCTGCACGCGCACTTCGTCGGTCGACAGCTTGAGCAGCGACTGCACGAGCGCTTCCTGCGAGCCCTGCACGTCGGCCTTGATGATGAGCGGCAGGTTCTGCACTTCGCCTTCGCCCATCTGCTCGAGCATGCTTTCGAGCTTCGCGGCCTGCTGCTTCGCGAGCTTCACGTCGCGGAACTTGCCCTGACGGAACAGCGCGATTTCGCGCGCCTTGCGCTCGTCCGGCAGCACGATCACTTCCTCGCCCGCGCCCGGCACTTCGGACAGGCCCTGGATCTCGACCGGAATCGACGGGCCGGCTTCCTTCGTCGGCTTGCCGTTCTCGTCGAGCATCGCGCGCACGCGGCCGTAGGCCGTGCCCGCGAGCACGATGTCGCCGCGATTGAGCGTGCCCGACTGCACCAGCACCGTCGCGACCGGGCCCTTGCCCTTGTCGAGCTTCGCTTCGATCACGAGGCCCTTCGCCGGCGCCACGATCGGCGACGTCAGCTCGAGCACCTCGGCCTGCAGCAGCACGTTCTCGAGCAGATCGTCGATGCCCGCGCCGGTCTTCGCCGACACCGGCACGAACGGCGAATCGCCGCCGTACTCTTCCGGCACGACGCCTTCCGCGACGAGTTCCTGCTTCACGCGGTCCGTATTCGCATCCGGCTTGTCGATCTTGTTGATCGCGACGACGATCGGCACGCCGCCCGCCTTCGCATGCGAGATCGCTTCCTTCGTCTGCGGCATCACGCCGTCGTCCGCCGCCACCACCAGCACGACGATGTCGGTCGCCTTCGCGCCGCGCGCACGCATCGCGGTGAACGCCTCGTGGCCCGGCGTGTCGAGGAACGTGACGACGCCGCGCGGCGTTTCGACGTGATACGCGCCGATGTGCTGCGTAATGCCGCCCGCTTCGCCCGCCGCGACCTTCGCGCGACGGATGTAGTCGAGCAGCGACGTCTTGCCGTGGTCGACGTGGCCCATCACGGTGACGACCGGCGGACGCGGCAGTTGCTCCGCATCGTTGCTGGTCTCGCCTTCGACGAGCAGCGCTTCCGGATCGTCGAGCTTCGCGGCGACCGCGCGGTGGCCGAGCTCCTCGACGACGATCATCGCCGTTTCCTGGTCGAGCACCTGGTTGATCGTGACCATCTGGCCCATCTTCATCATCACCTTGATGACTTCGGAGGCCTTCACGGACATCTTGTGCGCGAGATCCGCGACGGAAATCGTTTCCGGCACGTGCACTTCACGGATGATCGGTTCGGTCGGCGCCTGGAACGACGACCCGCTGTCCTGGTGCTTGCCGCGCCCCTTCGGGCCACCGCGCCAGCCGCGGTCGACACCGCCGCTCGAATCGCCGCGCGTCTTGATACCGCGACGCTTCGCGGCGTCGTCCTGCCAGCCGCCCTTGCCGGCGGGCTTCTTCGCGCGATCGCCGGCACCCGGCGCCGCCGGCGTGGTGGCGGGCGCCGCACCGGCCGGCTTCTTCACGGCCGGACGCGCCTGCGCGCCTTCCGGCTTCGCCGGCTTGTGCAGCGTGCCCTTCGCTTCGGCGGGCTTCGGCGGCTCGACCGGCTTCGGCGGCTCGACCGCCTTGACCACGGCCTTGCGCGGCGTGTTCATCATCTCGCGAATCGCGCGCGCTTCCGCCTCGGCGGCTTCGCGGCGCTTGCGGATCTCTTCCTGCTCGGCGCGCGCCTTCTCGGCCGCTTCACGCGCGGCGTCCTCGGCCTTCTTCGCCGCTTCGCGCTGCGCGGCGCGTTCAGCCGCGGCGCGCGCTTCGTCCTGCGCGGATTGCGCGGACTGAGCGGATTGCGCTTCGTCCTGCACGGGCTGCGTGCGCGCTTCCTGCGCGGCCACCGCGGCCTGCTGCGCGGCGGCAGCCTGCTGCGCGGCCGTCTCGGCCGCGGCACGCTTCGCCGCCGCCTCTTCCTCGGCGCGACGGCGCTCGGCCTCGGCCGCTTCCTCGCGGGCGCGGCGCTCCGCTTCCTCGCGCTCGAGACGCTCCTGGCGCTCGCGCAGTTCCTGCGCCTGCTGCTCGAGCAGCTCGGCCTCGCGGCGCGCCTCTTCCTCGCGGCGCTTCAGCTCGGCGTCGTCTTCCGCTTCGGCGGCCTGCGGCTGACCCTGGTCGGTGCCGGTGTCGCTCACGTCGTCACGCTTGACGAACGTGCGCTTCTTGCGCACCTCCACCTGAATGGTGCGAGCCTTGCCCGTTGCGTCGGACTGCTTGATCTCCGACGTATGCTTGCGGGTCAGCGTGATCTTGCGCTTGTCGCCGTCGGTCGCGCCGTGCGACTTGCGCAAATGATCGAGCAGACGCGCCTTGTCCGTCTCGGACAGCGCATCGTCTTCACTCGCTTTCTGGACGCCCGCTGCCTGCAGCTGTTCGAGCAGCACACCAGCAGGCATTTTCAGTTCCGCGGCAAATTGGGCTACGTTGTTACTCGCCATTCATTCCTCTTAGTGCAAGGACCGATTCCTTGCGGTTAGCATCGGGTCAGGCCATACGGCCGCCATCAAATCAGTGCGCCATGGTCATTTCTCACTGGAACCAGTGTTCACGTGCTTTCATGATCAACGCCTTAGCGGCATCCTCTTCCACCCCGGTCAAGTCGACCAGTTCGTCCACCGCCAGCTCCGCGAGATCGTCGCGCGTCTGCACGCCGTGCTCGGACAGCTTCGCGAGCAACTCCGGCGTGATGCCGTCGAGGCTCTTCAGGTCAAGCGCGGCATTTTCGACCTTCTCTTCGTTCGCGATCGCCATCGTCAGCAGCGCGTCGCGCGAGCGGTTGCGCAGCTCGTGCACGGTGTCCTCGTCGAACGCCTCGATCTCGAGCATTTCGTTGAGCGGCACGTAAGCGATCTCTTCGAGGCTCGTAAAACCTTCGTCGATCAGGATGTCGGCGACTTCTTCGTCGACGTCGAGACGCGCCATGAACAGGCCACGCAGCGTGTCGCGCTCCTCGTTCTGCTTCAGGGCGGATTCGTCCGGCGTCATGATGTTGATCTGCCAGCCGGTCAGTTCGCTGGCAAGACGAACGTTCTGGCCGCTGCGGCCGATCGCGACAGCCAGCTCGTTTTCGTCGACGACGACGTCCATCGAGTGCTTTTCTTCGTCGACGACGATCGACTGGACCGCCGCCGGCGCGAGCGCGCCGATCACGAACTGGGCGGGATCTTCCGACCATAGCACGATGTCGATGTTTTCGCCACCGAGCTCGTTGCGCACCGCCTGCACGCGCGAACCGCGGATGCCGACGCAGGTGCCGATCGGGTCGATCCGCTTGTCGTACGCGACGACGCCGATCTTCGCGCGCACGCCCGGGTCGCGCGCGGCCGCCTTGATCTCGAGCAGGCCCTGCTCGATCTCCGGCACTTCCATCTCGAACAGCTTCATCAGGAATTCGGGCGCGGTGCGCGACAGCTCGATCTGCGGGCCGCGCGCGGTGCGGTCGACCTTCGCGATGTACGCGCGCACGCGGTCGCCCACGCGCAGGTTCTCCTTCGGGATCAGCTGGTCGCGGCGCAGCAGCGCTTCGACGCGGCCCGATTCGACGATGAAGTTGCCCTTGTCGAGGCGCTTCACCGTGCCGGTCATGATCTTTTCGCCGCGCTCGAGGTAATCGTTCAGGATCTGCTCGCGCTCGGCGTCGCGCACCCGCTGCAGGATCACCTGCTTCGCGGCCTGCGCGCCGATGCGGCCGAACTCGATCGACGGCACGGGCTCCTCGATGAACTCGCCGACCTCGACGTCGGCCTGCTGCTCACGCGCTTCGAACAGCAGGATCTCGCGATCCGGTTCCTGCAGGCCGGCCTCGTCCGGCACGACGAGCCAGCGACGGAAGGTTTCGTGCTCGCCGCTTTCGCGATCGATATGGACGCGGATTTCGGCGCCTTCGTCGAACAGCTTCTTGGAAGCCGATGCGAGCGCAGCTTCGAGCGCGCCCAGCACGACTTCCTTGTCGACGTTCTTCTCGCGCGCCAGCGCATCCACCAGCATCAAAACTTCGCGACTCATTATTTGCGGCTCCTAAAGTCAACTTGCGGAATCAGGCGGGCCTTATCGATGTCAGCCACGGTAAAGTCCAGCATGGCCGGCTCGCCTTTGTTCCGTTCAAATTCCAAACCGATCGTTTCGCCGTTCGGCGCATGCAGAATGCCCCGGTACGTCTTGCGCCCGTCCAGCGGTTTTTTCAGGGTCACCGACGCCTCGCAGCCGGCAAAGCGCTCGAAATCGGCCAGCTTCTTCAACGGGCGGTCGAGCCCCGGGGACGAGACTTCGAGCCGTTCGTAATCGATGTTTTCGACCGTCAAGACGTGCTGGAGCTGACGTGTGACCTTTTCGCAATCGTCGAGCGAAATGCCGGCGGTCTGATCGATGTAGATGCAGAGCATGCCGCGCCCGGTGCGCTCGATGTCGACCAGCTCGTAGCCGAGCCCGGTGACCGTGGTTTCTATCAGTTCCGTCAGTTGCACTGTGTCCTCTCAGGTGTTCGCGCCCGCCGCTCGCGATTCACCCGCGGGGCGCGCCTTAGCCGGCGCAGGAAGCGCTACCCGAGATGCCTAACCGTTTCAGCAAAAAAAAATGGGCGGAACGCCCATCTTCTTACCTTTGGTCGCACCTGAGCCGCACATCAAAAAATCCGTACGCCCAGCGACTTCGCGATTATAGCGATTTTTGGCGAAAACGCCAAGCGCCTACCGGTAAAACCGGCGATATCACGCCGGTTTTACCGGTATCGCGCATGCCGCGTGCGTTCCCGTTCGGGGAAATGCACGCGCGGCATGCAACGACGCGTCAGCGGCTGCGCGGACGATTGCGCGACTGACGCGGCCCACGCGCGCCGCCGCCGTTGCCCGCGTTGCCACCGCCGTCGGCACGATTGCCGTTCACGTTGCGGTTGCCGCCCTGGTTGCCGCCCTGGCTGCCACCTCTACCCGCGCCGCCTTTGCCGGCGCCGCCCATTCCCGCGCCGCGCTTGCCGCCCGTGCCGCCGTACGACGCGCGGTTGCCATCGACGTCGCGGCCGCCCGCCGGACGGTTACCCGACGGACGGTTGCCGTAGCCGGT
Source organism: Burkholderia guangdongensis (assembly GCF_013403875.1). Classification (GTDB taxonomy): domain Bacteria; phylum Pseudomonadota; class Gammaproteobacteria; order Burkholderiales; family Burkholderiaceae; genus Burkholderia; species Burkholderia guangdongensis. The sequence continues at coordinate 35,976 of NZ_JACBNX010000016.1, read as the reverse complement.
CGACGTCGCGGTCGGCAGGCCGCCGTAGCCGGAGAGCCCCGGGAGGCCCGGCGCACCGCGGCGGCCGCGGCGCGGCTGGTCGAGCTGGCCGTGGGTCGTCAACACCGGCTCGCGGCCGATGAAGCCCATCGACGTCTGCATCGGATCGGGCTGGCGGCGCTCGGCCGGTCCGCCACGCTTGTCGCCCTTGTCCTCGGCCGGCGCCTTCAGGCCGACCGTCGCCATCAGCTTGCGGACCTGCGCGTCGTCGAGCTCTTCCCAGCGGCCGCGCTTCAGCCCGCGCGGCAGCGCGATCGGGCCGTGACGCGTGCGGATCAGCCGGCTCACCATCAGCCCGACCGCCTCGAACATCCGGCGCACCTCGCGGTTGCGGCCTTCGGCCAGCGCGACGTGATACCAGTGGTTCGTGCCCTCGCCGCCGCCGTCGCGGATGCGCAGGAAGTTCGCCGGGCCGTCGTCGAGCTCGATCCCGTGCAGCAGCTTCTGCCGCGCGCCCTCGGCCAGCTCGCCGACCACGCGCACCGCGTACTCGCGCTCGACGCTGTAGCGCGGATGCATGAAGCGGTTCGCGAGATCGCCCGACGTCGTCAGCATCAGCAGACCTTCAGTATTGAAGTCGAGGCGACCGACCGCGAGCCATTTCGCGGTTTTCATCGGCGGCAGGCGGTCGAACACCGACGGCCGGCCTTCCGGATCGGCATGGCTCACGATCTCGCCGGTCGGCTTGTGATACAGCAGCACGCGCGGCGGCTTGCTCTGCAGCTTGCGCCTGACCGGCTTGCCGTTGATCCGCACCTGGTCGGTCGGCATGATCCGCTGGCCGATGTGCGCCGGCTCGCCGTTCACCGACACGCGACCGGCGACGATCAGCTCTTCCATCTCGCGGCGCGAGCCCATGCCGGCCTCGGCCAGCACCTTGTGAAGCTTCGGCGCGTCGTCGTCCGGCGCGAGCACGCGCTTGGCCGCCTGGCCACGGCGCAGCATCGGCGCACGCACGCCGCTGCCGGCCGCCGCGTTGTCCGCGTCGAACGCCGGCGACGTCACGTACGCGAACAGATCGTCCTGCGATGCGTCGCTCGCGGCCCCCGCCGTCGCGCCCGCACGCGGCTTGCCCTGCCCGCCCGCCTGGCTGCCCGCCTGGCCGCCCGCCTGGCCGCCCTGGCGCGGCTTGCCCGCCGCGGGCTTGCGCGCGCCCTTCGCCGCGCCTTCCTTGCGCGGCGCGCGCGGCGACTGCTGCCGCCGCGGTGCGTCCGGCGCGTCCGGCGCGTCCGGCGCGTCCGATGCGTCGGCGGACGCCGGCGCCGGTTCGCCGCCCTGCGGCGCGCCTTCCGTGCTCTTCGATTTCGCGGCCGCGCGACGGCGCGCAATCAGGCTGCGCGGGCCGCGCCGCAGGCCGCGGCGGGGACGCTCGTCGCCGCCCGCGTCCGCGGCACCCTGCTCGGGCGCCTCGTCGGCATGCGCGGACGATTCAATATCGTGGGTATCTGTCAAAACAACCTCAAAATGTCAGGTCTCGCGCCCGGCACGGGCGCGGCATGGATTTCGCCGCGATCAGGCGCGACGCTGCTCGGGTTCTTCTTCGTCGTCCGGCAGGTCGCCCACGCGAACGGACGCGCTTGCGCTGCGTACGGCATCCGCGAGACTGCCGGGCGTGTTGTCCAGCGTCTCGTCATCTGCGGGGCGGGAACGGGGCGCATCGTCGTGCACGGCCCCGTCCGGCGCGCCGCGGCCCGCCGTCGCCCCCTCGCCGGCTGCCGCTTCGGCCGCCGGTCCGCGATCTTCCTCGATCAACTCCGCATGCAGCGGCACTGGCTGCATGGCGGCCGGCGCTGCGTCGGCGCCGGCCTGTTCTATATCAGTATGTTCTTCGTCGTTCGAAGCCGGCTCGTCGCCCGCAACGGGCACGTCGCCACCGAAATCCATCGACTGCTGCGCGAGCAGCGCCGCCTCGATATGGGCGGCGGGCTCCTCGAGCGCCGGCAGGTCGTCGAGCGCCTTCAGGCCGAGGTCGTCGAGGAACGGCTTGGTCGTCGCATACAGCGCCGGCCGCCCGGGCACGTCGCGATGCCCGATCACCTCGATCCAGCCGCGATCCTCGAGCTGCTTGACCACCTGCGTGTTGACCGTGACGCCGCGAATCTCCTCGATGTCGCCGCGCGTGACCGGCTGGCGATACGCGATGATCGCGAGCGTCTCGAGCACCGCGCGCGAATATTTCGGCGGCTTTTCCGGATGCAGGCGGTCGAGATAGCCGCGCATCGCCGGTTTGCTCTGGAAACGCCAGCCGCTCGCCAGCGCGACCAGCTCGACGCCGCGGCCCGACCAGTCCTCCTGTAGCGCTTCGAGCAGCGTGCGGACGACGTCGGCCGACACGTCGTCGGCAAAGAGCTTGCGCAGGTCGCCGAGTTTCAGCGGTTCCTGCGCGCAGATCAAAGCAGTCTCGAGGACGATCTTCGCCTCTTGGGTATTCATGCAGCTAGGCCAGACCCTGTGGTCAAACGGACCGGATCAACGAACAGACGAAAGGAACGGAAGACGCGCTCGCCCGATTCTGATCGGTCATATTGATGGGAGCACGAACCGGGGGCGGCGAACTACGATCAAGCCAGGCCCAAACCGGACGGAACAGCGCGATTGACGACGGAATGACGACGGAATCGCGTGACTGAGCGCCATCTTACGCAAAATTGCCGAGTGCGTAAAGTGAGGTGAGCTTTTTGCGCTCGCCGGCCGCACCCGCGGTCAATCGAGATCCTCCGCGCGCGCGGGCATCTGCCGGACCAGCTCCCAGACCGCCTGCGCGGCCGGCGACAGCGAGCGGTCGCGCCGCCGCACGAGCTCGACCGTGCGCTCCGCGCGCGGCGTCAGCGGCCGCGCGACCAGCGACGATCCGGCCGGCAGCGGCAGCGACAGCCACGGCAGCACGCTGACGCCGACGCCGGCCTCGACGAACCCGAACACCGTCGACGAATGCCCGAGCTCCTGCACGATGCGCGCGTCCACCCGCTGCGCGGCCAGCGCCGCGTCGATCAGCGGCCGGCTGCCCGACGCGTGGTCGAGCAGCACGAGGCGCTCGCCGTCGAGCGCGGTCCACGGCACCTCGTCGAGCGCCGCGAGCGGATGGTCGGCGCGCGCGACTAGGCAGAACGAATCGGTCATCAGCCGCTCGCTGACGAGTTCGGCCACAGCGAGCGGGCCGATCACGACCCCAAAATCGACCTCGCTCGATTTCACCTTGCGCAGCACGTCGCTCTGCACGTCGTCGCGCAGGCCGAGCGTCACGTACGGAAACTGCCGCTCGCTCGCCGCGACGACGCGCGGCATCAGCCGGCACGCCACCGTCGGGCTCGCGGCGACCATCACGCGGCCGCGGCGCTGCTCGCCGATCTCGCGGATTTCGCGCAGCGTGTCGTCGAGATCGTCGAGCAGCCGCGACACGCTCGCGATCAGGTTCGCGCCGGCCTCGGTCAGCTGGACGTCGCGCGTCGTGCGGTCGATCAGCTTCAACCCGAGCTCCGCCTCGAGCTCGCGCACGCAGCGGCTCACGGCCGACTGCGTGAGGCCGATCTCGTCGCCGGCCCGGCTGAAACTGCTGAGCCGCGCGACCTCGATGAACACGCGAAGCTGGCGCAGCGTGACGTTCATGGACATATCTCATCGTTCCCGGATGCCGATCCGCGATTCTATTGCGTGATTCCAGTATCCGGCGCAGATGCTTCGCTGCGGTGCAATAACAACGCAAACGCACGCCAGACGGGCGAAACGCACAAGATCGGTGATTGTCCCGATTTCCGCCGGGGCCGTTTTGAAGTCTTATACGCCCCTAGCTGACTCAGCCGTTGGCCCGCTGCGAAGCGGCTTTCGGGGTGATGATCACCGACGTGGCACGCTTCATGCGTCACTCAGCGCACACGGGCGCAGGATTCATCCGGCGACGAGACGATCGTCGCCGCCGGACCTGACGCCCGCCCGGCACTCGCTTCGCGAGTGCCACACGGGGGGGTGCGCGGCGCGAGGCAGTGCACCGGAGTTAGCTTCGCTGAGGTGAGGACATCATGCTGTTCGACGATTTGAGAGATACCGAATGGGCGCTGGTCGAGGGTTTGTTTTGCTCGGAACCCGCCCGGAGTGAGCGACGCGGCCGCCCCCGCGTGGAAGCACGCTCGGTGGTGAATGCGGTGCTGTGGGTGCTGTCGACCGGTGAAGGCTGGTCGAAGCTGCCGGGCCGCTATCCGTCGCCGCCGACCTGCCGCCGCCGTTTCGATGAATGGCAAGCCGACGGCACGCTCGCCGAAATCGTCAAGCGACTGGGTACGAGCGGCCGCCAGATTTCGTTGCGCGGACGCATCGGCGCGAGCGCGGTGAAGCCGCCTGCCCCGCCGAGCCGCGACCGTCTGCGCGGCGCGTTCTGGACCAATCCGGAATCGTGGCGCGCGCCGGTCAAGATGGCGTAACGATCACTGCACTGGGCGACTTCGGTCGCCCAGTGTCTTTTTGCGGAGCGGCACTTTCCGAAGCGCCGCCGAAGCCCCGTCGAAGCCCCGTCGAAGCCCCGTTCCATCGCTGCCCGAGCGATACATCTATTTACCAATATTTACAGCAAGCCTGCGCTCCCGCGCTTACCTTAGCCACATATCAACAGGCCGCATCGACGGCTTGAAGGGAGCCTGCCATGAAACGAATGTCACTGCTTGTCGCATGCGGCATTGTCGTTTCACTGGTCCTGTCGGCACCCGCCCGGGCCGACCAGCAGAACAAGCTGCCGCACGGGCAGCATGAACGTCAAGGCGCGCCGCGCACACCGCCGCGCCCCCCGGCAGCCACGACCGGCCATCAGACCGTGCCGCGCGGCGATTTGCGCGGCGACATCGCGAACAATGCGCGCGCGCGCGTCGGCCTGCATGCGCCCGACACACCCGACGCATTTCAGCACCATTGACCGAAAGAAATTTGCGCACAGCCGGGAACTGGCCGGCGCGCGAAGGGTCACATGTTTGCCATGACATTGCGTGGCAACAGCAAAGTATCCGGTACGCCCGTATCCTCGTGATACGGGCTTTTTTTTCGCTGCCGCCGCGCGCGCAATTACAGGCGATTCATTACAGGCGACTCTCGAGGATCGACACCGCGCTCGCTTCGCTCAGCGCATACTCGTCGGTGCGCCTGTCGACCCAGCTCGCCAGCTTCTCGTCGCGCTCGAGCCGCGCGAATTCGGCGCGGCCGTTGTCGGTCAGCACCGCGATGTCGACCGGCGCATGAAAACCGGGCGCCGGCGCAACGGTCTTCTGCCGGGCGGTACCCATCAGCCCGAGCGACCGGAGATATTCGAATACGCCGGGGCGACGCGCCCACGGCACCTGACGGTACTGCACTCGTCTCAACGCGTCGAGCACCGCTTCGTTGGAATACGTGGCCATCTCGATTCTTTCTTAAAGTGCAGCGACAATGCCAAGCGGCGTGCCGGCGGAGTCACCGCCCGCCGCCGCGCCATTCCGGAATGGCGTCTGCTCGGCCCTCGGCTCCGGCTGCCGGCCTGATTCAGGGCCGGATCATCAGCCGTCCATAAAAAGACACCATACCCCAATCCCATTGATTCTGTTCGATTCATTTGTACTACTCTTCGTCGCCTTCATGCTCTGTCGCCGGCGCCGGCGCATGATCGCGATCGCCGCCGCCGCGCTGTTCTGGCTGCTCGCGACCGGCTGGCTCGCCGCGCCGCTGATCGACTGGGCACAGGCCGGCGTCGTGCCGATCGAGCACCCCGACATGCATGGACACACCGCGCTGATCCTGCTCGGCATCGGCACCCGGCGGCGCGACGACGGCACGCTCGAGCCGCCCGCGGACGGTTACGCACGGATACGCAAGACCGCCGAGCTGTATCGCGACTGCACGCGTCGAGCGCAGCAATGCACGGTGATCGTATCCGGCGGCGATCCGCAGCATCACGGCGCGACCGAGGCCGCGACCTACGCGCCCTACCTCATCGCGGCGGGTGTTGCGCGCGACGATCTGATTCTCGAGTCGCACAGCCGCACCACGTACGAAAACGCAAAATTCACGGCTTCTATACTACGCTCGCGGCATGACGACGCGCGCGCGCTCGTCACGTCGTCGTACCAGATGCGGCGCGCGCTGCTCGACTTCCAGCGCTTCGGCATCTCGCCGCAACCCGTCTACGCGAACCGGCGCGACGCGCAGCTCGGCGTCGTGCCGCGCTGGCGAAACCTCGTGAACGCGGAACTCGCGCTGCATGAACTGATCGGCATGGCGCAGTTTTACGCATACCGGTGGCTCGGGTGGTTCTGAACCGGCACGCCAATGGAACGTCCGATGGCAGACGCGTGGCGGGAACGCCAAGTGTTGCGCGGCTTCCACGCGACCTTGCGTCGAACCGCCCGGATATGCATCGATCCGTCACTTTTGTTACACTCGATCCACTCGATTGCAGTCGCCAGACGAAACGGCAACACTCGGGTCCCTCACCACTTAGCGGAGGTATAGCAATGAAGAAAATGTCCCTGGCTATTCTGGTTGCGATGTCGGCGTTGGCTGGCGCAGCGTATGCACAAGAGAGCACGGAAATCAAAACCATCACCGATCCGGCGAAGATTTCCGAAATCGAGCAACGCGCTCAGGAGCTGCAGCAGCGTCAAGCTGCTCAGGCGTCCGAAGAACCCGCGATGCACGAAGAACACAAGCATCACGCGATGAAGCATCATCACAAGGCAATGAAGAAGGCGATGAAGGCCGAGAAGAAGGAAGCGGCTCCGGCCGACGCGGCCAGCCAGTAAGCGCCGCGGCACCGCCCACGCGAAAAAGCCGAATCCGGGCAACCGGGTTCGGCTTTTTCGTTGCAGCCCTCGGCCGTGCTAAAGTCGCGGCCCGAACCATTCCACCCGTACGCACTCCGGTGCGGAGGACAGCATGAGCAATATTCAACTCGACATCGAGTGGACCGAGGCCGCCACTCGCAAGATCAAGCAACTGATGCCGCGCGGCTCGGAAGACGCGTTCCTCGCGCTGCCGCCGATCGAATGCCTGCCGATGGAGGGCGACGTGCTCTTCCTCGGCCCGCAGGGCAAGCAGCAGCCGTTCATCGTCGCCGAGCGCCAGTACCATCACGACGGCGACGCGGACTGGACGATCATCCTGATCCTCGACGTTCCCGACACGTCTCACTGACGCGAGTTGGCCGGCGCCCATGCGAAAGCGGCGCCCCAAAAAAATTGCCCGCGCTTCACAGGAAGCGCGGGCAAAACCGTCGCCCTACGAGGATAGGCGACGGGGCCACCGGGATCCGCGCGTGGCGCGGATCATCATGCCAGTTACTTAGCATCTTTCGTGCCAGACTTTTCCTAAAATGTATTGATTTGATTTATAAGGAAAAATTTCCGGCGATTGGAAGCGTTACAGGCAATTCTGCGGGTCGTAACACGCACGTGTTACGTAACGTTCACGTGAGGTGCGCGCGAGGGCCAGATGACGTGCTACGCGCGAATAAAAAAAGCCCGCCGGTCAGGCGGGCTTTGCTCGAAGCGGGATACCGCTCGAATCAGCGCAGCTGGTTCACGAGCAGCGACATGATCTGGCGCGCGGGCGACGACGTGTCGATCGACCCGCTCGCGTCGACGACCGACACGCGCGTCTCATCCGACGTCAGCGCCTTCACGTTGACGAGGTACTGCTTCGCGGTCTTCTCCTTCTTGCCGTGGAACAGCTGGCTCCAGAAGCCCTGCTCCGCCGAGCTCAGATCCTTCGGATCGACGTAGCGCACGTAGTACAGCCCCTTCGTGCGGTCGCGGTCGTCGACCGTGAAGTTCGCGCGGTCGAGCGCGAGCCCGACGCGCAGCCACGAGCGGTCATACGGCTCGCCGAGCGTGACCTCGGGCGGCACGCTCGGCACCGCGCCCGCCGTATCCGCCGGCCCCTGCGACGCGCGCGCGACGTTCTGCGCAGCGACCGCGGCAGCGGCCTTCGACGCGGCGGCATCCGCGCTGGCCTTCTCCTCCTTCTTCAAGACCGGCGAATCGTCGGCCGCGATCGGCGGCTCGCCGTTCTGCGCACGCAGCTCGTTCTGGCCGAGTACGGCCATCAGGCGCTTCAGGTATTCGGCCTCGAGCGCGGGATCGTTCAGCTTCGGCTCCCACTTGCTCGACTCGTTGGACGGGCCGGTCAGCGCCTCGCGCATCCCCTTCTGGCTGATGAACACGTAGGTGCCGCCGTTGGGTGCCGTGTCGAGACGCGTGCGGAACTTGTTGCGCTCGGCGGTCACGTACGAGTTGCCCATCGCCTTCGACAGCACGCTGCGAATCAGGCCGTCGTTGATCTGCGGATGGGTTTCGTTCCAGTCCGTTTCCATCACGCCCTTGTCGCGCTGGTCGACGACGAGCAGAAAGCCCTGCTCCTGCCAGAAGCGACGCACCTGCGGCCAGATGTCGGCGGGCGTCTTGTTGTCGACGACCAGCCAGCTTTCGGTGCCGTCGCGCTGGATGTGCATGCCGGCGACGGCCGGTGCGACCGAATCGGTCGGCGGCGCGACCTTCTGGACCTGCTGCAGCGTGGACAGGGAGGTCGCGCCGCCCTGCGGAGGCAGCGAGCGCTGATCGGCCGTCTCGTCGAGCATGTTGGGCGGCACCGCAAGCGAAACCTCCTTCGATTTCGAATCGCTCTTGTAGTCGACCTGCGTGGGCGACGTCGAACTACAGCCGGCGACGAATGCGCCGGTGGCGAGCACTGCAGCGAACCGCTTGGTAAGACGAAGATCAGTCATGTTCAGGGAATCCTCTTCCGCAAAATCACGGCGCTTTCCGTGGATCAACCGTGCATTGTACGGTGCCGCGGCGCCATGTGCAAAAAGCGGTCCTGCGCGCGGGCCGCGATACGGGGTCGATGAGGGATTTGCCTGTGTGACGCGGAACGGGTTCACGTCGCAACGAAGTGGAATCAGAAACGAAAAGACCGGCTTTCGCCGGTCTTCCGTATCAAAAGCGAGCAATATCACTTTGACGAAAGCTTCATCAGAGAGAGGGCGGCGCGGCCATTCGGGCCATAAGGATTTCCGAGCGATTCGACCATTTCCAGGTGAGCGTAGTTGGACGCTTCAATTAGTTGCACCGGTTTCCCCGCGGCTTGAACCGCAGCAGCAAAATCTCGGCTCTGGCGTTGGAAGTCAGGTGTCTCGAAGGTTCCGTAGGTTACGACGATGGGTGCAACTAGCCTCTCGATATGGCGCTGCGGACTCATTGCGTCCGCCATTGCATCGGTGAAATTCACGTAGGTTCGCCGCCAGGAGAGCTGCACCGGTGCCATCTCATACATGCCGCTCATGCACAGGCCGCCCTTCACTATGTCGCTGGGGAGGCCGAACTCCTTTTGCCAATCCGTGACGAGCGCAACTCCACAGAGGTGTCCACCTGAGGAATGGCCGCCGATATAGATTCGGTTTGGATCGCCGCCGATGGTGGCAGCGTTTTTATAGACCCAGGCGATGGCGCTGCGTACCTGGGCCGCCATCACGCCAAGGTTCCCGCCCGCCTCCTTTATCGCAATGAAATCCAAGGCGACGTAATGTGCCCCGGCGTTGATGAACATCTCCGCGGGGTAGCCGTAGTCCTTGGCCGCGCCCACCAACCAATTGCCCGGGTGGATGAACACGAAAATCGGTGCGTTGGCACGGTTGGTACGATAAATATCGAGCTTTTCGATTCCGGTCGGTCCGTAGGCGACGCGTTGCGGCGCCCCGATGCGGGTTCGCATGGCCTCGCTGTTGGAAGCGAGACGCTGCGAGACTTGGCCGATGAGGGGTTCGTAGTACGCTTGATCGTACGACGCATCGAGTTCGACCTGATCGTAATCCATGAAGACCGGCGGCCCCCGGTGGTGCGGTGGTGGCCCAAGCCGGCACTCCTGTGCGATGGCAGGCACTGCCGCTATGGAAGCAGCTAGTGTGAGCATCCTACGCCGCGTGATTTTCCCGCGGAGCGAACCGGCGCTTTGTTGCATTTGGTTTCTCCTCAGTCCTGTCCGCGATTCTAGTCCTCTGAATTGGCGAAGGTCGCGCTGATTCGGAACAGAGAAGCGAGTACAAACCGGCCCCCGGTCCATCCCTAAATCGCCTCGACTCCGGCAAGTCAGGTTCTATTTTCCCCCTGCTTTTACCCCAGCCGACGAGCAACCGGTAACGGCCGGTCCGCATCGGGTCGATAAAAGACGTCCGATTTATCGAACGCCGCCGGCTGCGAAGGGCCGCTGTCAGGGGGCAAACCGACGTACAGAAATCTAAGCAACCGCTCGGACGAACGGCCGAGAATGGCCGGTCGCTGCCGCTCGCCATCGGCGACTCAAGAGATATGGAAGGACTGACGGAAAGGCTGACGTTCGGTCACTCGAAATGACGAACGCGCAACGGGCGACGGACTCGGCGGGCCGTTGCACTTGATTGCACGCACCCGATGCGTGGCATCGCTCGATCAAAGATCCGCGTCGAGCCACCAGCGAACCGTACGGTAGATGGAAAAGTAGGGGCAAAAACAGAAAGACCGGCTTTCGCCGGTCTTCCGTAACAAGCTAAGTGCTTGATTTGACTTGGTCGGGGCGAGAGGATTTGAACCTCCGACCACCTGCACCCCATGCAGGTACGCTACCAGGCTGCGCTACGCCCCGAAAGCACAAAAGTATAACAGATAGTTCTCGCACTTAGAACGCATTTCGTCAGCAAGTCACATTCCTCCGCGCAAGCTCACCGCGACACTCAATGCCCGTCGCGCATCATCCCGACGAGATCCCGCTCGTCGATCGAATCGACGACCTCGCGCTCGGCATCGAGATCGAGCGACCGGCTCAGCACGTAGTACACGAGCCCCGACACGATCAGGCCCACGAGCCACGCGATGTCCACGCCGTCCAGCTTGCGCGCGAGCGGCCCGACGAACACCGCCTTGTCGGCGGTCGCGTCGAAGATGTTGAAGCATGGAATCATCGCGCAGAACCCGATCAGGTATGCGGTGATCCCACGCGCCTGCCACGCGCCGTAGATCCCCTTCGGCGTGAAGAAATGCGGAATCGCGTAGCGGCCCTTGCGGACGAAGAAGTAGTCGACGAGGTTCACCGCGGTCCAGGGCACCAGGAAATACAGCAGCACCGTCAGGAACGTGTCCAGCAACGCGATCCCGTTGCCCTCGATCGACATCACGCACGTGAGCACGATCGCGCTGATGATCGCGATCGACGTCACACGGGCGCGCGGCGTCGGCGTGATCTTCCTGAACGAATCGACGCCGGTCAGCAGCGTCAGCATCGCGCTGTACGTATTCAGCGAAATGATCGGCACGAACCCGGCGACCGACACGATCACGAGCACGCTGCCGAGCCCCGGCGCGACCGCCGAGCCGACATGGTTCAGCGCGACGAGCGCATCGGCGGCACTCAGTTGCTGCGCGAGCCACGCGCCGAGGCCGATCATCCACGTGCCCGACAGCGATGCGCCGAGAAACACCGCGGCGATCAGCTTCGCGCGGCTCGTGCGCTTCGGCAGATAGCGCGAGTAGTCGGACACGTACGGCGCATACGAGATGTTGTAGCTCGCGGCGATCGCGAACTGCGTCGCGAACGCGACCCCGTTGACGCCGGCATGCGCGGCCGGCGCCGCGTGCGCGTGCCCGGCGCCGGCCATCAGCGCGATCGTGACGAACGCGTACAGCGGCAGCGTCGCGAGCAGCGCCCATTTGAACGCCTTGTGCATCAGGTCGTGGCCGAAGATCGACAGCAGCGCGCCGGCCGCGACGACCGCGCATGCGACCAGCGCCGGATCGAGCCCGAACACGTTCTGCAGGCCGCCCATGATCAGCGATACGTTCACGACGTTGAAGCCGACGAACACGAACATCGTCGCCATCAGCGCAAGGATCACGCCGCGGTAGCCGAACTGCGCGCGCGACTGGATCATCTGCGGCAGCCCCATCTCCGGCCCCTGCGAGCCGTGGAACGCCATGAAGATCGTGCCGAACATGATGCCGAGCGCGCCGGCGAGCGTCGTCCACCCGGCGGACAGACCCAGGCCCGGACCGACGAAGCCGATCGAGATCGTGAAGAAATGGAAGTTGCCGAGAAACCAGAACGGGCCCTGGCTGCGCAGCTTCGCGTGACGTTCGTTTTCCGGAATGTAGTCGATCGAATGGCCTTCGATCGCCAGGCCGCCGCCGGGCTCGGCGAAACGGGCCGGACTGTTCGTCTCGGACATGAAATTCTCCTCTGGTGGATCGATTCGGATGAATGCCGGCGGGAGCCGGTCTTCGCCGGTCGTGCGAAATATAAGGAGTTGTACCGGACGGCAAAATGCCGCCCCCGCACTGTTTACATAGACTGCTCCCTATGTATCGGCGCGCCCGCACGACTGCGTTTTCGATTGTTCACATTGATCCAGTCGCGACGCGCCCGCGCCGCTTGCCGGCGGCCCGCAGTGGCCGGCGGTGTCCCGTCGCGGCCCGCATCGGCCGACGCCGACACCGCCGGCGACGCACCTGTTCGAACGCCGAGGCGTGTTCTATAACCGTGCGGTTCATCGCCCGGAGAGAACGAACAATGTTAGGAAATGTATCGGAGCTGGATCTGCGCCTCGTCCGGGTCTTCCTCACGGTGGTCGAGGCCGGCGGGATATCGGCCGCGCAGACGGCCCTCAACACGACGCAGCCGACCATCAGCGCGCAACTGTCGACGCTCGAGGCCCGGGTCGGCTTTCGTCTGTGCGAGCGCGGCCGCGGCGGCTTCTCGCTGACGCCGCGCGGCAGCCAGTTCGTCGACGCCGCGCGGCGGCTCTTCGCGGCGCTCGAAGCTTTTCGCGCCGAAGTGCATCAGATCAATCGCGAGATGGTCGTCAGCATCAACATCGGCCTGCTGGGCCAGATCGCCCCGGCCGCGAACAAGAAGATCGCACTCGCGATTTCACGCTTCCGCGCGACGCACCGGTCGGTTCACTTCAATTTCACCGAGCTGTCGTCGTCGATGCTGGAGGAGAAGGTGATCAACGGGCATCTCGATCTCGCGATCGGCTACTTCTGGCACCGGCTCGCGAACATCGACTACATCCCGCTGTTCCATGAAACGCAGATCGCCTATTGCGGCCCCACGCATCCGCTGTTCGGCAACGCGGGCCGCCTGAAGCCCGACGACGTCGTCGATCACGACTGGGTCTGGCGCAGCCATCCGCTGCCCGAAATGCCCGCGCCGGCGCAGGTCGAGCGCCTGACCGCGTTCACCGACAGCATGGACGGCGCCGCGCTGCTGATCCTGTCCGGTCAGCATCTCGGCTTTCTGCCGCGGCATTACGCGGCGCGGCACGCGGAACTCGACCAGTTGCGCGCGCTGAATCCGCACGCGCTGCGCTATGAGGTCAGCTTTCATGCGGCGGTCCGGCAGTCGGCGAAGCAGCGCGATCCGGTCAACGAATTCCTCGACGAGCTGGCCGCCACTTTCGCCGCGCAGGATGCCTGAACCCGACGCATGAACCCCACGCCAGGCACGCCGCCGGGGCAGTCCGCCAGGCCAGCCGCCGGCCCGCCCCGCAAGCGCGGGCCCGTCACATCAGGTCGGCCCGCCCTCCGACGGCTGGCTGCACTCCGCTTCCGAAGGATTCGACTTGCAGCGGATCTTCTTCAGCATGTGCTGCATGTCGTGGTCATACCATTTTTCGTCCCACAGGCCCTGCCGCACCTTGACCAGCAGCTCCGCATAGCTCTTCGTGCGCTCCGCGTCGACATGCGCCCAGAATTTGTCGGGCACCTCGCTGTCGGTCTTCTGGATGCGCCCGATCGCCGTATCCCACATGTTCCCGGCCACCCAGGTACGCGAGGTCTGTCCGAAATCGGCCGGGAACTTGCTCTTGTGGACGTCGACCTGCAGCGACAGCATGCCCAGCACGTAGTCGGCGACGCCGCCGTCGGTGCCGAGCCCCTTGTACAGCTCGAGCGCCTTGTACGCGAACGACGGCGCATACGCGTACTCGACGCTGCCATTGTTGAACATCGGACCGAACGACGCGATCGTGGCCGGCACCGGCGCCGCGCCCGCGACGTTCGCGAACGTCGTCGCCTGCTTGTCGAACGACAGCACCGCAACCTTCTTGCCGGCCGCCTTCTGCATGCTGGACAGGTTGTCCTTGTGGCGCGCGAACAGGAACACCTTGCCGCCCGGCGCGACGCCGGCGACCTCGAAATCGCCGGCCGTCATGTACTTCGCGGCCTTCGGCCCCGAAATCGCCATGATCGCGCTGTGCTCTTCCGGATACGTCTGCAGGCCACCGACCATGTCCAGGCTGCCGGCGAACTTCACGAACTGGATGTTGTGCACGCCGGTGATCTCGACCGCATCGCACTTGCCGCTCTTGAAATCCGACACCGCGACGTCTTCGTCCGTGTAAGGCTTCGGATCGAACCTGACGCCCCAGTTCAGCGCCTGCGTGATGTAGTCCTGGAACGACTGGTAGATGAAGCCGTTCGCGCCGATCGGATCGTAAATGCACAGCGTCCGGCTGACCGGCTCGCCGGCAAACGCGTGCGCGCTGCCGCACAGCGCTGCCGCAACGCCCGCCAGTTTCAGCGTCTTTCGCCAGTTTCTGTTTCGAATATCCATGGTTTCCTCCGTCCGACTTCACCTTTGGTTAAGGCAGCGCGCCGCGACACGCTTGCCCGTTCGATACGAATCTTTCAGGCAAACAACTTGTAGACCAGCGGGCCGAATGCATCGATCAGCAGGACCGTGCACATCACGACGAGCGGCATCAGCACGCGCTCGTGCCGGCGGTAGAACGACTTCTCGCGCGGCTCGGTGCGCAGCGCCTCGAACTCGTGCTCGCCGATCGACTGTCGGGCCAGCAAATGATTGAGTGCGACCGGCGGCATCAGATAACCGACCTCGAACGCGACCAGCGTGATCATCCAGAAATGCACCGGCGTGATGCCGTTGCGGTATGCGATGCCGGCGATCACGCTGCTCACGAGGATGATCGCGCCGTACGGATCGATCAGCATGCCGACGATCACGAGCGTCACGACGAGAATCGCGGTCGCGAGCCACACCGAGCCGAGATGCTGCGGGAACAGATCCATCACGCCCGAGCGCTCGACCGCGCCGCCGACCGACACCGCGAACGCCATCAGCAGCAGCAGCGCGCCGATGGACATCGACGACTGCAACGTCGAATCGCGCACGACCGGCCACACGCGGCCCACCCTCGGCGCACCCGGCTCGCGCTTGCGGATGTAGTTGAAGAAGACCAGCACCCAGCGCTCGAACGCGATGATGCCGAGCAGGATGAACGGCAGCACAACAGGAATCGAGAACTCGTTGAACGGCGTCTGCAGAATCACCGTAAACAGGAACACCACGAAGACCGCGATCGCCGCATACGGAATCAGCGGAATCAGCGCCTTCAGGCTCGGCCCGAGCGCGTCGCGCGGCGAAGCGATCGACAGCGACGAGCGCCGCGTCGCGATCACGACGATCGCGAACAACACGGCCGACAGCATGAAGATCCGCGAACCCCACTCGAACAGCTGATCGGTGGTCACTTCGCGATTGAGCGCGGAAATGATCACGATCATCAGGCACGGGTTCAGCACCACGCCCATGCTGCCGGACATCGCGGCGGCGCCCATCGCGAGCTGACGGCGGGCGCCGTTCTCGCGCAGTTCCTCGTAGATCACGCCGCCGATCGCCAGCACGAAGATCCCCGACGCGCCGGTATAGGCGGTCGGCACCGCGGCGATCAGCACGACGGCGATCGTGATCAGTTCCGGCGCGAGCTTCCACGGCCGCAGCACTTCGAAGATCAGCGACGTCAGCCGGGTCTCCTTCAGCAGCACGCCGGCCCAGATGTAGAGCGCCACGTCGAGGTACAGATCCGAGAACATCACCATGCGCCGGACCTGCACGATCGCACCGGCCATGTAGCGTTCGCCGAACGCGAACCACAACAGCGTCAACACGCCGAGCACGACATACAGCGGCACCGTCAGCAACGCGCGACCAAGATTGCCGCCCGGCGCGGCCTTCTCCGGCACCTTGACGAAATCGAACAGGCACAGCGCCGACAGCACGCCGAAGCCGGCGATCCAGATCCAGTGCAGCAGGTTCGGCACCGATGCCCCCGCGCCCTGATCGAGCCGGATCCACTCGATCGCCGAGGCCAGCAGGCCGAGGTTGACCACGGCCTGAGCGATCGCGCTGACCCGATAGTCCAGCGCGGTCACGGGCAGCCGCAGCGCGATATGCTCGTGCCCGAGCTTGCCGGCGTAACCGCAAAACAGGATCAGCAGCACCAGCACGTACGGCTGGACGTCCTGCCCCGCATTGGTCAGCGCACCGACCGTCAGTTCGATCGAGCGATACGCTCGCAGAATCAGCGACTGGCTCGCCAGCTGGTTGCGCTCGTACAGCGTGAACAGCTTCCGGCATTGGTCGCGCTGATCGAGCAGCGATGCGCGAACGGCATTCGGATCGACCGGCCCCGAGTCGAACAGGCTGTCCGCATTCGACTTCCTGGCCTGGGCAACCGCCTGCGCGACCTGTGCGTCGATGTTCGCGTGCGGATCGCAGGCAGGCTTCGGCATCTCGACCCGGAGGAAGTTGTATCCGGGCCAGAACGTCTCCCCGAGGTTGAGCAGGCGCGCATGGAGAAACGAACTGGTTGCGAACGCAACCGCCGCCAGCAGAAGCAGCGCGGTCGGCAACGCGACCAGCCAGTTGCGCCACGTACCCGTGCCGGCCTTCGCGTGCGCGCCCAGGAAAATCTCGTTCGTGCGGGTCGGCGTCATCATTTCAGCAAATCTCCGGTGTCGTCGGCCTTGCCGCTCGCCGAATCGTTCGGGAACCGGCCCAGGCCTTCATACGGCGTGCGGGCGCCGGTGGCCTTCATCCAGATCTGGTCCGAGTAGTAGGTGGCCTCGAGGCGGCCGATCTCCCCGAGCAGCGCGTATTTCTTCGGAACCTTGTTCTGCTGGTCGATCGCGACGAACTGCCGGATCGCTTCCTGTTCCCTGGCCGTGTCGCCGTGGCCGTAGGCCGCGATGGCGGCGAACGTGGCCGCGAGCGGCATGCCGGACGGCGTGGCCGTCTCGACCGCGTGATCCATCACCGTCTGGGGATCCGTGCCGGCGGGCGCCGTGCCCGGCACGCTCATCCACGCGGCGGCCCGAATCGCCTCCGGCATGCCCCACCACTTCGCGTTGTCCAGGCACGCCGACGACCTTGCCGCCCGGTTCGCGACGTCCTGCGGCACGCCGACCACGCTGCCCGCCTGGATGTCGCTGAGCAGCGCCTGGACGGTCGTGATCAGGCCAACCAGATACTCGGCCTGATCCTGATCGTTCCGAAAGCGCGGGCACGCGTGTGCGTCGCCGAAGTGGTCGTAGGCGGCGACGAAGTCATGGTAAGCGGCGTAGCGGCGTTGCGCGGTCAGCTTCTGCAGGCGCTGCTCGACGATGTGGAAATCCTTCGCGCGATTGGCCTGGCCGTCGTGCAGCGCCTGCAGATACATCAGGTGCGCTTCGTTCGCGCGTGCTTGCGCGCAGTAGCCCGACAGCAGCTCGGTATCCATCATCGCGATGTGCGGACGGTGGACGACCCGCTCGAACGACTCGAGCAACTGGTGCAGCCCCGCTCCGGTGCCGCAGGTGGAAATATCCACGTCGTTGCTGGCCAGCACCTCCGGCACCACATGGTCGTTCGCGTAATGCGTGAGCGTCGCGCCCACCGGCGGATAAATCACCGAGCAGCCGCTCAGCGCAACACCGCCCACGAGCACCATCGCCCACAGCATCAGTTTTCCGACGTACGTCCGCATCGTCTCTCTCCATGTTTCTCGCGGTCGGCGTCGATGGCGCGCAGCGCACGCGCATCGACCGACGAGCAAGACTTGGAGCATGAGCGACAGCGACACCTTCACCCGGTCGTCTCCAGTCTTGTGCTTCTAACAATGTGACATTATTCAATGTCTCATTTGTTTGAGAGATAGTAATTTGAGCCGGGGCAATACTCAAGCGACTAGACCTCGTCTTCTAAGCGCGGGATTTCACTTATGTGACGCAGAGAGAAACCGGTACGTAAAAAAACCCGGAAGGCGAGAACCTCCCGGGTTTTTCATTGACGGACAACCGAACGATGCGCGGCGCTCAGTCCCGCTTCAGCCCTTCGATCACGTCGAGGAGCGCCTGACGCAGCGCGACGACGTCGACGGTACCGCCCTGCCTGGCCGCCGCTGCCGCTGCCGCCGCAGGCTGCGCCGGAACATCGGCCACCGCCGCGGGCACCACGTCCTCCGGCGCCGCTTCGGGCGCCCCGCGCCCGCCGCCGGGCGCATCGAGCCGGTTGCGCGCGCCGTTGATCGTGAAGCCCTGCTCGTACAGCAA
Source organism: Burkholderia guangdongensis (assembly GCF_013403875.1). Taxonomy (GTDB): domain Bacteria; phylum Pseudomonadota; class Gammaproteobacteria; order Burkholderiales; family Burkholderiaceae; genus Burkholderia; species Burkholderia guangdongensis. Next base: position 17,572 of record NZ_JACBNX010000016.1, on the reverse strand, counting down.
TTCGCGGATCCGCCGGATCAGCAGCACTTCGTGATGCTGGTAGTACCGCCGGTTGCCCCGCCGCTTGACCGGCCGCAACTGCGTGAACTCCTGCTCCCAGTAGCGCAGCACGTGAGGCTTGACGCCGCAGAGTTCGCTCACTTCGCCGATCGTGAAGTAGCGCTTCGCAGGAATCGGAGGCAGGACGACTTTCTCAACCGTTGTTGTCATCGTCAGTTACCGTCGGTGGGAGCGCGGCGGCCGGCCGCGCGGGGAGCGTCAACGGGTCAGTTCGACTCCGTGCCGCTTTCGACCAGCGCCTTCAGCTTCTGGCTCGCGTGGAAGGTTACCACCCGGCGCGCGGCGATCGGAATCGCCTCGCCCGTCTTCGGGTTGCGCCCGGGGCGCTGCGGCTTGTCCCGCAGCTGGAAGTTGCCGAAACCGGACAGCTTCACGCTTTCGCCGTTTTCGAGCGCGTCGCGAATCACGTCGAAGAACGCTTCGACCATGTCCTTCGCCTCGCGCTTGTTCAGCCCGACGCTGTCGAACAGCAGCTCGGCCAGCTCCGCCTTCGTCAGCGTCGGCGTCTCCGCCAGCGCGGGCGCGGAGGCGTCGCGGGTCATGGCGCTGCGTTGCGCCGTCAGGAGGGCTTCGAATTCACTCGAGGTCATGTCGTTCATATCTGCAATGCAATACAACGCGTTAAAGCCAAAACTCACGATGGAAAAGGCCGCCCGCCGACCGGGCGGGCCCCTCCGTCAGCCGCGCAAGCGCGCGCCGTGCCCGCTTGCCATCCGCTCGACGAGCGCCTGGATCGCGCGATCCACGACTTCGTCCTGCAGCGTGCCGGCCGCATCCTGCAGCGTCACGCGGAACGCCAGGCTCTTCTCGTGCGCGGCAAGTCCACCGGAAGTATTTGATTTTGCACGAAATTCGTCAAAGAGTACAACCTTCTGAACGAATCGGCACGCGTCGTCGGCCAGCGCCTTCTTCATGTCGTCGAACAGGGCCTGAACCTCGACCGCCTGATCGACGACGACCGCGATGTCGCGCCGCACCGGCGGGAACTTCGACACCTCACCCGGCGCCGGCAGCGCGCGCGCCACGAGCGCGTCGGTGTCGATCTCGAACAGCACCGGCGCGTGCGGCAGCTCGTACTTCTGCATCAGGCGCGGGTGCAGCTCGCCGATCCAGCCGACCGCGCGGCCTTCGATCTCGATCCGCGCGCTGCGGCCCGGATGCAGCGCCGGATGCTCGGCCTTCACGAAACACGCGGCGGCCGGCGCGATCAGCGCTTCGAGATCGCCCTTCACGTCGAAGAAATCGGCCGCGCGCGTCGGCGCGCCCCACTGCTCGTCGAGTGCCGGGCCGTAGGCCAGCGCGCCGACGCGCTTCGGCTGCGCATAGCCCTCGACCGCGAGCTCACCCGCCTTCACCGACGGATCGGCGACGAACACGCGGCCCGCCTCGAACACGCGCACGCGATCCGCGCGGCGGTTCAGGTTGTGGCGCAGCACGTTGATCAGGCTGCCGAACAGCGTCGTGCGCATCACCGACAGCTGGCTCGCGATCGGGTTCAGCAGACGAATCGGGTTCGCGTTGCCGGCGAAATCCTGCTCCCACTCGGCATCGACGAAGCTGAAGTTGACCGTCTCCGCGTAATCGCGCGCGGCGAGCGCATGCCGGATCGTGTGGATCGAGCGCTGCGTCTCGTTCGTCGCGCGCATCTCACTCGTCGCAACGGGCGGACGCGCCGGGATCTTCTCGAAGCCGTGGATTCGCGCGACTTCCTCGATCAGGTCTTCCTCGATCTCGATGTCGAAACGATGCGACGGCGGCGTCACGGAGAACACGTCGCCGTCGCGCTCGAACGGCAGGCTCAGCCGCGTGAAGATGCCGGCGATTTCCTCGGCGTCGATCGGGATGCCGATGATCCGGTTCGCGCGCGACACGCGCATCGTCACCGGCGCGCGCCGCGGCAGGTTCACGGCCTGGTCGTCGACCGGGCCGGCCTTGCCGCCGCAGATGTCGAGAATCAGCTGCGTGATGCGCTCGACATGCTCGACGGTCGTCGCGTAATCGACGCCGCGCTCGAAACGGTGCGCGGCGTCGGTCGAGAAGTTGTACTTGCGCGCGCGGCCGCGGATGCTGTCCGGCCACCAGAACGCGGCTTCGAGATAGATGTTCGTCGTGTCGAGCGTGACGGCCGTGCTGTCGCCGCCCATGATCCCCGCGAGGCTCTCGACGAGACGATCGTCGGCGATCACGCCGACCGTCTCGTCGAGCTCGACCGTATTGCCGTTCAGCAGCTTCAGCGTCTCGCCGCGCTTGCCCCAGCGCACTTCGATGCCGCCGTGGATCTTGTCGAGATCGAACACGTGCGACGGGCGGCCGAGCTCGAACATCACGTAGTTCGAGATATCGACGAGCGCGGACACGCTGCGCTGGCCCGCGCGCTCGAGGCGTTCGACCATCCACCGCGGCGTCTTCGCGCGCGCGTTCACGCCGCGGATCACGCGGCCCGAGAAGCGGCCGCACAGATCGGGCGCGGTGATCTTCACCGGCAGCGTGTCGTCGAGCTCCGCGCGCACCGGACGGATGTCGACCGGCGTCAGCGGCGCGCCGGTGATCGCGGCGGTCTCGCGCGCGATCCCGAACACCGACAGACAGTCGGCCTTGTTCGGCGTCAGCTTGATTTCGAAGATCGTGTCGTCGAGATTCAGCGTGTCGCGGATGTCCTGGCCGATCGGCGTGTCTTCCGGCAGGATCAACAGGCCTGCATGGTCGTCCGACAGCTTCAGCTCGCGTGCGGAGCACAGCATCCCCTGGCTCTCGACGCCGCGCAGCTTCGACAGCTTGATCGCGAACGGCTTGCCGCCTTCCTCGGTGGGCGGCAGCTCGGCGCCGACGAGCGCGACCGGCACCTTGATGCCCGGCGCGACGTTCGGCGCGCCGCAGACGATATTCAGCGTCGCGCCCGTGCCGGCGTCGACCTGGCAGACATTGAGCTTGTCCGCATCCGGATGCTTGACGACTTCGAGCACGCGGCCGACGACGATTTTCGACGTCGGCGGCGCGGCCGTCGTCAGCGACTCGACTTCGAGCCCGGCCATCGTCAGCGCATGCGACAGCTCGTCGGTCGTCAGCTGCGGATCGACAAAGGTTCTCAACCAGGATTCAGAGAATTGCATGGATGTCTACGTTCGAAACAGGTTGGTTCGACGCCCGCGCTCCGGAGGATGCGCGCGGGCGCAAGTCGGCGTGCGTGCGCGAGCGTTACGCGAACTGCCGCAAAAAGCGCAGGTCGTTCTCGAAGAACAGACGCAGATCCTGCACGCCGTAGCGCAGCATCGTCAGGCGCTCGAGGCCGCTGCCGAACGCGAAGCCGATGTAGCGCTCGGGGTCGAGGCCCATGTTGCGGATGACGGTCGGATGCACCTGCCCCGAGCCGGAGATCTCGAGCCACTTGCCCGCGTTCTTGCCGTGCTCGAACATCATGTCGATCTCGGCCGACGGCTCCGTGAACGGGAAGTACGACGGGCGGAAGCGCACGAGGATGTCGTCGCGCTCGAAGAATTTTTTCAGGAAGTCGGTGTAGACGCCCTTCAGATCCGCGAAGCTGATGTTCTCGTCGATCCACAGCCCTTCGACCTGGTTGAACATCGGCGAATGCGTCGCGTCGCTGTCGACGCGGTACGTGCGGCCCGGCGCGATCACCTTGATCGGCGGACGGTTCATCCGCGCATAGCGGACCTGCATCGGGCTCGTGTGCGTGCGCAACAGCAGCGGTCGGCCGTCGGCATCGTTGCCGTCGACGTAGAACGTGTCCTGCATCGAACGCGCCGGATGGTTCTCCGGGCTGTTCAGCGACGTGAAGTTGTACCAGTCGGTCTCGATCTCGGGGCCGTCGGCGACGTCGAAGCCGATCGTGCGGAAGATCTGTTCGACGCGTTCCCACGTGCGCATCACCGGGTGCAGGCTGCCGGTGCCGGCGCCGCGTCCCGGCAGCGTGACGTCGATCGCCTCGGCGGCGAGGCGCTGGTTCAGCAGCGCATCCGCGAGCGCCTGGCGGCGCGCGGTCAGCGCGGCCTCGACCTGCTGCTTCGCGACGTTGATGCGTGCGCCTTCCGTCTTGCGCGCGTCCGGATCGAGCTTGCCGAGGCCCTTCAGGAGTTCGGTCAACGCCCCGGATTTGCCGAGAAAGCGGGCTTTCTCGTTTTCGAGCGTGGTAATGTCGGCGGCCTGTTCGAAGGCTTGCTTCGCGTCGGCGACAATCTGGTCCAGATCCATAGATCCCATCATTTCCAACGTCATTCCAAACAAAAAAGGGGCTCTAGGAAGAGCCCCGTTTTCGCTGCAGCGGCCGCGACTACCGGAACGTCGCTGCAACTGACCACGCAGTGCTAATTTCGCAATTAGGCTGCAACGGCGGCTTTCACCTGCTTGACGATCGCGGCAAAAGCAGCCTTGTCGAACACCGCCATGTCGGCCAGCACCTTGCGGTCGAGTTCGATCGACGCCTTCTTCAGGCCGTTGATGAACACGCTGTACGTCATGTCGTGCTGACGGACGGCCGCGTTGATACGCGTGATCCACAGTGCGCGGAACACACGCTTCTTGTTGCGGCGATCGCGGTACGCATACTGGCCCGCGCGCATCACCGCCTGCTTGGCGATGCGGTAGACGTTGTTGCGGCGGCCGCGATAACCCTTGGCCAGGTTGATGATCTTCTTGTGGCGGGCCCGTGCGGTTACCCCACGTTTGACTCGAGGCATGTTTCTCTCCTGTGAGTATCGGTTGAGGGGTTACGCGAACGGAAGCATCGCGCGGACGGAGTTCAGATCGGAATCATGAACTGCCGTGGCGCCGCGCAGGTGACGCTTGTTCTTCGTGGTTTTCTTGGTCAGGATGTGACGCTTGAAGGCTTGACCGCGCTTGACGGTACCGCCCGGACGCACCACGAAGCGCTTTGCAGCGCTCTTCTTGGTCTTCATCTTAGGCATGACGAACAACTCCGTTTATTAGATGGAGATGGGTGTGCGGTTGGCTTACGCCCTGACCCGCCCTTCGAAACCCAAGTCCACTTGTGTACAGCGCGCCACCCATGCAGGCACGGGCGGCCGCTGTCGTTTCTGGCTGCGCCGCCCCGACCAGGGCGACGCGCCGAACCACTCGGCGAACCCGCGCGCGATTTGCGCGCGGGCCCGTTACTTCTTTTTCTTCGGCGAGAGCACCATGATCATCTGGCGCCCTTCCATCTTCGGCATCTGCTCGACCTGGCCGACCTCGTCGAGATCGGTGCGCAGACGCTCGAGCATCCGCATGCCGATTTCCTGGTGAGCCATTTCGCGGCCGCGGAAACGCAACGTGATCTTCGTCTTGTCGCCGTCTTCGAGGAAGCGCGTGAGGTTGCGGAGCTTGACGTTGTAATCCCCGTCATCGGTACCCGGGCGGAACTTGACTTCCTTGACCTGGATGACCTTCTGCTTCAGCTTCGCTTCATGCTGCTTCTTGGCTTCCTGGTACTTGAACTTGCCGTAGTCCATCAGACGGCAAACCGGCGGCTGCGCCTGCGGCGCGATTTCCACCAGGTCAACATCCAGTTCTTCCGACTTGCGGAAAGCATCGACGAGTTTCACGATGCCGATGGGCTCCCCATCGACCCCGACCAGGCGCACTTCCGGCGCAGAGATTTCACCGTTGATGCGATGCGACGACTTATCAGTAGCGATGTTACGTTTCCTCTAAAAATTAAAAAAACGAGCCGCGCTGCCAGGGCGGTTACTTGAACGAGCGCAGGTCATCCTGCAGACGCTCAACGAAGGCATCGACCGGCATCACGCCCAGATCGACGCCGCCACGGGCACGCACGGCTACCGTTTGCGCATCACGCTCTTTATCGCCGACCACGAGCAGGTACGGAACTTTCTCGAGCGTGTGCTCGCGTATTTTATAGCTAATTTTCTCGTTGCGCAAATCGGCCGTCACCCTAACCCCTTGTTTTTGCAACGTTTGAGCCACAGATTGCGCATATTCGATTTGACTTTCCGCAATATTGAGCACAACGGCCTGGATCGGCGCGAGCCAGGCCGGCATCGCGCCGGCGTGGTGCTCGATCAAAATCCCGAGAAAACGCTCCATCGAACCGACGATCGCCCGGTGCAGCATCACCGGCCGGCGGCGGCTGTTGTCCTCGGCGACATACTCGGCGCCGAGACGCTCCGGCAGCACCATGTCGAGCTGCAGCGTGCCGCACTGCCACGAGCGGCCGAGCGCGTCCTTGATGTGATATTCGATCTTCGGGCCGTAGAACGCGCCCTCGCCCGCGAGCTCTTCCCACTGCAGGCCGCAGGCCGTCAGCGCATCGCGCAGCCCCTGCTCCGCGCGATCCCACGTCTCGTCGGTGCCCGCGCGCTGCTCGGGGCGCAGCGACAGCTTGATGTCGATGTGATCGAAGCCGAAATCCTTGTACACGCTCATCGCGAGCGTGTTGAACGCGATCGACTCGGAGATGAACTGGTCTTCGGTGCAGAAGATGTGCGCGTCGTCCTGCACGAAGCCACGCACGCGCATCAGCCCGTGCAGCGCGCCCGACGCTTCGTTGCGATGGCACGAGCCGAATTCCGCGTAGCGCAGCGGCAGGTCGCGGTACGAGCGCAGCCCGTGCTTGAACACCTGCACGTGGCCCGGGCAGTTCATCGGCTTGATCGCGTAGTCGCGCTTCTCCGACTCGGTCGTGAACATGTTCTCGCGATAGTTCTGCCAGTGGCCGGACGCTTCCCACAGCGAGCGGTCCATGATCATCGGCGTCTTGATCTCGAGATAGCCGGCGTCGTTCACTCGGCGACGCATGTACTGCTCGACCTGCTGCCACAGCGCCCAGCCCTTCGGGTGCCAGAACACCATGCCCGGCGACTCGTCCTGCATGTGGAACAGGTCGAGCTGCTTGCCGAGCTTGCGGTGGTCGCGCTTCTCGGCCTCCTCGAGCATGTGCAGGTACGCGTCCTGATCTTCCTTCTTCGTCCATGCGGTGCCGTAGATCCGCTGCAGCTGCTCGTTCTTCGAGTCGCCGCGCCAGTACGCGCCCGCGACCTTCATCAGCTTGAACACCTTCAGCTTGCCGGTCGACGGCACGTGCGGGCCGCGGCACAGATCGGTGAAGCCGCCGTGCGAGTAGAGCTTGATCTCGTCGCTCTGCGGGATCGAGTCGATGATCTCGGCCTTGTACTTCTCGCCGATGCTGCGGAAATACGCGGCCGCCTCGTCACGCGACACGACGCGGCGCGACACCGGCTCGTCCCGCTTCGCGAGATCCTGCATCCGCTTTTCGATCTGCTCGAGATCTTCCGGCGTAAACGGGCGGTGGTACGAGAAGTCGTAGTAGAAACCGTTGTCGATCACCGGGCCGATCGTCACCTGCGCGTCCGGATGCAGCTCCTTCACCGCATAGGCGAGCAGGTGCGCGGCCGAATGGCGGATGATGTCGAGGCCGTCGGCGTCCTTGTCGGTCACGATCGCGAGCGACGCGTCGCGGTCGATCACCGCCGACGTATCGACGAGCTCGCCGTCGAGCTTGCCGCCGAGCGCCGCCTTCGCAAGCCCCGGGCCGATCGACGCAGCCACTTCGGCGACGGTCACCGGATGCTCGTATTGTCGAACTGAGCCGTCGGGCAAGCGTATCGAAACCATAGCAATCTCCGTGATGCCGTCAGTGAGCGGCAGTAAAAAAATTCGCGGCAAAAAAAATGCGGCCCCGCTTTCGAGGGGCCGCATTCGATACTGCATGAACCGTAATGGCGAAAACGTTCCTCGACTAGCGTCGCTCCGAAAGGGTTTCGGTCAACGTTCGCGGTGTCATAACCGTATTCGCCTGTATTGCGGTCAGTTGTTTGACTGCTTCGAACATCCGGCAAGCCGGACGTTCATTGTTCGTTGGTAGGCTCGATTGGACTCGAACCAACGACCCCCACCATGTCAAGGTGGTGCTCTAACCAGCTGAGCTACGAGCCTAGAGAAGCTAAGATTATATGGAGCTTTTTTGCGCTTGGCAACGGTTTTCTGCGTTTACCGCAGAATTCGACCCGGCGCCCACCGGATCAGGCCTTGCGGCCCGCCCGGCCCACGCCCGCCACCTCGCCGAGCAGCGTGCACGCGCGCTGCACCTGCGCCGCGTTCGACACCTCGACCGTGAACTGCATGAACGCCGCATTCCGGCGGCTTTGCGTCTTCACGCCGATCACGTTGATCTTTTCGCGCGCGAACACTTCCGAGATATCCCGCAGCAGCCCCTGCCGATCGGTCGCCTCGATCATCAGGTCGACCGGATAGACCGACGCGCCGCGGCCGCCGAGCACGTCCGCGGACCACGTGGTCTGCAGCACGCGCTCGGGCGCGCGCTCGGCCATCCGGCGGAACGTCGCGCAGTCGCTGCGGTGAATCGACATGCCCTTGCCGCGCGTGACAAAGCCGCTGATCGGATCCGGCGGCGCCGGCCGGCAGCAGCGCGCGAGCTGGGTCAGCAGCGCATCGACGCCGACGACGAGCACGCCCGTCGACGCGCCGTGCGCGACGCTCGCGCCGCTGCTGCGCTTCTCGAAATCGGCGGGCACCTCGTGCGCCGGCTCCGGCGGCGGCGCATCCGACACCGCGTGCTCGACGTTGCGCAGGCTGAACTCATCCTTGCCGACGGCCGAGAACAGTTCGTCCGGCGACTTGAAGCCGAGCTTCGTCGCGAGGTTGTCGAGGCTGACCGACGTCTTGCCTTCGCGCTGCAGCGCCTTCTCGACGAGCGCGCGCCCGTGCGCGATGTTCTCCTGCTGCTCGATCGCGGTGAACCACGCGCGCACCTTCTGGCGCGCGCGCGGGCTGTGCAGGTAGCCGAGCTGCGGATTCAGCCAGTCGCGCGACGGCCCGCCCTGCTTCACTGTGACGATCTCGACCGTCTGGCCGTTCGCGAGCGACGTGTTCAGCGGCACCATCGCGCCGTCGACGCGCGCGCCGCGGCAGCGATGGCCGAGTTCGCTATGCAGGTAGTACGCGAAATCGACCGGCGTCGCGCCCTGCGGCAACGCGATCACGCGCGCCTGCGGCGTCAGCACGTAGATGTGATCGTCGTCGAGCGACGTCTCGCGCAGCTGCGCCCACGCGTCGCCCGCGTGGTCCTCGACGTCGTCCTTCCACGCGAGCAGCTGACGCAGCCACGCGATCTTCTCGTCGTACTTGTCGCTCGCCGAGAACTGGCCGCCGTAGCCGCGCGCGCCCGCCTCCTTGTAGCGCCAGTGCGCGGCGACGCCGTATTCGGCGAAGCGGTGCATGTCGTGCGTGCGGATCTGCACCTCGAACGCGCGGCCGTCGTCGCCGATCACGACGGTGTGCAGCGACTTGTAGCCGTTCGGCTTCGGGCGCGAGATGTAGTCGTCGAACTCCTTCGGCACCGGCTGCCACAGGTGATGCACGATCCCGAGCACCGTGTAGCAATCCTTGATGTCCGGGACGATCACGCGGAACGCGCGCACGTCGTAGAGCTCGGCGAAGTCGAGCTCCTTGCCGCGCATCTTGCGCCAGATGCTGTAGATGTGCTTCGGCCGGCCGCTGACGTCGGCGGCGATGTGCACGGCCGCGAGCTCGCGCTGCAGCCGTTCGATCGCCTGAGCGACGTACGCCTCGCGCTCGACGCGCTTCTCGTCGAGCAGCTTCGCGATCCGCTTGTACGTGGCCGGATCCTCGAAGCGGAACGCGAGATCCTCGAGTTCCCACTTCAGTTGCCAGATGCCGAGACGGTTCGCGAGCGGCGCGTAGATCTCGAGCGTCTCGCGCGCGACGTCCGGCGGCGGCTCGAGCTTCGACGCCGCGTACCAGCGCAGCGACTGCAGCCGCGACGCGAGCCGGATCAGCACGACGCGGATGTCCTGCGCGAACGCGAGCAGCATCTTGCGCAGCGCCTCGATCTGCGCGCGGCGCGCGGCGGCCGCGTCGCGGCCCGCGACGGCGCCCGCGTTCTGCGCGGCGCGCAGGCTCAGCGAGCCGAGCCGCAGCAGCTTGCGCACGTCGGCGACGAGGCCGGCGACCTCGTCGCCGAAGCGCTCCGCGATCTCGCGGCCGGGATCGCTCAGATGCGGCGTCAGCCCGAACAGCGCGGCCGCCTGCACCGCCGGCGGATCGACGTTCAGCGTGCGCACGATCGCCGCCGTGCCGAGCGCGTGATCGGCGAGCGGCTCGCCCGACGACAGCCGCACGCCGCCCGCGTGCTTGCGCACGAATGCGAGCACGTCATCGAACGACGGCGCGCCGGCGGCGGACGCGGCGGCGGGCGTGGAGGCAGGATCGACGATCATCGGGCGGTGCGGCGGAAAACGTTCATTGCGATACCGGGACAGCGCGGGACTGCGAGATTGCGAGATTGCGATACAGGGGCGCTCAGCTCTTCTGCGCGGCGGTGACGACGATCTCGACGAGCAGCTTCGGATCGGCGAGCTTCGCCTCGACGGTTGCGCGCGGCGGCGTGTGACCCGGCACGACCCACGCGTCCCACACCGCGTTCATTGCGGCGAAGTTCGCGAGATCGGAGATGAAGATCTGCACCATCAGCAACTGCGACTTGTCGCTGTTCGCCTCCGCGAGCAGGCGGTCGATGTGGCCGAGCACTTCGCGCGTCTGTCCGGTGATGTCCTGCGTGGCGTCCTCGGCGATCTGGCCGGCGAGATACACGGTACCGTTGTGGATCGCGGTGTCGGAATAGCGCGCTTCGACGTGGTGACGGATGACTGCCATGAAATGTCCCGATTCGGTGGAGGGTTGAAGGATCGAATGCGGCGCCGATCGTGTCGGCGCCGAACCGCATATTATGACGTGCGCGCGGCCTCTTCGACGAAAAACCCGCGTGCGAGCGCGATCTGCTCCGCGTTCATGAACACGGGCGCATGGCCGACACCGGCGATTTCGGCCAGCGACACGCGCTTGCCGCGACGGACCATCTCGGCCGCGGTGTCGCGCGACAGCAGATCGGACACCTCGCCGCGCACGACGAGCATCCGCGCGTCGATCGCATCGACCGCGCGCCACAGCATGGCCTCGCCCGCTTCGGCCTGCTCGGGCGTCATCGCGTTGAACGGCTCGGCGATCCGCGGGTCGTAGCGCAGCGTCCAGCCGCCATCCGGCAGCGCGCGCACGAGCGGCGCGCCGATCTGCCGCCATTCGTCCGCGGACAGCGCGCCGAACGACAGCGACAGCGACGTCACGTAGTCGATCCCCTCCTGCTCGGTCGAAAAGCGCGGCTGCACGCCGAGATACTCGCCGATGCGCGCGAGCGCGCCGGGCTCGATGCGCGGGCCGACGTCGTTGACGATCATCTTGCGCACCGGCGAGCCGGGCAGCGACGCGAACGCGAGACCGATCAGCCCGCCCATCGACGTGCCGAACCAGTCGACCGTCTCGACGTCGAGCCGCGCGATCAGCGTGACGATGTCGGCGACGTATTGCGGCAAGCCATAGAGACGCGGATCGGCGAGCCAGTCGGACTGGCCGCGCCCGACGACGTCCGGGCACACGACGCGGTACGCATCGGACAGCGCGGCCGCGAGACGGTCGAAGTCGCGACCCGAGCGGGTCAGCCCGTGCACGCAGACCAGCACGCGCGGATTGGCGGCGTCGCCCCACTCGGTATACGCGATGCGATGCAGGCCGACCGGGCTCGCGCACTGCACGCGGCGCTGACGGGGAAGCGGGGAATTCGAGGAAGTCTCGGAAGTCGTCGGCATCGAAGCGGTCCAGTCGAATGAGCACGGAACGTGCGGCGCGATGCGTGCGCCGCCAGGTGCAGTCGATTGTAAACCGCTTCCACGAACGGGATCGGCGCACGCGGCACGCGACAGCGAACCGTGCACGCCGCCATCCAAGCATGAATGGCGCGCCGTTCGCCGGCTAGCCGAATTTGACGAGATCGAGCACCGCCAGCGGCCCGCCGGGAATCTGGATCATCCGGCCGCCGGCGCCGAGCGAACCCATGTCGATGCCGAAGAAGCCGAGCCGCTCGATCAGCGCGCGCACCGCGGATTTCGCATCCGCGTCGTCGCCCGCGAAGAACAGCGCGCGGCGCCCGTCGCCGGCCTGCGGATCGTCGGAGATGAAGTGCGCCGGGAGATGGTTGAACGCCTTCACGACGCGCGCGCCCGGCACGAGATCCGTGAATACGTCGCTCGACATCCGGCCGTGCAATTCGGCCGGCACGAAGTGCGGCGCCTCGATCGGGTTGTTCGCATCGATCACGATACGGCCGCCGAAGTCCGGCAGCCCGGCCAGCGCGTCAGGCAGCCTCGACCAGTTCACCGCGACGAGGACGATGTCCTGCGCGGCAGCCTGTTCGCGCGTTCCCGGCGTGATCGACGGGCCGAGCTCGCGCGCGAGATCCGCGAGCGAGGCCGGGCCGCGGCTGTTGGAAATGACCGCTTCGACGCCGGTGCGGGCCAGCGCGCGTGCGAACGCGGAACCGATCGCGCCCGCGCCGATGATACCGATGGTGCTCATGGCAATGCTCCTCGGAAAAAGGTGACGAATCAAGCGGCGAAGTCGCCGCCGGCAAGGAAATGTCCGGTGGACAGATGAGTGAATGTTGCCGGCTTCATTACCCGATGATTAGCCATGAATCATTTGAATTATTTTCAAGCGATGCTTTAAGATGGGCCGCATGGAAACCCTCGCGAACCTCGAGTCGTTCGTCCGCAGCGCCGAAACGGGCACCTTTTCCGAGGCCGCGCGGCGCCTGGCGCTGACGCCCGCCGCGGTCAGCCGGAACGTCGCGCTGCTCGAACGCAATCTCGGCGTGCGGCTGTTCCAGCGCTCGACGCGCAAGCTCACGCTGACCGAGGCGGGCGAGCGCTTTCTCGCCGAAATCGGCGGCAATCTGGACGCGCTGCAGGCCGCGATCTCGTCCGTGTCGACCGGGCGCGGCGCGCCGGCCGGCGTGCTGAAAGTCAGCCTGCCGCCGACGTTCGGCATCACGCACGTGATGCCGCTGCTGCCGGCGTTCCTCGCGCGCCATCCGCTGATCCGTCCGGACTGGCACTTCGAAAACCGGCAGGTCGACCTGATTGCGGAGAGTTACGACGCGGCGATCGGCGGTGGATTCGATCTCGCGCCGGGTGTCGTGTCACGCAGGCTGGCGCCCGCGCATCTGATCGCGGTCGCGTCGCCGGCTTACCTGGCCGGCCGCGTGCCGCCGTCCGATCCCGGCGATCTCGCGGGCCTCGACGGCATCGTGATGCGCTCGAGCCGCACCGGCCGCGTGCGTCACCGGACGATGCGCGACGCGGCGGGCAGCGAAATGCCCGCGCGGCTTGGCGAAACGATCATGGTCAACGACCCGGCCGCGATGCGGGAAGCCGCGGTGCTCGGACTGGGCGTCGCGCTGCTGACCGTGCCGGACGCGCTGCCGTGGATCGAACGGGGCGAGCTCGTGCGGCTGCTGCCGCACTGGTATGCGGATGTCGGAACGATTTCGATCTATTACGCGACGCGCACACTGCTGCCGGCCAAAACGCGGGCGTTCGTCGACTTCGTCGTCGACGCGTTCGAGCGGGAGCGATTGGCCGAACGGTTCGCGGGCGGCATCGGATGAAGGACGCGGGGCGCTCGGGCGCGCCCCGGGATACGCGCCGCGCGTCGGCGCGACGCGCGGGCGGGAGGATGACTTACGACAGCGCGCTCACGTCGAGCGGCGCGCCGGTCTTCGCCTTGATCTCGTCGACGGTCACGCCGTCGGCGAGCTCGACGACCTTCAGGCCGTTCGGCGTCACGTCGATCACGCCGAGATCGGTGATGATCCGGTCGATCACGCCGACGCCCGTCAGCGGCAGATCGCATTTCTCGAGGATCTTGTGCGCATCGCCCTTCGCGACGTGCTCCATCAGCACGATCACGCGCCGCACGCCCGCGACGAGGTCCATCGCGCCGCCCATCCCCTTGATCATCTTGCCGGGGATCATCCAGTTCGCGAGGTCGCCGGTCTGGCTGACCTGCATCGCGCCGAGGATCGCGAGGTTGATGTGGCCGCCGCGAATCATCGCGAACGAATCGGCCGACGAGAAGATCGACGAGCCGGGCAGCGTCGTCACCGTCTGCTTGCCGGCGTTGATCAGGTCCGCGTCGATCTCGTCCTCGGTCGGGAACGGGCCGATGCCGAGCAGGCCGTTCTCCGACTGCAGCCACACCTCGACACCTTCCGGCACGTGGTTCGCGACGAGCGTCGGCAGGCCGATCCCGAGGTTCACGTAGAAGCCGTCCTGCAGTTCCTTCGCCGCGCGCGCGGCCATTTGGTCACGATTCCAGGCCATGTCAGTCTCCTTTCGCGCGGACGGTGCGTTGTTCGATGCGTTTTTCCGGGGTCGTGTTCAGCACGATGCGCTGCACGAAGATGCCCGGCGTGTGGATGTTGTCCGGATCGAGTTCGCCGTTCTCGACGATCTCCTCGACCTCGACCACCGTGATCTTGCCGGCCATCGCGCACATCGGGTTGAAGTTGCGCGCGGTGCGGCGAAAGACCAGGTTGCCGGATTTGTCCGCCTTCCACGCCTTCACGAGCGCGACGTCGGCCGTCAGTGACGGCTCGAGCACGTAATGGCGATCGCCGAACTGGCGCGTTTCCTTGCCTTCCGCGATCACGGTGCCGTAGCCGGTGTTCGTGAAGAACGCCGGGATGCCCGCGCCGCCCGCGCGCAGCTTCTCGGCGAGCGTGCCCTGCGGCGTGAATTCGAGCTCGAGCTCGCCGGACAGGTACTGGCGCTCGAACTCCTTGTTCTCGCCGACGTACGACGAGATCATCTTCTTGATCTGGCGCGTCTCGAGCAGCAGGCCGAGACCGAAGCCGTCGACGCCCGCGTTGTTGCTGATGCAGGTGATGCCCTTGACGCCCGTATCGCGCAGCGCCGCGATCAGCGCCTCGGGAATTCCGCACAGGCCGAAACCGCCGACCGCGAAGGTCTGTCCGTCCTGGACGATCCCTTCCAGCGCGGCGGCCGCGCTTGGATAGACTTTGTTCATCTCTCTGTCCCTTCCTTTATGGAAACCAGCTGACCAGGTTCGCGCGCCGACGCGGCCCGCCGCGTCATACTACGCATGGCCGACGTCCGCCGCTTCGGCGACGCGCCTGTTTTATCCGCGCCGCACTGGCCGCGATCTGCCCGGAAGGGTACGATGCCGCGCGGATGCTGCACAATACGCAAAAATACATAAGCCCCCGCCTAATCCCCGCACCACTGGCCCGCGCCCATGCCCGCAATCGACTACCAGACCGCCTTCCAGCTCGCGCCGATCGGGCTCGTGATGTCGCGCGACCGCGCGATCGAGGACTGCAACGACGCGGTCGCCGCGATCTTCCGCTGCACGCGGGCCGACCTGATCGGCCAGTCGTTCGAGGTGCTGTATCCGTCGTCGGACGAGTTCGAGCGGATCGGCGAGCGGATCTCGCGCGTGATGATCGCGAACGGGATCTACGGCGACGACCGGATCATGAAGCGCGCGACCGGCGAGCTGTTCTGGTGCCACGTGACCGGCCGCGCGCTCGACCGCACCGCGCCGCTCGCCACCGGCGTGTGGACGTTCGAGGACTTAAGCGCGACGCGGCGCGTCGCGGTCGAGCTGACGCCGCGCGAGCGCGAGATCGCCGCGCAGCTCGCAACCGGCAAGACGAGCAAGCAGATCGGCCGCATGCTCGACATCAGCTCGCGCACGGTCGACATCTACCGCGGGCGGCTGATGCGCAAATACGGGACGGGAAACACGGCCGAGCTGCTGCAGCGCCTGCTCGGCCATTGAAGCGCGGCGCCCGCGCGGGGCGGGCGGTGCTCAGTCTGTGCGGACAGTCTGTGCGAGTCAGTCCGCGCGGGGCACCCGGTGCGGGGCAGTCAGCGCGGATCAGTCGGCCTGCTCGGCGAGCGCGCGCCCGATCCGCTCGCGCAGCGTGTCCGGCAGCGGCACCGATTTGCCGAGCGCGTAGTCGATCCACACGACGCGCGCGCTGCCGCGCGCATAGAGCTGCCCCGGCTCGTCGGCACGCAGCAGCTCGAAGCCGGAATCGAAGCTGCTGCGGCCCGGCTTCGACACCGAGATCCGCGCGATCACGTCGCCCGGATACGCGAGCTGCCGCAGGAATTCCATCGACGCGGTGACGATCACGGGCCCCTGCCCGTCGCCCTTGTTGCCGCCGAGGCCCATCGACTCGAACCACGAAATCCGCGCCTGCTCCATGTAGCGGAAGTAGACGGTGTTGTTCACGTGGCCGAATGCGTCCATGTCGCCCCAGCGGATCGGCATCGACATTTCGAAGACGGATGCGTAGTCGGTCATTGCGCGTTCATTGCGCGTCGATGGCGTGTTCATTGCGTGTTTATTGCAGGGTCGGCCAGCATCGAAGCAGGCCGGTCAGGCGAGGCCGAAGCCGTCGTCCGCCGAGATGATCGAGCCGTTGATGAACTGCGATTCGTCGGCGGCGAGCAGCAGCAGCAGCCCGTCGAGATCCTGCGGCTTGCCGACGCGCCGGCGCGGCAGCATCGACTGCAGCTTCTGGCCCTGCTCGCTTTCCCACAGGTAGTGATTGATTTCGGTGTCGATGTAGCCCGGGCAGATCGCGTTCACGTTGATCCCGTGGCGGCCCCATTCGAGCGCCATCGCGCGCGTCATGTGCACGACGGCCGCCTTGCTCATCGCGTACAGCCCGATCTGCGGGAACACGCGCAGGCCCGCGACCGACGCGACGTTGATGATCCTGAACGGCGGCTTGCCGCCGCCGTTGCCGCGCATCATCATCCGCTTCGCGACTTCCTGCGCGACGAAAAACGCGCCGCGCGTGTTCGTATCGAATACGAACTCGAAATCGGCGGGCGTCACGTCGATGAGCTTGTGCATCGTCGACACGCCCGAGTTGTTCACGAGGATGTCGATCATCCCCGCTTCGGTCTCCGCGTGCGCGACAGCGGCCTTGATGCTCTGCACGTCGGTGACGTCGAGCGACACGACGTGCGCGTCGCCGCCTGCCGCCTCGATTTCAGCGCGCAGCTCCTTCAGCCGCTCGACGCGCCGGCTCGCGAGCACGACCTTCGCGCCCGCCTGCGACAGCACCTGCGCGAAACGCTGTCCGAGCCCGCTCGACGCGCCCGTCACCAGCGCAACCTTGCCTTCCAGATTGATCGATCGACCCATTCCCCACCCCTTTCGACGTCGTTTGACCGCAGAACGCGCGACACGCATGCGGCATAACCCTAGCACAAAAATCGAACGATCGTGCTAATCTACCGGCACTCAGTTGCGGCGAGTGTTTTGTTTCGCCGACAATACGCGATCCCGAATTACAAAGCATTCTAACGGTTAGAGGAACGTCAATGACCCCCGCAAGCCTGATCGAGCAGTACGGCCCGCGCGAATCCATGGAATACGACGTCGTGATCGTCGGCGGCGGCCCCGCGGGGCTGTCGGCGGCGATCCGGCTCAAGCAGCTGGCGGCCGAGAAAGGCACCGAGATCGGCGTGTGCGTGCTCGAGAAGGGCTCGGAGATCGGCGCGCACATCCTGTCCGGCGCGGTGATGGATCCGCGCGCGCTCACCGA
>NZ_JACBNX010000015.1 GCF_013403875.1 Burkholderia guangdongensis | reverse complement strand
TATCACGGCCGACTGGAGTCGTGCTGCTCATGATTGGAAGGCAGCGATGAACCAGTTCGCTATCCTCTATCAGGATCGATTCGTTCGCCCGTCCGTGTGATTATTCAACCCGCCTTGAACACGGAAATCCTGACACCCCCAAAGTTTCGGGCACTTAAGATCTTGCACGAGGGTGTGAAACTCGGAAGTGCTAAATGTGCAAACAGCTTGGCCCCTGAGTTCAACGGTCTCGATCTTACCGATGGCACGAACCTTGTAGGCCACATCGACAAAGCCCGCGCTCAGCGTTACAGCAAGCTCGGTGATGCGCTTGAGTTCTATCAGGGGCGCCTAAAATTGCCGAACCTCGACAAAGTTCTGCCGCTTCCTCCCGCTCCGTTACCAAAGTGGGACGGTAATGTGCAGAGCCTGATCGACGGCGCGAAAGCCGTAACACCACCTCCCGCACCGAAGCAGGGTGCCGCGCTGCAAGGGCATGAATTCATCCCGCACGGATATCGCGTGTCCTCGCTGTCAGACAGCATGGATCATAGTGACGATCAGCGACAAAACGTCAAACCAATGACTGGTTTTCTATTGCCGTTCACGGATCGTCCGGCAAAAAACGTGTTGCATGCCTCTATGGATGTACCCGCGTCGACCAACATTTCCAGTACCACGTGAACGGAGTGGCACTGATGAAAATTCTCCTATTTTGCAGAGTCATTTGCTTTACCTTGAGCCTGTTTGCTGCAAGCGTGCAGGCCGAGGCATCGTGGATTTCGATCGTCAAAAAAGGTACTGCCAAATCTGATCTACCGCGCTACGAAAAACTGCCGCTCTTCGACCCACATCGAAAGAGCTTTACGTGTGTGTATCAGAATCAGCATGTGCCGCCTGTTGATTCGCAGGCAGAGTTGTGGTTCCAGCAGGCGCTCGCGCTCGACGACCCAGATATCTACTCCGACAAGCGTGACTACCCGAAAATTTACCAGCTATACACTCACGCTGCCGATCGCGGTAGCTGGAAAGCCATGCTCAATCTTGCTTCATTGATTCTAAGTAGTTATCCGGGCGTGCCTCAACATGATCCCGAAATCGCGATTGAATGGGTTGAGAAAGCGATGCGATTAGGCGTACCCGACGCATACGACATAATGGGCGCATATCACCAGAACGGGATGGTCAAGAGGGGCGACGCAACCAGTGCCTATGCATTCTTTCAGCGAGCCGCTGACATGGGCAGTCCGTCAGCAATGACATTTCTCGGAAAGCAGTTGGCTGGCACTTACGATGATCCGGAAGGGGAGTTTTGGGGAAATTTGCCGATTGCAACTCAGATGCTGGAGTGCGCAGTCTCACAAGGTTACGGGCCTGCCGCGTACAAGCTTGGATTTATATATCGGCGCCCCAATACGCCAGACGCCAAAGCACGGGCGCTTCGTGTCCTTCAGGAAGGTGTAAAACTAGGGTGTGCTGACTGTGCGAATGAGCTATCGGTTGAATTCGACGGTATGTTCCTCACTGATGGCACTGGATTGGTTAGTGCCATCGACAAAGCCAGATCAGAACGATACGGCAAGATTGGGGACATGCTGGAACACTATCGAGGCCGCCTGAAACTCCCGAATCTGGATAAGGTTCTTCCATTGCCGCCAGCCCCACTCCCTGAATGGAACGGGGATGTGAAGACACTGATCGACGCCGCGAAGCCCGTCAGTTCACCAGCGACATTGCAGAAAAGCAGCTTGGATAAGGGGCGTTCATCCGTTCCCGACGGCCCAGCGGCCACCGCGCTCGATCGCGGCGCGCTTACAGCGACTGGTACTCAACTGGCCCCGAAGCCGAGATAGCCCGCCCCCTCACTGCCTCGCCGTCCTCGCATTATCCGGCATCGGCTGGTTGTAATTCGTCCGGAACGGATTGATATCGAGCCCGCCCCTCCTCGTATACCGCGCATACACCGCGAGCTTCACCGGCTGGCACGCCTTCAGAATATCGACGAAGATCCGCTCGACGCACTGCTCGTGAAAGCCCGTGTGATTGCGATACGAGATGATGTACCGCAACAACCCCGCATGATCGATCTGCGGCCCGACGTAATGAATCTGCACGCTGCCCCAGTCCGGCTGACCAGTCACCGGGCAGTTCGATTTCAGCAGATCGGACACCAGCGTTTCCTCGACCGGCGCTTCGTCGAGCGCGGCCGTGAGCAGCGACGGATCGGGCTCGTAGATATCGGTATCGAGATCGAGCCGATCGAGCGACAGCCCGTCGAGCTCGTCCATCTGCAGCTTGCGGAAGTCGTGCGGCCCGACGAGCTGCACCGACACACTCGCGCCGCACGCGGCTGACACGTCGCGCTTCAGCGCCTCGCGCACCGCGTCGAACGAATCGAACGCGCTCTGCGCGAACGAGCCGAGATACAGCTTGAACGATTTCGATTCGACGATATTCGGCGATTCGGCCGGCACGAAGAACGTCGCGACCGCGACCTGCGGCTTGCCGCGCGCGTTGAGCCACGACAGCTCGTACGCGTTCCAGATATCGGTGCCGAAAAACGGCAGCGCGGCACCGATGCCGATCTGCTCGCGCGCGCCGGCGCGCGGGATCGGGAACAGCAGCGACGCGTCGTACTGCGACGCGTAGACGGTCGCCTTGCCGAGCGGGGAATGTTCGGGTTGCATGATCACGCTCATTTACGACAGAAACAGGCGATAGGCCGGGTTGCCGCTCTCCTCGAAGTACGGATAGCCGAGCGCCGCGAGGAAGCGGCCGAATTCGGCGTTGTCCGCCTGCGGCACCTGGATGCCGACGAGGATCGAGCTGTAGTCCGCGCCCTGGTTCCGGTAGTGGAACAGGCTGATGTTCCAGTCCGGCGCCATCGACGACAGGAACTTCATCAGCGCGCCCGGCCGCTCCGGAAATTCGAAGCGGAACAGCCGCTCGTCGTGCGCGAGCGGCGAGCGGCCGCCGACCATGTAGCGGACGTGCTGCTTCGACAGCTCGTCGCCGGTCAGATCGACGGCCGTGAAGCCGTGCGCGTCGAAGTTCGCGGCGATCTCGGCCGACTCGCCGCGCCGCTTGATCTGCACGCCGACGAAGATGTGCGCGGACTGCGCATCGGCGATCCGGTAGTTGAACTCGGTCACGTTGCGCTCGCCGACGAGCGAGCAGAAGCGCTTGAAGCTGCCGCGCTCCTCCGGGATCGTCACCGCGAACACCGCCTCGCGCGCCTCGCCCACTTCGGCGCGCTCCGCGACGAAGCGCATCCGGTCGAAGTTCATGTTCGCGCCGGACGTGATCGCGATGAGCGTCTGGTTCTCGATCCCCTCGCGCTCCGCATAGCGTTTCGCGCCCGCGACCGCGAGCGAGCCGGCCGGCTCGAGCACGCTGCGGGTGTCCTGGAACACGTCCTTGATCGCCGCGCACAGCGCGTCGGTGTCGACGGTCACGACTTCGTCCAGATACTCGCGGCACAGCCGGAACGTCTCCTCGCCGACGAGCTTCACCGCGGTGCCGTCCGAGAACAGTCCGACCTCGGTGAGCTCGACGCGCCGGCCGGCATCGAGCGACTGCGCCATCGCGCACGAATCCTCGGTCTGCACGCCGATCACCTTGATCTCGGGGCGCACGGCCTTCACGTACGCGGCGACGCCCGCGGCGAGCCCGCCGCCGCCGATCGGCACGAAGATCGCATGGATCGGGCCCTGATGCTGGCGCAGGATCTCCATCGCGACGGTGCCCTGGCCGGCGATCACGTACGGATCGTCGAACGGATGCACGAACGTGAGCCCGCGCTCCTCCTGCACCTTGAGCGCGTGCGCGTACGCGTCGCTGTACGACTCGCCGGCCTGGATCACCTCGACCGTCGGGCCGCCGTGCGTGCGCACCGCGTCGACCTTCACCTGCGGCGTCGTGACGGGCACGACGATCACGGCCTTCACGCCGAGCCGCGCGGCCGAGAACGCGACGCCCTGCGCGTGGTTGCCGGCCGACGCGGTGATCACGCCGCGCGCGAGCGCGTCGGCGGGGATGTGCGCCATCTTGTTGTACGCGCCGCGCAGCTTGAACGAGAACACCGGCTGGTTGTCCTCGCGCTTCAGGTAGACCGGGTTGCGCAGCCGGTTGGACAGGTTGCGGGCGGGTTCGAGTTCGGTCTCGAACGCGACGTCGTAGACGCGCGCGGTGAGGATTTTCTTCAGATAATCGTGGGGTGCCATGAGCGCTCGCGTGCGGTGCGGATGCGGAACGGTAAAGGGTCAATGATAGCGCCAAGCCCCGGGGTTTCGGGTCCGGCCGTCGGCAACCGGCCGGCCGGACGGCGAAAACGGGGCCGCCGCACGCGACCGTCTCCGGCGCGGGCCCCGTGCGGCGGGCGCTCCGGGGCGTCACGCGATCCTCGATCATGGGTTAGAATTCCGTTTTGAATCAAGGATCGGAAGATGCAGAGGCACCGTCGGATCGTCCATCTGAAGCCGTCGCCGCGCGCAGCCGGGCCCGCGGCGCAACGGCACGCGCGCTGCGCGCGATCGTGTTGACGGATCCGAACGCCGCCAGGCTGTCGGCCCGGGCCTAGCGCTTCAGCGCTTGCTCCGGCCCCATGCAAAGCCCGCGCCCGCTGGCGCGCGCCTGGCAACAGAACAGATTTCCCCAAGATTGCGCCCACGCGCTTTGGCCGCCGCCCGTGACCAGGGGAGCGGCCCTCCGAGTCGTCCAAACATGAACGCACCTCAAGTTTTCGATCCGAACGGCGCGGCTGCCTCCGTCGCCGCCGACCCCGCGCCTCGCCTGCGTGAGATTCCGTACAACTACACCTCGTTCTCCGATCGCGAAATCGTGATCCGGCTGCTGGGCGAGCAAGCCTGGGCCGCGCTCGACGAACTGCGTGCCGAACGCCGCACCGGCCGCTCGGCGCGGATGCTGTACGAGGTGCTCGGCGACATCTGGGTCGTGCGCCGCAATCCGTATCTGCAGGACGACCTGCTCGACAACCCGAAGCGCCGCGCGCTGCTGATCGAGGCGCTGAATCACCGGCTGACCGAGATCGAGAAGCGCCGCCGCGCCGATCTGACCGCGCATCACGACGCGGCGGGCGAGGGGCGCGCGGCGCGCGTGCAGATGCTCGCGGCCGCCGCGCAGCGCGCGGTCGACGAGTTCGCGCAGGAATTCGACAAGCTGGCCGACCTGCGCCGCCGCGCGACGAAAACGCTCGGCCGCTGCACGCAGAAGGACAACATCCGCTTCGACGGCCTGTCGCGCGTGTCGCACGTGACCGACGCGACCGACTGGCGCGTCGAATATCCGTTCGTCGTGCTGACGCCGGACACCGAAGCCGAGATGGCGGGCCTCGTGAAGGCCTGCTTCGAGCTCGGACTGACCGTGATCCCGCGCGGCGGCGGCACCGGCTATACCGGCGGCGCGGTGCCGCTCACGCCGTTCTCGGCCGTGCTCAACACCGAGAAGCTCGAGCAGTTGGGCGCGGTCGAGCTGACCGAGCTGCCGGGCGTCGATCACAAGGTGCCGACGATCTTCTCCGGCGCGGGCGTCGTCACGCGCCGCGTGACCGAGGCGGCGGAAGCGGCCGGCTACGTGTTCGCGGTCGATCCGACGTCGCTCGACGCGTCGTGCATCGGCGGCAATATCGCGATGAACGCGGGCGGCAAGAAGGCCGTGCTGTGGGGCACCGCGCTCGACAACCTGGCCTGGTGGCGGATGGTCGATCCGGACGGCAACTGGCTCGAGGTCACGCGGCTCGAACACAATCAGGGCAAGATCCACGACGTACCGGTCGCGCGCTTCGAGCTGAAGTGGTTCGACGGCGCCGCCGCGCCCGGCGAGAAGCTGCTGCGCACCGAGACGCTCGACATCGAGGGCCGGCGCTTCCGCAAGGAAGGCCTCGGCAAGGACGTGACCGACAAGTTCCTCGCGGGCCTGCCGGGCGTGCAGAAGGAAGGCTGCGACGGCCTGATCACGTCCGCGCGCTGGGTGTTGCACAAGATGCCCGCGCACACGCGCACCGTCTGTCTCGAATTCTTCGGCCAGGCGCGCGAGGCGATTCCGAGCATCGTCGAGATCAAGGACTACCTGTTCGAAACGGCGAAGCAGGGCGGCGCGATTCTCGCCGGCCTCGAGCACCTCGACGAACGCTATCTGCGCGCGGTCGGCTACGCGACGAAGAGCAAGCGCAACGCGTTCCCGAAGATGGTGCTGATCGGCGACATCGTCGGCGACGACGCGGACCAGGTCGCGCACGCGACGTCCGAGGTCGTCCGGATGGCGAACGGCAAGAGCGGCGAAGGCTTCGTCGCGGTGAGCGCCGAGGCCCGCAAGCGTTTCTGGCTCGACCGCAGCCGCACCGCGGCGATAGCGAAGCACACGAACGCGTTCAAGATCAACGAAGACGTCGTGATCCCGATCGACCGGATGGGCGAGTACACGGACGGGATCGAGCGGATCAACATCGAGCTGTCGCTGAAGAACAAGCTGCAGCTCGTCGACGCGCTCGAAGCGTTCTTCCGCACCGGCAACCTGCCGCTCGGCAAGACCGACGACGCGAGCGAGATCCCGAGCGCGGAGCTGCTCGAAGACCGCGTGCAGCAGGCGCTCGAGCTGCTCAAGCGCGTGCGCGCGCGCTGGACGTTCGTGCTCGACAAGCTCGACCTGTCGCTGCGCGAGGCGCAGCATTATCTGGTGCAGCTCGGCTACGAGGGGCTCGCGGAGAAGTTCGCGGACCGTGTCGACATGCAGCCCGGCGCGACGGTGTTCCACGTCGCGCAGGATCGCACGGTGCGGATCTCGTGGAAGAACGAGATCCGCGCGGAGCTGCGCACGATCTTCAACGGCGGCGCATTCAAGCAGATCCTCGACGACGCGCAGGCGATCCACAAGCAGGTGCTGCGCGGCCGCGTGTTCGTCGCGCTGCACATGCACGCGGGCGACGGCAACGTGCACACGAACATCCCGGTGAACTCGGACAACTACGAGATGCTGCAGGATGCGCACGCGGCGGTCGCGCGGATCATGACGCTCGCGCGCTCGCTCGACGGCGTGATCTCCGGCGAGCACGGGATCGGCATCACGAAGCTCGAGTTCCTGACCGACGACGAGATCGGCGAATTCCGCGCGTACAAGCAGCGCGTCGATCCGGAGGGCCGCTTCAACAAGGGCAAGCTGCTCGAAGGCGCGGACCTGCGCAACGCGTACACGCCGAGCTTCGGGCTGATGGGCTACGAATCGCTGATCATGCAGCAGTCCGACATCGGCGCGATCGCCGATTCGGTGAAGAACTGCCTGCGCTGCGGCAAGTGCAAGCCGGTGTGCGCGACGCACGTGCCGCGCGCGAACCTGCTGTACAGCCCGCGCAACAAGATCCTCGCGACGTCGCTGTTGATCGAGGCGTTCCTGTATGAGGAGCAGACGCGCCGCGGCGTGTCGATCAAGCACTGGGACGAGTTCAACGACGTCGCCGATCACTGCACCGTGTGCCACAAGTGCGCGACGCCGTGCCCGGTGAATATCGACTTCGGCGACGTGACGATGAACATGCGCAACATTCTGCGCAAGATGGGCAAGAAGAAGTTCAACCCGGGCAACGCGGCGGGCATGTTCTTCCTGAACGCGACGAATCCGCAGACGATCAACGTGGCGCGCAGCGTGATGATGGGCGTCGGCTACAAG
Organism: Burkholderia guangdongensis; assembly: GCF_013403875.1. Lineage (GTDB taxonomy): Bacteria > Pseudomonadota > Gammaproteobacteria > Burkholderiales > Burkholderiaceae > Burkholderia > Burkholderia guangdongensis. Next base: position 139,445 of record NZ_JACBNX010000015.1, on the reverse strand, counting down.
GTGCAGCGCTTCGCGAACGACATGCTGAAGAACGTCGTGAAGAAGCAGACCGCGCATCCGCCGGCGACGACCGGCAAGCCGCCCGTCGTCGAGCAGGTGATCCACTTCGTGAACAAGAAGATGCCGGGCAACCTGCCGAAGAAGACGGCGCGCGCGCTGCTCGACATCGAGGACAACAAGATCGTGCCGATCATCCGCGACCCGAAGACGACGACCGTCGATTCGGAAGCGGTGTTCTACTTCCCGGGCTGCGGCTCCGAGCGGCTGTTCTCGCAGGTCGGGCTCGCGACGCAGGCGATGCTGTGGGAAGCGGGCGTGCAGACGGTGCTGCCGCCGGGCTACCTGTGCTGCGGCTATCCGCAGCGCGGCTCCGGCCAGTACGACAAGGCCGAGCAGATCGTCACCGACAACCGCGTGCTGTTCCACCGTGTCGCGAACACGCTGAACTATCTGGACATCAAGACGGTCGTCGTGTCGTGCGGCACCTGCTACGACCAGCTCGCGGGCTACGAATTCGACAAGATCTTCCCGGGCTGCCGGATCATCGACATCCACGAGTTCCTGCTGGAAAAAGGGATGAAACTCGACGGCGTGAAGGGCATGCGCTACATGTATCACGACCCGTGCCACACGCCGATCAAGACGATGGACCCGGTGAAGCTCGTGAACGAGCTGATGGGTGCGGAGCACGACGGCTACCGGATCGAGAAGAACGACCGCTGCTGCGGCGAATCGGGTACGCTCGCGGTCACGCGGCCCGATATCTCGACGCAGGTCCGCTTCCGCAAGGAAGAGGAGATCAGGAAGGGCGCGGCGAAGTTGCGCGCGATTCCGGTCAGCGCGGGCGATCCGCCGGTGGGCGACGTGAAGATCCTGACGAGCTGCCCGTCGTGCCTGCAGGGGTTGTCGCGCTACAACGAGGACGCGAACATCGAGGCCGACTACGTCGTCGTCGAGATCGCGCGTCAGGTGCTCGGCGAGAACTGGATGGCCGACTACGTCGCGCGCGCGAACAGCGGCGGGATCGAGCGCGTGCTGGTTTGAGCGGGCGGGCGGCATCCGGTGGCGTCCTCTAACGAGCGGGAGCGGCGATGAAATGCGTGTTTTGCAGTGAAGACGGCGGCGCCGTGCTGTGGCAGGACGACGTGCTGCGCGTCGTCCTCGCGACGGGCGAGGCGGAGTATCCGGGCTTCTGCCGCGTGATCTGGAATGCGCACGTCGCGGAGATGTCCGATCTGTCCGACACCCAGCGCGCGCACCTGATGGACGTGGTGGTCGCGGTCGAGCGCGCGGTGCGGCGCGTGATGCAGCCGAACAAGGTGAATCTCGCGAGCCTCGGCAACATGGTGCCGCACGTGCACTGGCACGTGATCCCGCGCTTCTCGAACGACGCGCACTTTCCGCAGCCGATCTGGGCGCCGCGCCAGCGCGGCACATCCGACGCGCTGCTGCGTTCGCGCGCCGCGCAGGCGACGCTGTTGCACGGCGCGGTGCGCGAAGAGATTCAACGTATGACCGATTCAAATTCGAGGCTGAGATGAAACAACCCCCACGCTCCCGTTGGTCGCTGCCCCCCGAGGGGGCGCTCAGCCTCCTTGGGGCGGCCCTGCGGAGGCTGAGATGAGCGGTTTGACTTCCACGACCCCGATTCCGTCGGGCGTCGTCGTGCACGCGGTGTCGCGCGTGCTCGAACTGCAGTATCCGAACGGCGAGCACTACCGGATCCCGTTCGAGCTGATGCGCATCTATTCGCCATCGGCGGAGGTGCGCGGGCACGGGCCGGGGCAGGAGACGCTGCAGACCGGCAAGCGCGACGTAACGATCACCGCGCTCGAAGGCGTCGGCAACTACGCACTGCAGCCGACGTTCTCCGATGGCCATTCGACCGGCATCTACTCGTGGGATCTGCTGTACGAACTGGCGACGAACCAGGACGCGCTATGGCGCGACTATTTCGACAAACTGCAGGCGGCGGGCGTCGATCGCGACGCGCCGATGCCGGCGGCGGGCGCGCCGCACGGCCACTGCCACTGAACGACGGCGCCGCGAGGCGCCGTCTTGCCATTTACTGAGGATCAACGCGATGAGCAAAACCCACTTCGGCTTCGAGTCCGTCGAGGAAAACGAAAAAGCGAAGAAAGTCGCGGGCGTGTTCCATTCGGTCGCGAGCAACTACGATCTGATGAACGACCTGATGTCGGCGGGCATGCACCGCGCGTGGAAGGCGTTCACGATCGCGCAGGCGAACGTGCGGCCGGGCTTCAAGGTGCTCGACATCGCGGCCGGCACCGGCGACCTGACGAAGGCGTTCGCGAAGGCGGCCGGGCCGACGGGCGAGGTCTGGCACACGGACATCAACGAATCGATGCTGCGCGTCGGCCGCGACCGGCTGCTCGACAAGGGCGTCGTCACGCCGTCGCTGCTGTGCGACGCCGAGAAGATTCCGTTTCCGGACCACTACTTCGACGTGGTCACGGTCGCGTTCGGGCTGCGCAACATGACGCACAAGGACGCCGCGCTCGCCGAGATGCGCCGCGTCGTGAAGCCGGGCGGCCGCGTGATGGTGCTCGAATTCTCGAAGGTCTGGGATCCGCTGAAGAAAGCCTACGATCTGTATTCTTTCAAGGTGTTGCCGTGGCTTGGTGACAAATTCGCGAAAGATGCCGAAAGTTACCGGTATCTCGCGGAATCGATCCGGATGCACCCCGATCAGGACACATTGAAAACGATGATGGAACAATCGGGCCTCGACGCCGTCAAATATTACAATTTGTCAGGTGGCGTGGTAGCGTTACACGTCGGAACCAAGTACTGAGGGGGTCTTGCCCTTCAGTTTCATTACATTCTGGAGGGGTTGATGTCCGAAAAGCACCTGTTTTCCAACGATGGCCGGCGGTCGAGACCGTGGGCGCGGCGCATCGGCACCGCGCTGATGGTCGGCCTGCTCGCGGCCGGCACGCTCGCGTCGCTCGACGCGGACGCGAGGCGGCTGGGCGGCGGGCGCAGCATCGGCCGGCAGTCGCAGATGGTCCAGCAGCGGCAGGCGACGCCGCCCGCTCAGCAGCCGATGCAGCAGGCGGCGCCGTCGCAGATGCAGCGGCAGCAGCCGGCCGCGCCGGCGAGCGCCGCGCCGAACCGCTCGCGCTGGCTCGGGCCGATCGCCGGCCTCGCGGCGGGCCTCGGGATCGCGGCGCTGCTGTCGCACTTCGGTCTCGGCGGCGCGTTCGCGAGCATGATGGCGAACGTGATCGTGATCGCGCTGCTCGCCGCGGTCGGCATCTGGCTGATCCGCAAGCTGATGGGCCGCCGCCGCGCACAGGAGCCGGCGTACGCGGCGGGCGCTCGCGGCGCGAGCGGCTATGCGCAGGGCCCGTCGTTCCAGTCCGGGGCGACGAGCGGCTACGCGAGCGAAGCGCAGCGCGTGTTTGGTGGGGGTAGCGGCGGCGGTGCGCAGCCCGCTGCGGCCGCGATGGCCGCGCCGGTCGCTGTACCGCCCGGCTTCGACGCCGACGCGTTTCTGCGCAGCGCGAAAGTGTCGTTCGTGCGGCTGCAGACCGCGTGGGACCAGGGCAATCTCGCCGACATCCGCGAGTTCACGACGCCCGAAATGTTCGCCGAGGTCAAGATCGACGTCGACACGCGCGGCAGCGAAGCGAACCAGACCGACGTCGTGCAGCTCGACGCCGAGCTGCTCGACATCGAGGACCGCGGCGCCGAGCAGAGCGCGAGCGTGCGTTTCCACGGGCTGATTCGCGAATCGGCGAGCGCGAGCGCCGCGCCGTTCGACGAGGTCTGGAACCTGTCGAAGCCGGCCGGCCACGGCTGGCTGCTCGCGGGCATCCAGCAGCTCGACACGCACTGACCGCGCATTGATCGCACATTGGGCGATGCCGCCGCGGCCCCGCACGCGGGCGGGGTGCGCGGCCGATCCGACGTTACAATAGAAACCCGCGCGGGCGTCCTGCCCGCGCGGGTTTTTCTTTCCTAGCCCGATGACCTTTGCCGCCAAGCCTTTTGCTGCCGCCGTCAATCATCTGCTCGCGCGCGAATCCTGGGCGCGCGACCGCCTGATCCCTTACGCGGGCAAAACCGCCCGGATCGCCGTGCCGCCCGTCACGCTGACGTTGCTGGTCCAGCCGGACGGCTATCTGGCCGCGGTCGACGAGCAGGACGCGCACCAGGTCGACGTGTCGATCGCGCTCGCCGGCGACGCGCTCGCCGCATTCGTGCAGGGCGGGCAGGCGGCGGTGATGAAGCAGGTGAAGATCGACGGCGACGCCGAGTTCGCGACGCAGATCGCGAAGCTCGCCGAGCATCTGCGCTGGGAGCCGGAGGAGGATCTCGCGAAGCTCGTCGGCGATGCGGCCGCGCACCGGATCGCGACGTTCGTGCGTGACACCCACGCGCACGCGCGCCGGACCGGCCGCAACGTGATCGACTCGCTGACCGAATACTGGCTCGACGAGAATCCGCAGGTCGTGCGCCGCGCGGCGCTCGCGGATTTCGGCGCGGAGCTCGCGCGCGCGCGCGACGCGCTCGCGCGGGTCGAGAAGCGGGTCGAGCGACTCGAACAAAAAATCGGCGCGCGCGCGGGCAGCGGCCCGCGCGGCGCGCATTGAGGGCGCCGCATGCGCATTTTCCGTTTCATCAAGATCATGTTCACCGTCGTGCGTTTCGGCCTCGACGAGGTGATGCTGTCGCGCATCGAAGACCGGCGCATCAAGCTGCTGCTGCGCCTCACGACGATCGGCCGCCGCTATTCCGATCCGCCCGCGGTGCGCCTGCGCCGCGCGCTCGAAAGCCTCGGCCCGATTTTCGTGAAGTTCGGCCAGGTGCTGTCGACGCGCCGCGACCTGCTGTCGGTCGATTTCGCGAACGAGCTCGCGAAGCTGCAGGATCAGGTGCCGCCGTTCGACTCGACGGTCGCGATCGCGATCGTCGAAAAATCGCTCGGCGCGCCGGTCGACGAGCTGTTCGACGAGTTCGAGCGCACGCCAATCGCGAGCGCGTCGATCGCGCAGGTGCACTTCGCGAAACTGAAGCAGGGCGAGCATACGGGCAAGGCGGTCGCGGTGAAGGTGCTGCGGCCGAACATGCTGCCGGTGATCGACTCCGATCTCGCGCTGCTGCGCGACATCGCGACCTGGACCGAGCGGCTGTGGGCCGACGGGCGGCGGCTGAAGCCGCGCGAGGTCGTCGCCGAGTTCGACAAGTATCTGCACGACGAGCTCGACCTGATGCGCGAAGCCGCGAACGGCAGCCAGTTGCGCCGCAACTTCGCGGGCCTCGACCTGCTGCTCGTGCCGGAGATGTTCTGGGATTACTCGACGTCGAACGTGCTCGTGATGGAGCGGATGTCGGGCGTGCCGATCAGCCAGGTCGAGACGCTGCGCTCGGCCGGCGTCGACATCCCGAAGCTCGCGCGCGAAGGCGTCGAGATCTTCTTCACGCAGGTGTTCCGCGACGGTTTCTTCCACGCGGACATGCACCCCGGCAACATCCAGGTCAGCCTCGATCCGGCGACGTTCGGCCGCTATATCGCGCTCGATTTCGGGATCGTCGGCGCGCTGTCCGACTTCGACAAGAACTATCTCGCGCAGAACTTCCTCGCGTTCTTCAAGCGCGACTACCATCGCGTCGCGACGCTGCACCTCGAATCCGGCTGGGTGCCGCCGGAGACGCGCGTCGAAGAGCTCGAAAGCGCGATCCGCGCGGTCTGCGAGCCGTACTTCGACCGCGCGCTGAAGGACATCTCGCTCGGGCAGGTGCTGATGCGCCTGTTCTCGACGTCGCGCCGCTTTCACGTCGAGATCCAGCCGCAGCTCGTGCTGCTGCAGAAGACGATGCTGAACGTCGAGGGACTCGGGCGCTCGCTCGATCCCGAACTCGATCTGTGGAAAACCGCGAAGCCGTATCTCGAACGCTGGATGGCCGAGCAGATTGGCCTGCGCGGCTGGTACGAGCGCCTGAAGGTCGAGGCGCCGCAGTGGAGCAAGACGCTGCCGCAGCTGCCGCGGTTGCTGCATCACCTGGTCGCGTCGCGTCACGACAGGCCGCAAGCGGCGAGCGACGACCTGATGAAACAGATCCTGCTCGAGCAGAAGCGCACGAACCGGCTGCTGCAGGCGCTGCTGATCTTCGGGCTCGCGGTCGGCGTCGGCGCGCTCGTCGCGCGCGTGCTGCTTGCGCTCACTTACGGCGCGTAACCGAGGAGGCGCGATGACCCAGCCGACTCGTCCGGACGATCCGCCGGCACCGCCGCCCGCCTCTGAGCCGGGCGCTGCCGAATTCGCGACCCGCGACCCCGGCGACGCGGCGTTCTGGAACGAACGCTTCGAGCGCGGCGTGACGCCGTGGGAATTCGCGGGCGTGCCCGACGCGTTCCGCGCGTTCGTCGCGCATCATCCGCGCTGCGCGGTGCTGATCCCGGGCTGCGGCAGCGCGTACGAGGCCGCGGCGCTCGCGCAGGCCGGCTGGCCGGTGCGCGCGATCGATTTCGCCGCGCAGGCGGTCGCCGCCGCGAAGGCGCAGCTCGGCGCGCAGCACGGGAGCGTGGTCGAGCAGGCCGATTTCTTCGCGTACGAGCCGCCGTTCGCGGTGCAATGGGTGTACGAGCGCGCGTTCCTGTGCGCGTTGCCGCCGGCGCGCCGTGCGGACTACGCGGCGCGGATGGCCGCGCTGCTGCCGCCGGGCGGATTGCTTGCCGGCTTCTTCTACGTCGGCGCGACGCCGAAGGGGCCGCCGTTCGGAATCGACCGCGCGGAACTCGACGCGCTGCTCGCGCCGCATTTCGAGCTGATCGACGAGCTGCCGGTCGCCGATTCGTTGCCGGTGTTCGGGGGCCGCGAGCGCTGGCTCACGTGGCGTCGCCGTTGACGCGGCGGCGAGCGGACGCCGCTGTGACGCCGTTGCCGGCTCGCGCCGAGGTTTCGGCTATAATTCAAGGTTTTGCAAGCCGTTTCTAGTTTCTGCGGGAAAAAATCATGCCGATTTACGCCTATCGATGCGAAGCGTGCGGTTTCGCGAAGGACGTGCTCCGGAAGATCAGCGACCCACCGCTGACGCAATGCCCGGAATGCGGGAAGGATACGTTTCAAAAGCAGGTGACCGCCGCGGGCTTTCAATTGAAGGGCTCGGGCTGGTATGTCACCGATTTCCGCGGTGGCTCGGGCGGCGCGAGCGCGACGTCGAGCGCGCCGGCGGCGAACGCGTCGGGCGACGCGGCGCCGGCGGGCGGCAACACTGCAGCGCCCACGGGCGGCGACACCGCGGCACCGGCGGGCGGCAGCACTGCCGCGCCGGCGACCCCGGCCGCGCCCGCGTCCTCGTCGAGCAGTTGACGCCAGGCGGCCACGCGCCGCTTCCACCCCGCGCGCCGGCTGCGCGGCTCTTTGACGGCAGATGATGAAAAAGACGACCCTGAAATCGGTGTTTCTGACGGGCCTGCTGGTCCTCGTCCCGCTCGCGATCACGCTGTGGGTGCTCGGGCTCATCATCGGGACGATGGACCAGACGCTGCTGCTGCTGCCCGGCTCGTGGCAGCCGGAGCGGCTGCTCGGCTTCCATCTGCCCGGGATCGGCGCGGTGCTGACGCTCGCGTTCATCTTCGTCGTCGGGCTGCTGACGCAGAACTTCATCGGCCAGAAGCTCGTCACGTGGTGGAACGCGGTCGTGCGCCACATCCCGGTCGTCGGGCCGATCTACACGAGCGTCAAGCAGGTGTCGGACACGCTGCTGTCGTCGAGCGGCAACGCGTTCCGCAAGGCGCTCTTGATCGAATATCCGCGCCGCGGCTCGTATACGATCGCGTTCCTGACCGGCTCGCCCGGCGGCGACGTGCTCAATCACCTGCAGGAAGAATACGTGAGCGTCTACGTGCCGACGACGCCGAACCCGACGTCCGGCTTCTTCCTGATGCTGCCGAAAAGCGAAGTCGTCGAGCTCGACATGTCGGTCGACGCCGCGCTGAAGTACATCGTCTCGATGGGCGTCGTCGCGCCCCAGACGCCGGTTCCGGCGCCCGCCCGCCGTCCCGTCGAGCCGCCGCTGTAACCGAATTGCACATTGCCCGGGCCGCGTTGCGGCGCCCGTTGATCCAACCGAACGAAAGCAAACATCATGTCGATGCGTACTGAATACTGCGGTCTCGTGACCGAACATCTGCTGGGCCAGACCGTGTCGCTGTGCGGCTGGGTGCACCGCCGTCGCGACCACGGCGGCGTGATCTTCATCGATCTGCGCGATCGCGAGGGCCTCGTGCAGGTCGTCTGCGATCCGGATCGCGCCGAGATGTTCGCGGCCGCCGAGGGCGTGCGCAACGAGTTCTGCATTCAGGTGAAGGGCCTCGTGCGCGGCCGTCCGGAAGGCACGAAGAACGCGAACCTGAAGAGCGGCGGGATCGAGGTGCTGTGCCACGAGCTGACCGTGCTGAACGCGTCCGTCACGCCGCCGTTCCAGCTCGATGACGACAACCTGTCCGAAACGACGCGCCTCACGCACCGCGTGCTCGACCTGCGCCGTCCGCAGATGCAGCACAACCTGCGCCTGCGCTACCGCGTCGCGATCGAGGCGCGCAAGTACCTCGACGACCAGGGCTTCATCGACATCGAAACGCCGATGCTGACGAAGAGCACGCCGGAAGGCGCGCGCGACTACCTGGTGCCGTCGCGCGTGAACGCGGGCCAGTTCTTCGCGTTGCCGCAGTCGCCGCAGCTGTTCAAGCAGCTGCTGATGGTCGCGAACTTCGACCGCTACTACCAGATCACGAAGTGCTTCCGCGACGAAGACCTCCGCGCGGACCGCCAGCCGGAATTCACGCAGATCGACTGCGAGACGTCGTTTCTCGGCGAGCAGGAGATTCGCGACCTGTTCGAGGACATGATCCGTCACATCTTCAAGTCGACGATCGACGTCGAGCTCGACGCGACCTTCCCGGTGATGCCGCACTCGGAAGCGATGGCGCGCTTCGGCTCGGACAAGCCGGACCTGCGCGTGAAGCTCGAGTTCACCGAGTTGACCGACGCGATGAAGGACGTCGACTTCAAGGTGTTCAGCACGCCGGCGAACGCGAAGGACGGCCGCGTCGCGGCGCTGCGCGTGCCGAAGGGCGGCGAGCTGTCGCGCGGCGATATCGACGGCTACACCGAGTTCGTGCGCATCTACGGCGCGAAGGGCCTCGCGTGGATCAAGGTCAACGAGACGGCGAAGGGTCGTGACGGCCTGCAGAGCCCGATCGTGAAGAACCTGCACGACGCGTCGATCGCGGCGATCCTCGAGCGCACCGGCGCGCAAGACGGCGACATCATCTTCTTCGCGGCCGACCGCGCGAAGGTCGTCAACGACAGCCTGGGCGCGCTGCGCCTGAAGATCGGCCACTCGGAGTTCGGCAAGGCGAACGGCCTCGTCGAGGCGGGCTGGAAGCCGCTGTGGGTCGTCGACTTCCCGATGTTCGAATACGACGACGAGGACGCGCGCTACGTCGCCGCGCACCATCCGTTCACGAGCCCGAAGGACGAGCATCTCGAATACCTCGAGACCGACCCGGGCCGCTGCCTCGCGAAGGCGTACGACATGGTGCTGAACGGCTGGGAAATCGGCGGCGGCTCGGTGCGTATCCACCGCGAGGAAGTGCAGAGCCAGGTGTTCCGCGCGCTGAAGATCGGGCCGGAAGAGGCGCAGTCGAAGTTCGGCTTCCTGCTCGACGCGCTGCAGTACGGCGCGCCGCCGCACGGCGGGATCGCGTTCGGCCTCGACCGCATCGTCACGATGATGGCCGGCGCCGATTCGATCCGCGACGTGATCGCGTTCCCGAAGACGCAGCGTGCCCAGTGTCTGCTCACGCAGGCGCCGAGCCCGGTCGACGAGCGTCAGCTGCGCGAGCTGCACATCCGCCTGCGTCAGCCGGAGCAACCGAAGGCGTAACGCTTCGTGGCACGCGCGCGCCGCATGACATCAGCATGACGAAGCCGCCGAAAATCCCCGAATCCGTTCTCGTCGTGATCTACACGAGCGCGCTCGACGTACTCGTGATCGAACGCGCCGATCAGCCGAACTTCTGGCAGTCGGTCACCGGCTCGAAGGATACGCCCGACGAGCCGCTCGCGGTCACCGCCGCGCGCGAGGTCGCCGAGGAGACGGGCATCGTCGTCGGCACCGAAGCGGTGCCGGACGGCGCGCTCGTCGACTGGCACCACCGGATCGAATACAGCATCTATCCGCAGTACCTGCACCGCTACGCGAGCGGCGTCACGCGCAACACCGAGCACTGGTTCGGCCTGTGCGTGCCGCATCGCGTCGACGTGACGCTCGCGCCGCGCGAGCACGTCGCCTATGCGTGGCTGCCGTATCTCGAAGCGGCCGCGCGCTGCTTCTCGCCGTCGAACGCGGAGGCGATCCTGCAATTGCCGGTGCGCGCGGCGTCGAGCCGCGCATGAGCATGGACGCGCGCGAGCGCTTCGCGCAGCTTCGGCAGATGTTTCTGCAGGAGCGCGGTTCCGCGTCGCGGCTCGCGTTCACGTCGGGCAACACCGTGCGGCTGTGCGAGGGCGGCGATGCGTTCTTCGCGTCGTTGGTCGCGCGGATCGACGCGGCGCGCGAGCAGGTCGCGCTCGAAACCTATATCTTCAGCCACGACGCGGCCGGCTCGCGCGTGTCCGACGCGCTGCTGCGCGCGGCCGCGCGCGGCGTGCGCGTGCGCGTGATCACCGACGGCGTCGGCACCGAGCGGCTGCCGCTGTTCGACACGTGGGCCGCGTCCGGCATCGAGCACCACATCTACAACCGCTACCTGTTCGGCCGCTTCGGCTTTTCGCGCACGCACCGCAAGCTCGCGGTCGTCGATCGCGATCTCGCGTACTGCGGCGGCATCAACATCGTCGACGACTACGACCAGAACGGCACGACGCTGCCGTTCCCGCGCTGGGACTTCACGGTCGAGATGGCGGGGCCGGTCGCGTCGGACGTGCTCGCCGCGTTCGAGCTGCAGTGGCACCGGATCGAGTCCGGGCACAAGCCGCTCGCGCAGTACGCGGCGGGCGTTGGCGGCGACGCGTTCCCGGACACGTTCCGCCGCTGGCTGCGCAGCCATCGCTGGATCAAGGCGAGCGCGCTGCGCAGCGTGAGCGCGCCGAGCGTCGCGTTCGTCGCGCGCGACAACGTCGCGAACCGCCGCGCGATCGAGAAGGCGTACCTCGCCGCGATCGGCCGCGCGCGGCACCAGGTGCTGCTCGCGAACCCGTACTTCATGCCGGGGCGCAAGCTGCGCCGCGCGCTGTCCGGCGCCGCGCGGCGCGGCGTCGACGTGCGAATCCTGATCGGCCGCAAGGAGTTCGCCGCGCTCGACACCGCGGTGCCGTTCCTCTATCACGCGCTGCTGCGTGCGGGCGTGCGCATCGCCGAGTACGACAAGACGATCCTGCACGGCAAGGTCGCGGTGATCGACGACAACTGGGCGACCGTCGGCTCGTCGAATCTCGACGCGCTGAGCCTGATGCTGAACAACGAAGCGAACGTCGTGCTGGTGCGGCACGACGCGCTGACGAACGCGCTGCGCGATGCGATCCTCGCCGCGTTCGCCGACGGCCGCGAGATCGATCCGGCGCGCTATGCGGCGCGCCCGCTCGCCGAGCGCATGCTGAACTGGCTCGCGTACACCGTCTACCGCGCCGCGATGAAGGTGCTGACGGTCGGCAGTTACGATTAAACGCTCGCTTCACAGCGCGCCGGCCGATTCCGGGCATTCCCCGCCCACCCTTATCAGACGGGCCGCGAATCGCGCACAATAGCGGTTCGGTTAGAGGGTCGGTTAGACGCCGATATCTAATAATTTCCTTGTTTCGCCGAGCGGTCGCACTCAATAATAGTACGGCCGTTCGATTTTATTCGATCACTCCGAACGGTTACAGAAACTAGCTATGCGAAAAGGCGAACAGACGCGTGCCGCGATCCTCGATGCAGCTTTGGACCTCGCCAGCCGGGACGGGCTGGAGGGGCTGACGATCGGCCTTTTGGCCGAGCGGATGCAGATGAGCAAGAGCGGTGTGTTTGCGCACTTCGGGTCGCGCGAGGACTTGCAGGTCGAAGTCGTGCGCGAGTATCACCATCGTTTCGAAAACGAGGTGTTCTTTCCGAGCCTGCGCGAGCCGCGCGGTCTGCCGCGCCTGCGAGCGATGCTCGCGCGCTGGATCGAGAAGCGCATCCAGGAGGTGACGACCGGGTGCATCTACATCAGCGGCGCCGTCGAATACGACGACCGCGCCGCGAGCGCGGTGCGGGAGCAGTTGATCGCGAGCGTGTCGGCGTGGCGTTCCGCGCTGCTGCGCGCGATTTCGCAAGCGAAGGACGAGGGGCATCTGCGGGCGGATACCGATCCGAACCTGATGCTCTTCGAGTTGTACAGCTTCACGCTCGGCCTGCATCACGACGCGCGCTTCCTGCATCTGCCGGATGCGGTGCGTCTCACGTGGGCCGCGCTGGAAAAAACGATCGTTTCGTATCAGAGCGAGAGCCGTTAGCGGCGCGTGATCCGCGCCGCGAGCTCGAGCCGATTGCCCTATCTTTGGAGAAGAGTCATGGGACAGTACGCCGCGCCGCTGCGCGACATGCAATTCGTGTTGCACGAGCTTCTGAACGTCGAAGCCGAGCTGAAGCACATGCCGAAGCATGCGGACCTCGATGCCGACACCATCAATCAGGTGCTCGAGGAAGCGGGCAAGTTCTGCTCGGAAGTGCTGTTCCCGCTGAACCAGGTCGGCGACCGCGAAGGCTGCACGTATGCCGGCGACGGCGTCGTGACGACGCCGACGGGCTTCAAGGAGGCATACCGGCAGTTCGTCGACGCCGGCTGGCCGGCGCTCGGCTGCGATCCCGACTACGGCGGCCAGGGCCTGCCCGCGTTCGTGAACAACGCGCTGTATGAAATGCTGAACTCCGCGAACCAGGCGTGGACGATGTATCCGGGCCTGTCGCACGGCGCATACGAATGCCTGCACGCGCACGGCGCGCCGGAGCTGCAGCAGACGTATCTGCCGAAGCTCGTGACGGGCGAATGGACCGGCACGATGTGCCTGACCGAGCCGCACTGCGGCACCGACCTCGGCATCCTGCGCACGAAGGCCGAGCCGAACAGCGACGGCTCGTACTCGATTTCCGGCACGAAGATCTTCATCTCGAGCGGCGAGCACGACATGTCGCAGAACATCATCCACCTCGTGCTCGCGCGCCTGCCGGACGCGCCGCAAGGCACGAAGGGGATCTCGCTGTTCATCGTGCCGAAGTTCATTCCGGATGCGTCCGGCGAGCCGGGCGAGCGCAACGGCATCAAGTGCGGCTCGATCGAGCACAAGATGGGCATCCACGGCAACTCGACCTGCGTGATGAACCTCGACGGCGCGACGGGCTGGATGGTCGGTGAGCCGAACAAGGGCCTCAACGCGATGTTCGTGATGATGAACGCCGCGCGCCTCGGCGTCGGAATGCAGGGCCTCGGCCTCACCGAAGTCGCGTACCAGAACTCGCTGACCTACGCGAAGGAGCGCCTGCAGATGCGCTCGCTGACCGGCCCGAAGGCGCCGGACAAGCCCGCCGATCCGATCATCGTCCACCCGGACGTGCGCCGCATGCTGCTCACGCAGAAGGCGTACGCGGAAGGCGCGCGCGCGTTCACGTACTGGTCCGCGCTGCAGATCGACAAGGAGCTGTCGCACGCCGACGAAGCGGCGCGCAAGGAAGCGGCGGATCTCGTCGCGCTGCTGACGCCGATCATCAAGGCGTTCCTGACCGACAACGCGTTCGAATGCACGAACCACGCGATGCAGATCTACGGCGGCCACGGCTTCATCTCCGAGTGGGGGATGGAGCAGTACGTGCGCGACGCGCGGATCAACATGATCTACGAAGGCACGAACTCGGTGCAGTCGCTCGACCTGCTCGGCCGCAAGGTGCTCGCCGACATGGGCGCGAAGCTGAAGAAGTTCGGCAAGCTCGTCACCGATTTCGCGGAAGCTGAAGGCGTGAAGCCGGAAATGGCCGAGTTCATCAACCCGCTCGCGGACATCGGCGACAAGGTGCAGAAGCTGACGATGGAAATCGGCATGAAGGCGATGCAGAACCCGGACGAAGTCGGCGCGGCTTCGGTGCCGTACCTGCGCACGGTCGGCCATCTGGTGTTCTCGTACTTCTGGGCGCGGATGGCGCGCATCGCGCTCGACCACGAAGCGTCGGGAGATCCGTTCTACAAGTCGAAGCTCGCGACCGCGCGTTTCTACTTCGCGCGCCTGCTGCCCGAAACCGCGTCGACGATCCGCGCCGCGCGCGCCGGCTCGAAGACGATGATGGAAGTCGACGAGTCGCTGTTCTGATGCGTCGTCCGGGCCGCGCATCGGCGCGCGGTCCGGCCATCCGGTTCCCGATTCTCATTTCGCCGCGCGGTGATCGAACCGACCCGCGCCGCGCGGCTTCATCCGGAGACATCCCGTGAGCAATTTCAACATTCGCAAGGTCGCCGTGCTGGGCGCCGGCGTGATGGGCGCGCAGATCGCCGCGCACCTCATCAACGCGCGCGTGCCGGTGCTGCTGTTCGATCTGCCGGCCAAGGAAGGCCCGAAGAACGCGATCGCGCTGAAGGCGATCGAGAACCTGAAGAAGCTGTCGCCGGCGCCGTTCGGCGTGAAGGACGACGCGAAGTACATCGAGCCGGCGAACTACGAGGACGACATCGCGAAGCTCGCCGAGTGCGACGTCGTGATCGAGGCGATCGCCGAGCGGATGGACTGGAAGCACGACCTGTACAAGAAGGTCGCACCGCACATCGCGCCGAACGCGATCTTCGCGTCGAACACGTCGGGCCTGTCGATTACCAAGCTGTCCGAAGGATTCGGCGACGAGCTGAAGGCGCGCTTCTGCGGCGTGCACTTCTTCAACCCGCCGCGCTACATGCACCTGGTCGAGCTGATCCCGACCGCGCATACGCGCGGCGAGATCCTCGACCAGCTCGAGACCTTCCTGACGAGCGTCGTCGGCAAGGGCGTCGTGCGCGCGAAGGACACGCCGAACTTCATCGCGAACCGCGTCGGCATCTTCGCGTCGCTCGCGGTGATCACCGAGGCCGCGAAGTTCGGCCTGCGCTTCGACGAAGTCGACGACCTGACCGGTAGCCGCTTGGGCCGCGCGAAGTCGGCGACGTTCCGCACGGCGGACATCGTCGGCCTCGACACGCTGGCGCACGTGATCAAGACGATGCAGGACAACCTCGCCGACGATCCGTTCTACCCGGTCTACCAGACGCCCGCCGTGATCGCCGAGCTCGTGAAGCAGGGCGCGCTCGGCCAGAAGGCGGGCGGCGGCTTCTATAAGAAGGAAGGCAAGGCGTACAAGGTGCTCGACGCGACGACGCTCACCTACGTCGACGCCGGCGCGAAGGCCGACGAGACGGTCGCGCGCATCCTGAAGCGTCCGCCGGCGGAGCGCCTGAAGCTGCTGCGCGACACGAACCATCCGCACGCGCAGTTCCTGTGGGCGATCTTCCGCGACGTGTTCCACTACATCGGCGTGCATCTCGCGTCGATCGCGGACAACGCGCGCGAGGTCGATCTCGCGGTGCGCTGGGGCTTCGGCTGGAACGAAGGCCCGTTCGAGGGCTGGCAGGCGGCGGGCTGGAAGCAGGTCGCCGAATGGGTGCAGGAAGACATCGCGGCCGGCCGCGCGCTCGCGAACGTGCCGCTGCCCGCGTGGGTGCTCGAGGGCACGGTCGCCGACAAGGGCGGCGTGCATACGGCCGAAGGCTCGTGGTCGCCTGCCGCGCAGCGTTACGTGCCGCGCCTGGATCTGCCGGTCTACCGCAAGCAGGTGTTTCGCGCGCCGCTCGTCGGCGAGAACGGCGCGGATCCGAAGACGTACGGCAAGACGCTGTTCGAGACGGATTCCGTGCGCGCGTGGCTCGACGATCGCGCGGGCGAGAACGACGTCGTGATCGTGTCGTTCAAGTCGAAGATGAACACGATCGGCCCGGGCGTGATCGACGGCCTCGTGCAGGCGATCGAGCTCGCGGAGAAGGAATACACGGCGGTCGTGGTCTGGCAGCCGACGTCGCTGAAGCTCGGCACGCCGGGCGGCCCGTTCTCGGCCGGCGCGAACCTCGAGGAGGCGATGCCCGCGTTCATGATGGGCGGCGCCAAAGGCATCGAGCCGTTCGTGAAGAAGTTCCAGGACGGGATGATGCGCGTGAAGTACGCGAACGTGCCGGTCGTGTCGGCCGTGTCGGGCATCGCGCTCGGCGGCGGCTGCGAGCTGATGCTGCACAGCGCGAAGCGCGTCGTGCACGTCGAGAGCTACGTCGGCCTCGTCGAAGTCGGCGTCGGCCTCGTGCCGGCGGGCGGCGGCCTGAAGGAAGCGGCGCTGCGCGCGGCTGAAGCGGCGACGGCGGCCAACGCGACGAGCGAGATCCTGAAGTTCGTCACGAAGTCGTTCGAGAACGCGGCGATGGCGAAGGTGTCGTCGTCCGCGCACGATGCGCGCGCGATGGGCTATCTGAAGCCGACCGACACGATCGTGTTCAACGTGTTCGAGCTGCTC
This sequence comes from Burkholderia guangdongensis, assembly GCF_013403875.1. Classification (GTDB taxonomy): domain Bacteria; phylum Pseudomonadota; class Gammaproteobacteria; order Burkholderiales; family Burkholderiaceae; genus Burkholderia; species Burkholderia guangdongensis. Next base: position 122,876 of record NZ_JACBNX010000015.1, on the reverse strand, counting down.
GACACCGCGAAAAGGCAAGCGCGCGCGCTCGCCGACGCCGGCTACCGCGCGCCGCTGAAGGCGAAGGACGTGCCGGTCGCCGGCCGCTCGGGGATCTCGACGATCAAGGCGCAGCTCGTGAACATGCGCGACGGCCGCTTCATCAGCGACCACGATTTCCTGATCGCGAGCCGGATCGCGGAAGCGGTGTGCGGCGGTGACGTCGAGGGCGGCAGCACGGTCGACGAGGAATGGCTGCTCGCGCTCGAGCGCCGCGCATTCGTCGAGCTGCTCGGCACGCAGAAGACGCAGGAACGGATCATGGGCATGTTGCAGACCGGCAAGCCGGTGCGCAACTGAGCGGGCAGACAAGGAAGGAGCTTCAAATGAGCAAACAACTGCAAGACGCATACATCGTCGCCGCCAGCCGCACGCCGATCGGCAAGGCGCCGCGCGGTGCCTTCAAGAACACGCGCCCGGACGAGCTGCTCGTGCACGCGATCCGCTCGGCGATCGCGCAGGTGCCGGATTTCGACACGAAGCTGATCGAGGACGCGATCATCGGCTGCGCGATTCCCGAGGCCGAGCAGGGCCTGAACGTCGCGCGGATGGGCGCGCTGCTCGCCGGCCTGCCGAACACGGTCGGCGGCGTGACGGTCAACCGCTTCTGCGCGTCGGGCATCACCGCGCTCGCGATGGCCGCGGACCGCATTCGCGTCGGCGAGTCGGACGCGATTCTCGCGGGCGGCTGCGAATCGATGAGCATGGTGCCGATGATGGGCAACAAGCCGTCGATGTCGCCGCACATCTTCGATCGCAACGAGGACGTCGGGATCGCGTACGGGATGGGCCTGACCGCCGAGCGCGTGGCCGAGCGATGGAAGGTGAGCCGCGAGGATCAGGACGCGTTCTCGGTCGAATCGCATCGCAAGGCGCTCGCCGCGCAGCAGGCCGGCGAGTTCAACGACGAGATCGCGCCGATCACGATCACCGAGCGCTTCCCGAACCTCGCGACCGGCCAGGTCGACGTGACAACGCGCACGCTCGCGCTCGACGAAGGCCCGCGCGCGGATACGTCGGCGGAAGGTCTCGCGAAGCTGCGCGCGGTGTTCGCGAACAAGGGCTCGGTCACGGCCGGCAACAGCTCGCAGACGTCGGACGGCGCGGGCGCGCTGCTCGTCGTGTCGGAGAAGGTGCTGAAGCAGTTCAACCTGACGCCGCTCGCGCGCTTCGTCAGCTTCGCGGTGCGCGGCGTGCCGCCGGAGATCATGGGCATCGGCCCGAAGGAAGCGATTCCGGCCGCGCTGAAGGCCGCGGGCCTGAAGCAGGACGATCTCGACTGGATCGAGCTGAACGAGGCATTCGCCGCGCAGTCGCTCGCGGTGATGCGCGACCTCGGCCTCGATCCGGCGAAGGTGAACCCGCTCGGCGGCGCGATCGCGCTCGGCCACCCGCTCGGCGCGACCGGCGCGATTCGCGCGGCGACCGTCGTGCATGGCCTGCGCCGTCGCAACCTGAAGTACGGGATGGTGACGATGTGCGTCGGCACCGGGATGGGCGCTGCAGGGATCATCGAACGTCTGTAAGCTACGTTCGGTTTGCCCGAAACGGCGGTGCACGGGCCTCGGGCTCGCGCACCGTTTTTTGCTTTTCGATGGATGCACGATACAGACACATGGAGACGCGGACGATGGACGATATTCAGGTGGAACGCGCGGGCGGCGTGATGACGATCACGCTCGCCCGCCCGGCGAAGAAGAACGCGATCACGGTCGCGATGTATCAGGCGATGGCCGACGCGCTCGGCGATGCGCAGGAAGACAAGGCGGTGCGCGCGATCCTGATTCGCGGCAGCGAGGGCAACTTCAGCGCGGGCAACGATCTCGAGGACTTCAAGAAGCACTCGTCGAAGCCGGTCGACGCCGATCGCGGCGTCTCGCCGGTGTCCCAGTTCCTCACGCAGATCAGCTCGGCGAACAAGCCGCTCGTCGCCGCGGTGCCGGGCATCGCGGTCGGCGTCGGCGTGACGATGCTGCTGCATTGCGATCTCGTCTACGCGGCCGACACCGCGAAGTTCTCGATGCCGTTCACGCAGCTCGGGCTGTGCCCGGAAGCGGCGTCGACGCTGCTGCTGCCGCGCATCGCGGGCCATCAGAACGCGGCCGAGAAGTTCCTGCTCGGCGAGCCGTTCGACGCGGCGGAAGCGCACCGGATCGGCATCGTGAACCGCGTGCTGCCGGCGGCGGAACTCGATGCGTTTGCGGCGAAGCAGGCGGCGAAGCTCGCCGCGCTGCCGGCGAAGTCGCTGCGCGTGACGAAGGCGCTGATGAAGCAGGCGGGCGATGTGTCGGTCGCCGAGCGGATGGCCGAGGAAGGCCAGCACTTCGGCGAGATGCTGCGCGCGCCGGAGGCGCGCGAGGCGATGACCGCGTTCTTCGAGAAGCGCAAGCCGGACTTCTCGCAGTTCGACTGAGCGCGGCTGGCGAGGTGCGGCGGGCTAGGTGCGGCCGGGGCTAGGTGCGGCCGGCCGGTGCTGCCGGCCAGGCGCGCCTGGCCAGGCGTTTACGCGGTCTCGTAATCGACGTAGCCGGATTCGCGGCAGAAGCTGACGAGCCGCAGCCCGGCCTGCCGCGCGATCTGGATCGCGAGCGACGACGGCGCCGAGATCGTCGCGACCATCGGAATCCCGACGCGCGCGGCCTTGCGCACGAGCTCGTAGCTCGCGCGGCTCGACAGGAACACGAAGCCGTCGGTCGTGTCCGCGCGCGCGAGCACGAGCGAGCCGATCAGCTTGTCGAGCGCGTTGTGGCGGCCGACGTCCTCGAACGCCAGCCGGATCGCGCCCGTCGCGTCGCACCATGCGGCTGCGTGCAGGCCGCCCGTGAGCCGCGTGAGCGCCTGATGCGCGGGCAGCTCGCGCGCCGCGCGTTCGAGCGCATCGGGTGCCAGCCGCGCGACGAAGCCGGTGTCGGGCACGCGCTCCGGCGCGAGGTCGAGCAGGTCGATGCTCTCGATCCCGCACACGCCGCAGCCGGTGCGCCCGGCGAGCGCGCGGCGCTTCTCCTTCAGCGCGGCGAACGCGTGCTGCAGCACATCCAGATGCACTTCCGCGTGCGGCAGAGGCGCGTCGGTGCGCAGCACCACGTCGACGTCCTTGATGTCGCTGCGGCGCTCGACGATCCCTTCCGAGATCGCGAAACCGACCGCGAACGCTTCGAGATCGCACGGCGTGCACATCATCACCGCGTGCGAGATCCCGTTGAACACGAGCGCGACCGGCCATTCCTGGCCGACGTGGTCGCGCGCGGCGTCGGTATTTGCGGCGCCGACGCGCACGCGGCGCACCGGCACTTCGATCGCGCCGCCCGGTGCGGCGATGTCAGGCGAATCCATGCAATGCCTTCCCATGCAAAACGGTTCCGTTGACGCGCAAGGGGCCGGATCGGACCACCGGCCGCGCGCGCAAGTTCTAAAATACCCGAGGCAGGCAGGCCGCGCCTGCATTCGCGAAGGCGGGTGACATCATGGGACTCAGCGACGCTCCGTTGCTATTCAATTTCGAAATCGAATCGTCGGAAGACTTCACGTACATTCCGATGATCGTGCGCTATAACCTCGACCGTTTCGGCTTGCGGATCTCGCTGGAGCAGTGGCAGATGCTGCCGCTCGAGGACCGCAAGCTGCTCGCGCGTTTCCCGGCGGACGACGACACCGCGATCGAGCCGAATTTCGATCACGCGCTGTTCGAGATGATGCGCACGCACGCGAATCTGGAGCCGAGCTGGTTCCAGCCCGACGACCGGCCCGCGTGGCGCAGCGTCGACGCGGTGCCGGAGCCGCTCGTCGAGCAGAGTGCGCTGGCCGGGCTGCCGGCGCTCGACGTCGCGCAATGGGGCCGGCTCGCGCCGTTCCAGCGCTACGTGCTGATGAAGCTGTCGCGCAAGCCGAAGCTCAATCACGATTTCCTGCCCGCGATGCGGGAGTTCGGACTCACCGCCGCGCATTGACGGACGGCCGCGCGTGGCCGAGCCGACCCGCGTCAGCCGAGCGCGTCAGCCGGCCGCGTCAGCCGAGCGCCGGCAGCGGGCGCGGCTTGCGGTTCGCGTCGGTCGCGACGTAGGTCAGCGTCGCTTCGGTGACCTTCACGGTGTCGCGCGGCAGTCGCATCCGCTGCGCGTACACCTCGACGTCGACCGTCACCGACGTGTTGCCGGTTTTCACGATCGTCGCGTAGAAGCTCAGCAGGTCGCCGACGAACACCGGTTCCTTGAACAGGAACGAATTGACCGCGACCGTCGCGACGCGGCCGTCCGCGCGGCGGCTCGCGGGAATCGCGCCGGCGATGTCGACCTGCGACATGATCCAGCCGCCGAACACATCGCCGTGGACGTTCGCGTCCGCCGGCTGGGGAACGACGCGCAGCGCCGGCTGTTTTTGCGGGAGTTCGACGTTGAGGGCGGTCATGGCGAGGGCTTTCATCCTGTAATAAAGAGGCCGGCCGCGAAAAGCCGGACGGCGCGCGCGGCCTTTTGGCCGCGGACAGCGGCCCGGACCGGCTTCTGCGACAATACGACGTCCACGAATTGTACGAGAAAGCGGCCGTGCGGGCCGGAGCCACCACCGCGTTCCGCCGCCTCGTCAGCCGCCGCTCACGTCCCACGCTCCACGCCCCAGTTCCGCCATGCGCCGATTTCCCGCTTCCGGCGAGCCCACGCCGATCCACTCCGGGCCCCGCAACGACTGGCAGACGATCCGCTCGCTGCTGCCGTACCTCGCGACCTACAAATGGCGCGTCACGTTCGCGCTCACGTGCCTGATCGGCGCGAAGGTCGCGAACCTCGGCGTGCCGGTCGTGATGAAGCGGATCGTCGACCATCTCGCGGCCGCGCAGCATCTGGTCGCGGTCGGCCGCGCCGAGCAGTCGGCCGGCATCGTGCTCGCGGGGGGGCTCGGGATGCTCGTTCTCGCGTATGCGCTGATGCGGCTGTCGACGTCGCTGTTCACCGAGCTGCGCGAGATCCTGTTCTCGAAGGTCACCGAAAGCGCGGTGCGGCGGCTCGCGCTGCAGGTGTTCCGGCATTTGCACAACCTGTCGCTGCGCTTCCATCTCGAGCGGCAGACGGGCGGGATGTCGCGCGACATCGAGCGCGGCACGCGCGGGATTCAGCAACTGATCTCGTATTCGCTGTACAGCATCCTGCCGACGCTCGTCGAGGTCGGGCTCGTGCTCGGCTTCTTCGTCGTCAAGTACGAGGCCTTTTACGCGTATGTGACCTGCGCGGCACTCGTCATCTACATCGTGTTCACCGTGAAGGTGACCGAGTGGCGCACGCACTTTCGCCGCACGATGAACGAGCTCGACTCGCGCGCGAACTCGCGGGCGATCGATTCGCTGATCAATTACGAGACGGTCAAGTATTTCGGTAACGAGGATTGGGAAGCGCAGCGCTACGACGAGAACCTGCAGCGCTACCGCAAGGCCGCGATCCGCTCGCAGCATTCGCTGTCGCTGCTGAACTTCGGGCAGCAGACGATCATCGGCACCGGGCTCGTGTTCATCCTGTGGCGCGCGACGCAAGGCGTGCTCGCCGGCAAGCTGACGCTCGGCGATCTCGTGCTGATCAACACGTTCATGCTGCAGCTGTACATTCCGCTGAATTTTCTCGGCGTGATCTATCGCGAGCTCAAGCAGGCGTTGACCGACATGGACCGGATGTTCGGGCTGCTGAGCTCCGCGAAGGAGGTCGACGACGCGCCCGGCGCGGCGCCGCTCGCGGTGGCCGGCGCGCAGGTGCGCTTCGACGGCGTGAACTTCTCGTACGAGCCGTCGCGGCCGATCCTGCACGACGTGACGTTCACGATCGACGCCGGCACGACGACGGCTGTCGTCGGCCACAGCGGATCGGGCAAGTCGACGCTGTCGCGGCTGCTGTTCCGCTTCTACGATCTCGACCGCGCGACGGGCGGCGCGATCCGCATCGACGGGCAGGACATCCGCGACGTCACGCAGGATTCGTTGCGCGCATCGATCGGCATCGTGCCGCAGGACACGGTGCTGTTCAACGATTCGATCTACTACAACATCGCGTACGGCCGGCCGAGCGCGACGCGCGACGAGGTGATCGCGGCCGCGCGCGCCGCGCACATCCACGCGTTCATCGAAAGTTTGCCGAAGGGCTATGACACGCCGGTCGGCGAGCGCGGGCTCAAGCTGTCCGGCGGCGAGAAGCAGCGCGTCGCGATCGCGCGCACGCTGTTGAAGAATCCGCCGATCCTGCTGTTCGACGAGGCGACGTCGGCGCTCGATTCGCGCTCGGAGCGCGCGATCCAGCACGAGCTCGAGCAGATCGCGCGGCACCGGACCACGCTCGTGATCGCGCACCGGCTGTCGACGGTCGTGCATGCGCAGCAGATTCTCGTGATGGACCACGGGCGGATCGTCGAGCGCGGCACGCACGACGAGCTGGTCCGCGCGGACGGGCTCTATGCGCAGATGTGGGCGCTGCAGCAGCAGCGCGCGGCGGCCGCGGGGGAGGCGGCTGAGGAGGTGTGAGCCGGGGCGCGCGGTGTCAGCGCGCGGCGCGCAACCTGCGATCGAGCTCGCTCAGCTGCTCCGGCGTGCCGACGTTTTCCCACGGCCCGTCGTACCGCTCGCCGCTCGCGCGGCCCGCTTCGATCGCCGTGCGGTAATACGGCGTCAATGCGCGGCGCGTGCCGGGCGCGAGATCGCGGAACATCCGCGTGTCGTACAGCCCGATGTTGCCGAACGTGAGCCGCTCGCCGCCCGAGCCCGCGAGCGACAGCGCGCCGTCGGCGCCGAGCGCGAAGTCGCCGGCCGGATGGAACGGCGGGTTCGGCACCATCACCAGACGCATCGCGGGTTCGGCGAGCGCGGCCATGCGCGCGGCGTGCGGCGCGAGCGCGCGGTAATCGAATTCGCAGAACACGTCGCCGCTGACCGCGACGAACACGGTCGGGCCGCGGTCCCGCTCGATCAGGCGCAGCGCCTGCGCGATCCCGCCCGCCGTTTCGAGCGCGTCGTCCTCGGCCGAGTACGCGATCCGCACGCCCCAGCGCGAACCGTCGCCGAGCGCGGCCTCGATCCGCGCGCCGAGCCACGCGTGGTTGATCACGATCGTGCCGATGCCGGCTTGCGCGAGGCGCTCGATCTGCCAGACGATCAGCGGCTTGCCGCCGGCTTCGAGCAGCGGTTTCGGGCACGTGTCGGTCAGCGGGCGCATCCGCTCGCCGCGCCCGGCCGCGAAGATCATCGCGGTGGTCAGGTGTTCGGTCATCTTCTTCAGAACTTCAGAACGTGTAGCCGACTTCGTCGGTCGTGCCTTCGAGCGCGTCGAGCAGCTTCGCGAACGGCACGAGCGGCCGGTAGCGCAGCGCGACCTTGCGCGCATAGCCGGTAAAGCGCGGCAGATCCGCGAGGTAGTGCGGCTTGCCGTCGCGGTAGTTGATCCGCGCGAACAGGCCCAGAATCTTGATGTGCCGCTGCAGCCCCATCCATTCGAGCTGCCGGTAGAACTCGCCGAAGTCCGGATCGACCGGCAGCCCGGCCTTCTTCGCCTTTTCCCAGTAGTACGCGAAGCAGTCGAGCTCGAACTCCTCGTCCCAGCTGACGAACGCGTCGCGCAGCAGCGACACGACGTCGTAGGTCAGCGGGCCGTGGACCGCGTCCTGGAAGTCGAGCACGCCCGGGTTCGGCTCGCACACCATCAGGTTGCGCGGCATGAAGTCGCGCAGCATGAAGCCCTGCGGCTGCGCGCGCGCGCTCGCGATCAGCAGCGCGAACGTGCGGTCGAGCGTGCCGCGGATCGCGTCGGTCACCGGCTTGCCGAGATGGCGGCCGATGTACCACTCCGGCAACAGCTCCATCTCGCGGCGCAGGAACGCTTCGTCGAACTCGGGCAGCACGCCCGGCGCGGACGCGAGCTGGAAGCGGATCAGCGCGTCGAGCGCGTCGCGCATCAGCGGCCGCGCGGCGGCCGGATCGGCCGGGTCGAGCACCGAGATGTACGGCGTGCGGCCGAGATCGGTGACGAGCATGAAGCCGGCGTCGAAGTCGTGCTCGAGCACCTGCGGCACGTGCACGCCCGCGTCCGCGAGCAGCGTCGCGACCTGCACGAACTCGCGGCACTTCTCGGGCGGCGGCGCGTCGACCGCGATCAGCGAGCCGCCCGGCCCGGCGGCCGACGCGACGCGGAAGTAGCGGCGGAAGCTCGCGTCGGCGGAGGCGGGCGCGAGGGTCGCGGGATCGAGCGCATGGCGCTCGGCGAGCGGGCGAAGCCACGCGGCGAGCGCGTCGAGACGGGGATCGGCGGAAGCGGCGGCCGATGCGGTGGCCGAAGCGGCGGTCGAAGCAGCGGTCGAAGAAGCGGCGGATGGGGGCGTCATGAAACTCGGGGGAGGGAGGAACGTCTTGCCATATAATACCCCACGACTTTTTTGACGCGTCCCGTGTCAGCTCCGCCGGCGCAGGCCCGCCGCCTGCCGCGCCGTGCGCCCGATCGCTTCCCGCTGGTATGCGCCACGCCGCAGTCACGGTTCGATTGCGTGGGCGCGCGATGCGCGCGCCCGGGTTGACGCGCCGCGATTGCCGAACGATAGATGCCGCCCAAACCGCTATTCCCGACTGTTTCTCCTGGCGACCCGGCGCCGCGCAGACGGCGGCTCGCCGCCGCGCTGCTCGCCGTGCCCGGCTTCGTGCCGGTGGCCGCGCACGCGCAGTTGTCGGGCGCGGCCGCGCAGCCGCAGTCGCTCGACTCGTCGCCGTGGGATCTGCGTCTTGCCCCGCAGCTCGACGATCATCCGGCGAAGAACGGCGCCAAGCCGGCCGCGTTCGTGATCGCCGACCACGCGAACGGCACCGCCGACCAGGATCTCGCCGCGAAGGGCTCGGCCGAGCTCCGCCGCGGCAACGCGATCGTCAAGGGCGACGCGATCCACTACGACCAGGACACCGACACCGCCGACGCCTATGGCCAGGTCCGCGTGATCAACGGCGGCGCGTCGTTCGCGGGCCCCGAGGCGCACCTGAAGGTCGAGGCGAACCAGGGTTACATGACCGCGCCGAAGTACCACTTCACGCTGACGGGCGGGTCGGGCAGCGCGGAGCGCGTCGAACTGCTCGACAGCGAGCGTTCGACGTTCATCAACGGCACCTATACCGCGTGCCGGTGCGAAAGCGATCCGGCGTGGTACATCAAGGGCAGCCGCTTCGATTTCGACACCGGCGCCGACGAGGGCGTCGCGCGCAACGGCGTGCTGTTCTTCGAGGGCGTGCCGATCTTCGCCAGCCCGTGGCTGACGTTCCCGCTGTCGGGCGACCGGCGCAGCGGCTTCCTGCCGCCGACGTTCTCGGTGAACTCGAACAACGGCTTCGAGCTGTCGCTGCCGTACTACTTCAACATCGCGCCGAACCGCGACCTGACGATCACGCCGCGGATCATCTCGAAGCGCGGCCTGCAGACGCAGGCGACGTTCCGCTACCTGTCGCCGACGTATTCGGGCACGTTCACCGGCGAATACCTGCCGCACGACGCGCTCGCGAAACGCGACCGCTACGCGATCTACTGGCAGCACCAGCAGAACTTCGGCAACGGCTTCGCCGGCTACGTTTACTACAACAAGGTCTCGGACAACACGTATCCGGAAGACCTGTCGTCCGTGTCGAACCAGTTCCTGAACGGCACGCAGACGCTCTATCAGCAGGAAGCCGGCCTCACGTACAACAACGGCCCGTGGTCGGTGCTCGCGCGCTACCAGCACTGGCAGACGCTGCCGCCGTCGGTCGCGCCGTACGGCCGCGAGCCGCAGCTGAACGTGAAGTACACGAAGTATGACGTCGGCGGCTTCGACTTCGGCGCGGAAGCCGACTACTCGCGCTTCCGCGTCACGTCGTCCGACATGACGCAGGGCGACCGCGTCCTGTTCAACCCGTACGTGTCGTACGGCGTGTACGGCCCCGGTTACTTCATCGTGCCGAAGCTGCAGTACCACCTGGGCGCGTACGACCTGAGCACGCTGTCGTCGAGCACGCCGAACAATCCGAAGAACTTCACCGAGTCGGTGCCGACCGCGAGCCTCGACACGGGCCTGATCTTCGACCGCTCGGTGCGCCTGTTCGGCCAGGACTTCATCCAGACGCTCGAGCCGCGGCTGTACTACGTGTACACGCCGTACCGGAACCAGTCGGCCGCGCCGCTGTTCGACACCGCCCAGTCCGACTTCGGGATGGCGGAGATCTTCCAGCCGAACACGTTCGTCGGCAATGACCGGATCGCCGACGCGAACCGCCTGACCGCCGCGCTGACGACGCGCTTCATCAACCCGGAGACGGGCGACGAGCGCGCGCGCTTCCTGATCGCGCAACAGTACTATTTCAGCGATCAGCGCGTGACGCTGCAGCCCGGCGAGGCGGTGTCGCAGGCGCAGCACTCGGACCTGATCCTCGGCGCGTCGGTGAAGCTCGGCCCGGGCTTCGCGTCCGAGACGGCGTTCCAGTACAACATGGACAACAACCAGCTCGTGAAGTCGAGCGTCGGTTTCGGCTATAGTCCGGGCGCGCGCCAGGTGATCAACGTCGCGTACCGCTACACGCGCGCGACCGCGACGCCCGACGGCCTGCCGATCAACCAGTTCCTCGTGTCCGCGCAGTGGCCGCTGTCGCGGCGCCTGTACGCGGTCGGCCGCTTCAACTACGATCTCGCCGGCAATCGCGTGGTCGACGGCCTGCTCGGCTTACAATACGACGCTGACTGCTGGGCGCTCGGGGTCGGTATCCAGCGATACGCGAACGGCGTGAACACGTCGGGGCAGCAGACTTCGTCGACCCGGTTCATGGCGCAGCTGACGCTCAAGGGCCTGTCGAGCGTCGATAACGGCCTCGTGGCGGCGTTCCGCGCCGGGGTGCCGGGCTACACGCCGCTGCCGCCCGCGTCGCCGCCGCTGTCGCGCTTCAGTAACTACGAGTAACGCCCAAGACGTCTGCCCGAGCGGTGGCAGGCGGCGCCGGCACCGGATCAGCCCGATTTCAATGGAGTATCAGTGGCAATGAAGAAAACCCTTCGCTTCGCGGCGATCGCGTCCAGTATCGCCGCGTCCGCCGTGCTGCTCGCCGCCACGCCCGCCGCCGCGCAGGCGCTCGGCTCGCAGGGCGCGTCGCTCGCCGACCAGGTCGTCGCCGTCGTGAACAACGACGTGATCACGGGCCGCGAGCTCGACGAGCGCGTCGGCCTGATCGCGCGCCGCCTGCAGCAGCAGAAGGCGCCGGTGCCGCCGATGGACCAGCTCCGCGCGCAGGTGCTGAACCAGATGGTGCTGGAGCGCATCCAGGTGCAGAAGGCCAAGGACGACGGGATCACGGTCGACGACGCGGCCGTGCAGACGACGCTGCAGCGCCTCGCGCAGGCGAACAACATGACGCTCGACCAGTACCGCGCGCGGCTCGAGGCCGAAGGGGTGCCGTGGAGCGTGTTCAAGAGCGATGCGCGTACCGAGCTCACGCTGTCGAAGCTGCGCGAGCGCGAGGTCGACAGCAAGATCACCGTGTCGGACGCCGAGGTCGCGAGCTACATCGCGAGCCAGCGCGGGCCGAACGCGTCGCAGCAGCAGGATCTGCACTTCGAGCACATCTTCCTGAAGGCGCTGACGAACGCGTCGGAGACCGACATCGAGGCCGCGCAGAAGAAGGCCGACGCGCTGTTGAAGCAGGCGCTCGGCGGCGCGAACTTCGAGCGGCTCGCGAAGGAGAACTCCGAAGCCGACGACGCGAAGAAGGGCGGCGATCTCGGCTACAAATCGCCGGACGCGCTGCCGCCGGACGTCGTCGACGCCGCCGCGAAGCTGCGCCCGGGCCAGGTCAACCCGACGCTGATCCGCGTGCCGGACGGCTTCGAGATCGTGCGTCTCGTCGACCGCCGCGCGAGCCAGGGCACGTCGGCCGCCGCGCCGAAGATCGTGCAGACGCACGTGCGACACATCCTGCTGCGCGTCGGCGAAGGCAAGTCCGAAGGGCAGGCGCGCCAGCAGCTCGCCGACATCCGCAACCAGATCGAGGCGGGCGGCGATTTCGCGAAGTTCGCGCGTACGTACTCGCAGGACGGCTCCGCGTCGCAGGGCGGCGATCTCGGCTGGATCAGCCCGGGCGAGACCGTGCCGGAATTCGAGCGCGCGATGAACAACCTGCAGGACGGCCAGATCAGCCAGCCGATTCGTACCGAATACGGCTATCACCTGATCCAGGTGATCGGCCGCCGCGACGCGCAAGGCTCGGTCCAGCAGCAGATGGACATCGCGCGTCAGGCGATCGGCCAGCGCAAGGCCGAGCAGGCCTATGCGGACTGGCTGCGCGAGCTGCGCGATTCGTCGTATGTGCAGTACAAGCTCGGCGGCCTGGACCAGCAGTCGGGCGCGAACTGAACGGCGCGGCGATGACCTCGTCCGCGCGCGCGTTGCAGATCGCGATCACGACCGGCGAGCCGGCCGGCGTCGGCCCGGAGCTGACCGTGCAGGCGCTCGCCGATGCGGCGACGCGCTGGCCGGACGCGCGCTTCACGGTGCTCGGCGACGCGCGGCTCGTCGAGCAACGCGCGGCCGCGGTCGGCGCCGACTGGGCGCGGCTCGTCGCAAGCGGGCAGGTCGTGCTCGCCGAGCGCGCGCTCGCCGCGCCCGCGCAGGCCGGCCGGCTCGACGCCGCGAACGGCCGCTACGTGCTCGCGCTGCTCGATGCGGCGATCGATGGTGCGCTCGCCGGCGAGTTCGACGCGATCGTCACCGCGCCGCTGCAGAAAAGCACGATCAATGATGCCGGCGTGCCGTTCACCGGTCACACCGAATATCTGGCCGAGCGCACGCACACGCCGCGCGTCGTGATGATGCTCGCGGGCACCGGCGCGAAGCCGCTGCGCGTCGCGCTCGCGACCACGCACCTGCCGCTGAAGGACGTGTCAGCCGCGCTGAGCGTCGACGGGCTCGTCGATACGCTGCGGATCATCGACCGCGACTTGCGCCGCGATTTCGGCCTGGCCGCGCCGCGCATTCTCGTGACGGGGCTCAACCCGCACGCGGGCGAGAACGGCTACCTCGGCCGCGAGGAGATCGACGTGATTTCGCCGGCGCTCGCGCGCGCGAGTGCGCAGGGAATCGACGCGCGCGGCCCGTATCCGGCCGACACGCTGTTCCAGCCGCGCTATCTGGCCGACGCGGATTGCGTGCTCGCGATGTTCCACGATCAGGGGCTGCCGGTTCTCAAGTACGCGACGTTCGGCGAGGGCATCAACGTGACGCTCGGGCTGCCGATCATTCGCACGTCGGTCGATCACGGCACCGCGCTCGATCTCGCGGGCACCGGCCGCGCGGATCCGGGCAGCATGATCGCCGCGCTCGATACCGCGGTCACGATGGCGCGTCACCGCCGCGCGTCGGCCTGACGCGGCCCCGACCTCACTTCACCTTCCATCGCCGATGTCGAACAGCAGACAGCATCAAGGCCATTTCGCGCGCAAGCGCTTTGGGCAGAACTTCCTCGTCGATCACGGCGTGATCCACTCGATCGTCGACGCGATCGGCCCCGCGCGCGGGCAGCGGATGGTCGAGATCGGCCCCGGGCTCGGCGCGCTGACCGAGCCGCTGATCGCGCGGCTCGCGACGCCGGAATCGCCGCTGCATGCGGTCGAGCTCGACCGCGACCTGATCGGCCGGCTCGAGAAGCGCTTCGGCCCGCTGCTCGAACTACACGCGGGCGACGCGCTCGCGTTCGACTTCCGCTCGCTCGCGGTGGCCGGCGACGCGCCGTCGCTGCGGATCGTCGGCAACCTGCCGTATAACATCTCGAGCCCGCTGCTGTTCCATCTGATGACGTGCGCGGAGGTCGTCGTCGACCAGCACTTCATGCTGCAGAACGAGGTCGTCGAGCGGATGATCGCCGAGCCGGGCTCGAAGGCGTTCTCGCGGCTGTCGGTGATGCTGCAGTACCGCTACGTGATGGACAAGCTGATCGACGTGCCGCCCGAGTCGTTCCAGCCGCCGCCGAAGGTCGATTCGGCGATCGTGCGGATGATTCCGTACGCGCCGCACGAGCTGCCCGACGTCGATCCGGCCGTGCTCGGCGAAGTCGCGACGGCCGCGTTCTCGCAGCGCCGCAAGATGCTGCGCAACACGCTCGGCGACTATCGCGAGATCGTCGATTTCGACGCGCTCGACTTCGATCTCGCGCGCCGCGCGGAGGACGTTTCCGTCGCCGAATACGTCGCCGTCGCGCAGACGCTCGCCGCGAAGCGCGCGGCCGGGTGAGCGGGCGGACGAGCGGCGCGGAAACTTTCTTACGCCGCCTTTCGGCGCATACGTGATACGTTTGCCCTGTTGCTTGACGACGAGGTGATGAGATCGGATTGTCTTGCGCCGCCAGAGGCAAACGTTTGCTTCTGGCGGTGGCACGATGGGCCGGTTTGTCGTCTTTTTGAGGGCCGTTCCGACAACAAGGAGTAAAAAATATGCGCCAATCTTCGATGATCCCGGGCCTGGTCGCCGTGCTTGCGCTTGCCGCGTGCGCGCCGACGCAGCCGCCGTCCCAGGCGGACGCCGCCGCCGCCTCCGCACCGGTCGTCGCGCCGCCGCCGCCGCCCGAACCCACTGCCGGAACCGCCGCGCCGATCTTCAGCCAGCTGGTGTATTTCCATGTGCCGACGAGATTCGTGTCCGTCTATGAGAAGCGGCAAGGTGCGGGCTATGTGCATGAGTGGCTGCCGCCGGGCGAGACGACGGCGAACTGGACGCAGATGGTCTCCGCGACCGGCTTCGAGAGCCTCGCGGCCAAACATCGGGACGCGACGCCCAAGGCGCTTGCGACCAACATCGCCGCAGGCTTTCAGCGTGCGTGCCCGACGTCGTTCGTCGCGAAGAGCTTTTACGAAGGCCAGTTGTTCTCGCACGACGCGTTCGTGATGGTCGTCGGCTGCGGCTCCGCGGCGGCGAGCGGCGGACACAGCGAGACGACCGCGATCACCGTGATCAAGGGGGCGAAGGATTTCTACACGTTGCAGTGGGCCGAGCGCGGGAATCCGACGCAGGCGCCGCAGATCGACGACGCGCTGTGGGCGAGCCGGATCAAGACGCTGATGCCGTTCAAGCTTTGTCCGATCAAGAAAAAGGAGAAGGCGCCGTATCCGAGCTGCGTCGCGTAGCGGCGGGCGGCACACGCATCGCCGGTTCCGCGCGGCGGCGGAACCGGCGCGACTCTGGTACATTCGGCCTTTCCCGCCAGTCCCCAGGAGTTCATCCATGCGTTTGCTGCACACGATGCTGCGAGTCGGCGATCTCGACCGCTCGATCCAGTTCTATACCGAATTGCTCGGGATGAAGCTGCTGCGCCGCGACGACTTTCCGGAAGGCCGGTTCACGCTCGCGTTCGTCGGCTACGACGACGAGAGCCGCAGCGCGGTGATTGAGCTGACCCACAACTGGGACACGGCGTCCTACGATCTCGGCGCGGGCTTCGGCCATCTCGCGGTCGAGGTCGACGACGCGTATCAGGCGTGCGAGCGGATCAAGGCGCAAGGCGGCAAGGTCACGCGCGAAGCGGGGCCGATGAAGCACGGCACGACCGTGATCGCGTTCGTCGAGGATCCGGACGGCTACAAGATCGAATTCATCCAGAAGAAGGCGCACTGACCGCGCGCGTTCGTCAGAGCGTCGGCATCAGCTCGGGCGGATGGTGCTTCAGCGTGTGCCGCGCCTCGCGGAATTCCGGGAAGATCGACTCGACGGTCTGCCAGAAGCGCGGGCTGTGGTTCATCTCGCGCAGATGCGCGAGTTCGTGCGCGACGACGTAATCGATGATCGACATCGGGAAGTGGATCAGCCGCCAGTTCAGCCGGATCTTGCCGTCGCTCGAACAGCTTCCCCAGCGCGTCGCGGCCGACGATAGCGCATACGCGGAATACGCGACGCCGAGCTTGTCCGCGTAGACCGCGAGGCGCTCGCCGAAGATCCGCTTCGCTTCGCCCTGCAGCCAGCCCTGCACGCGGTCCTTGATCTGCTGCGCGTCCGCGTGCGCGGGCAGCGGCAGCGCGAGCTGCCGCGCGTCCGGGTCGAACGCGACCGCACCCGCATTGCCCGCGAGCGCGACCGCGACAGGCCGGCCCAGGTACGGAAGCTGCGTGCCGTCGCGCCACACGATTTGCGGCAGCGCGCGCTGCTCGGTGCGCAGTTTCCATTCCGCGAGCTTCGCGAAGATCCAGCGCTGCTTTTCCGCGATCGCCGCTTCGATGTCGGCGAGCGTGACCCAGCGCGGCGCGGTGATCGTGAGACCGCTGCCGTCGATCGAGAAGCCGATCGTGCGGCGCGCGGAGCGCTTCAGCCGGTATTCGAGCACGCGGCTGTCGAGCGCGATCGTGCGCACGCGCGTGCGGTCGGGCGCGGGTTCGGTGGGCGACGGCGCGGCGGCCGGCCCGTCGAAGAGCGGCAGATCGAGCTGCTGGTGGTCGAGCGCCACGACGGCGGGCCGCGGGCGCGAACGTTTCGTCATCAATTCGCTTCGTGTTGTCGTGCGCGACGGCGTGGGCCGGCGCAATGCTTCAGGCACACATCAGGCACACATCAGGCACGCGCGGCGTCGCGTCGCGCGGCGTCGTCCGACGACGACGGATACGCATCCGGATCGATGCGGCGCATTTCCGCTTCGATCCAGTCTTCGACCCGCGAGTTCAGTGCATCCGGCGTGAGCCCCGTCACGTCGATCGGCTTGCCGATCGACACGGTAACGGTGCCCGGATATTTCATGAACGAGTTGCGCGGCCATACGTGGCCGGCGTTGTGCGCGATCGGCACGACCGGCGCGCCGGCCGCGAGCGCGAAGCGCGCGCCGCCCGTCTTGTACTTGCCCTGGCGGCCGACCGGCGTGCGCGTGCCTTCCGGGAACATGATCACCCACGCGCCCTCGGCGAGCCGCTTCTTGCCCTGGCGGATCACCGAGTCGAACGCGCGCAGGCCTTCCTTGCGGTTGATGTGGACCATGTGCAGCATCCCGAGCGCCCAGCCGAAGAACGGCACGTACAGCAGCTCGCGCTTGAACACGTAGCAGAGCGGGCGCGGCATGATCGCGGGGAACGCGAGCGTCTCCCACGCGGACTGATGCTTCGACAGCAGCACGGCCGGGCCGTCGGGCAGGTTCTCGAGGCCCTCGATCCGGTAGCGGATCCCGTTCAGCCAGCGGACGACCCACAGCGTCGAGCGGCACCAGCCGGCCGCCATCCAGTAGCGCGCGTCGGGGCGCAGGAACGGGAACGCGATGAAGCACGCGGTCGCGTAAGGCGCCGTATAGACGATGAAGTAGATGAAAAGCAGCAGGGAGCGGACGAAGCGCATCGGCGTGACCGGATCGTGATGGAGGATGCGCGCGGCGGCCGCGTCACTCCTGTTCGTGTGAAAGAAAATCGTGCGCGAACGCGCGCAGGTCGTCGTGGACCTTCGTGCCCGGCGGCAGCCCGCCGGCGGCGAGCGTCTTCTTGCCCTTGCCGGTCAGCACCAGATGCGGCTGGAAGCGCAACGCGACGCCCGCCTGCAGGTCGCGCAGCGAATCGCCGACGACCGGCGTGTGCTCGGGCTCGATCTCGAAGCGCTCGGCGATCATCTGCATCATGCCGGGCTTCGGCTTGCGGCAGTCGCAGTGATCGGCCTCGGTGTGCGGGCAGAAGAACACCGCGTCGATCCGCGCGCCGACCGCCGCGGCCGCGCGATGCATCTTCAGATGCATCTCGTTCAGCGTGGCCATGTCGAACAGGCCGCGGCCGATGCCGGACTGGTTCGTCGCGACGACGACGCGGTAGCCCGCGTGGTTGAGCCGCGCGATCGCCTCGAGGCTGCCGGGCAGCGGGATCCACTCGTCGGGCGTCTTGATGAACGCGTCCGAATCGACGTTGATCACGCCGTCCCGGTCGAGGACGACGAGCTTCTTGATGGCGCTGATCGGCATCTCGGGCGGTCCTTCTTAAGCGGCGAGCTTCGAGATGTCCGCGACGCAGTTCATCTGCTGATGCAGCGCGGACAGCAGCGCGAGCCGGTTCGCGCGCAGCGCCGGATCGTCCGCGTTGACCATCACGTCGTTGAAGAACGTGTCGACCGGCGCGCGCAGCGCGGCGAGCGCCGACAGCGCGCCCGTGTACGCGCGCGCCTCGAGCTGCGACTGCACGCGCGGCGTCACTTCGGCGAGCTGGTCGGCCAGTGCCTTCTCGGCCGCCTCGACGAGCAGCGCCGGCTGTACCGCGCCGTTCGCGCCGCTCTCCGATTTCTTCAGGATGTTCGAGATCCGCTTGTTCGCGGCCGCGAGCGCTTCGCTTTCATCGAGGCGCGTGAACTCGCGCACCGCGTCGAGGCGCGCGACGAGATCGTCGATGCGCGTCGGGTTCAGGCTCAGCACCGCGTCGACTTCGCCGGCCGTGTAGCCGCGCTCGCGCAGCAGGCCGCGCAGGCGGTCGATGAAGAATGCATAGATTGCGTCCGTCGCTTCGGCGACGCCCGGCACGGTCGCGAAGCGCGCGTGTGCGGTGCGCAGCAGCGACACGATGTCGAGCGGCAGCTGTTTTTCGAGCAGCAGGCGCAGCACGCCGAGCGCATGGCGGCGCAGCGCGAACGGATCCTTCTCGCCGGTCGGCGCGAGGCCGATTCCCCAGATGCCGACGATCGTCTCGAGCTTGTCCGCGAGCGCGACCGCGGTCGACACCGGCGCGCCCGGCAGCGCGTCGCCGGAGAAGCGCGGCTGGTAGTGCTCGGTGCACGCGATCGCGACGTCGTCCGGCTCGCCGTCGTGGCGCGCGTAGTACGTGCCCATCGTGCCCTGCAGCTCCGGGAACTCGCCGACCATGTCGGTCAGCAGGTCCGCCTTCGCGAGGCGCGCGGCGCGCTTCGCGAGCGCCGCGTCGGCGCCGATCGCGGGCGCGATCTCGCCGGCCAGCGTCTCGACGCGCTCGACGCGCGCGAGCTGCGAGCCGAGCTTGTTGTGATAGACGACGTTCGCGAGCAGCGGCACGCGGTCCGCCAGCGTCTTCTTCTTGTCCTGCTCGAAGAAGAACTTCGCGTCCGCGAGGCGCGGGCGCACGACGCGTTCGTTGCCTTCGACGATTTCGCCGGGCGTCTTCGTCGCGATGTTCGACACGATCAGGAAGCGCGAGCGCAGCTTGCCGGCCGCGTCGGTCAGCGCGAAATACTTCTGGTTCGTCTGCATCGTCAGGATCAGGCATTCCTGCGGCACCTGCAGGAACTCGTCCTCGAAGCGGCACGGATAGACGACCGGCCATTCGACGAGCGACGTCACCTCGTCGAGCAGCGACTCGGGCATCACGACTTCATCGCCGTCCGCGTGCGCGTTCAGCTGCGCGCGGATCGTGTCCTTGCGGCCCTCGAAATGCGCGATCACGTGGCCCTTGTCGCGCAGCGTGTCCGCGTACGTGCTTGCATGCGGAATCGCGACGAGGCCGTCGGACAGGAAGCGGTGGCCGAGCGTCGTGTCGCCGGCGTCGACGCCGAACGCGGTGACGGGCACCACACGGTCGTCGTGCAGCGCGGTCAGCCGGTGCACGGGGCGCACGAACTGCACGTCGGAGCCGTCCGGGCGCTGGTACGTCATCACCTTCGGGATCGGCAGCTTCGCGAGCGTCTCGTCGAGCGCGGCCTGCAGGCCGTCCGCGAGCGCGGCGCCGGCCGCCGAGTAGTTGACGAAGAACGCTTCGGCCTTGCCGTCCTGCGCGCGTTCGAGATCGGCGATCGACAGGTTCGGGAAGCCGAGCGCGGCGAGCTTCTTCGCGAGCGGCGCGGTCGGCTTGCCTTCGGCGTCGAGCGCGACCGACACCGGCAGCACTTTTTCGCGGACCTGCTTCTCGGGCGCGACCGCGCGCACGTTCTGCACGACGACCGCGAGACGGCGCGGCGTCGCATAGCGTTCGAACGTCAGCTCGCCTTCGATCAGGTCGCGCGCGGCGAGGCGTTGCGCGAGGCCTTCGGCGAACGCGTCGCCGAGGCGCGCGAGCGCCTTCGGCGGCAGCTCTTCGGTCAGCAGCTCGACGAGCAGGGGGGCGGGATGGTTGTGCGTCATGATGTGGGAGAAATCTCGTCAGTCCTGATCGATCTTGCGTTCGACCTTGAGCGGCGGCGCCCAGGCCGGCTGCGCGGCGTCTTGCTCGTCGGTGGTGAGGCCCGGCACGCCCGGCGGATTGCCGAGCATCGGGAAGCCGAGCTTCTCGCGCGAGTCGTAATAACCCTGCGCGACGAGGCGCGACAGCGCGCGGATGCGGCCGATATACGCCGCGCGCTCGGTCACCGAGATCGCGCCGCGCGCGTCGAGCAGGTTGAACGTGTGGCCGGCCTTCAGCACGAGCTCATACGCGGGCAGCGCGAGCTGCGCGTCGATCATCCGCTTCGCTTCCGCTTCGTAACTGTTGAAGAACGTGAACAGCAGGTCGACGTTCGCGTGCTCGAAGTTGTACGTCGACTGCTCGACCTCGTTCTGGTGGTACACGTCGCCGTACGTGAGGCGGCGCAGCTCGGGGCCGTTCGGGCCCATCTCTTCCCACTCGGTCCACACGAGGTCGTACACGTTCTCGACTTTCTGCAGATACATCGCGAGGCGCTCGAGGCCGTACGTGATCTCGCCGAGCACCGGCTTGCAGTCGAGGCCGCCGACCTGCTGGAAGTACGTGAACTGCGTGACTTCCATCCCGTTCAGCCAGACTTCCCAGCCGAGGCCCCACGCGCCGAGCGTCGGGTTCTCCCAGTCGTCCTCGACGAAGCGCACGTCGTTCTGCTGCAGGTCGAAGCCGAGCGCCTCGAGCGAGCCGAGGTACAGGTCGAGGATGTTCTCGGGCGCCGGCTTCAGCACGACCTGATACTGGTAGTAGTGCTGCAGGCGGTTCGGGTTCTCGCCGTAGCGGCCGTCCTTCGGGCGGCGCGACGGCTGGACGTACGCGGCGCGCCACGGCTCGGGGCCGACCGCGCGCAGGAACGTGTGGACGTGCGACGTGCCGGCGCCGACTTCCATGTCGATCGGCTGGAGCAGCGCGCAACCCTGCTTGTCCCAGTAGGACTGCAGTGTCAGGATGATTTGCTGAAACGTAAGCATGTAGAGCCTTCGTGGCGCTGGCGCTTCGTTGCGGGCGGTGCTTCGGGCCGGACGGCTCGCAAGGCTGCCCGCGCGGCTGCGCGGTTTTATTGGTGTGCGAAAACGCGTAATTTTACCGGATCGGCGGGCGGGTGCGGCTGGAATGGAGGAAGGCGGGATGGTGAGACTGGCGGGCGAGGTTTTGCGCGGCGTCGATCATTGATCGAGTTGGGCCGTTTTCGATTTGCGCCGATGAATGTGCAGGAGGGTGATCATCAGCAGTCCCATGAACAATCCCGAACCTGCCGACAGCACGATGATGAATACCCAGCTTCGCTCCGGCGCGCCGGCGGGAGCCGACAGCGGCAGACCAATGGCCGGGATCACCGTGAAGAGAGAAAAGGTAACCAGGAACACGTTCAGCGGTTTCGTGCGCCGCTGCTGAAAGTAGGCTTCCATCGCGCCGGCGACAAAGCTGACCAGAGACTCGAGCATGTCTTTTCTCGCAATTCGCATCGCCTCGCGCAACGGCGAGGCGATGCGAACCGTTACCAGTCCTTGTGGTTGGAATACTGACCAAGACCAAAGTTGGCGCTCATCATGCCGGGGCGCCATGCGAGGTTCGCGGCGAGTCCGCCGCCAGATGCTGCCATCAGGGCACCGCCCGTCGCGCCGATCGCGGCGCCCGTGCCTGCAGCCCAGGCTGCTCCTTGCCACGTCATGGGTTGGTTGAAGAAATAATGACTGCCGGCGTACATTGCCAGCCCGCCGATCCCACCCGAAAGTGCACCGACCGGTCCCAATCCTCCAGAAACCTCACGAATTTCGTTTTCCGACAGCACTTGCATCGTCATTCACCGATCCTCGAAAAAAGTTGGCTGCGCATCGCGTCCGATACGCAGCCCGGAACAGGCGCCGTTTTCTTTCGAAAATATTACATTGGGTGGCAATGCTTGTTCATGACTAGATCAAATCGAGATAGGTCTGCCATTGCGAGCTTTTATCGCGACGATGTGCGTTGCTCGCAGTTCGTTCGTGTAGGCAGGCATGCGTAAGCGGGCGCGATCGGGCGTGGCGCCCGAGATCACCCCCGCCGCCGCAACCCCGGCCCGAACGTGAAGCCGAACGCGAGCAGCACGAGCGCCGCCGCGAGCACCGCGTTGTTGCCGCTCGTCACGTACGGCGTGAGGCCGGTCGTGCCTTCGATCCGCACGTCGAGCGAGCCGATCGTGAACGGCTTGAGCCGGCCGATCACGCGGCCGCGCGCGTCGATCGCGGCGGTCATCCCGGTGTTCGTCGCGCGCAGCATCGGCCGGCCGGTCTCGAGCGCACGCATCCGCGCGATCTGCAGATGCTGGTCGAGCGCGATCGTGTCGCCGAACCATGCGAGGTTCGTCGTGTTCACGAGCACGCCCGGCGTCAGCGGGTTGTCGCGGATCGACGCGGCAATCTCCTCGCCGAACAAGTCCTCGTAGCAGATGTCGGCCATCACCGGCTGGTTGCGCACGAGGAACGGCTTCTGCACGAGCGCGCCGCGCGCGAAGTCGCCGAGCGGCATCTTCATCAGGTTCACGAACCAGCGGAACCCCCACGGGATGAACTCGCCGAACGGGACGAGGTGGTGCTTGTCGTAGTGGTAGATGTCGGTCGAGCCCGGCGTGACGCCGTAGAGGCTGTTCGTGTAGTCGGTATATTGACCGTCCTGCGTGACGGTCGCGCCGATCGCGCCGAACAGCAGCGCCGTTCCGGTGCGGTCGCTGAACGCGCGCACCGCGCGCGCGAACGGCTCCGGCAATTCCTGGATCATCACCGCGATCGCGGTTTCGGGCGTGACGATCAGGTCCGCCGGCTTCGACGTGATCATCTGCTGATACATCGCGATCGCCGCGTCGATGCCGGCCTGCTCGAACTTGACGTCCTGCTTCACGTTGCCCTGCAGCAGCCGCACCGTGAGCGGCGCGTTCGCGGGCACGGTCCACGCGACCTGCGACAGCCCGAGCCCCGCCGCGACGAGCGCGATCGCGACACCGGCCGGCGCCGCGATCCGCGTACGTGTGTTACCGGCCGCCGCCGCGCCGCGCGGTCCGTTCGGCGACGATCCATTCGACACGCCGTTGGATGCCCCACCGTTCGCGCGTCGCGCGGCCGCGAGCGCCTGGACGGCGAGTGCGGCAACCAGCGCGAGCACCCAGCCGATCCCGTACACGCCGACGACCGGCGCGAAGCCGGCGAGCGGCCCGTCGACCTGCGGATAGCCGCTCGCGAGCCACGGAAAGCCGGTGAACACGGTGCCGCGCAGCCATTCGCCGAGCGCCCACGCGCTCGCGAACGCGAACGCGCCGTGCCAGGTCGGCGTGAACGGGCGCGGATCGGGTTCGCGGCGATGCCACGCATGCCCCGCGCAGAACGACCACAGCCCGGCCGAGAACGCCGGGTACAGCGACAGGTACAGCGCGAACAGCACGAGCGCGGCGCCGGCGAGCGGCGCGGCCATCTCGCCGTACACGTGCATGCTGATGAAGAGCCACCAGATGCCGGTGATGAAGTTGCCGAAGCCGAACGCGCCGCCGGTCGCCGCCGCGCTGCGCCAGCTCGCGGTGCGCGTGAGCTGCGCGAAGAACCAGGCGAACACGAGCAGTTGCAGCCAGCCGCCGTGCGGCGTCGGCGCGAAGCTCAGCGTGTTGGCGGCGCCGGCCAGCAGCGCCGCCGGATAGTGCCAGCGCGGCAGCGCGCGGCCGACGGCGGGCACGCTAAGGCCGCCCGGCGGGCGGCGGGACGAGATCGGATCGGCCATGCGGGTTGAAAAGCAAAAAAGGGCGGTTGCTGTCGGAAAGGCGATCAGTCCTCGTGCGCGGCCTCGGCGCGGCGGCTCGCGAGCGGGTCGCGGCGCACGAGCAGCACGTGGACCTGGCGCGCGTCGCCGCGCTGGATCTCGAACACGAGATTGCCGAGCCGCAGCTTCTCGCCGCGGTGCGGGACGCGCCCGAAGTGATGGGTGATGAGGCCGCCGATCGTGTCGACCTCGTCGTCGGGGAAATCGGTGCCGAACGCGTCGTTGAACTGCTCGATCTCGGTCAGCGCGCGCACGCGGAAGCGCCCGTCCGGCGCCGAGATGATGTTGCCGGCTTCCTCGTCGAAGTCGTATTCGTCCTCGATGTCGCCGACGATCTGCTCGAGCACGTCCTCGATCGTGATCAGGCCCGCGACGCCGCCGTATTCGTCGACGACGATCGCGAGATGGTTGCGGTTCACGCGGAAGTCGTGCAGCAGCACGTTCAGCCGCTTCGATTCCGGAATGAACACGGCGGGGCGCAGCATCCCGCGCACGTCGAATTCATCTTCCGCGTAAAAGCGCAGCAGATCCTTCGCGAGCAGCACGCCGATCACGTTGTCGCGGTTCTCCTCGTAGACCGGATAGCGCGAGTGCGCCTTCTCGAGCACGAACGGGATGAAATCCTCGGGCTTGTCGACGATGTTGATCGCGTCCATCTGCGCGCGGGGGACCATGATGTCGCGCGCGCACAGATCGGAGACCTGGAACACGCCCTCGATCATCGACAGCGAATCGGCGTCGATCAGGTTGCGTTCGTGCGCGTCCTGCAGGATTTCGAGCAGCTCGGCGCGGGATTCGGGCTCGGGCGAGATGAAGTCGGTCAGGCGCTCGAGCAGCGAGCGCTTCTCATGCGGTTTGTCGCTGGATTTTCGACTGGGATAGGAATCGTTCATGGTGGGGCGCCCGGCTCACATCGGGGCGCGCGGTCATCGAATCGGCAAGGATACACCAACGGTATGGCGCGGCCGTGTCGCCGCGGACCGGGCCGGCCGGTGCGGCGAGCCCACGCGCTCCGCTCGCTCGGACCGCGCGCTTCGTGCGTTTCGTGCATTTCGTGCAACACGCGCGCCGTCCGTGGCATCCATCGTAGCGCAGAACGACGCCGCGGGGCAGGCCGCGTCGAGGCTTACGAATGGCTGTCGCATTCCGGGGGGCGCACATTGGATTCTTGTCGGGGGCGCGTTGATCGGACGATTGACGCCGCCGCAGCAGCAGCCGCAGCCGCCGCCGTATCCATGCGATCACCGGCACCGCGCGAGCAGCGCTTCGAGCGTGCGGTCCGGAATGCCGCTCGCGCGCAGCGCGTCGACGGTGCGGCGCACGTAGTCGAGCGTCGTCCCGTAGCGGCCCTCCGCGCAGTCGAACACGGTCTTCATCACATGGTCGGGCAGCTTGCCCGCGTAGGTCGGCGCGTCGCGGCGCATCACGAACGCGAGCGCGCTCACGCGTTCGCCGTTCGCGAGCGAGCACGGCAGCCACGCGGGCCGGTACGAGCCGCCCGTCATCTCGCGCTTCCACAGCGTCTCGAGATGCGGCATCGCGGTCGGCCCGTCGACCCGGAACGCGATGCCGGGGCACGAGCCGCCGCGGTCGAGCGCGAGCACGAGGCCCGGGCGCTCGGGCGTGCCGCGGTTCACGCGCGACCACAGATAGAGGCCGCGGTGATAGCCGTGCACCTTGCCGCGCACCGCGTCGACGGTCGGCATCCCGGGGTTCCAGATCAGCGAGCCATAGCCGAACAGCCACAGATCCCGCCGGCCGTCCCAGCCGCTCAGCGCCTGCGTGAGCGAAGCGGCCATCTCGTCGTCCGTCAGCAGCGGCTCGTGGTCGAGCAGCGGCGGATACCCGGAAGCAAGCAAGGCGGCGGGACGCATGGCGGCAGGCGCGTTTTATTTACATGTACGGGTTCGGGAAGCCCAGTTTCGCGAGGATGTCGACTTCGAGCGCCTCCATTTCGGCGGCGTCCTCTTCGCTCGTCTCGTGGTCGTAGCCCTGCGCGTGCAGCGCGCCGTGCACGAGCAGATGCGCATAGTGCGCGGTGAGCGCCTTCTTCTGGTCGCCGGCTTCCTGCTCGACGACCGGGCAGCACAGCACGAGATCGCCGACGACCTTGTCGGCCGGCGAGTCGTCGTACGCGAACGTCAGCACGTTCGTCGGGTAGTCCTTGTGGCGATAGCTGTCGTTGAGCGTGCGGCCTTCCGCTTCGCCGACGAAGCGCACGGTCAGCTCGGCGTCGGCGAACAGCGCGGGCGCGAGCCATTCGGCGATCAGCTTGCGCTTGGGCAGCGCCTTGCGCTGCGCATCGGTGATCTCGTCGCCGTACTGCACGACGAGATCGAGCTCGGGCTCGCGCGCGCCGTGCTCGTGCCCGAGTGCATGTCCGACATCGGGCGGCGCGATTTCGGCGCCGACGTGCAGCGTCAGGCTGTCGTAATGCTCGGGGCGCAGCGCGAGCGTCGCGCGCATCGCCGGGTCCGCGTGCTGCGCGACGATCGCGACCGCGGCGTCGCCGGCGCTGCCCGACAGGTCGAACATCAGCGCGCGGCCGTCGCTGAAGTCGATCCGAAGCGCCTGCGCATCGACGGTCTTGACCTTGCCCTTCGCGTCGAACAGCGACAGGCGGGGAATCGGGGGCACCGTCTGGGCGGCGCGGGCGGACTTGCGGGAGCGGGAAGATTTCATGACGCGAGCAGCAAATGGGACGCGCTGAGGATACACCAAACGGCCCGTCGTTCCCCGATTTGCCGGGCGATAAACCGACCGGTTTTCGGACGGTGGGGCCACCCGCCAAAAAAGCGGCCCGGCCTGCCGAAGGCAGCCGGGCCGCGGGTGTCGTCGCCGGCGCGACGCGCGTCACTCGTCCTTGCGCTGCGCGTGGAACTCGTCGTATGCCTCGACGATCCGCGCGACGAGCGGATGCCGGACCACGTCCGCGCTCGTGAAGCGCGTGAGCGCGATCCCGCGCACGCCGCCGAGCACCTGCTGCGCCTCGACGAGCCCGCTCTTGTGCCCGCGCGGCAGGTCGACCTGGCTCGTGTCGCCGGTCACGACCGCCTTCGAGCCGAAGCCGATCCGCGTGAGGAACATCTTCATCTGCTCGGGCGTCGTGTTCTGCGCCTCGTCGAGGATGATGAACGCGTGGTTCAGCGTGCGTCCGCGCATGTACGCGAGCGGCGCGATCTCGATCATCTGCCGCTCGAACATCTTCGCGGTCTTGTCGAAGCCGAGCAGATCATAGAGCGCGTCGTACAGCGGCCGCAGATACGGATCGACCTTCTGCGCGAGATCGCCGGGCAGGAAGCCGAGCCGCTCGCCCGCCTCGACGGCCGGCCGCGTGAGCACGATCCGCTTCACCTGATCGCGCTCGAGTGCGTCGACCGCGCACGCGACCGCGAGATAGGTCTTGCCGGTGCCGGCCGGGCCGATCCCGAACGTGACGTCGTGCGACAGGATCTGCTTCAGATACTCGCGCTGCGCGGGCGTGCGGCCACGCAGGTCCGCGCGGCGCGTGTACAGCTTCGGCCCGGCTTCGTCGAGCGCCTCGTCGTCGAGGCTCACGACCGGCTCGTCGAACGGATGGTCCGGATCGCCGCGAAAGCGCACGTCGAGCGTGTCCTGGCTGCCGTTGCCGCCGCGATGGCGCACCTCGACGAGCGCGAGCTGGATGTCGTCGACCGACAGCGGATCGCCGGAGCGGTTGTAGAAGTTCTCGAGCGCGGTGAGCGCGAGTTTCGCGCCGCGGCCGCGGATCGCGATCCGGTGGCCGCGTCGCGACAGCGTTACGTCGAGCGCCTGTTCGATCTGCCGCAGATTCTCGTCGAGCGGGCCGCAGAGGTTCGCGAGGCGCGCGTTGTCGTCGTGCGGCGCGGTGAATTCCAGTGCTTGTACAGGTTTCAAGGTGGCGTCGGGCTCCTCGTTGAGCGGTCGTCAGTGCGTTGCGTTGCTCGCGTCGTCGTGCGCGAGCACGAGTTCGCCGCGCAGCGAATGCGGATACGCGTGGTTGATCTTCACGTCGATCATCTGGCCGATCAGGCGCGGATGCGCGGCGAGCGGCGCCGGGAAGTTCACGACGCGGTTGTTCTCGGTGCGGCCCGCGAGCTCGTTCGGATCCTTGCGCGACGGCCCTTCGACGAGAATCCGTTCGACCTTGCCGACCATCGACGCGCTGATTTTCGCGACGTTCTCCTCGATCGTCGCCTGCAGATGTTGCAGGCGTTTGAGCTTGACCTCGCGCGGCGTGTCGTCGTGCAGGTTCGCGGCCGGCGTGCCGGGGCGCGGGCTGTAGATGAACGAGAAGCTCGTGTCGTAGCGCATGTCGGCGACGAGCGCCATCGTCTTGTCGAAGTCGGCCTCGGTCTCGCCCGGGAAGCCGACGATGATGTCGGTCGACAGCGACAGGTCCGGCCGGATCGCGCGCAGCTTGCGGATCACCGATTTGTATTCGAGCACCGTGTAGCCGCGCTTCATCGCCATCAGGATGCGGTCGGAGCCGTGCTGCACCGGCAGATGCAAATGGCTCACGAGCTTCGGCACCTTCGCGTACACGTCGATCAGCCGCTGCGTGAATTCCTTCGGATGCGACGTCGTGTAGCGGATCCGCTCGATGCCCGGGATGTCGGCGACGTATTCGATCAGCGTCGCGAAATCGGCGATCTCTTGCGCACCCTGAGCGAGCGCGCCACCGAATTTTCCACGATAGGCGTTGACGTTCTGCCCGAGCAGCGTGACTTCGCGCACGCCCTGGTCGGCGAGGCCGGCGATTTCGGCGAGCACGTCGTCGAGCGGGCGCGACACCTCGTCGCCGCGCGTGTACGGCACCACGCAGTAGCTGCAGTACTTGCTGCAGCCTTCCATGATCGACACGAACGCGCTCGGGCCTTCGACGCGCGCGGGCGGCAGATGATCGAACTTCTCGATTTCGGGGAACGAGATGTCGACCTGCGCGCGGCCGCTTGCGCGGCGCTGGTCGATCATCTGCGGCAGGCGGTGCAGCGTCTGCGGGCCGAACACGAGGTCGACGTACGGCGCGCGCGACACGATCGACGCGCCTTCCTGGCTCGCGACGCAGCCGCCGACGCCGATCAGCAGATCCGGCTTCGCCTCCTTCAGCTCGCGCACGCGGCCGAGGTCGGAGAACACCTTCTCCTGCGCCTTTTCGCGCACCGAGCAGGTGTTGAACAGGATGATGTCCGCGTCCTCGGGGGAGTCAGTCTTCTCGAGACCTTCGGCCGCATGGAGCACGTCGACCATCTTGTCGGAGTCGTACTCGTTCATCTGGCAGCCGAAGGTTTTTACGTAAACTTTCTTGGTCATGGGGTTCGCCGTTCGCAGTGGTTGACCTGGGGGCGTCGTCAATGGTGGATCGGGACGGCCGCAAGACCGTCGGGAAAGCTTTCTATTATAGCTTTTCGGTTCGGCTCGACGGCCGGGACGGGCGCGTGTTGCGGCCCTTATTCGCCGGCCGGGTCTTGTGCGGTGCCCGGCCGGTTGTTGTATTCTTCCTCGGCCGGTTTTACCGGCATCAGTGCGTCTTCAGGGCGGGGCGAAATTCCCCACCGGCGGTAGGCCGGCGTCAGCCGGCAAGCCCGCGAGCGCCCGCGCATCGTGCGTGGGGTCAGCAGATCTGGTTCAATGCCAGAGCCGACGGTCACAGTCCGGATGAGAGAAGATGTGCAGATGGTCATGTCCGTCAGGGCCGTTTCGCGCGTGCGCGAAGCGGCTGCCGTGCTGTCTGTTTGCAAAAAGCCCTGAAACGTTTTTCGCCCAATCGATTCGCGAGGAGCGTTTCACATGTCCTACCCGTCTGTTCAATCCTTTCCGTTGCCTTCCCCGTCGGCGCCCGCCGACGCATTCGCCGATCTCCCGCTGCTCGACACCGAGCCGGTGCCGCCGCGCATCGCGGCCGCGCTCGACGCGCTGCGCGCCGGGCGCGCGGTCGTGTTGCAGGACGATCACGACCGCGAGAACGAGGCCGACCTGATCGTCGCCGCCGAGCGGCTCACACCCGAAACGATGGCGCTCCTGATCCGCGAATGCAGCGGGATCGTGTGCCTGTGCCTGACCGACGACAAGGTGCGCGCGCTCGCGCTGCCGCCGATGGTCGGGCAGAACGAGAGCCGCAACGGCACCGCGTTCACGGTGTCGATCGAGGCGCGCGACGGCGTGTCGACCGGCGTGTCGGCGGCCGACCGCGTGACGACGATCCGCGCGGCGATCGCGAACGGCGCGACGCCGCACGACATCGTTCGTCCCGGCCACGTGTTCCCGCTGCGCGCGCAGCCGGGCGGCGTGCTCGCGCGGCGCGGCCACACCGAGGGCACGGTCGACCTGACGATCCTCGCGGGGTTGAAGCCCGCCGGCGTGTTGTGCGAGCTGATGAACCCGGACGGCTCGATGACGCGCGGCGCGGACGTCGAGCGCTTCGCCGCGCGCCATGGGCTGCCGATGCTGACGATCGCGGAGCTCGTTGCGTTCCGCGAGGCGCTCGCGGCCGTGCGCGAGCGCTGCGCGGAGCCGGCCTGATCTCGAAGCGGGCGCGGGCCGCGCGAAAAAAGGGAGGGGGACGTATTACGACTGCACGTCGCCGAACTCGCCGCGCCGGCCCGCGTCGACGAGCGCGGGCAGCTCGTCCATCGAGCGCATGATCCGCGTAATGCCCATCGCGCGCAGCGCGTCCGCGTAGTTGTCCGGGATGTGGCTCGCGCCGACGAACGCGATCGTCTTCATGCCGGCCGCGCGCGCGGCGTTCAGGCCCGACACGCTGTCCTCGACGACGAGGCAGCGCTCGGGCTCGACGCCGAGCGTGCACGCCGCGTGCAGATAGACGTCCGGATAGGGTTTCGGCCGCGCGACCTGCTCGGAGCTGAACACGCGCTCGCCGAAAATCTCGGCGAGCCCCGCGCGCTTCAGCGAATTGCGCACGCGCTTGAGCCGGCTGTTCGACACGACGGCCGCCGGCAGGCCGACCTTCAGCAGCGCATCGCGCACACCGGTGATCGGCAGCAGCGACTGCGCGAGCCCGACCTCGATGTTGCGCTCGATCGTCTCGATGAAGTTCTCGGGCATCTTGATCCCGAAACGGGTCTCGATCCCGGCGAGGAAGCGCGACGTCTGCTGGCCGAACGCGGTTTTGGCGACGTCTCGGAAGTCGAGGTGAGCAAACGTGGCGGAAAGCGTTTCGAGCAGTACGCGGTCGGCGACGACTTCGCTGTCGACGAGCACGCCGTCGCAGTCGCAGATGAGGTGATCGAGCATGGTGAGGGATGAATCGTGCGTCGGCGACGCGGTCATGCGCCATGATACGTGTTTTCGCGCGACCGCTATTGCGCGGCGTCGTCGGCCCACGCCTTCGCCGCGCGCACCGCGCGCTGCCAGCCGGCGCGGCACGCGTCGACCTGCGCGGCCGGCATCGACGGCGCGAAGCGCCGGTCGAGCCGCCACTGGCTGTGCAGCTCGTCGACGCCTTGCCAGTAACCGACCGCGAGGCCCGCGAGATACGCGGCGCCGAGCGCGGTCGTCTCGGTGATCCGCGGACGCACCGCATCGACGCCGAGCAGGTCGGCCTGGAACTGCATCAGCAGATCGTTCGCGCTCGCGCCGCCGTCGACGCGCAGCTCGCCGATGCGGATGCCGGAATCGGCCTCCATCGCGGCGAGCACGTCGAGCGACTGGTAGGCGATCGCGTCGAGCGCCGCGCGCGCGAGATGCGCGGACGTCGTGCCGCGCGTGAGCCCGAACAGCGAGCCGCGCGCGCGCGCGTTCCAGTGCGGCGCGCCGAGGCCCGCGAACGCGGGAACGAGATACACGCCGTCGCTGTGCGGCACGCGCGCGGCGAGCGCTTCGACGTCCGCCGCGTGCCGGATGATTCCGAGCCCGTCGCGCAGCCACTGCACGACCGCGCCCGCGATGAAGATGCTGCCCTCGAGCGCGTACCGCACGTCGTCGCCGATCTGCCACGCGATCGTCGTGACGAGATGGTTCTTCGATTCGATCGGCGTCGCGCCGGTGTTCATCATCAGGAAGCAGCCGGTGCCGTATGTGTTCTTCACCATCCCGGACGTCGTGCACATCTGGCCGAACAGTGCCGCATGCTGATCGCCCGCGATCCCCGCGAGCGGAATCTTCGATGCGAACACGGTCGTCTTCGTCGGCCCGTAGATGTCGGACGACGCCTTCACGTCCGGCAGCATCGCGCGCGGGATGTCGAACAGCGCGAGCAGGTCGTCGTCCCACTGCCGCGTGTGGATGTTGAACAGCATCGTGCGCGACGCGTTCGTCACGTCGGTCACGTGCAGCGCGTGTTGCGTGAAGTTCCACACGAGCCAGCTGTCGACGGTGCCGAACGCGAGCTTGCCCTGGCGTGCGTCGTCGCGCGCGCCGGGGACGTTGTCGAGGATCCAGCGGATCTTCGTCGCGGAGAAGTACGCGTCGATCGGCAGGCCCGTCTTCGCGCGGACCGCCGCTTCGTGGCCCTGCGCCTTCAGCGTGTCGCAGAAGTCGGCGGTGCGGCGGTCCTGCCAGACGATCGCGTTGTAGACCGGCTGGCCGGTGTCGCGATTCCAGACGATCGTCGTCTCGCGCTGATTCGTGATGCCGATCGCGGCGATCGACGCGCCGGTGAGGCCGGTGCGCGTGACCGCCTCGGCCGCGACGCCCGCCTGCGTCGACCAGATTTCGTGCGGATCGTGCTCGACCCAGCCCGGCCGCGGATAGATCTGCGCGAACTCCTTCTGCGCGGACGATACGACGTTGCCGTGGCGGTCGAACAGCATCGCGCGCGAGCTCGTCGTCCCCTGGTCGAGTGCGAGGATGTACTGGTCCTGCATGGTGGTGTCTCCGTGTTTCGCGTAGCGTGCCTTGGAATGCGCGATTCGGGAAGGGTGTTGCGCCGAGCGGGCATTCGGCATGCGGGATCCGGGCCGCGCGTCAGCCGTGCGTCGCTGGCGTGGATGTGGGCGTGAGTGTGGGCGCGGGAGCGGGAGCGGGCACGCCTGCGGGCGTGCCCGCGAACCACGCGTCGACGGCCGCCGTCACCGCGTCGAGCGTACCCGGCTCGACGTGCAGCCCGAGCTTCGAGCGGCGCCACAGCACGTCGTCCGCGCGCGTCGCCCATTCGGCGTCGCGCAGGTAGCGCAGCTCCGCCTCGTACAGCCCGGGCGCGATTTCCGCGCCGAGGCCGGCGAGCGACGCCGCGCCGCCGATCACGCGCGCCGCGCGCGTGCCGTACGCGTGCGCGTAGCGGCGCGCGAGCGCGGCCGGCAGCCACGGATGCCGCTCGCTGAACCCGGCGGCGAACGCGTCGAACGCCGCGTTCGCGATATCGCCGCCCGGCAGCGGCACGCCTGCCGTCCACGCGCGCGCGTCGCGGCCGAGCGCGCCGCACAGCAGGTCGGCCGCTTCCTCCGCGAGCTTGCGGAACGTCGTGATCTTGCCGCCGAACACCGAGAGCAGCGGCGCGCCGTCGCCGTCGTCGAGCTCGAGCTTGTAGTCGCGCGTGACGGCCGACGGATTGTCCGCATGCTCGTCCTCGAGCAGCGGGCGCACGCCCGAGTACGTCCAGCGCACGTCGGCCGGCGCGATCTTGCGCGTGAAGTAGCGGTTGATCGAGTCGCACAGATAGCGCGTCTCGTCGCGGTCGATCGACACTTTCGCCGGATCGGCCGTGTATTCGACGTCGGTCGTGCCGATCAGCGTGAAGTCGCGCTCGTACGGGATCGCAAAGACGATCCGCTTGTCCGGGTTCTGGAAGATATAGGCGTGATCGTGCTCGAACAGCCGCGGCACGACGATGTGGCTGCCCTTCACGAGCCGCACGCTGTGCCGCGCGTCGCGGCCGAGCGCGCCGTGCAGCACGTCGCCGACCCACGGGCCGGCCGCGTTCGCGATCGCGCGGGCGCGCACGACGCGCGTCGTGCCGTCGGCGAGCGCGAGCCGCGCGTGCCACTCGCGGCCGACGCGCTCGGCCGACACGAGCTTCGTGCGTGTCAGGATCTCGGCGCCGCGCTCGTTCGCGTCGATCGCGTTCAGCACGACGAGGCGCGCATCGTCGACCCAGCCGTCCGAATAAACGAAGCCGCGCCGGATCGACGCGACGAGGGGCGCGCCGGCCGGATGGCGGCGCATGTCGATGCCGCGCGAGCCGGGCAGCAACTCGCGCTTCGCGAGGTGATCGTAGAGGACGAGGCCGAGGCGGATCAGCCACGCGGGACGCAGGTTCGGCACGTGCGGCATCACGAAGCGCAGCGGCCGGATGATCTGCGGCGCCGCGCGCATCAAGGTCTCGCGCTCCATCAGCGCCTTGCGGACGAGCCCGAACTCGTTGTACTCGAGATAGCGCAGCCCGCCATGGATCAGCTTCGTGCTCGCCGACGACGTGTGCGACGCGAGATCGTCCTGCTCGCAGAGCACGACCGACAGGCCGCGGCCGGCCGCGTCGCGCGCGATCCCCGCGCCGTTGATGCCGCCGCCGATGACGAGCAGGTCGAGGAGAGTGCGTTCGGTCACCTGCGATCTCGTTGATGATGTTCGAATTCGAAATTTAACGAACAAATTCGAAGATGTAAAGTTCGAAAGACGCGCACGATGGCACGGCGCGCGTTCCCGGACGATACTTGCCGTATCGTCGTGTCGACGCAGGGGGATGTCATGCGTATCTGGATCATCGCGGGCGCGCTAACCGCGCTCGCGGGCTGCGCGGCCGATTTGCCGCTCGGCGGAGGCTGGCGGGCGCCGTCGTTCGACGCGCTGCAGACGTCGTGCGGCGGCGCGGCACGCGACTGGGGCGTGGATGCGCGGCCGGCCTATTCGGCGCTCTACGACGCGTACGTCGCGAAACGTCACGGCGGCGTGCCGGATGCGCGCTACTGCGCGTTCGTAAACGAACTTTCGGCGCACTACGCGGCGCCGGGCTCGCCCGGCCGCGCCGCGTGGGTGAGCTACTTCAACGACGCGCGTGCGCAGGCGCTGAGCTGGCGCGCGGCCGTCGATCCGACGCTGCGCGGCGGCTAAGGTAGAAACGGACGGCAAGAACGCACGGCAGCAGCGGACGGCAAGCGCGGACGGCATGCACGAACGACCGCATCCCGGGCGCCCGGTTCGGGCGCCCTGCGTCGATATGCGTGGCGAACCGGCTGCGTCCCGTGGCGGGTACGTGGCCGGCAATGATGCGCGCGGCGGCTGTCCGGCGGCCGCCGCGGTCAGGAAAATCGGTATTTGATCGAGCGCAGCGTCGCGTCGCCGGTCTCGGTGACGCAGTATCGGCGGCCCGATCCAAGGCCTTCGAGGCGGACGAGCTGCTGTTCGAGCAGTGCGTCGAGTTCCTCGCGCTCCATGTCGTGGTGGTCGGGGGCGTCTTTCACTAGCAGTAGCGTGGCGAATTCATGCGGACTCAGCATTGCGTTCTCTCCATGACAACCGGATTGCCCTCGCATCCGGTTCGATGTCCGGTGCGAGATACCCAGCAAGGTGGCGTGGGGGGAAAAGCTGTTTGCGCCTGCTCGGTGGGGACCGCTTTCGGACGCGCGAATGACGCGGGCACCGGGCCAGGGAACTGGAGTCTAGTCGAGCGGACGGGCAACGCCAAATCGTGCCCTGTTAATTTTCAGATTGACAGTCGCGCCCGCCGGAAGCGGTTTGCGCTGACGGCCAACTTCTTGATTTCACTTGAAGTTTTGGGTGCGGCGCAGCATCGCCGGTCAGTCGGCGACGAAGACTTGCGTGCCGGCCGCCGCGACCGCGTCGGCCATCTCGGGCGGCAGCGGCTTGTCGGTGAAGAGCGCGTGGATCTGCGACAGATGCCCCTGGCGCACGAGCGCCGGGCGGCCGACCTTCGAGTGGTCGGCGACCAGATACGCGGTGCGCGCATGCGCGATGATCGCCTCGGCCACGCGCACCTCCCGCGTGTCGAAGTCGCGCAGCGTGCCGTCCGGCTCGATCGCGGACGTGCCGACGATCGCGTAGTCGACCTTGAACTGCCGGATGAACTCGATCGCGAGCTCGCCGACGATGCCCTTGTCCCACGGCCGCACGATGCCGCCGGTGATCAGCACCTCGCAGTCCGGATAGCCGCTCATCATCGACGCGACGTTCAGGTTGTTCGTGATCACGCGCAGCCCGTGATGGCGGTTCAACGCACGCGCGACTTCCTCGGTCGTCGTGCCGAGGTTGATGAACAGCGACGCCTGATCCGGGATGTGCGACGCGGCGAGCGCCGCGATGCGCCGCTTCTCGTCGTGGAACATCCGCTGGCGCGCGCTGTACGACACGTTCTCGGCGCTCGTCGGCAGGCTTGCGCCGCCGTGATAGCGGCGCAGCAGGTTCAGGTCGGCAAGCCAGTTCACGTCGCGGCGGATCGTCTGCGGCGTGACCGCGAAATGCGCGGCGAGATCGTCGACGGTCACGAAGCCGTCGCGCTGCACCCAGTCGAGTAGCGCCTGCTGGCGCGCGTTCAGGGTGAGGCGGGGATCTCGGGGCATGGCGGCGACACGGGCGGGAAGGCGAAGCGGCTATTGTAAGGGCGTTCGGCCGATGCGCCGGGCGCGCGGGCCGCGATCGCGCTTCATGGGGATTGATACGGTTTGTGCATCAATTCATTAAATAAATGAATTTGCGCGATCCGGCCGATCACGCTGGAATGTCGGCTCGCGCGATTCCGCGCTGGCTTCCGACGAGGTGTATCCGATGACTGGCTTCAACTGGCAGAACCCGTATCCGACGACGCGCATTCCGGTGTTCGCGCGCAACGTGGTGTCGACGTCGCATCCGCTCGCCGCGCAGGCGGGCCTGCGGATGCTGTGGAAAGGCGGCAACGCGGTCGACGCGGCGCTCGCGGCCGCGGCCGCGATCACGGTCGTCGAGCCGGTGTCGTGCGGGCTCGGCGGCGATGCGTTCGCGCTCGTGTGGGACGGCGAGCGGCTCTCCGGGCTCAATGCATCGGGCGTCGCGCCGGCCGCGTGGAACGTCGACTACTTCAAGCGCCGCCACGGCGAGGCCGCGCCTGGCATCGCGCGGCAGCCGACGCGCGGCTGGGACACGGTGACGGTGCCGGGCGTGGTCGCGGGCTGGGAGGCGCTGCACGCGAAGTTCGGCTCGCTGCCGTTCGCGGATTTGCTCGAACCGGCGATCGAGATCGCGGAGCGCGGCTATGCGGTGCCGCCGATCGTCGCGCACAAGTGGGCGGCCGCGGTGCCCGCGCTGAAATCGCTGCCGGGCTTCGCGGACACGTTCATGCCGAACGGCCGCGCGCCGGAAGTCGGCGAGCGCGTGCGCCTGCCCGGCCACGCGACGACGCTGCGCGCGCTCGCGCGCGACGGCGCGCGTGCGTTCTACGAAGGCGAGATCGCCGAGCGGATCGCGGCGTTCGCGCGCGAAGGCGGCGGCGCGCTGACCGGCGCGGATCTGCGCGCTTACCGGCCCGAATGGGTCGAGCCGATCGGCAAGCGCTTTCGCGATTACACGGTCCACGAGATTCCGCCAAACGGGCAGGGGATCGCCGCGCTGATCGCGCTCGGCATCGTCGAGCATGTCGGCATCGGCGACGCGGGCATCGATTCGCCAGACACGCAGCACGTGCTGATCGAGGCGATGAAGCTCGCGTTCGCGGACGTCTATCGTTACGTCGCCGATCCGCGCGCGATGGACGTGACGCCCGCGCAGATGCTCGACGACGCGTATCTCGCGTCGCGCGCGAAGCTGATCGACCGCACGCGCGCGACGCACTTCGGCTTCGGAATGCCGCGCGCGGGCGGCACGATCTATCTGTCGGCGGCCGACGAGCGCGGGATGATGGTCAGCTTCATCCAGTCGAACTACATGGGCTTCGGCTCGGGGCTCGTCGTGCCGGGCGCGGGGATCGCGCTGCAGAATCGCGGCTGCGGCTTCTCGATGGACCCGGCGTCGCCGAACGTGGTCGATGGCGGCAAGCGTCCGTTCCATACGATCATCCCGGCGTTCCTGACCGAGCAGGTGAACGGCCGCACCGAGGCGGTGATGAGCTTCGGCGTGATGGGCGGCGACATGCAGCCGCAGGGGCATCTGCAGACGCTCGTGCGGATGGTCGGCTACGGCCAGCAGCCGCAGGCCGCGTGCGATGCGCCGCGCTGGAAGGTCAATCGCGACTTCACGCTCGACGTCGAGTCGAGCATGGACCACACGCTCGTCGATGCGCTCGTCGCGCGCGGCCACGCGATTCAGTCGATCGACGATCCGTACATGGATTTCGGTTCGGGGCAGTTCATCTGGCGGCTCGACCGCGACGATCGCGAGCGCGGCTACGTGGCCGCGAGCGACAGCCGGCGCGACGGTCTCGCGGCCGGTTTCTGACGGATCGCTTCCAGCCTGCTGTCGAAAGCGCGGCCCGTGGGGCCGCTTGTCGTTTCACGGGCATCATTCGAATTACGCATCTAATATTACTGAAGCGCTGAAGTGGAACTGCGTCTGTCGGGTATGGTCAGTGGTTGGGAGCAGGATCATACAAGTCCGGATACCATTCTGGAATGTCTCGAACACGGTTGGTATGTGCCGCTTCGACACGTGTCGCCCGCATTGCGCGGGCCGCTTGCCGAGGCGGCGTTTGGAGCGCGACACCATGCAGACTGAAACCACGCATGTCATGCCGTGGCGAATCGAGGACATCGATCTCACGCGGATCGATCGTCAACGCGCCGCGGCGAACGAGGATCTGCTGCTGCTGCTGTGCGCAGCGTCGTTCATCGAGAGCGGCTCGGATCTGTACACGAGCAACCTCAGCGAATTCTTCAACGACGATCCGGAAGTTTCCGCGTGGCTGAACAACGCGTGGGAGCACGAGGAACTGCAGCACGGCAGGGCACTGAAGGCCTACATCGCGTACGTGTGGCCGGAATTCGACTGGGACACCGCATTCGCGAACTTCTTCGACGAGTACTCGAAAACCTGCTCGATCGACGCGTTCGAGAAGACGCGCGCGCTCGAGATGGTCGCGCGCTGCGTCGTCGAGACCGGCACCGCCACGCTGTACCGGGCGATCAACGAATGCTCGGACGAGCCGGTGCTGAAGGAGATCACCGACAACATCCGCACCGACGAGGTGCGCCACTACAAGCACTTCTTCAAATATTTCAAGAAGTACAACGCGCTCGAGGGCAACGGCCGGCTCGCGGTGCTCGGCGCGCTGATGCGTCGCGTGATGGAAATCAAGAACGAGGACTCGGAGATCGCGTTGCGCCACGTGTTCGCGATCCGCTATCCGGAGCGCGTCGGCGACAGCGACTACAACCGTGCGCGCACGGCGCGCGTGAGTGCGCTCGTGCGGCGCAATCTGTCCGCCGACATGTGCGTGAAGATGCTGCTGAAGCCGCTCGATCTGCCCGCGAAGCTTCAGCCGAGCGTCCACTATCCGCTCGCGAAGATCACGCAGCATGTGTTCTTTCGTTGAAAAGCGCGCCGCGCGCCGTCGCCGCGGGGTGACGCGATGACCGCCGGCCCGACCGCCGGCCTGCCTCGCGCCGCGCTCGAGCAATGGACGTTCGACGCGTGGCCGCCTGAGGTGGTGTCGCTGTTCGACGGCACCGACGTCGCGCGCAAGGCGGACGTCGCGGCGGCGCTGATCGTCGCGACCGGGGAAGGGCAGTTGCGCACGACGCTGCTCAGCGTCGGCGAACTCTACGCGCGCGACGAACGCCTGCTGCTCTTCGCGCTATGGCCGAAGTCGCGCGCGAGCGTCACGCTCGCGCAGCGGCGCGCGGCCGCGCTGACGCTCGTCGTCGATGGCGCGTTTCTGCAGGCGCAACTGGACGTGACGCCGCTCGACGGCGATTTCGGCGGCCTCGCGGGTTTCAGCGCGACGATCGCGCATGGCGATGCGCAGCGCGTCGGCTATGCGCGCCTCGCGACCGGCATCACGTTCGCGCTGCAGGATGAGCGCGACGGGGTGCTCGCGCGCTGGCAACGCCAGATCGAGCACCTGCGCCGCGCCGCCGCACAGCTTTAGTGCCCGCGCTGGCCGCTGCGCGACGAGCGGTTGCGGTTCGGGTGCGCGGCGTTGCCGTTCGCTGCGCGCGGGCCGTTGCCGCTGGGCGCACTGCGCGGCTTCGCGGCCTTCGGCTTCTCGGTCTTCGGCTGCGCATGCGCTTCGCGCCCGGTTGGACTGATCCGGCCCGGCTG
The DNA here is from genome assembly GCF_013403875.1 of Burkholderia guangdongensis. Lineage (GTDB taxonomy): Bacteria > Pseudomonadota > Gammaproteobacteria > Burkholderiales > Burkholderiaceae > Burkholderia > Burkholderia guangdongensis. The sequence continues at coordinate 82,827 of NZ_JACBNX010000015.1, read as the reverse complement.
GGCCGACCCGGCCGCCGCGCGCGGCGCGCGATTTCCGCCGCTGTTCCCGCCACTTCCGCCGCCGCTCCCGCCGCCATTTCCACCCCGATTCCCGCCGCCGTTTCCACCACCGGCACGCTGCCCCTGCCGCTGCTGGCCGCGCATCTGGATCGGCTCGGGTTTCGCGGTCGGATCGGGCTCGAAGCCCGCGATCACTTCCTGCGGAATCTCGCGCTTGATCAGTCGCTCGATGTCGCGCAGCAACTGCTTCTCGTCGACGCAGACGAGCGACACCGCTTCGCCCGTCGCCCCCGCGCGGCCGGTGCGGCCGATCCGGTGCACGTAGTCCTCGGGCACGTTCGGCAGATCGAAGTTGACGACGTGCGGCAGTTGATCGATGTCGATCCCGCGCGCGGCGATGTCGGTCGCGACGAGCACCTGCAGCGTGCTGCTCTTGAATTCCGCGAGCGCGCGCGTGCGCGCCGACTGGCTCTTGTTGCCGTGGATCGCCATCGCGCTGATGCCGTCCTTCGTCAACTGCTCGGCGAGCCGGTTCGCGCCGTGCTTCGTGCGCGTGAACACGAGCACCTGGAACCAGTTGTGCTCGCGGATCAGATGCGTGAGCAACTCGCGCTTGCGGTCGCGGTCGACCGGATGGATCTTCTGCGCGACCGACTCGGCGGTCGTGTTGCGGCGCGCGACTTCGATCAGCGCCGGCGAATCGAGCAGGTTGTCCGCAAGCGCCTTGATCTCGTCGGAGAACGTCGCGGAGAACAGCAGGTTCTGCCGGCGCGGCGGCAGCTTCGCGAGCACGCGCTTGATGTCGTGGATGAAGCCCATGTCGAGCATGCGGTCGGCTTCGTCGAGCACGAGAATGTCGAGCTCGGACACGTCGATCGTCTTCTGCTGCATGTGGTCGAGCAGCCGCCCGGGCGTGGCGACGACGATGTCGACGCCGCGCTTGAGCGCATCGATCTGCGGATTGATGCTGACGCCGCCGAACATCACGGTCGAGCGCAGCTTCAGATACTTGCTGTACGCGCGCACGCTCTCCTCGACCTGCGCGGCGAGCTCGCGCGTCGGCGTGAGGATCAGTGCGCGCACCGCGCGCTTCGCCTGGCGATGCTCGGCGTAGAACGTATGAAGACGCTGCAGGATCGGCAGCGTGAAGCCGGCGGTCTTGCCGGTGCCGGTTTGCGCGCCGGCGAGCAGGTCGCCGCCGCCGAGCACGGCGGGAATCGCCTGCGACTGGATCGGCGTCGGCGAGGTGTAGCCCAGCTCGTTGACTGCTTTCACGAGCGGTTCGGCGAGGCCGAGAGATTCGAATGACATAGACAACCTTTTATCAGCGGCGATGCGTCGCGCGGCCGGCGCGGCATGCATCGCCAAAAAACAAAGGGCGCGGCCGCGGTTTCCCGCAGCCGCGCCCCGTGAGCGTCACCCGATGGTCAGTCGAGCGGCGCGGAACGGAGGTCGCTCACCTGTTGCGGCGAGACCGGCGAACCGTTGTTGCCCCACGACATCCGGATGTACGTGACGACCGCAGCGACTTCCTGGTTCGACAGCGCTTGCGCGAACGGCGGCATCCCGTACGGACGCGGATTCTTCATCGTGCTCGGCGGATAGCCGCCGTTCAGCACCATGCGGATCGGGTTCACCGCCGATTCCATCATGATCGAACGGTTCTGCGCGAGCGGCGGATACGCAGGCGGCTTGCCCTGACCGGTTGCCGCGTGGCAGGTCGCGCAGTTGTCCTTGAAGATCTTCTGGCCCTGGTCGAACAGCGCGTTGCCGAACTGCTTCGACGTCTCGTACTGCAGATGCGACGGCGCTTCGGCCTTCTGCGGAATCGACTTCAGGTACGTCGACATCGCGCGCGTATCTTCGTCGTTCATGTACTGCAGGCTGTTGTGGACCACGTCCGCCATCGGGCCGAACACCGCACCCTTGTTTGACACGCCGGTCTGCAACAGGTTCGACAGTTCCTCGACATGCCAGTCGCCGAGGCCGAGTTCCTTGTCGTTCGTCAGCGACGGCGCATACCAGTTCTGCAGCGGAATCAGGCCGCCGGCGAACGCCGACGAGCTGACCGGGCCGCCCATCAGGTTGATCGACGTATGGCACATCGTGCAGTGGCCGAGGCCTTCGACCAGATACGCGCCGCGGTTCCATTCGACCGACTTCGTCGGATCCGGCTTGTACTCGCCTTCCTTGAAGAACAGCGTGCGCCAGCCGATCAGCAGATTGCGGTTGTTGAACGGGAACTTCAGCTCGTGCGGCCGGCTCGGGATGCTGACCGGATCGACCGAGCGAAGGTACGCGTAGATCGCGTCCGAATCCGCGCGCGTGACCTTCGTGTAGCTCGCGAACGGGAAGCCCGGATACAGCAGGCTGCCGTCCTTCGAGCGGCCGGTGTGCACCGCGCGATAGAAATCGTCGGACGACCAGCGGCCGATCCCGAACTGATCGTCCGGCGTGATATTCGGCGTGTACATCGTGCCGAACGGCGTCGCCATCGGTAGGCCGCCCGCGAACGGCTTGCCGCCGCGCACGGTGTGGCACGCGATACAGTCGCCGACGCGCGCGAGGTATTCGCCCTTCTTGATCAGCGCGGCCTGATCGGACGGCGTGGCCGCGACGGCGGCGTTGCCGTGCAGCGTGTCGTTGCCCGGCCACAGAACCGGCACGAGGGCGGCTGCCGCGACGATCGCGGCGGCCGAGAGTGCAAACAGGGACTTGCTTTTCATTTAGTCGGTCTCCCTTGCCTTATTGCGGTTCGCTGCCGCAGGCGAGCGGAGTCTTCAACGAGCGGGCCGCAATCGGCACCGGGTTGGCGGGCGCCGGCTGCGCGGCGAGCCACGCCGTCACGGCGGTCACGTCGTCGTCGGACAGCTTCAGCGCGATCAGGTGCATGCAATCCGGTTCCTTCGCGTGACGGTTGCCGGAGCGCCATGCGCCGAGCTGTGCGCTCAGGTAGTCCTGGTGCAGGCCGACGAGGCCCGGGATGGCCGGCTGCATGCCGGTCAGCGCGGCACCGTGGCAGGCGACGCACGCGGGCAGCTTGCGCGACGGATCGCCGCGCGTGACGAGCTGCTTGCCGAGCGCGAGCGTGTCGGCCGGCACCGTCGGCTTCGCCGGCGCCGGGTACGGCGGACGTTCGCCCGAGAAGTGCACGGCGATCTCGTGCAGGTAGTCGTCGCTCAGGTACGTGAGCAGATAGTTCATCGGCGGGTACTTGCGGCGACCGTCACGGAAGTTCGTGAGCTGGTTGTACAGGTACTCGGCCGGCTTGCCCGCGAGACGCGGGAAGTAATCGTTGTCCGTGCCCTGGCCGTGCACGCCGTGACAGGCCGTGCAACCGCGCACGCGTTCCGCGATGTTGTCGGGCGCCTTCAGCGGCTGCGCCTGGGCAGGCTCTGCGGGCTTGGTCTGCGCTTGGGCAGCACTCATAAGGCCCGCTGCGCCGAACAACAGAACGGCGAGGAGCGGACGGAAGAGGCGTCTTGAAGACACAAGAGACTCCAGTGTTTATTCGTAGGGAACCTGTCCGGGCTACGATCGGCTCGGCTGACGGCGCTCGGCGGGACGGCAGCCGGGCTGCTGCGACGCGGCATTCTATCATCGATGGGTGATGACGGCTATTTGACATTCGAACGGTAGTTCCTGTCTGCTGCCGGCTTGCGACAATTTGCCGCGCAGTTTTTGCCGCGCGCTTGCGTTCAGTCGCGCGCGTTCGCCGAGCGATCGATACGCGTCCGGTGAACCGGCGTGCGTTTTGTCCATCGAAGACCGTACACTCGCGGGTCGCGCGGCGTTCGGTTCGTCGACCAGCGCGTCGCAACCCGCATGCTCCGTTTCCATCCCTCAGATTTCATCGATGACGCTTTTCTTCGTGCCGTTGCCTGACTTCCGCGATTCGCGCCCGCCCCGATCCGCCGCCGTGCCGATGCACGGCGCCCGCCGACACGGAGGGCGCGCGCGATGAAGATCGACAGCCTGTGGATCGGCCAGGTCGCGCTCGCCGCGCTGATGAACGCCGCTTTCGCGACCGCGGTCGGCTCGGCGCTGCTGAAGGCGTGGCTCGGCAACGACGGTGCGCGGCCGGTCGTCGCGCCGTCGCATCCCGCGTGGGTGCGCGCGCAGCATTCGCTCGTCGCCGCGGCCGCCGCGCTCGTGCTTGCGGATCTCGGCTGGCTGCTCTATCAGGCGGCGTCGATGAGCGGCGCCGGGCTCGACGGCGCGTTCGGCGCGCTGCCGGCCGTGCTCGGGCAGACGCACGTCGGCGCCGCGTGGTGCGTCGCGTTCGCCGGCGCGGTGCTGCTGTTCGCGGTCGCGCTGATGCGGCCGGACGGCACGGTGCCGTATGCGGTGCTGTGGCTCGCGGTCGTCGCGATCGCGGCCGGCAAGGCGTCGATCGGGCACGTGGCCGACGCGGGCACGTTCTCGGCCGCGGCCGGCGTGCATACGCTGCATCTGCTCGCGACCGCCGTCTGGGGCGGCCTCGTGCTCGCGGGCGGGCTCGCGGTGCTGCCGGCGCTCGGCTCGTCGGTCGCGCGCGGCGCGCTGATCCGGATCGCGCAGCGCGTGTCGCGCTTCTCGATCGTCGCGGTCGCGTTCGTCGCCGCGACCGGCGCGCTGAATGCGGTGCGCGGCCTCGGCGGCTCGCTCGCGCCGCTCGCCGCCAGCGTATGGGGGCACGTGCTGCTGCTGAAGCTCGTGCTCGTCGCGTTCGCGATCGTGCTCGGCGCGCTCAACCGCCTGTCCGCGCTGCCGCGCCTGCGCCGCACCGCGTCGACCGAGGACGCGCACACGTTCCGCAACATGCTCCATCTCGAAGCGCTGACGATGATCGGCGTGTTCGTCGCGGCCGCGGTGCTCGCGGTCTGCGTGCCGGGGTTCGCCGGCTGAGATCGGGAACGGCTCGCTAACGCGCGTCACGACGCGTCGGTGCGCTGCGCGGCATCGGTGCGCGCGTTGTCCGGCGTGGCCGCATCGGGCCGCGCCTCGAGCAGCGGCGCGAGCGCCGGCGCCATCGTTTTCAGCAACTGCACCGCCATCGCGCTCGTGAAGTCGTAGCGCGCCGCGTACGGCTCGTGGACCGTCGCGGTCAGCACGCCGAAGAAGCGGTCGCCGAGCGCGAACACGAACGTGCCGCTGCGATTCACCTTGCGCGACTCGATGAGGCGCGCGCCGCGCGCGTACACGTTGAAGCGCTGGTCCCCGGTGCCGGTCTTGCCGACCACGTCGAGCGTCTTGCCGTCGGGCAGCGTCATCCCGCCCGCGAGCCGCTTCGCGGTGCCGTTCTGCACGACGTCGCCGAGCAGCCGGTGCACGACGCCGACGATCTCTGGCGACAACATCGGCCTGGCTTGCGCGTCCGCCGGCGCGCGCACGAAGTGCGTCTCGTACGGCGTGCCCTTCGCGAAGTCGAGCCGCGAGATCGTCTCGGTCGGCACCTTCGCGCCGCCGTCGACGATGATGCCGATCAGCTTCGCGAGCGCATCCGGCTGGTCGCCCGACGCGCCGATCGCGGCCGCGTACGACGGCGTCAGATCGGCGAACGGATAGCCGAGCGCCTGCCACGACCGGCCGATCGCCGCATACGCGCGCAGCTCGACCATCCGGCGGATGCGGCGGTCCTGCGTGCCGTGATAGCGCGTCTTGTACAGCCACGAATACGTATAGAACCGCGCGTCGCGGCTCGCGCGCTCGACGTCGTCGAGCGATGCGCCCGGGTGCTTGCGCAGATAGTTGAGCGTCCACAGCGCGAGCGGATGCACGCTCGCGATGTAGCCGCGATCGTTCAGGTTGAAGCGCTCGATCGCGTACTTCGCGTAGAGCTTCGCGAGATCGTCGTCGGACAGCGTCGCGGCCGGCGTGCCCTTGAGTTGCGCGCGCATCTGCGCGTCGAACCACGCGCGCGGCGCGTCGGGCGCGACGCTACGCAGCACGGTCGCGATCTTCGGCGGCGACTTGCGCACGTTTCCGAGCATCAGCGCGAGCGCGTCGTCGGCGGGCTTGCCCGCGTAGCGCGCGTAGAAGCGCTTCACGTACACGCGGCTCTCACCGTCGACGAACTGCTGCAGATACTTCGCGCGTTCCGCCGGATCGCCGAGCCATGCCGACGTCGGTCCGGACGTCTGGATCATCTGATAGTGAACGATGTCGCGCATCAGCCGCACGAACACGAGGTTCACCGAATGCTCGAACGCCGCGTGCACGGTCATGATGCGGCCGTTGTCGGACTTGTCGAAGTTCGTGAACGCCTGCGCGCCGCCGCCGGTGTAGAACAGCTCGCCGGGGCTCGCCGAATACTTGCGCTCGACGGCCGCGTCGAGCATCGACGGCAGCGAGCGGTCGCGCGTATGCGCGAGATAGTCGAGCGCCCAGCGCGTGAGGCCGTCGAGCGGATCGGGCTGCACGCGCGCGAGCTCGGCCGGCGTCATCGCCGCGTAGCGCGTGTGCAGGTCGGACACGATCTGCAGATACGTGACGAGCGTGCGCAGCTTCGCGGTCGAACCGAGGTTCAGGCGCGCGCCGCGGTTGATGTCGAACGGCTCGTTCACGCTGTCGGTCTGCACGCGCAGCAGGTTCGCGCCGTTGCGCCGCTCGTACAGCGTGAAGCTGTACGTGAGGTGCGACGGGTCGTCGCCGGGGCGCAGCATCTCGAAGCCGAACAGGCCCGCGGCCTGCGCGCCGTCGCGCGTCGCGGCCTGCGCGAGCCGCTCGGCGACCGCCTGCTGAACCGCGTTGTCGAGCGTGCTCGTCGCCTGCATGTCGAGCTGGTCGAGCTGATACAGATCGTGCAGGCCGAGCGCGGACAGCAGCGACGCGCGCGCGGCCGACATCGCCTTGCGCGACACGAACGACTGCACGACGCGCGGCGCCGGCGGCGCGGCGCGCGTGATCCGCGCGTCGAGCGCGGCGTCGCGCAGCGCCGGCGAGATCGCGCCGCCGCTCCCGAGCAGGCGCAGGTAGCTGTCGGTCAGCCGCTGCAGCGCCGGGTAGCCGCTGTTCAGGAAGTACGACGGTGCGCGCTGCGCGATCATCAGCGACAGCACCTCGCGGAACGCGACGCCCTGCGCATCGACGTTCGCGGGCGTCGTCGGCGCGGCGAGGATGCGGTTCACGTCGTTGAAATCGCGGCCGTACCACGCGGCGAGGCCGTCGCCGATCCCGGTGATCTCGCCGATGCGCGGCCGCGCGGCGAGCGGCACCGAGTTCAGGTAGCGGACGACGATGTCGCGGCGCGCGTCCATCGTCTGCGGGCCGTTCAGATACGCGCGAACCGACGCGGACGCGATCTGCCGCAGCTTCTCGCGCGGCGTCGCGGTGCGGCCGCCGGGCGAGTGGCGGAACTTCTCGATCTGCGTCGCGAGCGTGCTGCCGCCGGGGCGCGCCTGATGGCGGTTCACGACGTGCAGGCCCTGGTCGACGATGGCGCGGCCAAAGCGCCCCCAGTCGATCGCCGGGTTGCGGTTCGGCTGGTGCGCGTCGAGCAGGTAGCGGTCCTCGATGAACAGCAGCGCATCGACGACGACGCGCGGCACCGCGTCGAAATCGCGATACACGCGTTGCGGGAACGCGGCGCTGAACAGCGGCGCGCCGGACGAGTCGAACAGCAGCAGCCCGGCCTGATCCTTTTCGTCGTACGGCAGAAAGAGGCCGTCGTCGGCGAGCGAGCGCATGCGCTCGGAGTCGCGCGCCTGCGCGTCGACGACGAAGCCGCGCGCGAGCAGGCGCTGCTGGAACGCCGGCAGCAGCGCGTAGCCGAGGCGCACGTCGTACGGGCCGTCGACGGGATAGCGGATGTCGTCGCTCGCGCCGCCCTCGACCGTGTAGCCGACGTCGCGCGTCAGCTCGGACAAATAGTGCGCCTGCATCCGGGACGTTTCGATCTCGATCTGGCAGAGTCGCGCGACGATCGCGGCGGTGACGAGCACCGTCGCGAGCAGCGACCATTTGACCCACTTCCAGACCGAGGCAGCACCGGTCGCGCGTAGCGGAACTCGACGAATCAGCGGCCGATTCATGGCGGCATCTCCCTGCGGGAACGGGCTCCCGACCGCTCCCATTAAGGGTTAGTTTAGTCTTCTCCAGCAGCCTGCCAAGGAGCGTTCGCGTCCGGATGCAGGAACACAACGCCGGCGCGCCCGGCAGCTGCCCAGTTCAATTTCCTTTCAAAATTGAAAGAATTCCGGTCGATCGAGGTAGAATCGACGGCTTTGCGCGAGCCGGCCGGGTGGCGCCGCGCCGATTCGGTAGAAATTGCCGGGTTGGCGCCGCGCCGGTCGGCGCGCGGACGATGTGGGTTCCGGCCCCGACGCCCGCGCGCAGGCGAGCACCGTCATCCGCAACGCCCGTTGGACACTGGTTGGACACTGGAATTCGTCATGAAGAAGCAACGCAATCTCACTTTCTACATCGTGATCGCGATGATCGCCGGCATCGCGGCCGGCTATGCGTGCCATGCGGCATTTCCCGATCCGGCGGTCACGAAGGAGATCGCCGCGCACATCTCGCTGCTGTCCGATGTGTTCCTGCGGCTCATCAAGATGATCATCGCGCCGCTCGTGTTCGCGACGCTGACGGTCGGCATCGCGCACATGGGCGACGCGGGCGCCGTCGGGCGCGTCGGCGCGAAGGCGCTCGGCTGGTTCGTCGTCGCGTCGTTCGTGTCGCTGCTGTTCGGCCTCGTGATGGCGACGCTGCTGCAGCCCGGCAGCCATCTGAGCCTGCAGCTGCCCGCGCTCGGCGCCGACACGCATCTGAAGACAGGCGCGTTCACGCTGAAGGACTTCGTCGTGCATCTGGTGCCGAAGTCGATCGCCGACGCGATGGCGAACAACGAGATCCTGCAGATCGTCGTGTTCTCGATCTTCTTCGGCACCGCGCTGTCGGCGCTCGGCGAAGCCGGCCGCCGGCTGACCGAGGTGATCGACGCGCTCGCAAAGGTGATGCTGAAGATCACCGGCGCGGTGATGTGGTTCGCGCCGGTCGCGGTGTTCGCGGCGCTCGCGTCGACGGTCGCGACGCAGGGGCTCGGCATCCTGCTTACGTTCGCGAAGTTCATGGGCGGCTTCTATCTCGCGCTCGCGCTGCTGTGGGGGCTGCTGACGCTCGCGGGCGTCGCGTTCCTCGGGCGCCGCGCATTCACGCTGATCCGGCTGATCCGCGAGCCGTTCCTGCTGTCGTTCGCGACCGCGAGCTCGGAGGCCGCGTATCCGAAGCTGCTCGACGCGCTCGACCGCTTCGGCGTGAACCGCAGGATCTCGAGCTTCGTGCTGCCGATGGGCTATTCGTTCAACCTCGACGGCTCGATGATGTACTGCACGTTCGCGGTGCTGTTCATCGCGCAGGCGTACGGGATCGATCTGCCGCTCGGCACGCAGATCACGATGCTGCTGTTGCTGATGCTGACGTCCAAGGGGATGGCGGGCGTGCCGCGCGCGTCGCTCGTGGTGATCGCCGCGACGCTGAACCAGTTCCATCTGCCGGAAGCGGGGCTGCTGCTGATCATCGGCGTCGACACGTTCCTCGACATGGGACGCTCGGCGACGAACGCCGTCGGCAACTCGATCGCGGCGGCGGTGGTCGCGAAGTGGGAAGGGCAGCTCGGCGAGCCGCGCGAAGAGGGCGACGGCAGCGAGGGCGGCGGCAGCGAGGGCGATGGCGGCGCCGCGTCGCTCGAGCCGCAGCGGATCGACGCGCGCGCGTAGCGCCGGGCGCGCGGGCGGGACGGCTCGGCCGCGTGTCCGGACGGGCCGCCGCCCGCTTGCGTTTCGCGCGCCGGGCGGTGACACTGTCGCGGACGTCCGGAATTCACCGGACCGGTGGACGAAATGAACCTTTTCTTGCGTGTCGCCGGTGCGTGAAGATTCCCGTCACACTCACTGACAGCCATCGACTGTCGCCACCGGTTCGGCCCGAACCCGCGCGGCGCACGACAACGGAGACACATCGTGATACGAGACGATCATCTCGACCCTCGGAGTTATCCGGGCGCCGCGCACGGTTGCGCGCCGCGCGCGACGCCGATCGACGCCCGGAGCGGCCGATGACCACGCCGCTCTTTCCCGATCCGCTGCAGATGTGGCGCGACGCGATCACGAAATTCGAGAACGACCTCAACACGTACGCGACGGGCAGCCTGAAATCGCAGGAGGTCGTGCGTTCGCTGCATCAGGTGTCGAACGTCTCGCTCGGCATGCAGCAGATGTTCGAGAAGGCGATGGAGGCCTACCTGTACAGGGCGAACCTGCCGAGCCGCAAGGAGGTCGCCGAGCTCGCCGACGCGCTGCGGCGCATCGAGGACAAGCTCGACCGGCTGCTGCCGCCGGACGCGCAGGGCCTGCCGAAGCCGCGGCCGGCGCGCACGCGCAAGCCGTCGAGCGCCGCGTCCGCGCCGGCGCAGGCCGACGTGGCGCCCGCGTCCGCATCCGACTCCTCCGCACCGGCGTCCGGGTCCGCGCCCGACGCGAAGCCGGCGCGCCGCCGCGCGCATGCCGACAAGGGATAAACGATGGCCCAAGCCCCCGACAAGCCCTCGGGCAAATCTCCGGACAAGCGCGCCGATCCGGCGCTGACCGAGCGTCTGCGCCAGGAGGTCGAGCGCGCGGTGCAGCGCGGCCTGAAGGCGGTCGAGCTGTTCGGCGCGCCGCCGCCCGTGGTCGGCCGTACGCAGAAGACCGTGCTGCATCGGCGCGGCACGCTCGAGCTCGTCCATTACCACGCGATGACCGACGAGGTCTACCGCGTGCCGGTGCTGTTCGTGATGGCGCCGACGAACAAGGCGTACGTGCTCGATCTCGCGCCCGGTCAGAGCCTGATCGAGTTCCTGCTGAAACGCGGCTACGACATATACCTGATCGACTGGAACACGCCGGGCGACGACGAGCGCGACCTGAAGATCGAGAACTACGTGCTCGACTTCATCCCCGACTGCATCCGCCGCGTGCAGCAGGACTCGGGCGAAGAGGACGTGACGCTGATCGGCTACTGCGCGGGCGGGTTGCTGTCGTCGATCTATCAGGCGCTGCATCCGGACGGCCCGGTGAAGAATTTCGTCTGTTTCACGACGCCGATCGACTTCTCGAAGATGGAGCTGTTCCGGTCGCTGTCGGACGAACGGCATTTCGACGTCGACCGCTTCGTCGATAGCGTCGGCGTCGTGCCGGCCAACTTCGTCGTCGCCGGCTTCGACGCGCTGCGCCCCGCGAGCCGCATGGCCGGGCAGATCCGGCTCTGGGACAACCTGTGGAACGACCAGTTCGTGAAGGGTTACCGGATGATGGAGCGCTGGGGCAACGAGACGCTGCCGGTGCCCGGCGGCTACTTCCGGCAGATGACGAAGGACCTGATGCAAAAGAATGCGCTCTACGAAGGCACGCTGAAGATCGGCGGCCGGCTCGTCGAGCTCGACAAGATCACTGTGCCGCTGCTTCACGTGATCGCGCAGTACGACCACATCGTGCCGCCCGCCTGCGCGCATCCGCTCATCGAGCGCGCCGGGTCGAGCGACAAGGAGGAAGTCGTGCTGCCGGGCGGCCACGTGAGCCTCGCCGCCGGCCCGAATGCGGTCAAGCGCATGTGGCCGAAACTGGATTCCTGGCTCGAAGGACGTTCGACATGACTGATACATCACGCAGTTATCCGCGTCGCATCGCATGCGGCGATTCTCAGATCGACATCGCGCGCATGACGAGCGCCGACCGCGATGCGTTCGTCGCGTTCATCGCGTCGCTGCCCGACGAGGATCTCGTGTTCGTGCCGCGCGACCTGCGCCATCCGAAGGTCGTCGATGCGTGGATGCGCGCGCTCGACCGCGGCGACGTGGTGAGCCTCGTCGCGCGCGACGGCGGCACGATGGTCGGCTGCACCGCGATCGCGACCGATCCGCTCGGCTGGTCGCGGCACGTCGGCGAACTGCGCGTGCTCGTGGCGCCGGCGGGGCGCGGCAAGGGGCTCGGCCGCGCGCTGATCCAGGAGTGCTTCGCGCAGGCGCTCGAGCGCGGCCTCAAGAAGCTCGTCGCGCAGATGACGACGCAGCAGCCGGCGGCGATCGCGGTGTTCGAGGAGCTGAGCTTCCGCGCGGAGGCGCTGCTGCACAATCACGTGATCGATCGCGACGGCGGGATGCATGATCTCGTGTTGCTCAGTCACGACGTCGACGAAGTGGCCGCGCGTCACGCGATGTACGGGCTCGGCGACGTGACCGCGTAGCGCGCTCGGCCGGCGCGCGGCGGCGCCGATGTGAAAAGAGAAAGGGACGGCTCGCGCCGTCCCTTCGTCGTTTTGTCGCTTCCTAGTCGCTTAGTCGCTTATGCGCGCCCGTCGCCGGGCGCGCTGGTCATGCGGCCGCGGCCTTCGAATCGCGATGCGGATCCGGATACACGAGGCTACGCAGGCCGCTGCGCTCGAACGGACGCCATTCGCCTTCGGGCTGCGCGAGCCGGTCGGCGACCGCGAACAGCACGGCCGGGTTGACGCCGAGCCCGCAGTGGCTGCCTTCGACCTCGATGTTCTCCGACTGCGGGCCTTCGCGCTCGAGGCAGCCCTGCCACGCGACGATGCCGTCGCTGCGGCTGTAGATCGCGGTCGCCGGCACCGGCGGCGGCGTCTGCGCGTGCTCGCGATCGGCCCAGCGGTCGGCGCGCTGCCCGCTGACCAACTCATAGAGCTGCCACGCGTTGCTCGCGTGCGGCGCGCCCGCGAACGGGCTGCCGAGCGTGATCACGCTGCGCACGTGCTCCGGCGCGCGCCGCGCGAGTTCGCGCGCGAACATCCCGCCGAGGCTCCAGCCGATGATGCTGACCTTGCGGCCGTAGCGCTCGTGCAGCTCGGCGAGCCGCGCCTGCATCGCGTCCTCGACGCCGGGGCGCGGGCCGAAGTTGCGGCCGAGCTTCCAGCCGTGCGCGCGATAGCCGCGCCGCGCGAGGAATTGGCGCAGCGGCCGCGTCGACAGATCGTTCGCGGACAGGCCCGGCAGCACGAGCACCGGATGGCCGTCGCCGGCTGGCGCGAGGCGCAGCCACGGCGACATCGAATAGAACGCGGATAGCTCGACGAACGCGCGTGCTTCCAGCAGCCACAGCGGCAGGGACGGTGCGGCGGACGGGTCGGTGCCGGCGAGGTCGCGCGGCATCGGGAACAAGCGGGGAAACGTGGCAAGCATGTGTTATTCACCTCGTCTGAGCTAGAGGAGTGCAGCGAATGACGCTCGCATGCGCGGGACGTCGTCGGACGTCGTCGGGTGCGTGGCGAGCGGGGCGGCAAGTGGGGCGACGGCGTCAGCCGGGTGCGGCTGGCGGATTGCCGTGCAGTCGTCAGGTCTCCTTCCTGGTTGCGTCGATGAGGCGCGGCCGGTTGGACGCCGGCGGCACGCGTTTCAGCGGGCGCCTTCGTCGAGTGTGGCGCGTTTCGTCTGAATCGCAGCACATTCTTTGGCACGCGGGCCATCGGCGAAAGGTGAGTTTGGGGCGGTTTTGCGGTGACTTCGGGACATTCCGGAGTTTCGACACTTGCGCGGGCGCGGTTCTCATGCCACGCTGATCCGCTCGGTGTAATGTACGACGTAAGGGAGAAGCAGAATCGTGTACCGCTCGTTACCGGATTTCGAGCAGCGCATCTATACACCGCAAAGAATCGCCGCGATCGTCGACACGCTGGCCGACGACGGCGTTGCGCCGGCCGATGTGCTCGCGGGCAGTGGTCTCGACGCGGCGGCGCTGCGGTCGACGGATGCACGGATTTCATACCGCCAGGTGGCGGCCGTGTTCGGCAATGCGGTGCGTCTCGCGCCCGATCCGACGGCCGCGCTGCGCGCGGGCACGCGGATGCATCTGACCGCGTACGGGATGTATGGATACGGACTCCTGAGCAGTCCGACGCGTGAGCAGATGAACGCATTCCTGGTCAAGTACAACAGTGTGATGGGCCCGGTCGCGAGCCCGATCTCGTTCAACCGCGACGGGCATGTCGGAGTCTACCGCTACGAGGTGCTGCTGTCGCACGATCCGCGCGACGCGCTGTTCCGCTTCGCACTCGAGTTCGCCTTTTCCGCGCATCTGACGATGAGCCGTGATCTGTGGGGCGACGCATTCGCGTTCGAGTCGTTGCATATGTCATATCCGGCACCCGCGCACGCGGACGTCTACGCGGATTTCTTCGAATGCCCGATCGAATTCGGCCGCCCGAACAACGAGATCGTGGTCGGCGCGCAGTGGGCCGAAGGCAGCGGCTCGATGCCCGATCCGATCACGCACGCGGTGGTCGGCGAGATGTGCCAGAGCGTGCTGTCGGAGCTCGAGGAGACGGCCGGCATGGCGACGACCGTGCGGCGCGCGCTGATCGAGCAGATGCCGTGGCGGTATCCGGACATCGAATCGATGGCGAGCAAGCTGTCGATGCATCCGCGCACGCTCAGGCGCAAGCTCGAGGCCGAGGGCACGACCTATCGCGACATTCTCGCGGACGTGCGCCGCAGGCTCGCTGTCGAGTATCTGCGCAAGACGCGGATGACGACCGAGGAGATCGCGAGCCGGCTCGGCTACAGCGATGCGGCGAATTTCCGGCACGCGTTCGCGCGGTGGACCGGGAAGAGCCCGAGCGAGTATCGGGTGGGGTGACGCGCGCGTCGCCCATTTCGGCTAGTCTTCCCGCATCGCGAATGACGATCATCGAGAACGAAGGAGGACGAGGCATGACGCAGGAATTGTGGCGCCTGAGCGCAACCGACATGGCGGCCCGCGTCGCGCGGCGCGACGTGTCGTCGACGGAGCTGGTTCGAAGCTGCCTGCTGCGGCTGGACGAAGTCAATCCGCGGATCAACGCGATCGTCGACGTGCTGGCCGACAGCGCGCTCGAGGCCGCGGCGGCGGCCGACGCGGCGATCGCGCGGCGCGAGCCGGTCGGGCCGCTGCACGGCGTGCCGGTGACGGTCAAGGTGAACGTCGACATGGCCGGCCTCGCGACGACGAACGGCGTCGTCGCGTTCAAGGATCTCGTCGCGCGCGAAGACAGCCCGGTGGTCGCGAACCTGCGCAAGGCCGGCGCGATCGTCATCGGGCGCAGCAACGCGCCGGCGTTCTCGTATCGCTGGTTCACCGACAACGATCTGTACGGGCGCACGCTGAATCCGTGGGATGCCGGACTGACGCCCGGCGGCTCCAGCGGCGGCGCGGCGGCCGCCGTCGCGACCGGCATCGGCGCGATCGCGCACGGCAACGATCTCGGCGGATCGATTCGTTATCCGGCCTACGCGTGCGGCGTGGCCGGGCTGCGCCCGACGGCGGGCCGCGTGCCCGCGTACAACCCGACGCAGACGCGAGACCGGACGCTCGCCGTTCAGCTCGCGTCGGTGCAGGGGCCGCTCGCGCGGACGGTCGGCGATCTGCGGATCGCGCTGGCGGCGATGGCGGCGCCCGATGCGCGTGACGCGTGGTGGATGCCCGTCGCGCCCGACGCGCCCTTCGGCGACGATACGCGGTTTCCCGCGCGTGTGGCGATCTGCGCGAGCCTGCCCGGCACGCCGGCCGACGATGCGGTGTCGGATGCGGTGCGCCAGGCGGCGCGATGGCTGGAGGATGCCGGGTGCGTCGTCGAGGAGGCAGTGCCGCCGCGTGTCGGCGACGCGAGCGCGCTGTGGCTGAAGCTCGTCACGAACGAGGCGCGAAGCGGGCTGGCGGACGTCATCATGACGCACGGCGACGATGCGATACGCACGGCGTTCGGCAGCCAGCGGCGTCTCGCGCCGGTGCTCGATCTGGTCGGCTACATGGACGCGCTCGCGGAACGGACCGCGTTGCTGCGCGCGTGGCAGGCGTTCTTTCAGCGCTATCCGCTGCTGCTGATGCCGGTGTCGTGCCGGCGTCCGTTCGCGATCGACGAGGATCAGCGCGGCGACGACGCGGTGCGGCGCATCGTCGATGCGCAGAGCCCGCTGCTCGCGACCGCGCTGCTCGGATTGCCGGGGCTGTCGGTGCCGACGGGGCTGTGCGACGGCGTGCCGATGGGCGTGCAGATCGTCGCGGGGCGGTTTCAGGAGGCGCTGTGCCTGAAGGCGGGGGAGGCGATCGAGGCGCGCGCGGGCGTGCATACGCCGGTCGATCCGGTGTCGCGCGACGCGGGACGCGCGGCGTGATCGATTGCCGCGCGGCACGCGCCGGTGAAATGTGATCGTCGTCACATCCGCCGGGGGCTCGCCAGCCTAAACTGGCCGCGCTCATGGATCGACGTTGGCCATCGCGCAGCGATGGCGATTCAGGTGGGCAGAATTCATTGAACCCGGCACGCGGTGTGCCGGCGAGATATTCACCATGACTGAATCCGTGATGACCACGCTCGCCGTCGTGGTGCCTGTCTACAATGAGGACCGACTGCTCGCCGCGTTCCACGAGCGGCTATGCGCGGCGCTCGCGATGCTCGGCGACGTGCGGGCGGAAATCATCTACGTCAACGATGGCAGCACCGACGGCACGCTCCCGGTGCTGCGCGCGCTGCAGGCCGGCGATCGCGACGTCAGCATCGTGAATCTCAGCCGGAATTACGGGAAGGAAATCGCGCTGTCCGCGGGGCTGGATTACGCGAACGCGGATGCGACCATCGTCATCGATGCCGACTTGCAGGATCCGCCCGAGCTGATTCCCGAATTCATCCGCATCTGGCGACAGGGCTTCGACGTCGTCTACGGGCGGCGCATGTCGCGGGCCGGCGAAACGATGCTGAAGCGGGCATCGGCGTATGCGTTCTATCGCGTCATCCACGCATTGAGCCGCGTGTCGATTCCTCAGGATACCGGAGATTTCCGGTTGCTCAGCCGGCGTGCGGTCGAAGCATTGCGGCAGCTGCCCGAACAGCATCGCTACATGAAAGGGCTGTTCGCGTGGATCGGCTATCCGCAGACCGCGCTGCCGTACGAGCGCGAAGCGCGTGCGGCGGGCACCTCCAAATTCAACTATGCGCGGCTGTGGCATTTCGCGATCGAAGGGATCACGTCGTTTTCGATCGCGCCGCTGCGGCTCGCGTCGTGGGTCGGTGTCTGCGTCGCGCTGGCGGCGTTCGGGGGCGCGATTGCGATCGTTTACCGGACGTTGATCCACGGGAATCCGGTGGCCGGGTATCCGTCGCTGATGGTGACGCTGCTGTTCCTGTCGGGCGTGCAGCTCATCGGGCTCGGCATCGTCGGCGAATATCTGGGGCGGATGTTCAACGAAGCGAAGCGGCGTCCGCTGTATTTCCTTCAGGATTACTGGCCTGCCGGGGATGACGGCCTGCGCACGGCGCAAGCCCGGATTCCGCGGGCAAACGTCGAGTCGGTGCTGGTGTGCGGCGCGCGACCCGACGGCGCCCTGGCCGATACGTGGCGTTCCGCACGTTGACGCGACCGGTCGCTTCCCGTGGGCGGCGGTTGCTCGTGGAATCCGCGAAGTTCGCGGTCGTGGGCGCGATCGCGACGCTGGTTCATTCGGCCTGCTATCTGAGCGCGTTGCACTGGCTCGCGCCGCAATGGGCGAACGTATCCGGGTTTCTCTGCGCGGTGTCCGTCACGTATTGCGGCAATCGATTCTGGACGTTCCGCGGCGGCCGTGCCGGTTCCGAGGCGTTGCTTCGTTTCTTCGTTACATCGGCGACCGGGTTCGCGTGCAATGCGGGCATCGTGGCCGTGGTCGGCCGTCACGGCCTGGACCCGCGCTGGGCGGTGGGCGGCATGACGTTCGTGACGCCCGTCGTGATGTTCGTGCTGTTCAAGCGCTGGGTGTTCGGCGGGGCGACGGCTCGCCCGTCGGCGAACGCGTCCGATTGAATCTGTTGGGTCAAAACATGGTGCACCTTTCCGACGCTGTTCCTCAATCGTGCGAGAAACCGGCCGTGCGCGTGCGCGGCTGGCCGCGTGTGTCGACCGCGGCCGCGCTGTTCGCGCTGGTCGTCGTCTGGTTTTTCGGTCGCGGCATCGTCATCGGTACGCTCGCCAACCATGAGCGTCTGACCGGGCACTTCGACGCTCACGCATTCAGCTGGGCCGCACCGGACGTCACGCTGAAGGTGCCGGCGGCGGGGCGTCGAGCGTCGCTGACCGTCGTCGGGCAAGCCTCGCACGATCAGCAATGGACGATCGGTTGCGATGGCGTGGAGCCGATGCGCGTCGATATCCATGCCGGATTGTTCCAGCAATTGCTGCCGGTTCCGACTGCGTGCGCGAGCCGCGGGATCGCGATTCATTCCGGGTGGACGATGGTGCCGGCCGACCAAGTCGGGTCCAACGATAGGCGCTCGTTGTCCTGGCAACTGTTGTCGGTGCGGTTCGGGGTCGACACGGTGCCGTTGACCGAAGTGATTTCAAACGGCGCCGGATTGTACGGAATCGAGCCGCTCGAGATTAGTTCGGATCCCGAAGGTATATTGACGGAGCGATGGGACGCCAGCTGGTATCGCAACATCGTTCTGCGCGGGTATCGATTCAATGGCGACGGCCGGGTGCAGCAGAACGTGGCGTGGCCGTTTCTGTTTCCGATGCTGGTCAAGGCGGTTGCCGTGACCGGTCGCGTCCCGGTGTCGTCGGCGATGGTCGGGTTGAATGCGGCGCTGCTGCTGGCCGCGCTGTTGCTGCTTTTTGCGCTCGGGCGGGCGATCGGGCTCACGCGCGGTCACGCGCTGATCGCGCCGGTGTGGCTGAGTTTCAATCCGTTTGCGTTCTTTGTCGTCGGCGGATTTTCGGAGCCGCTGTTTCTGATGCTCGAACTGCTGATCGTGTTGCTGCTGTTGCGGCGGAAATACTGGCTGGCGGGGGCAGTGGTGGCCTTGTTGACCGCGACGCGGTTCGTCGGCTTGATCGGCGTGGCGTGGCTCGCGTTCAGTGTTTGGGGTGACGCGGCGGTTTCCATTCGGGGACGATTGCTGCGCGTGGCGTTCGCAGGCGTGGCAGGCGGGCTCGGGATCGTGGCGGACATGGCGATCAAGGGGGCGCAGACCGGTTATCCGCTGGCCGCGTTCATGGTGCGCAAAGGTTGGGAGGTGACGCCGCTGCGTGAGCTCGCCGGCATGCTGCATCCTGGCGGGGTGTTCGACGGCGAATATTTGCCGATTTTGATGCTGCCTTTCGCGCTCGTGGGGTGGGCGGCCTATGTGCTGATTCGCGGGCTCAGGCGGGAGGGCGACGCGCGCGCATGTCTGTTGATCGGGGCAGGGGTGTCGGTGGTGGCGGCGACGCTGGTTCTGAACCCCGAGCTTCATTCGGCGGGAAGGTATTGCCTGCCTTTGGTGCCGGCCGTGGTCGGCCTGCTGGGCATCGCATCGCAACGGTCGCGCGCAATGCCGGTGATGCTGGCGATGACGGCGGCGGGCGGCGCGTTCATGCCGCTGATCGTCGAGCGAATCGCGATGGGGTTGCCGCCGTATTAGAGGGGGGGCGCTTGTCGCCGACCTGTCGTTCAGTTCGGCATCGGCTCGTGGTGAACCTTGCGATGCCACTTGCCGTTCACGAGTTCTTCGTCGATGACTTCCATCTTGTCGCCGGCGCCTTGCCCATCCTCGATGTGACGCGCGACGGCCACGGGCATGTCGTGGTCGACGCGATACGTGGTGTCCTCGTGATAGCAGCAGCCGCTTTTGGCGAACGTGTGGAGGCGCTTGTGCGCGGCATCGACGCCGAAGAAGCCGAGCGTCTCGGCGATCAACTGGGTCATCGCGTCATTGTGGACGAAGCGTTCCGCTTTCGGATCGAACAGATAGACGTCGTAGCTCGGGCCGCCGTAGCTGCCTTCGTTGCCGGTCTGGATGCCGAAGTCCTCATAGCCGTCGAAGTTGAAGTCGCCGACGTTGATCACACCCTGGTAGTCGTAGAGCCGCGCCGAGTTGGTGAGCGGTCCGTTGCCGCCCTTCGGCAGCGTGACGAACACGTTCGGCAGGTTGATCGTCTGCAGCAGCTTCGGCTGGCCCTTGCCGAAGATGAGCAACTGGCCCGGCCCCTCGCAGGTCGAGTCGTCGTCGCTTTTTTCCGTCGAGCACGCTTCGAGCATTCGCAGCGCGAAATCGTGCTGCTTCGCGACCGTCGTCAGGCGGAACGTCGGACCGTCGACCAGCGCGCCCGGGCTCGGAAACGCAGGCAGCGCCTTCAGCGCGGCGATGCGCTCGCGATACGCGTTCTCCAGCGCAGCCGGATCGATCTTGCCGTCGGGCGCGCGCGACTTCAGCCATTCGCGCTGCCCGGCCTTCAACTGGTCGGCGGCGTCGCCCTGTCCTTTCAGTGCGGTTCGGTAGGCGTCGGCCAGTTCGCTGTCGAGCGCGGACAGTTGCGCGTCGTCGCAGATTGCGTGCTCGATCGGACTGCGGGCGGCGTGACAGTCGAAACTGGCCGCGTATGCGAAGGTGGGCAGCGACAACGTGACCGCGAGCGTCAGGCACGCTCGAACGGCGGCGGGGAAGTGGAATGGCGTCACGATGAGTGCCCTTTGAACTCGTATGTTTTCGCGGCGGTTGGTGAATGCGGTGTACGGCGGTGGCGATTCAGTGCGGACAGCCGCACGGACGACGTTCATCGCAATTCGTCTAATGTAGCGATGGTGTGCGGAGTATGGGGCTTCCGATGGCGGTTGCCAACGGTGGACGAGAGGGCGGCGGCGCAAAGAAAAAGGGCTTGGCGCGTACGCCAAGAGGTGGCCTCGCTCGTTCGGACAGTTTTCTGAGATTTTTTAGTGGATTGGAGCCGTGGCGATGCTTTGCAGGTTGCGTGTTCGGGTGCCATCATTGTGGTTGAAATGAAATCACTGACTCCATTTTTTTGAGGTGATAGCAATGGCATCTGTCACTGTTCGTAATCTACCGGAGGAAACGTACCGAGCTCTGCGTGTGCGTGCTGCTACGCATGGTCGTAGTACTGAGGCTGAAATTCGGGCAATTCTTGAAAGCGTGGTTCGTCCGCAGCAACGTATCCGCATGGGCACTGCGTTGGCAGAGCTTGGTCGGCGTGTTGGGCTTACGGATGAGGAGTTCGCTATCTTTGAGCGGGGGCGTGACAGGATGCCGGCTGAGCCGATGGGGTTTGAATGATCGTCCTGAATACCAATGTCGTTTCGGAGGCGCTGAAGTCAGTTCCTCACTCGGCGGTGCAAGCATGGCTCGATGAGCAAGTCGCCGAAACCTTGTATCTGTCCAGCGTAACGCTTGCCGAATTATTGTTCGGCATCGGATCGTTGCCGGTCGGGAAACGTAGAAATGCGTTGAGTGAAACGCTTGACGGTTTGCTGGAGCTTTTCGGCGAACGTATTTTGGCGTTCGATACAAGAGCGGCGCGACACTATGCTGATTTAGCCGTGAAGGCAAGGCAGGCTGGCAAGGGGTTTCCGACGCCTGACGGATATATTGCGTCGATTGCGGTGGCTCACGGCTTCGTTGTTGCTACGCGCGATATCAGCCCTTTCGAAGCGGCCGGCGTGGCTACTATCGATCCTTGGGCGTGGAAGGCGTGAGCACGTGTTGACGTCACGGCGGTGAGATGAAGCGAGGCTGTTTTGATCGTTTCAGAACGCGTTGACGCTTTGTTGACGCTCTGAAATGGACAAGGGCCTAGCGCGAACGCTAGGCCCTTGATAATACTGGTGGCGAATCAGGGACTCAAAAGATTCGACACCCGGAATCTGAGTAGGCGATTGATTTGTAACGGTATTTTGAGCGCTTGTTACGGGCGACGGTGGCGAATGTGCTGCACCTATGTGATTGTCGACACGGCATCATACCCCGGCACGAAGATGTTCCGTCAAGTATGGGCGAGCGGCATAGCGCGCATCCGGCCCTATTGAACCGCCGTCTATCAGCCGGTATGCTGGCTTAGCGCGCGCGACAACGGCGGACGGGTGCGCAGTCAACCATTGCCACCAGAAGAACAAGACGGGGAAGGGGATGAAGCGAATCGCTATCGCGGCGACGTTCGGTTTTGCCGCTCTGCTATCCGGCTGCGCGCTGTCGTCGACGCCAGTATCGTTCGCGGAGTCGAAAGCCGTTCCGGCGTCAATGGTCGTCGCGTTTCAGAAACCTACAGCGACGGATGCGATACCGATCCTCCTAAAGCGTGACGCCGGAACCGCAACAGTCTGTAGGTTTCAGGTGAGCATCGATGGCACGAAATCGCTCTTTATTGGGCCAGCCGAGAAGACGACTCTGTTTCTGTCACCGGGCCAGCACGTTATCACTGTCGAGCCGGTGTCCACCGATACCCTGATGCCGGGAGTGATGTCCTGTCACCGGTCGCCGCGCGAGTTTCCAATGGCAGTCGATCAGCATGGCCTGAACCGCTTCCGCTTTTCGACGGACGACAACAACGAAATGTCGTTTGCGCCAACCGCGACTGATTGATCGAAAGCGCGAGTGCTATAAGGATTCGGTGAAAAATCACGACAATTGATTAAACGGACCCCACCACGCGGGGCCGTTTTTTCTAGGACTTTCGTTTTTCACGCAAGCCGGGACCAGTCCTTATTGACCTTTCTGGTATCTTGGCGGACTCATTTGAGTTTCGCGCTTCTTTGCGCTCGCGTGCCGGGAACCCTTGTCGGCATTGGTATGCGTGGGTATGCGGGCGCGTGGTGTCACGCTTCGACGTGAGGCAGAAAATGAACCCGGCTGACTCGATGTTACGTGCGGCGTGGCGATGATTAACTGTCGCCGTGAACTCCCCTGTCGGCCCAGAACCAGTCGTTCGACGAGCGGGAAACCCGTCGTTGGCGTGGCTGCGTTCGACCAGGATATGGACGGACGATCTAAACGCGCAGTTCGGCACTCCGGACACAGTGCCAGAGCAGCCCGGCAGCAGCGATGCGAGGCTGCTGCGCACCGCTACGGCCTATGTGACCAAGTTTGCCTACCGTTTCCTGCGCCTAATAGTCATGGCCGTATTTCAACCGGTAATCGGATCGCAATTTGTCACATGCTCCCCGAACAAACCGTCGAACGTTGATGGACGAGAGTTCGTCGTTGACTTGCTTGTCGCATTCATCGATTGCGATGCCGGCCGCCTGTCTCTCCTTTTCCTCAGGGCTGATGTTCGCCCCTATGATCAGCATTGCCCCGAAGACCACGACCGGAATGCCGACTATCCACAGGAGAATTTTGGTGCCGCGACCCATGCCGCCAGTCGTGGTGACGTGTGCCGATACTTGATTCGGTGCGCCACAGCTTGGGCACGTCGATGCCAGACTGCTGATTTCTTTCGAACATTCCCCGCATTGAATCAATGACATTTGGTCCCCTTTGTTTTTTGTCTTTGTGTATCAACCGCAGCCGGTGGAACTGAGCCACCAGAACCCGGCACGGCTTGCCGATTCGCGCTGTTCAAGTTATATCAGCGGATACGCGTGCGCAGGCGGCGCCAAGGATAGCATCTGCGGTCCCAATGGGGAGGCAGTAGATGATCGGGCCGATGCCTTCGGCTTCGTGATAGATCGGCGTGTCAGTCGTGCTCGTGTCCATCATGTTCGTGTCGAAGAGATGTAGTTCTGCTCTTGGTGTTATTAGAATTGCAGGGGCGGTCTCAGGACGACCACCAGGTGTGACAAGGGTTTCCGGGCGCTTTCGACATTCTCGCGTGACCGAATAGCTGGAAATTTCTGGTTGCCGTTGCGCTATCCGATCGCTCGGAACCGTCGCGAGAGCCGTGCAAGCTGCTCCTTCAACCGTCGATTCAAATCTGTGTCCGCGACGAGGAACTGCCCCAGATCGTTTTCGCGTCCTCGCTCGTCGCGGTGCCAGAATGCCGCAACGATGTGAGCCGGCGTCCGCTTATCGATGCCTAGTGCGTTCACGATCAAGCCTTGCCTGGACGCATCCGCGAAGAACGGATGCCCCGACACGCGGACGAACCTCAATAGCTTCTTCGTCGCGATCGTGGAGAAATCGAATGTCGCGAGGTCGTCGAGCGTTTCGAGCTTCAGGATGCGCAACATCTGGCCGGTCAGCGTGACTTCGGCACGAGCGCGATGCTCGCCAGGTTGCAGCGCATCGGTATCTCGGCGCTCGCCGTCGCTCGTGAACTGCTCGTCGGTCTCTTTCCTGTAGACGCGCCACTGCGCGTGATCGAATGCCCGTTCGTGGTCGGCGCGTGCGGATGCGCCTTTCTCGGCCTCATACGACGTTGTGAGTCGGCCGTGAGCGTAACCAGCTCGACCGGCATCGGCGACCTTCGGCGTGCCGATGTAGAGCGTTCTGGACGGGTCGAGTGGGCGATGGTGTGCCGATAGCGCGCTCTCTAGCCCAAGCGCGAATCCGGCCCACTGCTGCGGCGTCCGGAGTTCGCGTGTCGGCGGCAATATGCCACGCATCAATCGCAGCGTCATCGCGTCGAGCGCGGCACGGTCCGCCGTCTTCGGGCGGGCGTCGAACGCGATCTCGATTGCCGCAATGGTCGGGGCAGCGGCAAGTTCACGATGCGCCGCCAGACGGTCTACAACCGCTAGCACGTCACGAACTGTCTCCGGAGCCTGGACGCGAACCAAGAAGTGCGTGGCCGCGCCGCCAGCTCCCCTGTCAACGGCTTTGACATACGAGACGCCGAACTTCTTCAGTCTGCCACGCAGGACGTCGCCTCGCGTCGCCCTACCGTCAGCGTCCGGAAGCGTGCGAACGCGAAGCTCGATCCAATCGACGCACGCAGAGAACTTGAAGGCGGTCAGGTCCGCATCTGCCGCCATACCTTACGCGCAAGCTTTTAGAGTGCGCCCACGCCACGCGAGCGCGAACAGTCCCTCAGCGGGATCGGCATCAACAGAGACGAGCTGCAACTTGTGCGCGTCCGCTTTCGGCGGCTCGATGGCCGAGACGCGCTCAATGAAGTCTTGAACGTCCGAGAGTCGGTAGTAGGGGCGCTTTGCACGCCCGTCATGCACGCGGCAAAACGGCAAAAGGACTTCGCCGCAGTAGTTCGCTCTACCGCGCCTCATGTCCGTCAGCGTGTCGTCCCAATGACGAACCGGCCCGAGCTTCGCACGAAGAAGATAGGCGACATCTCCGCTGCTTACGATGTTGGCTTTCATTGTTCCGATTCCGTGCCGAAGGTCAGCGCTTGGCGCAGTTTGTCCATCATGACGCGGGCCTGTTCGCGTGTGAACTTCATGAACACACCGTCACTGACCTCAATTTCGATTCGACGCATTGGTTCTGGCGTCTCGTCGTGTTCGTCCCGGTAGAGCTGTTCCATTGCGGCCTTGTTCTTGATGACGTTCATCAGGCCCATTGTCGCGATCATTCGGAATGCGGCGGCACGGTTGACTGATGTGGCTTGTTCGATTCCAACAGCCGCTTTCACGCCTTCCCATGCGTCGCGTATCCAATCACCCCAGTCGCATCCATTCGCCATCGCCAGCATTTCGATTGCTTGCCATGTTGGCGCATCGAGACGGACGAATACTTTCTGCCCGTCCAGTTCCAGCGCGCGGGCCTTCGGTTCTACAGCGATTTCCATCAAATTCCCTCTTGGATAAGAATTGTTGCAACTATACTACATATTGCCATATAAGGCAATATTGCCTGTATAGGCAATATGATATCATGCGCTCAATCGTTCGTATGGGTATGCCTCTGCGGACATACGCGGGCAGGGGGCGAACACCGTCCGCTAGAGTGGGTTTTCAATCTACGGACAGGTTTTCAACGGACGGAAACCTAAAGGACAACGGGGGGAAGATATGGCGGTCATTCTTTATGCACGGGTCAGCACGAGCGAACAGACAATCGCTCACCAGCACACGCAAGCTCAATCGGTTGGGTTCGTCTTCGATGAAGTTGTTCACGATGACGGCGTGAGCGGCGTCACGACGAAACTCGCGGAGCGTCCAGGCGGGCGTCGCCTATTCGACCTTCTCCGGCGTGGTGACACGTTGGTCGTGCGTTGGGTTGACCGGCTCGGGCGTAACTACGAAGACGTGTCGGACAACATGAGGGAATTCATGCGCCGGGGCGTGATCGTGAAGACGATCATCAATGGCATGACGTTCGACGGTGCGACGGATGACCCGATGCAGAAGAGTGTCCGGGATGCGCTGATTGGCTTCATGGCGGCGCTCTCGCAGGCTCAGGCTGAAGCCACGAAGGAGGCGCAGCGTGCGGGCATTGCGCACGCGAAGGCAAGCCCGGATAAGAAGTATCTTGGGCGCAAGCCGACCTACACTGAAGCGCACGTCTCCGAAGTCATCGCGCTTGGCGGCGATGGGGTGGGCATCAGCGAGATTGCGAAGCGCCTGAATCTCTCGCGCCAGACCATCTATCGGATTCAACGAAGCCCTGACGAAGCGGTTGCAGCCGTCCGGGCCTGGCGGTAGCCGCGAACGAACGGCTGACCGGGCTGGACGGTGTTCGCGGTGGCGTGAAGAGAGTAAGCGCTGAACCGCGCTTACTCGTCATCCTTGTGGCGCTCGTCGTATCGTTCGCGCAGCGGCTTCGTAATTTGGAGCAGATCTGCAAAATCGTCGAAGACAATGTCCCGGAGCTGCTTTGCAATAATTTCGTATGATTCGATGACGGGATTCGGGTCGCGCTTAAGGTCAGAAAGCCAAGACATCTTTCTTATAAGCATTTGCTCTTCAAACCCGCCGTGAACATAGCCGGAAAGATTTTCGTAGGTGTCCGTGATTCTTGGGATTTTATCGTCTAGTGACTTAACGAGGGTCATTACGTTGAACCCATCTCCCTTAAACATGCCTTGCGGTGATTTATCGTTCGGTCGATATTTCGCCATTAAACGCTCGACTCCGGCTCTCAGGCCTTCGAGTGTCGTCGTCTTCGATCTGTATTGGCGCCACAGGCGCATGCCCTTGTGGAGCCTACCTGCAACCTCGATGTAGGCTCGGACGGAGAGGGCATACGCATACTCGTTTCGAAATTCCTTTTCGACAAATAATGCGCTCTCTATTTGAATGATCGGCGCGAGTCCCGCATAGTAGGCGCTTCCGGTTAAATAAACGATAGTCTGGGAAAACAGGTCGTCAACTACCATCTCGTTAGCGTAGTGCCTGACCTTTGCTAACTCATTTCCAATCTCGCTTAATCGCTTCTGGTGTTCGGAACCCCAAATCCCATCATAGAAGAGTTTGATAACGTCGATTTCCGGCATCGAATTGGTCATGGGCGAGATTCCGTTGCGAATGTGAGATGAGTTGGCACAAGTCCTTACGCGAGCAGACTAACGTAGGGCGCAAGCGCGGATTCCACTGTCTCCGACAGGGCGTTATGGTTGTATCGAAGCTTCGCGTATGTCTGCGAGTTCATGCCTCCAAACGCCTGCCCTTGCAGGGTAGAGCGATATTCCTCTGTCACCTTGGCGACCGCCAGCGTATTCGCGAACGTGTGCCGCATACTGTGGAAGTAGGTTTGAGTGCCGTCAGGGAGCCGCCCGGCGTCCCTGAGTCCCTTCATCGTGTCGCCGCCCCATTTGGTGATCTTGTGACTCCACTTGATGCCGTCGCCTGCCGTCTTGCCGATATGCGGCCCCCATCCCGATTCGAAGGGGCGCATATATCCGGCGTCGCGCTGCTTCGTCAGGTAATCAATGAAGCCATGTCGCACGAGGGCGCTATGAATTGGGATGTTCCGCCAGCTTGATAGCTTCTTCAGTGATTTTCGCAGCACGCCGTCAGCGTCCGGGGTCTCCGCGAACACCAGATACCAAACCCCGGTCTCCGCGTCGTGCTTCAGGTCCGTGTGCAGGTTGACCTGGGCAAGCTCTTCGACGCGACAGCCGAGAAACGCCGTCGCCACTGTCACCCAATACTTGTGGGGTTCGGTGGGGCGGTAGCCTGCCGCGTGATTGAAGATTGTGCGCAGTTGGTCGAGCGAGTGCGCGTCGCGGTCCAGCGCCGAGGGCGCGGTGCGCTTCGGCTTCAACTTCGCGGCGGTGATCTGCGGCAAACCCTTTCGGATGCGATGCCAGTTCAGGAATCCGCCGATTGTCGTGATGTAGCTGATCTTCGTTTTGTCGTGCCAGGTGTTGTCGGCAAGGATCGTCTCCGCCAGGTTCACGAATCTGGCTTGGTCAATATCGAAGAGCGGAGTTGTGCCGCCCGCTTGTTCCACCAGATAGGCAAGCTTGGTCTTGTAGGCGGCCCGTGTGGTCGGCTTGATGTCCGCCTTGCTCATGTATTCCGCGACGCCTTCGGCCAGGGTCGGGCCGGGGTTCTCTTTTGCCGTTTGGGCTTGCTGCGGTGGTGCAGGTTGTCGAAGCGCCGCCAAGCCCGCTACAGCCGTTTCAAGGGCTTTCTGGGCGGCTTCGTGTTCTCCTGGCTCTGCTTCGATTCTGAAGGCTTGCGGAAGTCCGCTCAGGTCGAGTTTGATTTCGACCACGTAATCGGTCTGGATGGTGCTGCTCTTCGGCATGGCGCGGAGTGAGGCAAAGAGGCGGTCTGTTTGTGCCGCGAGGGCGCGGGCACGAATTATCGCCTCTCGCCGGTCGCTCGTGTCGAGCGACTTGTAAATCTGGCGCTTGCGGATGGAGTCGAAGAGATCGGCAGGCACGCGCCGCCGAAAGTAGAACACGGAATCGTGCCGCGATCTTTGCAGGAAGTTTGCCGCCATGATGGGCCTGTGCTGCACGTTTGTGCTGCACCTGCCACCCGACGGCACCAAAACAAAAGCCCTTGACCGTTAGATCAAGGGCTTTCGTAGATTTGGTGGCGAATCAGGGATTCGAACCCCGGACCTGCGGATTATGATTCCGTCGCTCTAACCGACTGAGCTAATTCGCCGAAGAAGAGAATTATGCTGATCCGGACCTGGCGTGTCAACCACTTTCTCCATCTTTCCGCAAAAAAGTCGCCCCGCCGGCCCGGCAGCCGTCAATCCATCACCCGTCAATCCTGCGCATAGATGTTCGAGTCCTTCGTTTCCTTGACGAACAGCACCCCGATGACGAACGTGGCCAGCGCGATCACGATCGGATACCAGAGCCCCGAATAGATGTTCCCCTTCGCCGCGACGATCGCGAACGCGGTCGCCGGCAGGAAGCCGCCGAACCAGCCGTTGCCGATGTGATACGGCAGCGACATCGACGTATACCGGATGCGCGTCGGGAACATCTCGACGAGCATCGCCGCGATCGGCCCGTAGACCATCGTCACGTAGATCACGAGGATCGTCAGCACGACGATCGACATCGGCCAGTTGAGCTGCGCCGGATCGGCCTTCGGCGGATAGCCGGCCGCCTTCAGCGTCGACGCGAGCGTCTTGTCGAACGCCGCGCCCTTCGCTTTCGCGTCGGCCGTCTTGCCGTCGTACGCGTCGACCGCGGTGTCGCCGACCTTGATCTGCGCGGTCGTGCCCGCCGGCGCCGCGACGTTCTCGTAGTTCAGCCCCGCCTTCGCGAGCGCACCCTTCGCGATGTCACACGAACTCGTGAACTTCGACGTGCCGACCGGGTTGAACTGGAACGAGCACGTCGCCGGATCGGCGACGACCGTGATCGGCGCCTTCTGCGTCGCGATTTCGAGCGCCGGGTTCGCGTAGTGCGTGAGCGCCTTGAACAGCGGGAAGTAGGTCAGCGCGGCGATCAGGCAGCCGGCCATGATGATCGGCTTGCGGCCGATCCGGTCCGACAGCGAGCCGAAGAACAGGAAGAACGGCGTGCCGATCAGGAGCGCGATCGCGATCAGGATGTTCGCGCTCGCGCCGTCGACCTTCAGCGTCTGCGTGAGGAAGAACAGCGCGTAGAACTGGCCGGTGTACCAGACGACCGCCTGGCCCGCGGTCAGCCCGATGAGCGCGAGGATCACGATCTTCAGGTTCTTCCACTGGCCGAACGCCTCGGTGAGCGGCGCCTTCGACGTCTTGCCCTCCGACTTGATGCGCAGGAACACCGGCGATTCGTTCAGTTGCATCCGGATCCACACCGACACCGCGAGCAGCAGCAGCGACGCGACGAACGGCACGCGCCAGCCCCACGACGCGAACGACTCCTCGCCGATGAACGTGCGCACGCCGAGGATCACGAGCAGCGACAGGAACAGGCCGAGCGTCGCGGTCGTCTGGATCCACGCGGTGTAGTAGCCGCGCCGGTGCGCCGGTGCGTGCTCGGCGACGTAGGTCGCCGCGCCGCCGTATTCGCCGCCGAGCGCGAGGCCCTGCAGCAGCCGCATGCCGATGAAGATCACCGGCGCCGCGATGCCGATCGACGCGTAGCCGGGCAAAAAGCCGACGACGAACGTCGAGATCCCCATGATGATGATCGTCATGAGGAACGTGTGCTTGCGGCCGACGAGGTCGCCGAGCCGGCCGAACACGATCGCGCCGAACGGCCGCACCGCGAAGCCGGCCGCGAAGCCGAGCAGCGTGAAGATGAACCCGGCGGTCGGATTGACGCCGGAGAAGAAGCTCTTGCTGATGTAGGCCGCGAGCGAGCCGGCCAGATAGAAGTCGTACCACTCGAACACGGTGCCGAGCGACGACGCGAAGATCACCTTCCTTTCCTCGCCCGTCATCGGTGCGTGCGCAATTTGCCCGCCCAGCGTTGCCATGGATCGTCTCCCGTTCTTCGTATACATGTGCGGCCGCCCGTGCGGCGGGCCTGTCGACGATTATTGGAGGGCAAACTTACGGCGCACTGACTCGGCGCGGCCATTCGATTACACGTTAACCCGGCTTTAACGCGGCTTTAACCCGGCCAGAACCCAGATTTAACCGGCTTCGGCCCGCTCATCGCGCGGACCAGTCGTGCAGCGGCAGGCTCACGCGCACGAGCGTGCCCGCGAGCCGCGGCGCGTCCTGATACACGTGATCGTCGAGCGTCAGCGTGCCGCCGTGCTGCGCGGCGATCTCGCGCACGATCGCGAGCCCGAGGCCGCTGCCGTCGCCTTCGCGGCCGAGGATCCGGTAGAAACGCTCGACGACGCGCGCACGCTCGCCGGCCGGAATCCCGGGCCCGGTGTCCTCGACCTCGACGTGCGCGAGCCGGGCGAGCCGGTCCGCGCGCACGCGCACGGTGATGCGTCCGCCCTCCGGCGTGTAGCGGATCGCGTTGTCGATCAGATTGCCGAGCATCTCGCGCAGCATCAGCGGATTGCCGTCGACGTGGAGCGCGCCGTCGTCATCGTCGTCGGGGCCTTCGTAGCCGAGATCCATCCGCTTCGCGAGCGCGGCCTGCACCCAGTCGCGCACCGCGAGCCGCGCGAGCGACGCGAGCTCGACCGGCTCGAACGTCAGCCCGCCCGCGCGGTTCTCCGCCCGCGCGAGCGCGAGCAGTTGCGTGACGAGCCGCGCGGCCTGCGCGGAACTCGTCGCGATCTGCTCGAGCGAGCGCTGGACCTCGTCGGGCACGTCGTGGCGCAGCGCGAACTCGGCCTGGGTGCGCAGGCCGGCGAGCGGTGTCTTCATCTGGTGCGCGGCGTCGGCGATGAAGCGCTTCTGCAGCGCCATGTTCTGCTCGAGCCGCGACAGCAGATCGTTGAACGACGTGACGAGCGGCTCGATCTCGGGCGGCGCGCGCTGCGCGTCGACGGGCGACAGGTCGTCCGGGCGGCGCCCGCGGATGTGCGCCTGCAGCGCGTTGAGCGGCGCGAGCCCGCGCGACAGCCCGAACCAGACGAGCACGATCGCGAGCGGCAGGATCACGAACTGCGGCAGGATCACGCCCTTGATGATGTCGTTCGCGAGCGCGTTGCGCTTGTCGAGCGTCTCGCCGACCTGCACGAGCACCGGCTGCGTGCCGCTCGCCTGCGGCAGCGCGACGGTCGTGTACGCGACGCGGATGTCGTTGCCGCGCAGCACCTCGTCGCGGAACGTCACGACCCCGGGGGGCGGGCGATCCTCGTCGTGCGGCAGCGGCAGGTCGGCCTCGCCGGCGACGAGTTCGCCGCGTGTGCCGAGCACCTGGAAGTAGACACTGTCGACGTTGTCCGCGCGCAGGAAGTCCTGCGTCGCTGACGGCAGCGTGAGCTCGGCGACGCCGTTGACCGGGTGGATCTGCCGCGCGAGCACGTATGCGTTGGTCTCGAGCGCGCGGTCGAACGGGCCGTTCGCGATCGCCTTCGCGACGAGGTAGGTGACCGCGATGCTCATCGGCCACAGCAGCAGCAGCGGCGCGAGCATCCAGTCGAGGATCTCGCCGAACAGCGAGCGGGGGCGCGCGGGTTCGGGCGCGTCGATCTCGTCGGGCGGCGCGAACGGGTTCTCGTAGCGCGCGTCGCGTTCGGCGTCGGCTTCGGCCGCGTCGGCCGGATGACGGGGATGGGCCGGCGTGGCCATGACGGCCGGCGCTCAGCGCGGCGTCGCGCCGGTCGCCGTCTGCGGCGGCGCGCTCTCGCCCGCGGGCGCGGTCTTCTCGAGGCTGTAGCCGAGGCCGCGCACGGTGACGATGCGCACGCCGCTCGGCTCGATCTTCTTGCGCAGCCGGTGCACGTAGACTTCGATCGCGTTGTTGCTGACTTCCTCGCCCCATTCGCACAGATGGTCGACGAGCTGCTCCTTCGACACGAGGCGGCCGATCCGCTGCAGCAGCACTTCGAGCAGGCCGAGCTCGCGCGCGGACAGGTCGAGCACGCGATCGTTCGCGTACGCGATGCGGCCGACCTGGTCGAACGCGAGCGAGCCGTGCCGCACGACGGTCGGGCCGCCGCCGGCGCCGCGGCGCGTGAGCGCGCGCACGCGCGCCTCGAGTTCGTTCAGCGCGAACGGCTTCGCCATGTAGTCGTCGGCGCCGAGGTCGAGACCCTTCACGCGCTCGTCGACGCTGTCGGCGGCGGTCAGGATCAGCACGGGCAGGTTGGAATTGCGCGCGCGCAGGCGCTTCAGCACGTCGAGGCCGGGCATTTTCGGCAGGCCGAGATCGAGGATCAGCAGATCGAACGTCTGCATCGACAGCGCGGTGTCGGCCTCGACGCCGCTCTTCACGTGGTCGACCGCATAGCCCGATTGGCGGAGTGACCGGGTGAGGCCGTCCGCGAGTATGCTGTCGTCTTCGGCGATGAGAATTCGCATGTTGCTGGCCGGGAGCCGGCTCAGGCGAGGCGGCCGGCGGCTGTCTCCGAAGTGGGTCTTGTGCGGGTGTATGCGCGGGCCCACATCGCGGGCTTGCATAAAATACTGTTTTTTTATACAGTGTCTGCATTCGCCGTGCGCGTGGGGTGTCCAACCCGGCGCACCCGTATCAGACGCTGCTCATCATAGCAAAGGACGATTCATGGAAGATAGCAAGAAAGGCTCCGGGCTGACTGCGGAGAAGAGCAAGGCGCTGGCCGCCGCGCTCGCGCAGATCGAGAAGCAGTTCGGCAAAGGGTCGATCATGCGGATGGGCGATGGCGAGGCGATGGAAGACATCCAGGTGGTGTCGACGGGCTCGCTGGGCCTCGATATCGCGCTCGGCGTCGGCGGGCTGCCGCGCGGCCGGGTGGTCGAGATCTACGGGCCGGAATCGTCCGGCAAGACCACGCTGACGCTGCAGGTGATCGCCGAGATGCAGAAGCTCGGCGGCACCGCGGCGTTCATCGACGCGGAGCACGCGCTCGACGTCCAGTACGCGGCGAAGCTCGGCGTGAACGTGCCGGAGCTGCTGATCTCGCAGCCGGACACCGGCGAGCAGGCGCTCGAGATCACCGACGCGCTCGTGCGCTCGGGCTCGATCGACATGATCGTGATCGACTCGGTCGCGGCGCTGGTGCCGAAGGCCGAAATCGAGGGCGAGATGGGCGATTCGCTGCCGGGCCTGCAGGCGCGGCTGATGTCGCAGGCGCTGCGCAAGCTGACGGGCACGATCAAGCGGACGAACTGCCTCGTGATCTTCATCAACCAGATCCGGATGAAGATCGGCGTGATGTTCGGCAACCCGGAAACGACGACGGGCGGCAACGCGCTGAAGTTCTACTCGTCGGTGCGACTCGACATCCGCCGGATCGGCTCGATCAAGAAGAACGACGAGGTGATCGGCAACGAAACCCGCGTGAAGGTCGTGAAGAACAAGGTGTCGCCGCCGTTCCGCGAAGCGATCTTCGACATTCTGTACGGCGAGGGCATCTCGCGTCAGGGCGAGATCATCGATCTGGGCGTGCAGGCGAAGATCGTCGACAAGGCGGGCGCCTGGTATAGCTACAGCGGCGAGAAGATCGGCCAGGGCAAGGACAACGCGCGGGAATTCCTGCGCGAGAATCCGGAGATCGCGCGCGAGATCGAGAACCGCATCCGTGAATCGCTCGGCGTGGTCGCGATGCCGCAAGGCGCCGGTGCCCGTGCCGAAGCCGAGGCGGTGGACGAAGAAGAGTGATGATCGGGCGCCGGGGCGACACAGGCGAGCCGGAGAACCGCGACGCGCACGACGAGGTGTCGGGCGTCGATACGTCGGGCGGTTCTTCCGAGCGGCACGCCGCGTCCCCCGGCGCCGGTCGGCGGCCCACGCGCCGCGCCGTGACGAGGGCATCGGATGATGCCCTCGTTGCGTTTGGGGCGGCGGATCCATTCGACGATCCCGAATCGTTCGACGCGCACGATCGCGCGCGCCGTCGCGTATCGGGCGCCGGCATCGGGTTCGCGCACGCGGCCGATTCAGCCGATTCAGCCGATTCAGCCGATTCAGCCGATTCACCGCGCGCAACCCCGGACGTATACACCCGCACGAGCCAGACGCCGCGCCGCGCGCGCCGGCAGTCCGCGCCCGCCGGCGCAGGTAGCGAAGGCGGCGAAGCGTCGGCCCGCGAGCCATCGCCGTCGAAGCCCGCGCGCTCGCTGAAGGGCCGCGCGCTCGGCTATCTGTCCCGGCGCGAATACAGCCGGGCCGAGCTCGCGCGCAAACTCGCGCCGTACGTGAACGAAGGCGACGCGCTCGAGCCGGTGCTCGACGCGCTCGAGCAGGAAGGCTGGCTGTCCGATGCGCGTTTCGCCGAGAGCGTCGTGCACCGCCGCGCGTCGCGCGTCGGCGCGGCGCGGATCGTCAGCGAGCTCAAGCGCCACGCGGTCGGCGACGCGCTCGTCGAGGAGGTGAGCGCGCAGCTGCGCGAGACCGAATGGGCGCGCGCGCAGGCGGTGTGGCGCAAGAAATTCGGCGTCGTGCCGCAAACGCCCGCCGAGCGCGCGAAGCAGGCGCGTTTTCTGGCGGCGCGCGGCTTCTCGCGCGGCACGATCGTGAAGTTGCTGAAGGGCGGCGACGAGTTGTTCGGCGACGATTGACCGCCTTTCGGCGACGATCGGAATCGCACGATTTTTGTGCAGGGCATCGCGCGTACGGTGGCTTAACCGCACCGCTGTCGCACCCGCGCGCGGCGCGCGATATTGCTGCGATGCGGTATGTTCCCGACAGACGGGAATACCCGCCGTCGCGTCGGCCTGTCACAAATACCCAGTATGTTAAAATCCGCAGGTTTTCCTCTTCGGCTTCAATCTCCAGCATGCCGCTATCCGAGCCCGTGCCCCGTCAGTTGCGACATCGACGCGCAATCCAAGCGGAAGCCTACGAGCGCGACGACGGCTTGTGGGACATCGAAGCCCGCCTGACCGACCACAAGTCGCGCGATGTCGATCTGGCGTCGGGCATCCGGCCGAACGGCCTGCCGATTCATGAACTCTGGCTGCGCGTGACGATCGATCTCGACCTGAACGTCGTCGATGCCGAGGCATCGTCGGAATGGGTGCCTTACCCCGGTCAGTGCCAAGCCGCCAACCCCGCCTATCGGGCCCTGATCGGGCTCAATCTCTTCCGCAACTTCCGCCGCGACGCGAACCGCCTTCTGAGCGGCACCGCCGGCTGTTCCCACTTGACCGAGCTGTGCGCGGTGCTGCCGACCGCGGCGATTCAGGCATTCGCGGGCGACGTATGGAGCGTGAACGGGCAGGGCGACGACGGAACCGGGCGGGCCGGCGAGCAGGACGCGCCGCCGTTCCAGCTCGGCCGCTGCCACGCGCTGCGGTTCGACGGCGACGCGGTGCGGCAGTTCTATCCGCGCTGGTATGGTGCGAGCAGGCCCGAGCGGAGCGGCGCGAAGGAATGAACGGAATAACACAAAGAAAGAAGCGTCTTAAGCGATTTTGAGTGGCTTTAAGCGACTTTTCATCCAACTCTCAGACTGAAGGAATCACGCATGAAGATTCACGAGTACCAGGGTAAGGAAATCCTGCGGAAATTCGGAGTCGCGGTCCCGCGCGGCAAACCGGCGTTCTCGGTGGACGAGGCCGTCAAGGCGGCGGAAGAGCTCGGCGGCCCGGTGTGGGTCGTCAAGGCTCAGATCCATGCGGGCGGCCGCGGCAAGGGTGGCGGCGTGAAGGTCGCGAAGTCGATCGACCAGGTGCGCGAATACGCGAGCCAGATCCTCGGCATGCAGCTCATCACGCACCAGACCGGCGCGGAAGGCCAGAAGGTGAACCGCCTGCTGATCGAGGAAGGCGCGGACATCAAGAAGGAACTGTACGTCGGCATCGTGATCGACCGCGTGTCGCAGAAGGTCGTCGTGATGGCGTCGAGCGAAGGCGGGATGGACATCGAGGAAGTCGCCGCGAAGACGCCGGAAGCGATCCACAAGGTCGCGGTCGAGCCGTCGAAGGGCCTGCTGGACGCCGAAGCCGACGATCTCGCGAAGAAGATCGGCGTGCCGGACGCATCGATCCCGCAAGCGCGCGCGATCCTGCAAGGTCTGTACAAGTCGTTCTGGGAAACCGACGCGTCGCTCGCCGAAATCAACCCGCTCGTGCTGACGGGCGACGGCAAGGTGATCGCGCTCGACGCGAAGTTCAACTTCGACTCGAACGCGCTGTTCCGTCATCCGGACATCGTCGCGTACCGCGATCTGGATGAAGAAGATCCGGCCGAAATCGAAGCGTCGAAGTTCGACCTCGCGTACATCTCGCTCGACGGCAACATCGGCTGCCTCGTGAACGGCGCGGGCCTCGCGATGGCGACGATGGACACGATCAAGCTGTTCGGCGGCGAGCCGGCGAACTTCCTCGACGTCGGCGGCGGTGCGACGACCGAGAAGGTCACCGAAGCGTTCAAGCTGATGCTGAAGAACCCGGGCCTGAAGGCGATCCTCGTGAACATCTTCGGCGGCATCATGCGCTGCGACGTGATCGCGGAAGGCGTGATCGCCGGTTCGAAGGCCGTGAACCTGGGCGTGCCGCTCGTCGTGCGCATGAAGGGCACGAACGAGGACCTCGGCAAGAAGATGCTCGCCGAATCGGGCCTGCCGATCATCGCGGCCGACAGCATGGAAGAAGCGGCGCAGAAGGTCGTCGCGGCTGCCGAAGGCAAGTAAGCATTGAACACGCATGGCGGCGCGGTTGACACGCGACGCCACTCGAACAGAGGTCAATACATGTCGATTCTGATCAATAAAGACACGAAGGTCATCACGCAGGGCATCACCGGCAAGACCGGTCAGTTCCATACGCGCGCGTGCCGCGAGTACGCGAACGGCCGCGAGGCGTTCGTCGCGGGCGTGAACCCGAAGAAGGCCGGCGAAGATTTCGAAGGCATTCCGATCTACGCGAGCGTGAAGGAAGCGAAGGAAGAGACCGGCGCGACCGTGTCGGTCATCTACGTGCCGCCGGCGGGCGCCGCCGCGGCGATCTGGGAAGCGGTCGAGGCCGATCTCGATCTCGCGATCTGCATCACGGAAGGCATTCCGGTGCGCGACATGATCGAAGTGAAGGACCGCATGCGTCGCGAAGGCCGCAAGACGCTGCTGCTCGGGCCGAACTGCCCGGGCACGATCACGCCGGACGAACTGAAGATCGGCATCATGCCGGGCCACATCCACCGCAAGGGCCGCATCGGCGTCGTGTCGCGCTCGGGCACGCTGACGTATGAAGCCGTCGCGCAGCTGACCGCGCTCGGCCTCGGCCAGTCGTCGGCGGTCGGCATCGGTGGCGATCCGATCAACGGTCTCAAGCACATCGACGTGATGAAGATGTTCAACGACGATCCGGACACGGATGCGGTCGTGATGATCGGCGAGATCGGCGGCCCGGACGAGGCGAACGCCGCGCAGTGGATCAAGGACAACATGAAGAAGCCGGTCGTCGGCTTCATCGCGGGCGTCACCGCGCCTCCGGGCAAGCGCATGGGCCACGCCGGCGCGCTGATCTCGGGCGGCGCGGACACGGCCGAAGCGAAGCTGGAAATCATGGAAGCGTGCGGGATCACGGTCACGCGCAATCCGTCGGAAATGGGCCGCCTGCTGAAGGCTGCACTGTAAGGTTCCTCTACGGAAGTCCTTCGAAAAACGCCGGCCCAGCCGGCGTTTTTTGTTATGCTTGCGAAATTGTTTTGTAAGGTGAGGGCGCGGCGGGAATGTGCGCGCGCGCCGGCCTGTTCGATTTCCTTTTCCGTTCCGATCCATGCTCGAATTCCTGACGTCGCTCCACTGGGGCGCTGTGATTCAGATCGTCGTCATCGACATCCTGCTCGGCGGTGACAACGCGGTTGTGATCGCGCTCGCGTGCCGCAACCTGGCGCCGGCGCAGCGCATGCGCGGCGTGCTGTGGGGGACGGCCGGCGCGATCGTGCTGCGGGTCGCGCTGATCGCGTTCGCGGTCGTGCTGCTCGACGTGCCGTTCCTGAAGTTCGCGGGCGGCCTGCTGCTGCTGTGGATCGGCGTCAAGCTGATGGCGCCCGCCGAGGATGCGC
Source organism: Burkholderia guangdongensis (assembly GCF_013403875.1). Taxonomy (GTDB): domain Bacteria; phylum Pseudomonadota; class Gammaproteobacteria; order Burkholderiales; family Burkholderiaceae; genus Burkholderia; species Burkholderia guangdongensis. The sequence continues at coordinate 44,279 of NZ_JACBNX010000015.1, read as the reverse complement.
ACGATCACATCAAGCCGGCGGACCAGCTCTGGTCGGCCGTGAAGACGATCGTGATCGCGGACGCGGTGATGAGTCTCGACAACGTGATCGCGATCGCCGGCGCGGCAGAGCAGGCCGATCCGCAACACCGGATCGCGCTCGTGATCTTCGGTCTCGTCGTCAGCGTTCCGATCATCGTCTGGGGCAGCACGCTGGTGCTGAAGCTGCTCGACCGCTATCCGGTGATCGTCGCGCTCGGCGCGGCGCTGCTCGGCTGGATCGCGGGCGGCCTGATCGTCGGTGATCCGGTCGCGGAGCGCTGGCCGATTCTCGATACGCCCGCCGTGGTCTACGGCGCGCATATCGCGGGCGCGCTGTTCGTCGTCGCGGCCGGCTATGGGCTGAAGAGGCGCCGGGAGGCGATGAGCGCGTCCAGTTCCTGACGCGTTGGCCGTCCGGCCGACTGCCGGCGCCGCGGCCCGCTCGCTACGATCGAAACGCCTGCCACCATCGGCAGGCGTTTTTCGTTTCCGGAGTGTGCGATGTTCGATGTTCTTTTCGTTTCGTTTCCGATCCGCCGCGTCGCCGACGAGCCGCGGAACGCGTGGTGTGTGTCGCGTGTGTCGCGTGCGCCGCATGTGCCGCATGTGCCGCATGTGCCGCATGTGTCGCGTGTGGGGTTAGCCGGGTTCACGCTGATCGAGCTGATGATCGTGCTCGCGATCGTCGGCGTCGTCGCCGCGTATGCGATTCCCGCGTATCAGGACTATCTCGCGCGCTCGCGGGTCGGGGAGGGGCTCGCGCTCGCCGCGTCCGCGCGGCTCGCGGTCGCCGAGAACGCGGCGGGCGGCGCGGACCTCGCGGGCGGTTACGACGCGCCGGTTGCCACGCGCAACGTCGAGTCGATCCGGATCGACGACGAAACGGGGCAGATCTCGATCGTCTACACCGCGCGCGTCGCGCCTGCCGGCGAGAACACGCTCGTACTCGTGCCGTCGGCGCCGGACCGGGCCGATGTGCCGACCGCGCGCGTGCCGCTCGCGAAAGGCGCGATGCAGGCGGGGTCGATCGCGTGGGAATGCTTTGCGGCGGGCAAGCAGGCGTCGTCGCTGCCGGCGCCGGGCGCGGGACCGCTGCCGGCCGATGCGCCGTCGCTGCCCGGCAAGTTCGCGCCGGCCGAATGCCGCGCGTAGCGTCGGGCCGCATCGGCTCCGCACAGGGGAATGTTTTTTTTGTATAGTGCGCCGGTTGCTGACACCCGGTTCGCTCATGCCCTCCTCATTTTTCCGTTCGTTGCCGCTGGTTGTGCTCGCCGTCGCGCTGATGGTGCCGTACTCGATCACGAATCACACCTACCCGATTCCGACGTTCTACTCCGAGTTCGCCGCGCTCGTGCTGTATCTGCTGCTCGGCGCGGCGGTCATCCTGATGGTGCGCGCGAGCCGCCCCGCGGTGCCGTTCGCGGCGCCTGCCGCGCTCGTCGCGCCGCTCGGCTTCGCCGCGGTGCTGCTCGCGCAGATCGCGGTGCTGCCGCTGCAGCAGCCGTCGATGGCGTGGCTCGCGCTCGGCTATCTCGGCGCAGCGCTGGTCGCGATGCAGGCGGGCTATGCGCTCGCGCGCGCGGACCAGGGCGAGATGGTCGCGCGGATGATGGCGAGCGCGCTGATCGTCGGCGGCGTGATCGCGGTGCTCTGCCAGATCGTGCAGCTGTTCCATCTCGAGGCGGCGGTGTCGCCGTTCGTCGTCGTGTACGGCGTCGCGACCGAGCGCCGGCCATACGGCAACATGGCGCAGGCGAACCACCTGGCGACCTACATCGCGTTCGCGCTCGCCGGCGCGCTCTATCTCGCTCAGACGCGCCGGCTCGCGGTCTGGGCATGGCTCGCGCTGTCGGTCGTGCTGTCGGCCGGGCTCGCGCTGACGGTGTCGCGCGGGCCGTGGCTGCAGGTCGGCGTGATCGTGGTCGCCGGTTTCTGGATCGCGCTGGCCGCCGCGCGCCGCGGCTCGGACCCGGCGCGCGGCGCGCGCGCCTGGCTGCTGCCGGCGCTGCTCGCGATCGCGTTCGTCGCGGTCAACGTCGCGGTGCGTTGGGCGAACGTGCATTTCCATCTGGATCTCGCGGAGTCGGCGGCGGACCGGATGCGCGACGCCGGCCAGATCGCGCCGCGCCTCGCGCTGTGGAAGTACGGGCTCGCGATGTTCCATGCGCATCCGGTGCTCGGCGTCGGCTGGGGCGAGTTCCCGGTGCATCAGTTCGAGCTCGTGCGCGCGCTCGGCGGCGTCGAGATCGCGAACAACGCGCACGACATCTTCATCGATCTGCTCGCGAAGTCCGGCGTGCTCGGGCTCGGCGTGCCGGTCGTCGCGCTCGTGCTGTGGTTCGTGCGCGCGCTGCGCGTTGCGCACACCAGCGAGCGTGTGTTCGGGTTCGCGCTGATCGGCATTCTGCTGATGCACGCGCTCGTCGAGTATCCGCAGCAGTACATGTTCTTCCTGCTGCCGGTGATGTTCGTGATCGGGTTGCTCGACACGCAGCCGCTGCGCGTGCTGCCGGGGCGCGCGGCGTTCGGGCTCTTCGCGCTGCTGTCGATCGGCGGGCTGCTCGCCGCGTATCCGGTGCTGAGCGACTATCGGCGCGCGGAAGTGCTCTATTACGGCAGCAATCCGGCCGAGCAGTACAGCGCGGCGCCGTCCTGGCTGTTCCGCGCATGGGGCGAGTACGGCGCGGCGACGCTGCTGCCGATTTCGCGCGACGACCTGCCGCAGAAGCTCGCGGCGCACGAGCGCGCGATTGCGCTGCTGCCGGGCGAGACGGTGCTGCGCCGCTATGCGGTGCTGCAGGCGCTGGACGGCCGCGACGCCGCGGCGCTCGATACGGTCGCGCGTCTGCACGTGTTCTCGGTGGAACTGAAAGACTGGCCGCAGCAGCTGGCCGCGCTGTACAAGCTCTGCGACGCGCAGCCGTCGCTGAAGGCGTTCAAGGCGGCCGTGGTCGCGAAGTACGGCGAAGTGCCGAGCGATGCGACCGACGACTCGGGTGACGATGACGACGAGTGATGGCGAGTGATGGCGAGTGATGGCGAGTGATGGCGAGTGATGGCGAATGGTGCGGCGGCAATCAGTCCGATGCGCTCGGCTGGTCCGCCTCCCAGTCTCCCGACTTCCCGCCGCGCTTTTCGCGTACGCTGACGTCGGTGATCACCATCCCGCGATCGACGGCCTTGGACCCGATGGCGTGCCGTGCGCACTGATCGACTGGTCGGATCGCCAGAAGTCGCGCGGCACATGAAGGACAGCCGACAGACCATCACGCGGCTGCCGTGAAATCAAGCGACCCCCACAGCACTGAAACAGCAGCTACGAAAGTGGCTGAAGGAGCGGAATGCCTGTGACGATGCGGCCTGTCTCATCGAAACGACGGAAGCGCGCATCCAAGTCCTGTCTGCGATGTGACGCTGGTAGGATTTGCGCGGCACAAAAATCATTCCACGACCGCCGTTCATCGGCGGTTTTTCATGATTGGACCACTGACAACCGGGGAAGCCTATGAAATTTCGACATCTGCTTGCTGCCTTGCTGATCGTGTCGCCGCTGGCACACGCAACGTCCTTCGATTGCAAGAAGGCATCGACCTACGTCGAGAAGACGATCTGTTCCAGTCCATTGCTTGGGAAGTTGGACGACGCGCTGGCGGACAACTACCGCGACATGCTGGCTACCAATTTGGGCGACGGTCCTGATAACAAGTCTCTGAAGAAGGAACAGCGGGCATGGATCGCGCAACGCAACAAGTGTACGACTGAAAAGTGTCTCGTCGATCTTTACCGCAAACGCGTGGACGATGTCTGTGACGCACCTGTTGTAAGCGGCGTTCATGCAGCGTGCGTGCAGTCAAGCGATATTCAGTAACCGGATGTCGGACCAATACCACATTTGCCGTCTCGTTGGCGTATCGATGCCATTCCGGTCTCCGGTGGGACAGGAGTGGGACAGGATCGATTTTTCGTATGTCAGAAGTCAGATTTGTAGCGATTCCGCCAGGTGACGACGAACGACGCAGAGGCAATCAGTCCGATGCGCTCGGTTGGTCCGCCTTCCAGTCCCCCGACTTCCCGCCGCGCTTTTCGCGCACGCTGACGTCGGTGATCACCATCCCGCGATCGACGGCCTTGCACATGTCGTAGACGGTCAGCAGCCCGACCTGCACCGCGGTCAGCGCTTCCATCTCGACACCGGTGCGGCCGAACGTCTCGACCTGCGCGGTGCAATGCACGCCCGGCAACGCGTCGTCGAGTTCGAGATCGACCGCGACGCGCGTCAGCGCGAGCGGATGGCACAGCGGAATCAGGTCGGCGGTCCGCTTCGCGCCCTGGATCGCCGCGATGCGCGCGACGCCGAGCACGTCGCCCTTCTTCGCGCGGCCGTCACGGATCAGCTCGAACGTCTCCGGCAGCATCCGGATCGAGCCGCGCGCGATCGCGATCCGCTGCGTTTCCTGCTTGCCGCCGACGTCGACCATGTGCGCGTGGCCGGCGGCGTCGAAATGCGTGAGTCCTGACATGTCGTGCTCCTGTCGATCGGGGCGAGCGCTCGAACGGTCACGCCGCGCTCACTCCGCTTCCATGCATAGCTTCAGAGGGCGCCTATCATAGCAGCGGCGGCCGCTGCGACCATCCGTCCACCCGGCGCGCGCCGCGCCGTCGGTACAATGGCCGGGATCTTCATACCCATTGCCGCCGCGCGCGCCAGTTCCGCGCCTGGGCACTGCGATATCCTGCCATGCGTGCCAAACCGTTGCTCGCCGCGTCGCTGTCAATCGCGCTCGCATTGCCGCCCGACGGTTTCGCGCAGCGCACGAACCCGCCGCCGGTCGCGTCGTCGCTCGATGCGCGGTCGATCTCGACCGTCCCGCCCGACATCGCGCCGGGCGTGTTCGGCACCTACGGCGGCGCCGACAGCCGCCTGTCCGGCGTGGGCGGTGCCGACGGTCCCGATGGTGCGCCACGCGCCGAAACGAGCCTGCGCGCGCCGCTGAAGACGCTGCAGCTCCCCGATCTCGGCGACGGCTCCGGCGGCGCGCTGACGCCGCAGGCCGAGCGGAAGATCGGCGAGCGCGCGATGCGCGAGGTGCGGCGCGACCCCGACTATCTCGACGACTGGCTCGCGCGCGACTACCTGAACGGGATCGCCGCGCGGCTGTCGGCCGCGGCTCGCGCAAACTTCATCGGCGGCTACGTGCCCGACTTCGAGCTGTTCCCGGTGCGCGACCCGCAGGTCAACGCGTTCTCGATGCCGGGCGGCTTCATCGGGATCAACAGTGGGCTCGTCATCTCGACGCAGACGGAATCGGAACTCGCGTCGGTCGTCGGCCACGAGATGGGCCACGTGCTCCAGCGCCACATCGCGCGGATGCTCGGCGCGAACAAGAAGACCGGCTACACCGCGCTCGCGACGATGCTGCTCGGCGTGCTGGCCGGCGTCGTCGCGCGCAGCGGCGATCTCGGCAGCGCGATTGCGCTCGGCGGGCAGGCGTATGCGGTCGACAATCAGCTCCGCTTCTCGCGAACCGCCGAGCGCGAGGCGGACCGCGTCGGCTTCCAGCTTCTGGCGGGCGCGGGCTACGATCCGTACGGGATGCCGGGCTTCTTCGAGCGGCTCGACCGCGCGTCGATGAACGACACCGGCGTGCCCGAGTATGCGCGCACGCACCCGCTGACCGGCGAGCGGATCGCGGACATGGAAGATCGCGCGCGGCGCGCGCCGTACCGGCAGCCGCGCCAGTCGCCCGAGTACGGTTTCGTGCGCGCGCGGCTGCGGATCCTGCAGGACCGTGCTCAGGCCGACATCGCGGCCGACGCGCGCCGGCTGCAGTTCGAGATCGACGATCGCACGGCCGCGAACGTCGCCGCGAACTGGTACGGGATCGCGCTCGCGGATACGCTGCTTGGCCGCTACGACGCGGCGCGCGACGCGCTTGCCGCGTCGCGGGCCGCGTTCGAAGCGGCACGCAAGCGCGCCGGCGATCCAGCGGCGAACTCGGCGAACTCGGCGAACTCGGCGAACTCGGCGAACTCGGCGAACTCGGCGAACTCGGCGAGCCTCGACGTGCTCGAGTCGGATCTCGCGCGCCGCGCGGGGCGTACGGACGACGCGGTGCGGCTCGCGGCGCTCGCGCGGCGGCGCTGGCCGGCGTCGCACGCGGCGGTCGTCGCGCATCTGCGCGCGCTGCTCGGCGCGCGCCGCTTCGCTGACGCGCAGGCGCTCGCGCGCACGCAAGCCGATGCCGATCCGCGCGAGCCGGACTGGTGGAACTATCTCGCGCAGGCGAGCGACGGCGCGGGCGATGTGCTCGCGCGGCGCCGCGCGCTCGCGGAGAAGCTCGCGCTCGACGGCGCATGGCCGGCCGCGATCCGCCAGTTGAAAGAGGCGCGCGACGCGAAGAACGCGACGTTCTACGAGCAGTCGATGGTGAACGCGCGCCTGCTGGAGTTCGAGGCGCGCTACAAGGAAGAACTCGACGACGACAAAAGCTGACGCACGCCGCGTCAGTCGTGCCCGTCGGCCGCCGCGTCGCGCGCGCGTTCGGCCGGGCTCGCGACGAAGCCGAACTGCGCGGGCACGTCGGCGCACGCGATCGTCGCGAGCGGCAGCGCGGCATCCGCGCGCCAGCGCAGCACCGGCGGCGTCGCGTCGAAGTCCGCGTGATCGGCGAACAGATCGAGATCGTGGTCGTGCAGCGCGGCGACGCGCGCGGGCGACGCCGCATCGCTGAACAGCACGCCGCCCGCGTCGTCGAGCCACGCTTCACCCGGCTCGAACGCGCGACCCGTGTGGTCGGTCAGCGCGAGCCGGCCGTCGGTCGCCGCGAGCCGGACGATCCACGGCGTATACGCGAGCTCGACGTACACGCGCTGCGGGCCGTTCTGGAAGAACCACTGGCCGTGCTCGTCGCACGCGTAGTTGCGCGCGATGAACCCGATCAGCGCCGCATGGCGGATCGGCGAGCCGAGCGCGCCGGCCGCTTGCGCGTCGTCGTCGCGCAGGCGCCAGTCGCCGCGCCGGTCGAGCAGCAGCCAGCCGGTGCAGTGCGGCACGTTCGGCCATTTCGCGAGCGCCTGCCTGACGATGTCATCCATGATCGACGAATCGGGAGCAATAGCCGAACACGCGCGCCGACAGCCAGTCGAGCCGCCCGGGGAACGGCCCGGTCATGAATCCCGCGTGGCCGCCGTCCTCGGGCTGGTCGAGCTCGACCGCCTTCGACACGTCCGCCGGGCCGGGCAGCGCCGACGCGGGCAGGAACGGATCGTTGCGGGCGTTGAGGATCAGCGTCGGCACGTCGATCGCGGGCAGCAGCGGCCGCGTGGTCGCCTGGGTCCAGTAGTCGTTCGCGTTCGCGAAGCCGTGCAGCGGCGCGGTGACGATGTCGTCGAAGTCGTGCATCGTGACGGACGCGAGCATTGCGTCGCGGTCGAACAGCCCCGGAAACTGGTCGAGCTTGAACAGCGCTTTCTTCTTCAGCGTTTTCAGGAAGCTGCGCGTGTAAACCCGCGCGAAGCCCTGCGACAGCGCGCGGCCGCCCGCGTGCACGTCGAGCGGCGTCGAGATCGCGGCGGCCGCGCGCACGATCGACGTGTCGCTGCGATGCTCGCCGAGCCAGCGCAGCAGCACGTTGCCGCCGAGCGACACGCCCGCGACGACGAGCGGCCCGCGATGCTGCACGGCGAGGCGGCGCAGGATCCAGTCGACTTCGGCGCTGTCCGCGAGATGGTAGAAGCGCGGCAGACGGTTCATCTCGCCGCTGCAACTGCGGAAGTGCGGGACCACGCCGTGCCAGCCTCGCGCGCGCGCCGCGGCCATCAGCACGAGCGCGTAGTGCGAGCCGGAGCTGCCTTCGAGGCCGTGGAACAACACGAGCAGCGGCGCGTCGGGGCGCGGCGCCATGCCGACCGGATGCGCGAGCCAGTCGAGGTCGATGAAGTCGTCGTCGGGGGTTTCCCAGCGCTGTCGTCGGTAGGCGATCGCCGGGCGGCGCGCGAACAGCGCGGGAACGATCGTCTGCGCGTGGCTGGTCGGCAGCCAGCGCGGTGCGTGGTAGCGCTCGGCGTTATCCGGGGCGCGCGCCCCGGATAGCGGTGTAGGCGGCGAAAAGGTGCTCATGATCGCCCCGCGTCTTCATCAATGCAGCGGGCCTTGCCCGTGGCGGATCTTGGCGGCGAATTGCCCGGCCGCCTTGTCGGGAATCGGGCTCGCGTGGATGTGCGCAATGCGCCATTCGCCACGTTCGTGAATCATCACGTACGTCGCGAACACCATCGTGGGCTCGGCTGTGAGGTCGGCTTGCTGATGCGCTTCGGCGATCGTGTAGACGACGGTGCCGAGGCTGTCATACACGCGGATGTCGAGTGGCTCGATCGTCACCGGCTGCGTCGCGAGGCGCGCGCCGAGGCCGCTCCTGATCTGCTCGAGGCCGTGCAGATGCGCGCCGTCTGCCCAGATGCAGCTGGCGAAATCCTCGTCGATCCACAGCGCCATCAGCGCGTCGAGGTTCGCGTCCGCGACGCACTGGTAGTAGGCGTTCAGCGTATCGGCGGCGGCTTCGAACAGGCGGGCAAAACGTGGCATCGGGTCTATCTCTTGCGCGTCGCGCGTATCAGCGCGGCGGCCGGAGGGCCGCCGCATACCGGTGAATCGGATCGCCCGGCCGCGCGTCGCGCCGCGCCGCCGTGAGAGGTCAGCGCTGCCCGACGAGCATGCCGCGCAGGTCGCCGAATACCTGCTCCGGGCCGAGTTCGCGCAGGCACTTCAGATGGCCGAGCGGGCACTCGCGTTCGAAGCAGGGACTGCATTCGAGATGCAACCATTGTACCTTTGCCAGCTCCGACAGCGGAGGAGTATGGCGCGGGTCCGTCGAGCCGTAGAGCGCGACGAGCGGCCTGCGCAGCGCCGCCGCGACGTGCATCAGCCCCGAATCGTTCGTGACGACCGCGTTCGCGCGCGCGATCAGCGCGCAGGCCTCCGACAGCGACGTCTGCCCGCACAGGTTGCGCACGTGCGGCGCGCGCTCGGCGATCGCCTGCGCGGCGGCCGAGTCCTTCGGCGAGCCGAGCGCGACGATCTGCGTATACGGGAACGACTGGTGGACGATCTGCGCGAGCGACGCGAAGTGCTCGGGCGGCCAGCGCTTCGCGGGGCCGTACTCCGCGCCGGGGCAGAACACGACGAGCGGCATCCGCGTATCAAGATTGAAACGTGCGGACACGCGCGCCGTTTCGTTCAGGTCCGCGTCGAGGCGCGGCGGCGCCAGCGTCTTCATCGACTCGGGCAGCTTCGCGCCCGGCGCGTACGCGAGCGCCGCGTAGTGGCCGGCCATCGGCGGCCGCTCGCCGTGCGCCTTCGGCGGGTTCGCGTGGCGCACGTTCAGCAGGCCGTAGCGGTGCTCGCCGGTGTAGCCGATGCGCAGCGGAATGCCCGCGAGCCACGGGATCAGCGCGGATTTCAGCGAGTTCGGCAGCACGTACGCGGCGTCGTAGCCGTTCTCGCGCAGGTCGCTCGCGAGCTGCCAGCGGCGCAGCATCTGCAGCTTGCCGTGCGCGAGGTCGGTTGCGTAGACATCGTGAACCTCCGGCATCCGCTCGAGCACCGGCGCGACCCACGTGGGTGCGACGGCATCGATCGCGATGCGCGGATGGAGTTTCTTCAGCAGCGCAAGGAGCGGCTGGGCCATCAATGCGTCACCGATCCAGTTCGGTGCGATAACGAGCGCGCGACGCATCAGGTCGGTTTCCGATGTCGTAATGAAACACGGCGCGCGGGCGCCGTGTCCGGGTTGCAGGAAAGGGGAAGCGGGGCGGCGCGAACGCCGCCGCGTGACGCGGGCGGGCCGCCGGGGCTCAATGGCCCTTCACGACCTCGCCGTCGCGCAGCTTGTAGCGCGTGCCGCAGTACGGGCAGCGCGCCTCGCCGTGCGACACGTCGATGAACACGCGCGGATGCGCGCTCCAGCGCGTCATCGCCGGGTTCGGGCAGTAGGCGGGCAGATCCTTCGCCGACAGTTCGACGAGCGGCATTTCCTTGGTTTCACTCATGGGGTGATCTCGTTGTTTCAGCGGATGGGGTGTCGAAGTGTCCGGACTCAGACCTTCGTCAGCCAGTTCGCGTACTGCGCGCTCTTGCCGGACACGACGTCGAAGAACGCCGACTGCAGCTTCTCGGTGATCGGGCCGCGCGCGCCGCTGCCGATCGTGCGGTTGTCGAGCTCGCGGATCGGCGTGACTTCGGCCGCGGTGCCGGTGAAGAACGCCTCGTCGGCCGTGTAGACCTCGTCGCGCGTGATGCGCTTCTCGATCACTTCGATGCCGAGATCCTTCGCGAGCGTGATCACCGTGTCGCGCGTGATGCCGTCGAGGCACGACGCGAGATCCGGCGTGTACACCTTGCCGCGGTTCACGAGGAAGAAGTTCTCGCCGGAGCCTTCGGACACGTAACCGTCGACGTCGAGCAGCAGCGCCTCGTCGTAGCCGTCGGCGGTCGCTTCCTGGTTCGCGAGGATCGAGTTCACGTACCAGCCGGACGCCTTCGCGCGCACCATCGACACGTTCACGTGATGGCGCGTAAACGACGACGTCTTCACGCGGATCCCCTTCGCGAGGCCGTCCTCGCCGAGGTACGCGCCCCACGGCCACGCGGCGATCGCGACGTGGATCGTGTTGCCCTTCGCGGATACGCCGAGCTTCTCCGAGCCGACCCAGATGATCGGGCGCAGGTAGCACGATTCGAGCTTGTTCTCGCGCACGACGTCGCGCTGCGCGGATTCGAGCGTTTCCTGGTCGAACGGCACGTCCATCTGGAAGATCTTCGCGGAGTTCAGCAGGCGCTTCGTGTGTTCGTGCAGGCGGAAGATCGCGGTGCTGCCGTCGGCCGTCTGGTACGCGCGCACGCCTTCGAAGACGCCCATGCCGTAATGCAGCGTGTGGGTCAGGACGTGGATCTTGGCGTCGCGCCAGTCGATCAGCTTGCCGTCCATCCAGATCTTGCCGTCGCGGTCGGCCATTGACATAGGAATCTCCTGGGGGTGCGGTTGTGTATGCGGCGATGCGCCGGAAAGACGCCTATTTTAGCGTCATTTGCCGTGGCGACGGTCGGCTCGTCACCGGCGCGCGGTGAGCCGGCCGGTGACGACGCCCGGGCAGGGGAGTGCGTTGCGGCTGCTGGCATAGCACGATCGATCGTTTTTCGCGGTTCCTCGAATAGGCGGAATTCGGCGCCGCATGGGTCAGATGGCCGGATGGATCGGCTAGAATGGCCGCTCCCGGATTTATAGGTGTGCGCGCGATGTGGATCCGCCAGCCACGGCCGCATCCGGCGCCTGTTCCAGGCCGCCCGCGCATGTCCTAGCAACCGCTTCCCATCCACTACCTCACCAGTCCCATGAGTCAAGTCAAGCGTCTTACCGACCTGATCGCCGCCGGCCAGCTCGCCGGCAAGCGCGTGTTCATCCGCGCCGACCTGAACGTTCCGCAGGACGACGCCGGCAACATCACCGAAGACACCCGGATCCGCGCGTCCGTGCCCGCGATCCGCGCGGCGCTCGATGCGGGTGCGGCCGTGATGGTCACGTCGCACCTCGGCCGTCCGACCGAAGGCGCGTTCAAGCCCGAGGATTCGCTCGCGCCGGTCGCGAAGCGCCTCGCCGAGCTGCTCGGCCGCGACGTGCCGCTCGTCGCGAACTGGGTCGAGAACGGCGTCAATGTCGCGCCGGGCCAGGTCGCGCTGCTCGAGAACTGCCGCGTGAACCAGGGCGAGAAGAAGAACGACGACGCGCTCGCGCGGAAGATGGCCGCGCTCTGCGACGTCTACGTGAACGACGCGTTCGGCACCGCGCACCGCGCGGAGGCGACCACGCACGGGATCGCGAAGTACGCGCCCATCGCGTGCGCGGGCCCGCTGCTCGCGGCCGAGCTGGACGCGCTCGGGCGCGCGCTTGGCGACCCGAAGCGCCCGCTCGTCGCGATCGTCGCGGGCTCGAAGGTGTCGACGAAGCTGACGATCCTGAAGTCGCTCGCGGAAAAGGTCGATCAGCTGATCGTCGGCGGCGGCATCGCGAACACGTTCATGCTCGCGGCCGGTTTGCCGATCGGCAAGTCGCTCGCCGAGACCGATCTCGTCGCCGACGCGAAGGCGATCATCGACGAAGCGAACAAGCGCGGCGCATCGGTGCCGATCCCGACCGACGTCGTGTGCGCGAAGGAATTCTCGCCGACGGCGGCCGCGACCGTGAAGAAGGCCACCGACGTCGAAGCGGACGACATGATCCTCGACATCGGGCCGGAAACGGCCGCCGCGCTCGCCGCGCAGCTCGGCGCCGCGGGCACGATCGTCTGGAACGGCCCGGTCGGCGTGTTCGAGTTCGACCAGTTCGGCAACGGCACGAAGACGCTCGCGGACGCGATCGCGAAATCGTCCGCGTTCTCGATCGCGGGCGGCGGCGATACGCTCGCCGCGATCGCGAAGTACGGCATCCACGACCAGGTCAGCTACATCTCGACGGGCGGCGGCGCGTTCCTCGAGTTCCTCGAGGGGAAGACGCTGCCGGCGGTGGAAGTGCTCGAAACGCGGGCGGCCTGAGCGTGGCGGCGCGCGCTGGGGTGACGAAGGCCGCACGTTCCGCGAAAGCGGAGCCGGCGGCCAGTGCGGGCAAGCGCAAACGCGCGCCCGCGCGGGCGAACTCGGCCCCGCGCGCGAAGCCGGGTGAGGCCGGCCGCGCGGCCGGCACGGAAAACATTCAGAACAAAGCGATGCCGGGCGAGCGCACCGGCACGCCTCCCGGAGCGGCCGCCGCTGGGCCTGCCGCATCCGGCTCTCGCAGCGTTTCCCCCAGCGGATCCACCCAGACTCAGAAGAGGAGTTTCATGCATCGCGCCACCAAGATAGTCGCCACGATCGGCCCGGCCTCCAGTTCGCCGGAGATTCTGCTGCAGATGATCCAGGCGGGCCTTGACGTCGTGCGTCTCAATTTTTCGCACGGCACCGCCGATGATCACCGCCAGCGCGCCGAGATGGTGCGCGAGGCCGCCCGCAAGGTCGGTCGCGAGATCGCGATCATGGCGGATCTCCAGGGCCCGAAGATCCGCGTCGGGAAATTCGAGAACGGCAAGACCACGCTGACGCCGGGGCAGCCGTTCATCCTCGACGCCGCGTGCGAGCTCGGCAACGACGAGCGCGTCGGCCTCGATTACAAGGATCTGCCGCGCGACCTGCGCTCGGGCGACGTACTGCTGCTGAACGACGGGCTGATCGTGCTGACCGTCGAGCGCGTGCTCGGCGACGAGATCCACACGACGGTGAAGGTCGGCGGCGATCTGTCGAACAACAAGGGGATCAACCGGCAGGGCGGCGGGCTGTCGGCGCCTGCGCTGACCGCGAAGGACATGGAGGACATCCGTACCGCGATGTCGCTCGGCGCGGACCTGGTCGCGGTGTCGTTCCCGAAGAACGCGACCGACATGGAAATGGCGCGCCAGCTCGCGAACATCGCGGGCGCGCCGTATGGCCTGAAGCCGAAGATGATCGCGAAGATCGAGCGCGCGGAGGCGATTCCGGCGCTGCAGAGCATTCTCGACGCGTCGGACGGGATCATGGTCGCACGCGGCGACCTCGCGGTCGAGGTCGGCAACGCGGCGGTGCCCGCGCTGCAGAAGCGGATGATCCGGATGGCGCGCGATTCGAACAAGCTCGTGATCACCGCGACGCAGATGATGGAGTCGATGATCCAGGCGCCGGTGCCGACCCGCGCCGAGGTGTCGGACGTCGCGAACGCGGTGCTCGACGGCACCGACGCGGTGATGCTGTCGGCCGAGACCGCGGCGGGCAAGTATCCGGTCGTCACGATCGAGACGATGGCGGCGGTATGCGTCGAGGCGGAGAAGTCCGAGCACGTCGAGCTCGACAAGGATTTCCTCGACCGCACGTTCACGCGGATCGACCAGTCGATCGCGATGGGCGCGCTCTTCACCGCTTACCACCTCGGCGCGAAGGCGATCATCGCGCTGACCGAATCGGGCGCGACCGCGCTGTGGATGTCGCGTCACTACATCCACGTGCCGATTTTCGCGCTGACGCCGCGCGTCGGCAGCGAGCGGACGATGGCGCTGTACCGCAACGTGACGCCGCTGCACGTCGACTTCAACAGCGATCGCGACACGGCGTTGCAGCAGGCGCTCGAAATCGTCGTGCGCGGCGGCTACCTGTCGCACGGCGACATGGTCGTGCTGACGGTCGGCGAGCCGATGGGGCAGGCGGGCGGCACGAACACGCTGAAGATCGTGCGGGTCGGCGAGCATTACTGAGCGCGGTATCGGGACCGGTGACGCAAGGCCGCGCGGGGCATTCGACCCCGCGTGGCCTTTTTCGTTTCGGGCCGGCTGCGCCGACGCGGCCGGGCCCGGTCCGGCCCGCCGGAACGTAACAAATTGCGAGTGGGGCGTCCGATCGGGCTGAATCCGGAGCGCTTCGCGATAAAATACCGCTATTCGACGCTTAGCCCGGCGATCGGGCCCGAATTATCCGGGCCGCACCGCGCCGGCGCGAGGCGCGCACCGGTTTTCATTCGAAGGAGTATCGCAATGCCTCTCGTTTCTATGCGTCAACTGCTGGACCACGCGGCGGAAAACGGCTACGGCCTGCCCGCCTTCAACGTGAACAACCTGGAGCAGGTTCAGGCGATCATGGCGGCGGCGGACCAGGTCGGCGCACCCGTGATCATGCAGGCGTCGGCCGGTGCGCGCAAATACGCGGGCGAGCCGTTCCTGCGTCACCTGATCGAAGCGGCGATCGAGTCGTATCCGCACATCCCGGTCGTGATGCACCAGGATCACGGCCAGTCGCCGGCGATCTGCCTGAACGCGATCCGCAGCGGCTTCTCGAGCGTGATGATGGACGGTTCGCTGGAGGCCGACGGCAAGACGGTCGCGTCGTACGAGTACAACGTCGACGTGTCGCGCAAGGTCGTCGAGATGGCGCACTCGATCGGCGTGACGGTCGAGGCCGAGCTCGGCGTGCTCGGCTCGCTCGAGACGATGAAGGGCGACAAGGAAGACGGCCACGGCGCCGAGGGCACGATGACGCGCGAGCAGCTGCTGACCGATCCGGAGCAGGCCGCCGACTTCGTGAAGCTCACGCAGTGCGACGCGCTCGCGATCGCGATCGGCACGTCGCACGGCGCGTACAAGTTCTCGAAGAAGCCGACGGGCGACATCCTGTCGATCCAGCGCATCAAGGAAATCCATGCGCGCATCCCGAACACGCACCTCGTGATGCACGGCTCGTCGTCGGTGCCGCAGGAACTGCTCGCGGAGATCCGCGAGTTCGGCGGCGACATGAAGGAAACCTACGGCGTGCCGGTCGAGGAGATCCAGGAAGGGATCAAGCACGGCGTGCGCAAGGTCAACATCGACACCGACCTGCGTCTCGCGATCACCGGCGCGATCCGCCGCTACATGTTCGAGAACCCGGGCAAGTTCGACCCGCGCGACTACCTGAAGCCCGCGCGCGAAGCGGCGAAGAAGGTCTGCGTCGACCGCTACCTCGCGTTCGGCTGCGAAGGCCAGGCCGCGAAGATCAAGCCGGTCTCGCTCGACAAGATCGCCGACAAGTACAAGGCCGGCGAGCTCGCGCAGGTCGTGCGCTGACTGAGCCGGTTGTATAAGGCCGGTTGTAGTACGATCCGTCGCTGACGGCGGGTCGCGGCGGCCGGCGCGGCGTGTGCCGCGCTGCCGCCCGACCGGCTCCGACGCATTGCAAGGCCGCCGTTCCCGCCTGCCGCGGGGAACGGCGTTTCCCTTTTTGTTTGGCTCTCAATCTGCGAAAAGACGATGTCTACCCTTTACGAATCCACGCTCCGCTCGCTGCCGCTCCTCGGTCGCGGCAAGGTCCGCGACAACTACGCGGTCGGCAACGACAAGCTCCTGATCGTCACGACCGACCGGCTGTCGGCGTTCGACGTCGTGATGGGCGAGCCGATTCCGAACAAGGGCCGCGTGCTGAACCAGATGGCGAACTTCTGGTTCGACAAGCTCAAGCACATCGTCCCGAACCATCTGACCGGCGACGCGCCGGAAGCGGTCGTCGCGGCCGACGAGGTCGAACAGGTGAACGGCCGCGCGGTCGTCGTGAAGCGCCTCGAGCCGATTCTCGTCGAGGCGGTCGTGCGCGGCTATCTGGCCGGCAGCGGCTGGAAGGAATACCAGGCGACGGGCGCCGTGTGCGGCGTCGCGCTGCCGGCGGGCCTGCAGAATGCGCAGAAGCTGCCCGAGCCGATCTTCACGCCGGCCGCGAAGGCCGAGATGGGCGAGCACGACGAGAACATCACGTTCGAGGAAACCGAGCGCCGGATCGGCACCGAGCTCGCGGCGACGATCCGCGACATCTCGATCAAGCTGTACAAGGAAGCGGCCGACTACGCGGCGACGCGCGGCATCATCATCGCCGACACGAAGTTCGAGTTCGGCCTCGACAACCACGGCAAGCTGTATCTGATGGACGAAGTGCTGACCGCCGATTCGTCGCGCTTCTGGCCGGCCGACGAGTATCAGGTCGGCACGAATCCGCCGTCGTTCGACAAGCAGTTCGTGCGCGACTGGCTCGAGGCGCAGCCGTGGGGCAAGACCGCGCCCGCGCCGGCGCTGCCCGACGACGTGGTCGCGAAGACGAGCGCGAAGTACCAGGAAGCGCTCGAGCGCATCACCGGGCAGACGCTCGCCTGAGCCACGACGACGGGGAGGCGAAGAGATGAGCGAAGTCCAGACAGTCCACACGCATGACGCGCCCGTCGTCGGCGTGCTGATGGGGTCGAGTTCCGACTGGGACGTGATGAAGCACGCGGTCGCGGTGCTGCAGGAGTTCGGCGTGCCTTACGAGGCGAAGGTCGTGTCCGCGCACCGGATGCCCGACGAGATGTTTATGTACGCGGAAAGCGCGCGCGCGCGCGGCATCCGCGCGATCATCGCGGGGGCGGGCGGCGCCGCGCACCTGCCCGGCATGCTTGCCGCGAAGACGACGGTGCCGGTGCTCGGCGTGCCGGTCGCGAGCAAGTATCTGAAGGGCGTCGATTCGCTGCACTCGATCGTGCAGATGCCGAAGGGCGTGCCGGTCGCGACGTTCGCGATCGGCGAGGCCGGCGCGGCGAACGCGGCGCTGTTCGCGGTGTCGATCCTGTCCGGCACGTCGGCGGACTACGCGGACAAGCTCGCCGCGTTCCGCGTGCGCCAGAACGAGGCCGCGCACGCGATGGTGCTGCCGCCGCTGTAACGACGGCCCGATGGCGGCCACGGTGATGGCCGCCGACACATCCCCACAGCGGTGGGCGCCCCCCGCCGCGACCGATTACTGACATGAAACGACCCCCACGCTCACTTTGTTCGCTGCCCCCCGAGGGGGCGGTCAGCCTCCTTGGGGCGGCCCGGCGGAGGCTGACATGACCACCACTGCTTCCCCAAAATCCCCGATCCTGCCCGGCGCGTGGCTGGGCATGGTCGGCGGCGGCCAGCTCGGCCGCATGTTCTGCTTCGCCGCGCAATCGATGGGCTATCGCGTCGCGGTGCTCGATCCCGATCCGACGAGCCCTGCCGGCGCGGTCGCGGACCGCCATCTGCGCGCCGCGTACGACGACGAGGCGGCGCTCGCCGAGCTCGCCGAGCTGTGCGATGCGGTGTCGACCGAGTTCGAGAACGTGCCGGCCGCGAGCCTCGATCTGCTCGCGCGGACGACGTTCGTCGCGCCGGCCGGCCGCTGCGTCGCGATCGCGCAGGACCGGATCGCGGAGAAGCGCTTCATCGAAGCCTCCGGCGTGCCGGTCGCGCCGCACGTCGTGATCGAATCCGCGGCGACGATGGCCGCGCTCGACGACGCGGCGCTCGACGCGGTGCTGCCCGGCATCCTGAAGACCGCGCGCCTCGGCTACGACGGCAAGGGCCAGGTGCGCGTGCGCACCGCGCGGGAAGCGCGCGACGCGCACGCGGCGCTCGGCGGCGTGCCGTGCGTGCTCGAGAAGATGCTGCCGCTCGCGTACGAGGTGTCCGCGCTGATCGCGCGCGGCGTCGACGGCCGGTGCGCGGTGTTCCCGCTCGCGCAGAACACGCATCACGGCGGCATCCTGTCGCTGACCGTCGTGCCGGCGCCCGCGGCCGACGACGCGCTCGTCGGCGACGCGCAGCAGGCCGCGATGCGGATCGCCGCGACGCTCGACTACGTCGGCGTGCTGTGCGTCGAGTTCTTCGTGCTGGAGGACGGCTCGCTCGTCGCGAACGAGATGGCGCCGCGCCCGCACAACTCCGGCCACTACACGGTCGATGCGTGTGCCGCGAGCCAGTTCGAGCAGCAGGTGCGCGCGATGACGCGCATGCCGCTCGGCAATCCGGCGCTGCATTCGGCGGCCGCGATGCTGAACATTCTCGGCGACGTCTGGTTCCCCGACGGCGCAAGCGGCGACGCCGTCACGCCGCCGTGGGACGAGGTCGCCGCGATGCCGGCCGCGCGCCTGCATCTGTACGGCAAGGAAGAGGCGCGCGTCGGCCGCAAGATGGGCCACGTGAACTTCACCGCCGCGACGCTCGACGAAGCGGTCGACGCGGCCACCGCGTGCGCGCGCCTGCTGCGCGTGCCGCTCGACTGAGGCGCGCGCCGATGCCGATCGAACTTCCGAAGCCCGTGACGTCCGAGCAGATCGACGAAGCCG
Organism: Burkholderia guangdongensis; assembly: GCF_013403875.1. GTDB lineage: Bacteria > Pseudomonadota > Gammaproteobacteria > Burkholderiales > Burkholderiaceae > Burkholderia > Burkholderia guangdongensis. The sequence goes on along the minus strand of NZ_JACBNX010000015.1, from coordinate 25,567 downwards.
CCGGGCTGCTCGATGCGGGCGAGCTCGTCGCGTTTCCGACCGAGACGGTCTACGGGCTCGGCGGCGACGCGGCGAATCCGGACGCGGTCGCGCGGATCTACGCGGCGAAGGGCCGTCCCGCGAACCATCCGGTGATCGTGCATCTGCCGCCGGGGGGCGACCCCGGCTACTGGGTCGACACGCTGCCGGACGATGCGCTGAAGCTGATCGCCGCGTTCTGGCCCGGCCCGCTGACGCTGATCCTGAAGCGCGCCGCGCGGATTCCGGACGCGGTCAGCGGCGGGCAGGACTCGGTCGGGCTGCGCTGCCCGTCGCATCCGGTCGCGCAGGCGCTGCTGGCGGCGTTCAGCGCGCGGCGCGGCGGGTATGGCGGCGTCGCGGCGCCGTCCGCGAACCGCTTCGGCCACGTGAGCCCGACGACCGCGCAGCATGTGCGCGACGAGTTCGGCGACGCGGTGCACGTGCTCGACGGCGGGGCGTCCGAGGTCGGGATCGAGTCGACGATTCTCGATCTGTCGCGCGGCTTTCCGGCATTGCTGCGCCCCGGGCACGTCACGCCTCGGCAGATTGCCGACGTGCTCGGCCGCGCGCCGCGCCTGCCGGACGGCAGCGACGCGACCGCGCCGCGTGCATCGGGCACGCTGAAGGCGCACTACGCGCCGCGCACGCCGCTCGCGCTGCTGCCGTTCGACGCGCTCGAGCCGCTGCTCGCGGCGGCGCACGCGGCGGGCGAGCGGGTCGCGCTCGTCGCGCGCGCGTCGCGCGCGGGCCGCTGGGCGCAGGCGGGCGACGTGCATTTCATCGCGGCGCCCGAGGATCCGCAGGCCTATGCGCGCGAGCTGTACGGCATGCTGCGCGCGCTCGATCGCGCGCAGGTCGCGCGGATTCTCGTCGAGAAGCTGCCGGACACCGTCGAGTGGATCGCGGTCAACGACCGGCTCGGCCGCGCGGCCGCCGCGTTCGACGCGCAGGGATAGCGCGCCGCTTACTTGCCGACGCCGGTCGCCGCGATCTGCTGCTCGACGTACTGCGCGAACAGCGCATGCAGGTGCGTGGTCGGATGCACGGTGTCGGCGAACATGTAGGTCTGATCCGCGTTCGGCGTCGTGTAGGTCTGCGGCGAGCAGAACAGCGACGACCCGAACGCCGACGGCACCGGCTCGCCGAACTGGGTGGCGGCCGCGACCATCGCCTGCAGGTTGCACGCGGTGCCGGTGTTCGACACTGTGAAGCCGTTCGCCTGATACGCGGCCGTGATGCCGTCCTGCCACTTGAACGCGTCGATCAGCGTGTACTTCGTCGTGTCGACGTTCAGCGCCTGCAGCGCCGCGGCGAGCGTGCCGTTGAACAGCAGCGTCAGTTGCGTGAACGTCGTCTGCGTGCCGCCGGACACAGCGAACGGCGTGCCGCCGATGTCGGGCACGTTCGAGACGAACACATGCGTCGCGCCCGACGCGACGATCTGCTGGACGATCCCCGCGAGCTGCTGCGCGGCGAGCTGGATGCCGGCCGCGGCGGCAGCCTGCGCGGGCAGCGTGTTGCCCGCGGCCTGCGCGGCCTCGGCCTGATAGAAGATGTCGTTCGCGCCGCCGTTGATCAGCACGATCTGGTTCGCGTTGAAGCTGCCGTGCTGCGACAGGTACTGCTGGACCTGCGTGGCGATCGGCGTCGTCGTCGCCTGCGAGTAGTCCGAGTTCGGGGTGCCGGCGGCCGCGTGGCCGATGCCCGGCTGCTGCGTGACGCGCGAGCCGCCCTGCGCGTAGCCGAGGCCGCCCGTCGCCTTCAGCGGCACGCCGAAGCCGCCTTCGTTCGCGGGCGTCAGCGGGTTGCCGTAGTAGGCGGAGACGTCCTGCGTCCAGACCTGCCCCGGGTTCGTCGTGAAGCGCCCGCCGCCGAAGCCGATCAGGATCTGCGGCGAATAGGTGCCGGCGTCCGACAGGCTGTCGCCGAACGACACCACCTGCATGTTCACGCCGGCGGACGGCGTGCTGCTCGCGGTGTTGCTGTCGCCGCCGCCGCCGCATGCGGCGAGCAGCGCGAACGCGGCGGCCGCGATCGCGGTCCGCGCGGTGCGGCGAAGGGTCGGGTGGGTCGGGTGGGTCGGGGCGGTTTGTCGTGCCATCGTTGGGTCTCCTCGTAGATAGTTGGCCTTGATTGTGGCGCCACGCGTGCCGGATGCCCGCACGGGCACGCGGCGGCGCGGCGCGTCGGAAAGTCAGCGCTTGCCGCGCGCGGCGGCGGCGAGCGGTGCCGCCGCGCGCCCGGCGGCATCGCCGCTCGCGATCCGCGCATCGATTTGCGCATCGATCTGCGCATGATAGGCGCTCGCCCATTCGGGCGGCCCGAAAATCGCGCGCAGCTTGTTGCGCCAGCCTTCGACGCGCCACGCGGCCGCCGCCATCGCGCCCCATTCGTGGAAGGTCGCGACGAGCGGATTGTTCGAGTTCAGCGGCTCGACGATGCCGTATTGCGGCGGGTCGTCGGGCGACTCCTCGACGTAGCTGCCGAACAGCCGATCCCAGATCACGAGCACGCCCGCGTAGTTGCGGTCGATGTAGCGCGGATTGCGCGCGTGATGCGCGCGATGGATCGACGGCGTGTTCAGCACGTATTCGAGCCAGCCGAGCTTGCCGATCGTCTGCGTGTGCACGAAGAACTGGAACGCGAGATTGATCAGCACGATGCCGACGATCTGCTGCGGCGGAAAGCCGAGCAATGCGAGCGGCAGCCAGAACGCCCACATGCCGGCGACCGGGTACATCAGGCTCTGGCGAAACGCGGTCGACAGGTTCAGCCGCTCGGACGAGTGGTGGACGACGTGCGCGGCCCACAGCCAGCGTACGCGATGGCTGCAGCGATGGAACACGTAGTAGAGCAGGTCCTGCCCGATGAACAGCACGACGAACGACAGCCATCCGGCCGGCCACGTGAACACGCGCCAATGCGCGTAGCAGTAGGCGTAGACGGGGATCACGGCGAGCCACGCGAGCTTGTCGGCGCCCTGGTGCATCAGCGCGAGCGCGGCGTTGCACAGCGTGTCGCGCCATGCGTACAGCCGCTCGTCCGGGCGCGTGCGCGCGACGTGCCAGGCTTCCCAGCCAATGCACAGCAGGAATACCGGCGCGAGCGCGAGCAGCAGCCATTCGACGTCGAACCGCATCAGCGTGTCTCCTCTTTTTCTCCTGGCGACGCGGCGCGGCGCCAGGCCGGGGCGCGTCGGGTCAGGCGACAAGCCTACGCAATCGTTATGCGATAGGCGAGAGGGGAGCGTAGAGGGTTCCCTCGGCGGTCAGTGCGCGTTCGCGTAGACCCACTCGAGCAGGCTGTCGTGCGCGGCGCGCGCGCCTTCCGCGTGCTCGTCGTTGATGAAGCTGACGACGACGTAGCTCGTGCCGTCCGCGGCGGCGACGTAGCCGGCGATCGCGCGCACGTCGCGCAGCGTGCCGGTCTTGATGTGCGCGTTGCCGAGCACGTCGGCGTTCGTCAGCCGGTTCCTCATCGTGCCGTCGATGCCGGCGATCGGCAGCGAATCGATGAACGACTGCCCGACCGGGCTCGCGTTCGCGGCCTGCAGCAGCGCCGCGAGCGAGCGCGCGCTCACGTGCTCTTCGCGCGACAGGCCCGAGCCGTTGTCGAGCGCGAGATCGGGCATCGGAATCCCGCTCTTCTGCAGGAACGCGTGGATCACGCGGCTCGACTGCTCGGTCGTCGCGGGCGGCTTGCCGGCGACCGCACCGGCACTGGCCGCGCCTGTGCCGGCCGCGCCTGTGCCGGCTGCGCCGATCGTCAGGAACAGGTTGCGCGCCATCACGTTGTTGCTGAACTTGTTGATGTCGTAGACGATGCTGCCGAGCACCGGCCCGTGATGCACGGCGACGAGGCGCGCGGCCGTCGGCACCTTGCCCTCAGTGATCTGCCCGTCGAACGTGCCGCCCTGCTGTTTCCACAGCGCGAGGAAGCCGCGCGCGAAGAACGTCGAGTGGTCGAGGATCGCGATGTTCGTCGTGGACGGCCCGCAGCGCAGCGGATAGTCGCCGGCGAACGACGCGGTGACGATCCCGTCGGCGCCCGTCGTCAGCGCGGGGTGCGCGGCGCTGGCCGCCGCGCCGCACGAGCCGCCGCTCTCGACGAGCTGGTTGCTGATCGACAGCTTGTCGAGCGGCGGCAGCACGTCGACGGCGACCGTGCCGTTGTCGTTCGGCGTCACCGTGAACGTCAGCGCCTTGAACGCGTAGAGCAGCGGATCGGGGCCGACGTTGTACGGCGCGGACGCGTCGTCGTCGAACGGCGGCAAGTCGCGCGTCGACGCGGCGAAATAGCTCTTGTCGAGCACGAGGCCACCGTCGATCTTGCGGATGCCGGCCTTGCGGATCTTGTCGACGAGGTCGATCAGCTCCTCGGGCACGAGCTTCGGATCGCCGGTGCCCTTGATGTACAGACTGCCGTGCAGCGTGCCGTCCGGGTCGACGGTGCCGTCCGCATACGCGCTCGTGCGCCAGCGGTAGTCGGGGCCGAGGATCGACAGGCCGGCGAACGTCGTGACGAGCTTCATCGTCGACGCGGGCAGCATCGGGCGGTCCGCGTTCCACGCGACGAGCGGCGTCGGATCGCCGACGCGCTCGACGACCACGCTGATGTCCGACGCCGGCACCTTCGCGCGCGCGAGCGCGACGAGCACGGACGCGGGCAGCGGCGCGCGCGAGACGGCGACGGCCGCGGCGGCCGTGTGCGGGTGCAGGCGCTGGTGCTTCTTCTTGGCGGCGAGCGCGGGCGGCGCGAACGCGAGCGCGGCGCAGGCGGTGACGATGGCGGCGATGGCGGCCGCGCGCGCGCAGAGGCGGGCGCCGTGCATACGGGCGCGAGGCGTCGGGCGGGCGGCGGGACAGAGGATCGGCATGGACTAAATCGGCAAACGTGGGCAGTCGTGAATAACGGTCGCGCGGGCGGCGCACGCGGCGCGAAAGCGCACATTGTAGAGACAAGCGCGCAAAAAACCGATGAATTCGGGCGCGGCGCCCGGCGTCGTCGCGGGAGGCGGCGCTACAATGGCCGCATGTTGGACTCGCTCGACTTCACGTCGATCACGATGCGGATATTGCTTGTCGAAGACGACCGGATGATCGCCGAGGGCGTGCGCAAGGCGCTACGCACGGACGGCTTCGCGGTCGACTGGGTGCAGGACGGCGACGCGGCGCTCACCGCGCTCGGCGGCGACGCGTACGACCTGCTGCTGCTCGATCTCGGGCTGCCGAAGCGCGACGGGATCGACGTGCTGCGCACGCTGCGCGCGCGCGGGCTCGTGCTGCCGGTGCTGATCGTGACCGCGCGCGACGCGGTGGCCGATCGCGTGAAGGGGCTCGACGCGGGCGCCGACGATTATCTCGTGAAGCCGTTCGATCTCGACGAGCTCGGTGCGCGGATGCGCGCGCTGATCCGCCGCCAGGCGGGCCGCAGCGAATCGCTGATCCGCCACGGCGCGCTGACGCTCGATCCGGCGTCGCACCAGGTGACGCTCGACGGCGCGCCGGTCGCGCTGTCCGCGCGCGAGTTCGCGCTGCTCGAGGCGCTGCTCGCGCGCCCCGGCGCGGTGCTGTCGAAGAGCCAGCTCGAGGAGAAGATGTACGGCTGGGGCGAGGAGATCGGCAGCAACACCGTCGAGGTCTACATCCACGCGCTGCGCAAGAAGCTCGGCGCCGACCTGATCCGCAACGTGCGCGGCCTCGGCTACATGGTCGTGAAGGAAAGCTGACGCGTGAGGTCGATCCGTCATCAACTGCTGATCTGGCTGCTCGCGATCGTCGTGTCCGGCGTCGGCGCGGCCGGCTGGCTGATCTACCGGCAGGCGCTCGCCGAGGCGAACGAGCTGTTCGACTACCAGCTCCAGGAAATCGCCGCCGCGCTGCCGTCCGAGCCGTTCTCGCAGGTGTTCAGCTCGCGCACGAACGGCGACGAGGGGATCGTGATCCAGATCTGGAACCGCAACGGGATGCTGATGTACTTCTCGCATCCGCGCGCGCCGATCGCGCCGCGCGCGGAACTCGGCTTCTCGACCGAGCACACCGATCGCGGCGACTGGCGCGTGTACGGCGCGATCGTCGGCGACAACGTCGTGCAGCTCGCGCAGCCGCTGTCGGTGCGCAACCGGCTCGCGGCGAACGTCGCGCTGCGCACGCTGTGGCCGCTGATCGTGCTGCTGCCGTTCCTCGGCGCGGCGGTCTGGATGATCGTCGGGCGCGGGCTCGCGCCGCTCGGCCGCGTGACGCGCGCGGTCGAGGCGCGCCGCCCGGACGCGCTCGACCCGCTGCCCGACGCGCGGCTGCCGCTCGAGGTGCAGCCGCTCGTGCGCGCGCTGAACGGGCTGCTCGCGCGCCTGTCGTCGGCGCTGGACACGCAGAAGGCGTTCGTCGCCGATGCCGCGCACGAGCTGCGCACGCCGCTCGCGGCCGTGCAGATCCAGGCGCAGCTCGTCGCGCGCGCGAAGGACGACGACGCGCGCCGCGAAGCGCTCGTCGACCTGCAGAGCGGCGTCACGCGCGCGACGCGCCTCGCCGAGCAACTGCTCGCGCTCGCGCGCGCGGAGCCGGACGGCCACACGGTGCGCGAGCCCGTCGACCTGCAGGCGCTCGTCGCCGAATGCGTGGCCGCGCACGCGCCGCTCGCGCAGCGGCGCGACATCGATCTCGGCTTCGAGGAGAGCGAATCGGCGGCCGTCGTCGCCGACGTCGCCGCGCTGCGCGTGATGTTCGGCAATCTGCTCGACAACGCGGTCAAGTACACGCCGGACGGCGGCCGGATCGACGTGTCGCTGGTACGCGACGCGGCCGGCCGCGCGTGCGTGCAGATCGGCGACAGCGGGCCGGGGATTGCCCCCGGCGAGCGCGAGCACGTGTTCGACCGCTTCTATCGCGACAGTTCGGCGCGCGCGCGCACCGACGTGTCCGGCAGCGGGCTCGGGCTCGCGATCGTGAAGCGCGTCGCGACGCAGCAGGGCGCGAGCGTGTCGCTCGGCGAGGCGAAGGCGGGCGGGCTGCTCGTCAGCGTCGTGTTCCGCGATGCCGACGTGCGCGCCCCCGTTTAAGTCCGCGTTTAAGTCCGCGTTTAAGCCCCGTTTAAGGTCGGTTAAGCGTGCTTTAAGTCAGCGCCTTTACGCTCCGGGGTAACAAAGAGGAGGTCAAGCGATGAATACCCGATTCCTTTCGCGTGGTGTCGTAGCGGTCGCGGTGGCGGCCGCGCTGTCCGCCGGCTACGTCGCGGGCACGCGCCACGTGCAGCCGATCACGCCGGCCGCGGCGGCCGCGCTGATGCCGGCCGAGGCGGCGGCGAAGACGGGCATCCCGGATTTCTCGGGGCTCGTCGAGACGTACGGCCCGGCCGTCGTCAACATCAGCGCGAAGCACGTCGTGAAGCAGGCCGCGCAGCGCGGCATGCAGCAGCTGCCGGTCGATCCGAGCGATCCGTTCTACCAGTTCTTCAAGCACTTCTACGGCCAGATGCCGGGGATGGGCGGCGACGGGCAGCCGGACGACCAGCCGAGCGCGAGCCTCGGCTCCGGGTTCATCATCAGCACGGACGGGTATATCCTGACCAATGCGCACGTGATCGACGGCGCGAACGTCGTCACCGTGAAGCTGACCGACAAGCGCGAGTACAAGGCGAAGGTCGTCGGCGCCGACAAGCAGTCCGACGTCGCGGTGCTGAAGATCAGCGCATCCGGCCTGCCGACCGTGAAGATCGGCGATCCGAGCCAGAGCAAGGTCGGCCAGTGGGTCGTCGCGATCGGCTCGCCGTACGGCTTCGACAACACGGTGACGTCCGGCATCATCAGCGCGAAGTCGCGCTCGCTGCCCGACGAGAACTACACGCCGTTCATCCAGACCGACGTGCCGGTCAACCCGGGCAACTCGGGCGGCCCGCTGTTCAACCTGAACGGCGAGGTGATCGGCATCAACTCGATGATCTACTCGCAGACGGGCGGCTTCCAGGGCCTGTCGTTCGCGATTCCGATCAACGAGGCGATCAAGGTCAAGGATGAACTCGTGAAGACCGGCCACGTGAGCCGCGGCCGCCTCGGCGTCGCGGTGCAGGGGCTCAACCAGACGCTCGCGAGCTCGTTCGGCCTGCCGAAGCCCGACGGCGCGCTCGTCAGCTCGGTCGATCCGAGCGGCCCGGCCGCGAAGGCGGGGCTGCAGCCGGGCGACGTGATCCTGTCGGTGAACGGCACGCCGGTGGTCGATTCGACGTCGCTGCCGTCGCAGATCGCCGGGCTGAAGCCGGGCTCGAAGGCCGAACTGCAGATCTGGCGCGACAAGTCGAAGAAGACGGTCGCGGTGACGCTCGGCGCGTTGTCCGACGCGAAGGTGGCGTCGAACGACGGCTCGCCGGTCGAGCAGGGGCGCCTCGGCGTCGCGGTGCGGGCGCTGACGCCGCAGGAGCGCAGCGCGACGTCGCTGTCGCACGGGCTGATCGTCCAGCAGGTGAGCGGCCCGGCGGCGAACGCGGGCATCCAGCCCGGCGACGTGATCCTCGCGGTGAACGGCCGCCCGGTGACGAGCCCCGATCAATTGCTCAGCGCGGTGAAGGGCGCGGGCAACAGCCTCGCGCTGCTGATCCAGCGCGACAACGCGCAGATCTTCGTTCCGGTCGACCTGAGCTGATCCGGCGGCCGGAGTGACGTGCCGGGCGCCGCGGCGTCCGGCTGTCCCTTCCGATTCAAGGAGAGAGCCATGCAACAGCAACGCATCGTTTCACGATTCGCAATCGCGGCGGCGCTGGCCATCGGCATCGTGGGTGTCGCGGGCGGCGCATATGCGCAGTCGAACGGCCTGCCCCCCGTGCATCAGCAGGGTGCCGTCAGCTTCACGTCCGGCGGCGTCGGGCAGGACGAATCCACCGCGTTCCAGCGCAGCGAGTCCGCGTGGCCGCTGGCGCTGCGCTTCACCGGCGCGGGCGGCGAGTTTCTCGCGGACGTTCACGTGCACATCACCGATACGAACGGCACCGACGTGCTGAAGACCGACGCGCGCGGACCGTACATGCTCGTGAAGCTGCCGGCGGGGCACTACACGGTGCATGCGTCGTATCAGGGCAAGGAGGACGCGCGCACGGTCACGGTGCCCGCGAAGGGCGGCGTGAAGGCGGCGTTCACCTGGACCGCGCAGTAGCGCCAACAGGCGCCGGGCTGACCGCCCGCGTGCGGCCGGCCGGGCTGCGCCACGTTGCGCCGCAGTGCGCCGCAGTGGGCATTCCGCGCGAGTTTCGTCGATAATGAAAGCCACGGCCCACGTGCTGTGGCTTTGTTTTTGGGTGCGCGATCGGGCCGGCGGGTCGGGCCGCGCGAACAAATGGGGGTGACGATGTCCGACGCCGTCCGTTCTCGCCTCGAAATCGTGCCGAACCGGCATCGCGTGCGCGTGATCCACCAGGGGATCACATACGCCGATACGCTCGGCGCGCTGACGGTGCGCGAAGCGGGCTTGCCGGACGTCCACTACCTGCCCCGCGCGGACGTGAACATGCGGCGGCTCCTGCCGTCCACGCATACGACCGTCTGCACGCTCAAGGGGCGGGCGACCTATTTCGACTTGCAGACAGAAGACGGCGTGATCGAAAACGCCGCCTGGAGCTATGAGGAACCGACGGAGGCGGCCGGCGCGCTCGCGCGCTATGTGGCGTTCGATGCCGCGCGGGTCGACCGGATCGCCGAGACGTCCTGACGCGGTCCGGCCTGACGCAGCCCGACCTCACGTGGCCCGGCCTGGCGCGGCTCGATTCATCGGGGAGGCAACATGGAACTGAACGACGCGTTGCACGTGCCGCTGGCGCCGTCGATCGTCCGGGACGCGCTGGACGATCTCGCGCTGCTGCGCGCGAGCTTCGATCATTGCGAATCGTTCGCGGCGCTGTCGCGCGGCGAGTATGCGCTGACGCTGACCGTGCCGCTCGGCCCGCTGCGCGCGCGCTACGACGTGCGCGCGCACGTCGCGGGCCAGGAACACGAAGCGTCCGGCCGGACGGTCCGGGCGCTGAACTTCAAGGCGCGCGCGGACGGGCTCGGCGCGCTGCGCGGCCAGATCCGGCTCGCGCTCGTGCCCGACGGCGCGGCCGCCGACGCGACCCGCATCGAGTATTCGGTCTGGGCGACCGCGACGGGCCCGCTCGCCGAGCTGCCCGCGCGCCAGATCGAGAATGCGCTCGGCGAATGGGCGGACGACTTCTTCAGCGAGTTCTGCGCGGTCGTGCAGGCGAAGCACGGCCTTGCGCCGAACCGCGCGCGCAGCGCGGGTGTGCGACGCCATCACGTGTTTCTGCGGCCGGCGGCGCTCGCCGGCGCGATGCGGCGCGGTGCCGCGCCCGCGCACGATCTCGCCGGCGCGCTGACCGGGCGCGCGGCGAGCTTGCTGCATCACCGTACATCGAACCCGGTGCCGATCTGGGCGTGGGCCGCGATCATCGTGTTCGTCGCCGCGCTGCTCTACGCGGCGCGCTGGTTCAACGGCGGCTGAGCGTCCCCGTCAGTCCTCGTCCCGAAGCATCGCCGGGCTCAGCCGCAGCATGTCGAAGCAGCCGTCGACGAGCTTTTCCGCATGCCGCTCCGCGTCGATCTCGTCGGGCAGCATCAGCAGGTCGCGCACGAAGCCGCTGGCGAGCGTATGCAGCATCAGCGTCGCGCGCCGCGTGTCGAGCCGCGCGGGCAGTTGCCCGCGCGCGACGGCAGCCTTCAGGTCGACCTCGATCTTGCTCAGCGCGTCGCTCATCCCCGCGCGATTGCGCTGCAGCAGCGGCTCGAGGTCGGCGACGTACTCGCACTTCATGAACAGGATCTCGAACACGCGGCGCAGTTGCGGATCGCGCGCGACGCCGAGCAGGCACCAGGTCAGGATCTTGCGCACCTTGCCGAGCGGGTCCGGGCAGGCGGCGCCCGCCGGGTCGTTCTTCAGCGCGTCGATCGGCAGCATCACGCGGCCGAACATCGCGTCGAACAGATCCGCCTTGTTCGTGAAATGCCAGTAGATCGCGCCGCGCGTGACGCCCGCGTGCTGGGCGATGTCCGCGAGTGACGTGTGCGACACGCCCTTCTCGAAGAAGACGTGCTCTGCGGCGTCGAGGATGCGGTCGCGTGTCGCGAGCGCTTCCTCTTTCGTGCGTCTGACCATGGCGGGCTCGGGTGATCGATCGGTGTAACCGGATGATAGGGGCGGATACCTGTCGCCGTCGTCCCCCAACCGACATGCTTGCGTTGGGCAACCATTCGTAAGATCGGCGGGACGGAACGTTGCGATGGCGAATCATACATACATTCATGAATGTATGTACAATGCCACCCTACGATCGAATGACTCTAGTTGCAATCAGTTAATATCCCACTCTGCTGATTCCCGCCCTAGTAACAATCTGCCCCTTTGGGTGGCATCTCGTCAGCACAGCGGTCGAGTGCTCATAGCTGTACCCGGCAGTCCGGCAATTCTGGTGTTCGATCAGCGCCGCGAGGCGCATCCGTGCAGCGCTCGGGCCGAGCGCCGCACTCATTCCAATGGTTAACAAGAGGTCGCTCCATGCGCGTCGAACGGGTTCCATACCGCTTAATCACTGTCGCGACGGCCGCCGTTTTCCTGGCCGCGTGCGGGAAAAAAGAAACGGCGCCGCCGTCGCAAACGCCGGAAGTCGGCGTCATCACCGCCGAGCCGACTTCCGTGCCGGTCTACACTGAACTGCCGGGCCGCACGAGCGCCTATCTGGTCGCGCAGGTGCGCGCGCGCGTCGACGGCATCGTGCTGCGCCGCGAGTTCACCGAAGGCGCCGACGTGAAGGCCGGCCAGCGCCTGTACAAGATCGATCCCGCGCCGTACGTCGCGCAGCTGAACAGCGCGAAGGCCGCGCTCGCGAAGGCGCAGGCGAATCTCGCGACGCAGAACGCGCTCGTCGCGCGCTACAAGGTGCTCGTCGCCGCGAACGCGATCAGCAAGCAGGACTATGACAACGCGGTCGCCGCGCAAGGCCAGGCGGCCGCCGACGTCGCGTCGGGCAAGGCCGCGGTCGACACCGCGCAGATCAACCTCGGCTACACCGACGTGAGCTCGCCGATCTCCGGCCGCGTCGGCATCTCGCAGGTCACGCCGGGCGCGTACGTGCAGGCGAGCCAGGCCACGCTGATGTCGACGGTCCAGCAGCTCGACAAGGTCTATGTCGACCTCACGCAGTCGAGCCTCGACGGCCTCAAGCTCCGTCAGGCGATCCAGAGCGGCAAGCTGACGACGAGCGGCCCCGGCGCGGCGAAGGTCACGCTGATTCTCGAGGACGGCAAGCCGTATCCGGAACCCGGCAAGCTGCAGTTCTCCGACGTGACCGTCGACCAGTCGACCGGCTCCGTGACGATCCGCGCGCAGTTCCCGAACCCGAACGGCACGCTGCTGCCCGGCATGTTCGTGCGCGCGCGCATCGAGGAGGGGATGAACGACCACGCGTTCCTCATCCCGCAGATCGGCGTCACGCACGACCAGAAGGGGCAGGCGATCGCGATGATCGTCAATGCGAAGGGCAAGGTCGAGCCGCGCCCGCTCGTCACGACCGGGATGCGGGGCCAGGACTGGATCGTCGACAGCGGCCTGCAGGCGGGCGACCGCGTGATCGTGCAGGGTATCGACAAGGCCCGGCCGGGCACGCCTGTCCATGCGTCGCCGGCGCAGCTCCCGCCGGCGCCGGGCGCCGCTTCCGGTGCCGCTGCCGCGTCGGGCACCGCGCCGGCCGTCGCCGCGTCAGGGTCCACGTCAGCGCCCGCGTCCGGCGCCGCCGCGGCATCGTCCGCCGCGGCTTCGTCCGCGCAATAACCGGGAGCCGGCTACATGGCTAAGTTTTTTATCGATCGCCCGATCTTCGCGTGGGTGATCGCGATCATCCTGATGCTGTCCGGGGTCGCGGCGATCTTCACGCTGCCGATCTCGCAGTATCCGACGATCGCGCCGCCTTCGATCCAGATCACCGCGAACTATCCGGGCGCCTCCGCGAAGACAGTGGAAAACACCGTCACGCAGGTGGTCGAGCAGCAGATGAGCGGCCTCGACGGGATGCTGTACATGTCCTCGACGAGTGACGACTCGGGTAACGCGACGATCACGATCACGTTCGCGCCGGGCACGAACGCCGACATCGCGCAGGTCCAGGTGCAGAACAAGCTCGCGCTCGCGACGCCGATTCTGCCGCAGGTCGTCCAGCAGCTCGGCTTGCGCGTGACGAAATCGTCCAGCAGCTTCCTGCTCGTGCTTGCCTTCAACTCCGAAGACGGCAGCATGAACAAGTACGACCTCGCGAACTACGTCGCGTCGCACGTGCAGGATCCGATCAGCCGGATCAACGGCGTCGGCACCGTCACGCTGTTCGGCTCGCAGTACGCGATGCGGATCTGGCTCGACCCGAACCGCCTCACGAACTACGGCCTCACGCCGACCGACGTGACGAACGCGATCGCCGCGCAGAACGTGCAGGTCGCGGGCGGCCAGCTCGGCGGCACGCCGGCCGTGCCCGGCACGGTGCTGCAGGCGACGATCACCGAGGCGACGCTGCTGCAAACGCCGGAACAGTTCGGCGACGTGCTGCTGAAGGTCAATCCGGACGGCTCGCAGGTGCGCCTGAAGGACGTCGCGAAGATCGAGCTCGGCGGCGAGAACTACAGCTTCGACACGAAGTACAACGGTCAGCCGACCGCCGCGCTCGGCATCCAGCTCGCGACGAACGCGAACGCGCTCGCGACCGCGAAGGCGGTGCGCGCGAAGATCGACGAGCTGTCGAAGTACTTCCCGCACGGCCTCGTCGTCAAGTATCCGTACGACACGACGCCGTTCGTGCGGCTGTCGATCGAGGAAGTGGTCAAGACGCTGCTCGAGGGGGTCGTGCTCGTGTTCCTCGTGATGTATCTGTTCCTGCAGAACCTGCGGGCGACGATCATCCCGACGATCGCGGTGCCGGTCGTGCTGCTCGGCACGTTCGCGATCATGTCGCTCGTCGGCTTCTCGATCAACGTGCTGTCGATGTTCGGCCTCGTGCTCGCGATCGGTCTATTGGTCGACGATGCGATCGTCGTCGTCGAGAACGTCGAGCGCGTGATGGCCGAGGAGGGACTGTCGCCAAGAGACGCGACCCGCAAGGCGATGGGCCAGATCACCGGCGCGCTCGTCGGCGTCGCGCTCGTGCTGTCGGCGGTGTTCGTGCCGGTCGCGTTCTCCGGCGGTTCGGTCGGCGCGATCTACCGGCAGTTCTCGCTGACGATCGTGTCGGCGATGGTGCTGTCGGTGATGGTCGCGTTGATTCTGACGCCCGCACTGTGCGCGACGATCCTGAAGCCGATCCCGCAGGGTCATCACGAGGCGAAGACCGGCTTCTTCGGCTGGTTCAACCGTACGTTCAACGCGAGCCGCGAGAAGTATCACGTCGGCGTGCACCACGTGATCAAGCGCTCGGGCCGCTGGCTCATCATCTATCTGGCCGTGATCGTCGCGGTCGGCCTGCTGTTCGTGCGGCTGCCGAAGTCGTTCCTGCCGGATGAGGACCAGGGCCTGATGTTCGTGATCGTGCAGACGCCGTCCGGCTCGACGCAGGAAACGACCGAGCGCACGCTCGAGAACATCTCGCACTACCTGCTGACCGACGAGAAGAACATCGTCGAATCCGCGTTCACGGTGAACGGCTTCAGCTTCGCGGGCCGTGGCCAGAACTCGGGCCTCGTGTTCGTGAAGCTGAAGGACTATGCGCAGCGTCAGCACGCGAACGAGAAGGTGCAGGCGCTGATCGGCCGGATGTTCGCGCGCTACGGGCGGTACAAGGATGCGCTCGTGATCCCGTTCAACCCGCCGTCGATTCCGGAACTCGGCACCGCCGCCGGTTTCGACTTCGAGCTGACGGACAGCGCCGGCCTTGGCCACGACGCGCTGATGGCCGCGCGCAACCAGCTGCTGATGATGGCCGCGAAGGATCCGACGCTGCAGGGCGTGCGTCCGAACGGGCTCAACGACACGCCGCAGTACAAGGTCGACATCGATCGCGAGAAGGCGAACGCGCTCGGCGTGACGCCGGCGGCGATCGACCAGACGTTCTCGATCGCGTGGGCGTCGCAGTACGTCGACAACTTCCTCGATATCGACGGCCGGATCAAGAAGGTGTACGTGCAGTCGGACGCGCCGTTCCGGATGACGCCGGAGGATCTGAACATCTGGTACGTGCGCAACGGTTCGGGCGGGATGGTGCCGTTCAGCGCGTTCGCGACCGGCCACTGGACGTACGGATCGCCGAAGCTCGAGCGCTACAACGGCGTCTCGTCGATGGAGATCCAGGGCCAGGCCGCGCCGGGCAAGAGTACCGGCCAGGCGATGACGGCGATGGAAAAGATCGCGGCGAAACTGCCGCAGGGCATCGGCTATTCGTGGACGGGCCTGTCGTTCCAGGAAATCCAGTCGGGCTCGCAGGCGCCGATCCTGTACGCGATCTCGATCCTCGTCGTGTTCCTGTGTCTCGCGGCGCTGTATGAGAGCTGGTCGATCCCGTTCTCGGTGATCATGGTCGTGCCGCTCGGCGTGATCGGCGCGCTGCTAGCGGCGACGCTGCGCGGGCTCGAGAACGACGTGTTCTTCCAGGTCGGCCTGCTGACGACGGTGGGCCTCTCCGCGAAGAACGCGATTCTGATCGTCGAGTTCGCGCGCGATCTGCAGCAGAGTGAGAAGATGGGCCCGATCGAGGCCGCGCTCGAGGCGGCGCGGCTGCGGCTGCGGCCGATCCTGATGACGTCGCTCGCGTTCATTCTCGGCGTGTTGCCGCTCGCGATCAGCAACGGCGCGGGCTCGGCGAGCCAGCATGCGATCGGCACCGGCGTGATCGGCGGGATGCTGACCGCGACGTTCCTCGCGATCTTCATGATCCCGATGTTCTTCGTGAAGGTGCGCTCGATCTTCAGCGGAGAGAAGGAAGACGTCGACGATGCGCTGCGTCTCGCGCAGGCGCACTTCCACCAGTCGGAGCAGCACGGCGACGACGACAAGAAGGACCAGTGATGATGCATAAACACGCTTTGACCGCGATGGCGGTCGCGCTTCTCGCCACCGGCTGCACGCTCGCGCCGCACTACGAGCGGCCGGCGGCGCCGGTCGCGCAGACGTTCCCGTCGGGCGGCGTCTACGCGACGCAGCCGGGCGCAGCCGGCGCGCGCAGCGCGAACGGGCAGGCGGCCGTCGACATCGGCTGGCGCGAGTTCTTCGTCGATCCGCGGCTGCAGCGGTTGATCGAGATCGCGCTGAAGAACAACCGCGATCTGCGGGTGTCGGTGCTGAACGTCGAGGCCGCGCGCGCGCAGTACCAGATCACGCGCGCGCAGCTGCTGCCGACGATTCAGGCGGTCGGCTCCGAGAGCCGCACGCGCACGCCGAACTCGCTGCTGCCGGGCTACGCGCGGGGCCTGAACATCTCGACGACGTACAACGTCGGGCTGCAGGCGTCGTGGGAGATCGACCTGTTCGGCCGGGTGCAGAGCCTGAAGGACCAGGCGCTCGCAGAGTATCTGGCGACCGCGCAGGCGCGCAAGGCCGCGGAGATCTCGCTTGTGTCGCAGGTCGCGGACCAGTACCTGACGGTGCTCGCGTACGACGATCTGCTGAAGGTGACCGACGACACGCTGAAGACCGCGCAGGCGTCGTACGATCTGACGAAGCTGACGTTCAGCAACGGCACGAGCTCGGAGCTCGATCTGCGGCAGGCGCAGACGGTCGTCGAGACCGCGCAGGCGAACCAGCAGGCGCAGGCGCGTCTGCGCGCGCAGGCGGTGAACGCGCTGGTGCTGCTGGTTGGCGAGCCGCTGCCGGACGATCTGCCCGCCGGGCTGCCGCTCGATGCGCAGAATCTGCTGACCGACGTGCCGGCGGGGCTGCCGTCGGATCTGCTGACGCGGCGCCCGGACGTGATGCAGGCGGAGGAGCAACTGCTGGCCGCGAACGCGAACATCGGCGCGGCGCGCGCGGCGTTCTTCCCGCGCATCTCGCTGACGGCCGCGTTCGGCACCGCGAGCCCGACGCTCGGCGGGCTGTTCAAGGCCGGCTCGGCCGCGTGGTCGTTCGCGCCGCAGATCGCGGCGCCGATCTTCGAGGGCGGCGCGAACATGGCGAACCTCGATCTCGCGCACGTGCAGAAGCGCATCGAGATCGCGGACTACGAGAAGGCGATCCAGAGCGCGTTCCGCGACGTGTCGGACGGGCTCGCCGCGCGCGGCACGTACGATCAGCAGATCGCCGCGCTCGAACGCAACGAGCACGCGCAGCAGCGTCGCTTCGAACTGTCGGACCTGCGCTACAAGAACGGCGTCGACAGCTATCTGTCGGTGCTGACCGCGCAGACCGATCTGTATGCGGCGCAGCAGTCGCTGATCAACGCGCGTCTCGCGCGCTGGACGAACCTCGTCGACCTGTACCGCGCGCTCGGCGGCGGCTGGATCGAGCGGGCCGGCGAGACGCCGCGTCCGGCGGATCAACCGGTCGACTACGACAAGGCGGCCGCGCCGGCGTCGGGCGCGAGCGCGGGCTGAGCCGGGCGGCCAATCCGCAAACAAAATCCGCAAACAAAAACGCCACGAAGCGCAGCGCTTCGTGGCGTTTTTTTCATGTGTCGCGCGCAACCGGTCACGGTGCGCGCGCTTTTCGTCAGTGCAGGTCGGCGGAGAACTCGCTGGCGGAATGCGCGTCGGCGTCCGTGTTCACGGCCTTCGCGCCGTTGAACACGATGTTCAGGATCACGGCCGACACGGCCGCGAGCAGGATCCCGCTGTGCAGGATCGGGGCGAGCGCGCCGGGCATCTTCGAGAAGAAGTGCGGCGACACGACCGGCACGAGGCCCATGCCGATGCTGACCGCGACGATGAACAGGTTGTGGTGGTTCTTCACGAAGTCGACCTTCGTCAGCACCTTGATCCCGCTCGCCGCGACCATCCCGAACATCACGATGCCCGCGCCGCCGAGCACGAACGGCGGCACCGACGCGACGACCTGCGCCATCTTCGGGAACAGCCCGAGGATCACGAGGATCACGCCCGACGTCGTGCAGACGAAGCGGCTCTTCACGCCGGTAATGCCGATCAGGCCGACGTTCTGCGAGAACGACGTGTGCGGGAACGTATTGAAGATGCCGCCGATCACGGTCGCGAGACCATCGACGCGCAGGCCGCGCACCAGCGTTTCGCGGTCGACCGGACGGTCGACGAGGTCGCCGATCGCGAGGAACATCCCGGTCGATTCGATGAACGTGACGAACATCACGATGACCATCGTCGTGATCGCGAGCGGGTCGAAGTGCGGCATCCCGAAGTGGAACGGCAGGATCAGGCCGACCCACGGCGCGGCGGCGACACCCGCCATGTTCACGCGGCCGATCGCCAGCGCGATGATGAAGCCGACCACGATGCCGAGCAGCACCGAGATGTTCGAGACGAAGCCCTTGCCGAACTTGTTGATCAGCAGGATCAGCATCAGCACGAACAGGGACAGGCCGAGGAAGATCGGGCTGCCGTACTCGGGATTGCCGACGCCGCCCGCGGCCCAGTTGATCCCGACCTCCATCAGCGACAGGCCGATCACCGCGATCACGGTGCCGACGACGACGGGCGGGAAGAATCGAAGCAATCGGCCGACCAGCGGCGCGAGCAAGGTGCCGATGATGCCGGCGGCGATCGTCGAGCCGTAGATGTCGAGCAGGCCGAGGTTCGGATCGGTGCCGATCGCGATCATCGGGCCGACCGCCGCGAACGTGCAACCCATGATCACGGGCAGCCGGATGCCGAAGATCCAGATGCCGAGCGTCTGAATCAGGGTGGCGATGCCGCACGAGAAAAGATCGGCGCTGATCAGGAACGCGATTTGATCTTTCGGCAGTTTCAGGGCCCCGCCGATGATCAGCGGGACGGCGACCGCGCCGGCGTACATGACGAGAACGTGCTGCAGGCCGAGCGTGACGAGCTTGCCTGCCGGCAGCACTTCATCGCACGGATGGACCGTGTTCGTTTGCATCTGTCTCACTCCATCATCTTGTATTCGGGATAGCAGCAAGGTATGCGGAATGTCTTCGCGCAACAAGAGTACGTGGTTCTATTCCGTGCTTTGCAGGTTCGATATGCGGGGGTGGCGTCGGTTTCCGGAGATTACATGGCGGGGCCTGCCTGGCGGTGTGGTTTCCTGATTTATACCCGTGCAAAATGCCGGTCGGCCGGTTATCGGATATCGGTTGCTTTATGGTGTGTATGGGAGGATTCGAATAATGGCGATTCGGGTTGTCCGAAAACGGGAGCGGGTTAACCCGCGAAACCCCTTTGTACGCATGCCGATCGACGCTCTCGCGCGTGCTGGCCGATGCACGCTCTGCGGCGTCCGTTTACACTCGGGCGCTTGTCGAGAAGCGTCATCGATGACGTATTCCGGCAAGCCGTAGGCTGTTTTGCGCACGCGGCGCGCGCGTGAAACGGCGATCATGGCGAGCACGATTTCATTGCCCCGCGCGGCGCGCGTTCGATGCGCGCGGCGCGCGGCCACGTCCCGCTTTGCATGAAGTCGGGCAAGCGCTCAAGCGCTCGCCCGGATCGACACGACAGACAGGAGTCACACACGATGAAGACGAAAGCCGCAATTGCATGGAAGGCCGGCGCGCCGCTGACGATCGAGGAAGTCGATCTCGACGGGCCGCGCGCGGGCGAAGTGCTGATCGAGGTGAAGGCGACGGGCATCTGCCACACCGACTACTACACGCTGTCGGGTGCGGACCCCGAAGGGATCTTCCCGGCGATTCTCGGACACGAGGGCGCGGGCGTCGTCGTCGACGTCGGGCCGGGCGTCGGCACCGTGCGCAAAGGCGACCACGTGATTCCGCTCTACACGCCCGAATGCCGCGAGTGCAAGTTCTGCCTGTCGCGCAAGACGAACCTGTGCCAGAAGATTCGCGCGACGCAGGGCAAGGGCCTGATGCCGGACGCGACGTCGCGCTTCTCGCTCGACGGCAAGCCGATCTTCCACTACATGGGGACGTCGACGTTCTCGAACTACATCGTCGTGCCGGAGATCGCGGTCGCGAAGATCCGCGAGGACGCGCCGTTCGACAAGGTCTGCTACATCGGCTGCGGCGTGACGACGGGCGTCGGCGCGGTCGTGTACTCGGCGAAGGTCGAGGCGGGCGCGAACGTCGTCGTGTTCGGGCTCGGCGGGATCGGCCTGAACGTGATCCAGGGCGCGAAGATGGTCGGCGCGGACAAGATCATCGGCGTCGACATCAACCCGGCGCGCGTCGAGCTCGCGAAGAAGTTCGGGATGACGCACTTCGTGAATCCGAAGGAGGTGCCGAACGTCGTCGATCACATCGTGCAGCTGACCGACGGCGGCGCCGACTACTCGTTCGAATGCATCGGCAACGTGACGACGATGCGCCAGGCGCTCGAATGCACGCACAAGGGCTGGGGCCAGTCGTTCATCATCGGCGTCGCGGCGGCGGGCGAGGAGATCAGCACGCGGCCGTTCCAACTGGTGACGGGCCGCGAATGGAAGGGCTCCGCGTTCGGCGGCGCGCGCGGGCGCACCGACGTGCCGAAGATCGTTGACTGGTACATGGAAGGCAAGCTCAACATCGACGACCTGATCACGCACACGCTGCCGCTCGAGCGGATCAACGACGGCTTCGACCTGATGAAGAAGGGCGAGTCGATCCGTTCGGTCGTGCTCTACTGAGGGCGCGGCGATGCTCGAACTCGTTTCGTCGCACGCGTGCCACGCCGGCGAGCAGCGCTTCTATCGTCATGACTCGGCGACGATCGGCCTGCCGATGAAGTTCTCGGTGTACTTGCCGCCGCAGGCCGCGCACGGCCGCGTGCCGGCGCTGTTCTATCTCGCGGGGCTGACCTGCACCGAGGAGACGTTCGCGATGAAGGCCGGCGCGCAGCAGTATGCGGCGCGGCACGGCCTCGCGCTGGTCGCGCCGGACACGAGCCCGCGCGGCGACGGCGTGCCCGATGATGCCAGCGCGTGGGATTTCGGCGTCGGCGCGGGCTTCTACGTCGACGCGACCGAGGCGCCGTGGTCCGCGCATTACCGGATGTATTCGTACGTCGTCGACGAATTGCGCGAGACGGTGCTGGCCGAGTTGCCGATCGACGGCGCGCGGCTCGGGATCTTCGGGCATTCGATGGGCGGGCACGGCGCGCTCGTGCTCGCGCTGCGCAATCCGGACGTGTACCGGTCGGTGTCGGCGTTCGCGCCGATCGCCGCGCCGATGCGCTGCCCGTGGGGCGAGAAGGCGTTCTCCGGCTATCTCGGCGCGGATCGCGAAGCGTGGAAGCGGTACGACGCGAGCGAGCTCGTCGCGCGCGCGGATGCGCGGAAGTTCGCGGACGGGATCCTGATCGATCAGGGGCTCGCGGATCAGTTCCTCGCGAACCAGCTGAACCCGGACGTGTTCGAGGCCGCGTGCCTGGCGGCGGGGCAGCCGCTGACGCTGCGGCGGCATCCGCGCTACGACCACGGGTACTACTTCATCCAGAGCTTCGTCGAGGATCATCTCGCGCATCATGCGCGGGTGCTGGGGCGGTAGACGAAAGCGACCAGCGATGAAACGCAAACACCCCGCTCGATTCGAGCGGGGTGTTGTTCTTTGGGGGCGCATGCGTCACGCGACATCCGTCGCCTTCAACTTCTCAACTTCCCCAACAAACTCACCGCATACACCGCCGCCGACAGCGTCGTGATCCAGAAGCTCGTCGGCCAGTCCGTGTAGTACGACAGCGTGATGCCGAGCCATGCCTCGCCGAGTGCGAAGATCGCCGCGAGCCACACGCCGTTCGACAGCCGCGTCGCGAGATTCTGCGCGGCCGCCGCGGGCCCGACGAGCAGCGTGAACACGAGCAGCACGCCGACGATCTGCGTGCACGCGGCGACCGTTAGCGCGCAGACGGCGAGGAACAGCGTCGACACCGCGCGCAGCGACACCCCCTTCGCTTCCGCGAGCTCCGGCTGCAGCGACGCGAACAGCAGCGGCCGCGCGATCGCCGCGAGCGCGGCGAGGCTCACGACGGCGATGCCGGCGAGCGTGCCGAGCGTCGACTGGCTGACCGCGAGCACGTTGCCGAACAACAGCGCCGTCACTTGCGTCGCGAACGACGTGAAGAAGTGCAGGAACAACAGGCCGAAGCCGAGCGCGCCGGACAGCACCACGCCGATCGCGACGTCGCGCCCCGCGAGCCGCTCGCCGAGCGCGCCCATCCCGACGCCGGCCGCGAGCGTGAAGCCGACCATGCCCCAGATCGGCGGGATGCCGAGCAGCACCGCGCCCGTCGCGCCGGTGAAGCCGACGTGCGACAGCGCGTGGCCCGCGAACGTCTGCCCGCGCAGCACGAGGAAGTAGCCGACGATGCCCGCGAGCACCGCGACGATCCCCGCGGCCGCGAACGCGTTGATCATGAAGTCGTATTCAAACATCGTGTGAGTGTCCGCTGTCGTGAGGATGCGCGTGGCCGTGGCCGTGATGATGGCCGCCGCCGTGCGAATGGCCGTTGCCGTCCTCGTCTTCGTGCTCGTGGTCGTGCTTCTCGACCTCGACGTCGCCCGACATCACGAAAATCCGGCCGTTCACGCGCATCACGTCGATCGGCGAGCCGTACAGCCGCGACAGCACCGGCTTCGTGATCACCTCGTCGACGGTGCCGAGCGCCGCGACGCCGTTGCCGAGATACAGCACGCGATCGAGCGCGTTCAACAGCGGATTCAGCTCGTGCGCGGAGAACAGCACGGTGATGCCGAGCTCGCGCTGCACGCGGCGCACGAGCTCGACGACGCCGCGCTGGTGGTTCGGATCGAGGCTGATCAGCGGCTCGTCGAGCAGCAGCAGCTTCGGGCCGCCGAGCAGGCACTGCGCGAGCAGCAGGCGCTGGCGCTCGCCGCCCGACAGCTCGGACAGCGGCCGGCGCGCGAGCTGCGCGGCGCCGACGAGCTCGAGCACGCGGTCGACTTCGTGCCGCGTCGCGGCGCTCGCGTGCGGCAGCCCCCAGCGATGCCCGTCGGCCGCCATCGCGACGAAGTCGTAGCCGCGTACGCGCCGGCCCGACAGCGCGCTGCGGATCTGCGGCATGTAGCCGATCGACGCGTTACCGCGCGCGACCGGCGTGCCGCCGACCCGCAGCGAGCCGCCGGCCGTCGGCACGAGGCCGAGGATCGCGCGCATCAGCGTCGTCTTGCCGGCGCCGTTCGGGCCGAGCACGCCGACGAACTCGCCGGGCTCGATCGAGAAGCTCACGTCGCGCAGGATCGTGCGTCCGGCGAGCTCGAGCGTGACGCGCTCGAGCTCGAGCGCATGCGGTGAACGGTTCATTATTTGGTGGTGGCGAGTGCGCGGCCGAGCGCGTCGAACTGACCGAGCTGCCATTGCTGGAAGGTCTTGCCGCGCGGCTCGGTCTCGGTGACGCTGACCGTCGGCACGCCCGAATCGTGCGCGATCTTGCGCATCCGCTTCGTCGTCGGATCTTCGGTCTGGCCGTTGTAGATCAGCACGCGCACCTGTTTCTTGCGCAGATCGTTCTCGAACGCGGCGACGTCCGACGGGGTCGGCTCGGTGTTGTTCATCGTCGCGAGCTGGAAGCGCTGGTTGCGCATGTCGAGCCCGACCGCGGCGGCGGCATAGCCGAATACCGGCTCGGTCGCGGTCACCGGCACGCCCTTGTATTTCGCGCGCAGCGCGGCGACCTTGTCGGCGATCGGCTTCAGCGACGCGACGAACTTGTCGAGGTTCGCGTCGTATTCGGCCTTGTGCGCGGGATCGGCGCGGCCGAGCTCGGCCGCGATCGCGCGCGCGGCGGCGGGCATCGTCGCCGGGTCGTACCACAGATGCGGGTTGTCGCCGGCCTTCTTGCCGATCAGATCGGCGACGACGATCGTCACGCGACTCGGCTGCTTCGACACGGACAGCAGCTTCGCCATCCACGGATCGTAATCGGCGCCGTTGTAGATCACGACCTGCGCCTGCTGCAGCGCGCGCGCGGTCTTCGGGCTCGCTTCGAACAGGTGCGGATCCTCGTCCGGATTGCTGAGGATGCTCGTCACCGCGACGTGGCTGCCGCCGATCTGCGTGGCGACGTCGCCGTAGAAGTTTTCCGCGGCGACGACGTTCACCGGCGCGGCGAACGCATGGCCCGCGACCGACAGCGCGGCGAGGCCGGCCACGAGCCAGCGGAACGGACGCGAAACGGCGCGCAGCGGCGTGCGCGACAGGGCGATGGACATGAATCTCCTCGTGTCGTTGTGATGAGGGAAGCGAGAAAGGGCGCGGCCGGGATCAGCCGCGCCCCGGATGAGTCTTGCAGTGCCCGCAGATGCCGCTCAGCTCGACGACCTGGTGATGCACCTCGAAGCCGTGCGCGGGCTCGCTCTCGGACAACTTCTTCGCGAGGTCCGCGCCGGGGATCTCGACCGTGTCGCCGCACGATTCGCAGATCAGGAACTGGCCTTCGTGCGGCTGGCCGATCTCGCAGCACGCGAAGAACGCGTTCTTCGATTCGATCCGGTGGATCAGGCCGTGCTCGACGAGGAAGTCGAGCGCGCGGTAGACGGTCGTCGGCGGCACGCGGCCGCGTTGCGGCTCGAGCGCGGCGAGCAGGTCGTACGCGCCGATCGGCTTCTGGGCCGCGAGCACGTGTTCGTAGACCTGGCGGCGCAGCGGCGTCCACGCGAGACCGTGCTCGGCGGCGAATGCGTCGGCGCGCGCGAGGCGCTCGGCGATTGACAGGGGGGCATTCATGGCATGGTGCGATGAAACGGATCGTGAGGAGATGATATAACGTATCGTCCCGTCGCGCACGTTCTCTTCGCGTCCCGCCCCTCCCGCGTGCGCCGCACGCGCGGCCACGGAACCTTGTCCCACATCGCCGACGAATCTGTCGTACCTGATCTACGCGCGCGGCCTGCAGCAGTTCGACGTCGGGCTCGCGTCGGCGTTCCGATTTTTGACGAGAAAAATCAGCCGAGTCTGATGGATTTGCGGGATTGAACCCGCTAGCGTGGCCATTTGCCGAAGCACGGAGCGGTTGCTGCAGTAGGCGGGGAGGCGAGAAGTGAAATGGGCGTCAGTGTGTCGCCACGCATTCGGACGGGAGGATTACGGCGAAGAACGTTGGACGGCGCTAGGCTGGATGAAGGCGATGATGGCGGTGGTGGTTTACGTCGAGCGTGACGGGCCGGTGATTCGGATTGTCTCGGCTCGCAAGGCGACGAAGTACGAAGCGAGGCGTTATGAGCAAAGCATCAAAAACTGACTGGAAGCGGCTGGCCAAGCTCAAGGATGAGCAGATCGACACGAGCGACATCCCGGAACTCGATGACGAGTTCTTCGCGCGTGCCGAGCTGCACGTGCCGCCGAAGCAGGCGGTGACGATGCGACTGGATGCCGGAGCCTATCCGGAACCTTGTGTGTGAGGCATAAACTGATGGCCAAGGAGCCACTTTATGCCACGCAAACGCAAGGAAGAAGTGACGATTGAACCGGGCAAGGGCTTGAACCTTGACCCGGAGCTGATCAAGCAACT
>NZ_JACBNX010000014.1 GCF_013403875.1 Burkholderia guangdongensis | reverse complement strand
ACCAGTTGCTTGATCAGCTCCGGGTCAAGGTTCAAGCCCTTGCCCGGTTCAATCGTCACTTCTTCCTTGCGTTTGCGTGGCATAAAGTGGCTCCTTGGCCATCAGTTTATGCCTCACACACAAGGTTCCGGATAGGCTCGAACGGCTGCTGATTAGCGGCTGACCGCCGTTTGGCAAAGCCACGCAACCGGACGCACGCCAACAGCACGTAGGAGGTAATGCGGGCCGTGCTTGCAATCTATGATCTCTCGCTGCCCGAAAAAGGCGCAGCCGTCACCGTCATTCGGTTCAAAGCTCATTGGCAACGGCTCCGCTGCTCTTCTTGCAGGCTTAGGCTAAACGCGCAGGCAGGCGACCGTGTGGTGCCGAAGGTGCTCCTCCGTTATCGGACCATTTGTCAATCTGCGAACATTGTTGGGGACGCCCGATCCAGATCGATCTTTATGAGATATCTTGGATATCCTGTTCCAGCTCCCTCGTCGCCCGCCTGATCCGGACGGCGAATGTCGATCGAACGGAGGCGTCCGACAGCCCCTTCACGCTGCGCCCGAAATAATTTTCGAGAATTCGCCGCATATTCACCACAGACGTGGTATCGAAATTTGGTATATAGCCACTCTCGGTCGGATCACGGCGTCGGCACTCGAAATAAACTCTCACGAAAGAACACAGTTTTTTGCTGGTGGCGACGTTGAATCGCCTCATTAAACTTTCTACCGTTTTGTCCAGTTTGTGAAGTTGCTCAATACTTGAATCGTCGATTTGTGAAAAATAAAAAACCCATCCTTTTCTTGTGCCTTCAAACACGCACCCCGTAATTCGAAGGTTGACCCGCCAAATCAGGATATTTCTTGCGAACGTTAAATTTTGCCTTCTTAATTTTTTGTTAGAATACTTTTTTCTGATTTCTTGGCAACGATATTTGTATGTTGTGAATGCATCTGCCAAAGAGCTTTCAAGTCTCTGAATTGACTGTTCTTTTACCCGCGCCTTACCATTTAAAAAAAGATATCCAAGAAAAGAGAATTCATCGTCGATTGGACCGTACGCCGACTTCGATCCGGCAGAGGCGATATCATGTACCTTTAGATCAAAATCGCTTTGGAGCACACTACTCATTTCGGTAAACAACGGTACGGGATTTGAAGTGCAAAGAGCAAATACGTCATCGACATATCTGAAGTATTTCACATTTTGCTTTTGCTCCATCCCGCGATCAAATTGATGCAGAAAAATCTCGGCCAAGATGTTTGATATTGACAATCCCTGCGGGACACCTACTAGTTCGGCTTTTTTGCTTTTATCGGCTACGGCAACGGTAGGCGTCTCTAATGCACCGTTCACAAGAGATAGTATTTTTGTACTTTTGATTCGTTGCTTTACCGCTGCACGGAGAATAGTATGTGAAATTGATGGGTAAAAATTCTGAACATCAAGTTTTACAAAGAATTTGTACTTACCGGAGGCAATTTCCTCCTTTAGATTGTGAATTACAATCTGCGGAATCTTTAGCTCAAGCGCATCTTCAAATCGAGCCTTTAGAATGTCGCACAGGGCGCGAAGCGTCACTCTGTCGCGAAACGTGGCAATAGATATCACCCGAGGATAGCGATTTGCCCCCTTTGATATCAGTTTCTCCTTGAATTGAGAGAAACGATACGAGCGATTTCCGGATTTTCGCCTAATTAAAGCAACCTCTGACGCCAAATTCCTTTCAAATATCGATCGATTGATTCGATCAATTCCAATCGCACTTGTCTTGGCAACATGTTCTTCGTAGATTTTCTTTAGATTAGAGCTTGAGAAAATTACCCTGTATGATTTTGTAAGCGAAGGCATGTCACTTAAAAAATAGAGAATACACAACAAAGAAGACGGGAGGTACAATATACCCGCCAATCCAAACAAACCAGCGGCGCGAAAAAAATAAAATCACAGCTATGCATTCTCGCTTCGATAGCGGACGACTAATTCCTGTTACGCCAAAGCGGCTCACGGCGTCGTCTATCTCAAGGTGATTTTCGCTGCTCGCCAATGTCCTTGCGTACTCCTTCTCCACCATTTCGTATTCTAAGTGTGCTGATTCGATCGACGAAGTCCAATCAATACGGTTCAAGTCATCCAATAGGGTTTGGAGCTTCACGTAGACCGTCTTAAATTCCTCCGCGCGCCCCTTGAAATTTCGCGCACTGATATATGGAGCGATTCCGAACAGCAAAACCGATACAACAATTAATGTGACGTTGGCCGCATCGTCGGATAATCTGGCGGCATGAAACTTCAAAAGATAAATAGAAAGTCCAATGCTGTAAGCAGAAAAAAGCTGAAGCATTAGTTGTGCGTGAAAATCGTTCTGCAACAAACGCTTTTCCGACTGAATGCGTGCCTTTCGGGTGAACCAAATGCGGTTATACAGCGCTTCGCGCGCTTTTTGGAACGGGTCTGGCTGCGGAGGCGTGGAATTTACTGTCATGTTATGAGGGTGAGGGTATGCGAAAATTTATGGATAGTTTAACTCCCCCGAAGGGGACTGGCCGAAGCCCGCGACCAAGAGATCGCGCCTTAATAGGGTCACCTCATTGAGGTCCTAGACCGAAGCCTAGCGCATACCCTCGGAGGCAAATATAAAGTATCCAATCAGACGAATCAATGAAGTGTTGCACTGCCATATCAAAATCGCGCCGTCGGCTTTGCATAACATGTATGAGGATAGGCGAAGTCCAGAGGCTGGGTTCGTATGAAATCTCTCTTGGCGACGGCCAAGTAGAGGCGGACCTACGGGGAGGGGGGGCGGGCACACCCGCGCGAGGGTGGCGAATGACTGCTTGGAAGACAACGGCGACATTCGACGATTCCCGTCGATAGGCCGATCTGGATCGCCTTCCGACTACAGCATAGGGCAGAGGTCGACCAAAAACGGGCTGCCGCGCCAACGAGCTATCCGTCACTCGACTGTCCCAGCTTTGCTTCAAAACGGACGTCGAACGTCTAAGCAAGCAGCAGCAACGCATCCTCGAGCGACAGCACCGTCGTGCGCGAATCGAATGCGGTGGAGAACAAATGTTCATGTACCACCTGATCCGGATCGTAACAACAGTCCTTGACCGTATACAAGCGGAAGTCCGCGTCGCTCGCATACGCGACCGACGACAGCACGACACCGGTCGACGCAATGCCGACCATAATCAGCAAATCGACACTTTGTGCGGCGAGTCGCGCCTCCAGATCGGTACCAAAGAACACGCTGGCGCGGTGCGCGATGATGAGCGGCTCGTTAGCCTGCTGGCCTAACTCCGGCGCGGTCCGGTCGTCGACAAAGAGACCAAGTCGTTTGATTCCCTGCCCATTCTTGTTCAATGGGCTGACTTCCGGATAGCCCGGGCTGAACCGGAGGTTGGCGAAATAGACGCGGACGCCTTTGGCCCGCGCCGCGTCGCATAGTTTGCGCGTATTGGTGAGCAAGGCCGGCGCGACCGATGGAAAGAGTCCGAGAATGTCGGTCTGATAATGCATGACGACAAGCGCGGTTTGCGCCGGCGCGATTGCCGGAATCTGCGAGCTCATGCGTTGCCCGGACGGGTTACTGATTCGCATGTACAAGTGCCATTTCTCGCGGTTTTCATGCGCATGACAGGTTTCCCCCATGAGCCGAACGTATTCCCTACGGCGTGATATCGTCGGCGAGCAACTGTTGCAAGCGCTGCCCCTCGACCTGAGCTTCGGTCAGCAATTGATTCCAGTCGTCTGGTGGATGGCCGGTTTCCAGCATCTTGCGGAACACGCGGTATGCGTCGTCGCTACTCTCGTAGGCGCGCTTGGTGTCCTCGTCGTTGACCCATGCGAACACGATCACCTTACTGGACGCGTGGTAGCGGTAAAACAGGCGGTACTGCTGAAAGAACTTCGCCCGGAACCAGTGCTTGTGATCGTCGCCAAGGGTGCCGCCCAGGCGGTATTCCGACCGTGCGGGGTCTTGTGGGATGACGTCGAACGCCAACTTGACGATCGCCGCTAGTCGCTTGGTGGCGTTCTTCCTGACGTACCCGACCGGATCCTTCTGCTTGAGGGTCTCGACCTGCCGTGCCAGCGCGTCAATTTGGGCGAGAAATAGTGGATGGGCATAGATCGTCCAGCCGTACACAACCAGGGGCTTGCCTCCGCTCATTCATCGTCCGCCGACAGGGGGGTATCAAAATCGACTTCGACGTCGCCAACGAGTGACTGGAGCCGTTGGACGAGACCTGCATCCACGGCCTGCAAGCGTTCAGGATGGATTGCAATGTCACGGGCCAGAAAGCCCAGGAACTGCCCGAGCACCGGGTCGTCGCCTTCGGAGACCTCCGCGCGGGTCAGCACCACCTCCCCATCGGAGCGGATGGTGTAGTGGATCTTGTCGCGCTTGCCGAGCCCAAGCGCGCGACGTACGGTCTCCGGCACCGTAGTTTGGTAGCGGTCGGTCAGCGTGGATTCGACTTCGAGGGTAGCGGGCATTGCGCTCTCCGGTCAAACAGGTGGATGCCTCGAATGGTAATGCGAATGCATTACCATGTCAATGCGAATGCATTGTCTGTGTAGCTTGCTCGATTCCACAGATGTGATGCAGGACGCATGCCGCAAACACCGTCAAAGAAAAGGACGCGCTAACCTTCGGCTACACAACCAACCGCCCCTGCCTCGCCGCAACGGAAACCGTCGCCTCCATACCAGCCGTAAACCTCAGATAGTCCACCTCCACCCCATCAGAAAAAATGACGCCGTTTTCCGGCATACGCGAGCGCAGCCGAAGCGGCTGCTCCGCGTCAACGTGGCCAAATACCAGTTCCGTCTTCGATGCCTTGCTCGGAAACGGCTCCCGCACAGCGAAGGTCAGTCGAGCACTGTCCCACGGCTGCGGCTGGTACTGAGCCTCCCCACTCCAACCCTGCATCGCGTGCGCCACGCCGAGCGAGCCCGTCACCACGCTCTTGAGCCACGCAGTGGAACCCAGTCCCGTGGAAACGATGATGCCCGACGACGACTGCGATTCACGTCGCTCGCCCAACTCGATCTCGTAAAGCGCCGAGGTATGGGTGCGCGGCCCAATGAACAGGTCATTGACGGCACGCAACACCTGGCCGTCCGTCAGCCTCGCTTCCGCCATCGTAATCGCCTTCAACGGACGGCGGTCACGAGCGACATCCATCAACACCGCACCGAGGTCAGCCGGCTCAAAGGGCAACAAAATGCCATCCCACCTCGCAGGCTCCGGATTCAGTCCGATCAGCGGCTGACCGTCCAGGTATTTCATCGAGTTCGCGACCAGCCCGTCCTGCCCCAATGCCACGACGATATCGTCGGGCGCGAAGATGAAATTCGGCAGATAGCTCCGATCGACCACCTGATAGCGCCCCCACTTCTCGAGCGCACGCACGGTAAGCTCCAGGCTGCGTGCGTACGCTGAATTCTCGGCGAGATAATCCGAGAAATCTGCCCCAAGGTGCTCGATGTAAAACTTCGCCTGCGCCAGCGTGTGATGCTTCGCGATCAGCTCTTCGAGTCGTGTGCGGCGCGTCACCAGCACGACCTTGCGAGCCTCGGCGCTCATGACGCGGCCCTCGCCCCGGTACTTGCGCCGGCACTCATCAGCCCCTGCAGCAATTCGGGCGATACATTGAGCTGCCCGATGCGCTCCGCTCGTTCGGCGATCCCGCCGAACGCCTGCGCAATCAACTGGCCCGGCTGCATGCCGGCCGCCGCGAGCGCATTGACGACACGCGGGTCGGCCTTCTCGAGCGCCTGCATGACCGCCGCCACCCGGTGCGCCTCGGCTTCGGCCAAAGTACGACTGTTGTGCGCCTGCCCGTTCACGAATGCCTTGCGCTTTTCCTCGAGCTCGACGTCGGCCGCCATCTGCTCGGTACGCAGCTCGTTTTCCTTGCGCATCAGCATGGCCTTGGCCTCCATTTGCGTCTCGCGGATCTGCCGCTTCTTCTGCTCGACGGCAATGTCGGTGTCCAGCTCGTTCTGACGGATCGCGCGCTCGTTCTCCACTGCCGACATACGGCGCAAGTACACGGCGTCGTCGGCCGCCTTGAGATTGGACTCGCGCGCTTCGGCTTCGAGCGCACGGGCGATATCCGGCGTGGGTTTCACGGCCATCACCGAGACGCCCAGAATCTCGAGGCCCAACGCCTCGATTTCCGGCTGGCTGGCGAGCTCGGTCTGCGCGGTACGGGCAATCGCCGCCGACGCGCGCAGCGCTTCCTTCAGATCCAGCGCCTGGACAGCCTGCTGGACAATCACCTCGACCTGCATCGCGACACGGTCGCCCAGCCGCTTCGGATCTTCCGATACATACGACCGGCCGTCCTTTCCCAGCGAGAAATCCATCATGGCGGCGATCCGGTGCGGGTCGCCGATGCGGTACGTCACTTGGCCCTGCACGGTCACGCTCTGGAAATCCGCGGTGACGAGTTCCAGGATGAACGGACGATCCTGGCTCGCCACCGGAACGGACACCAGCGTCGTCGCCGGCGCGTAGTAGAAAAATGACAGGCCGGTGCCCTCGCGTACCACGCTGCCCGCGCGGAATTGCATCAGGTGAACGGTCGGCTGAGACTTGATGAATCGAATCCCGAACATGGTGGGCTCCTCACGTTAGTTGCATAGAACAACTTGTATGAGTTGCACAATACAACCTAGAATGGAGACCGTCAAGTTCATCTGGTCCGCCATGACACGAAAGAAATCCGGTTCCGAACGACCGATACATCGCGGGCATGCGTTTCCCCTGCCGTACACGACCGTCGACGTCGTGATCTTTACCGTGCTCGAGAATGCGTTGAAGGTGCTGCTCGTGCAGCGTCCGGACGTGGCCGGGGAAGCGTTTCCCGGGCGCTGGGCGCTGCCGGGCGGGTTCGTTGACGTGGTGGCCGACGCAACGCTCGAGGATTGCGCGCGCCGCAAGCTGTTCGAGAAAACGGGCGTGAGAAGTCCTTATCTCGAGCAGCTCGGTAGTTGGGGCAGTGCTACGCGGGATCCGCGTGGGTGGTCAGCCACGCATGTCTGGTTTGCGCTGATTCCGGCTCAGGATGTGGTGCTTGCGAAGGGCGCCAACGCCACCGAAGTGGCATGGTTCGACGTCGATGCGGTGACGCAAAAGCGCGGACTCGCATTCGATCACGACGACATCCTGCGGAACGCCGTCGAGCGGTTGCGCGGCAAGGTCGAATACACGTCTCTGCCGGCTTTCCTGCTGTCGGAGCCGTTTACGCTGCCGCAGCTGCAGCGGATGTATGAGATCGTGCTTGGGCGGCCGGTGGACAAGAGCGGCTTTCGTACGCGGATGCTCGCTGCCGATTTCCTGACGGAAGTCGGCTTCGTCGCCGGCGAATCCAACAGACCAGCCATCGGATATCGTCTCGTGGATCGACAAACGCCCGTGGTGTTTCCGCGAACGTTCAGTCCGCGCAATATTGGGTGACTCGTTGACTGATAAGCGGCCATTGCTCCACAACGACGCCTCGATAAATCACCTGATATACCCTTCGACTATCTTTCCTTCCGCAACGGGGCGAGATCCTGCTGCAACTGCATGAGATCCGACCTCGAGAAGTGTTGCGCGGTGGCATCGATCAACCTGTTAAACAGCTCCTTGCCAGTTCCGACCTCGAAGATCTTATAGCGAATGGCGTCGGCGACGTTGCCGTTTGCGTCCGAACAATAAGCTGAAACACTGATACACAGGTCGGTGCGAGACTTGAGATTGGTTTCGATGGCCATCATGAATGTGTTGCACGCGTAGCTCGCGGCAACAAGGTTGTCGCTGGTCGTCGGACCGCCGAGGCACGACGCCCAGAGGTGGCACCACTCTTCGGAGACGACAGACTTCGGGTGACCAGTAATGCTGGAGATACTTGTCGAGGGCAGATTGCGTCCGCTGGCGTCCGTGGCGGAAAGCTTTCCTTTGGCTGCAGCTTGTCCGGCCCCGCGATGGACCGGCAAGCCAATATTTTTAAGCTTCATCTTCGGCTTGGATGCACGCCTGCCGATGATGTCTTCAAGGTCATCCCGTGCTTCATACGTTCCAGCAATCGATAGTCGGGAATAAACGCCTTTGAACGGCTCCGTAAGGCCGATCCAATCGCGGTCCTCCAGGTCCGATGTATCGTCGTCGGAATCGGAGTCGGAGTCGGAGTAATCGGTTCGCACGAGTGCCCGCCGCTTGCTAGGTGGTTCGTCAGAGGCGTCGCTTGCGGACTCCCTTTTACTGCGCGTCAAGCGTGTGGTGAAATCCACCGGCACGGTTTCGAAGCTCGCATCGCCGCGCTTGATGATTGCACTCTTTCCCGCGTAGTCCCGTGGCGCGTTGGTAGTCTTGTTTCGAATCACCTTGTACCGACCGTCACAATGCATGCATGCTGCGTTCTCTATCACCTCCCAGTTCGAATGCTTTACAGTATGCGTGGGCTCCTTGCTGCAGATCGCGAAATACATGGTGCCAGTCCTCCCAAAGGAATCAAATGGTGGAAACATAGATCCCGAGCGAAGTTGCTCGTTGCAGGGGCGTCCATGCATGTGTATAACGCTATGCATTTGCGGAACGTTTCGTGACCATCCGCAAGGCTCCACGCTAAAGGAAATTCATTCCCAATCGGCCCCGACCGCGCATCGAGCCTCCGATGTACCCATGGTTGAAGCTCGCCGGCCGTTGGATCGAAGAAGCGGGATGCAAGCGGACGAAGCGAGCGCCAGCGCCGCCGCGCTTTCCTATCCCGCGAATGAGGCAAGCACCAGCGCATTCAGCGCGTCACCGTAAAGTGCTGCGGGAACGGCGTCGCGCTGTCCGGGTGACCGGCGTCGCCACCAGCACGCGCCAGCGGCGCCCCGGCCAGAAGCGGCGTCAGCAGCGCCGGGATGATCGCGCGATTGATCGCATCGCCGAAGCAGCGATGCAGGCCGTATCCCCAGAGTATGTAGACGTCCCACGGCCGATCGGTGCGGAATGCGTCGGGATCGTCCACCGCCGCCGGATCGAACATCGCCGACAGGTTCGACGCCAGCACCATCGCACCCTTCTTCACCCGGCACGCGCGCAGTGTGCCCGAAGCGATTTCGCAGTCGCGCACGGCCCGGCGGTAGATCACCGGATTGACCGGATTGAAGCGCAACGCCTCGAAAACAGCGCAGCCGACCGCCTGCTCATCGCCATGCGCCGCTGCCGCCTGCGTCCGCGCCAGCACATCCGGGCGATCGAGCAATCCGTCCAGCGCCTGCACGCATGCCTTCGAAATGGTCGGGATCGCGCCGATGACGAGGCCGATCATGTTGTTGCGAATGCCCGATCCGTCGAATCCCCCGGTGCCGGCATCGCGGAGCGCAATCGCCCGTTTCAGCACGGTGGCGGGGCCATCGGGATCGGCTTGCGTCCTGGCAATGGCCGCGTCGATCGCAGCCAGGCACTTCGGCGCGCAATCCAGCGCTTTCTGCTCGACGTCCGGATCGCCCTGCAGATCGACGAACAGATACCAGAACATCGCAGTCGCCCATTCGCGAAGATCGGCAACCGACGCGGTATCGATCCCGAAATAGCGCTGCACCATCAGCGCGGGCACGACCGTGGTCAACACGTCGGGCACATCGATGGTCGTCGCATGGTCGGCCACGATCCGCCGGGCCGCTTCGCGCGCCAGCGGCACGACGATATTCGCCACGTCGTCACGTTGCGCGGCAAGCCGCATGATCGACGTATCGCGCTGGTAATCGGCGCCATCCTGCATCCCGAGAAAGAAATTGGCGCCGCCGGTGATCTTGCGCATCTTGGGTTCGTAGACGACCTCGAAGTCGCCCTGCCGATCGAGCACTTCGCGTACATCGTCGGCGCGGGACACGATCACCGTGCCATCGCAGGGATAAGCGGTGACCAGCGTCTTGTCGGTGGCCAGATTCGGCGCGAACGCGCGCAGCGACGCGAACAGCGCGCGCTGGCCCGCCGGATCGGCCAGCACGCGTTTCAGCCGCGCCTTGATGTCGCCCGTACCGCTCGCCAGCTTCGCCGCGAGCTCGGCGCCGCCCAGCGCACCCTCGCCCAGCATGTGGCCCTCGAGCTCGGCGGCATGGAACAGGTTCAATGCGAAGGACATGCGCGCACCCCGCTTCAGGTTGGATCGGTCACGCCCATGCCGATCAGGCGCAGCGCCGTCATGCTGGGCATGAAGAAGTAATCGCCGCCGCGCGTCGTCACGAATGGCGGGATACCGCTGGCGATGAACGGAGGATTGCCCTGGGCCGGATCGGCCGCGATCACGAAGCGCGCATCCTTCGCATGACTGCCGACCAGCGGACAGGTGTCGTTGCCGAGACTGAAATCGAGACCGTAGTTCAGCCATTGCTGCTGAACGAATTCGAACTGGCGCGACAGGCTCGCGCAAACGGCGAGCATCACGATGCCGTGCTCGCCATCGACGTCGCCCGCACTGCCCGAGCTACCATATGGGAGACCGCGCCGCAGGATGCGTCTGCGGTTGTTGAGCGCGGAGCCGGCGCGAACTTTCGGGTCGGGGTCGCGGCCGTGCGGGTCGAGCATGTCGCGGGTGTTCATGCGCCGCGCATGCGCGCCGATCGGGCAACGCGTGCCGGCCGAATCGTCGCGATACACGAAGTCGACCAGCCGAAGCGCCCGCTCCGGGTTGATCGAACCATCGACAGGCTGCGGATAATCGCGGTTGAACGCCTGCCAGTCGGCATGGGTGGGCGCGGCCATCAGCGGCACGCCGTCCGGCCATCGGCCCGCCAGTTTCGCCATCAAGGTCTGAGACGCCTCGTCTTGCGAACCCATGCGCCACAACTTCGCCAGTTGGGTCGCCGTGCCGTCGATCCACTTGTGGAAGCCGTCCACGTTCTGATGCAGCTTTCGATACGCGAAGAAGGTGCCGTTGCGGCTGAAATCAAGCGGCATCGCGGCGCCGGGAATCTCCTGCGCCTCATCCGGCCAGCCCAGCAGGAACTCGCCGCGCGCGAGCAGCGACCAGTTGCCGAAGCCGTCGGACTTGCCCTGCCCGATCGCGCTGGCGGCCGCCTGCGCGTTCGGCACCTGCCCGTCGAAGGCCGGATCGCTGATCGCGTCGGTATAGCCGAAATGCTCCTTCGGTGTCGGATAGACGTTGCCGCCCACTTCCTGCGTGATCGCGGAGAGATCCTGCCAGCGGTCGTCCGCGCCGCGATGGCCGCGACACAGCGCGACCTTGCCGCCGGAGCCGTCGCACCAAGCGACGATCTCCTGCGTGACCGTGCCCAATGCCGGAACCGCGCTGCCTTCCGGCTGCATCTGCGCATTGAGCATCACGAGAATATGCGGCTGCGCGGTCGAGTCTTTCCGGGTCCATACCGCGTCCCAGTCCGTCAACGAGGCGCCGTTCGCGTTATCGCTCAGGATCGATGCGCGGGCCGCCATGCCGTCGATGAATTCGTCGGGCATCCCGCGCAGCGTCCGCGTCGGCACGCCCAGCGCGAACAGGCCCCGGAACGTGAACGCGAGATTGATCGTCACCTCGGGCCTGGCCACCTTCACCTTGCCGGTGGGCCGATGGTGTCTGACGGACGGCCAGCGCAGCGCCGTGGTCACGCGCGGACGCAGAAACTCGACGAACGCGCGTCCACTGTCCGCATCGCGCACGTTGACCAGCAGGAAACGCCCCTTCGGGAAGCCCAGACGGCCATACGCGGTGAGGATGTTGCCCTGGAGATCGGCGAGATCGAGATCCGGCGCCGCGTGCTTTCTCTCGATCATGACTGGATCACTCCCGGCGCCTGGCTCGGCCCCGCAAGGTCGTCGGGCCGGTGCGCGTCGACGAACCGGCCGAACGCGGCATGAAGGTCGGCCGCGGCCGCGCCTTGCTGCGCAATCGCGAAGCGCGCGAAATGCTGCTGAAGATAGAGCGATTTCAGTACCGTGCGCAGATTGGAATGGGGGGCGGCGGCAAAGGGCCTGGCGCCACGTCCCAAAATGTAGCGGTACGCGGTATAGACCGAGACGGCGAGCGACAACAGCAACGCCACCCAGCCCCACGCCCCCGCTTTCCACGTGACGAGCCCCGTCACGCCCAGCGTGAAAACCGCGATCGCCGCCGCGATCCGCGGTATCGAAATCGTCGGCAGCGGCGGCGACGTAATCCAGTAATCGTTGAAGGGCATCGTCGTCTCGACCTGACAGCGCCGGATGTAATGCCCGAAGTCGTCGCCGTTCTTCACGGCTTCGAAGCCGTAGCAATGGCGATAAACCGCGGCCAGCTCGGCGCCCATCACGTTCCACAGATTGACGAGGTAATCGTGCAGGCCGCCATCCGCGTCGTTGGCGTGCGCGCCCGGATCGAAATCCACCGCCCAAAGCAGCCATGCGGTCGACAGATTGTCGACCGGCTGGTGCGCGAGCAGGTCCGTCTTCCTGATTGCATCGACGAGGGAATCGACCGGCACGCGGCCGTTGAACGCCGGCTGGTCGATCACCACGAAGCGGGCGAAGTGCGTGCGATCGCAGCGCGAGAACGGGCTTTGGCGCCCCCCGGCGATGCATGCCGCGCTTTGCGCCGCGGTGGGTAGCGTCGCGAGCACGTCCCGCAGCGAGGAAGTGGGTGAAGTCACCCGGCCGGCCCCGTCCCGCTGGGGATCGACCCGCACCGGCGACAGCACGGTAAGAAAATAATGACCGCCGTCAACGTTCAAGATGAGCGACCTCCTCCTGCCTGGGCCAAGCCTGATCGACGAAGGGTTGGCGGTTGATGTCGGCGTGAGCCGTGTCGTTCGACGCGACGGGCGCCAGACCCGGCGTGCCTAGATCGTTCTGCACCGACACCAGTGCGGCTCGATAGGCTTCGGAAAAAGCATCGGGAGAAAGGCTCGCATGTTGCGCGGCCAATTCGGTCAGTTTTGCCCGCACACGCAGTGCCGCCTTGATGTCGCGCTGGGCGGCGCCGGGGGTCGCGTTATAGTAGTAGTCCGTATCGATCTGATTGATGCGGATGTAATTCTTGAACGGTGTGATCGGAATTGAATGCGGATATTTCGTGCTGGAATACCAGAACAGGTCGAGGCCATTGGGAATACCGTCCGCAAAAGCATCGATATATTGATCCCAGGTTCCATTGAAGTTGCTGACGAACAGCATGTAATCGTTGGCGAGACTGGATTTGGGCTGCCCCAGGTCGGGCCAGTCCTGCCGCCGAATGATCACCCAGCGTGCGAAATGGATGATCGACAGGCCGAGCAGCCCGCCCAGCGTTGCCGGCAGCGCCCGCGCGATCATGAACACGAAACGGTTTATCCACGTTCGATGCGGCGGCATCGGCGTGACCACGTTCATTCCATAGGCCTTGCCCGCAACATTCGACATTTCCCCGTCCCCCGTCTCGCCTCGCCGGTGCTTTTGCGAACCGGAAGGTTGGTCATTCGAATCGTTGTCGGCCAGCAAATCGCGGCAACGTTTGCGTAGCTTAGGTTCTTTTCGGGAGCAATTTCAAGTCTATTTTTTATTTTCGAAATAGCGCGTTTTCATCGATTTATTCTCACCGCAACCCCGCCTGACAACCACCGCCAGCAACGCCAGCATCACCACCGGCATCGCGCTCCCGAGCGACCACCCCGGCGGCAGAAAGAACACGACCGGCGCCAGCCACGCAACGACCATCACCGGCAGATCGCCGCGCCTGCCCCCGTAACGTCGCCCATCCTCCCAGAGCAGCACGATCGGCAACGCCATCCAGACGAGGTCATACGACAGCAGATACGGCTGGCACAGCAGGCTCGCGATCACGAGCACCGCCGCCCGCAACGGGCCGCGCGCATGCCCGATCCATAACGCCACCACCGCGGCCACGGCGATCGCCGCGACCACGCCGAACGCCGCGTATGCGTATCCGGGCGCGAGCCCCAGATGCCGGGCCGCGCCGAACACGGTCGGCATGCCCCACGGCCAGTCGGACGCCTGCTCGACGACGTCACGCCCGAACGTCGCGGCCGCTTCGACGAACTTCGCGTACGTACCGAATCCCAATGCCGCGCCGGCAACCACGCCGAACACGCAAGCCGTGCACGCCGCCGCGATGCACGCCCTCCACTGCCGCCCGCTTATCAACGCGACCGGAATCAGCACGCCGAGCTGCGGTTTGATCGCGAGTAACCCGAAGCACAGCCCCGCGAGCCACGGCCGCCGTTCCAGCCATGCGAGGCCGAGCCCGATCAGGCCGATGGTCAGAAACGAATTCTGTCCGGCCGAGCCGACGATCCAGACCGGCGGAAACGCGATCGCCGCGAACCAGAATGCGGCCGGCGGTCTCGATTCGAGCAGCCGCGTGCAGGCCCGTACGGCGAACAGCAAGCCGCCGAACACGAACACCGGATACGAAAGCGGGAAAGGAATGAGCGCGAACGGCCAGACGACGAGCAGGAAGGTCGGCGGGTAGACCCACGGCGTGAGCATGTTCACGGAGGTCAGGCCCTGTAGCGGCAGCGCCAGCGATTCGATCAGCGATCCGTTGAACGCGCTCGCCGCGCCCTGGTGGATCGTCAGGTACGACGCGCTCCAGAACACCGCGAAATCCCAGCCCGGCGCAACGACGTGCCCGTTGCGCAGCTTGTACGCGCCGTATGCATGGATGAAGAAGAAACCGAGATCGGCCAGCAGCACGAGGCAGGAATAAAACGCCACGCGATCGGGCGTCAGCCATCGGCCGGGCGAGCGGCGCTCAAACTCGGACGAGCTCTGCATCCATGCGTCTCCAGTCTGCCGATGCGCTCACCCGCGAAGACACGGATCGAAGCGATGACATGCGAGCGAGCGGCTGTGTGTCGTGCGGGTCGTGTGTGTCGGTCGGCGTTCATCTTATCGGAAATCCGCCTGCCATCCGCACAGCGACGTCACAG
This sequence comes from Burkholderia guangdongensis, assembly GCF_013403875.1. GTDB lineage: Bacteria > Pseudomonadota > Gammaproteobacteria > Burkholderiales > Burkholderiaceae > Burkholderia > Burkholderia guangdongensis. The sequence goes on along the minus strand of NZ_JACBNX010000014.1, from coordinate 132,654 downwards.
CCGACGCGTGTATACCAAGGGTTTTGAATAGATATATATGTAAACGTAGTAGTAGTTAACAAGGGTCGCGCACAGCTGTGGATAACCGGCCAAACGCGCTGGCGAATCAACACGATACGGAATTCATAACGTCACGCATCGCGCGTGCACAGTTCTGTGCTGTGTCTAACAACTTTCACAGCGGATCGGCGACGCGCACAGATATCCTCAATCGGTCCACTGTGAATCCCTGTGTTTGCTAGACGGTTGTCCAAAGGCTGCTGTGGATAAATCGGTGCCTTCGCCGGCGCTGTGCCGGGCGCGTTCCGCGCGGCGACTTCCGTCCGTTGCAGCCCGCCACGAACAAAATGTGGCGCACCGCTTGTGCTGCGCAAAAAGTCCCTCTATAATCCGCGCCTCAACAGGCTCGTAGCTCAGTTGGTTAGAGCACCACCTTGACATGGTGGGGGTCGTTGGTTCGAATCCAATCGAGCCTACCAACGCACAATCTGAACGGTCCGGCGTCGCGTTTTGCCTTCGGGCAAACCGGCCGCCGCCCGTCAGTTCAAGCCGATCGCAATGCTTGCAGGCCGAGCGCCAGCGCGTTGTACGGCACCTCTCCCGATCCTGTTCCGTAGCTCGCGATGTCCGGTAGCGCGCATCGCCGGTCGAGCAACGCATGCACGATCCGGTCGCACGCGTGCCCGTCGCCGTATGGATTGCGTGCGTGGCACATCTCGCCGTATGCGACGTCGTCGTCGATGAGTCGCGCGGCCTCGCGCACGATCCGCTCCGCATCCGTGCCGACGAGCCGCGCGGTGCCCGCCTGGATCGCCTCGGGCCGCGCGCTCGTGTCGCGCGTGACGAGCACCGGTTTGCCGAGTGCCGGCCCCTCCTCCTGGATCCCGTTCGAATCCGCGATGATGAAATGCGCGCGCGACATCAGAAACACGAACGGCAGATATTCCTGCGGCTCGATCACATGGACGTTCGCCACGCCGTCGAGAAGCGCGTGCGCGGCGTCCTCCACGCCCGACTCGCGGTGCAGCGCATAGACGAACCGCACGTCGCGATAGCGGCTCGCGAGCGCGCGCAGCGCATGGCAGAACTGCGCGAACGCGGCGCCGGAGCGTTCGCGGCGGCCCGCGACCAGCACCACGCGCTGCGTGCCGTCGAGGAACGGATAGTGTCGGGCGATGCTGCGTGCGAGCGTGTCGTCGCGATCGAGGATCCGCTTCACCGCCTGCAGCGCGTCGATCACGGTGTCGCCGGTGAGCGTCACGCGGTCGGCCGGCACCCCTTCGCTGAACAGGTTGTGCCGCGCGCGCTCGGTCGGCGCGAAATGCCACGTCGACAGCGCATCGGTCATCCGGCGGTTCAGTTCCTCCGGCCACGGCGAGCCGATGTCGCCGCTGCGCAGCCCCGCCTCGACGTGCCCGACCGGCAAATAGCGATAGAACGCCGCGAGGCTGACCATCAGCGTCGTCGTCGTGTCGCCGTGCACGAGCACCGCGTCCGGACGCAACTCGTCGAACAGCCCGCCGATCGCCTGCAGGATCGCGGTCGTCACGTCGATCGACGGATGATCGAGCTGCGACAGACTCAGCGCGTAATCGGGCGTGATGTCGAACAGCGACAGCAACGCGTCGAACGTATCGTGGTGCCGCGCGGTCACGCACACCCGCGCGTCGACGTTCCCGTGCGCGCGCAGCGCCCGCACGAGTGGCGCCATCCCGACCGCCTCCATCCGCGTGCCGAATACAAACAGAAACGTCCTCATGTCGAGCCTCTTTCGCCTGGCCGATACAGATCGATGCGGCGCGCGGTGGCGCCGGTCCGTTCTGGGAATAGGTGAGCAATATTCAAACCAGACCGGTCGTGTGGGTGCGGTGGCCGCGCCCGCCTGCATGTGTCATGCCGACACGCGCCCGAACGTTTCACCGGCGTTACGGCGCCGGCACACGCGACGGTCGCCGTGCCGGCGTCATCGTGAGGCGAACCGTCGAGTGGCGGCCTTGCGGCCATCCCGCAGGACCGCGAAATATCGGTGGATCCCGGCGCGGCGGTCGTTCTCGGTCGCTGGCAATCGTTTCTGAAACGCGTCCGCTCGCGTGGCGTGACATTCGCTCGGCGCGTCCACCAATCGTGGCCGCGCGCGGATGCGGATTTTCCCGGACTCACGCGTATTCGCGCCGGTTCGCACCCGTCGTCGCGGTGCGATCGCGAAACGTTGCGCTTGTGAAACGGGTAGGTCGGCGCGGCCCGGAAAGCGGCGCGACGACACGTGCGGTGAGTCGCTCGCGCGCATCGGCCGAACCGTCGGCGGTGATTTCGACCGGCATTGCCGCGATGTCCGCCGCACTCGGAACGCGAGCCGCGCATCGTGGCGGCCCGACCCGCGCATCCTGCAGCCAATGGTTGCTGACCGCCGCTGACGGTTGCTGACGGTTGCTGATACGTCGATGAATCAAAAATCCGCCGCCCGGCGCAAGCGAGCGAGCGCATCGACGATCCCGTTCCTTGCCGCACGCGGCTCGCAGTCCGATGGCTCGACGCTTGCTTCGCTTTCTGCGCAGACACCGCCGCCCCGACGCCGACGACAAACCCTCATCAGGGACGGACGAAGTGCCCCAGCAAGACCGGGAAACGGCGACGCGACGATGCGCGCCGCCGGCTCCCTTTGCATGCATGACCGCGTCGACGCCGAGCGCCGAGGCGGGAGCCGGGGATGGAACGATGAACGACTGGCGGACGGTACTGTTCGACGTCGAAGACGCGTTGCTGTTCGCGCTCGGTTGCATCCGCGAGCGCAACGGCGATCCGCTACCCCGCGTCGCCACATGCGCATGCCGCGACACCCCGCGCGATTTCGGGCGATTCAGTCCGCATGTTCGTCACCCGAGCCGGCGCGCACGCTGCGCGCCGCGCCGCACGCACACCGGCCGCGCGCTCGGCGCACCGGCCCGGCGGCTGGCCGGCTGCCTTCCCTACCCCGGCGCGTCGCCGATCGACCTGCGGATCGACCTGTCGATCGATCCGCCCGCCGCGCCGTCGCGTCCGTGCGCGGACGGCCCACCCGCCGCTCGGCCGCCCGCCGTCCGCCGCCGCCGCGCCCGCGCGCGACGGCTGCACGGCGGCCGTTTCAGCCGCGCCGGATCGCCGGCGCGCACCGCTTGTTTCCTTCGGAGGTAACGCGTCATGTGTGGGATCGTCGGCGCGGTTGCGCAACGGAACATCGTTCCGGTTCTGATCGAAGGCTTACGCCGCCTCGAATATCGCGGCTACGATTCGTGCGGCGTCGCGACCGTCGTCGACGGCGAGGCGCGACGAGAACGCAGCGTGTCGCGCGTCGCGGATCTCGAAGCGCACGTGCTCGACGCCGGGCTCACCGGCGACACCGGCATCGCGCATACGCGCTGGGCGACGCATGGCGCGCCGGCGACCTGCAACGCGCATCCGATCTTCTCGCGCGACGAGATCGCGCTCGTGCACAACGGCATCATCGAGAATCACGAAACGTTGCGTTCGCAACTATCTGATCAGAACTATGTGTTCGACGGCCAGACCGACACCGAAGTCGTCGCGCACCTGATCCACAGCAAGTACCACGGCGATCTGCTGTCCGCGGTGCGCGACGCGACCTCGCAGCTGCGCGGCGCGTACGCGATCGCGGTGTTCAGCAAGACAGAGCCACACCGGCTGATCGGCGCGCGGGTCGGCTCGCCGCTCGTCGTCGGGCTGAAGGACGGCGAATACTTTCTCGCGTCGGACGCGCTCGCGCTCGCGGGGATCACCGAGCGCTTCATTTTTCTCGAGGAAGGCGACATCGTCGAGCTGACGCCGGGTGGGGCGAGAATCGTGAATCAGCACGGCTCGCCGGTCGAGCGGCCGGTGCAGACCGTGGCGTCGGGCGACGGCATCGTCGAGCTCGGCGCGTATCGGCATTTCATGCAGAAGGAGATCTTCGAGCAGCCGCGCGCGGTCGCCGCGACGATTCCGGATGCCGGCCTGTTCGATCCGGCCGTGTTCGGCCCGGACGCGCAGCGCGTGTTCGAGCAGATCGACAACGTGCTGATCCTCGCATGCGGCACGAGCCACTATTCCGGGCTGACCGCGCGCCGCTGGCTCGAGACGATCGCGCGGGTGCCCGCGCAGGTCGAGATCGCGAGCGAATATCGCTACAGCGACGCGCTCGCGACGCCGAACACGCTCGTCGTGGTCGTGTCGCAGTCCGGCGAAACCGCCGACACGCTCGCGGCGCTCAAGTATGCGCAGTCGCTCGGCCATCTCGACACGCTCGCGATCTGCAACGTGCCGACGAGCGCGATGGTGCGCCAGACCGGGCTGCGTTTTCTCACCCGCGCGGGCCCGGAGATCGGCGTCGCGTCGACGAAGGCGTTCACGACGCAGCTCGTCGCGCTGTTCATCCTCGCGGTCACGCTCGGGCGGATGCGCGGTTTCGTCGACGACGCGCAGCTCGCGCGCTACACGATGCAGCTGCGCCGGCTGCCCGACGCGCTGGCCGACGTGCTCGCGCTCGAGCCGCAGATCGCACGCTGGGCGGCCGAGTTCGCGCAGCACGAGAACGCGCTGTTCCTCGGCCGCGGGCTGCATTACCCGATCGCGCTCGAAGGCGCGCTGAAGCTGAAGGAGATTTCGTACATCCACGCGGAAGCGTATCCGGCCGGCGAGCTGAAGCACGGGCCGCTCGCGCTCGTCACGCACACGATGCCGGTTGCGACGATCGCGCCGAACGACACGCTGCTCGAGAAGCTGAAATCGAACATGCAGGAGGTGAGGGCGCGGGGCGGGCAACTGTATGTGTTCGCCGACGCGGATACGCGGATCGACAACGGCGACGGGGTCTCGGTGCTGAGGATGCCGGATTACTACGGGCTGCTGTCGCCGATTCTGCACGTCGTGCCGCTGCAGTTGCTCGCGTATCACGCGGCGTGCATTCGCGGCGCGGATATCGACAAGCCGAGGAATCTCGCGAAATCGGTGACGGTGGAGTGAGGGAGGTGGGGGTGGAGTGGCGGGGCGGACGTCGATCAACACAACGAGCGAGGCTGCTCCCCCATCAATGCAAATGCCGCAATTTATCCGGATTACGAACCACATAAATTCCCACGATCTTCCCATCCTCGATCTCGAGCGCGGTCGTCTGCAGTTCACCATCCGCCTCCAGCGTGACGAAACCGGGCAGGCCGTTCACGAAGCCCGCGCGCACGAGCGTCGAGCCGTTCCGCCGGAACAGGTCCGCCAGATATTCGTGCACCTTCATCACGCGGTCGAAGCCGAGCACCGGCTTGCCGGCCGCCGGCCGCTTGCCGCCGCCGTCCGCATGCAGACTCACGTCCGCCGCGAGCAACGCGCCGAGCGCGCTCATGTCGCCGCTGCGTGAGGCCGCGAAGAACGCGTTCGCGATCTCGAGGCCGCGCTGCTTCTCGACGCGAAAGCGCGGACGCGCATCGCGCACGTGCGTCCGCGCGCGCGCCGCGAGCTGCCGGCACGCGGCCGGTTCGCGTCCGATCGTCGCGGCGACTTCGTCGAAGTCCAGCCCGAACACATCGTGCAGCAGGAACGCCGCGCGCTCGAGCGGCGACAGGCGCTCGAGCGCGAGCATCAGCGGCAGCGTGACGTCTTCCTGCTCGTCATCGTCGATGACCGGGTCCGGCAGCCACGGGCCAACGTACGTCTCGTGCCGGTGCCGCGCGGACTTCAGCTGATCGAGGCAGAGCCGCATCACCATCCGGCGCAGGAACGCCTCCGGCACGCGCACCTCCGCGCGCTCGGTGCCCATCCAGCGGATGAACGCGTCCTGCACGACGTCCTCGGCGTCCGCGATGGAGCCGAGCATCCGGTACGCGACGCGCACCAGCACGCGACGCAGCGGATCGAAGCTCGCGGCCGCGTCGGCCGCGTTGGCGCCATCGGCCGGATCGCCGGGCGTCATCGAACGGCCGCCATCGACGCCTTCGCCGCCGCCGGCTCGACCCACAGCCCGAAGCCGACCGCGAGACGGTTCCAGCCGTTGATCACGTTGATCATCAGCGTGAGCTTCACCTGTTCCTCCTGCGTAAAGTGCGCGTTCAGCGCGTCGTAGGCATCGGCGAGCGCGTGGCCTTCGGAGAGCCGCGTCAGCGCGTCGGTCCAGCCGAGCGCCGCGCGTTCGCGATCGGTGAAGCATGGCGCGTCGCGCCACGCAGCCAGCAGGTATAGACGCTGCTCCGTCTCGCCGTTCGCGCGTGCGTCGGCGGTATGCATGTTAAGGCAGTTCGCGCAGGCGTTGATCTGCGACGCGCGAATCTTGACCAGCTCGGACAGGCTCGGTTCGAGGCTCGCGGCAACGGCCATCGACGTGCCCATCCACGTCTTCATCAGTGCGGGCGCGGCGGCGAACGGATCGAGTTTGGCAGTCATGGTTTCATCTCCTCGTGTGGGTTCCGATGACATGACGACGCAACCGTCCCGCGTGTGACATCGACGCGAAAAATTTTTTTCGCCCCGCGCGAACGGCCAAATTCTTTCCATCCGCTTACGCCGATGTTTCGCGGCGAGCGCCTGTCCGATTCGCGACATTCACATTTCTGCGCCATACTGCTGCAACAGCAGCCGCAACGCGCTCCCGCCATCGCAGCATCGCGGGTCGTTCGCCGGCCGCGCGCGTCGCTTGCGCGGCCTCCACTTCCGAAACAGTCGTCGTGACGTGGACGGTATAACCGATGAGCTCCCTCGTTTCCCGGCTTCAGCACCGCTATCAGGAGGTCCGTGCGTTCAGCGTCGAGCTCGCGAAGACGCTGTCCGCCGAAGATCAGACCATTCAGTCGATGCCCGACGCGAGCCCGACGAAGTGGCATCTCGCGCATACGACGTGGTTCTTCGAAGCGGCGGTATTGACGCCGCGCATCGCCGGCTACGTGCCGTTCGACGACACCTATCGCTTCCTGTTCAACTCCTACTACGAATCGCTGGGCCCGCGGCATCCGCGGCCGCAGCGCGGGCTGCTCACGCGTCCGTCGCTCGGCGAGGTGCACGCATACCGGCGCCACGTCGACGAAGCGATGCTGCAGGCGATCCGCGACGCCGATTCGCACCTCATCGACACGATCGCGCCGGAGATCGAGCTCGGACTCCATCACGAGCAGCAGCATCAGGAGCTGATCGTCACCGACATCCTTCATGCGTTCTCGTGCAATCCGCTGCTGCCCGCTTATCGGCCGAACGGTCTACCCGACTTCCGACCCGACGCCGCGCACGCGCCGCCGCCGGCCGAGCCGGAGCCGGAGCCGGAGCCGGTGCGCTGGCTGCGCCAGCCGGGCGGCCGGGTCGACATCGGTCACGACGGCCCGGACTTCGCGTTCGACAACGAGCGGCCGCGCCACGCGATCCTGCTCGCGCAGTACGAGATCGCCGATCGCCTGGTGACGAACGCCGACTATGCGGCGTTCATCGCCGACGGCGGCTACGAACGAGCGTCGCTGTGGCTGTCGGACGGCTGGGCGATCGTGCAGCAGAACGGGCTGCACGCGCCCGCATACTGGTTCCCGGCCGACCGTGCGAGCATCGCGCGCGACGCGCCGCATGCCGGGTGGCACGCGTTCGGCCCGCGCGGGCTGCGGCCGCTCGAGCCCGGCGCGCCGGTCGAGCACGTGAGCTTTTACGAAGCGGCCGCGTATGCGGAATGGGCGGGCGCGCGGCTGCCGACCGAGTTCGAGTGGGAGGCCGCGTTCCATGCGGACGGCATCCGCCAGATGACCGGCCACGTGTGGCAGTGGACGCGCTCCGCGTACGGGCCGTATCCGGGATTCCGGCCGTTCGCGGGCATCGCGGCCGAGTACAACGGCAAGTTCATGGTCGGGCAGCAGGTGCTGCGCGGCGGCAGCGTCGCAACGCCGCCGGGCCACACGCGGCCGACGTACCGCAACTTCTTTCCGCCGGCCGCGCGCTGGCAATTCTCGGGAGTCCGTCTTGCGAGAGACGTCTGATCCGGCCGCCGTGCATGGCGGCCCGCCGCCGCCACCGACCATGCCGGCGCACGCGAGCGCGTTCGGCCGTGACCTGCTCGCGGGCCTGTCGCGCTCGCCGCGGAGCATTCCGCCGAAATACTTCTACGACGCGGCCGGCTCCGCGCTGTTCGACCGCATCTGCGAGCTGCCCGAGTACTATCCGACCCGCACCGAGCTCGGCATCCTGCGCGCGCATGCGAGCGACATCGTGCGGCGCGTCGGCGCGGATGCGGACATCGTCGAGTTCGGCGCCGGCTCGCTCGCGAAGATCCGCATCCTGCTCGACGCGTTCGCGCGCGACGGCGCGCCCGCGCGCTACATCCCGGTCGACATCTCGGCCGACCATCTGCACGGCGCCGCGCAGCGGTTGCGCGACGCGTATCCGCGGCTCGACGTCGTACCGCTCGCGGCCGACTACACGAAGCCGGAGCAGCTCGCGGCGCTGCCCGTGACGCGCGGGAAGCGGATCGGCTTCTTCCCCGGCTCGACGATCGGCAACTTCTCGCCGGACGAAGCGGACGCGTTCCTGCGCGATGCGGCGCGGCTGCTGCGCGGCGGCGGATTGCTCGTCGGCGTCGATCTCGTGAAGGATCCGGCGACGCTGCATCGCGCGTACAACGACGCGCAGGGCGTGACCGCGCAGTTCAACCTGAACCTGCTGCGGCGCGCGAACGACGAGCTCGGCGCGGACTTCGACGTCGACGGCTTCGCGCATCACGCGCACTACGATCCGCTGCGCACGCGCATCGAGATGCATCTCGTCAGCCTGCGCACGCAGACGGCCCGCGTGCTCGGCCGCGTATTCGACTTCGACGACGGCGAGCGCATCCATACCGAAAACTCGTACAAGTTCACGATCGCCGGCTTCCGCGCGATCGCCGCGCGCGCCGGCTTCGAGCCCGCCGCGGTGTGGACCGACGCCGCCCGGCACTTCAGCGTGCACTGGCTGCAAAGCGCCGGCTGAACGGGCGTGGCCGCGCCGAGGGACGCGTTACCTGCGGTTACTTCTCTCGCATGGCCGTTGCACCTGTATCGCAGGCCGACGCCTAGACTCCGAACCGTATTCACATGAAGCACTTCAATGTGCGCGGGAGTCACGAGATGAACAAGATCCTGATCGGTGCGGTACTCGGTTTTGCAGCGCTCGCGGGCTCGACCGCGGCGTCGGCCCACGTCGACGTCGCGATCGGTCTCGGCGTGCCCGGCGTCTATGCGCCGGCGCCGGAGCCCGTGTACGTCGCGCCGCCTGTTGCGTATGCGCCCGTTGGGTATGCGCCGGTCGGCTATCGCGACGACGGCTGGCGTGAACGCGAATGGCGCGAGCAGGAATGGCGCCGTCGCGAATGGCGCGAACATCAGTGGCGCGAGCGTGAGCACGGATGGCACGATGGCGAGCGCGGGGGCTATTGAAGTCGCGTAAAAGCGCCTAATATCCGACCCACTTCAACTCGGAGCGTGAGCACATGAAAACCAACAAGATCAAGCTGTTCGCGGCCGCCGCCGCACTGGCCGTCGCGACGGTCGGCACCGCGCAGGCCGCGGGCTGTCTGAAGGGCGCGGTGGTCGGCGGCGTCGCCGGCCACTACGCGGGCCACCATGCGGTCGCGGGCGCGGTCGGCGGCTGCATCGTCGGCCACCACCTCGCAAAGAAGCACGCGCAGGAAGCGGCCGCGCAGCATCAGGCCGCCGTGCAGGCCCAGGCCGGCGCGCAGTCGCAATAATTGCACGGTAACTGCGCGGTAACTTCACGGTAACCGCGCAACAACCGCGCAGTCACCACGCAGTACCTTGCAGCGCCCGACGAGGCGTGACGCGCGGCCATCCCGCGCGTCACGCCTTTTTGTCGTCCGCCGCGCCGGCCGGCGCGAATGCGCACATCAGCAGCGGCACGATCACGAGTGCCGCGCCGCAGAAGAACATCGTCGATGCGCCGAAGCGCTGCCAGATCGCGCCGGCGATCGCGCTCGCGAGGAGCATCGCGATTCCGCTGGCAAGATTGAACACGCCGAACGCGGTGCCGCGCAGCGACGCCGGCGCGGTCTGAGCGACCATCGCCGCGAGAATCCCCTGCGTGAAGCCCATGTGCAGCCCCCACGCGGCGACGCCCGCGAACACGACGGCCTTGTCCGCCCGCGCGCCGAGCAGGAGGTCCGCGACGATCAGCAGCGCCATCCCGAGCGCGAGCAGCGCGCGGCGGCCGATGCGATCCGACACGATCCCGACCGGATACGCGGACAGCGCATACGCGACACTCATCACGACCATCACCGACGGAATCCACGCGAGATTCATGCCGGTCTGCTGCGCGCGCAGCACGAGGAACGCCTCGCTGAAGCGCGCGAGCGTGAACGTCGCGCCGATCGTCACGACGAACCAGTAGCGCGGGGAGAATTCGCGCAGCGCGCGCCAGTGCAGCGGCGAGCGGAACGCGCGGGCCGCGCGCTTCGGGCCGTGCGCGGGGTTGTGCGCCGAGTCGGGCGGCAGCGTGCCGGCATCGGGCTCGCGCACGCCGAACAGCAGCACCGCGACGGTCGCGAACGCGGGCACGACCGCGAACCACAGCACCGCGCGGATGTGATCGGCGAACGCGAACATCAGCACGATCGCGCAGAGCGGGCCCGCGAACGCGCCGATGGTATCCATCGACTGGCGCAACCCGAAGCATGCGCCCTGGATCTCGGGTGGCGCGACGTCGGCGACGAGTGCGTCGCGCGGCGCGCCGCGGATGCCCTTGCCGACGCGATCGACGAGCCGCGCGGCGATCACGGTGCCGGGCACGGTCGCGAGCGGGAAGAGCGGTTTCGTCAGCGCCGCGAGCCCGTAGCCGAACAGCAGCAGCCCCTTGCGGCGGCCGAGCCAGTCGCTGATCGCGCCGGAGAAGATCTTGACGATCAGCGCGGTGGATTCGGCCGCGCCTTCGAGCACGCCGAGCGCGGCGACGCTCATGCCCATCGTCGACACCAGGTAGATCGGCAGCAGCGCGTGCACGAGCTCCGACGACAGGTCCATCAGCAGGCTCACGACGCCGAGCGCCCAGACGGTGCGCGGGATCGCGGGGCGGGACGATACGGCGGAACGCGAACTCATCCGACCTCCGTGCATGCGCCGCGTGGCGCGATCAGCCGAGCGCGCTGTAGCCCTGGTAGCCGACGAAGATCCCGACGAGCAGGATCACGACACCGGACACATATGGGGCCTTGCGCGCGAAATCGCCGAAGCCGCTCCAGCGCTTCGACACGTGCTTCACGCTCAATGCCGCGAGCGTGCCGGACGCGACCATCGTCAGCGCGAGGCCGATGCTGAAGCACAGCACGAGTGTCGCGCCGAGCGCGAACCGTTTCAACTGCAGGCACAGCAGCAGCACCGTGATCGACGCCGGGCACGGCACGAGGCCCCCCGTCAGCCCGAACATCACGATCTGTGCGGTCGTCACTTCGCGGTCCGCGAAGCGGCGGCGGATGTCGTCCGCGTGTGCGCGCTCGTGCGCGTCCTGGAAGCCGTCGACGTCGAGCTCGAGACCGCTCGCGCGCAGCGCGGCGTGCGCATGCGCGTCTTCCGCGAACACGACGTCGTAGTCGTGGCTGTGATCGCCGTGCCCGAGCGACAGGCGCGCGACGAACGAATGCGGCTCCGGAATCTCGTCGACCGATTCGAGAAAGCCGTCGCGCGCGACGAACGCGAACGTCTGCATCGCGCCGCCGACGCGCTCGGTCCGCACGCGCACCTGATCCGCGGACCACGCGTGGCCGTCGCGGCTCGCACGGCGCAGGCGGAAACGCGGCGGCACGCCGTCCTCGAAGATCGACAGCTCGACGGCGCCGTGGCTGGTGTCGATGTGCCGCGTCTCGTCATGAGCGTGCGCATGGCCATGCGCGTGATCGTGGTCGTGGCCATGATCGTGCGCGTGGTCGTGGTGATGGTGATGGCCGTGCTCATGGCGATGATCGTCGTGCGCATGGCCCCGCTGGCGCGCGGTACGCCACATCATCCACAGCGCGATCGCGACGATCATCACCGCCGACGCGATCTGGAAGTAGGGCTCGCTTGTTTCCATGTTCCAGTTGCGGCCCAGATACATGCCGGCGAGCGCGACGAGCCAGACGACGGCCGTATGCGAGAGCGTCGCGGACAGGCCAAGCAGCACCGCCTGCGTGACGGTGCCGCGAATCGCGACGATGAACGCGGCCATCATCGTCTTCGAATGGCCGGGCTCGAGCCCGTGCAGCGCGCCGAGCAGGATCGCGCTCGGCACGAACAGCCACGCGTTCGACGCGCCTTGCTGGAGGAGGGAGGAGAAATCGGTCATCGCGTCACAGGTATCGGGTGATGGTTTTCAGTTCGCGGATCGCGTCGCCGGGGCTCTGCGCGCCTTGCTCGACCGCATGGTCGAGGCAGTGGTCGATGTGATCGTGCACGAGCGTCTGCTTCGCGTTCGCGACCGCCTTCTCGACCGCCTGCAACTGCTGCGCGATCTCGACGCACGGACGGCCGTCCTCGAGCATCGCGATCACGCTGCGCAGATGGCCTTCGGCGCGCTTCAGGCGCTTGACGATATCGGGGTGGGAGCTGTGGATCGACATGGTTCATATCCTATCGGGGGGGATAGGATACATCGACGCGAGAATGCGGAACGAAAGCCCGCTCGCGCCGAGAGGCTTTTAACGCGAATTCTTCGGAAGAATAGGGCAATTCGATGGTGTTACGAATATTTACAACGCGGCGCAGTGGCTGCGCCGCGCATTCGTACAATGCAAGCACCTCAATGCGCTCGAAGGAGCAAGAAGATGAACAAGCAGCGCTACGTTAGTGCATTTGCGGCGGCACTTTTCGCGCTCGGTGCGGCATCGGCTTTTGCGGCCGGCGGCGGCAACGGCGGCGGTAATGGCGGGGGCGGCGGCAACGGCGGCGGTAATGGCGGGGGCGGCGGCCACGGCGCGGGCGGTGGCGGCATGGGCGGAGCGGGCGGCGATGCTGGCGGCCACACGAGCGCGTCGGCCGAGAGCAATTCGAACGGCGTCAAGTCCGCCGACCGCGACAAGGGCCTCGCGCGCGCAACCGACCGCTCGGACGCGATCGCGGACCGCGCGGGCGCGCGGCCGGGGCTCGGCCATCATCACGGACGGCATGGGCACGCGCACACGCATCACACGCGCGCGACGACCCTCCCGGTCCGGCATACGACGGACAGCGACACGTCGATCGACCATCACTGAGCGGCGTCGCGCGCGTCCGCTGATAGCAAAACCCCCATGCTGGAAACGGCATGGGGGTTTTGGTTTCGGCAGTCGGAACGTGTTCGCTTCGCGCGGCCAGTCGTTTCAGCAGTTGCCCTTCTTCGCCTGTCCGGGCGGACAGAAGCCGTTGCCCGGACCGCCCTGCGGCACGACGACGACGCCCGGCGCCGCCGGCACATACGCGACGCATCCGCTCAACATGCCGGCCGCGACCAGCAGTGCAATCACCCCTTTCTTCACTTCGTTCTCCGGGTAGATCGGGAGGGGCCATGCACGGCCCTTCCCGGATTCACGCAACTGATCCGTCGGATCAGAAGCTGAAATTGACGTTCGTCTGGCTCGTCGATGCGTTGACGCCGGTCGATTGCGTCGCGCCCGACGCTGCGTCGGCCTCGATCGTATACTGCGCGGCCGAGCTCGGCGCGGCGGTGAGCGCGACCGGCAGCGCCCCGGTGTACGTGCCGACGTATGGCGTCGCGGGCGGCACCGGCAGCGAGTAGGCGCCGGTATCGAGGTTCGCGTTGACCGACGCGATTTCATACGGATTGCCATTGATCGTCTGCAGCGCGCGCACCAGTGCATCGGCGCTCGGCGTGACCGTGCCGCCGACCACCGTGTCCGGCGCGGACGCGGGCAGCACGATCGGCGCGCTCGACGTCGACACGGCCGTATTCGAATTCACGACCACCGGCACCGAGCGGACGATGCCCGACGAGAAATCGTTCTGCACGATCACGACGTCGTAGTTGCCTTGCGTCGAGCTCTGCACGAGCGGCGACAGCACGAACTTGCCGGAGCTATCCGCGATCGTGCCCGTGACGACCTTGCCGTTCTGCTCGGCAAAGACCGTTGCGCCCGCCTCGGCCGGCGCGACATAGCCGGAGATCTCGCCGCTCACGACGGTCGGCGTCGCGGTCACGACGGGCTTCAGCGAGTAGCCGCCGTTGCCTTGCTGGACGATCGACTTGCACGCGTTGAAGTCGAGCACGAGATCGACGAGCGTGTTCGCCTGCACGGTGAATGGCGAGATGATCTTGTAGCCGCTTTGCGTCGCGCTCGGCGTCGCGAGCGGCTGTTCGGTTCCGCCCGTCGGCACGACCGAATTCGCGAGCGTGTTGCCCTGGTTCTGCGCGAGCACGAGGCGGACCTGTTGATACTGGCCGGCTGGCAGCGCCGTGTCACCGAGGTCGGCGAGCACGCCGTTGGTCAGCGACAGCAGGTCGAGCTTCTGCGGAGACGGCAGCGTGAGCGTCGACCAGCCGGCGTCGTTGTCGCCCGCCTGTGCGCTCGCGTTCACGCGCACCTGCGACACGGTCACGTAGATGTGATCGAAACCGCACGACGGTGCGTCCGTCATTTGAACCCGCAGGGTACCGGTTTGTGCCGCGCCGCTTCCGCCGTCTCCACCGCCGCACCCGACGAGCGCGAGCGATGCGACGCATGCGCAGGTCAGCGCGCCGAGCAATTTGTTCATGACGTCTCCTATCTTCGACGTTTTGATATTCGTGCCCGGAGCATAGCTTTTGGCGGAAGTTGCAAAGTCTTGAATTTGCAACCAAGCGTAACCGGGCGGCAAATACCGGCCTGACGATGCTTGCGCGCGCAAGTAGCCGCTTAACGAAAAGCGCGATGCGACATACGCCTCACCAGGACGCGAAGTCGCATCTCATCCGATTTTCCCGATCACGTCGTCCAGCGCATGCGCCCGCACATACCGTGCCGAACTCTCCCCATCCGCCAGCGCCCGAAAATGCGCGTCCCCGCACGCGAGCTTCGCACGCTCGTGCTCGCTCAACTCGCCATCGCCCCGGCCGCGCTTCGTCTCGACGACGAAATACAGCCTCGCGTCGCCGCCGCGCTCGATCAGCACCGCCCAGTCCGGCGTATAGCCGCCGAGCGGCGTCGGCACCCTGAACCAGCCGGGCAGCTTCGCGTAGAGCTTCACGTCGTCGTGCCGCTCGAGCGCGTCGGCGAACGCGCGCTCGGCCTCCGACCCGCAGACGATCGCGTCGTGGATCGACTTGCGCGCGTCGGTCCGCAGATCGCGCAGATAGCCGGTCAGCGTCGCGTCGCCGAACGATTCGAGCGCATGGACGTGCCGGTCGCCGAGCTTCCGGTATTCGATTCCGTCGACGAGCGCGAGCCGCTTGCAGCGATTGATCGCATCCGCCGCGAGCGCGATGAACTGCTGAGGATTCCGACGGAAATCGTCGAGCCGCCCGCTGTCGGCCAGAATCGTCGCGAGCGAGCGCCGCGTGAGTTGCGTGCGGTCCTGCAGCTCGGTGAGCAGGTCCGGCAGCAGCAGTTCACCCTCGTCGATCAGCACGATCCCCGCGCCCGTCATTTCGATCGCGTCGACGCCCGCGCGACCGACGTCGATCTCGGCCTTGCGCCATTGAAGCCGCGCACGCGCGACGTCGGGCGCGTCGCGCAACGCGGCCGTGCAATCGCGCACGAGCTTCGCGTTGTCGAACTGCACGTGGTACACGGTCCGATGCTTGATCCGGTCCCACAGCGCCCGAAAATCGTCGCCGAGATACACCGCCTTGCCCGACGCGTCGTGGCGCAGCGCGATCGCGCGCCGCTCGTCCGCGTTGTGGATCTCGAAGCGGCCGCACAGCTTGCGCAGCGTCGCGACGATCTGCGCGCGCAGCATCTCGAACGCATCCGGCAGCGCGAGCACGCCGCGCCGCAGCGCGCCCTTCAGCGCGTCGAGCACCTTGCCCTGCGCGTCGATGTAGCCCTGCGCGCGCAGATGCGTCCACAGCACGCGCGACAGCTCGATCCCGAGCGGATGCGCGGGCCCGTCCGCCTCCCGCACTGCGAGCGCCGCGAACTGATGCTCGCCGACGACGCCGAAGCGAATCCCCGTATCGGCCTCGATCTCCTTCTGCAGGCTCTCCGCGAAGCGCTCGTACGGTTCGGTCGCGATCACGGTGAGCGTGTTCACGCCGGCGTCGCGCACCCGTTCGCCGCGCTGGTCGACCGCGAGACGCAAGCCGCGGCCGAGCGTCTGACGCCGCTCGCGCTCGGTCTGGACGTCGCGCAGCGTGCAGATCTGGAACACGTTCGGATTGTCCCAGCCTTCCTTCAGCGCCGAATGCGAGAAGATGAAGCGCAACGGCGTATCGAACGACAGCAGCGCTTCCTTCTCGCGCATGATCAGGCTGTACGCGCGCTCCGCGTTCTCGCGGCTGCCCGCGCTGCCTTCGCTCGTATCGGTCCAGCCGCCCTTGCGGTCGATCGAGAAGTAGCCGTCGTGCACGCCGGCCGCATCGTGCTCCCCGTGCTCCCCGTGCCCACCATGCACGGCATCGGCGCCGTCGAACAGCGCGCGATACGCGGGCAGCTTCGCCGCGCGCGCGTATTCCTCCTCGAAGATCCGCGCGTAATCGCCCTTCACCGGCGTGCCGTGCGAATCGTAGCGGCGGTACCGGTCGACCGAATCGACGAAGAACAGCGACAGCACCTTCACGCCGCGCGCGTGCAGCCGCAGCTCCTTGTCGAGATGCTCGCGGATCGTGCGGCGGATCATCTCGCGCTGCACCGCGAGCGTGTCGATGTCGCCGTACGCTTCGCCTAGCGAAAGAAACGTTTCGCCGCCGGCATCGCGCAGCTCCATGTACTCGGCGCCCTTCGCCGCGTGGATCTCGCCGATCCGCAGCCCCGCGTACAGCGCGCGCTGCGTCACGCGCTCGAGATCGTCGCCGTCGGCGACCGCGACCGCCTGACGCTTCACTCCGCCGCCGGCCGCGACGTCGAGCTCGACGCGCGCGGCGATCGCGCCGCGCCGGTTCGACACCGAGACGAGCCGCACGTACGGCAGGTTGTGCGCGTCCTCGACGGACGCCGACGCGATCTCGATCTGCTTGACGAGCTTGCGCTCGTACGCGTCGACCGCGTCGAGCCGGTAGACCATGTGATGCCGGTCGACGTGCGTCGCCGAGTAGCGCAGCGTGCAGAGCGGCCGCATCGCGGCGAGCGCTTCCTTGCCGCGGCCCTCGAGACCGCCGTCGACGCTCTGCGGCTCGTCGACGATCACGATCGGCCGCGTCGCGCGAATCAGATCGATCGGCTTCTCGCCGCCGGTCTTCTCGCTGTCCTTGTACAGGTTGTTCACGTCCTTCTTGTTGATCGCGGCGACGGTCACGACCATCACCTGGATCGTCGCGCTCGCCGCGAAGTTCCGCACCTGGCCGAGTTTCGCGGAGTCGTACAGGAAGGCGTCGAACGGCACGCCCGCGTACAACTCGCGGAAATGCTGCCCGGTCATCTGCAGCATCTTGTACACGCCTTCCTTGATCGCGACCGACGGCACGACGATCACGAATTTCGTGAAGCCGTAGCGGCGGTTCAGCTCGAAGATCGTGCGCAGATACACGTAAGTCTTGCCGGTGCCGGTCTCCATCTCGACCGTGAAGTCGTGCGACGTCAGCGCGCCGGACGGCGGCAGGCCGCCGCGCAGCTGGATGTCGGCGAGGTTCTGCGCGAGCGCGTCGGCGGTGATCGACAGCCGGTTGCCGATCCCGAGCCCGGACGCGCCGATCCCGAGCGCGCGCTGCGGGCTCGCCGGATCGGCGTGCGTGCCGCGCGCGACCACGCTGAATTCGCCGTCGCACGCCTCCTGGCCGCGGAATAGATCGCAGACCGCCTCGATCGCGTCGCGCTGGTAGTCGAGGTCGGCTTCGAAGTGCAGACGCATCAGAGACTCCGCACGCGCTTCACGCCGCGCTGCTCGAGCAGCACGGCGAGGTTCAGCTTCGCGACGTCGTCGACGAAGCCGGTGTCACGGAACAGGCATGTCGCGTCGCCGCGCGTTGTGCCGATGGAGCCGATGCTGCCGACGGCGCCGATCGTGTCGAGCAGCGCGACGATCCCTTCGGCGAGCGGCTCGGCGTCGTCGCGGGTGATCCGCGCGTCGAAGCACGCGACGATCGACGTGCCGATCGCATGCACGGCCTTGCCGGCCACCGCGTGGCGCGCGACCGGCGTGCACAGATCGAGGCCGAGCTTCAGCATCAGTTCGACGATCAGATCGTCGTCGGTGCGGCCCATCTTGATGTGCTCGATCGACGCGAACAGCGCGTGATCGAGATCGTCGCGGCGCGGATCCCATTCGATCACGTTCGTCGAATCGAGCCGGTACGCGCGAAAGCCGAGATCGCCGGTGCTTTCCGGATAGTCGCGCGCGATCTGCTGCGCGGCGCGGCGCAGGCGCTCCTTCGTCAGCTCCGCGAGCGTCGCGGGCTTCTTCAGCTTCCTGCAGAATTCGGCGGCCGCGTGCTGCGCCTTGTCGTGCGTGTCGAGCGGCTCCGGCAGCTGCACGAGCACGTAGCGGCGGCGCCCGCCGTCGGCCGCGTTCAGCGCCATCACCGCGTGCCCGGTCGAGCCGGAGCCGGCGAAGCAGTCGAGCACGATGTCGTCACCGCTCGTGCACCAGCCGATCACCGATTGCGCGAACTCGACCGGCTTCGGCTGCTCGAACGGCACGCCGAGCGCCTTCAGCAGCGCATCGTCGGAGCCGCCGAACGGCAGCACCGACGGCACGTTCTCGTGCATGTTCTCGTCGAGGTAATAGATCCGCTGCGGCTGCGTGGTGTCGTCCGCGCCGAACTCGATCAGCCCGCGCTCGAGCAGCGAAGCCATCGTCGCCGGCGGATTGCGCCAGCCGCGCTCCGGCACCGGGCACGGTCGTTGCGTGACCGGATGAATCAGCGGAACGAAGTATTCGTCCGGCGCCTTCTTCTTGTTCGGCCACGCCATCGACACGAGCCGGTACGCGCGCCCGTCGGCCGACAGCCGGTCGTACATCGCCTCGCCGCCGGACAGCCCGGTCTGCGCCTTCACCCACGCGCGGTACGTCTGCGCGGCGTCGGCGGGCGTCGCGCTCTTGCGCAGCGCGTCCCGCGCGGCGTCGAGCATCCGCTGCGCGTTGCGCTTCGGGCGCTTCAGCGGCGCGCGCTCGTACAGCGTTTGCGCGTCGCGCGCGAACAGCACCAGCGATTCGTGCTGATACGCGAGCCCGCGCGCGTCGCCCTTCGGATTGCGCTTGTCCCACACCGCGACGCCGAGCTCGTTCTCCTCGCCGAAGATCTCGCGCAGGATCAGTACGAGCGCGTGCACCTCGTGCTCGTCGATGTGCACCGCGAGCACGCCGTCGTCGGCGAGCAGCGCGTGCGCGAGCTTCAGGCGCGGATAGATCATGTTCAGCCAGTCGGTATGGAACCGGCCGTTCGCCTCGGTGTTCGTGCCGCGCTTCACGCCGTCGTCGGCCTGGCCGGTGATCGACAGGTAATGGCGGATGCTGTCGCTGAAGTCGTCCGGATAGACGAAATCGCTGCCGGTGTTGTATGGCGGATCGAAATACGCGAGCTTCACCTTGCCCGCGTAGCTCTTGTGCAGCAGCTTCATCACGTCGAGGTTGTCGCCCTCGATCATCAGATGGCGCGTGTCGTCCCACGCGACGCTGTCGGCGGGGCAGGGCCGCAGCGTGCCGGTCGACGGCGTCAGCGCCGCCTGCCGCGCGCGGCGCTTGCCATGCCAGTGGAATCCGTATTTTTCGTCGGCGTCGCCGACGGTGCGCTCGCCGACGAGCGTCTTCAGCGCGTCGACGTCGATCGAGGCGCCGTTCGGCCCCTCGGTCACGAGTTCGGGGAAAAGCGCCGCGAGGCGCGCGACGTTGTCGGCGGCGAAATCCGTCGACGACGCCTGCGGGCTGGCCGCATCGAGTTTCTGCATCGTCCTGTTCCATCGGTGCCCGGGCGCCGCGCCCGGAAATCGGGCGCCGGCGCCGCCGCGGCGGCCTGGCCGCGTCGAGCGAAGCCGAAACGCTATCGATACGGGGGGCGCAGGTCAAGCGGTGGACGCGGAACCGTCGGCGCGCGTCGCGCGAACAAAAAAAAGGGCACGCAAGCGCAAAGCGCAGGCGTGCCGAATTGGAGATGGGAGAAACCCCCGAAGAAACGGGATTGAGGCGCGGTGCGCGCACGTCGCCGCGCGCGCGCCGCAACCTGCATCAGAAGCGGGTACGGATACCCGAGGTCAGCTCGAGCTGGTTCTTCGCGCCGAACGTCGTCGCGACCGTGTAGCCGCCGTGCAGACGCATGTAGTCGCCGGCCAGATACACTTCGGTGCGCTTCGACAGGTGATAGAACACCGAGCCGTACAGCGTTTCCTTGTAGCCGTTGCCGACGCCGCTCGTCAGGCTGAACGCGCCCGAGTTCGCGTTCGGAATGTCGCCGTCGACGTTGTACGCGGCATTCTTCGTGTGCATCTGCTGATAGCCGAGCTCGTAGTCGAGCGCGCCGTGCGGCTTCAGCTTCAGCGACACCGTCCAGGCGTTGTCGTGACGCTTGCCGAGCGAGCCCTGATCGCCGTCGTAGTGGAAGTAGCCGGTCTTGAACGTCAGCAGGTCGGCGTACGTGTAGTTACCGCCGATCGAGTACGTGTGGTCCACGTAGCCGCCGTTGTTCGTGTGGTCGTAGAAGCCTGCCACGTTGAACGGGCCGCCGTGGTAGCCGAGCGCCGCCTGATAGCCCGAGCCGGTCGCGAACTCGGTCGAGTTGCTGAACTGGTAGTCGGCCGCTGCGTACAGGCCGTTGCTGAACAGCTTCTTCCACGTGATGCTGTTGGTCGAGCGCGTGCCGGTCGGGCCCGCTGCGTAGAACACCAGCTGCTTGAAGTTGTTCGCGTTCGTGTACGCGCCTTCCTCGGTCGTCAGATTCGTCGCGACGTACGGATCGGCGTAGATGCCCGACGTGTCCTTCGCGACCGTATCCTGGAAGCCGGCCGTGATCTTGCCGAACGTCTGGTCCTCGATGCCCACCCACGAATCGCGGTCGAAGATCTGGCCCGGGTCTTCCATCTGGCCGTCGGCCATGCGGAATTCGCTTTCGAGGCGGAAGATCACCTTCGTGCCGCCGCCGATGTCCTCGGCGCCCTTCAGGCCCCAGCGGCTGCCGCTGAACCACGGCTCGCCGAAGTTGCCCATGCCGATATAGTGCTTGCCGTTCGCATCCGCGTGCGTGATGTAGGTCGGCGCGCTCAGGTCGATGAGGCCGTAGAGCTGCACGCTCGATTGCGCGTGCGCCTGCGTCGCGGCACACAGGCCTGCCGCGATGGAAAGGGCCAGGTATTTTTGCTTCAAGATCGTCTCCTCTGAGCTGCCACGTTGAATTCGGGTCGTTGGCAGTCCGTGTCGGCTGCCTCGGTCGGCCGGCCCTCTCGCGAGAGCCGACGGGTCGAATCGTAGAGAGGGCAATCCTTCACGCCGCTTTCGCGGCTTTGTCACATGGCTCGGTAAAAACACCGAAGGACATTCGCAATGCTTCGGTTTCCGGAACATCGGGCCCGCGCAAATGCCCGTCGGTAGAGGCTCCGCGCGATCGGCGGCACGCCTGTGCGCGGCGCGCGAACGCCAGCGGCGCGGCGATGCGAGTGGCAAGAAAACGACACTGAAAAGAGGAAAGCGGCGGCCCGCCGCGTCAGCCTTGCGCGGCCTTGCTACGCAGGATGTAGCCGAGCCCGCGCAGCGTGATGATTTCCGCGGTGCTGCCCGCGAGATGCTTGCGCAGCCGGTGGATGTAGATGTCGATCGCGTCGGCGCTCGGTTCGTCGTCGAGCGCGAACACGCTGTCCATCAGCCGCGCCTTCGACACCGTCTTGTTCTGCTGCAGCATCAGCGTCTCGAGAATCGCGTGCTCGCGCCGGCGCAGCGTGAGCGGCGCGTCGTTGCAGCGGAATTCGCGCGTGCCGAACGCATAGACGAGATCGCCGCAGACGAGCTGCGTCGCGCCGACGCCCGCCTGCCGGCGGATCAGCGCGCGGATCCGCGCGACGAGTTCGCGCGACTCGAACGGCTTCACCACGTAGTCGTCGGCGCCCGCGCTGAAGCAGTCGACCTTGTCGTCGACCGAGCCGTGCGCGGTCAGCATCAGCACCGGCACGTTGTCGTTGCGGCGGCGCAACCGTCCGAGCACTTCCTTGCCGCTGATGCCGGGCAGCCGCATGTCGAGCAGCACCGCGTCGTAGCGCTCGGTCTTGAGCACCGCGTCCGCGCCTTCGCCGTCGCTCACGCAGTCGACCGCGAAATCCTCGCCGCGCAACAGGCTCACGACCCAGTGCGCGAGCTCGGCGTTGTCTTCCACCAGCAGTAGTTTCATTGCATCAACCCATACCTTCAACGATACGCGGGCAGCCGCACGGTCACGACGATACCGCGATTGCCCGGCCCCGGCGCGAGCGACGCGCTGCCGCCGTGCGCCTGCGCGATCTCGCGCACGATCGCGAGCCCGAGCCCCGAGCCCTCGGTGTCCGCCGACACGCGATAGAAGCGCTTGAACACGTGCGGCCGCGCCTCGGCCGGAATCCCCGGGCCGTTGTCGATCACGTCGAGCACGACTGCGTCGCCGTCGCGGCGCGCGGCGACCGTCACGCAGCCGCCCGGCTGCGTATAGCGTACCGCGTTGTCGACCAGATTCATCAGCAGTGCGGTCAGCAGGCTGTCGTTGCCCACGACGTCGAGCCCCTCGCCGAGATCCGCGCCGAGATCCGCGCCGAGATCGATGTCGCGCTGCTGCGCGAGCACGATGGTCTCCTCGAACACGCTCGACACGACGGCCGCGAGATCGACGCGGCCGTTCAGCAACGTCGACGGCGTCGCCTCCGCGTGCGCCAGCAGCAGCAGCTTGTCGGTCACGTCGGCCATCTTGCGGCTGCCGCGCTGCATGCTCTCGAGCATCGCGTTCAGTTCGGGGTCCGCACGGTCCTGCTGCAGCGCGTACTGGATCTGCGTGTCGAGTACCGCGATCGGCGTGCGCAGCTGGTGCGCGGCGTCCGCGATGAAGCGCCGCTGCGTCGCGACGTGCAGGTTCAGCCGCGCGATGCACTGGTTGATCGCGTCGACGATCGGCCGCAGCTCGGTCTGCAGCCGTTCCGTGCGGATCGGCTCGAGCTCCATCGGCCCGCGGTCCGCGACGTCGTCCTTCAGCTTCATCAGCGGGCGCAGCTCGAACGTGAGGCCGAGATAGACGAGCACGACCGCGAGCACGAGCATCAGCGACAGCCGCAGCAGCTGCGGCCGCCACAGCGTGGCGATCATCGCGGTGCGCGAGCGCTGCGTCTTGCCGACGACGACGGTCACGGTCTCGGTACGGCCTTCGTTGTAGAGCGCGCGATCGTACGCGACCGCGCGCAGCGGCAACCCGTCGAGATCGGTCTCGAACATCGCCGGATCGGCGCCATGTTGCGCGGGCACCTCGAGATCCGGCGCGCCGGCGAGCAGCCGGCCACGGTCGTCGATCACCTTGTAGAACACCGAATCGTGCGACGGCGAATCGAAGATCTCGAGCGCGGCCGGCGGCACGTCGGCGACGAGCGAGCCGTTGAGCCAGTCGACGTCCTCGCCGATCGTCCGCGCGGACGCGACGAGCGCGCTGTCCTGCACCAGATCGGCGGTGCGCCGCGCGGTGTCGTACGACATCGCGCCCGCGATCAGCACGAACACCGTCAGCGGCAGCAGCAGCCACCAGAGCAGCCTTCCGCGCAGGCTGTGCGTCATCGTTTCCCCTCAATGCCGAACCGCGCCCGGGCCATGCGAGGCCGGGGCGCGGTCGGTGCGTTGCGCATGCTACCTACATTACTACGTTGCCGACGTTGCGTTCGACGAGAACGGCGATCAGAACGCGGCGGGGCGCCACTTCAGCAGCCGCTTCTCGAGCCAGGTCAGCAGATAGTCGGCGGCGAGCGCGACCACGGCGAGCACGATCATCGCGGCAAATACGCCGCTGGCGTTGAACGCGCCCTGCGCGGTCGAGATCAGCAGGCCGATACCCTGCTTCGAGCCGAGGAATTCGCCGACGACCGCACCGACGAGCGCGAAGCCGAAGCTCACGTGCAGGCTCGCGAGAATCCACGACAGCGCGGACGGAATCACGACCGACGTGGTGATCTGCCGGCGCGACGCGCCGAGAATCTGCGCGTTCGCGATCAGGTAGCGGTCCGCTTCGCGCACGCCCTGGAACGCGTTGCCGAATACGACGAAGAACACCATCACGACGGCCAGCGCGATCTTCGACGCCATCCCGAGGCCGAGCGCGATCACGAACACCGAGCCGAGCACGACGCGCGGGATCGAGTTCGCGATCTGGATGTACAGGCCGAACACGTCGGCCATCAGCTTGTTGCGGCCGAGCACGATCCCGCAGAACACGCCGGCGACCGAGCCGATCAGGAAGCCGATCGTGGTTTCCTCGAGCGTGACCCAGACCTGCGTGAGCAGCGGGCCCTGCGACGTGCCGTTCACGAACCAGTCGACGATCTGCGCGTAGATCAGCGACGGCATCGAGAAGAAGAACGGATCGATCCATTTCACGCGCGCGGCCAGTTCCCAGCCGCCGAGCACGACGACGAGGACCGCGATCCGCAGGCCGATGATCAGTTGCCGGCGGCGGCGCAGCCGGCCTTGCGCGGCACGCG
The DNA here is from genome assembly GCF_013403875.1 of Burkholderia guangdongensis. GTDB lineage: Bacteria > Pseudomonadota > Gammaproteobacteria > Burkholderiales > Burkholderiaceae > Burkholderia > Burkholderia guangdongensis. The sequence continues at coordinate 107,957 of NZ_JACBNX010000014.1, read as the reverse complement.
TCTCGTCTTCGAGCGTGCCCGTGGCGAGAGCGGTGGTGGGAAGCGTCATGTCGGTCATGCTCCTGTTTCCTGTTCCTTGCTTGCGTTAGCCGATCTGCACTTCTTCGCGCAGATCGTGCCAGATGTCCTTGGAGATCTCGATGAAGCGCGGGTCGTAGCGCACTTCCGACATCACGCGCGGGCGCGGCAGATCGATCTCGTACACGCGCTTGAGCGTCGCCGGGCGCGCGGTCAGCACGAACACGCGGTCCGCGAGCGCGATCGCCTCTTCGAGATCGTGCGTGACGAACACGACCGAGCCCTTGTTCGCGGACCAGAGCTGCAGCAGCTCGTCCTGCATCAGCGTGCGGGTCTGCATGTCGAGCGCGGAGAACGGCTCGTCCATCAGCAGGATCTCCGGCTGATTGATGAACGTCTGCGCGAGCGCGACGCGCTTGCGCATGCCGCCGGACAGCTGGTGCGGGTAGTGCTTCGCGAATTTGTCGAGGCCGACCTTGCGGATCCATTCCTCGGCCTGGCCGTATGCGACGTCCTTCGAGCGGCCGCGGAACAGCGGGCCCGCCGCGACGTTGTCGATCACGTTGCGCCACGGGAATACCGCGTCGGCCTGGAACACGAAGCCGATCCGCGGGTCGATCCCGTCGACCGGGCGGCCCATCACGCGGACTTCGCCGGATGCGGGCTTGAGCAGCCCGGTGATCATGTTCAGCGTCGTCGACTTGCCGCAGCCGGTCGGGCCGACGACCGCGATGAACTCGCCGCGCGCGACGCTCATGCTGAAGTCGCGCAGCGCGACGGTGGCGCGGCCTTCGGGCGAAATGAAGCGGCACGAGACGTTGCGGAACTCGATCGCCGGGGTGCCGGGTGAAACTGCCTGATTCATCGGTTGGGTCCTGCGTCTTGACGCGCCGCGTCGTGGGCGGCGCCGGGTCCGGTCAGCCGGGCCGGAACGGGAGAGCGGCGGCCCGGATAACCCGGGGCCACCGCGCCGCTTACTTCGCGTTCACGAAATCGTTCGTGTACGTGCGGGCCAGATCGATGTGCTTGCCCTTCACCGACGGGTTGAACGAGGACAGCACCTTCAGCACCGTCGCCGGGCCGTCGGCCGGCATCCGGGCGTCCGACGTGTACATCGGCAGCGACGCCTTCAGCGCGGCCACGTACAGCGTCTTGTCCTTCTGGAAGTCGGCCGGCATCTTCGCGGCGATTTCCTCGGCGCTGTGCGTGTGGATGAACTGCATCGTCTTCGCGAACGCATGCGCGAGCTTGGTCGCCTGCGCCTTGTGCGAATCGGCCCACGCGGACTGCACGTACAGGCTCGCGGCCGGATACGTGCCGCCGAGCGCGGCGCGCGTGCCGTCGACGGTGCGCATGTCGACCAGCACCTTCGCGTCGCCCATCTTCTCGAGCGCGGACACGGTCGGCTCGGTCGTCATGCCGGCGTCGATGCGGCCCTGCTTGACGGCGGCGATGAAGCTCGCGTCGGCGCCGACCGGCAGCATCGTGTACTGCGTCGACGGAATGCCGTGCTGTTCCGCCAGATATTGCGTGAGGAAGCTCGTCGACGAGCCCAGGCCCGTCACACCGAGCGTCTTGCCCTTCGCGTCGGCCATCGACTTGAACGTCGGCGCGGCCTTCGTCGACACCATCTCGACTTCGCCCGGCACCTGGCCGAACACCGCGATCGCCTTCACGTCCTTGCCCTTGCTCTGCAGGTCGATCGTGTGGTCGTAGAAGCCGACGACGCCCTGCACCGCGCCGGCGAGCAGTTCGTTCTCGGCGTCGACACCGGCGGGCTGCGACAGCAGCTCGACGTCGAGGCCTTCGTCCTTGAAGTAGCCGAGTTCCTGGGTCAGGCGCGCGGGAAGATAGATCAGCTTCGCGATCCCGCCGACCATGATCGTGATCTTGCCGCCGTCGTCGGCGGCGAACGCGGGGTGCGCGGCGAATGCGCAGGTCAGGCTGGCGGCAAGGGCGATGTGGCGCAGGGTGAGTCGCATCCGAAGTCTCCGTTCGTTATCGTATGGCGGCGATGCTTCATGCATCGTCGGAAGCGAGTATAGAGACGCGAAACCTTCCGCTACCTTTCGCGGGAGCGCGATTCTTTTAAGGGTTTTCCAGAACGGAATCCTGCCTGCGCGTGATCCCTCAGTTGAGCGGGAACATCAATCGCCCCGTCACGCTCGTGTAGCGATACCCGCCGCCGCTGCTCACGAAGCCGGCCGCGCGGTCGTTGGTCGTTTCGACGGCGATCTGCCACTGCACGGTCCGGCTGCGATGATTCTGCAAGCCGATGCGCGCGCTCCAGATGTTGGTGTTCGCATCCGACGTATTCTGGCGCCCGGCGTCCGCGTTGACGAAAAAGACGACTTTGTCGTTGAGCGCGGTCCGCCAGGAGAGGCCGCCCGAATACTCGTTCAGCCAGCGCGGCGAGAAGTAGTTGCCCTGATAGGGATTGCTGTCGTAATAGGTGCGGGTCTTGATGTACGCGTTCAGTCCGCTGTTGGCCACCAGCTCGTAGTTCCACCGCGTGCGCAGCAGCGGGCGGGTGTTGTCGTCCGAGAACCGGAATGCGCCGGCCACGGCCCCGACGGTGAAGCGCGGCGTGAACTGATGATCGAGCACGAGCATCAGGCTGTTGTAGGTCAGCCCTTTCTCGATGCCGACGATCGAGTCGACCACGTCGCGCTCGGCGCTCACGCCCAGCCCCGTGTCGGCGGTGATGTGCCGCATATAGTCCAGTGTGCCGGTCACGGTCGTGTGGCCGTCGGTGTCCATCACGCCGAGCCGCGCGTCCACGGTTTGCTGCGCATCGTGCTCGCGATACAGCCCGTACGCGCCGCGCCCGGTGGCGGCCCAGTCGGGGGCGGAGTAATGCGTGAGGCTCGCGCCCAGCCCCCAGCCGTTCGCGAACAGATAGCCGAGGTTGCCCCGTTCTTCGTTGAAGCGATCGCTGTCGTTGCTGTAGAGCACATCCCCGATCACTGCGCCGTTCACGCCCGGCCCGTCATGGGATTGGGCGTGCACGGGCGCGAGTGCGCTGATGGCGAACGCGCCGGCGGCCGCGAGCGCGTACTGGAGCGCAGACTGGAGCGCGCTCGCGCTGCGAGTTGAATGCATGAAGGATTCCTTTCTTTTTCCGCTTGGCGGGGTTACTTGGTGCCCCAGCGCTTGCTGCGCGTCACGAACTCCTGCACATACCCGACCACGCAGGCGGGCTGCAGCACGAGCCCGTAGAACAGGCTGTAGATGACGAAGCCGAACTTGTTGCGGCGGACTTTCAAGCCCTGCTCGGCGAACATGCCGGCCTGGATGCGGAACATGATGCCGTTGATGATCATCGCCATCGGCAGGACGAGCAGGGTCATCGGCCCCGCGATCCAGAAGATGCCGAACAGTGCCAGCACCATGCCCGGCAGGAATGCGCAGGTGTAGACCACGTCCATGTACGGGAACAGCAGATTCCACCAGATGAAGATCGTCGTCATGCGCAGCCTGAACAGCAACCGCCAGTGCGCCTTGAACGCCTCCATCAGCCCGCGGGACCACCGCTGGCGCTGACGGATGAACTGCCGCCACGTGGTCGGCGCATTGGTGAACAGGCACGCGTTTTCGGCGAAGCCGACGCGATATCCGGCCGCCAGGATGGCCCAGGTGAGCACGATGTCCTCGCCGACCGAATGCGGCCAGCCGCCGACCTGGCGCAGCACGTCGGTGTCGTAGACGGAGAACGCGCCCTGCGCGACGAGCGTGCCCTGATAGAGGCTCTGCACCCGCTTCGTGGCGGCGATGCCGTGAAAGTAGTCCCACTCCTGGATCCGCGTGACCAGGTTGGTGCGCGAATTGCGCACGAGCACCGCGCCCGCCACCGCCTTCGTGTTCGGCGGATCGCTCAGATAGCGGCGCGCGAGGTTTTCCAGCGCATTGCGATACAGGTACGAGTCGCCGTCCACCGTCATGGTCATCGCATAACGTGCGCGCTTCAGGCCCTCGTTGAGCGCGTTCGCCTTGCCCGCGTTCTTCGGAAGGTGGATGACCTCGAGCCACGGATACTGCAGGCGGTCGAGTTCGGCGGCGGTGCCGTCGGACGAGCCGTCATTGATCACGATGACCTGCAGCTCGCCGGGGTAAGCCTGCTTCTCGATGCTCTCGATGGTCTGCGCGATGTTGGCTTCCTCGTTGTACGCGGCCACAAGCACGGTGATGCCGGGCAGCCGTCCGGTCGCGTGACGGAAAACCGGCCGGCGATCCATCAGCAGGCTCGACATCAGGAACGCATTCATGAAACCCGGCAGGATCGCGACGCCGAACAGGATCAGGTAAGCCCAGACCACGCCGAACAGGTGGCTCATGTCCCCCAGCCAGCGCCGAGCCAGATAAAAGGAGAGCACGCTCCACACCGCGGCGAAACTGATCGACAGCGTGAATTTGATTTTTACCGGTAAATACCGTCGCGATCGATTTCCGGTGGACTCGAGGTGCGCGGTAGTCTCCACGGCCAGTTCACTGGTCAGTGGCTCGATGACGGATTGTTCGCGAGTATTCACTTTGATGGGTGCCCCGATGTTTGGCCGCCGCGATTATACTGGCGATCGCCATGTGTAACACATTGTTTCCGTTGAAATAATTTGTAAATCGCTGTGATGTTCCCGAATGCGTTAGAAGCTGCCGATAATAGCGATTATTTAAAACTTCATTTCGCCGCAAACGTTTCCTGATACCCGATTCCACGCAACGCGCTCGTATTCGAGTCATTGCCGAAATCCCTCGGAATCACTCGGAATCACTCGAAATCCCGCGACAGCCTATCGCCAGCCGCTCGCGACGCGCCCCATCGTGTCGAACCCCATATCGAACAGCCGCGCGAAGAACGGCACCATGTTCGGCACCATCAACTGCACGAGCAGCAGCCCGACGAGCATCGTCACCGGGAAGCCGACCTGGAAGATGCCGATCTGCGGCGCCGCGCGGTTCAGGATCCCGAGTGCGAGGTTCGCGATCACGAGCGCCGCGACGACCGGCAGCGCGAGCAGCAGCCCCATCTGGAACACGGTCGCGCCGAACAGCGCGAGCGTCCGCCAGCCGGGCGCGTGCAGCAGGTCGGCCGACACCGGCAGCAGCCGGAACGACTCGGCGAGCGCGACGAGCACCTGCAGATGCCCGTCGAACGCGAGAAACGCGAGCATCGCGACCGCATTCAGGAAGCGGCCCATCACCGGCGTCGAGCCGACGTTCGGATCGAAGAACGTCGCGAAGCCGATCCCCATCGACAGTCCGATGAAGTCGCCGGCCGCCTCGACCGCCGCGAACACGACGCGCATCGCGAAGCCCATCGCGGCGCCGATCAGAACCTGCGTGACGACGATCCAGATCCCGTCCGCCGAGAACGCGGTGACACTCGGCATCGCGCCGAGCGTCGGCGCGACGACGAGCGCGATGAACGCGGCGAGGCCGATCTTCACCTGCGGCGGCACCGCCGTCTCGCCGGTCACCGGCGCGGCCGAGACGAGCGCGAGCATCCGCACGAACGGCCACAGGAAGGCCGTGAGCCAACCGTTGAGCTGTGCGTAGGTGACCGAGAACATCGCGGATCCGCTTCGCTCAGCCCGCGCCGAGCGTCGCGACGTGCAGCAGGATCTGCCGCAGATAGTCGAGCATCGTCGTCAGCATCCACGGGCCGGCGATCACGAGCGTCGCGGCCACCGCGAGCAGCTTCGGGATGAACGACAGCGTCGCCTCGTTGATCTGCGTCGCGGCCTGGAACAGGCTCACGAGCAGGCCGACCGCGAGCGCGACGAGCAGCAGCGGCGCGGCGAGCAGCAGGCCGACGGTCATCGCCTGGTGGGCGAGCGTCATGACTTCTTCGGGGGTCATCGCACGGTCCTCAAGTCATGCTCAGCTAAAGCTCTGCGCGAGCGAGCCGATCAGCAGCTGCCAGCCATCGACGAGCACGAACAGCATCAGCTTGAACGGCAGCGACACGGTCGACGGCGACACCATCATCATCCCCATCGACATCAGCACGCTCGCGACGACCATGTCGATGATCAGGAATGGGATGAAGATCGTGAAGCCGATCTGGAAGCCGGTCTTCAGCTCGCTCGTGACGAACGCGGGCACGAGCAGCGACAGCGGCACGTCCTCGGGGCCCTGCATCGGCGGCGCCTTCGAGATCTTCGCGAACAGCGCGAGATCGGCCTCGCGCGTCTGCTTCAGCATGAAGCCCTTGAACGGCGCGACGCCGCGCTGGAGCGCCTGCTCCATCGGCAGGCTGCCGTCGGAGAACGGTTTGTAGCCGTCGCGGTACGCGCGGTCGAGCACCGGCGACATCACGAACAGCGACAGGAACAGCGCGAGGCCGACGAGCACCTGGTTCGGCGGCGTCGACGCGGTGCCGAGCGCCTGGCGCAGCAGCGACAGCACGATGATGATCCGCGTGAAGCTCGTCATCATCAGCACCATCGCGGGCAGGAACGACAGCATCGTGAGCAGCAGCATCGTCTGCACGCTCAGCGAGTAGGTCGTGCCGCCGTTCGGGCCGGGCGCCGCGTTGAACGCGGGCAGGCCCGCCGCCTGCGCGCACGCGAGCGCAGGCGCGAGGCCGAGGATCAGCGGCGGCGCAATACGTACCGCAATATGTGCCGCAATACGTGCCGCACCGCGCAGGACCGCGTGCTGCGCCGGACGGCGCGGAAAAACGGCGGGCGCATCAGTGCGGGCAACGCCCCCGGCACGCGCGGTTTCGGCGGAACGCGGCATGATCAGCGCTCCTTGCCGCGGCCGAAGCGCCGCGCGGTTTCCTGCACGAGCGCGTCGCGGAAACGCGCGCCGAAGGAGGCGTCCGTGGCGGGCTCGCCGAACGTGCCGGACAGCGCTGCGGGGCCTGCGCCCGGCGTCTGTGCGCTTGTTTGTGCGCCTGTCTGCGCGCTTCGGGCGCCCGGCATACCGGAAGCACCGGACGCGAGCACCGCGCTTTGTCCGGCCGGCAGCGTATGAAGCAACCGCACGTTGCCCGGCCCGACGCCGAGCACGAGCCACGTATCGCCGATCTCGACGACGGTCGCGGTTTCCTTGCCGCCGACCGCGACGCTCGCGACGACCTTCAGCGGCCCGCCGCGCCGCACCGGCTGGAAGCCGAAGCGGCGCGCGAGCCACGCGCAGCCGAACACGAGGCCGATCACGACCGCGAGGCCGACGAGCGTCTGCAGCACCGCGCCGAAGCCGAGCGACGGCACGGCGGAGCCGACGACGACGCTCGACGCGATCTCGTTCGCGCGGTTCACCGCGTTCAGGTCGGCGGCGACAGCCGCGCCGCACGCCAGCGCACCGGCCGCGAACGCGGCGGTGCCGAGCGTGGCCCGCACGGCCCGCGCGGAACGAAACGGCAACGACTTCATCGATTCAACTTCCGGATACGCTCGGACGGCGTAATGATGTCGGTCAGACGAATGCCGAACTTGTCGTTGACGACGACGACCTCGCCCTGCGCGATCAGGCAGCCGTTGACGAGCACGTCCATCGGCTCGCCGGCGAGGCCGTCGAGCTCGACGACCGAGCCCTGCGCGAGCTGCAGCAGATTGCGGATCGCGATCTTCGTGCGGCCGAGCTCGACCGTCATCTTGACCGGGATGTCGAGGATCATCTCGATGTCGTTGTGCGTCGACGACGCGGTCGCCTTCGACAGCGGCTGGAACACGCCGGCGCCCGTCGCGCCGGCGTCGAGCGGCTGCCGGTTCTGCTCGGCGAGCGCGGCCGCCCAGTCGTCGAGGGCCGGGTCGGCGTCGGCGCCGGCCGGATCCGCGGGAAGGGGATCGGCGAGCGCGGCGGCGTCGAGCATGGCCGTGTCGGGCGTCTGGTTCAGTTCAGTCATAGTCGCTTTCCTTCGTCTTGTCGCTCGCGCTGATCATCTTCTGCACGCGCAGCGCGTATTGGCCATTGAAAATTCCGTAGCCGCATTCCATCACCGGCACGCCGTCGACCTTCGCGACGATCGTGTCGGCGATCGCGAGCGGCAGCACATCGCCCGCGCGCAGGTTCAGGAGCTTCTCGAACGTCGTCGGGATCTCGGCGAGGTCGGCGGACAGCTCGACCTCGGCCGACTGCACCTGCTGCGACAGCACGCGCACCCAGCGGCGGTCGACCTCGAGCGCCTCGCCCTGGATCGGCGAGCTCAGGATGTCGCGGATCGGCTCGATCATCGAGTACGGCATGCAGATGTGCAGCGTGCCGCCCGTCGAGCCGAACTCGATCGAGAACTGCGTGACGATCACGATCTCGTTCGGCGTCGCGACGTTCGCGAACTGCGTGTGCATCTCCGAGCGCATGAACTCGAACTGCAGCGGGCGCACGCTGCGCCACGCGGTCGTGTAGTGCTCGAACACGAGGTTCAGCAGCTTGCCGATGATCCGCTGCTCGGTCGCGGTGAAGTCGCGACCCTCGACGCGCGTGTGGAAGCGCCCGTCGCCGCCGAACAGGTTGTCGACGACGAAGAACACGAGGTTCGGATCGAACACGAACAGCGACGTGCCACGCAGCGGCTTCACGTGCACGAGGTTCAGGTTCGTCGGAATCGGCAGGTTGCGGGTGAACTCGCTGTACTTGAGCACCTTCACCTGGCTCACCGAGATTTCCGCGCTGCGCCGCATGAAGTTGAACAGGCCGATGCGCATCAGCCGCGCGAAGCGGTCGTTGATGATCTCGAGCCCCGGCATCCGGCCGCGGACGATCCGCTCCTGCGTCGCGATGTTGTACGGACGGATGCCGGACGGGTCGCCGCGCGCGTCGTCGGGCGCGTCGGTTTCGCCGGTGACGCCCTTCAGGAGGGCATCGACCTCCTCCTGGGACATGAACTCCTCGTGGCCCATGCGCGTTCCTCCCGCTCCTCTGTCGTCCGCGTTACTGGACGACGAAATCGGTGAACAGCACGTCGTCGACCCGCGCGTGCTGGTTGCCCGGCTGGGTCGGCTCCTCGATCAGGTGCTTCAGCTCGCCGGCGAGCGCGCGCTTGCCGTCGGGCGTCGCGAGATCGTCGGGGCGCTTGTTCGACAGCGCGAGCAGAATCCGGCTGCGGATCTCGGGCATCCGCGCGGTCAGGCGCGCCTGCGCGTTCGGGTCGGTCAGCTTCAGGGACAGAACGACGCGCAGATAGTGCTGAATCCCGTCGTCCGACTGCAGGTTCACGGTGAGCGGATCGAGCGCGAGGAACACCGGCGCCGACAGCGGCGGCGGCTCGGCCGGCGCGGCGGATGCATGGCCGAGGCCTTCCTTCGCGAGAAAGAAGTACATGCCGCCCGCGGCGACGCCCGCCGCGACGAGCGCGACGACGGCGATGAGCGCGATGCGCTTGAGCTTGCCGGACGACGCCGGCCGGTCGGCGGGCGGATTTGCGGTCGTGGATGCCATGTTCGGTGCGTGCAGGATGTCGTAGCGTGAATTGTTCGACATCCGGCCCACCGCCGATGGGTGGAGCAGAGGGGGGATTTGCGGCTATTTCCGGCGTTTGTCGGGCGGGTGGGGCGGCGACGCGTGGCCGCCCCACGGCCGCCGCGCCACTGTGCCGCCGTTCAGATCGGCAGCAGCGACAGCAGCGGCGCGATCAGCACCATCGCGACGCCGGCGATCATCATCGTGAGGCTCGACACGACGCCTTCCTCACTGCCGATCTCGCGCGCCTTCGCGGTGCCGACGCCGTGCGCGGCCGCACCGAACAGCGCGCCGCGCGCGAGCCGTGTGCGCAGCGGCACGAGCGCGAGCACGATCTCGCCGAGCAGCATCCCGCAGATGCCGGTCGCGATCACGAAGAGGGCGGTCAGATCCCGCGGCGCGTGGATCTTGTCGGACACCGCGAGTGCGAACGGCGTCGACACCGAGCGCGTCATCAGCGAGCGCTGCAGCTCCGGCGACAGGTGCAGCAGCTTCGCGAGCGCGAGCGACCCGCAGATCCCCGCGACGATCCCGACCGCGACGCCGACCGACAGCGACAGCCAGTGGCGGCGAATCAGGTCGCGATAGTCGTGGATCGGCACCGCGAACGCGATCGTCGCCGGGCCGAGCAGCCACATCAGCCAGCGCGTGTCGCGGAAGTAGACCGAATACGGAATGCCGGTCGCGGCGACGATCGCGACGAGCACGCCCGGCACGAACACGAGCGGCGAGAACAGCAGCGTCTTCTTGTACGCGTAGAGCTGCTTCGACGCGAAATACAGCACGACGGTCAGCACGAAGCAGCCGATCGAGATCGCGGTGTTGGACGGGGCGGCTAACAGGTGCGGCAGGGACGTCGGCATGATCGGCTCCGGGAAGGTGACGGGATCGACAGCGATCTAAAGCGACCAACGGCGATCAAAGAGGATCAATGACGGCGCTCGCGCCCGACGCGCACGCGCTGCATCGCGAGCTTGCGCTCGAGCCGCGCGGCGAGATCGACGGACACCGCGACGGCGACCATCACGAACGCGGTGCCCGCGACGACGACGAGCGCGAGCCGCCAGCCGTCCTCGCGGAACAGGCCGCCGTACTGCACCGCGGCGACCGCCGCCGGCACGAAGAACAGCAGCATGTCGGACAGCAGCCAGTTCGCGCCGTCCCTGACCCACGCCGGCGCGACGCCGCCGCAGAACAGCAGCGCAAGCAGCACCGCGAGGCCGATCACGCCGGACGGAATCGGCAGGGCGACCGCGTGCACCGTCCAGTCGACCGCATACCAGAGCGCCGCGAGCGCGCCCGCCTGCAGCACGACGCGCCCGGTGCGCGCGAGACCGGATGCGGGCCGGGCCGGTGCGATGGCGATCGACTTGTTCATGGCGGGGGCTCCTTACAGGCATTTCAACGATGGAGCAAGTATAGAATTCCCTCATCCATATATAAAATGACTTGTCTCTATCATCTTCATTCCGATTTGGAATTATCTGAGCCCGACATTCACCACTTTGGGGAGGCAAGCCGATGGAGCTGCGCGCGCTGCGCTATTTCGTCGAGGTCGTCCGCCAGCAGAGCTTCACGGCGGCGGCGGAGCGGATGTTCGTCACACAGCCGACGATCAGCAAGATGGTGAAGGCGCTCGAGGACGAGATCGGCTCGCCGCTGCTGCTGCGCGACGGCCGGCAGATGGTGCTGACCGACGCCGGCCGGATCGTGTTCCAGCGCGGGCAGGACGTGCTCGCCGCGCACGCGCAGCTGCGCTCGGAGCTCGACGATCTCGGCACGCTCGGTCGCGGCGAGCTGTCGATCGGGATTCCGCCGCTCGGCGGGTCGCTGTTCACGCCGGTCATCGCCGCGTACAAGCAGCGCTACCCGAACATCGAGCTGAAGCTGTTCGAGCAGGGCGCGCGGATGATCGAGGCGGCGCTCGTCGCAGGCGAGCTGGAGCTCGGCGGGCTGCTCGAGCCGGCCGATCCGGCGGTGTTCGACGTGCTGCCGATGGTGCGCGCGCCGCTGTGGCTCGTCGCGCCGCGCGAATCGCGCTGGGACGACGCTCGCGCGGTGCCGCTCGCGGATCTCGCGCGCGAATCGTTCGTGTTCTATGCGGAGAGTCTCGCGCTGAACGACGCGGTGCTCGACGCGTGCCGCCAGGTCGGCTTCACGCCGTCGATCGTGAGCCGCAGCGGGCACTGGGATTTCATGGCGGCGCTCGTGCACGCGGGCGTCGGGATTGCGCTGCTGCCCGAGCCGTACTGCCGGCGGCTCGACGCGGGGCAGTTCACGTGCCGGCCGATCGTCGAGCCGGAGATCACGTGGGCGATCGCGCTCGGCTGGCTGAAGAAGGGCTACCTGTCGCACGCCGCGCGCGCATGGCTCGACGTCGCGCGCGCGACGCTGCCGGTCGAGCCGGGGAGCGATCTGGCGTTCGGGGGATTGCTGGCGCGGTGATGCCGGCCCGGTTCCACGTATTGGTCAGACGTGTTGAATGGGGCCGGGATACTGGGCCACGATCGGGTCGTGCGTCACCAGCGTGACGCCTTCCGAAATCGCCTGCGCGACCAGAAGCCGGTCGAACGGGTCACGATGGATCGGCGGCAGCGGCTCGACCGCGAGCGCATGCGCGCTCGTGATCGGCAATTCCACATAGCCGACGTCGAGCAGATTGCGACGAAGCACGTTGGGATCGACCTGAAAGTCGTCGCGATTCAGCCCGCGCTTGATGACGATCTCCCACAGGCTTGCCCCGCTGAAGAGCGGGGTATGAGCGGGATCTTCGATCAGTGCGCGGGCGCGGTCCGGCAACTCGGCCGCGCCCGCGGCCGCCCAGAGGATCAGGTGCGTGTCGAGCAGCAGCTTCATGCATCGCCCTCGAACAGCGTCTGAATCTCGCCGCTGCCCATCGAATCGAAATCGTCCGGAACATGGATCTGCCCCTTCATGAAGCCGATCCGGCTCGGTGGCACGGGCTCCCGCACATCGATCGGCACGACCTTGACGAGCGGCTTGCCGGCTTTCGCAATCACGAACGGTTCGCCGTCATGGACGGCCTCGTCGATCAACCGCGACAGATTCGTCTTTGCGTCATGCATGTTGTAGGTTTGCATCGCGCCCTCGAATGAACTAAGTTCACAATGAACGTTAGCTTAGTTCAATTCAACCACGCAATCAATGCCCCATCGCCGCCCCGGCGCCCCGCCTCGGCTTGGTGATCCACACCAACGCCGCAAGCGCGACGAACACCACCGCCGACAGATGGAAGAAGTCGTTGGTCGCCATCATGAAGCCCTGCTGCGTGACGACCTGATTGATCTGTGCGGTCGACACCTGGCCGGCGAGCCCGAGCTGCGCCAGCGCGCCCTGATAGTCCAGCGTGTTCCGCGCATACACGTTCACCGACTCGGACAGCACCGCGTGGTGATAGATCGCGTCGTTCTCCCAGTAGGTCGAGCTGGCCGCGGTGCCGATCGCGCCGGACAGCGTGCGCATGAAGTTCGACAGCCCCGATGCGCTCGCGAGCCGCTCGTCCGGGATGCTCGACAGCGTGATCGTCGTCATCGGCACGAAGAAGCACGCGACGCCGATCCCCTGCACGAGCCGTGGCAGGATCACATGGTTGAACGGCACGTCGAGCGTAAACGTCGCGTTCCACATCGACACGAACGCGAACACGCAGAACGCGATGCTCGCGACCATCCGCAGATCGAGCCGGTGCATGTTGCGGCCGATCAGCGGCGACAGCACGAGCGCGAGCAGCCCGACCGGCGCGGTCGCGAGGCCGGCGAGGCCCGGCGTGTAGCCCATCACGGTCTGCAGCCACAGCGGAAAGATCACGACCGAGCCGAAGAACGCCATGAAGCCGAACGAGATGATCACCGCGCCGAGCGCGAAGTTGCGGTCCTTGAAGAGCGAGAGATCGACGACCGGCTCCTTCTCGGTCGTCTCCCAGACGAGCATGAACGCGAGTGACACCACCGCGATCAGCGCGAGCGCGACGATGAACCGCGAGTTGAACCAGTCGCGGTCCTTGCCGAGGTCGAGCATCATCTGCAGGCACGACACGCCGATCACGAGCAGCGCGAGGCCGATCGCGTCGATCCGCTGCTTCGTCGTCTTCGTTTCGCGGCCGCGCAGCAGGAAGTACGCGCAAGTCGCCGAGAAAAGACCGATCGGCAGGTTGATGTAGAAGATCCACGGCCACGTGTAGTTGTCGGTGATCCAGCCGCCCATCAGCGGGCCGAAGATCGGCGCGACGATCACCGTCATCGCCCATAGCCCGAGCGCGAGCCCGCGCTTCGCCGGCGGGTAGGTGCGCATCAGGATCGTCTGCGACAGCGGCACCATCGGGCCGGACACGAGCCCCTGCAGCAGCCGGAACGCGATCAGCGACTCGAAGTTCGTCGCGAGCCCGCACAGCGACGACGCGATCGTGAACGCGAGCACCGACAGCGTGAAGAGCCGCACCTCGCCGACGCGCCGCGCGAGCCAGCCGGTCAGCGGCACCGCGATCGCCGACGCGACCGAGTACGACGAGATCACCCACGTGCCTTCGCTCGTCGCGACGCCGAGGCTGCCCGAGATCGTCGGCACCGCGACGTTCGCGATCGACGTGTCGAGCACCTCCATGAACGTGCCGAGCGCGAGCCCGACGGTGAGCAGCGCGAGTGCGCCGCCAGGCAGCGGCGCCGGTTCGGCGGCGGCGGAGGTGGCGGAGGTGGCGGAAGCCGGAGCGGTCATGCGAATCTCCCGTGTCGCGTCATCTTCTGCCCAGACAGATATTTAAACGTGCGCTTAAACATGAATGAACCCGCGCGTCAGCCTTCGGCGTCGCCGTCCGACGCGTGCGTCGTACCGGACGGGCAGGCGGGCGTATCCGGCCCGTTCGCGATGAAACGTTGCAGCATGCCGGTCAGCAGCACGAGCTCGTCGGCCGAAAAACCTGCGAGCTGCGCGTTCAGCGCGTTCGCGATCAGCGCGGGCAGCGCATGCGCGGCGTCGGCGCCGCGTTCGGTCAGCGTCAGCTCGATCACGCGGCGGTCCTGCTCGCTGCGCGCGCGTGAGACGAAGCCCTTGCGCTCGAGACGGTCGAGCATCCGCGTCATCGAGCCGCTGTCGTACGACAGCTTGCGCGACAGCTCGAACGGCGTGCGCGCATAGCCGCGCGCGAGCAGCAGGATCACGCCGATCTGTTGCGATGTGAGGTCGAGCGGCTCGAGCGCGCGGTCCATCCGCTCGCCGAGCGCCTGACGCGCCTTCGACAGGTAATAGCCGAGGCTCGTTTCGAGTGCGATGTTGTCGGGATCGTAAAGGCCGCCGGTCATGGGAGCATGCACGCGTGGTCGGGAGAAAACGCGCCCAGTATCGTGAGAAATGATTGCATGGTCAATATTATCTCAGTCAATGAAATGATGCGTGCGCCGCCGGACCGAGAACCTGCTCTAACCCACTCTAGCCGACTGCCGGCCGTCGTGCCGCATCCGCAAGCTGTGCGTAATGCGTGGTAATCCACCTGCCCGCGCCGGTAACACATCCCCCCTCGGCACGCCGTACCCTAACGGCTGCGCAGCCTCCCCGCGATCAGTTACCATTTGTCCACACCGGCGGCCCGTCCGCCGCCTCGCGCGCGCCCGCCCCGGGCGACGCGCCCTGACAGGAATCACACGATGCCGTACGTCCGATCCCCGCGCGCACGCCGCACGCCGAGCACCGCCGCCGCCATGGGCGTCGCCGTTGCCGCGGCGGTCGTGCTGCTCGCCGGCTGCGCGGTCGGGCCCGACTACAAGCGGCCCGCCGCGCCCGTGCCCGCCGCGTTCAAGGAAGCGCCCGCCGGCTGGAAGGTCGCGCAGCCCGCCGACCGCGCCGACCGCGGACCGTGGTGGACCGTCTACGACGATCCGCAACTGAACACGCTGATCGACAAGCTCAATGCGTCGAACCAGACGATCGCGCAGTCCGCGGCCGCCTATCGCCAGGCGCGCGCGCTCGTCACCGAGGCGCGCGCGGCCTACTTCCCGACCGTCGGCTTGTCCGCGTCGGCGTCGCGCTCGCGCACGCCGCGCGCGTCGGGTACGTCGGCCAGCATCGGCAGCTCCAGCCTGATCAGCAACAGCTACAGCGCCAGCCTCGACGCATCGTGGGAGCCCGACCTGTGGGGCAAGGTCAGCCGCACGGTCAGCGAGCAGCGCGCGAACGAATCGGCCGCCGCCGCCGATCTCGCGAACGCGCGGCTGTCGCAGCAGGCGACGCTCGCGCAGACCTACTTCCAGCTGCGCACCGCCGACGCGCTGCAGAAGCTCCTCGACGACACCGTCAAGTCGTACCAGCAGTCGCTGCAGCTCACCGAAAACCAGTACGCGCAGGGCGTCGCCGCGCGCTCGGACGTGATCCAGGCGCAAACGCAGCTCCAGTCCGCGCAGGCCGCGGCGATCGACAACGGCGTCGCGCGCGCGCAGTACGAGCACGCGATCGCGACGCTGATCGGCGAGCCGGCGTCGACGTTCTCGCTGCCGCCGATGCCGCTCACCGCCGAGCCGCCCGTCACGCCGGTCGACGTGCCGTCCGCGCTGCTCGAGCGGCGGCCCGACATCGCGGGCGCCGAGCGGCGCGCGGCGGCCGCGAACGAGCAGATCGGCGTCGCGATCTCCGCGTTCTTCCCGTCGCTGACGCTATCCGCGAGCGGCGGGTTCGAAAGCTCGGTGTGGTCGCAGCTGTTCACGCTGCCGTCGCGCTTCTGGACCGTCGGCCCGCAACTCGCGGCGACGCTGTTCGACGCCGGCCTGCGTTCCGCGCAAACCGACGCCGCGCGCGCCGCGTACGATCAGAACGTCGCCACGTACCGGCAGACCGTGCTCGCGGCGTTCCAGGACGTCGAGGACAATCTCGCGTCGCAGCGGATCCTCGCGCAGGAGGTCGGCGTGCAGCAGCAGGCCGTCGACAGCGCCGAGCACTCGCTCGCGATCACGCTGAACCAGTACAAGGCGGGCACCGTCGCGTATCTGAACGTGCTGTCCGCGCAGACGACCGCGTTCACCGCGCACCAGAAGCTCGCGACGATCGCCGGTGAGCGGATGGTGTCGTCGGTCGGGCTCGTGAAGGCGCTCGGCGGCGGCTGGGATGCGTCGCAGATGACGCGCGAAACCGGCGACGTCGCGGCGCCGCCCGCGAACGCGTCGGCGCCGGCAGCGGCGTCGGCTCCGGCGCCGCTCGCGCAGCAGTAGCCGCCGCGACGGCGGGGTGGTGGCGGGGCGGGCGACGCCGCCCGCCGCCCGTCGTCAGCGTGCGGCGTCGCCGTAGATCAGCGACACCGCGCCGTTGCCGATCGGACGCCCGAGCAGGTTCAGCAGCCCCGCGAGATTCGCCTGCTGCTCCGGCGACGCGTGCGCGGTGCCGCGAAACGACGCGCTCGCCGCACCGAACTCGCCGTGCCCGTCGAGGAACAGCGGGCCCTTCAGCGTCGTCAGGTCGAGGTTCGCGCCCGCGCCCTGCGCGAACAGCACCGCCTCGTACGACCCGAGCGGCTTCACGCGCGACACGCGCGAGCTCATCGAATCGATCGTCACGTTCAGCCGGCCGAACGCGTCGTTGCCGAACAGCCGCCAGTCGCTCCAGCGCAGCCGCACGTCGCCCTGCAGATCGAGCGTGTTGAACGGCGTGCCGAGCCCCGCGAGCAGCGACGCCGGCACCGCCATCGCGCCCGACGACACCACCGCGCCGCGCCACGTCGCATCGAGCGTGATCGGGTTGCGCATCGCGTCCGTCTGCCACATCCGCATCCGCACGCGGCCCGTCAGCAGCGGCCAGAATTCGGTGCGCCATTCGACCCGCCCGGGCAGCAGCGTCGACGCGCTGCGATCCGCGCCCGGCGCGAGCAGCAGCGTTGCGCCGCCGTGCCACAGCGAGCCGTCCGGATCGACGAGATTCACGCGCCCGTGGGTCGCGCGCGCGAACTGAGGCGCGACCCACGCGGCCGGCGCGAGCGCGACGAGCGTGACCACGCTCGCGAGACCGCCGGCGGCGACCCACGGCAATGCGGCGCCGAGCCGCCTCAGCCACCGCGTCATCGCCCGATCCTCTCGACCGCCGCGTGCCCGTTGCGCGCCGTCATTTCCGCGTGGACGGCTGCATCACCGCCGTCAGGTCGACCTGGCCATCGTCCTTCAGCGCGCTCACGTGCGCCTCGCCGACCTGCACCTTGAACTGCCGCCGCGCGTCGTCGAGCCACTGCGTCCACAGCGGGAACGACGCGTTCTTCATCTGGATCTGCACGCCCTCGCCGACGATCTGGAGCTGCGCGGCCGGCAGCCCGTGGTCGGACAGTGACGCGGTCAGCGCATCCTTCAGCGCGGCGCCGGTCGGCGCGACGCCCTGCGCGGCGGCCGTCAGCATCCGCGCCTCGTTCGCCTGCGCGGCCATCTGCGCGAGCTCGCCGCGCATCGTCGGCAACGCGTGCGAGATTCGCGCGCTGCCTTCCTGCGCAGGCGACCACAGCACCGAGTAGGCGAACGCCACGGCGAGCACCGCGCCACCCCAGCCGAGCATCTGTTTTTCGCGAAGGGTGCGCGCGCCCCAGAATTGCGCCAGCGTTTCGTTGATCGCTGTTTTCATGAACGGCTCCGGATCGTCCATTTGCCCGTGCTGCTGTCGATCTCGCCCGACAGCCCGTTTTGCGCGAGACGCTGCGCGAAGTCCGGATCGACCTTGACCTCCGGCTTGAAGCCGACGTCGAGCCGCCGGTCGTGATAGTCGAGCGACGCGATGCCGTTCGGCGGCAGCGGCCCGAGCGCGCGCGACAGCCCGCTCGCGAGCGCGAGGAAGTCGTTCGGCGACAGCTCGCCGGCCGCGAGCCGCAGCTGATCGAGCTGACGCGCCATCTGCGCGGGCGGATCGAGCACGGTCGTCGTCTTCGGGAACGCGGTCAGCAGCGTCTCGGTGATCTGCGCGGATAGCGCATCGCGCTCGCGCGACAGCTTCCACCAGTACAGATTCATTCCGACGACCGCGATGCCGAGCGTCGCCGCCGCGAGTGCGACCGGCACGCGCAGCCGCCTCACCGTCGCGCGGTCGAAGCGCCACGGCTGCATTTCGAATTCGAACTGGCACAGATCGAAGCGCTCCGCGAGCGCGCGGCGCGCGAACGCGTCGAACGGCAGCGCGGTGGCGCCCCGAAGGACATCCCCTTGGGAGACGCCGGGCAGTGCGTCGTGCAGTGCGCCGCGCAGTGCACCGTTATCGTCGCGCGCGGCAACCGACGCGAGACGCGGTTCCGCGCCCGGTTCCGCGAGCGTGTAAAGCTCGACCGGCGCACCGCCCGTCAGTGCGGCCAGCGTGCCGGCGACGCGCGACGCCGGCGCGACGAAGCCCTCGCCGAGCGCGCCGCGCGCGAGCGCGAGCTCGACGCGCGGTGCGGATGCGGCCAGCGCGACCGCGTCGGCAAGCACCGGCTCGAGCGCGGCGGCCACGCCGAGCACTGCCGCGACCGCGGCCGGACGGGCGGACGCAGCCGCTTCACCCCCAGCCTGCGTGGCGGATGCCGCGGGCTCGGCCGCCCCAATTGGCGCCACCGCCGGCACCACCGTCGGCGCAGGCAGGCAGCGCGTCGCGGGCACCGCGCGCAGATGCCGATGGCCGGCCGCGACGAACGCGTCGCAGATCGTCCGGAACCACGCGCGGTCGACGACCGCGAGCACGCGCCGCCCGTCGGGCAGCGCGGCCGGATCGAGCGCGATGTGGCAGCCCTGCGGATCCTGAATCAGCTGATCCTCGATGACGTTCGGCAGCGCCTGACGCAGCTTCGGCCCGCGCAGCGGCGGCACGGCCGCGGCGAGCAGCAGCACGTCGCGCGCGGCGACGATCAGCACCGTCGACGCCGCGCGCGGCAAGAGCGCGAGCGCCGCGCGGCCGGCGCGCTGCGTCTGGCCGGTCTTGTCGACGAGCGTGAACGGCAGCTCCGGCCACTGCCATTCCTGCAGCGGCACGGCCGGTTCGCGCGGCGGCAGTAAAACAATCAACGTGCTCACGGACTCCTCTCCCGAATGGCGTCGTTATAGCTGATCGCGGATTCGCACGACCCGCGTCGTGTGCGTCGCCGGATCACGATACACGAGCGAGGTGCGATCCACCTCCGCGCGTTCGTGCTGAATCCGGCCGTGCACGATGAAATAGCTCGAATTGACGTCGATCACGCTCGAATCGAGCGGCGTGCCCGGCGGCGCGCCGGCGCCGCTCAGCGCGAGCGTCACGTCGGCCAGATTGCGGAAAAACACGGTTTCGCGCCGCGCGACCAGCGACTGCGCGGACGACACGCTCATCCCCGGCACCAGCGACGCGATCACCTCGGCGGGCGCGGTGTTCATGTTGACGGGCGTCGTCGTCGGCAGCACGGTCACGAACGGGCGCAGTCGCTCGACCATCTCCGGCGTGAAGCCCTCGACGTCGAGCAGGCTGTCGACGCTCGTCATCAGCAGCGGCGCAGGGCCGCCCCCGCCGTCCGCGAGCCCCGGCTCGTCGGTCAGGTCACCGCCACCCTGCGTGCCACCCTGCGTGCCACCATCGGGCAGCGGGACCGGCATGCTCGCGACACCGGGCGGCGCCGCGGCCTGAAAACGCGTGGCCGAATGCGCGAGGCCCGCGCGCATCTGGATCGCGACGCGCTTCGCGAGCGCGCCGTCGTAGCCGAGCGTCGCCAGCAGGCGCGCGAACGCGAGCACCTGCGCGGCATTCAGCTGCATCGCGCCCGGCACCGGCGACGACACCAGGTTGCGCAGATTGAATTTCGCCTGCGCGTCCTCGATCGAGCCGGAGATGTACGTGTCCTCGCCGCCGCCCGGATCGCCGCCGCCGATCCGTCCGAGGAAATCGGACAGCTTCGTCTTCGCGATCGGCACCGCCCAGATCCCGCCGAGATACGTGATGCCGGGCGACGTGTCGGCTTCCGAGCGCAGGATCATCCGCGTCCAGTCGAGCGCGCCGCGCGCGACCCACTGCGCCTGCGCGGCGAGACGCTGGTTCTCGATCCGGCGGATCTGCACCTGCTCGCGCCACAACATCCCGGACACGAGGATCGCCGCGAGCGCGACGACGACGAGCGCGGTGATGATCGCCGCGCCGCGCTGGCGCGACGGCGTGGCCGCACGGCGCGGCAGGGCATGAGAAGCGGGGAAGCGGCGCATCTTCATCGTCATTCCCCGACGATGAAGATGCGCGTGACCGGCACGCGCAGCGACGTCGCGCCGATGCTGACCTGCAGGCCCGTCACCGCGCGCGGCGGCGGCGCGTTGCCGAGCTGCGGAACCTTCAGCGCTTCGTTGTTCTGCGCGAGCGCGTCGTCGGCGGTCGGCATGTTCGTCGTCCAGCCGACGCGCGGCACGTACAGGCGCGCGTCGATCGCGCCGACGCCGGCCATCAGCGGCACCGCGCTCCAGCCGTCGACGTCGGTGTCCTTCAGCATGCGCTGCAGCGCGCTCTCGTCGCCGATCGGCGGCGACGCGTAGCGGACCACGCGGCCGCCGGCAACCCGGTAGCGGACGATCTGCAGCCGCGGCGCCGCGCCGGGCACGTCGAACGCGCGGACGACCTGCAGCGTGTTGCCGGCGATCGCGAGCGCGGGCCCACCGGCCTCGTCGTCGGTCGCCGCGCGGCGCACGTCGGTGCGCATCTGGTCGAACGTCTGCGCGAAGATGCGCTCGTCCTCCATCTCGGCGGCGACCTTGTCGCGGCCGCGCACGATCTGGTCGAGTCCGCGCCACGCCAGCACCGCGACCACCGCGAGGATCGCGATCGCGACCATCAGCTCGATCAGCGTGAAGCCGGAGGAGCGGCGGCGGGGCGCGCGGATGGATCGCGGCGCGCGCGCGTCAGAGCGAACGGCTCGTCTCATTCGCCACCACCGTGACCATCTGTGCGAGCACGCCGGATTCGCCGGGCGTGCTCACCGACACCTCGACGCGCCGGAACACCGGATTCGGCGTCGTGCTGACGCGCTGCGTGCAGACGAGCTGCACGTTGCCCTGCGAGCAGTCGAAGCGCTGCTCGCCGATCGCGGGCCACGCATGCGCGAGGCGAAGCTGCGCGAGCGCGTTGTCGGCGCTCCAGCCGGCGAGGAGGCGCCGATGCAGCTCGGCCGCGTTGCTCGCCATCGTGCCGACCGCGCGGATCGACGCGGCGAGCGCGACCGCGATGATCGCGAGCGCGACGAGCACCTCGATCATCGTGAAGCCTCGTGTCGCACCACGCGGAGAAAAAGGGGAAGGGCGGCCGCGCATCGTCACTGCACCTCGTAGCGGCCGTTGCCGGTGCCGACGATCGTCGCGCTGCCGACCGCCGAATGCAGCGTCACGCGTACCGGCATGTCGATGCTCTCGGTGCCGAACACGAGCCGGCTCGCGCGGGTGTCGGAGCCCGGATAGTCGATGTCGGCGCCCGTCACGCCGCCGTCCCAGTTGCGCGGGCGCAGCAGATCGTCGCGCAGCGGCCGCCAGCCGTCGACGGTGCCGATGTCGAAGCGAAAGCCGCGCTCGGTCGGCTGCCACGCGATCGGGCGCGCGCGCACCTGCGCCTCGTCGCCCGCGCTCTCGAACAGCAGCGCGAGCCGCTGCGCCTCCTCGCGCAGGTCGGTGCGCGGATTGCGCGTCAGCGACAGCGACGCGAGCGACACGAGCAGCCCCGCGATCACGAGCACGACGAGCATCTCGAGCAGCGTGAAGCCTCTCGCCCGGCGACCGGCGCCAACCGTCGTCGCGGATCGCGCACCGAAGCGGAAAAGCGTGCCTGTCGTGCGCATCGCGTGCATGGCCGGCGGAGCGTGAACGATCAGCCGCGGCTTACTGCCACGACCCGATATCGGAGTCGTTGCCTTCGCCGCCCTCCTTGCCGTCGGCGCCGTAGCTGAACACGTCGATCTCGCCGTGCACGCCCGGGTTCAGATACTTGTACGTATTCCCCCACGGATCGTTCGGCAGGCGCTCGAGATAGCCGCCGTCCTTCCAGTTGTTCGGCACCGGATCGGTGGCCGGCTTCTGCACGAGCGCGGTCAGGCCCTGTTCCTGCGTCGGATAGCGGCCGTTGTCGAGGCGGTACAGCTTCAGCGCCTGCATGATCGTGCCGATGTCCTGCTTCGCCGCGATGCGGCGCGCCTCGTCCGGGCGGCTCATGATCTTCGGCACGATCAGCGCCGCGAGAATCCCGAGGATCGCGATCACCACCATGACTTCGATCAGCGTAAAACCACGGTGACGGCGAGCGGCCGCGTTGCGACGAGTGATCCACGTTTGCATGACTGACTACCTCTTCCTCAAAAAATGATCGCGTCGGCATGACGCGCGTTCGCGACCCCGAAAACGTTGCCGGAGCCGCCCGCCGCCTTACAACGCGATTCCGGCGGGAGCCCGCATTGTAAGGCGACGCTCGCCGAGGGCTTTCACCCAACGCAAATTTCATATAGATCCGTACAATAACGCGCATGAACACGCTCTCGATCCGGATCCTTTCCCTCGCGCTCTTCGCGGCGCTCTGCGCGATGGCGACCTACTGGGTCGTCACGCTGTCGGCCCGCGAGACGCCGCTGCCCGCGGCGGCCGCGCGCGCGCCGATCCGCACCGAGGACGCCGCCGCGCTGTTCGGCGGCCAGCTCACGAAGAACCCCATCCAGGACATCCACCTGTTCGGCGTTCTCGCGCTGCAGCACGGCGCCGCCGCGATCGTCGCCACCGGCGGCGAGCCGCCGCGCGCGGTGTCGCTCGGCGCCGAGATCGCGCCCGGCGAGAAGCTCGCCGAAGTCCGCGACCGCTCGATCGTCGTCGACCGCAACGGCGCCCGCGCCGAAATCTCGCTGCCCGCGAACACGCCGAGCCCGGCGATCTACATGCGCTGAACCCCGCACGCGCCCCGCGCGCGCGGCCGTCACTGCACCATGTTGTTCAGCTCGATGATCGGCAGCATCACCGACAGCACGATCACGAGCACGATCCCCCCCATCGCCAGAATCAGCAGCGGCTCGAGCAGGCTCGTCAGGAACATCGTGCGGCGCTCGAGCTCGCGCGCCTCGCCGTCGGCCGCGCGGTCGAGCATCGTCGTCACGTCGCCGGTCGCCTCGCCGGAGCGGATCAGGTGCACGAGCACCGGCGGAAACGTCTTCACGTTGTTCAGCGCGCGCGACAGCGCCGAGCCTTCGCGCACGCGCACGATCGCGTCGTCGATGTTCGCGCGCATCGCGCGGTTCGACAGCGTTTCGCCGGCCGCCTGCAGCGCGCGCAGGATCGGCACGCCGGCCGCCGTCAGGATGCCGAGCGTGCTCGCGAAGCGCACCGTGTTGTAGCCGCGCACGAGCTTGCCCGCGAGCGGCGCGGTGAGCAGCCACCGGTCGAACGCGAGGCGCGGTCCGTCGCGCGACAGCGTCGCCTTCACGAACCAGACGACGAGCGCGGCCGCGAGCAGCATCGCCCACCACCAGTGCCGCACGAAGCCGGACAGCGCCATCATCATGATCGTCAGGAACGGCAGCTGCTGCTTCGTGCTCGCGAACACGTTCACGACCTGCGGCACCACGTAGCTGAGCAGGAACGTGACGATCCCGAACGCGATCAGGGTGACGATCGCCGGATACGTGAACGCGAGCACGATCTTCTGCTTCAGCGCGTTGCGCTGCTCGATGTAGTCGGCCAGCCGCGACAGCACGATGCCGAGCTTGCCCGTATGCTCGCCGGCCGACACCAGCGCGCGGTAGATCTCCGGAAAATCGCGCGGATGCTCGGCGAGCGCGTTCGCGAGCGAATGGCCGCCGAGCACTTCCGCGCGGATCGCGGCCATCAGCTCGCGGATGTAGTCGCGCTCGGCCTGCTCGGTCAGCACGCCGAGCGCCTCGTCGAGCGGCAGCCCGGCGATCAGCAGGCTCGCGAGCTGGCGCGTGAGGATCGCCTGCTCGCGCTGCGACAGCTTGCGGCCGAGCGCGAGGCGCTGCGTGCGCGCGCCGCGGCTCGCGCTCGCGGCCGGCTCGACGACGAGCGGCGTCAGCCCCTGCGTGCGCAGCTGGCCGCGCGCGGCGCGCGCGCTGTCGGCTTCGACGACGCCTTTCTGCGGGCGCCCGCCCGCATCGATCGCTTCGAAACGGAAGGCCGGCATCGCGCTACGCGCCTCCCGTCACGCGCAGCACTTCCTCGAGCGACGTCGCGCCGGCCGCGAGCCAGCGCTCGGCGTCGTCGCGCAGCGTGCGCATCCCGTGCGCGCGGCCGGCGGCCAGGATCTCGGCGTCGGCCGCGTTGCGGTGGACCAGCGCGCGGATCGCATCGTCGACGAGCAGCAGCTCGTACACGCCGCGTCGACCGGCGTAGCCGGACTGCCCGCACTTGTCGCAGCCGACCGGGTGCCAGACGGTGCGGCCGCCCTCGTGCCGCTCGGTCTTGCAGTGCGGGCACAGCTGCCGCACAAGCCGCTGCGCGAGCACGCCGAGCAGCGACGACGCGAGCAGGTACGGCTCGACGCCCATGTCGGTGAGGCGCGTGACCGCCGACGACGCATCGTTCGTATGCAGCGTCGCGAGCACGAGGTGGCCGGTCAGCGACGCCTGCACCGCGATCTGCGCGGTTTCGAGGTCGCGAATTTCGCCGATCATGATCACGTCTGGATCCTGACGCAGGATCGAGCGCAGCGCGCGCGCGAACGTCATCCCGATCCGCTCGTTGACCTGCGTCTGGCCGATCCCGCCGAGGTCGTATTCGATCGGATCCTCGACGGTCATGATGTTCGTCGTCGCGGTCTCGAGCCGCGACATCGACGCGTACAGCGTCGTCGTCTTGCCCGAGCCGGTCGGGCCGGTCACGAGCACGATTCCGTGCGGGCGCGAGATCAGCGTGTCGAACTGCGCGAGCGTATCGCGGCCCATCCCGAGCGCCTCGAGGTTCAGCCGCTGCGCGTCCTTCTCGAGCAGACGCAGCACCGCGCGCTCGCCGTGCCCGGTGGGCAGCGTCGACACGCGCACGTCGACCGGCCGCCCGCCGACGCGCAGCGTGATCCGGCCGTCCTGCGGCAGCCGCTTCTCCGCAATGTCGAGCTGCGCCATGATCTTGATCCGCGAGATCAGCGCGCCGTGCAGCGCCTTCTTCGGCCGCACGACGTCGCGCAGCGTGCCGTCCACGCGAAAGCGCACGACCGACGCGTTCTCGAACGGCTCGATGTGGATATCCGACGCCTGCTCGCGCGCGGCCTGCGTGAGCAGCGCGTTGATCATCCGGATGATTGGCGCGTCGTCCTCCGATTCGAGCAGATCCTCGACTTCGGGGATGTCCTGCATCAGCCGCGACAGATCGACCTCGCCCTCGACCTCGCCGACCACCTGCGCGGCGCTGCCGTCGTGGCGCGCGTACGCCTGGTTGATCGCGGCCGCGAGCACGTCGGCCGGCATGCGCTCGACGGTGATCGCGCCGAAGTTGCGCGCGACTTCGGCGAGCGCCGCGTCGCTCGTGCGTTCGCTGATCCACACTTCGAGCGTGTCGTCGTGCTGTTGCGCGATCAGGATCTGGCCGTTCTTCGCGAACGAATACGGCAGCAGCCGCGCGGCGAGCGGCGACGGCGCCGGGCGCTCGCCGGGCGCGCTTGCTTGGGTGTGCGCGAGCACGTCGGTCACTGCGCGGCTCCCGAGACGGCCGGCGCGGCCGACGCGGCGGGCATCGCCTGCTGCGGCACCTGCTGCTGCGGCACGGCCTGCGGCTGCGCGACCGGCGCCTGCTGCTGGGTCGGCTGGGCCGGCTGTGAAGGCTGGGCCGGCGGCGGCAGCCTGCGCATGTTGTCGAGATCGAACAGGTTCAGCGCCGGCACGCCGCCCTGGCTCGGCGTCAACGGCGCGGGCGGCAGCATCGGCGTGTCCTTGTCGCGGATCAGCCGGTTATCCGACTGGTACGCGCCTTGCTGGCCGCGTGCGTAGTCGTAGCGATTCTGGGTGATCGCCTCGCTCGTCGCGCCGTCGCGCACGATCACCGGGCGCAGGAACACCATCAGGTTCGTCTTCTGGCGGCTCTTCGATTCGGAGCGGAAGAACTGGCCGAGCCACGGAATGTCGCCGAGCAGCGGCACCTTGTTCACGCCGGTCGAGTAACTATCCTGCATCAGGCCGCCGAGCACGATGATCTGGCCGTCGTCGGCGAGCACCGTCGACTGGATCGAGCGCTTGTTGAACGTCGGGCCGGTCGCGTTGGTGAGCGTGCCGGCCGCGACCGACGAGCTCTCCGTGTAGAGCTGCAGCTTCAGGATCCCGCCGTCGGTGATCTGCGGCTTCACGTGCAGCGTGATGCCGACGTCGCGGCGGTCGTACGTATTGAACGCGGTGCTCGTGTTGCCGGCCGTCAGGTTCGAATACGAGCCGGTCGGAATCGGCACGTTCTGGCCGACGACGATCTGCGCTTCCTCGTTGTCGAGCGTGATCAGGTTCGGCGTCGACAGGATGTTCGCGTCGCTCGTCTGCGACAGCGCCTGCAGCAGACCGCCCAGGCCCCAGATGCTGCCGAATTTGTGCAGCCAGCCGATGTTCAGGCCGTTCTGCAGCACGCCGGTCAATGTCGTCGTGCCGTTGATGATCGCGTTCTGGTTGATCGTGTTGCCCTGCACGGTCAGGTCGACGATGCTGTTGCCGTTGCCGACCGTGCCGACGCCGAGCGCCGGAATGTTCGAGCCGCCGTACACCGCGTTGTTGCCGGACAGCAGCGCGCCCTGCCACTGAATGCCGAGGTTCGCGTCGGTGTTCGCGCTGAGCTCGACGATCAGCGCCTCGAGGTAGACCTGCGCGCGGCGCGCGTCGAGCTGCTCGATCACCGTACGCAGGTTCCGGTAGACCGGATCGGACGCGGTGATGATCAGCGAGTTCGTCGCCGGGTCGGCCTGGATCATGCCGCCGGGCTGATTGTCGTCGCTCTTGTCCTTGTCGCCGCCGAGGAAGCTCGAATTGCCGAGACCCGTGTTCGACCCACCGCCGCCCGTGCCGCCATACGAGGACGACGACGAGCCGCTCATCGACGACGGCAGCGGCGGCGTGCCCGGCGTGCCGGTCGAGAAGTTGCCGCTGCCCGAAGCGCCGCCCTGGTTGAACGAATTCGCGTCGTTCGACGTCGCCGACGCGCCGGTTTCGCCGGCGCCCTTGCCGAGCATGCCGCGCAGCGTCTTCGCGAGCTTCACCGCATCGGCGTTGTGCAGCCGCACGACGTGCATGTTACCGGGTTGCCCGGTCGGCGCGTCGAGCTGCAGCGCGAGCCGCTTCGCGGCCGCGAGGCGCGACGCGTTCGACGCGCGCAGCAGCAGCGAGTTCGTGCGCGGGTCGGCGGATACCGACACCTTCAGCGTCGCGTCGCTGTTGCCGATCGCGCCGGGGTCGAGCAGCTTCGACAGCTGCGACGCCGCGTCGAGCGCGTTCGCGTTCTTCAGCGGCACGACGAGCACCTGCTCGCCCGCCGCGTTGTCGATGCCGGCGATGATCTGCGCGATGCGGCGCACGTTGTCCGCATAGTCGGTGACGACGACCGTGTTGTTCGCCGGATACGCGGTGACCGTGTTGTTCGGCGAGATCAGCGGCCGCAGCACCGGCAGCAGGTTGTTCGCCGATTCGTTGTGCAGCTCGAAGACCTGCGTGATGATCTGGTCGCCACGCGCCTGCGGCACGTTGCCGATGTAGGTCGGCACGCCCTGCAGCTTCGCGTCGGCCTCGGGCACGACCTTCAGCACGCCGTGATCCTGCACGAGCGAGAAGCCCTGCATCCGCAATGCGGACTGCAACGTCTTCAGCGCCTGCTCCTCGGGCACCGGGCGCTCGGCGACGAGATTGAGCTGCCCCTTCACGCGGGGATCGACGATGATCGTCTTGCCGGTCGCGGCGCCGATCGCCTTCGCGACCTGATCGATGTCCGCGTTGACGAAGTTGAGCGTGACCTGCGCATGCGCGGCCTGCGCGACGACGATTCCGGCGACGGCGAGTGCCGTCGCGACGCGCCGAATAACGAAGCGAGTTCTTGTCATGGATGTTTGAAGCGGTGCCGGCTCAGGCCGCATCCGGCAGTATTGCTTGGGGCCGATTCCAGAAAAAAGCGACATTAGCAGTTTTTCATGTCCGAAATGTCACATCGAGAGAGGACCTCCTCGAATGCGACGAAATAGCGACATCCGTTGGCCGGGCGTCGGCCCGATGTAAGTTCGAGGCCTGCCTCGACTCGCGGCAAACGGACACGAAAGTGCGGTATAACATCCGGCCGATCCTCCCGGCCGAACGGCGCGACGCCTGTCGCAACGCGGCTCGCTGCCGGTATGATACGGGCGTCCCGATGCGCATCGCGCGAATTCCGGGGTGCGGGAAAACCCGCGCCCGACCCGCTTCCGCCACGCCGACACCATGAAGATCCGGCTCGTCTCGACCTTGCTGCTCACCGCCGGCCTGGCGCTGGCCGGCACGACCGCGCGCGCCGACTGCTTCGACGAAGCCGCAAAGTATCAGAAGGTGAACCCGCTGATCCTGCGCGCGATCGCGTGGCAGGAGTCGCACAACCGGCCGGACGCATTAAACCGCAATGCGAACGGCTCGACCGATTACGGCTTGATGCAGATCAACTCGATCCATCTTCCAACGCTGTCGCGCTACGGAATCGGACGCGAGACGCTGATGCAGCCGTGCAAGAACGTCTACATCGCCGCGTGGCATCTGCGCCAGAAGATGAACCGGTACGGGAATACGTGGCAGGCGGTCGGCGCGTACCATTCCGAGACGCCGTCGCTGCGCGACAAGTACGCGCAGCAGATCGCCGCGATCCTCGCGCGGTGGGGGCTGCTGTCGCGGCAGTGATGCGGCGGGCCGGGCGCCGGGCGTGGCGCCGGGCCGGCGCCGCGCGTTTGATGCACAATGCGTGCTGACTCTACACGTTCGCCGCATGTTCGCCGCGCACCCGGCCCGGGCCGATGGCGCCCTTTTTAGGCGACGCGGTTGCCCTTCCTTCTTTCGTCGATGCATACCGCAATGAACCAGCCGTTGCCCGTTACCGTGCTGTCCGGCTTTCTCGGCGCCGGCAAGACCACGCTGCTCAATCACATCCTCGCGAACCGCGCGGGCCTGAAGGTCGCCGTGATCGTCAACGATCTCGCGTCGGTCAACATCGACGCGGCGCTCGTGCGCGACGCGTCCGCGCTGTCGCACGTCGAGGAGCGCCTGGTCGAGATGTCGAACGGCTGCATCTGCTGCACGCTGCGCGACGACCTGCTCGTCGAGATCCGCCGGCTCGCCGATGAAGGCCGTTTCGACGCGATCCTGATCGAATCGACCGGCATCGCGGAGCCGATGCCGATCGCCGAAACCTTCACGTTCGTCGACGACGACGGCACGTCGCTCGCCGAGCTCGCGCGGCTCGACACGCTCGTGACCGTCGTCGACGCATTCAATTTCCTGCGCGATTACGGCTGCGACGACGCACTCGCGGCGCGCGGAATCGCGGCGACCGAAGACGACGACCGCACGCTCGTCGAGCTGCTGATCGAACAGATCGAGTTCTGCGACGTGCTGGTGATCAACAAGGCGGACCTCGTCGACGCCGACGCGCTCGCGCGGCTGCAGCGGATCCTCGCGCGGCTGAATCCGCGCGCGCAGCAGGTCGTCGCGACGTTCGGCAACGTGCCGCTCGCCGACGTGCTGAACACGCACCGCTTCGATTTCGACGATGCGTCGAACGCGCCCGGCTGGCTCGCGTCGCTCGACGAAGCGCACGAGCACGATCACGTGCACGGCGAAGCGGACGAATACGGAATCGGCAATTTCGTCTATCGCGCGCGCCGGCCGTTCCATCCGGCGCGGCTCTGGACGCTGCTGCACGAAGCGTGGGCCGGCGTGCTGCGCAGCAAGGGATTCTTCTGGCTCGCGACACGCAACGACGTCGCCGGCTCGCTGTCGCAGGCGGGCGGCGTGTGCCGGCATGGGCCCGCGGGCCTCTGGTGGGCCGCGCAAGATCGCGGCGAATGGCCGCAGGATGACGAGCTGCTCGCCGACATTCGTGCTGAATGGCACGGCGATCTCGACGACCGGTCGATCGGCGACCGGCGTCAGGAACTGGTGCTGATCGGCATCGGGCTCGACGCGGCGGCGTGGCGCGCGAAGTTCGACGCGTGCCTGCTGACCGATGCCGAATATGCGCTCGGCGAAGCGGGATGGGTGGCGTTCGACGATCCGTTTCCGGCCTGGGATATCGATGGGGAAGGGGATGCGGAAGACGGCGATGCGCAGATCGTGCATCACTCTTAACAACCGTTAAATCTTGTAAGGCCCGCGCGCGTGTGGTGAAAAAACCGCATGCGCATAAGAAAAAACCCGCTCGACAGCGGGTTTTTTCTTGAACAGGCGCGGGATTCAGCGCTTGTTGACCGCGTCCTTGAACGCCTTGCCGGCCGTGAACTTGACGGTTTTGGCTGCCGGGATCTTGATGGTTTCGCCGGTCTTCGGGTTGCGGCCCGTGCGCGCCGCGCGCTTGCCCGAACCGAAGCTGCCGAAGCCGATCAGCTGAACCGAGTCACCCTTCGACACAGACTTCTTGATGACCTCGAGCAGCGTGTCCAGCGTTTCGCCGGTTTGAGCCTTGCTGGCGCCCGTCTGGGCGGCGACGGCATCGATCAGTTCCTGTTTGTTCATTAAGGTTCCTTTTTCAGGTTAGGTTGAAACGAACAGCGCGGACGCGCCGATTATACGTGCGCGAAACGGGCCGTCGATAGCTGTCCGCGACGGCACCGCGCAACATCCTGGCCTGCGCGGCGCACCGCCCGGCGTGCCCTGCGGCCGCCCCGCGATGCGGCGCTTGCTATGATAGCGCAGCGCAAACCCAATAACGACAAGGGTTTCAAAGATTTTCATCGGTATTTCGCCGAATGAATCACTGATCGACAATTTTTGACATACGGCTGCCGGGCAGGATGCGCATCCGGATCGGACCTCGCGCGCCGTCGTTGGTTTTTGCCAACGGCCGGCCGGGCCGCATCCGGCAAACCCTTGCCGGGCCTGGCCGCCACGCTTTTTGTTTCGCATGCCAGACAGACTCGTTCCCGCCACGCTCGCGTTCCGCGACGATGGCACGCTCGTATCTCCCGCTTACGGCGACATCTATCACAGCGCCGCGGGCGCACTCGCGCAGGCGAATCATGTCTTCGTCGGCGGCAACCGTCTGCCCCGGCGCTGGCAGGGCAAACGCACGTTTACGATCGTCGAAACCGGTTTCGGCACCGGCTGCAACTTCCTCGCGACCTGGGCCGCGTGGCGCGACGATCCCGCGCGCTGCGAGCGGCTCCACTTCGTGTCGGTCGAAAAGCATCCGTTCACGCGCGACGACCTGCGCACCGCCGCGTCCCATATCGTTGCGAACGCAACTATTAAGGCAGACGTGGGCTTGTTCACCGGCGGGCACATCGACGCGCTCGTCGACGCGTGGCCGATGCTCGTGCCCGGGCTGCATCGACTCGAATTCGACGAAGGGCGCGTCGTGCTCACGCTCGTATTCGGCGACGCGCTCGCGATGCTGCCGAAGCTCGCGCTGCGTGCCGATGCGTTCTATCTCGACGGCTTCGCGCCATCGAAGAACGCGGACCTCTGGTCGGTCGACGTGTTTCGCGCGCTCGCCAAACTCGCCGACGACGACGCGACGTTCGCGACGTATTCGAGTTCGAGCGTCGTGAAGCACGCGCTCGACGAATCAGGTTTCGCATACCGAAAGATCGATGGCTTCGCGGGCAAGCGCGCGATGCTCGTTGGCGAATTCGCGCCGCGCTGGCGCATCCGCCGCCACGAGCCGCCGCGCGCGCTCGCGGCCGCCGCGATGGCAACACGCAGCGCGATCGTGATCGGCGCGGGCCTCGCGGGCTGCGCGGTCGTCGAGCGGCTCGCCGCGCGCGGCTGGCACGTGACGCTGATCGAGCGCCGCGACCGCATCGCCGCCGAAGCGTCCGGCAATCCGGCCGGCGTGTTCCATCCGCTGATGACGCGCGACGACGGCGTCGCGAGCCGGCTCACGCGCGCGGGCTTTCTGCACGCGCTCGCACGCTGGCGCGCGCTCGAACGCGCGGGCCATGCGTTCGGCCGCAGCACGCACGGGCTGCTTCATCTCGCGGAATCGGACGACGACTTCGCGAGGATGCGTTCGGCGTTCGAAGCGCTCGGCGTGCCGCCCGACTATGCGCGTCTGCTCATCGTCGACGACGTCTGCGCGTATTTAGGCCGAGATCTCGGCCTCGCCGCAACGCAGGGCGGGCTGCTGTTTCCGCAAGGCGGAGCGGTGCGGCCCGCGGCGCTGTCGGCCGCGCAATGCGCGGCGGCCGGTGAGCGCCTGACGTGCGTGACCGGCACCACGGTCGCGCGACTCGAACGCGTCGGCGAACGCTGGCGCGCGCTCGATGCCGACGGCCGCGCGATCGCCGAAGCCGACGCGGTCGTGCTCGCGAATGCGGGCGATGCGATGCGGCTCGCCGGCCAGCGCTACATCGCGCTGCAACCCGTGCGCGGGCAGTTGACGGTGTTGCCGAGTGTCAGCGCGGGCAGAGTGGCCCCGCTCGCGTGCCCGGTGATCGGCGACGGCTATGCGGTACCGCTGGACGACGGCACGCTGCTCATCGGCGCGACGTTCGAACCCGACGACGTCGATCCCGCGCTGCGGCCGGCGGGCCACGACGAGAACCTGATGCGCGTCGCGCGTCTGCTGCCCGGGCTGATCACCGATATCCCCGACGCGGATCGCCTGACGGGCCGCGTCGCGTTCCGCTGGGTCACGAACGATCGTCTGCCGATGATCGGCGCGCTCGCCGACGAAGCGCAGACGCTCTCTCGCGCGAAAGCGTTCACCGGTGCGAAGTCACGCGACCTGCCGCGCACCGCCGGCCTTTACGGCGCGTTCGGCTACGGTTCGCGCGGCCTCGTGTGGGCCGCGCTCGGCGCCGAGCTGATCGCGTCGCAACTCGAAGGCGAGCCGTGGCCACTCGAGCGCGAGCTTGCCGACGCGATCGATCCCGCCCGCTTCCTGATCCGCGCGCTGCGCGCGGGCCGGGTGAGCACCCCCGACTGATCCTGCTCACCCGAGCACCACAGCGCCCGGTGCGGTTATCCATCCGGCGCTGTGGATAACCGCGTGGAATCCATGCGAATTCCGTGTGCAAGCACAGTGGACGCATTCTGTGTAACTCGTCACAGCTGTGAAACGGCCCGAAAGTTGCTCAACGAAACCTGCTGTGCCCGCACAGTCTGTGCAACGGGTTATGGATTCGGTAACGCGTTGATCCTGTGACGTAAACGACGGTTATCCACAGCACAGCGCGGGCCTTGTTAACTTCTACTACGTATACATACAGTAAACCATTGAATCAAAAGGCCATCCGGCGTGGCCGCCGGCATTTCGTCCGATCGATCCGTTGCCCTTTCGTGAACCTGTGGCACAATCGGTCTCCTTCGCGTCTGTCCGGCACCTCGCCAGACAGGCATCAACGGAACGGTCCGGGCGATTTCGAATCTGAATCTTCGAGGTTGCGCAGTCCGTTCACACACCACGCCGACAATCAGAGATCGGCAAGCCTGAACGACATCACCGCCAGGCGGCGGAGCAGGCAGTTCCCATGCCCTGCAGTCGTACACAACAATCAAATTCGGGGCGACACTCGGCTGGCGCGCACGTAAACCTTCATCCTTGACTCCGCGTCGCTGATGGTTGCTTCCAAAGGAGAAGTCATCACGATGATGTCAGCGTTCTCATTCCTGCCCAATTGGCCGCTCGTGCCGGATGCGGTGTTCTGGGCCGGGCTCACGCTGTTCGCCGCGGGCCTGTGCGGCGAGCTTTGCTACCGCGCGTGGCGCCTGCCGCGGATCACCGGCTACGCGGTGATCGGCCTCGTCGCGGGCTCGCTCGGTTTCGGCGTGATCGACGCGCGAACCAACGAAACGTCGCGGCTGCTGATCGACGTCGCGGTCGGTCTGCTGCTGTTCGAGCTCGGCAGCCGGCTCGACCTGCGCTGGATCCGCCGCAATCCGTGGCTCGTCGCGTCGAGCCTCGCCGAAGCGACACTGACGTTCGTGCTCGTGCTGTTCGTGCAGCTCGCGCTCGGCGTGTCGGGGATGGTCGCGCTCGTGCTGTCGGCGATCGCGATCGCGACGTCGCCCGCGATGGTGATCCAGCTGAAGACCGAGCTGCGCGCGGAAGGGCAGGTGTCGCAGCGGCTCATCACGCTGACCGCGCTGAACAGCGTGTACGCGATCGTGCTGACGAAGCTCGTGACGACCTGGCTGCATCAGGCGACGTACGGCAACGTGTTCGCGACGATCCTTCAGCCGGTCTACCTGCTCGTCGGCTCGCTGATCGCCGCGTACGTGTTCGCGCGCGCGTGCATTTACCTGTCTCGCCACGTCACCGCGACGATGCGCGACGAGCATTCGTTCGTCGCGCTGTTCGGCCTCGTGATGCTCGCGATCGCGGTCGCGCAGGTGCTGAAGCTGTCGACGCTGCTGACGCTGCTGATCGCCGGCATCATCGTGAAGAACCTCGAGGCGCGTCCGCAGCTGTGGCCCGAGCATTTCGGCACCGCGGGCTGGCTGCTGACCGTGATCCTGTTCGTGCTGACGCTGACGTCGTTCACGTGGGGAGACCTGGCGATGGGCGGCGTGTTCGCGATCGCGCTGATCGTCACGCGGCTCGTCGCGAAGCTCGGTGGCGTGATGATGTTCGCGAAGCCGAGCGGGATCGGCACGAAGCAGGGCGTCGCGCTCGGCATCGCGCTGTCGCCGATGTCGGCGCTCGCGTATCTGCTCGTCGACGACACCTATCGCTCGTATCCGCAATTCGATCCGCACCTGCGCGCGATCGTGATGTGCGCGATCGTCGTGCTGCAGCTCGTCGGCCCGTTCCTCGTCTACCGCTGCCTGTCGGCCGTCGGCGAGCGCAGCGACAGCAACTGACCGGCGCGGCGCCGCGCGCCGCGTCCCGCTACCCTGGAAACTGTCATGTCACTCGAAACCTTCGTCAATTCCGAGCCGTTCACGTTCGGCGTCGAGCTGGAAATCCAGGTCGTCAACACACACAACTACGATCTGACGAAAGCCGCGTCGGACCTGATGCGGCTGATTCAGGGCGAAACCTTTCCGGGCAACATCACGCCGGAAATCACCGAAAGCATGATCGAGCTGTCGACCGGCATTTGCCATACGCACGAGCAGGCGCTCGGCGAGCTGCAGACGATCCGCAACGTGCTCGTGAAGGCTGCCGACCAGCTGAACGTCGGGCTCTGCGGCGGCGGCACGCACGCGTTCCAGCAATGGAGCGACCGCCAGATCTACGACGCGCCGCGCTTCCAGTACATCTCCGAGCTGTACGGCTATCTCGCGAAGCAGTTCACCGTGTTCGGCCAGCACGTGCACATCGGCTGCCCGGACCCGGACAGCGCGCTGTTCCTGCTGCACTCGATGTCGCGCTTCATTCCGCATTTCATCGCGCTGTCGGCGTCGTCGCCGTACGTGCAGAACGTCGACACCGGCTTTCATTCGGCGCGGCTCAATTCGGTGTTCGCGTTTCCGCTGTCGGGCCGCGCGCCGTTCGTGCTGACGTGGAACGGCTTCGAGGAATACTTCATGAAGATGGTGAACACCGGCGTCGTGAACTCGATGAAGGATTTCTACTGGGACATCCGGCCGAAGCCCGGCTACGGGACGATCGAGGTGCGCGTGATGGATACGCCGCTGTCGGTCGATCGCGCGGCCGCGATCGCGTGCTACATCCAGACGCTCGCGCGCTACCTGCTGACCGACCGGCCGCTGAAGCTATCCGAGGACGACTACCTCGTCTACACGTTCAACCGCTTCGAGGCGTGCCGCTTCGGGCTCGAGGGCACCTGCGTGAATCCGCAGACGGGCGAGCGGCGCACGATCGCGGAAGACATCCTCGACACGCTCGACCGGATCGCGCCGCATGCGGACGCGCTCGGCTCGCGCGCGGCGCTCGACGAGATCGGCGCGCTCGCGAAAGCGCGGGTGAACGACGCGTCGTGGTTGCGAACCGTTTTCAAGCAGGAAAAATCACTGAACGAAACGGTTCGGCAGCAGTGCCTGCGCTGGCGCGGCTGAAAAAATATTTTTCGCCGAATGCATCAATCGCCCGGAATTCAGGTCGGCTCCGGGTTGACGTATACGTTCGTAATAATCGTTGGCAATGGCCGCCGGGTTCTGTGGATAACCCGAAATTTCGTTGTGAAGTCAATGAGATGCAACGCGGATAACAGCGGGATAACGGTGGGATAGCGGCGTGGATTACGCGCCGTGGCGCGCCCGTGCGCGGGATGAAAAAATTTCGTCAGACATGCGAATCGGGTTGTCGAGAATACGCGCACAGCCGATCCCTGTGGTTATTCAGTCGATATCCACAGATTTTCGTGGATAACTTAGCTGTGCGATTTTCCGCTCTCGCTTAGAATGTCGGCTTTGCGGCCGCTGCGTGTGCCTCGTTGTCGGCTGCGTCCGGCGCGCCCGCGAAGGTGCGCTTGTTTCGAGATGGAAATTCGATCTCCCCACGAAAGCCGCTCTGGTGAGAGGGGGCGGCAAAGCGAAAAGACTATGAGTGACGGCGTTTACGGGAATCAGGCTTCGGGGCGTGCAACCCACAGCCTGCTGCGATTGAGTACGGCCATGCGGAGCCAGGCCTGGGATTGGGCGGAAGGCGCGCAACTGACGCCGACGCAGGGCGAGATCCTGGTGCTGCTGCTGCAGCGCAAGGGGCCGATGCGGCTCGGCGAGATCGCGCGAGAGACGCAGCTCACCGCTGCGACGACGAGCGATGCGGTCAGCACGCTCGAGACCAAGGGGCTCGTCGAGAAGCGGCGCGCGCTCGACGACGGCCGTGCGCTCGCGGTGCGCCTGAGCGCACGCGGCCGTACCGCCGCGAAGAAGGCGCTGCAGTGGCCATCGTTCCTGACGAAGGCGATCGGCCTGCTCGGCGCGGACGAGCAGGGCGCGCTCTATCGCGCGTTGCTGAAGACGCTGCGCGAACTGCAGGCGGCGGGTGCGATGCCGGCCCAGCGGATGTGCCTGACCTGCGCGCATTTCCAGCCGACGAAGGCATCGAAGAAGGCCGCGACCGTGCATCGTTGCGCCGCGCTCGATCTGCCGCTCGCGGACAGCGATCTGCGCCTCGATTGCTCGGTACACGAAGAAGCCGATCCGGCCACGCAAAAGAAGACCTGGAAGATTTTCGCGCAGGCGTAAGGTTCGTCGTTCGATCGGGAGGCCGATGATGAACGCTGAAGTCGTGGCGATTCGCCATGTGCATTTCGAGGATCTCGGCAATTTCGAGCAGGTGCTCGGCGAACGTGGGCGCCGCGTGCGCTACGTCGACGTCGGCGCGTCGCGGATCGAAGCGCTCGATGCGCTGAAGCCGGCACTGCTCGTCGTGCTCGGCGGACCGGTCAGCGTCTACGACGACCGGTATCCGACGAACGCGTCGATCGCGACGCTCGTCGAACGCCGCATCGACGCGGGCCTGCCGATCCTCGGCATCTGCCTCGGCGCGCAGTTCATCGCACAGGCGCTCGGGGCCCGCGTGTATCCGGCCGCGAGCAAGGAGCTCGGCTGGTCGCCGCTCACGCTGACCGACGCCGGCCGTGCGTCGCCGCTGCGTCATCTCGACGGCGCGGCGACGTCGATGCTGCACTGGCACGGCGATACGTTCGACCTGCCCGGCGGCGCGATCCATCTCGCGTCGACGCCAGCGTGCCGCAATCAGGCGTTCGCGTGGGGGCAGCACGTGCTCGCGCTGCAATGCCATCCGGAAATTCGCGCGGACCGTTTCGAACCCTGGCTGATCGGCCATGCGGGCGAGATCGCCGGGATGCCGGGCGCCGATGCGCGGCAACTGCGCGACGACACGCAGCGCCACGGCTCCGCGCTGGAGGCGGCCGCGCACCGGATGTTCGGCGAGTGGCTCGACAGCGTCGGACTCTGAAAAGGCGGTTTCCATGACTGCACTGTTTGCTCCGCTCACGCTGCGTGGCGTGACGCTTCCGAACCGTATCGTCGTCTCCCCGATGTGCCAGTACTCGGCGGAGCGCGGCGAGGCGACCGACTGGCACATGATCCATCTCGGCCACCTCGCGCTGTCGGGCGCGGGCCTGCTCTGCATCGAAGCGACGGCCGTCGAGCCGGACGGCCGCATTACGCCCGGCGATCTGGGCTTGTGGGACGACGTCACCGAAGCCGCGCTCGCGCCGGTGCTGAACGCGATCCGCCGGCATTCGCCGATTCCCGTCGCGATGCAGCTCGCGCACGCGGGGCGCAAGGCGTCGAGCCGTGTGCCGTGGGAAGGCGGCCAGCAGATCGCGGTCGCCGACGGCGGCTGGCTCGCGCATGGCCCTTCGGCGTTGCCGCACAAAGACGGCGAGCTGCCGCCGCTCGCGCTCGATACGCCCGGGATGAACCGGATCCGCCGCGCGTTCGAGGCCGCCGCGAAACGCGCGGCGCGGCTCGGTATCGACGCGCTCGAGGTTCACGCGGCGCACGGCTATCTGCTGCATCAGTTCCTGTCGCCGATCGCGAACCAGCGCGGCGACGAGTACGGCGGCTCGCGCGAGAACCGGATGCGCTTTCCGCTCGAGATCGTCGAGATCGTGCGCGCGGCGTTTCCTGCCGATCGGCCGGTCGGCGTGCGCGTGTCCGCGACGGACTGGGTCGACGGCGGCTGGGAGCTCGACGACACGGTCGCGTTCGCGCACGAACTGAAGCGGCGCGGCTGCGACTGGATCGACGTGTCGTCGGGTGGTGTGTCGCCGCTGCAGAAGATTCCGCTGTCGCCCGGCTATCAGGTGCCGTTCGCGCAGGCGGTGCGCCGCGCGGTCGGGATGACGACGTTCGCGGTCGGCCTGATCACCGATCCCGCGCACGCGAACCGGCTGGTCGAGAGCGGCGACGCCGACTGCATCGCGATGGCGCGCGCGATGCTCTACGATCCGCGCTGGCCGTGGCACGCGGCCGCGCAGCTCGGCGCGCAGGTGACGGCGCCGCCGCAATACTGGCGCTCGCAGCCGCGCGAGCAGAAGGCGCTGTTCGGCGACATCTCGTTCGGGCAGCGCTGAGGCGGCGCTGAGCGCGATGTTGAACGTTGCAATCTCGAACGTGTAGGATTCGGGAGGATTTCCAGTCGTCTTCAAAGGATTCGTTCGATGAGCTTACGCAGGATCGCGGTGCGCCGCTCCGGAGTGCATGGCAGGGGCGTGTTCGCCGTCGCGCCGATCAAGGCCGGCGAGCGCGTCGTGGAGTACAAGGGCGAGCGTATTTCGTGGAAGGAAGCGCTGCGTCGCCATCCGCACGATCCGGAACAGCCGAATCACACGTTCTATTTCGCGCTCGACGAGGGCGGCGTGATCGACGGCAAGGTCGACGGCAACAGCGCTCGCTGGATCAACCATTCGTGCGCGCCGAACTGCGAGGCCGAGGAAGTCGAAGGGCGCGTGTTCATCCATGCGCTGCGCGACATCGAGGCCGACGAAGAGCTGTTCTACGACTACGGCCTCGTGATCGACGAGCGTCTCACGAAGAAGCTCAAGCGCGAGTACGCGTGCCACTGCGGCGCGGATGCCTGCCGCGGCACGATGCTCGCGACGCCCGACGAGCCGAAGAAGAAAAAGAAGAAGGACAAGAAGAAAAAGTGAGCGCGGCGGCGGATGCCGCCGCCTTGCCTCAGTAAGCCGGATCCCTGAGCCCGATTCGTGAGTCGGATCAGTGAGTCGGCGCGGCCGTCGGCGCCTCGTCGGCCGTCTGCGCGTTCGCCGGCTTCGCGACGAGCGGCACGCGCACGACGAACCGCGAGCCGCCGCCCTGCGTATCCTCGTACGACACGGTGCCGCCGTGCATCACGATGATGTCGTGCACGATCGCGAGGCCGAGGCCCGCGCCCGTCTCGACGCCAGCGCCGTTCTGCGCGTCGCCCCGGAAGAACCGCTTGAACAGATCCGCCTGCTGGTTCGCCGGCACGCCCGGGCCGTTGTCCTCGACGATGATCTCGGCGGCCGGCACGCCCGACGCCAGCGTCACGCGCGACACGTCCACCGTGATCCGCGCGCCGTCGGGCCGCGCGAGCGGCACGTATTTCAGCGCATTGTCGAGCAGGTTCGCGATCACCTCGCGCAGCAGCACCGGATTGCCGCGCACGACGAGTGAAGGATCGTCCGACGACGGGTCGTCGCCCGGTTTGTCGCCGCGCTGAAAACCGAGGTCGACGCGCGCCGCGAGCGCGCGCGGCACCCATTCGGCGCCGGTCTCGAACGCGAGCGTCGCGAGATCGACGTCGACGAAACGCGCGGCCTGCTCGCCGGGCTCCGCGCGCGCGAGCGACAGCAGCTGGTTCGACAGCCGCACCGCGCGATCGGCGGCCGCGCGCAGCTCGTGCACCGCGGTGAGCGTCTGCTGCGGGTCGCGCGCGACGGCTGCCTGCTCCGCGTGCAGCTTCACCGCGGTCAGTGGCGTGCGCAACTGATGCGCGGCATCGGCGATGAACTTGCGCTGCGCATCGAGCGCCGTCTTCAGCCGGCCGAGCAGCGCGTTCATCGCGCTCGTCAGCGGCCGGATCTCGAGCGGCACGTTCGTTTCGTCGACGGGCTCGAGCGACATGTGGGTCTGCCGGTTCAGCGAATCGGCGAGATGGCTGAGCGGGCCGAGCTGCTGGTTGACCGCGCGCCAGACGATTCCCCAGCCCGCCAGCAGCAGCAGCAGCAGCGGCATCATGATCGCGACGAGGAATTCGGCCGCGATCCGGTAGCGGTGCCGCACCGGCTGCGCGACCTCGACGAGCATCGCCTTGCCATCGTCCGCGTCTTCGACGCGCACCTGCGCGACGCGGACCGCGTTGCCGTCGAGCTCCGCCTCGAACACGAACGTGTGCCGTGTGCGCCGCACGTTGGTGCCGCGCAGCGGGAGCAGCGGTTCGCCGGCGAGTTCGTGCTCGCCGTCGGTGATCCGGTAGATCAGCTGGTCGGACGGATCGGAGAACATCGCCTTCGCGAGCGGCGGCACCGTGAACGGCGCGTCGGGGCCGGCCAGCTGGATCTGTTTCGAGATCGCGGTTGCGAGGTCGACGAGCGAACGGTCGATCACGTGCTGCGTGTACTGCCACGCGAGCCAGTACGCGATGAGGCCGCTCATCAGCGCCAGCATCGACAGCGGCGCGGCGAGGCGCCGCAGCAGCGAGCGGCGCAGGCTGGTCACGGCCGGATCAGTGGGCATCGCGCAAGGGTGAGGAATGGGCGCCGCTCAGACGGGCGGCGCGTTTTCGGGCGGGCGGGCCGATCGGATGGGGCAATCGCGCGGCCCGCGCCCGGCAACGTCAGACGCTCGCGGTCTGGCGGATTTCCTGCAGCAGATAGCCGAAGCCGCGCACGGTGACGATCTCGACCCGGCACTGCTCGAGTTTCTTGCGCACGCGGTGCACGTAGACTTCGATCGCGGTGTCGCCGAGATCGCCGCCGAAGTGCGTCAGGTGGTCCTGCAGCTGCGCCTTGCTGACGACGCGGCCGTGACGCAGCAGCAGCATTTCGAGCACCGCGAACTCGCGCGGCGACAGCTCGAGCGGCTTGTCGTCGTTGAAGATCCGGCGGTCGACGCCCGACAGTCGGACGCCGCCGAGCGACACCTCCGGACGCGGCATGTCGCTGTGCGGGCCGCTGCGGCGCATCACCGCGCGGATCCGCGCTTCGAGCTCGGCCGGCTCGAACGGCTTCAGCATGTAGTCGTCGGCGCCGGAATTCAGGCCCTGGACGCGGTCGTTCAGCTCGTCGCGCGCGGTCAGCACGATCACCGGCGTGTGACGGTTGGTCTGGCGGAAGCGCGTGAGCAGCGTCATCCCGTCGATGCCCGGCAGGCCGAGATCGAGGATCACGAGCTCGTGGCGGTTTTGCGCGAGCGCCTGCTCGGCGAAAATGCCGTCGTGCACCATGTCGACGGTGAAGCCAGCCTGCTCAAGGCTGCTTTGAATGCCGCGTGCGATCGGGCGGTCGTCTTCGATCAGAAGGAGTCGCATGAGGTTCGCTCAAGTACAATGGGTTGGCGGTTCAGGCACGCGGACAACACGGGGCCGTTTCCACAGGAGCGCCGCGAAGCCAGACGTGGGGCAAGGCGGCCAGCGAACGATTACCACTCATCATGTCCGATATTTCGATACACGACCTCGAAGCCGCGATCAATTTCTGGCGCGCCCGCTCGCCGTCCAGCGGCGACGAACTCAAACTCTGCGAAGAGGCCAGCGCGCTCTGCAAGCCGTATGCGCTGCTGATTGTACAGCGCCAAAGCGCCATAAGACTGGAAGGTTTGGACCCCAACGCAAGGAAAGCGTGGGAGGCTTACGTCCGTCTTAAGGAAGGCTTGGAAAGCTGAAGGCTTTCGCTTCGTTCATCCTAGGAAACGTTCAGCCAAATGAAAAGTTGACACGCCGCTTTCGAGCGGCGCGTCGGGTCTTTACATCGGCTTCGCGTGCGCGGCGGCCTCGTCGATGAACAGCGCGAGCGCAATGTCGCGCTCGGTCAGGCCGCCGGCGTCGTGCGTCGACAGCGTCACGTCGACGCGGCTGTAGACGTTGAACCATTCCGGATGGTGGTCCATTTCCTGCGCCTTGATCGCGACGCGCGTCATGAAGCCGAACGCCTCGTTGAAATCGGCGAAGCGCAGGCTGCGCTGGATCGCGTCGCGGCCCGGTACGGCCGACCAGTGCGGCAGGCGCTCGAGCTGGACCTTGCGTTCTTCCGATGTGAGCTTGTGGATCATCGTGCACCTCGTTCTGTAACGGCGGGCAGCGCCGCGCCGGCACCCCTCATTCTTTCATACTTGGCGGATCGCGTCCGTGAACCGCTCTCCGCGCGGGTGATGCGATAATCTCGCATCAAAACGTCATTTCATGCGGGAAAAAATCATGCTGGAACTCGATCACTTCGATCTGGCGCTGCTGGACGTGCTGCAGCGCTCCGGCCGCGCGACGCATCAGCAACTCGGCGACGAGGTGCCGCTGTCGCCGTCGCAGATCGGCCGGCGGCTGCAGCGGCTCGAGGCGGCCGGCGTGATCGAGGGCTATCGCGTGACGCTGCGGCCCGAGAAGCTCGGGCTCGGCGTGACCGCGTTCACGAGCCTGAAGCTCAAGCATCACGGCGATTCGATCATCGAGCAGTTCCAGCAGCAGATCGACATGCTGCCCGAGGTGCTCGAATGCCATGCGGTGGTCGGCGACGCCGATTATCTGCTGCGGATCGTCGCGCCGGACCTGAACGCGCTGTCGCAGTTCGTGATGAAGAAGCTGATGCGCGTGCCGGGCGTCGACAGCGTGCGCTCGAACATCGTGCTGACGACGTTCAAGCGCAACGGGCCGCTGCCGCTCGCGCATCTCGCGCCGGGCGCCGCTTGATGTGAGATGCGTGCAGTTCGATGTGAAATGCACGCCATTCGACGTTCGACGTGCGGCGCGCGCCGCGGCGGCGGCGGGCGCGTCAGGCGCGGGCTCACGCCGGCACGTCGGCCTCGTTCAGCAGATCGACATACGCGAGCGCGACCAGATCGTCGTGCGGCACGCCGAGCTTCGCGAACAGGTCGTGCGCTTCGGCTTCGCCGGCCGCTTCGTCGTCGTCCGGCGCGAGCACGACCTCGAGCTCGATGAAGTCGCCGAGGCCGTCGACGCGGTCGAGGTGAATCCGCGTGCGGCCCGCCAGATAGACGTGCCGCTCCTTCGTCACGATCCCGCGCGTCGTCAGCGCGGTCGCGAGCAGCGAATGCATCGCGTCCGGGTTCGTGACCGGGCTGCGCGTGTAGTACGACGCCTTCGGGCCGTCGCGGTCGTCGCGCTGGTAGAAGATCAGCTCGGCCGGCGTGCCGTCGTCGAACTGGCGCAGCTTCAGCCGGCCGCGCGGCACGTCGTAGAAGAAGTCCTGCTGGCGGTAGATCAGCGGCGCGTCGGTCGCGAGCGCCGCCGCGCGGGCGCGGAGCTGGTCGAACGCGCGGGCGCGGGCCTTGATTTCGATGTTGCGGGCCATGCGGTCTCCTGGGTCGGTCGGATGGAACGGCAAACGCTCAATCTAACAAAAACGCCGCGACGACGACGTGACGCAGAATGTCGCGGGACCATCAGCGACGCTCATATCGCCGCGCACCGTGATGCGCGCCGTGAAGCACATCGTGAAGCACACCGTCAGGCGCGCCACTGCTCGCCGATCAGCCGCAGCGCGGCCGCGATCGCCGGCTCGTCGCGCCGCTCGGCGAGCGTCACGAACGTGAGCTCGGTCGGCACCGTCACCCGCTCGACGATCGTCAGCGCATGCGCGTGCGCCTCCGCGAGCGCGGTCGAATCGCGCGCGAGCGACAGCCCGATTCCCGATTTGACGAGATCGAGCATCGACTGCTCCTGGTCGACCTCGGCGACCTTCACCGGCTGCGCGTGCGCGTCGGCGAAGCGGCGCGACAGCAGCCGGTGGTGCGCGGATTCGCGC
The DNA here is from genome assembly GCF_013403875.1 of Burkholderia guangdongensis. Taxonomy (GTDB): domain Bacteria; phylum Pseudomonadota; class Gammaproteobacteria; order Burkholderiales; family Burkholderiaceae; genus Burkholderia; species Burkholderia guangdongensis. The sequence goes on along the minus strand of NZ_JACBNX010000014.1, from coordinate 63,074 downwards.
GGCGTCCAGATCCACGGCAGCGCGGCGAGCGCGCGCCAGTCCTGCGCACGCTGCACGCGTGCCTGCCAGCCGGCCGGCGCGAGCACGCGGTATTCGAAGCGGGTGAGCGTGACCGTGTGGAACAGCGCACCGTCGCGCGGATCGTCGTCGCCCGGCCGGCCGATGTAGTAGCCGGCGTCCAGCGTGCCCGCGCGCACCTGGTCGAGCACCCAGCCCGACATCCCGTGGCGCAGCGCGGTTCCGATCTGCGGATGGGTCTCGACGAGCGCGCGCAGAAAGCCACCGAGGCGCAGGAAGCCGGGATCGAGGATCGTGCCGATCCGCAGCCGCCCGCGCACCTCGTGGCGCAGCGCGGCGGCTGCGCGCTCGACGTCCGCCGCGGCCGCGAGCGCGCGCTCCGCGTGCGGCAGCAGCGTCTGGCCGTCGCGCGTCAGCGCGAGCCCGCGTGACGTGCGCGCGAACAGCGCGACGCCGAGCGCCTCCTGCAGATGCTTGATTCGCAGGCTGACAGCCGGCTGCGTCAGATGGAGCTGCGCGGCGGCGCGCGTCAGGTTGCCTTCGCGGGCGACGGTCGCGAACGCGCGGAGCAGGGTCAGATCCATGTGGACGTATAAGATATGAGTGTTGCTTATAACGCGGTTCAGCATAACTCATTGGATCGGCGTTCACGCAGCGGGTACGCTTGTCCGAAAGCACGGCACTATGCTGAAAACAACGGACGCTCGGTGACGATCGGGCGCACGACTTGGCGGTTTGGTGTGGGACCGGAACGGGCGCCGACGCGCGCGCCGGTCGACCGCGAAGCATGGGACCAGAGTAAGCGCTAAAGCGCCAACTCTGGTCGACAGGAGACGACGGTGAAAACTGAACGGGCGCCCGAGGGCGAATTCGATTACGTGATCGTCGGCGCGGGCACCGCGGGCTGCGTGCTCGCGAACCGTCTGAGCGAAGATCCGGACGTGCGCGTGCTGCTGCTCGAAGCCGGCGGCCAGGACGACTATCACTGGATTCATATTCCGGTCGGCTATCTGTATTGCATCGGCAATCCGCGCACCGACTGGCTGTACAAGACGCAGCCCGAAGCGGCGCTGAACGGCCGCGCGCTGTCGTATCCGCGCGGGCGCGTGCTCGGCGGCTCGTCGTCGATCAACGGAATGATCTACATGCGCGGCCAGCGCGAGGACTATGACGGCTGGGCGCAGGCGACCGGCGACGCCGGCTGGTCGTGGAACAGCGTGCTGCCGATCTTCCGGCGCAGCGAGGACCATCACGCGGGCGAAAGCGAAGCGCACGGCGCCGGCGGCTACTGGCGCGTCGAGAAGCAGCGGCTGAGCTGGGAGATCCTCGACGCGTTCGCGCGCGCCGCGCAGGAGAACGGCATCGCATCGACCGACGACTTCAATCGCGGCGACAACAGCGGCGTCGGCTACTTCGAGGTCAACCAGAAGCGCGGCGTGCGCTGGAACGCGTCGAAGGCGTTCCTGCGGCCCGCGCTGTCGCGGCCGAATCTCGCGGTCGTCACCGGCGCGCACACGCGCCGCGTGATTGTCGAAGGGCGGCGCGCGACCGGCGTCGAGTATCGGCTCGGCGACTCGGCGCACAATGCGGTGCACATCGCGCGGGCGCGCGCCGAGGTGCTGCTCGCATCCGGCGCGGTCAATTCGCCGCAGCTGCTCGAGCTGTCCGGTATCGGCGACGGCCGGCGGCTCGCCGCGCTCGGCATCGACGTCGTGCACGATCTGCGCGGCGTCGGCGAGAATCTTCAGGACCACCTGCAACTGCGGATGGCGTTTCGCGTCGACGGCGTGCGCACGCTGAACACGCTCGCCGCGCATTGGTGGGGCAAGCTCGCGATTGGCGCCGAATATGCGCTGTTCCGGCGCGGGCCGATGTCGATGGCGCCGTCGCAGCTCGGCGCGTTCGCGAATTCCGATCCGGCGGTCCGGCGCTCCGGCGATCCGGCGCTCGCGCGCCCCGATCTCGAATATCACGTGCAGCCGCTGTCGCTCGACCGCTTCGGCGAGCCGCTGCATCGCTTCAATGCGTTTACCGCGTCGGTCTGCCATCTGCGGCCGACGTCGCGCGGCAGCATCCATGTGACGAGCGCCGATCCGGGTAGCGCGCCCGCGATCGCGCCGAACTATCTGTCGACCGAGCACGATCGCCGCGTCGCTGCGAACGCGCTGCGGCTCACGCGCCGGATCGCGGCCGCGCCCGCGCTCGCGCGCTATCGGCCCGAGGAAATCCTGCCCGGCCCGCGCTATCGCAGCGAAGCGGAGCTCGTCGAAGCGGCGGGCGCGGTCGGCACGACGATCTTCCATCCGGTCGGCACCTGCCGGATGGGGCGCGACGACGATCCGGACGCGGTCGTCGACAGCCGGCTGCGCGTGCGCGGCATCGCGGGGCTGCGCGTCGTCGATGCATCGGTGATGCCGACAATCACGTCGGGCAACACGAATTCGCCGACGCTGATGATCGCGGAGCGCGCGAGCGACATGATCCGCGCGGACCGGCGCGCGGCGCGCGAATCGGGGGCCGTGCGGGCCGACGTCGCGGTGCCGATTTAGCGCGAACCGCCGGCACATGATTATTTCTTTTTAAAAAATATTAACGCGGGACATAGCCCGGATTCCGATCCGCTTTTTGTCGTGATACCGCGCGTTATTGAAATGGATCGGTGACGCGCGCGCGACCGGACGCCCGCCGCGCGCGGGTGCGATACGCGTCGCAATGCCGCGTAAAAATATTTCAAAAGCCTGTTCCGATCCGATTGCCGCGATTACCGATATTGCGGCAGGCCCTATAAGTGCAAATCCCGATGATTGCACTGCACCAACGGCGCGACAATGGTATGCAGTGTGGGGACGCATCGGCGCGGGAGACCACCCCCGATGTGCAACACCGAGCCCGGGGCAGCCCAGACATCCGCTGGCACATTCGCGGCCATTTCTCGCGAGTGCTCCGAGTGCTTCGCCCGACTTCGTACGGAAGGGAACATGATTCTCGGCGACACGATTCTCGAAACACGCGGTCTGACGAAGGAATTCAAGGGCTTCACCGCGGTGAACGGCGTGAACCTGCGCGTGCGGCGCGGCTCGATCCACGCGCTGATCGGCCCGAACGGCGCGGGCAAGACGACCTGCTTCAATCTGCTGACCAAATTCCTGACGCCGACCGCCGGCCAGATCGTCTTCAACGGCATCGACATCACGAGCGAGCGCCCCGCGCAGATCGCGCGCCGCGGCATCATCCGCTCGTTCCAGATCTCCGCGGTGTTCCCGCATCTCACCGCGCTGCAGAACGTGCGCATCGGGCTGCAGCGCTCGCTCGGCACCGGGTTCCATTTCTGGCGCAGCGAGCGGACGCTGAACAAGCTCGACGATCGCGCGATGGATCTGCTCACGCAGGTCGGCCTGACCGATTTCGCGCACGTGCCGACCGTCGAGCTCGCGTACGGCCGCAAGCGCGCGCTCGAGATCGCGACGACGCTCGCGATGGAGCCCGAGCTGATGCTGCTCGACGAGCCGACGCAGGGGATGGGGCACGAGGACGTCGACCGCGTGACCGCGCTGATCAAGAAGGTCGCGAGCGGCCGCACGATCCTGATGGTCGAGCACAACATGAACGTGATCGCGGGCATCTCCGACACGATCACCGTCCTGCAGCGCGGCGAGGTGCTCGCCGAAGGTTCGTATGCGGAGGTATCGAAGAACCCGCTCGTCGTCGAGGCGTACATGGGCAGTGCCGACGCGGCGCTCGCGGGGGCGCACGCATGAATCGCAGCGAACGGGAGGAGCGCGAATTGAGCGGCGTCGAGAGCGGTGCGCCGGCACTGGCGATCACGGGCCTCGAGGCCTGGTACGGGGAATCCCACATTCTTCACGGCGTTGACCTGACCGTGCACCGCGGCGAGGTCGTCACGCTGCTCGGCCGCAACGGCGCGGGCCGCACGACGACGCTGCGCGCGATCATGGGCCTCACCGGCCGGCGCAGCGGCTCGATCAGGATCGGCGAGCGCGAGACGATCGGCCTGCCGACGCACAAGATCGCGCATTACGGCGTCGGCTACTGCCCGGAAGAGCGCGGGATCTTCTCGAGCCTGTCGTGCGAGGAGAACCTGCTGCTGCCGCCGCTGATCGGCCCGCGCGAGCACGCGATGTCGATCGGCGAGATCTACGAACTGTTTCCGAACCTGCAGTCGCGCCGGCAGAGCCAGGGCACGCGGCTCTCCGGCGGCGAGCAGCAGATGCTCGCGGTCGCGCGGATCCTGCGGACCGGCGCGAACCTGCTGCTGCTCGACGAGATCTCCGAGGGTCTCGCGCCGGTGATCGTGCAGACGCTCGCGAGGATGATCGTCACGCTGAAGGCACGCGGCTACACGATCGTGATGGTCGAGCAGAACTTCCGCTTCGCCGCGCCGCTCGCGGACCGGTTCTACGTGATGGAGCACGGCCGCATCGTCGAGCATTTCGGCGCGGCCGAGCTCGAAGGCAAGATGCCGGTGCTGCACGACCTGCTGGGCGTCTGATCCGTTTCACCTTTCACCCGGCCGCTCAGCCGTGGCGGCCCCCGTCGATAACCACAACGCAGTGAACCAGGAGAGACGTCAATGAAAATGAAGACCCTCGCGCATGCCTGTCTCGCGATCGCGGCCGCCGCGTTTACCGCCGGCGCCGCGCATGCCGCGGACTCCGTGAAGATCGGGTTCATCACCGACATGTCAGGGCTTTACGCAGACGCCGACGGCCAGGGCGGCCTCGAGGCGATCAGGATGGCGGTCGCGGACTTCGGCGGCAAGGTGCTCGGCAAACCGATCGACATCATGTACGCGGATCACCAGAACAAGGCCGACATCGCCGCATCGAAGGCGCGCGAATGGATCGACCGCAATGGCCTCGACCTGCTGGTCGGCGGCACGAACTCGGCCACCGCGCTGTCGATGAACCAGGTCGCGGCCGAGAAGAAGCGCGTGTACATCAACATCGGCGCCGGCAGCGACGCGCTGACGAACGAGCAGTGCACGCCGTACACGGTCCACTACGCGTACGACACGGTCGCGCTCGCGCGCGGCACGGGCCTCGCGGTGCTGAAGCAGGGCGGCAAGACGTGGTTCTTCCTGACCGCCGACTACGCGTTCGGCAAGTCGCTCGAGAAGAACACCGCGGACGTCGTGAAGGCGAACGGCGGCCAGGTGCTCGGCGAGGTGCGGCATCCGCTGTCCGCGTCGGACTTCTCGTCGTTCCTGTTGCAGGCGCAAGCATCGAAGGCGCAGATCCTCGGCCTCGCGAATGCGGGCGGCGACACGATCAACGCGATCAAGGCCGCGAAGGAATTCGGGATCACGAAGACGATGAAGCTCGCGGCGTTGCTGATGTTCATCACCGACGTGCACAGCCTCGGGCTCGAGACGACGCAGGGCCTCGTGCTGACGTCGAGCTGGTACTGGGATCAGAACGACGCGTCGCGCAAGTGGGCGCAGCGCTACTTCGACAAGATGAAGAAGATGCCGTCTGACCTGCAGGCGGCCGACTATTCGGCGGTGACGACGTATCTGAAGGCGGTGCAGGCGGCCGGCACGACCGATTCGGACAAGGTGATGGCGCAGCTGAAGAAGACGAAGATCGACGACATGTATTCGAAGGGCTACATCCGCGCGGATGGCACGATGGTCCACAACATGTATCTGATGGAGGTGAAGAAGCCGTCGGAATCGAAGGTGCCGTGGGATTACTTCAAGGTGCTCCAGACGATCCCGGGCGAGCAGGCGTTCACGACGAAGCAGGAGACGCGCTGCGCGCTGTGGAAGTGACGGCGGGGTGACGGCGCGCGCTTTCGGAGCACGCTTTCGGCGCGCGCCGCACCGTGCAGGCGGGCAGGCAGGCACACGGCGCGGCAATCCCGCATGCCGGTTGTGCACGCAACGTTTTTTACTGACGGCGTAATCGATGGAAATCTTCGGCATTCCGTTGCAGGCGATGTTGAGCCAGCTGTTGCTCGGGCTCGTCAACGGCTCGTTCTACGCGATCCTGAGCCTCGGGCTCGCGGTGATCTTCGGGCTGCTCAACGTGATCAACTTCGCGCACGGCGCGCTGTTCATGCTCGGCGCGATGCTCGCGTGGATGGGGCTCGCGTATTTCGGGCTGCCGTACTGGGCGATGCTCGTGCTCGCGCCGCTCGTCGTCGGCGTGTTCGGCGTGCTGATCGAGCGCTCGATGCTGCGCTGGCTGTACAAGCTCGATCACCTGTACGGGCTGCTGCTGACGTTCGGCGTGACGCTCGTGATCGAGGGCGTGTTCCGTTCGGTCTACGGCTCGTCGGGGCAGCCGTACGACGTGCCGTCGCAGCTCGACGGCGCGACCAATCTCGGCTTCATGTTCCTGCCGAACTATCGTGCGTGGGTCGTCGTCGCGTCGCTCGCGGTGTGTCTCGTGACGTGGTTCGTGATCGAGAAGACGCGCCTCGGCGCGTATCTGCGCGCCGGCACCGAGAACCCGAAGCTCGTCGAGGCGTTCGGGGTGAACGTGCCGATGATGATCACGCTCACCTACGGCTTCGGCGTCGCGCTCGCCGCGTTCGCCGGCGTGCTCGCCGCGCCGGTGATCCAGGTGTCGCCGCTGATGGGCCAGCCGATGATCATCACCGTGTTCGCGGTGGTCGTAATCGGCGGGATGGGCTCGATCCTCGGCTCGATCGTCACCGGCCTGATGCTCGGCGTGATCGAGGGTTTCACGCGCGTGTTCTATCCGGAGGCGTCGGCGACGGTCGTGTTCGTGATCATGGCGATCGTGCTGCTGATCCGCCCGGCGGGCCTCTTCGGCAAGGAAAAGTGATGCAGAGAAAAGCGCTCTACGGCCTGCTGCTGGTCGCACTGCTCGTCGGGCCGTTCGCCGGCGTCTACCCGGTGTTCGTGATGAAGGTGCTGAGCTTCGCGCTGTTCGCGGCCGCGTTCAACCTGCTGATCGGCTATACCGGGCTGCTGTCGTTCGGCCATGCGATGTTCCTCGCGACGGCCGGCTACGCGACCGGCTACGCGATGCAGACGCTTGGCGCGACGCCCGAGCTCGGCCTCGTCGCGGGCACCGCGGCGGCGATGCTGCTCGGGCTCGTCGTCGGGCTGCTCGCGATCCGCCGGCAGGGGATCTATTTCTCGATGATCACGCTCGCGTTCGCGCAGATGGTCTACTTCATCTACCTGCAGGCGCCGTTCACGCATGGCGAGGACGGGCTGCAGGGCGTGCCGCGCGGCCGGCTGTTCGGCGTGCTCGATCTGTCGTCGGATCTCACGCTGTACTACGTGGTCGCGGCGATCGTCGTCGCCGCGTGCGTGCTGATCGTGCGGATCGTCCATTCGCCGTTCGGCCAGGTGCTGATCGCGATCAAGGAGAACGAGGCGCGCGCGATCTCGCTCGGCTACGACACCGATCGCTTCAAGCTGCTCGCGTTCGTGCTGTCGGCCGCGCTCGCGGGGCTCGCGGGCTCGCTGAAGGTGCTCGTGCTCGGCTTCGAGACGCTCTCCGATGCGTACTGGACGATGTCGGGCCTCGTGATCCTGATGACGCTCGTCGGCGGGATGGGCACGCTGTTCGGGCCGCTGCTCGGCGCGGCGCTGATCGTCGTGCTCGAGGATCGGCTCGGCGACCTCGGCACGTGGCTCGCGTCGGCCACGGGCATCGGCTGGTTCAATTCGCTCGGCGAATCGACGACGATCGTCACCGGGCTGATCTTCATCGCATGCGTGCTCGCGTTCCGGCGCGGGATCGTCGGCGAGATCGTCGCGCGGTTCAAGCCGCTGCGCGCGTCGTCGTCGTGATGATGCGCGGCACCATCGGCCGGCGCGGGTGCGTGCCGCGCCGCGGTGCGGGCCCGACCCCGGATGGATCGCGGGTTCCCCGTTTTCGTGCGGCGATGCACCATAGGGGTAAATGCTAAGTTGTCGCATGGCGGAAGGTTCTTTATTCTTCGCATCAGTTCTGAAGCACCGCAGATCGAAATTTGCAGGTGGAGAACGAGGAGACAATCGAGGCACTCAGTGCCCGGACCCAAAAGCGCTGTTGGACGGAATCCAACAGCGCTTTTTCTTTTTGCGCGCGCTTTGCGTTCGCCCACGCCTTCTTTCCATTCCCGCCCGCATTGCCCGTTTCTTCACGGGAAAACCAGTCTAGCCTTGATGGCGCACGATTTATTAGATTGATGAACTGGCAGTTTTGCCGGATCAAATGACGAATATTTCGCGCAGCGTCTGGAGACACTTAATGAAGAAGAACATTGGATGGATCGGGGCCGCGCTCGCGGCGACTCTCGCATGCGGCGCCACCTCGGCGTTCGCGCAGGTGAAGATCGGCGTGACGCTGTCGGCGACCGGGCCGGCCGCGTCGCTCGGCATTCCGGAAAAGAATACGATCGCGCTGCTGCCGAAGGAAATCGGTGGCAAGAGCGTCGAGTACATCGTGCTCGACGACGCGTCCGATACGAGCCGCGCGGTGCAGAACGTGCACAAGCTGATCGACGAGAACCACGTCGACGCGATCATCGGCTCGTCGGTCACGCCGAACTCGCTCGCGATGATCGACCCAGTGTCGGCCGGCAAGACGCCGACGATCTCGCTCGCCGCGAGCGCGCAGATCATCTCGCCGATGGATGCGAAGCGCGCGTGGATGTTCAAGACGCCGCAGAACGACCGGCTGATGGCCGACGCGCTTGCCGGCTACATGGCGAAGCACGGCGTGAAGACGGTCGGCTTCATCGGCTTCGCGGACGCGTACGGCGACAGCTGGTACACGGTGTTCAACGCGGCGGCCGCCGCGAACGGAATCAAGGTCGTCACGAACGAGCGCTACAGCCGCACTGACGCGTCGGTGACGGGGCAGGTGCTGAAGACGCTATCCGCGAATCCGGACGCGGTGCTGATCGGCGGCTCCGGCACGCCGGCCGCGCTGCCCGCGAAGGCGCTGAAGGAGCGCGGCTACAAGGGCAAGGTCTACCAGACGCACGGCGTCGCGAACAACGACTTCCTGCGCGTGTGCGGGAAGGACTGCGACGGCGAGATCCTGCCGGCCGGCCCGGTGCTCGTCACCGATCAGCTTCCCGATTCGAACCCGGTGAAGAAGCCGTCGCAGGCGTACAAGGCCGCGTATGAAAAAGCGTATGGCGCGGGCTCGGTGTCGACGTTCGGCGCGCACGCGTGGGACGCGGGGCTGCTGCTGCAACACGCGATTCCCGACGCGCTGAAGAAGGGCCAGCCCGGCACCGAGGCGTTCCGCGACGCGCTGCGCGGCGCGCTCGAGAGCATCAAGGATCTGCCGGTGTCGCAGGGCGTGATGAACATGTCGGCGACCGATCACAACGGCTTCGACACGCGTGCCCGGGTGATGGTGCAGATCGTCGACGGCAAGTGGAAGCTGCAGGCCGAGTGACGCGATGGATCTCTCGATCGCGGCGATCCTCGCGCAAGACGGCATCACGACCGGCGCGATCTACGCGCTGCTGGCACTCGCGCTCGTGCTCGTGTTTTCAGTCACGCGCGTGATCTTCATTCCGCAGGGCGAGTTCGTTGCCTACGGCGCGCTGACGCTCGCCGCGCTGCAGGCGCAGAAGTTTCCGGCGACCTGCTGGCTGCTGTTCGCGATGGGCGTCGCGTGCTTCGTGCTCGAGGTCGGCACGATGGTCCGGCATCGCGAGCGGCGGCGGCAACTCGGCCGTGCGCTCACCACGCTCGGCAGCCGCTATGTGCTGATGCCGCTCGCGCTGCTCGCGATCACGCATCGTGTCGCCGGAGGACCGTTGCCGATGCTCGCACAGATCGCGCTGACACTCGCGATCGTCGTGCCGATGGGGCCGTTCGTCTACCGGCTCGCGTTTCAGCCAGTCGCCGAGGCGACGACGCTGTTGCTGCTGATCGTGTCGGTGGCCGTGCATTTCGCGCTGGTCGGCCTCGGGCTCGTGATGTTCGGCGCGGAAGGGTCGCGGACGAACGCGTTCTCGGACGCGTCGCTGTCGGCCGGCAGCCTGACGATCTCGGTGCAGAGCCTGTGGGTCGTCGGCGCGGCGCTCGCGCTGATCGTCGCGCTCTACCTGTATTTCGGCCGCACGATCGCCGGCAAGGCGCTGCGCGCGACGTCGGTGAACCGGCTCGGCGCGCGGCTCGTCGGCATCGGCACCACGCAGGCGGGCCGCCTCGCGTTCACGCTCGCGGCGGCGCTCGGCGCGCTGTCGGGCGTGCTCGTCGGGCCGCTGACGACGATCTACTACGACTCCGGCTTCCTGATCGGCCTGAAGGGCTTCGTCGGCGCGATCATCGGCGGGCTCGTCAGCTATCCGCTCGCGGCCGCCGGCGCGCTGCTCGTCGGCGTGCTCGAGTCGTATTCGTCGTTCTGGGCGAGCGCGTACAAGGAGGTGATCGTGTTCACGCTGATCATTCCCGTGCTGCTTTGGCGCAGCTTCGCGACGCCGCAGGCCGAAGAGGAAGAGGAGTGACGCGATGAGGAGGATGATCCGCAACAAGGCGTTCTGGCTGTTTCTCGTCGTGTTGTTCGCGCTGCCAGTGCTGCCCGGCGCGCTGCGCGTGCCCGAGTACTGGATCACGCTGCTGAACTACATCGGCCTCGACGCGATCGTCGCGATCGGGCTCGTGCTGCTGACCGGCATCGGCGGGATGACGAGCTTCGGGCAGGCCGCGTTCGTCGGTGTCGGCGCGTACGCAACCGCAGTGCTGACGACGCGCTACGGCGTGTCGCCGTGGGTCGCGCTGCTGGTCGGGATCGTGCTGACGTCGCTCGTCGCGCTGATCCTCGGCGTGGTCACGATGCGGCTGTCCGGCCACTTCCTGCCGCTCGGCACGATCGCGTGGGGGCTCGCGCTGTTCTATCTGTTCGGCAATCTCGACTGGCTCGGCAAGTACGACGGGATCAACGGAATTCCGGCGCTGACGCTTTTCGGCATCGTGCTCGACAGCGGCCGCAGCCTGTATTTCGTGATCTGGGCGGTGGTGCTCGGCGCGGTCGTGTCGGTGCAGAACCTGCTGAACAGCCGCCCGGGCCGCGCGATCCGCGCGTTGCGCGGCGGCGGCTCGATGGCGGAGGCGATGGGCGTGAACACCGGCTGGATGCGCGTCGTGATCTTCGTCTACGCGGCGGTGCTCGCGGCGATCTCCGGCTTTCTGTACGCGCATCTGCAGCTCGCGGTGAACCCGACACCGTTTGGGCTGAATCACGGGATCGAGTTCCTGTTCATGGCGGTGGTCGGCGGCGTCGCGCACGTATGGGGCGCGGTGCTCGGCTCGGCGATCCTGATCGTGCTGCAGGACTATCTGCAGACGCTGCTGCCGAAGCTGCTCGGCGCCGAAGGCAACTTCGAGATCATCGTGTTCGGCGTGCTGATGGTCGTGCTGCTGCAGCATGCGCGGCAAGGCGTGTGGCCGTTCGTCGCGAGACTGTTTCCGCGCGGGCCGCGCGCGCACGTGCCGCATCATCCGGACGCGTTGCCGCAGCGCACCAGACCGGCGACCGGCGAGCCGCTGCTCGTGGTCGACAACGCGCGCAAGCAGTTCGGCGGGCTCGTCGCGGTCAACGACGTCAGCTTCGATGTGACGGCGGGGCAGATCGTCGGGTTGATCGGGCCGAACGGCGCGGGCAAGTCGACGACGTTCAACCTCGTGACCGGCGTGCTGCGGCCGACCGGTGGCACGATCGTGTTCCGCGGCGAGCGGATCGACGGGCTGACGTCACGCGAAATCGTCCGGCGCGGGATCGGTCGCACGTTCCAGCACGTGAAGCTGCTGCCGACGATGACGGTGCTCGAGAACGTCGCGATCGGCGCGCATCTGCGCGGCACGAGCGGCGTCTGGCGCAGCATTGCGCGGCTCAACGCGAACGAGGAAGCGCGGCTGCTCGGCGAGGCGGCGCGCCAGATTCGCCGCGTCGGCCTCGACGCGCATATGTACGACGAAGCGGGCAGTCTCGCGCTTGGCCAGCAGCGGATTCTCGAGATCGCACGCGCACTGTGCTGCGATCCGACGCTGCTGCTGCTCGACGAGCCAGCCGCGGGGCTGCGCTACCAGGAGAAGCAGCGGCTCGCGGATCTGCTGCGCCGGCTGAAAACGGAGGGGATGAGCGTGCTGCTCGTCGAGCACGATATGGACTTCGTGATGAATCTCGCCGATCGGCTCGTCGTGATGGAGTTCGGCACGCGGATCGCGGAAGGGCTGCCGGAGGACGTTCAGAAGGACCCGGCGGTGCTCGAAGCCTATCTCGGCGGGGTGGAGTGATGACGGATACGACGATGCCGGTTCTCGACGTGCATGGGCTGGCGGTCCGATATGGGAAAGTCGAAGCGCTGCACGGCGCGGCGATCAAGGTTGGGGCCGGGCAGATCGTCAGCGTGATCGGGCCGAACGGCGCCGGCAAGTCGACGCTGCTGAACGCGATCATGGGGGCGTTGCCGTCGAATGGATATGCGTCGGGTGCGATCGTCTATCGCGGTACAGACGTCGCGCTGTTGCCGATCGAGGAGCGCGTCGCGCTTGGGATGTGCCTCGTGCCGGAAAAGCGCGAGCTGTTCGGCACGATGTCGGTGGGGGACAACCTTGTGCTCGGCGCGTACCGGCGCAAGCTGGCCGGGGACGCGAACTTCCTCGATCAGCTCGATCACGTGTTCGCGCTGTTTCCGCGCCTGAAGGAGCGCCGCGATCAGGTAGCCGGTACGCTGTCGGGCGGCGAGCGGCAGATGCTCGCGGTCGGTCGTGCGCTGATGGGCAAGCCCGACCTGTTGATGCTCGACGAGCCGAGCCTCGGCCTCGCGCCGCTGATCGTGAAGGAGATTTTTCATATCATCGGCGCACTGCGTGGCACAGGCGTCGCGACGCTGCTGATCGAGCAGAACGCGCGCGCCGCGCTGCAGGTGTCCGATTATGGCTACGTGCTGGAGACGGGTGCATTCGCGCTCGAAGGTCCGGCCGCGGAGCTCGCGCAGAACCCGCAGGTGATCGAAACATATCTGGGGCTGGCGAAGCGGGGCGCCTGAGCGGCGGTTTGGGTCGGGAAACTGGCAGGCATGTTCCACGTGAAACGACACGTTTCACGTGGAACATGCCTGTTTTTATTTGTATGACATTCGGATGAGGTCCGGCCGAAAAGCGAACCCGTTATAATTCGCCCCATACATTTCTCAGATAGGTTCGCGCGCGTTCTGCGCCCGAAGTCCACCATGCTTTATCCCACTGAATTTGACGTGATCGTCGTTGGCGGCGGTCATGCCGGCACCGAAGCTGCATTGGCGTCGGCGCGCATGGGCGCGAAGACGCTGCTGCTGACGCACAACATCGAAACCTTGGGGCAGATGAGCTGCAATCCGTCGATCGGCGGTATCGGCAAAGGGCATCTGGTCAAGGAAGTCGACGCGCTGGGCGGCGCGATGGCCGCTGCGACGGACGAGGGCGGGATCCAGTTCCGGATCCTCAATTCGTCGAAAGGGCCGGCCGTCCGGGCGACACGGGCGCAGGCCGACCGCATTCTGTACAAGGCTGCGATTCGCCATCGTCTCGAGAATCAGCCGAATCTGTGGCTGTTCCAGCAGGCGGTCGACGACCTGATCGTCGAAGGCGATCGCGTCGTGGGCGCGGTCACCCAGATTGGCATCCGCTTCCGGTCGCGCGCGGTCGTGCTGACGGCAGGAACCTTCCTGGATGGCAAGATCCACGTCGGGCTCAACAATTACACAGGCGGTCGTGCCGGCGATCCTGCGGCAGTATCGCTGTCCGCGCGCCTGAAGGAACTGAAGCTGCCGCAAGGGCGACTGAAGACCGGCACACCTCCGCGGATCGACGGGCGGTCGATCGACTTCTCGAAGCTCGAGGAGCAGCCCGGCGATGTCGATCCGGTTCCGGTGTTCTCGTTTCTGGGCCGGGCGGACCAGCATCCGCGCCAGTTGCCGTGCTGGGTCACCCACACGAACGAGCGCACGCACGACATTATCCGCGGCGGTCTCGACCGTTCGCCTATGTATACAGGCGTGATCGAAGGCGTTGGCCCGCGCTATTGCCCGTCGATCGAGGACAAGATCCACCGCTTCGCGTCGAAGGATTCGCACCAGATCTTCCTCGAGCCGGAAGGGCTGACGACGAACGAGTTCTATCCGAACGGGATCTCGACGAGCCTGCCTTTCGATGTACAGCTCGAGCTCGTGCACTCGATGCGCGGTCTCGAGCAGGCGCACATCCTGCGGCCCGGCTATGCGATCGAATACGATTATTTCGATCCGCGCGCGCTGAAGGCGTCGCTGGAAACCAAGGCGATCAACGGGCTGTTCTTCGCGGGCCAGATCAACGGAACCACCGGCTACGAGGAAGCGGCCGCGCAAGGTCTGCTCGCGGGCATCAATGCGGGTCGTTACGTGCAGGAGAAGGACGCGTGGTGTCCGCGTCGCGACCAGGCGTACCTGGGTGTGATGGTCGACGATCTGGTTACGCGCGGCGTGATGGAACCGTACCGGATGTTCACGAGCCGCGCCGAGTACCGCTTGAGCCTGCGCGAAGACAATGCCGACATGCGTCTGACCGAAGTCGGCCGCGAGTTGGGCGTCGTCGATGATGCGCGCTGGGACGCGTTCTGCCGGAAGCGCGATGCTGTTTCACGTGAAACCGAGCGCCTGAAGTCGACGTGGGTTACACCGAAGACGCTGCCTGCCGACGAGGCGACCGCGCTGCTCGGCAAGTCGATCGATCACGAATACAGTCTCGCCGAGTTGCTGCGTCGTCCGGGCATCAGCTACCGGGGCGTCTGCGGTCTGCGCAGCGGCGAATGCGGGCCGGCCGAGCCGCTGGCCGACGATCCGGTGCTGCTCGCGCAGATCGAGGAGCAGATCGAGATCGGCATCAAGTATCAAGGCTATATCGAGCGTCAGGCGAGCGAGATCGAGCGTAACGATGCGAACGAGAATACGCGTCTGCCGGAAGGGATCGACTATCGGGAAGTTCGCGGCCTGTCATTCGAAGTGAGCCAGAAGCTGAACCAGTTCAAGCCGGAGACGATCGGTCAGGCATCGCGTATCTCGGGCATCACGCCGGCGGCGATCTCGCTGCTGATGGTGCATTTGAAGCGCAAGGGCCTCGGTCGCCGGAGCGACGCGACGGCGGCAGACGGGGCGGACGCGGCGGAGCAGGGGGGCGACAACGTCCCGGCGCAACAATGAGCGCGCGTCGCGCACCGGTGGTCGGCCGGGACACGCTCGACGCGATGCTGGCCGACGGCGCGAGCGCGCTGTCGGTTTCGCTGACGGATGCGCAGCGCGGCCAGCTGCTTGATTACGTTGCACTGCTCGCGAAGTGGAACGCGGTCTACAACCTGACCGCGATCCGCGATCCGCAGCAGATGCTGATTCAGCACATCCTCGATTCGCTGTCGATCGTTCCGCATCTGCGCGGCCGTGCGTCGGCGCGCGTGCTCGACGTCGGGTCGGGCGGCGGCCTGCCGGGCATTGTGCTCGCGATCGTTCTGCCGGAATGGCAGGTGACGCTGAACGACATCGTGCAGAAAAAGTCCGCATTCCAGACACAGACGAAGGCCGAGCTGAAGCTCGCGAACTTGTCGGTGGTCACCGGGCGGGTCGAGAATCTGCAGCCCGGCGTCGAAGTGCCGGAAAAATTCGATGTGATCGTGTCGCGGGCATTCGCGGATCTCGCCGACTTCGTTACACTTGCTCGGCATCTGGTCGCGCAGGGTGGATCGATCTGGGCGATGAAGGGCGTGCGGCCCGACGACGAGGTCGAGCGGCTGCCGGCTGGCACCCACGTGGAACAAACCCTCCGTTTGACGGTTCCGATGCTCGATGCCGAACGGCATCTGATCGAGGTGGCCGTCGACGACGCGAATTGACGCGGCGCGCGCGGCGCCTGACTTGTTTGAAGGAATAGGGACACACGAACGATGGCAAAGATCTTCTGCGTTGCGAACCAGAAGGGGGGCGTCGGCAAGACGACGACGACGGTCAACCTCGCCGCGAGCCTTGCAGCGCAGGAGCAGCGAGTGCTGCTGATCGACCTCGACCCGCAGGGCAATGCGACGATGGGCAGCGGGATCGACAAGGGCGGCTGCGAATCGACGATCTACGAAGTGCTGGTCGACGGCGTGTCGGTCGCGGACGCGCGCGTGCGTCCGGAGGCGCTTACGTACGACGTGCTGCCGGCGAACCGCGAGCTATCGGGCGCGGAGATCGAGCTGGTCGGCATGGACAACCGCGAGCTTCAGTTGAGGGCAGCGCTTGAGCACGTCGCGGAAGACTACGATTTCGTGCTGATCGACTGTCCGCCGACGCTGTCGCTGCTGACGCTGAACGGCCTGTGTGCCGCGCACGGCGTCGTGATTCCGATGCAGTGCGAGTATTTCGCGCTGGAAGGCCTGTCGGATCTCGTCAACACGATCAAGCAAGTGCACGCGAACCTGAATCGCGATCTGAAGGTCATCGGCCTGCTGCGGGTGATGTTCGATCCGCGCATCACGCTGCAGCAGCAGGTCTCCGATCAACTGAAGGCGCACTTCGGCGACAAGGTGTTCGACGTGGTGATCCCGCGTAACGTCCGCCTCGCGGAGGCGCCGAGCTACGGGTTGCCGGGCGTCGTGTTCGATCGCGCGTCGCGCGGCGCGCAAGCGTATTTGCAGTTCGGCGCCGAGATGATCGAGCGCGTGCGCGCGTTGTGAGCGCCCCGAGGACGAGCGAAGCGAGGAAGAATGCAATGAATGCGGTGGCAAAGAAGAAAGGGCTGGGGCGCGGCCTCGAAGCGCTGCTCGGCGGGAGCGCCGACATCACCGAAGTGGTGAAGATCGACGGCGCGCCGAATACGCTCGCGCTCGCGAAGCTGCAGGCCGGCAAGTATCAGCCGCGGACGCGGATGGACGAGGGCAGCCTGCAGGAGCTCGCCGCGAGCATTCGCGCGCAAGGCGTGATGCAGCCGATTCTGGTGCGCCCCGTTGCGCAGGACAAATACGAGATCATCGCGGGCGAACGCCGTTTCCGCGCCGCGCGTCTTGCCGGCCTCGACGAAGTGCCGGTGCTCGTGAAGGACGTATCCGACCAGGCTGCCGCCGCGATGGCGCTGATCGAGAACATCCAGCGCGAGGATCTGAATCCGCTCGAAGAGGCGCACGGCATCCAGCGCCTGCTCGACGAATTCCATTTCACGCACGAGCAGGCCGCGGAGTCGGTCGGCCGCTCGCGCAGCGCGGTGTCGAACCTGCTGCGCCTGCTGAACCTCGCGGCGCCGGTGCAGACGATGCTGCTCGCCGGCGATCTCGACATGGGGCATGCGCGCGCGCTGCTGGCCGTCGATGCGGCAACGCAGATCGCGCTCGCGCACCAGGTCGTGAACAAGCGGATGTCGGTGCGCGAGACCGAAAAGCTCGTCGCGAACACGACGAAGGAAGCGCCGGCAGTGAAGGCACGCGCGAAGGACGACGGCGGCCGCGATACGCGCCGTCTCGAGGAGGAGTTGTCCGATCTGCTTGCGTCGACGGTGAAGATCAAGCTCGGCCGTCGTGGGCGAGGGCAGGTGACGATCGACTTCGGCGATCTCGATGCGCTCGAAGGGGTTCTCGCGCGGCTGCGCGGCAACGTGACCGTGGAAGAGTGAAGGCCGATGGGTGACGCGAGTTCACCGGCGCTGCGCCGGTGGCGCAACTGGGTCATCCGGGTCATGCAGGAGCCGGTGCTGTCGGTGCTCGTCGTCGGCCTGCTTCTGTTGCAATGGTTGCGCCCGCAACCATTTGCGGTGCTGGCCGGCCGCGTCGACTGGCAGACGGTCGCGACGCTCGCCGGCCTTCTGATGCTGACGAAGGCGTTCGAGCTGTCCGGGTGCCTGACGTGGCTCGCGCATCGCATCGTCCATCGCGTGCATTCCGAGCGCGCGCTCGCCGCGCTGCTGGCCGTGTTCGCGGCCGTGCTCGCGATGTGGCTGACCAACGACGTCGCGCTGTTCGTCGTGATTCCGTTGATCGTGTCGCTGCGCGCGCTGACGCCGCTGCCGTTCCGACGGCTCGTGATCGTGACCGCGCTGGCGGTCAATGCGGGCTCGATCGCGACACCGCTTGGCAATCCTCAGAATCTTTTCCTCTGGCAGTTGAGCGGCGTGTCGTTCGGCCGCTTCGTGATCGCGCTCGGCCCGCTCGCATTCGTGTTGATGGCGATGCTGCTCGTGCTGATCGCGTGCGTATTTCGCGCGAAGCCGCTCGATCTGTCCGGCGACCGTGTCGAGCTGCCGATGCAGCGCGGGCAGGCACTGGTCGCCGCGGTGCTGTTCGCCGCGTTCGTGCTGCTCGCCGACGCGCACCGCGCGCTGCCGGGCTTGCTCGCGGTTGCCGCGATGTTGCTCGTGATGCGGCGCGACGCGGTGCTGAGGATCGACTGGCTGCTGCTGCTGATTTTCGTGCTGATGTTCGTCGTGCTGCGCAGTGCGGCCGCGCTGCCCGCGGTGCACGACGCGATCGCGCACGCGCGGCTCGATGCGCCGCTGCGGGTGTACGCGGCGGGCGCGGCGCTGTCGCAGGGAATCAGCAACGTGCCGGCCGCGATTCTGTTGTCGGAGTTCACGCGCGACTGGCGCCCGCTCGCATTCGGCGTGTCGGTCGGCGGGTTCGGCATCGCGATCGGATCGCTGGCGAACCTGATCGCGGTGCGGCTTGCAAAAGCGCCGCGCATGTGGCTGCCGTTTCACCTCGTGTCGATTCCGTTCGGCATCGCGAGCGCGGCGATCGGCGCGCTGCTGCTCCACGTGCTCTGAACGAGCCCTTCGCGTATCCCGAAATCCCCAGCTTGTAATCCATCGTCACGGGCCGGAAACGCCCGCGCGAGAATGCGCCGATATCGCTGCCGTTCGATGACGCCGATTCGCGTGTTTTCACATCATGAGGCGTCGTTTTACGCACGTTTTTGTCGTGCCTAAAACCTTGAACGACCCGCAACTATCGCTTACAATTGCGCGGATTTGTTAGCTAGGCACCCCTGAAAGTTCTCGGAAAGACTGGCCACATGGCCAGCTGAACGAATCGGCCGGATGGGAGATTTTGCGGAAGACTGCGATGGCGGGTCAGGCGCCGACTCCAAGACAACGGCAAGGCGATCGAGCCGCGCAGCGCACCGCGTCGGCGGCGGGCGAGCGACGTGATGCTTCCGGCGACGACTGGGATGCCGAGCAGCAAGATAACAACATCGTTCCGCTCACAAGGGCTGAAGCCGAGCAACTGTTCGGCCCGGACGTGAGCCGGCCGTCGCGCGTGACGCCCTATCGGGTCGTGATGGCGCAGGTGGCCTTGTCCCTGGTAGCAACGCTGGCGTGGTGGCTATTTTCCAAGTCGCCGGGCGCCGCTGCGCAATCGGCGTTTCTGGGCGGAGCGATAGGCTGGGTGCCGAGCGCGTTGTTCGCGGCACGTCTGAAGGCAGGTCGCCATCCCACGGTGATGCAGTGGGTGGCGGGCGAGGCGCTCAAGCTGGGCGTGACGATCGGGATGTTCATCGCGGTGGCGTACGGCTATGCCGGCGTGCACTGGGTGCCGCTCCTCGTGACCTACCTCGTCGTGCTGAAGACGTACTGGATCGCACTCGCCTGGCGGTAAGAACAAGCGGCACGCGGATTCGACACGAATCGGCGTCGACCGTTCCCGAAATAGAGCGTCACGGGAGCGGCCATAACGATTTTCGACAATTTGGGTGGCTTTAACGACTATGGCAGCTAGCGAAGGCACGCGTGCTCTGGATCCGTCCGAGTACATTGCGCACCACTTGCAGAACTTTTCCACCGCACATCAGACGTCGATTTTCGATATCCACGTCTGGAATCTCGACACGCTGTTCTGGTCGATCGTGTGCGGCATTCTCACCCTCGTGATCCTGCGGCTCGCCGCGCGCAACGCGACGCCGGGCGTACCGGGCCGCTTCCAGTGCTTCATCGAGATGATCGTCGAGATGGTCGAGGATCAGTCGAAGGCCGTCGTTCACGGCAACCGCACGTTCATCGCGCCGCTCGCGCTGATGGTGTTCGTGTGGGTCGCGCTGATGAATTCGCTCGACTTCATTCCGGTCGACCTGCCGGGCCGCGTGATCGGCCTGCTCGGCCTGTCCGGCGTCATCAGTCATCACCGCATCGTCCCGACGGCCGACCTGAACGGCACGATCGGCATCGCGCTCGGCGTGTTCGTGCTGATGATCTACTACAGCCTGAAGATCAAGGGCCCGGCCGGTTTCCTGCACGAGCTGCTGTCGGCTCCGTTCGGCGCGCACCCGCTGCTGTGGCTCCCGAACCTCGCACTGAACATCGTCGAATACGTCGCGAAGACCGTTTCGCTCGGCATGCGGCTGTTCGGCAACATGTACGCGGGCGAACTGCTGTTCCTGCTGATCGCGCTGCTCGGCAGCATGTGGAGCTTCGGTGCGGACGCAACGGTCCTCGGTTTCATCGGCCACGTCATCGCGGGCAGCATCTGGGCGATCTTCCACATCCTGATCGTTCTGCTGCAGGCGTTCATCTTCATGATGCTGACGCTGGTGTATCTCGGCCAGGCGCACGAATCGCACTAACACGCGCGTCGGACGAACAGGCAGATTTTCGAGGTTTTAGGTTTTTCGGTTTTTCAATTTCCAGTTCCAAGTCTTTTAAATAAGGAGTGATCATGCAAGCTTTCATCGCCAACATCCAGGGTCTGACCGCTATCGGTATCGGCATCATCATCGGCCTGGGTGCGATCGGCGCCTGTATCGGTATCGGCCTGATGGGCGGCAAGTACATCGAAGCATGCGCGCGTCAGCCGGAGCTGATCAACCCGCTGCAAACGAAGATGTTCCTGCTGGCTGGCCTGATCGACGCGGCATTCCTGATCGGCGTGGGTGTGGCAATGCTGTTCGCGTTCGCGAACCCGCTCCTGTCGAAGCTCGCGAGCTAACCCTCGGAAATACGATGCGCCGGGCTTGCCGGCGCAGGGCGGAACGGAAAGTGAGCGCAATTCGGAACGGGTTTTCGATGCGCTCCTCGTCGTTTCATTTTTCCGGAATAGCAGATTAAGGAAACACCGTGAATCTCAACGCAACCCTGTTTGCGCAAATGGTCGTGTTCCTGGTCCTCGCGTGGTTCACGATGAAGTTCGTGTGGCCGCCGTTGATCAACGCCCTCGACGAACGCTCGAAGAAGATCGCTGACGGTCTGGTCGCAGCGGAAAAGGGCAAGGCGGAACTCGAAGCCGCGCACAAGCGCGTGGATCAGGAACTCGCGCAGGCGCGCAACGATGGCCAGCAGCGTATCGCCGAGGCCGAGAAGCGCGCACTGGCAGTCGCCGACGAAATCAAGGCGAACGCGCACGCCGAGGCCGCGCGCATCATCGCGCAGGCGAAGGCCGACGCGGACCAGCAGGTCATCAAGGCGCGCGAAACACTGCGCGGCGAAGTCGCAACGCTCGCCGTGAAGGGCGCCGAACAGATCCTGCTGCGCGAAGTCGATCAAACGGCTCACGCCGCACTGCTGAATCAACTGAAAGCCGAGCTCTGATCATGGCCGAACTTGCAACCATCGCCCGCCCTTACGCAGAAGCGCTGTTCCGCGTGGCCGAGGCCGGTGACGTCGGCGCCTGGTACACGCTCGTGCAAGAGCTGGCTCAGGTTGCGCGTCTGCCCGACATGCTGTCCGTCGCGTCGAGCCCGAAGGTGAGCCGCGAGCAAGTGGCCGAGTTGCTGCTTGCCGCCGTGAAGTCGCCGCTCCCGGCCTTCGCCGAGGCGCGAAACTTCGTGCAGATGCTGGTCGACAATCATCGTATCTCGCTGTTGCCGGAAATCGCCGTGCAGTTCGAAGCGCTGAAAAATGCGCGCGAAGGCGCTGCCGACGCAGCGATCGTCAGTGCGTTTCCGCTGAACGGTACCGATCTCGAAGGGCTCGTCGCCAGTCTCGAGCGCAAGTTCAAGCGCAAGCTGAAGCCGACGGTCGCGGTCGATTCGTCGCTGATCGGCGGCGTGCGCGTGACGGTCGGCGACGAAGTGCTCGACACCTCGGTTCGCGCCCGCCTTGCTTCGATGCAAGCCGCACTGACCGCCTGAGCGCCCTCCGGCACGCAACAGAATTGAATATCAGGAGCGAATATGCAACTCAATCCCTCTGAGATCAGCGAGCTGATCAAGAGCCGGATCCAGGGCCTTGAAGCGAGCGCGGACGTTCGCAACCAGGGCACCGTGATCTCCGTGACCGACGGTATCGTGCGCATTCACGGCCTGTCGGACGTGATGCAGGGCGAAATGCTCGAGTTCCCGGGCAACACGTTCGGCCTCGCGCTGAACCTCGAGCGCGACTCGGTCGGCGCCGTGATTCTCGGCGAATACGAGCACATCTCCGAAGGCGACATCGTCAAGACGACGGGCCGCATTCTCGAAGTCCCGGTCGGTCCGGAACTCATCGGCCGCGTGGTCGATGCGCTCGGCAACCCGATCGACGGCAAGGGCCCGATCAACGCGAAGCTGACCGACGCGATCGAAAAGATCGCCCCGGGCGTGATCTGGCGTAAGTCGGTGTCGCAGCCGGTGCAGACGGGCCTGAAGTCGATCGACGCGATGGTGCCGATCGGCCGCGGCCAGCGCGAGCTGATCATCGGCGACCGTCAGTGCGGCAAGACCGCGGTGGCGATCGACGCGATCATCAACCAGAAGGGCAAGGACCTCATTTGTATCTACGTCGCGATCGGCCAGAAGGCTTCGTCGATCATGAACGTGGTGCGCAAGCTCGAAGAAACCGGCGCGCTCGAGTACACGATCGTCGTGTCCGCGTCGGCTTCGGATTCGGCCGCGATGCAATACCTCGCGCCGTACGCCGGCTGCACGATGGGCGAATACTTCCGCGATCGCGGTCAAGATGCGCTGATCATCTATGACGATTTGACCAAGCAGGCCTGGGCATACCGTCAGATCTCGCTGCTGCTGCGCCGCCCGCCGGGTCGTGAAGCGTACCCGGGCGACGTGTTCTATCTGCACTCGCGTCTGCTCGAGCGCGCGGCTCGCGTGTCGGAAGAGTACGTCGAGAAGTTCACGAACGGCGAAGTGAAGGGCAAGAGCGGCTCGCTGACGGCACTGCCCGTGATCGAAACGCAGGCAGGCGACGTGACCGCGTTCGTTCCGACGAACGTGATCTCGATTACCGACGGCCAGATCTTCCTGGAAACCGACCTGTTCAACGCGGGTATCCGTCCGGCAATCAACGCCGGCGTGTCCGTGTCGCGAGTCGGCGGCGCCGCGCAGACGAAGGTCGTGAAGAAGCTGTCGGGCGGTATCCGTACCGACCTCGCGCAGTATCGTGAACTGGCCGCGTTCGCGCAGTTCGCGTCGGACCTCGACGAAGCGACCCGCAAGCAGCTCGAGCGCGGCCGCCGCGTGACGGAACTGCTGAAGCAGCCGCAGTACCAGCCGCTGCAGGTGTGGGAACTGGCCGTGTCGCTGTACGCGGCGAACAACGGCTACCTCGACGACCTCGAGGTGAAGGACGTGCTGTCGTTCGAGAAGGGCCTGCGCGAAAACCTGAAAGCGAGCCACGCTGACCTCGTCAAGCGTATCGAAGACACCAAGGACTTGTCGAAGGACGACGAAGCCGCGCTGCGCGCCGCGATCGAATCCTTCAAGAAGTCGGGTGCCTATTGATCCGCGAGTGACACCGTGAAGCGGCGCGGGGCCGCGTGATGCGCCCCGCGCCGCTTCGGGCAGCGATGCATGGGCCCCGAGTCAGCGCTAAAGCGCTAACTCGGAGCGCAAAGGAGCAAGCAATGGCTGGAATGAAGGAAATTCGCGGCAAGATCAAGAGCGTGCAGAACACGCGCAAGATCACGAAAGCGATGGAGATGGTGGCCGCATCGAAGATGCGCCGCGCGCAGGAGCGCATGCGCGCTGCCCGCCCGTACGCGGACAAGGTCCGTGCCATCGCCGCGCACATGAGCCGCGCGAACCCGGAGTACCGCCACCCGTTCATGGTGGCGAACGACGGCGCGCAGACGGCCGGCATCATCCTCGTCACGACCGACAAGGGTCTGTGCGGCGGGATGAACACGAACGTGCTGCGTGCGTCGGTGCAGAAGTTCAAGGAGCTGAGCGACAAGGGCCAGAAGATCGAGGCGACCGCGATTGGCGGCAAGGGCCTCGGGTTCCTGAACCGCTTCGGCGCGAAGGTGCTGTCGCAGGTCGTGCATCTCGGCGACACGCCGCACCTCGACAAGCTGATCGGCGCGGTGAAGACGCAGCTCGATCTGTACTCGGAAGGCAAGCTGTCGGCGGTCTATCTCGCATACACGCGCTTCATCAACACGATGAAGCAGGAAGCGGTGATCGAGCAGCTGCTGCCGCTGTCGTCCGAAGATCTCGTCGCGAGCGAAGGCACGCCGACGTCGTCGTGGGACTACATCTACGAGCCGGACGCGCAGGCGGTGGTCGACGAGCTGCTCGTGCGTTACGTCGAGGCGCTGGTGTACCAGGCCGTCGCGGAAAACATGGCGTCGGAGCAATCGGCGCGGATGGTCGCGATGAAGGCCGCGTCGGACAACGCGAAGACGGTCATCAACGAGCTTCAGCTGGTGTACAACAAGAGCCGTCAGGCCGCGATCACGAAGGAACTGTCGGAGATCGTCGGCGGCGCAGCCGCTGTGTAAGCGCGCGCCGACCGCTCGGGAAACTGCGCCTTTGCGCGAGTAAAGAATCAGGTATTTAAAGGAAAAGCGATGAGTACTGCTGCTTTGGTAGAAGGCAAGATCGTACAGTGCATCGGCGCCGTTATCGACGTGGAATTCCCGCGCGCGAACATGCCGAAGATCTACGACGCGCTCATTCTGGATGGCTCGGAACTGACGCTCGAAGTCCAGCAGCAGCTGGGCGACGGCGTGGTCCGCACCATCTGTCTGGGTGCCTCCGACGGCCTGCGCCGTGGCCTCGTGGTGAAGAACACGGGCCTGCCGATTTCGGTGCCGGTCGGCAAGCCGACCCTCGGCCGTATCATGGACGTGCTGGGCCGTCCGATCGACGAAGCCGGTCCGATCGACAGCGCGAGCAAGCGTTCGATCCACCAGAAGGCGCCGGCGTTCGACGAGCTGTCGCCGTCGACCGAGCTGCTCGAAACGGGCATCAAGGTCATCGACCTGATCTGCCCGTTCGCGAAGGGCGGCAAGGTCGGTCTGTTCGGCGGTGCGGGCGTGGGCAAG
This sequence comes from Burkholderia guangdongensis, assembly GCF_013403875.1. GTDB lineage: Bacteria > Pseudomonadota > Gammaproteobacteria > Burkholderiales > Burkholderiaceae > Burkholderia > Burkholderia guangdongensis. Next base: position 37,887 of record NZ_JACBNX010000014.1, on the reverse strand, counting down.
ACCGTCAACATGATGGAGCTCATCAACAACATCGCGAAGGAGCACGGCGGTTACTCCGTGTTCGCGGGCGTGGGCGAGCGTACCCGTGAAGGGAACGACTTCTACCACGAAATGAAGGACTCCAACGTTCTCGACAAGGTCGCGCTGGTGTACGGCCAGATGAACGAGCCGCCGGGCAACCGTCTGCGCGTCGCGCTGACCGGCCTGACGATGGCCGAGCACTTCCGTGACGAAGGCCTCGACGTGCTGTTCTTCGTCGACAACATCTACCGTTTCACGCTGGCCGGTACCGAAGTGTCCGCACTGCTCGGCCGTATGCCGTCGGCGGTGGGCTATCAGCCGACGCTGGCTGAAGAAATGGGCAAGCTGCAGGAGCGCATCACGTCGACGAAGAAGGGCTCGATCACGTCCGTGCAGGCCGTGTACGTCCCTGCGGATGACTTGACCGACCCGTCGCCGGCCACGACCTTCGGCCACCTGGACGCAACCGTCGTGCTGTCGCGTGACATCGCGTCGCTCGGTATCTACCCCGCGGTGGATCCGCTCGACTCGACGTCGCGCCAGATCGACCCGAACGTGATCGGCGAAGAGCATTACTCGATCACGCGCGGCGTGCAGCAGACGCTGCAGCGCTACAAGGAACTGCGCGACATCATCGCGATTCTGGGCATGGACGAACTGTCGCCGGAAGACAAGCTGTCGGTCGCGCGTGCGCGTAAGATCCAGCGTTTCCTGTCGCAGCCGTTCCACGTCGCGGAAGTGTTCACGGGTTCGCCGGGCAAGTACGTACCGCTGAAGGAAACGATCCGCGGCTTCAAGATGATCGTCGAAGGCGAGTGCGATCATCTGCCGGAGCAGGCGTTCTACATGGTCGGCACGATCGACGAAGCCTTCGAGAAGGCCAAGAAGATCCAGTAAGGAGCTTTCATGGCTACCATCAAAGTAGACGTCGTCAGCGCGGAAGAGCAGATCTTCTCCGGCGACGCGAAATTCGTCGCGCTGCCGGGCGAATCGGGTGAACTGGGCATTCTGCCGGGTCACACGCCGCTCATCACGCGGATTCGTCCGGGTGCGGTGCGCATCGAGGCTGAAAACGGCAACGACGAGTTCGTGTTCGTCGCCGGCGGCATTCTCGAAGTGCAGCCGGGCGCGGTGACGGTGCTCGCCGACACCGCGATCCGCGGCAAGGATCTCGACTCGGCGAAGGCCGAGGAAGCGAAGAAGCGCGCCGAGGAAACGCTGCAGAACGCGAAGTCGGATCTCGACCTCGCGAAGGCGCAGTCGGAACTCGCGACCGCAATGGCGCAACTCGAGGCGATTCAGCGTCTCGCGAAGATTCGCGCGAAGCACTGAAGCACACGCTTCAGTCGGAAGAAAGCAGCCCTCGGGCTGCTTTTTTTTCGCCCGCACGTACTATTTCAGCCAGTGCCCGGGAATCGATGTCAGAGTGTCGTCAGCGCGGCGGAGAATAATCCGCACCATCGTCGCACCGACGACCAGACAATTCGGGAGACAGACATGGCTGCAGCATCACGCGTGGGCGCGCTGATCGCGCCCGAGAACGGCCTTTCATCCGTGCGCGGCGCGACCGACGTGCCGCTGTCCGACGCGACGATCGGCGCGTTCCTGCTCGACACCGCACGGCGCTTTCCCGACCGGCCCGCGGCCGTGTTCCGCGAGCAGCGCGTGCGCTGGACCTGGCGCGAATTCGCACACGAAGTCGATGTGCTCGCGGCGGGGCTGCTCGCGCTCGGCGTCACGAAGGGCGAGCGCGTCGGCATCTGGTCGCCGAACCGCAGCGAATGGCTGCTCACGCAGTTCGCGACCGCGCGCGTCGGCGCGATTCTCGTCAACATCAATCCCGCGTACCGGCTCGCCGAGCTCGAGTACGCGCTGAACAAGGTCGGCTGCCGGACGCTGATCGCGGCGGAGCGTTTCAAGACGTCCGCGTACGTCGAGATGCTGCGGACGATCGCGCCCGAGCTCGCGAGCGCCGCGCCCGGCGAACTGCACGCGGCGCGCGTGCCGGCGCTGCGCACGGTCGTGTCGATGGGCGCGGTGTCGGCACCCGCGCCGGCGGGGATGCTCCGCTTCGCGGACCTGATGGACCGCGGCCGCGCGTCGCTCGATGTATCCGCGCTCGACGCGCTCGGCGCGGCGCTCGCGTCGAGCGAGCCGATCAACATCCAGTTCACCAGCGGCACGACCGGCAACCCGAAGGGCGCGACGCTCACGCATCGCAACGTCGTCAACAACGCGCGCTTCATCGCGAGCGCGATGCGCTTCTCCGAAGCGGATTCGCTGTGCATCCCGGTGCCGCTGTATCACTGCTTCGGGATGGTGCTCGCGGTGCTCGCCTGCGTGTCGACCGGCGCCGCGATGGTGTTTCCGGGCGAGGCGTTCGAGCCGGCCGCGACGCTCGAGGCGGTCGCGGCCGAGCGCTGCACCGCGCTGCACGGCGTGCCGACGATGTTCATCGCGGAGCTCGATCACCCGGACTTCGCGAAGTACGATCTGTCGACGCTGCGCACCGGGATCATGGCGGGCTCGCCGTGCCCGATCGAGACGATGAAGCGCGTCGTTACGCGGATGCATTTGTCCGAGGTGACGATCGCGTACGGGATGACGGAGACGAGCCCGGTGTCGTTCCAGAGCTCGACCGACGATCCGCTCGAGAAGCGCACGACGACGGTCGGCCGGATTCAGCCGCACCTGGAGGTGAAGATCGTCGATCCGATCGGAGACGTCGTGCCGGTGGGCGCGACGGGCGAGCTGTGCACGAAGGGCTATTCGGTGATGCTTGGTTATTGGGACGACGAAGCGAAGACGCGCGACGTGCTGATCGACGGCTGGATGCACACGGGCGACCTCGCGACGCTCGACGAGGACGGTTACTGCAACATCGTGGGGCGGCTGAAGGACATGCTGATCCGCGGCGGCGAGAACGTGTATCCGCGCGAGATCGAGGAGTTTCTGTTTCGCCATCCGAAGATTCAGAACGCGCAGGTGTTCGGCGTGCCGGACCCGAAATACGGCGAAGAAGTGTGCGCGTGGATCGTGCTGCGCGCGGGCGAGCAGATGAGCGAGGAGGACGTGCGCGCGTTCTGCCACGGGCAGATCGCGCATTACAAGATTCCGCGCTACGTCCGCTTTGTCGACGAGTTGCCGATGACGGTGACCGGGAAGATGCAGAAGTTCGTGATGCGGCAGAAGATGATCGACGAACTGAAGCTCGACGTGCAGAAAACCGCGTAAACTGCGCAAACGGCGGCGGCCGGGGGGGCCAGTGCACTTTCGATGGACGAAAAAAAGCGGGCTCTTGAGCCCGCTAAAAACCACACGCTACGGGGTTAGCGCGAGGAGACCAATGATGGAATGCATCGGCGTGTGCCGAGAACGACTCCAACAAGGATGCCCCTGGGCAGGGCTTCGGTACATGACCGACGGTTCGTCGTGCTTCGCGTCCGCTCACACTTCACACACGAGACCGCATCCTTGTTGCAATCGTTGAAAGCCATTGTGGGCGAATTGACTGGGAGTGGCGGTAACAAAGTGTTTCAGGTTGTAACGCCCGCCGGATAAGGCTTTGCGGGATTTTTTGCTGTTTTTTGACGCGCGGAAAAGGTCATTTTTACCAACTTTTCGCGCGGGGCTTCCAACGGATGCGCGCGATGCGTTTTTCACGCGCGTTTGGCTCGACGAACGCCCGTTTGACGCGACGAAAATTGCGCTGCACCGACGATTCGATGCAGGACGGCGCATTCATCGGAAAGATTTTGAAACCCGATCGCGTGGTCGCGCGGCCCGGCGCCGCGCCTGCTTGCGTCATTTGCGTATCACTTCAGCCACTTGTCCGAGATCGCCTGGAACTCGCCGGTCGCGCGCGTCAGGTGTAGCCACTGATCGACGTACTGCTGGAACACCACGTCGCCGCGCGGCACCATGTACGCTTTCTCGCCGAACTGGAACGGCTGGTCCGGATGCACGGAGCACAACCCGGGGTTCAGCTTTTGCTGCAGCAGCGTCTCCGACGCGTCGGTCACCATCACGTCGGCACGGCCGTCGAGAATCTGCGGGAAGATCGTTACGTTATCCGGATAGACGGTCACGTTCGCGCGCGTGAAATGCTGCTTCGCAAAAAGCGCGTTCGTGCCGCCCGGGTTCACGATCACGCGCGTGCCCGGCTGGTCGATCTGCGCGATCGTCTGATACTTGCCGGCGTCCGCGCAGCGCACGATCGGCGTCTTGCCGTCGGTCATGTACGGCGCGGTGAAGAACGCATGCTTCTGCCGCTCGAGCGTCGTCGATACGCCGCCGACCGCGATGTCGCACTTCGCGACGAAATCGGCGGTCAGGTTCGGCCAGCTCGTCTTCACGTATTCGGCCTTCACGCCGAGCGAGTGCGCGAGCGATTCGGCCATGTCGATGTCGATGCCCTCGAATGTGCCGTCGGCGCGGTAGTACGAATACGGCCGGTAATCGCCGGTCGTGCACACGCGCAGCGTGCCGCGCGCGAGCACGTCGTCGAGCCGCGAGCCGCCGGCGGCCGCGGTGCCGTCCGTCGCCGCGTGCGCGGCGCCATACGCGAGCAGCGCCGCGCATGCGGCGATCGTTCCCAGTGCCTGTTTCATCGGATCTCCTCTGTTTGTGTTGTTCGCTTGTTCGTTCGCTTGTGTCGCTCGATAGGCGGGACCGATCATAGCTGACCCATTGCGCGCGTCATATGGCCGCCATCGTGCCGCGCGCGCAGCCCCGCACGTGCGCTCCGGTAGAATGCTCCTTTGCCCTCGCATCGCCGACTTCGAGACCGTGGCCCATACCCTGCTCAACGACACTTTCCTGCGCGCGCTGCTGCGCGAGCCGACCGACTACACGCCGATCTGGCTGATGCGCCAGGCGGGCCGTTACCTGCCCGAATACAACGCGACGCGCGCGCGCGCGGGCAGCTTCCTCGGGCTCGCGAAGAACCCGGACTACGCGACCGAGGTGACGCTGCAGCCGCTCGAGCGCTTCCCGCTGGACGCCGCGATCCTGTTCTCCGACATCCTGACGATTCCCGACGCGATGGGCCTCGGCCTCGATTTCGCGGCCGGCGAGGGGCCGAAGTTCGCGCATCCGGTGCGCACCGAGGCCGACGTCGCGAAGCTCGCGGTGCCGGACATCGGCGCGACGCTCGGCTACGTGACCGACGCGGTGCGCGAGATCCGCCGTGCGCTGACCGACGGCCAGGGCCGGCAGCGCGTGCCGCTGATCGGCTTCTCGGGCAGCCCGTGGACGCTCGCGTGCTACATGGTCGAAGGCGGCGGCTCGGACGACTTCCGCACCGTGAAATCGATGGCGTACGCGCGGCCCGACCTGATGCACCGGATCCTCGACGTGAACGCGCAGGCGGTCGCCGCGTATCTGAACGCGCAGATCGACGCCGGCGCGCAGGCGGTGATGATCTTCGATACCTGGGGCGGCGCGCTCGCCGACGGCGCGTATCAGCGCTTCTCGCTCGACTACGTGCGGCGTGTCGTCGCGCAGCTGAAGCGCGAGCACGACGGCGTGCGCGTGCCGGTGATCACGTTCACGAAGGGCGGCGGACTGTGGCTCGACGAGATCGCGGGCACCGGCGTCGACGCGGTCGGGCTCGACTGGACCGTGAACCTCGGCGCGGCGCGCGAGCGCGTCGCGGGCCGCGTCGCGCTGCAGGGCAACCTCGATCCGACGATCCTCTTTGCGCCGCCGACCACGATCCGCGAGCACGCGCGCGCGGTGCTCGACAGCTACGGCAATCACCCGGGCCACGTGTTCAATCTCGGGCACGGGATTTCGCAGTTCACGCCGCCGGAGCATGTCGCGGAACTCGTCGACGAGGTGCACAACCACAGCCGCGCGATTCGTAGCGGAGCCGCGCGCTGAAAGCAAGTGGCGCCATGCTGCGGTGCAAAGTGACCGCGTTGCGCGCGCCGAACTAAACAGGGCGCAACCCCGCTCCCGTGGATATTCCGGCGCTTGTCAAGACTTGACTTATGCACATTTTCCACGTTGCAGCGCGGTAGAGTGGCACATCGGTCAAATTGTCTCGCCATGGTGCGGAAAATTGGATAACGGCCTTGTGGAATAAGGCTTCGCGGCCCGCGCGGCCGGATGCGCGAAGGCAGTCGAAGGCGCGGCCCGGCGCGCTTTCCGCGCAACAGGCAGTGAGTTCTCAACAAAGTTATCCACAGGCCGGTCAGGGTAAACGAAGATTCTTAATGAGAATCCAAAACTTAGCGCCGAATCTGAAGTTTTACTTTAACTTGCCGGCCACCTCGCCTGCCGATGCGAACGATGGCTGCGGCGCACGCGCGGCGGTGGCGCGGCGCTGATGGACCGCACGTATCTGCGCGTCGCGCTCGATCATCCGCTCGCGACGCTGTTCGACTACCGCTACGACGCGCCGCAGCCCGCGCCGGCGCCCGGCACGCTCGTCCAGGTGCCGTTCGGCAGGCGGCTTGCGGTGGGGCTCGTCTGCGAAGTGGCGACTCACACCGACGTGCCCGCCGAACGGCTGCGCGCGGTCGAGGCGATCTGTGCGGACCTGCCGCCGCTGTCGCGCGACTGGCTCGAGCTCGTGTCGTTCGCCGCCGACTATTATCAGCGCGGCCGCGGCGAGGTCGCGCTGCCGGCGCTGCCGCAGGCGCTGCGCGACGCCGGCCGCTGGGGGCGCCTGCTCGCGCCCGAGATCAGCTATCGCATATCGGAAGCGGGGCGCGCGACGCTGCCCGACGCGCTGCCCGCGCGCGCGGCCGCGCTGCGACGCCTCGCGCAGGCGCTGTGCGACGCCGGCGCGCTGACGCTGCCCGACGCGCGCGCGCTGCATCCGAAGGCCGTCGCGACGCTCGACGACTGGGCGGCGCGCGGCTGGGTCGTCGTCGACGAGATCGGCTGGGCCGATGCGCCGCAGTCTGTGGATAACTCGCCGGCTTCGGCTTCGGCTTCGGCTTCGACTTCTGCGGCGGCGGCCCTGACCGGCCGCGCGGTCGCGCCGACGCTGACCGAGCAGCAGGCCGACGCGCTCGCCGCGATCGGCGCCGCGCAGGGCTTCGCGCCGTTCCTGCTTCACGGCGTGACGGGCAGCGGCAAGACCGAGGTCTATCTGCATGCGCTCGCGGCCCTGCTGAGCGCACGGCCCGACGCGCAGGCGCTCGTGCTCGTCCCCGAAATCAACCTGACGCCGCAGTTCGAGGCCGCGTTCCGCGCGCGCTTCGCGGGCACGCTCGCGCCGGACGCGATCGTCACGCTTCACAGCGGGCTCGCCGAGGGCGAGCGCGCGCGCAACTGGCTCGCCGCGCACGTCGGGCGCGCGCGGATCGTGCTCGGCACGCGTCTCGCGGTGCTCGCGTCGCTGCCGGGGCTCGCGCTGATCGTCGTCGACGAGGAGCACGAGCCCGCGTACAAGCAGCAGGAAGGGTTGCGCTATTCGGCGCGCGATCTCGCCGTCTGGCGCGCGAAGCAGCTCGGGATTCCCGTGGTGCTCGGCTCCGCGACGCCGTCGCTCGAAAGCTGGTGGCAGGCCGAGCAGGGCCGCTATACGCGGCTCACGCTGTCGCGCCGCGCGGTGGCCGACGCGGTGCTGCCGACCGTGCGGCTCGTCGATCTCGAAGAGGAGCGGCGGCGCGGGCGCGCATCGATGGGCGGGCTGTCCGGGCCGCTCGTCGCCGCGCTGAAGGCGCGGCTCGAGCGCGGCGAGCAGAGCCTCGTGTTCCTGAACCGGCGCGGCTACGCGCCCGCGCTCGCGTGCGACGCGTGCGGCTGGGTCGCCGGCTGCCCGCGCTGCAGCGCATACGTCGTGCTGCACAAGCCGGAGCGCGCGCTGCGCTGCCATCACTGCGGCTGGGAGGCGCGGATTCCGCGATCGTGCCCGGAATGCGGGAACGTCGACGTCGCGCCGCTCGGCCGCGGCACGCAGCGCGTCGAGGAGACGCTCGCGGAAGCCGTGCCGGGCGCGCGGATCCTGCGGATCGACGCGGACAGCACGCGCCGCAAGGGCAGCGCACAGGCGCTGTTTTCCGACGTGCACGCGGGCGAGATCGATATCCTCGTCGGCACGCAGATGATCGCGAAGGGGCACGATTTCCAGCGGGTGTCGCTGGTCGGCGTGCTGAATGCGGACACCGCGCTGTTCTCGCACGATTTCCGCGCGAGCGAGCGGTTGTTCGCGCAGCTGATGCAGGTCAGCGGCCGTGCGGGCCGCGCGGGGCTGCCGGGCGACGTGCTCGTGCAGACGCGCTATCCGCGCCACGCGCTGTATCACGCGCTCGCGCGGCACGATTACGTCGGGTTCGCGAACGCGACGCTCGCGGAACGGCGCGACGCGCATCTGCCGCCGTTCGTCTATCAGGCGCTGCTGCGTGCCGAGGGGCGCACGCTGGATGCCGCGCTCGCGTTTCTGACGCAGGCGGCGGCCGCGCTGCCGGGGCTGCCGGGCGCGGACCGCGTGACCGTCTACGACGCAGTGCCGATGACGATCGTCAAGGTCGCGAACGTCCACCGTGCGCAATTGCTGCTCGAGAGCGCGTCGCGCGCGGCGCTGCAGCATGCGCTGCGCGCATGGCAGCCGTTGCTGCGCGCGCTGAAGGGCGTACTGCGGTGGAGCGTCGAGGTCGATCCGCTCGATATCTGAAGGCCCGGTTCGTCACGGATGAAGCAAGCGGTCAAAAACTTGCGGATGATCAAGGATCATTGCTGCGTTACTTTGGCGCCGTACCGGCTTTGATATGATTTTTGCCCTATCGAGCCGGGTTCGCGGCGTTGTCTCCTCGACCGCCCGGCCTCGATATTCAGGGCTGCTCATTGAGTCGAGCCCTCGTTTTTCGGTGGTGTAACGCGCGCGGCCTCGACCTTTGGATGTCTAGTGACGGTCGGACGCGCGCTCCACGAAACGGGGTAAGCGTATGGCTGTCGAGGTGCTGAAGAAGGTGCTGCGCGGAGGCTACGCGCAGTTCGAGCGTGTCGTCAAACTCGACACGCCGCTCGGTGCGGACTGGCTCGTGCCGCTTTACGTCAAGATCAACGCGCGGCTCGGGCGCAATTTCGAGGTGACCGTCGATGCATCGTCGGTCGTCGGCGACAAGATCAAGCTCAACGCACTGATGCTGCAACCCGTCACGCTCTGGATTCGCCAGACGGACGGCGGCTATCTGCCGATTCATGGCTACGTGCAGCGCGTTCGCCGCCTCGGAAGCGACGGATCGCTCTCGTACTTCCAGCTTCACTTCTCCTCCTGGCTCGGCTTCCTGAAGCTGAGCAGCGACCGGCGCGACTGGCAGGAAGCCAGCGGCTGGCAGATTCTGACCGACGTGTTCGACAAGCATCCGCAGGCGAATGGCCACTACGGGTACGAACTGCGCACGGCGATCCGTTCGTATTCGCATCGCGTGCAGTGGGAATCCGACTGGAATTTCGTGCACCGGAGCCTGGAGGAAGTCGGCGTGTTTGCGCGCTTCGATTTCGCGAAGGACGGCAGGTCGCATCAGGTCGTCATGATGGACGATCTGTATTTCGGGCCGTCGCTGCCGAAGCCGGAAATGAAGTTCAGCCATGCGGGCAGGGACGAGGCGTTCGACGGGTTGACGCAATTGAGCGAGCAGCAGGACGTACAAAGCGCGACGCTGACGCTCGGCACGGCCGACTACAAGCGTCCGGATCTCGACAAGCAGGTCAGCATGTCCGCGGCGAATCTGGAGGCGTTGCCCGGACAGGGCGAGGATTACCTCTATACCGGCTCGCAGACGTGGCCGGTCATGGATGCCGGATACGAGCAGGCCCGCATCCGCACCGAAGAATGGGCCTCGCGGGCGAAGCGCTACTTCGCGGTCGGCAGTCCACGCTACGCGTTGCCCGGCTACTGGTTCAAGGTGACGGAGCATCCGGTCTTCGACACGCTGCCGGACGAGGATCGCGAGTTGTCGATCATCGCGAGCGACTGGCTGATTCAGAACAACCTGCCGGGCATGGACGCGCTCACGCACTTTCCGCGCAGCCTGCGCGGCGAGATCGAGCAGGCGCAGGCGGCTGGGGCCGGCACGGCGGTTCCGCACCTGGATGGCGGCGTCGGTTTTTTTCAGGTCGAGATCGAAGCGCAGCGCCGCCGCGAGCCGTTTCGCAGCCCGTTCGAGCACCAGAAGCCCGAGATGCACTTGCAGACGGCGATCGTCGTGACGGACAGCGACGAAGAAATCCACACGGACGACGGCAACCGCGTGCGGGTCAGGACAACGAACAGCCGGAAGGACCGCAATACGAGCTCGACGCCGTGGATTCGCGCGGCGATGCCGGACGCCGGCGCGAGGCGCGGCGGCTACTTCCCGCTGCGCAAGGGCGACCAGGTGCTCCTGGGTTTCGTGAACGGCGACTGTGACCGGCCCGTCATCATCTCCAGGCTGCACGGGGGCGCGACGATGCCGGTGTGGCATTCGCATGGCCTGCTGTCCGGCTTGCGGTCTCGGGAATACGGTGGGGATGGGTTCAATCAGCTGGTGATGGACGATGCGAGCGGCCAGAACCGGGTTCACCTTTACTCGTCGAGCTACAGCTCTCACCTGCATTTAGGCTACCTGATCGAGCAGTCCGACAACACGCGCGGCGCGTTCCTCGGCAACGGGTTCGACCTGAAGTCCGGCGCATACGGCGCCGTGCGCGCCGAGCAGGGGCTCTATGTGTCGACGCAGCCGGCCACCGCGCAACCGCTGAACGTAACGGCCGCGACCGGGCCGCTTGCCGGTGCTGAAGCCGTGTTCGAAACCGTGTCGAAGGCCAGCGAAACGAACCGGGCCGAGAGCCTGCAAGAAGGCCAGAACGCACTGAAGACATTCACCGACGCGACGCAGCGTACGGTCGCGGGTTCGACCCGCGGCGGGCGCACGGCGGGCGGCGGCACGGGCAACGCAAATGGCTTTTCGAAGCCGGTGATGCTGCTGTCGAGCCCCGAGGGCATCGCTGCGTCGACGCAGCAATCCGTGCATATCGCGGCGAACCTGCATGCGAACGTGGTGGCCGGAAAGGACGTCAATCTGGCGGCCGGCAAGTCGCTGCTGGCAAGCGTGCTCGACAAGATCAGCCTGTTTGCGCAGAACCTCGGCATCAAGATTGTTGCGGCGAAGGGGCCGGTGGACATCCAGGCGCAAAGCGGTCCGGTCGCGTTGGTGGGCCTGGAGGACGTGAAGGTCGAAAGCGCAAACGGACGGCTGATTCTGACGGCCGCGAAGGAAGTGTGGATCGGCGCGGGCGGCTCGTATATCAGCATCAAAGGCGGGCTGATCGAGAACGTGACGACCGGACAGATCCTGGAAAGATGCGGGAGTTGGGACAAACCGAGTGGTGCGAGCGGGACGATTCGCGATCCATTGCAGACGACGCCGGTTTCGACCGATCGCGGGCGCGGCTCGCTGTTTTCCGGCTGATGCCGGGTCGGCCGTCGTCCGCGCAGCAACAAAAACGAAAAACGAGAGATTCCGAGGAACATGAGCAAGGGCCACCCTTCACCGAAGCCTTCCGCGCCGGCCAAGCCGGCCAGCGCGTCGGGCACGCCCGCGACGCAGCCTTACACGCCGCTGAACTGGTCTTTTCCGTTCATCCCGACTGGTAAGGACGACGCGGCCAATCCGATGACCTACATGAAGGCATTGGCCGCCGCTGACGACGGGTTCTATCCGCTTGGCGCGAACGGCATGTGGCACGGCGGCATCCACTTCGACCAGAACACGCGCGCAAAGCTGAAACAAGGCGATGGCATCCCCGCGATCGCCGATGGCGAAGTCGTCGCGTATCGGCTCGACAGCACGTATCCGGAACAGGAATACCAGGATGGCCGACATGCACTGTATTCGACGGGATTCGTGCTGATTCGCCATCGGCTGACATTGCCGCCTTCGCCGAAGCCGGGCCCGGGGGCGAGCGCGAGCAAACCAGCGCCGAATGAGACGCTGACGTTCTTCAGCCTGTACATGCACGTGATGGACTGGAACAGCTATCGGTCGGCGGCGAAGCGGGCGAAAGTCGCTCAAGTCGGCCGCTCGAAGCTGAACATGGGATCGATGCCGTATTGGGAAGGCGATCGGTACTATCGCGTCGGCGACAACGCAAACGACAAGCAGGGCGTTCCTCGGCCGAAGGTGCGGGTGCCATCGCCGCGCGACACGATCGACCGCGATGTGCTCGGGGAATTCATCCAGAGCGATTTCAAAAAACAGCCGGAACCGGAGGAGGACGTGGAAGACACGACGCCGCTCCCACCCCCGGTCACGGGCATCCGCATCCGCGATCTGCCGAACGGCAGGATCATCGGCATCTTGCCGAAAGGGGCGGAATTGACTGTCTCCGACACGGACGAACTGGCAAAGGCGAATCCGGGCTGGGCGAAGATCAAGGTGATCAGGTCCGGTGCACCGGCCGCGGCGGTCGTCGGCCAGCTGGTGTCGCCGCACGTGCCGTACGGGTATGTGTTCGAGAAGGAACTGGATCCAATCGTTGACCCGAAGCCGCTGGATACTGTGGTCGTGCTGAAACAGCCATATTCGGTGAAGGCGGGCGATGTGATTGGCCAGTTTGGTCACTATCTGCGTTACCCGGACGCGAAGCTGCTGCCGCCCAAGCCGACCCGGCCGCTGCTGCATTTGGAGGTATTCGCTGGCCCTGAGCTTGCCGCGTTCATCCAGAAGAGCCGTGATCGGGCGAAGGAGTTGCCCGGAGCCAAAACGTTTCTGGAAATCTCGCCAGGCGCTCGGCTAGTTATCGATCTGCCGGAGCCGGATCAGAAATTGCCGCCCGGCCTGAAGCTCGCACCGCTCGGCGAGGCTAAGGGCAAGTGGGTCAAGGTACAACCGAAAACGGTCACGATGCCCGTACATGCCGGCCGTCACGCGAAACCGATCCTGAACGACGCAGGCACGCCGGTATGGGTTGACGGCAGTCTCGCCAACACGACGACAACCGTGATCGTGCCGGGGTGGAAGGACTTCCCGCTGAACTTATCGAACGTAAAAGGGCCCGGCGCGGATTTTCGCGACGTGTTCCGGCGCGTCGATCTGGACAAGAGCGGCGCGGCGCGCATCGCGAAGGACGACAAGGGGCGGCGGTGGTTTTTCGTGACGATCGGCACCAAGGACGGCGGCACGCATGACGGATGGGTGTGCGAGCAGGACCACCCGCTCGTGCGAATGTGCGGGCCGTGGGACTGGCCCGGCTTCGAACTGGTCGACAACAGCAGCATCACGCCGATTGACATGCTCAAGCGCTACATCTACGTCGCTGAGCAGTTTTTGGTCGATGAAGACAAAACTGAATTCGAGACGAGCGCGGCAACGGTTAACGGGAGTCCGCTCATCACGACGCTCGAGAAGGCGATCGACACGAACCACGACGGGAAGGTGACGGCGCGGGAGCTGAAGCACGCGCAGGAAACGCCGTGGATGGCGGAGGCGCTCTCCCACCTCGTGGTGCGTTGCGAAAGCGAATGGGGCGGTGGGCTGGGGAAATGGGAGGCGCTGTCGCCGCTGATGAAGAAGTTGCTGTGGCTGTGGAAGACCGAGATCGAGCGAATCGGGAAGCTGCAGTGGTGGGAGCAGGTCACCAGCGTGGAGGGTTTCCCGCAGGAACCGAGTCCGTGGCATTTCCATCCGATTGGATTGATTGGGAATTTCGTTACGAAACCTGTCGAGAAAGAAAATAATTTCACTGAAGAGGATGCTGCGGATGCGCTGAGATATATTTTTGACAAATATGGAAGAGCCATCGCTGAGACTGTCGAGCGGATGTATAGGACGGAAACGAGACATTTCCAGTCGATGCAATATCGTCGGTGCGGAACAGGCGGGATGGAGGCACATGGTCCCGCGCCGTACTATGGATGGACTCCCGATTTTTATAGCGAACCACCAATTGGAAAATGGGCTGCCTTTGAAGGTGCTGGTCTCAGCGGGCAAGGTGGAAATGCGCAAGTTACGGATCGGAAGAAAGAGTTCGTTGTGGTTTCATCTGTGCGAGTAGGCATGGAATTCAAGGCAAAATATATCGTGAATTACAGTGGAAACTACGCGCGATGGTTTTCAACTGACTCGAAAAAGCAGGCGCTCTATCGAAAAACTCTCGAGTTAATAGTGCCTAGAATTGTAAATTCATTTAAGTGATCTAATATGAGAATCGTTGAAAAAATTGCGATATTTGCACTCTTTTTGATGATTTCATGTGGCGTTTATGCTTCGCCTGAAATCTGCAGGAGTGAACTGAGAGAATTAATTGTGCCTCCGCTTGAGCATGTTGCAATGAACAAGAGGAATATCCAAGTTGATCTCGAGGATACGTCCGATGGAGTCTATAGTGTTAGGCTGTATGTTCAGGCGGATAGCCCCGATAATTTTGATAAACGGGTGTCAATTGGTTGGGTGAATTTGGATACAAATTCAATGAAAGTTCTGGATATGACGCGAGATCCTGATCATCCAGATGTGTTGAAGGTGAATGCGGAAAAATATCGAAAATTTGTTTCGGATTGTATTCGCAAGCCATCGAAAGCGGCAATGAGCTGTGATGAGCTAAATAAACATGCGTCGCACGCTGTCGCCAGCATACCTCTGTCAGAAAGTGGGATGACGGTGATTGGGAGCGGGCGGCTTCAATTTTACTCTGCTCCCAGTCTTGAGTGCAAAATGAAAGGCGTTTTTATTTTGACCGGCGAATCTGTGAATGCATACATAAAATATAACGGCTTCACATCTGTTGCATACGTTTCCTCAAAAAATAATGATCCAGTTAAGGGGTGGGTAAGAAGCACTCGACTAAAACGCAATGATCTCGAAATTTCTCCACGAGAGCCCGCTAATAACCAGTAGATTAATGATGAACCTGATCCGCGTAGGCGACGACACCGACCACGGCGGCAAGGTCGAAACGGACTCCGCGACGATGTGCTTCGGCAGTCGCTATGTCGCCGGCAAGGGTGACCGAGTGTTCTGTCCGCGGTATTCCGACGTATCGCCGAACGTCATCAAGGAAGGCGACTCCTCGATGACGGATGAAGTCTTCCGATCGCGCGACGTGCGGCGGTTACCTGGTATGACGGTGACCGAGTTGATCAGTTGGGATTGGTTGAACGTGAGTTCTGTCTCTCAGCGGGGCCGGCCGGTGACCTCGCCGCCTGATCGTAGGACTACCGACGGTCCATCGTAAGTCTACGGCGGGAGAGGCATATCAAAATCGCACGTGATGCCACTTTTTGATCTTTTCCAAAAAAATATTTGCGACGATATTTTGTAATGAAAATTACGCGAAAAGCAGGATTATTTTTTGTCATATTTCTTGCATCAAGCGCAAGTGTGTTTTCAAAAAATATGGCTTATACCATTGAAGACAAGGATTTACGTCCTATTTCGAGAAATGTTTACGAAATCCTTGCCAAGGATCCCTCGTACACTACTTTTGGAACGCTGGGTTGTAAGCTCGTGGGGGAAAAAATTCCATTGGAATCATCGGCTCCTATCTTCACCTACTTCGTAACCACGTCGGATGCTTGTGGTTGGGGAACTGCGCTCGGCCCCATATGGCTAGTTGACGAACTACGTAGGAAAGTAATCCTGAGCGCTGGCGGTTATGCAGTGTTGATTCAGAGTCGCGTTAGAAATGGCTTTCGGGATGTCAAAATTTCGTCCGAAACTTCTGGCTCGGCAGAATCTGATTATTATTCATTTGGTAGAATTAAATATTTGCGAGCAAAAATTCGAAACCGACAAAGCCACTAGCTAAGCGCTGATAAATCGCCCGCCTCGCGCTAGTTGTCGTCGGCGCCGATATGGAATTTCCGGGTGATGAAGTGAGTCAGGAAAATTCTGCTTTCGGTTGGTGGGAAATAAATTCGTGGGTTATCACACCACCTACATGAGCCACGATACACCATGATGAATTTAATCCGCGTAGGCGACGACACCGACCATGACGGCAAGGTCGAAACGGGCTCCACAACGATGCGCTTCGACGGTCGCTACGTCGCCCGCAAGGGTGACCAAGTGTCCTGCCCGCGGCATCCCGATGTATCGCCGAACGTCATCGAGGAAGGCGATCCCTCTATGGCGGACGACGGTATTCCAATCGCGCGGCACGGCCATCGCGCGACGTGCGGCTGCCACCTGATATCCAGCCTCGTCTGACCGGCATACAAGAGCGGTGCTCGTCCGATGCGGGCCGGGCAACGCCGAATTTTCGAGTCGTTCGTTTTCGATGACACAACGACGAGCCGCATGAAGCCGTTCGCAGCCACACAGCGCGCGAAATATCGATCCACGCCCCCGATGAAGGCGACAAGGCTACGCATCTGGATGCCTGTCCGAATTCCGCCCAGCCACCTCCGCTCAATCATCGGTTCAGGGAAAACACCGACGCCCGACCCAAGGGCAACCCCTAGGTTGCAACCGGATAAGTGGCTGATTATATTGGCTAAACACCGGGTGCAACCACTTCCCGTAATCGGGTTGCACCTTTTTATTGCGTGCCGTACGATTGCGCCCATCTCTTCAAATCATTGGTCGGCCCCCAGCCGGCGCGAGAAGGAAATCATGGCAAGCACCACTCTAGGCGTCAAAGTCGACGATCTGCTTCGCGCGCGGCTCAAGGATGCGGCGGCGCGGCTCGAACGCACCCCCCACTGGCTGATCAAGCAGGCGATCTTCGCGTATCTCGAGCGTATCGAGCACGGTCAGCTTCCGCCGGAGCTCTCCGGTCACAGCGGCGTCACCGAGCTCGCCGACGGGCACGTCGACGGCGAAGACGACAGCGCCACGCACCCGTTCCTCGAGTTCGCGCAGAACGTGCAACCGCAGTCGGTGCTGCGCGCGGCGATCACCGCCGCGTACCGTCGCCCCGAGCCGGAGTGCGTGCCGTTCCTGATCGGCCAGGCGCGTCTGCCCGAGAACATCGCCGCCGACACGCAGGCGCTCGCCGCGAAGCTCGTCGAATCGCTGCGCGAGAAGAATTCCGGCGGCGGCGTCGAAGGGCTGATCCACGAATTCTCGCTGTCGAGCCAGGAAGGCGTCGCGCTGATGTGTCTCGCCGAGGCGCTGCTGCGCATTCCCGATCGCGCGACCCGCGATGCGCTGATTCGCGACAAGATCAGCAAGGGCGACTGGCGCTCGCACGTCGGCCACGCGCCGTCGCTGTTCGTGAACGCGGCCACCTGGGGGCTGATGATCACCGGCAAGCTCGTGACGACGAACAGCGAGACCGGGCTGTCGTCGGCGCTCACGCGTCTGATCGGCCGGGGCGGCGAGCCGCTGATCCGCAAGGGCGTCGACATGGCGATGCGCCTGATGGGCGAGCAGTTCGTGACCGGCGAGACGATCTCCGAAGCGCTCGCGAACAGCCGCAAGTTCGAGGCACGCGGCTTCCGCTATTCGTACGACATGCTCGGCGAAGCGGCGACGACCGAAGAGGACGCGCTGCGCTACTACGCGTCGTACGAGCAGGCGATCCACGCGATCGGCAAGGCCGCCGGCGGCCGCGGCATCTACGAAGGCCCGGGCATCTCGATCAAGCTGTCCGCGCTGCATGCGCGCTACTCGCGCTCGCAGCAGGAGCGCACGATGAGCGAGCTGCTGCCGCGCGTGCGCGCGCTCGCGCTGCTCGCGCGCCGCTACGATATCGGCCTGAACATCGACGCCGAGGAAGCGGACCGTCTCGAGCTGTCGCTCGACCTGCTCGAAGCGCTCTGTTTCGATCCGGAGCTCGCCGGCTGGAACGGGATCGGCTTCGTCGTGCAGGGCTACCAGAAGCGCTGCCCGTTCGTGATCGACTACCTGATCGACCTCGCGCGCCGCAGCCGCCACCGCCTGATGATCCGTCTCGTGAAGGGCGCGTACTGGGATACCGAAATCAAGCGCGCACAGCTCGACGGCCTCGAAGGCTATCCGGTCTATACGCGCAAGATCTACACCGACATCTCGTATCTCGCGTGCGCGAAGAAGCTGCTCGCGGCGCCCGATGCCGTCTATCCGCAGTTCGCGACGCACAACGCGTACACGCTCGCCGCGATCTATCACCTCGCCGGCCAGAACTACTATCCCGGCCAGTACGAATTCCAGTGCCTGCACGGGATGGGCGAGCCGCTCTATGAAGAAGTGACCGGCCCGCTGTCCGCTGGAAAGCTGAACCGCCCGTGCCGCGTGTACGCGCCGGTCGGCACGCACGAAACACTGCT
Source organism: Burkholderia guangdongensis (assembly GCF_013403875.1). GTDB lineage: Bacteria > Pseudomonadota > Gammaproteobacteria > Burkholderiales > Burkholderiaceae > Burkholderia > Burkholderia guangdongensis. The sequence goes on along the minus strand of NZ_JACBNX010000014.1, from coordinate 19,679 downwards.
CGCGTATCTGGTGCGCCGCCTTTTGGAAAACGGCGCGAACACGTCGTTCGTGAATCGCATCGCGGACAAGTCCGTGTCGGTGAATGAACTCGTCGCCGATCCGATCGATGAGGCGTCGAAGGTCGTGCCGCTCGGCGCGCCGCACGCGAAGATCCCGCTGCCGCGCAATCTGTACGGCGACGAGCGCTTCAATTCGATGGGCCTCGATCTGTCGAACGAGCATCGTCTCGCGTCGCTGTCGTCGGCGCTGCTCGCGAGCGCGCATCATCCGTGGCGCGCGGTACCGATGCTCGCCGATGACGGGATCGCCGACGCGCCCGCGCGCGACGTGCGCAACCCGGCCGACCAGCGCGACCTCGTCGGCCAGGTCAGCGAAGCGACGGCCGAGCACGTGAGCGCCGCGCTCGCGCATGCGGTCGCCGCCGCGCCGATCTGGCAGGCGACGCCGGTCGACGCGCGCGCCGATTGCCTCGCGCGCGCAGCCGATCTGCTCGAAGCGCAGATGCACACGCTGATGGGCCTGATCGTGCGCGAGGCGGGCAAGTCGCTGGCGAACGCGATCGCGGAAATCCGCGAGGCGGTCGATTTCCTGCGCTACTACGCCGCGCAGATCCGCGACGAATTCTCGAACGACACGCATCGCCCGCTCGGCCCCGTCGTCTGCATCAGCCCGTGGAACTTCCCGCTCGCGATCTTCATGGGCCAGGTCGCGGCCGCGTTGGCGGCCGGCAACACGGTGCTCGCGAAGCCCGCCGAGCAAACGCCGCTGATCGCCGCGCAAGCGGTGCGTCTGCTGCGCGAGGCCGGCGTGCCGGCCGGCGCGGTGCAACTGCTGCCGGGCACCGGCGAGACGGTCGGCGCGGCGCTCGTCGCCGATCCGCGCACGCGCGCGGTGATGTTCACCGGCTCGACCGAAGTCGCGCGGCTGATCAACAAGACGCTGTCGTCGCGCCTCGATCCGGACGGCAAGCCGATTCCGCTGATCGCGGAGACGGGCGGCCAGAACGCGATGATCGTCGACTCGTCGGCGCTCGCGGAGCAGGTCGTCGCGGACGTGATGCAGTCGTCGTTCGACTCGGCGGGCCAACGCTGCTCGGCGCTGCGCGTGCTGTGTCTGCAGGACGACGTTGCCGACCGCACGCTGACGATGCTCAAGGGCGCGATGCAGGAGCTCACGCTCGGCAACCCGGACCGCCTGTCGACCGACGTCGGCCCGGTGATCGACTCGGACGCGAAGCGCACGATCGACACGCACGTCGCGGCGATGAAGGACAAGGGCCACGGCGTCACGCAGATGCCGGCGCCGGACGCCTGCGCGCACGGCACGTTCGTGCCGCCGACGCTGATCGAGATCGGCACCATCGACGAGCTGAAGCGCGAGGTGTTCGGCCCGGTGCTGCACGTGGTCCGCTATCGCCGCAACAGCCTCGACAAGCTGCTCGAGCAGATCCGCGCGACCGGCTACGGGCTCACGCTCGGCATCCACACGCGAATCGACGAGACGATCGCGCACGTGATCTCGCGCGCGCACGTCGGCAACATCTACGTGAACCGCAACGTGATCGGCGCGGTGGTCGGCGTGCAGCCGTTCGGCGGTGAAGGGCTGTCGGGCACGGGGCCGAAGGCGGGCGGCGCGCTGTATCTGCAGCGCCTGCTCGCGACGCGTCCGGCCGGGCTGCCGAAGTCGCTCGCGGCGATGCTCATCGCGGACGACGCGAGCGGCGCGAGCGGTGCGAACAGCGCCGGCGACGGCGCGAAGCACGAGCATCCGTCGGCGGCGCTCGCCGCGCTGCGCGACTGGCTGATCGAGCAGCGCGAGCCGGCGCTCGCCGCGCGTTGCGACGGTTATCTCGCGCAGGTGCCGGCGGGCGCGACCGCGGTGCTCGCGGGCCCGACGGGCGAGCGCAACACGTATACACTCGGCCCGCGCGGCACGGTGCTGTGCGTCGCGGCGACGCAAAGCGGCGTGCGCGCACAGTTCGCGGCGGTGCTCGCGACCGGCAACCGCGCGTTGTTCGCGGGCGCGGCCGGCGAGGCGCTCTACGCGGCGCTGCCGGCATCGCTGAAGGCGCATGCGGGCGTGCGCAAGCAGGCGGACGCGCCGTTCGACGCGGTGCTGTTCGAAGGCGACAGCGACGAACTGCAGACGCTCGTGAAGGAAGTCGCGCAGCGCCCCGGGCCGATCGTGTCGGTGCAGGGTGTCGCGGCGGGCGCGTTCGAACGCGGCGACGCGGAGGATTACGCGCTGGAGCGTCTGTTGACCGAGCGCTCGGTCAGCGTGAACACCGCGGCGGCGGGCGGCAATGCGAATTTGATGACGATCGGCTGAGCGACCCTCGCCGGATCGGATCAAGCGGAAGGCGGCGGCAAGGCGAACCCCGAGCCGTCGCTTCATACCTGGTACCTAGGAGAAGCTATGCAACACACGATGAAAAAGCTGGCAGGCGCGACGTTCGTTGCGGTCATGTCGCTTGCGGGGACGGCGCACGCCGACGACGTGAAGATCGGCTTCGCGGCCCCGATGACGGGGGCGCAGGCGCACTACGGCAAGGACATGCAGAACGGGATCGTGCTCGCGATCGAGGACTTCAACGCGACGAAGCCGACGATCGGCGGCAAGCCGGTGACGTTCGTGCTCGACGCGCAGGACGACCAGGCCGACCCGCGCACGGGCACGACGGTCGCGCAGAAGCTCGTCGACGACGGCATCAAGGGCATGCTCGGCCACTTCAACTCGGGTACGACGATCCCGGCATCGCGGATCTACGCGAACGCCGGCATTCCGCAGATCGCGATGGCGACCGCGCCGGAATACACGCAGCAGGGCTTCAAGACGACGTTCCGGATGATGACGTCCGACACGCAGCAGGGCGCGGTCGCGGGCGCGTTCGCGGCGAAGGATCTCGGGATGAAGAAGATCGCGATCGTCGATGATCGCACCGCGTATGGGCAGGGTCTTGCCGACCAGTTCGAGAAGGCGGCGAAGGCGAACGGCGCGACGATCGTCGACCGCGAGTTCACGAACGACAAGGCGGTCGACTTCAAGGCGATTTTGACGAAGCTGAAGTCTGCGCGTCCGGACCTGATCTACTACGGCGGCGCGGATTCGCAGGCGGCGCCGATGGTCAAGCAGATGCACGCGCTCGGCATCACGGCGCCGCTGATGGGCGGCGAGATGGTGCATACGCCGACGTTCCTGAAGATCGCGGGCCCGGCGGCGGATGGCACGATTGCTTCGCTGGCTGGTATGCCGCTTGATCAGATGCCGGGTGGCAAGACGTACGCGACGAAGTACAAGAAGCGTTTTGGCGAGGATGTGCAGACGTATTCGCCGTACGCGTATGACGGCGCGATGGCGCTGTTCGACGCGATGAAGAAGGCGAACTCGACCGATCCGGCGAAGTACCTGCCGGTGCTGGCCGCGACTGATATGGCCGGGGTGACGTCGACGCATGTTGCGTATGACACGAAGGGGGATCTGAAGAACGGCGGTATCACGATGTACAAGGTCGTGAACGGCGACTGGAAGCCGCTGAAGAGTATTGGCGCGAAGTAAGGGTTGCTGCTTGGCTGGGGCTGCGGCGTCGTTTGAATGACGGCGTGGTGTGATCCTGGTACGCGTGGCGAATGCCCGACGCCCACTGCGAACGCAGTGGGCGTTTTCGTTTGGACTGCCGGATTCGGGCCTCTGAGCGCCGTGCGCGGCGGTTTGAACTCGGCATTCGGGCCTCTGGGCGCGGTGCGTGGCGCTTTGAGCTCGGCATTCGGGCTTCTGAGCGCCGTGCGTGACGCTCTGAGCTCGGCATTTCGGACCTCTGAGCGCCGTGCGCGACGTTTTGAGTTCGGCATTCGGGCCCCCGATCGCCGTGTGCGACGCTTTGAGCCCGGCATTTGGGCCTCTGAGCGCCGTGCGCGACGCTTTGAGCTCGGCATTTCGGACCTCTGAGCGGCGCGTTCGGGCCTCAGACCTCCGATCACGAGGGTTTGTCCTCCGCGCACGAGTCTTAGAGTTCCGGTCATGAGGGTTTGACCGCCGCGCACGATGGTTTTACACAACTCCGTGGGCCTGTCCGCCTTGGCCGCTCTCCGATCGTTTAGTTCGCGGTGATCGTCAGCTTGCCGTACTCGACAGTGATTTTGATCTTCTATAGATTCTTGACTATGGAGACGGATGGTCGATGAATTGGTATTGTGTTATTGCAATGCGATATCCCCAGATCGCACCGATAGTAATCGCCGCAAACACAATGCCTAGAAAAATCGGTTTTTTTGAGCGACGGAAAATTTCGCTATCAAAATAAAATATGCTGAATGTTGTAACTAGGCCTTGGCACACCAAAGCTACGAGATATCTCTTTATATTTATACCGTGTTGATACGGCACCCAGTCCGCCCCCTCATTTATTGCAAGATTGAAATTTGTTGGAGTCAAATAATCATAGCAATACCAGGTCGCGATTGAAATGAATGGGACCATCAGCCCGATAAAAATGTAAGCGTATCGACCGGCGCGAGGATGAAGGACGCGCATCATTAACGCCAGGATGATCTGGGATGGTGAGAATACAATGAATGTTCCAATTATCGCCACGAGGCCGAATATGGGGGGGAATAAAATCATCATCAGCGCCGCATTGCTTTGGGGTCTATTCGGATTTCCATGGACAAAATCGATTAACACCAGGGAGGTGATAATTGATGTACTTAAAGCCAGCGCGGCGAAAAATGCGACCAAAACTAAGCTTTTGGCAAATGAATGTCGCGTATTGACTTCTTTTTTGCTCTTGGTATTCATGTTTTGGTCAAAAAATTGAACACTATTTATTCAGACGATCACCGTTCCAGCAGGCAGAAGGTCGGCGCCTCAATCACATAAGGCTGATATTCAGTGATCGTCGTCTGCGCTCGAATTGTCGACGATCTGGATCGTGATGTCGAACGTCGCCTCTTGGCCGCACTCCGACCAACGTTGTCGCTTTCGGCGCTCGGTGACGCGCACAAGTCGCCCCCGCTATCCGCTAGCTGCACAGGCCGCTGAATGGAGACAGTGAAGGGCGGCGAGAGCACATAGCGCGGTTCGCCGCCATCGGATTCGATACGTGACTTACAGGTGCTTCAGAAATCTCAAATAGAAGGCCGCGAATACCAGGACAATGCCGATATTCACCATCAGCCGTTCCCAGAATCGGTTCTTGAAGAACAGAACATCCACACCAACGATAACGACTATCAACGCCGCAACGAAAAACACGATAGACGCATTTCTTGTCATTTCAATCACCCGTTCAGGCCGCGAAATTGACGGATTGACGACGAGGAATTCGTTGGATATCAAATAGGGCAAGAGTGCGGCCCGGCTCGATATCAAGTTCCCGCAGCATACCGAGCTGCGCGCTACGCGTGATGTAGGGAATTCTCCAGTCATGCCGCGAAACGTGTCGCACGGGGCGGGAGGATGGTAACGGGGCGGGGCCGTTAGCGCACTCCAAGCGGCGTTGAACCTGCTAACCGAGCCGCGTGAAAAGGCGTATCGTGAAGAAATCATCGAACGCCAGGCTCATCCGCGCCGCGCCTGAGCATGTAACGTCTTCCTAGTCAGGGGGGCTTGCCATGATCCTTTATCACACCGACCCCGATTCCGCCGTCATCGAAATTTCCGTCGAAGGGAAAATCACCGACCACGAACTGCGCGAAGCCATCGAACGCGTGCGTGGCGATCTCGAACTGAACGGCAAGACCCGCGTGCTCGAACGCATCGAGCATGTCACCGGCATCGAGCCGAAGGCGCTGTGGACCGATATAACGCTCGGCGTTTCCGTGGCCCGCAAGGTCACGCGCGCCGCCGTGGTGGCCGATGCGGGCTGGATCCGTGCGTCGATGCATCTCGCGCGGTTCTTTACGAAGGCCGAAGTCAAGGCGTTCCACGTCAACGAGCTGGAGCAGGCGCGCGTGTGGATCAACACCTGAGCAGCCGTCGGGGCCACTGGAAAATCGCCACTCGATAACCCCGCAGCCGAGCTCGTAGAGAGAACGTCAACGAGCGGCGGGGGGAGGTGTAACTATCTCCGGCGCATACACAAAGGGACGTTTTTTCCATCCGTCAGGTGTTGCGACAAGATCGATTGAACTCAGCGCCTTGTTTTGTCCCGCCACGACCGGCCATATACCACCCGGAGATGTGCTGTCTTCGGCAACTTGTCGGAGCTCGGGATCCTTTGCCCAGCTTGCGAGATTGTCGATCTGATAGGTGAAGGAAACGATCGTGGCCTTGTCGTTGTTCGCCGTCGTCAACTCCCGCCAGCCTTCGATCCGCACGAGTTGGAGCCGCCCGTATTGGTAGCAGCCGTGACGGTTCTGTGGCGAAGGCGGACCATATCGGACGAACAACGGATCGTGCTCATTGGTCAGCCGCCAGTACTTGAATGATCCAGGGGCTGGACCATTGAATGATTCGACGATTCCGGCTCGCGCCATCGCATGCAGCTCTGCCTGATTTTCGGCCGGGAAGGGGCTATCCGGGTATGGAAACTCGTCGACTATCGCGCAAAGGCGGCCGCTATCGCCGGCGAGCTCACGCTTGATGGCGGCAGTGAACTCGCGCACGTGGTCTTGGTGCTCCGTCGCGCACGCAGTGAGCACCGCTGCGGCAATGCAATACGAAACGCAGCGGACCACCCAAACCGATCGATCTGCCTGCCCCTTGGCATTCAAGATCATCTGACGTCCGGTCGGCGGCGCGGCGCTGCCTCGATACCTGGCTGGCTTCCGCCAAGATTGGCGAGCCGTTTTGCGGCTTCGCGCTGGATCAGGGCCTTGAGTGCCTCGCGCACAAGCGCCGATTTTTCTTCCACGCCCGTATAGGCTTGGGCCTTGGCAAGCAGATCGTCGTCGAGTGCGATCGTGGTGCGCATTTTCGCTCCTTGAGAGGTAAGCCAATGACTGGCACGAATTACAGCATCGAATGATGCCCAAAAAATTGCCTCCCATCATGCTGCAAAGTCCTGCCACCTGCTTCATGAGGATGTAAGCGGGGAAGGCCTCGGATTTCACGAAATAATGGAGCGGGCGCAGGATATGTTTGGAGGCACCGAATGACGGACACGAAAACCGTGATCACCCAGCACCTCGCCGTCCTTCTCGGGCTAGAACTGAGCGGTATCAATCACGCCGCCGACATGCTGACCTTACAGTTCGGTCAACTCAGGCAGATCACCACCCGACGAGGCACCGTCAAACAGGTTGGTGCGTGGGCGTTGCACGTTCAATGCGGCTGGCGTGTTGAACAGTCCGGCCGCATTGTGGCGAGCCAGGACGATCTCGGCACGGACGATGCGGCTCGTCGCACGACGGAGCGTCTGGACGGGCTGTTGGTCGACCCCATTCCCGCCGTCGTTGAACGGGTGCAGGCGAACGCTTCAGGCGGTATATGGATCGATCTGTCGCATGACCGGAGGCTTGTTGTCACGCCGAATGATGTAGCCGAGGATGAAGATTGGCGATTCTTTGCTCCCGACAGCGATGGGCCGCATTTCGTGATCGAGGGAGGCAAGATTGATCCGGACTCGCTGCCGAGTTCGGGAGCGTCGGATGAGAAACAGTCGTGATGGAAGCGATGGCCCAAGGGTTGAGACCAGAAAGTGACCGCCCCCGTCAATCAGGGGGGCGGCGACATATCTGGGAACTGCGCCGATCGAATCAGGCTCATGATCGCGGCGGCCCGATTCCCGGCGCGTAGGGAACCGGCGAACAACCTATTGTGTCTGCGTTACTACCGCAGCATGAACTTCTGCAGCTTCCCCGTCGGCGTGCGCGGCAGCGTATCCGCGAACACGTACTCTCGCGGGATCTTGTACCCCGCAAGCCGCTCCGCACAGAACGCGCGCAGCGCGTCCCCGTCGAGTTCCGCGCCCGCTCGCGCGACCACGTGCGCGACGACGGTCTCGCCCCAGTCCGGGTGCGGGCGGCCGACCACCGCGACCTCGACGATGCCCGGATGCGCGCTCAGCACGTCCTCGACTTCCTTCGAATAGACGTTCTCGCCGCCCGTCACGATCATGTCCTTCAGCCGGTCGACGACGAACAGGTAGCCGTCCTCGTCGACGCGCGCGACGTCGCCGGTGCGATACCAGCCATCCGCGAACGTGGCGCTCGTCGCGGCCGGATCGTCGAGATAGCCGAGCATCATGCTGTCGGCGGCGAGCCAGATCTCGCCAGTGTCCCCCGGCTGCGCGTCGCGGCCGTCTTCGCGCACGACGCGCAGATCGACGCCGGGGCCGCCGTGGTGCCCGATCGAGCCGGCCTTCGCGATCTGCTCGTGCGGATAGAGTGTCGTGCCGGCCGGGCCCGTCTCCGTCATGCCGTAGACCTGGAAGAACGCGTTGCTGCGATAGGCCTGCGCGAGTCGCTCGGCCTGCGCGGCGCCGATCGGCCCGCCGCCGTAGATCCACGCGCGCACGCTCGACAGATCGAACGACGCGAAATGCTCGACCTTGTCGAGCGGTAGCGTATACGACACCGGCGCCCCGAAATACAGCGTCACGCGCTCGCGCTCCACCGCCTCGAGAAAGCGCAGCGGATGGTATTCGCGCAGCAGAACGACCGTGCCGCCGACGTACAGCGTGCCGCCGAACCAGTTGTTGAGCGGCGACGAATGCCAGATCGGCATCGCCATCAGCGTATGCTCGTCGCGCGTCATCGACAGCGACAGCGCGCTCGCCATCGCCGCGAGCGTCACCGTGCGGTGGCTGTGCACGCAGCCTTTCGGTCGGCCGGTCGTGCCGGACGTGTAGAGGATTTCGGCGACGTCGTCGTCGCCGGGGCGGATTCCGTCAATTCCTTTGGACGCGTCGAGCAGCGTGCCGAAGTCCGGCACGCCGGCGACCGCGCCTTCGGTCGCGAGCCGCTCGACCGGATGCGCGACGCGCTCGAGCACCGGCGCGAGCGCCGCGTCGAACAGCACGACCTTGCAGCGGCTGTGCGCGAGCATGTAGTCGACTTCGGGCGCCTGCAGCTTGTGGTTGATCGGCACGAACGCGGCGCCGAGCCGCCACGTGCCGAGCAGCAGATCGACGAACGCGGGCGTGTTGAAGCACATCGCGGCGACGCGGTCGCCGGCCGCGATGCCGAGACCGCGCAGCACGGCCGCCGCGCGGCGCGATCGCTCACGCGCTTGCGCGTACGTGATCGTCGTGCCGTCGTGGCGCAGGAACGGCTTGTCGGGTGTCGCGCGCGCGGCGCGCTCGAGTTGGGCGACGAGGTTCATTATTGTGTCTCCTCCAGGGGCAAGGCATGCGGTGCGCGCCGCGCACGACGCGCGGGCGGCATTACGCTACGGCACGTCAGGCAGGATACGCGCGCTGCAGCAGCGTGGCGACGTCGATCGCGCGCGGATCGAAGCTGCCCATCACGCGGCCCCAGCCGGGCTCGCCGAGCCGCGTCGCGATGAACGCGTCGGCGACGGCGGCCGGCGAGTCGCGGCGCAGCAGGCACGCCTGCGCGACGAGCACGAGCCGCTGCGTGAACAGGCGGCCGGCCGCTTCGAGCGTGGCCGGCTCGGCGCCGAGCATCGCGCGCAACGCGTCGAGCTCCGCGCGGATTCGCGGCTCGCCCGCGCCCATCTCGCCCAGCTCGTCGAACAGCGACACGAGCAGGTCCGGCTCGCGCGAGATCGCGCGCAGCACGTCGAGGCACATCACGTTGCCGGAGCCTTCCCAGATCGAGTTGACGGGCGCCTCGCGGAACAGCCGCGCGATCGGGCCGTTCTCGACGTAGCCGTTGCCGCCGAACGCTTCCATCACCTCGCCGGTGAATTCGACCGCGCGCTTGCAGACCCAGAACTTCGCGGCCGGCGTGACGATTCGCTTCCATGCCTGCTGGCCGCGCACATCGCCGTGCTCGAACGCTTCGGCGAGCCGCATCGACAGCACGAGCGCGGCCTCGCTTTCGAGCGCGAGATCGGCGAGCACGGTGCGCATCAGCGGCTGCTCGGCGAGCGCGCGGCCGAACGCGTGGCGCTGCCGCGTATATGCGATCGCCTGCACGACGCCCTGGCGCAGCATCGCCGAACTGCCGAGCACGCAGTTCAGCCGCGTATAGGTCGCCATCTCGATGATCGTCGGAATCCCGCGGCCTTCCTCGCCGAGCATGATCCCCCACGCGTCATTGATCTCGATCTCGCTGCTCGAATTGCTGCGGTTGCCGACCTTGTCCTTCAGACGCTGGATCTCGATCGGATTCTTCGTGCCGTCGGGCCGCCAGCGCGGCACGTAGAAGCACGACGGGCTACCGGTGTCGGTGCGCGCGACGATCAGGTGCGCGTCGCACATCGGCGCGGAGAAGAACCACTTGTGCCCGCGCAGCAGATATTCGCCGCCGCGGCCGCCCGCGCCGACCGGCGTCGCGGTCGTGGTGTTCGCGCGCACGTCGGAGCCGCCCTGTTTCTCGGTCATCCCCATGCCGAGCCACATCGACGCCTTCTGCTCGACCGGCACGTCGCGCGGATCGTAGACGTTGCTGTACAACTTGTCGCGCAGTTGCTCCCACAGCGCCGGCTCCTTCTGCAGCACGGGGATGCTCGCCTGCGTCATCGTCGCCGGACACATCGTGCCGTGCTCGATCTGGGTGTGCAGATAAAAGCCGGCGGCGGTCGCGGTCCAGCGGCCGGGGCGCGGATCGCGGAACGCGAGCGAGATCAGCCCTTCCTCGCGGTAAATCCGCATCAGCTCGTGCCAGGCCGGGTGGAACTCGACGCTGTCGATCCGCCGGCCGCGCCGGTCGAACACGTTCAGTTCCGGCGTGTGGCGGTTTGCGTCGTCGGCGAGCTTCGCGACCTCGCGGCTGCCGAGCCGGGCGCCAAACGCGTCGAGCTGCGGCGCGGCCCACTCGGCGCCGGCGCGCGTGAGCGCCTCGCGCAGCGCGACGTCGGTCGCAAAGAGGTTATAGTCGACGAGTTCGTCGAACTGGTTGGTGACTGCGTGGGTGGGTCCGGTCATCGGTGTCTCCGTATCTCGATTTCCAGAGTAGCAAATATGCCGTCCCGACATGTTCAGGTTCCGCCGCCGCCCGGGAAGCCCGCCGCGCAGCCGCATCCCGCCTTGCGCCGCCGGCCGCGACAGTCGCGCGCGCAGGTGACGTCGCAGGCGCTGCAGCAGGCGTTCGTTCAGCTTTTGCTCGAGTGCGGCTACGCGAAGGCGACGATCCGCGAGATCGCGGCGGTCGCGGGCGTCAGCGTCGGCACGTTCTACGAATACTTCGGCGACAAGCAGAGCCTCGCGGCGCTGTGCATCCACCGGAACGTGCAGGCGATGGCCGAGCGGCTGCGCGCGAAAGCCGCCGAGCTGCGCGGCGCGTCACGCGCGCGGATCGCGGATGCGCTCGTCGATTTGCAGGTGGACGTCGTGATCGCCGACGCGCCGCTGTGGGCCGCGCTCTTCGCGCTGGAGCGGCAGGTGTCGTCGCTCGACGCGTACCGGCGCCACTACGACGCGTACGTCGCGCTGTGGCGCGACGCGCTCGCGCAGGCCGCCGATCCGCCGCCGGCCGAGCGGCTCGACGGGCTCGCGCGGGTCGCGCACACGCTGTGTTATGGCTGGATCTCGCAGTCGCTGCTGACGCGCGGGCCGGCGCTCGGCGATGCGGCGCTGCGGGATGAGTTGCGGGTGGCGGTGGAGGCGTGTGTGGCGGGGGGCGGTGCGGCGTCGTTCACTTCGTCCACCTGATCCCGCTCGGCGCCGCTCGCGCTGGCTCGCGCGTCCCGCGTGGCCGTCGCGCGGATGCTGTGTCCGCATGATGGATCGCACTCCGTCCGTGATTCTTAGCGCCACCGACCCCTCAGGCATGCGCTCAGCTCATACCCCCCATGACAAACTTTCGATTGCCGCCCGATATTGACTGAGGCTAAATCGCCGCATCCCCGGGGCGCGCTTGCGCGCCCGCCAGTCCCCGATCCCCAAGGAGAATCCATGCGAAGCGCCACCGCGCCCCGTTCGAAGCTGCCCGACGTCGGCACCACGATCTTCACCGTGATCGGACAGCTCGCGGCCGAGCATGACGCGCTGAACCTGTCGCAGGGCGCGCCGAATTTCGCGCCCGATCCGGCGCTCGTCGAGGGCGTCGCGCGCGCGATGCGCGACGGCCACAACCAGTACGCGCCGATGGCCGGCGTCGCGTCGCTGCGCGACGCGCTCGCCGAGAAGACCGAGCGCCTGTACGGCGCGCGCTACGACCCGGCGGACGAGATCACCGTCGTCGCGAGCGCGAGCGAGGGGCTGTACGCGTCGATCAGCGGGCTCGTGCATCCGGGCGACGAGGTGATCTACTTCGAGCCGTCGTTCGACAGCTACGCGCCGATCGTGCGGCTGCAGGGCGCGACGCCGGTCGCGATCAAGCTGGCGGCGCCGCATTTCCGCGTCGACTGGAACGCGGTCGCCGCCGCGATCACGCCGCGCACGCGGATGATCATCGTGAACACGCCGCACAACCCGACCGCGACCGTGTTCTCGGCCGACGACGTCGCGCAGCTCGCGCGGCTCACGCGGCAGACCGACATCGTGATCCTGTCCGACGAGGTGTACGAGCACGTCGTGTTCGACGGCGTGCGGCACGAGAGCATGGCGCGGCATCGCGAACTCGCCGAGCGCAGCGTGATCGTGTCGTCGTTCGGCAAGTCGTTCCACGTGACCGGCTGGCGCGTCGGCTACGTGCTCGCGCCCGCCGAGCTGATGGACGAGATCCGCAAGGTTCATCAGTTCATGACGTTCGCGGCCGACACGCCGATGCAGATCGCGTTCGCCGAGATGCTCGCGCAGCCGGACAGCTATCTCGGCCTGTCCGCGTTCTATCAGCACAAGCGCGACCTGCTCGCGCGCGAGCTCGCGGGCTCGCGCTTCGAGGTGTTGCCGAGCGAGGGCTCGTTCTTTATGCTCGCGCGCTTCAGGCACTTCTCCGACGAGCGCGACAGCGACTTCGTGCTGCGCCTGATCCGCGACGCGCGCGTCGCTACGATTCCACTGTCCGCGTTCTACACGGACGGCACCGACGCCGGCGTGATCCGGCTCAGCTTCTCGAAGGACGACGCGACGCTGGTCGAAGGCGCGCGGCGGCTTTGCAGTATTTGATTTCGACGGTTTGACAACGCGCGGCAGCCGCCCGCTGATTACCCACGATCCCAACGAGAGGAGATCACCATGAAGCACCTGAAAATCTGGTTCGCGCTTGCCTGCGCGTTTGCTTCCGGCGCGGCGCTCGCCGAGTCGAATACGCTGCGGTACGGCCTCGAGGCGGAATATGCGCCGTTCGAGTCGAAAGCGCCGAGCGGCGAGCTGGTCGGCATCGACATCGATATCGGCAACGCGGTGTGCAAGACCGCGAAGCTCACGTGCACGTGGGTCGAGACGTCGTTCGACGGGTTGATTCCGGCGCTGAACGGCCGCAAGTTCGACGCGATCAACTCGGGGATGAACGCGACCGACAAGCGTCGCGAGGCGATCGACTTCACGACCGTCATCTATCGCGTGCCGACGATGCTGATCGCGCGCACCGGCAGCGGCATCCTGCCGACGCCCGAATCGCTGAAGGGCAAGCGCGTCGGGGTACTGCAGGCGTCGGTTCAGGAGACCTATGCGAAGGCGCACTGGGAGCCGATGGGCGTCCAGGTCGTGTCGTACCAGGACCAGAACCAGGCCTATGCGGATTTGTCCGCCGGGCGCGTCGACGGCACGCTGGTGCAGGGGCCGGCGGGCCAGACGGGCTTCCTGAGTCGTCCGGAGGGCAAGGGCTTTTCGTTCGTCGGCGGGCCGGTGCGTGACGACAAGATTCTCGGCAGCGGGATCGCGTTCGGCCTGCGCAAGGGCGACAGCGCGCTGAGGGCGAAGCTGAACGCGGCGATCGACAAGCTGAAAGCCGATGGCACCGTGAAGACGCTCGGCCAGAAGTACTTCGGCAATATGGACATCTCCGCGAAGTGACGCAATGCTGAATCACGACACCGCCGCCGCGCGCGGCGAGCCGGACCGCGGCGAATCGGACCGGGCGGCAGCGAACCGGGCGGCGGCGGACGCGAGCCCGATCCATGCGGCGCTCGCCGCCGAGCTCGGCGCGGACGTCGTCACGCGGGCCGACGACATCGAGCCGCGCTTTTTCACCGCGTACAACGAGGCGCCGGGCGCGCGGCCGCTTGCGCTGGCGCGGCCGAGAAGCGTCGATGACGTGTCGCGCGCGCTCGCGCTGTGCGCGCGGCGCGGGCAGCCGGTCGTGCCGCAGGGCGGGCTCACCGGGCTCGCGCGAGGCGGCGTCGCGCTCGGCGGCGAGGTCGTGCTGTCGATGGAGCGCTTCGCGGGCATCGAGTCGCTCGACGCGGCCGCCGCGACGATCACCGTGCGCGCCGGCACGCCGCTTCAGGTCGTGCAGGAAGCGGCCGACGCGGCGGGCTTCACGTTCGGCGTCGATCTCGGCGCGCGCGGTTCGTGCCAGATCGGCGGCGCGCTCGCGACGAATGCGGGCGGCACGCGCGCGATCCGCTACGGAATGATGCGCGAGCAGGTGCTCGGGCTCGAGGCGGTGCTCGCGGACGGCACGGTCGTGTCGTCGATGAACCGGATGCTGAAGAACAACGCCGGCTACGACCTGAAGCAGCTATTTATCGGCAGCGAGGGCACGCTCGGCGTGATCACGCGCGCGGTGCTGCGGCTGCATCCGAAGCTCGCGCCGCCGGCGACCGCGCTGTGCCGCGTCGCGGATTACGACGCGGTGCTGCGGCTGTGGGAGCGCGTGCGCGCGGTGCCGGACGTCGTCAGCTTCGAGGCGATGTGGCCGGCGTTCTATCGCTACGTCGCGCGCCATACGCCGGAGGTCGTCGCGCCGTTCGCCGGCGACGACGGTTTCGCGGTGCTGATCGAGTTCGCGACGAGCGCACCGGGCGGCGACGCCGCGCACACGCTCGAAGCGTGTCTCGCCGGCTGCTTCGACGCGGGGCTCGTCGACGACGCGGCGCTCGCGACGTCGGAGCGGCAGGCGCGCGACATGTGGACGCTGCGCGAAGGTCTCGCGATCGACGCGCTGCCGCATCTCGTGAACTTCGACGTGAGCCTGCCGACCGGCGTGCTCGGCGCGTTCGCCGAGCGCTGCGAGGCGGCGCTGCGCGCGCGCTGGCCGGACGTCGTCAGCCTGTTCTTCGGGCACGTCGGCGACGGCAACGTGCACATCGGCGTGTCGCTCGCCGACATGGACGACGCGTGCGAGGCCGCGATCGACCGGACCGTCTACGCAGTCGTGGAGGACATGGGCGGCTCGATCTCGGCCGAGCACGGGATCGGCGTGCTGAAGCGGCCGTATCTCGGCTGCACGCGCGGCGCGGCCGAAATCGACCTGATGCGCCGGCTGAAGGCGGCGCTCGATCCGCGGCAGATCCTGAATCCCGGCAAGGTGCTCTGAGCGGCCGCCGTCGCCGCGTTCAGCGCGCGTCCGCGCGTGGATCGGTGTGCGGATCGGCGCGCGGGCCGGTGTGCATGAAGCGCTCGGCGACCTCGCGCAGCCGCGCGTCGCTCCAGGTCAGCGCGCCGGCCTTCAGGTGCCCGACTACGCTGCGCACCCACGCGAGCTCGGCTTCGAGCGTCTGCTGGATCCATTCGGTGTCGAGCAGGAAGAAGCGGGGGATCTGCATCGCGAGCGCCGCGTTGCGCGTGGCGTCGACGCGTTCGAGCTCCTGCTCGAGCGCGATCACGCGCGCTTCGAGCTCGCGGCGCGCGTCGTCGACGGACAACAGCGGCAGCACGGACAGCGCGGCCGGGAACGACGGGAATTCGCGCGCCGGCTGGGCGAGCTGCTCGCGCAGCCATGCGCGCGCGGCGTCGCGGCCGGCGTCGGTGATCGCGTAGACGGTGCGTTCCGGAAACGCACCGTCGCGCTCGGTGTCCTGCACCGCGACGAGGCCGGCGCGCAGCAGGCGGTCGATCGTCTGGTACAGGCTGTTGCGCTGCCGGACGTTGACCACTTCGTCCTTGCCGCGCAGCTTGATCAGCTGCTGAATCCGGTACGCGTGCATCGGCGCTTCGGCGAGCATCGCGAGCACGGTCAACGCGAGAGGAGATGAGCGAGCCATGACATGATTAGTTCAGTTATATCTGGTCATGTTATGACTAGATATAACTGAACGCAAGGCAAAGCGCCGCGCGGCGCCGCGTTACTGCAGCGGCACGTGGATCTCGGTCAGCAGATCCTCGGGCGCGGTGCGGTCGGGCGTATTCAGATACAGCTCGAACGGCGGCGCGCCCGCGCCGCCGCGTCCCGACTTCGGCAGCCATTCCTGGAACAGCCACCGGTATGCGTCCTTCATGTCCGGATACGGGCCGCGGTGCAGCAGCACCGCGTAGTCGCCGCCGCGCAGCGCGATGCGCTCAACGGGCGGCGCGGGCTCGACGGTTGCGGCTTCCGGCACGATCACCGCCTGCGAGCGCAGGTCCGCGGCCGGCACCGCGTCGGGATTGTCGTGGAACACGCCGATCCAGCGCGTCTGCGGCACGAGAAAGCCGTGCGTGTCGGCCCATTGCGCAAGCGCGGCGAACGCGGCGCCGATCCCCGCGTATTCGCCACGATGCTCGACCGCGTAACCCGCCTGCTCGGGCAAGGCCCGGATCGTCACGTTTCGTTCGAACATGCTGCCGTCTCCTGTGAGCGCGCGTCGTGCACGCACATGCTTCGACCGTAGCACAGCCGTTGCGGCAGTGTGCGGCTTGCAGCGCGGCGCGGTGTCGGCGGAATGGCTGGCCGAATGCCGCCGAATACGACCCGATGGCGCCAAATACGCGCCCGCGACCCAAAATTGGGTTCGAATCATTTCGTTTCTCGTCTAAAGTTAAAAACGTTGAATTCGGCTGAAGCCGTCATTTTTATGATGTAAGGTCGCGCAAGCGGGACGCCGTTTCGAAGCACGCAGGTAGTTCGTCGATGTTCAATCGCAACGCCACGTTTTCGGGAGAAGAAGAAATGGATGCATCCAGCTTCATCACGTCGCTGCAGGCCACACTAGGGGGCTATCTGCCGAAGATCGCGGGGGCGATCGGCATCCTGGTGATCGGCTGGCTGATCGCGGTGATCGTCCGGGCCGGCACGCTGCGTCTGCTGTCCGCGCTGAAGGTCGACAAGCGTATCGCCGACAGCACCGGCCAGGGCGCGTTCGTCGAACGCATCATCGCCGGCGGGCTGTTCTGGCTCGTGCTGCTCGTCACCGCGGTCGGCATCTTCAACGTGCTGAATCTCTATGCGGTGTCGAATCCGTTCTCGCTGCTCGTCACGCACATCGTCAACTACCTGCCGAACCTGATCGGCGGCGCGGCGCTCGCGCTGATCGCGTGGCTGATCGCCTCGCTGCTGCGCACGCTCGCCGGCCGCCTGCTGAAGGCGGGCGGTCTCGACGACAAGCTCGCGTCGTGCGCCGACATGAAGCCGATGAGCGGCTATCTCGGCGACGTGCTGTTCTGGCTCGTGATCCTGATGTTCCTGCCGGCGATCCTGTCCGCGTTCGCGCTGTCGGGGCTGCTGTCGCCGGTGCAGGGGATGGTCGACAAGCTGCTCGACATCGTGCCGAACGTGTTCGGCGCGGCGGTGATCGGCTTCGTCGGCTGGCTCGTCGCGCGCGTGCTGCGCGGGCTCGTGACGAACCTGCTCGTCGCCGCGGGCGCGGACAGGCTCACGCAGAGCATCGACAGCCCGACGCCGGTGCGCGTGTCGAGCCTGATCGGCACGATCGTCTATGTGTTCGTGTTCGTGCCGACGCTGATCTCGGCGCTCGACGCGCTGAAGATCGACGCGATCTCGGGCCCGGCGACGAACATGCTGAACCAGTTTCTCGCCGCGGTGCCGGACATCGTCGCGGCGATCGTGATCGTGCTCGTCACGTTCTACTTCGCGCGCTTCGTCGCGGCGCTCGCGCAGAAGCTGCTGGTCGCGGCGGGCGCCGACGGGCTGCCGGCGGTGCTCGGCGTCGAACGGATCTTCAGCGGGATGCTGCAGCCGTCGGTGCTCGTGGGCCGGCTGATCGTGTTCTTCGCGATGCTGTTCGCGGCGGTCGAGGCGGCGAACCGGCTCGGGTTCTCGCAGGTGCGGGACGTCGTCACGCTGTTCATCGAGTTCGGCGCGCACGTGCTGATGGGCGGCGTGATCCTCGTGATCGGCTTCTGGCTCGCGAACCTCGCGCGGCGCGTGATCCAGCAGGCGGACAGCGGGCATAGCGTGCTGTTCGCGCGGATCGCGCAGTTCGCGATTCTCGGCCTCGTGCTCGCGATGGGGCTGCGCGCGATGGGGATCGCGAACGAGATCGTGCAGCTCGCGTTCGGGCTCGTGCTCGGCGCGATCGCGGTGGCCGTCGCGCTGTCGTTCGGCCTCGGCGGGCGCGAGGCGGCGGGCAAGCTGCTGGACCGCTGGTTCAACGAGCGCGGCGGCGAATGACGGATGCGCCCGGCTGCCGGCCGGGCGCGCGGCGGGCGGCGCCACGTCGCGCCACGTCGCGCCGCGCCGCGCACCGCCGCGCACCGCCGCGCGCCTGCGACCACGCATCGCCTGACGGCCGCGTGCCGGCTGTTTGAATTTGGAACGCCGAGCCGCGCGCGCATCATCCGCATTGCTCAAAATCTGAACAGCTCCGACACGTCCGTTTGTCGCGTGGGGCCGTACCTGTCACGGATTGCCGGTTTGGCACGCATGTTGCTGGAAGGGTGACAGCCAACCGGCCGCCTCAATCCGACAAGCATGACTGACAGGAGACACGTGATGAACCCGTTTGATCTGAAGCAACTCGGCCTCGACGTCGACTATCCGTATCGCCAGCAGTACGACAACTACATCGGCGGCAAGTGGGTGCCGCCGGCCAACGGTGAATATTTCGAGAACGTTTCGCCGATCAACGGGCAGCCGTTCTGCCGCGTGCCGCGCTCGAGCGGCGCCGACATCGAATTCGCGATCGACGCCGCGCACGCGGCGCGCCGCAAGTGGGGCAAGACGTCCGCAACCGAGCGCTCGAACCTGCTGCTCGCCGCCGCCGACCGGATGGAGCGGAACCTGAAGTTGCTCGCGGTCGCGGAGACGATCGACAACGGCAAGCCGCTGCGCGAGACGATGGCCGCCGACCTGCCGCTCGCGGTCGACCACTTCCGCTATTTCGCGGGCTGCGTGCGTGCGCAGGAAGGTTCGATCTCCGAGATCGACGACAACACGGTCGCGTATCACTTCCACGAGCCGATGGGGGTCGTCGGCCAGATCATTCCGTGGAATTTCCCGCTGCTGATGGCCGCGTGGAAGCTCGCGCCGGCGCTCGCGGCCGGTTGCTGCGTCGTGATGAAACCGGCCGAGCAGACGCCCGCGTCGGTGCTCGTGCTGATGGAGATCATCGGCGACCTGTTCCCGGCCGGCGTGATCAACATCGTGAACGGCTTCGGCAAGGAGGCGGGCGAGGCGCTCGCGACGAGCAAGCGCATCGCGAAGATCGCGTTCACCGGCTCGACACCGGTCGGCAAGCACATCCTGCACGCGGCGGCGGACAACCTGATCCCGTCGACGGTCGAGCTCGGCGGCAAGAGCCCGAACATCTTCTTCGCCGATGTGCTCGACCAGGACGACGCGTTCCTCGACAAAGCGCTCGAAGGTCTCGCGATGTTCGCGTTGAACCAGGGCGAGGTGTGCACGTGCCC
>NZ_JACBNX010000013.1 GCF_013403875.1 Burkholderia guangdongensis | reverse complement strand
CGGCACGCCGCCCGGCGCATACTCGAGCCCGAGCGACGCGCCGTAGAACTTCGGCGACTGGTAGACGAGCGCGTTGCTGTCGTACAGCGCGCCGATCGGCACGTTCGAGTTCGTGCCGGGCCAGCCGGCGGCCTGGTTCAGCCCGAGCCACGCGCTCAGGATGCTGCCGAAATACTGCGCGTTGCGCACGTCGGTATCGGCCATCGCATAGATCATCGGCGTGAACTGCCGGCCCGCGTCGAACGTGCCGAACGGCCCGGAGATGCCGACCGTCGTCTGCTGGTTGAACACCGCGGTGCCACCCGTCGTGTCCGCGAGCCCGAGCTTGCCGGTGCCGCTGTTGAACACGCCCTGCAGCCGGAAATTCACCTTGTAGCCGCCGCCGATGTCCTCGGTGCCCTTCAGCCCCCAGAAGCTCGAATAGATACCCGCATCCTTGTAACCGAACACGTGGCCGAGGTTCTTCGCGTTCGACGCGAACGACGCGGCCGCCGTGCTCTGGTAGACGAGCCCCGAATCGATCGCGCCATACAGCGTGACCGACGATTGCGCATGCGCGGTGCCGGCCACCGCCGTGAATGCCGCGAATGCCGCGATACCGCTCCACTTCAACTTCAGCTCCATCGACGTCTCCTCCGTTCCTTTTGATGGCCGGTCGGTGCCGGCCAGATGTTTGCGGGTTGTCGGGCCGGCCGGGATCGTCGATCCCGGCCACGGCCGGCTACGCTCTATCGGCGCACGCGTCGCGGGCACGGCTGACCCGGCGCGCGGCGCCATCGGCATCGCGGCGAGCACGCGTGCCGTTTCGTCGGCGCGGCCGGCACGCGGCCGCGCGTGAGGGGAATCGATCAGCCGGCGTCGCGCTGCGTGACCCGGCGCAGATCGTCCGGGTAGTAACGCTTGCCGATCAGGAACAGGATGGTCGCCACGACGGTCGCGAGCTGAACCAGCTGCAGCGCGCCGTGCAGGCCGACCCGGTCCGCGATGATCCCGGTTAGCACCGGGCCCGCCGCCAGGCCGAGCAGGTTGTTCGCGAGCGACCAGACCGCCATCGCGGTCGCGTGGATCGACGGCGGCGTCAGGTCGGCGACCATCGCGCCCGACGGCCCGACGGTGCCCGCCGCGAGGAACATCCCGGCGCCGATCAGCACGAGCTGCGCGGTGCCCGGCGGCAGCAGGAACGCGCCGCCGAGCGCCACGCCCGAGCCGACGCAAAACGCGATCGCGGTGATCCACTTGCGCTCGGAATGGCGGCGGCTCACGCGGTCGGTCAGCATCCCGCACAAGATCATGCCGACGCCCGTCGTCAGCACGAACACAGCGGCGAGCACGCTGGCGCGATCGACCCGGAGTCCGTAATAACGTACGAGGAAGCTCGGCAGCCACGCATACATCGCGCCCAGCGGAATCAGCTGCAAGCCGCAGCCGACGTACGCGAACTTCAGCGACTTCGACGCGAACAGCGCGGGCCCGAGGCTCTTCAGCGTGAATTTCGAGCGCGCCTTGCGCAGCGCGGCAAGCGCGGCGACGTCGCCGCCGGGCGCGAGGCGCCGCTCGGTCACGACGGCCCGGTACAGCAGCGCGAGCACGAGCCCGAAGATCGCCATCGTCGCGAACGACCAGCGCCAGCCGAAATGCGCGGCGACGATCCCGCTCAGCGCCATGCCGAGCATCGAGCCGAACGCGCCGCCCGCGAGGAACGCGCCGGACAGCGTCGCGCGCAGATGCGCGGGGAACACGCTCAGCACGACCGCGAGCCCGACACTGCCGTACGCGGCCTCGCCGACGCCGACGAAGAACCGCGCGGCAAACATCTCGCCGTAGTTCGCGGACACCGCGCAACCAAGCGTCGCGAAGCTCCACAGCACGGCCATCAGGATCAGGCTGCGCACGCGACCCCAGCGGTCCGCGAGCAGCGACAGCGGAAACGTCAGCACGCCCACCATCACCGACACGATGCTGCTCAGCGAGCCGAGCTGCGTGTCGCTCAGCAGCCACTGCACCTTCAGCAGCGGGAACACCGCGTTGAGCACCTGCCGCGACATGTAGTCCGCGAGCAGCAGGCCGAAGGTCAACGCGAACACACTCCAGGCGTACGCCCGGGATACGGCTGGTGCGGGCGCCAGGGCGTCGTCGTCCATTGCCGCGGTTGCATGCAATCCCACTTTCGTCTCCTTGATTTAATTATCGCGGCGGGGCATCGCCCGCGTCATATCGGCCCACGCGTCGCACGGCCGCGCGGCGGCCGCCGCCGAAAACGCGGCATCGACGTCGGCCCAGTCGGCGCCCGTCAGATAGCGCCGCGCGGCCGGCAGAATCACGCCCTCCTCGCGGCCGACTTGCTCCCACACGCCCTGCGCGTACTCCGTCACCTGCCGCGCGAGCGGCGCGAGCCCGCCACCCGCCGCATATCGGTCGAGCGCCGCCGCGAGCGCGTCCGCGCGCTGCGCGGCACGTTCGTGCTGGCGCTCGAGCTCGTCGAGCTCGGCGTCGAGCGTCGATGTCCGCTCGCGCAGACGGCCGAACAGCAGCGTCTCCTCGAGCGGGTCGTGATGCAGTGCATGAAACGTTTCGACGTAGCGGACGAACGGGCGCATCCGCGACGCGGCGGGCGCGCCGTCGGCGCCGTCGAGCAGATCGAGCCACGCGTGCAGCACGGCCGCGAGTGCGCGATGGTCGTCGAGAACGATGCGGATCGCCGGCGAGCGGACCGGCGCGGGCGCCGGGAGCGTCAGCGCCGGGATGCCGGCCCGCGCGAGCGCGGCTGGCGCGGCGCCGTCGCCCGCATCGGCATGGACAAAAACGAGATCGCAGCCGGCGTCGCGCGCCGCATCGGGCAGCGCGTCGGCCGGCACCGCGCCGCGCGCATCGGCCGACGCGCACGGCACGCCCTGAGCGCGCGCGACCGCCTCGGCCTTCGAGAGCCGTTCGCGCGCCACGTGCACGCGGCGCGCCGGCGACGCGTTCGCGCCGTCGGCCGCATTGTGCAGCGCCATGAATGTCACGCGCGCGCCGACCATTAGCGCGAGATCGACCGCCGCGATGACGACGGCGGTCGCGCCGTCGGTGCCGTCGACCGGCACCAGCAGATGGCGATACGCGATCGCGCCGCCGAGCGCCGGCGCGTTCATGCGCGCGAGCCTACCGGTAGAAGCGACCGAGGCGACCGGGCCGACCCGGCCGTGCAACGGACGGCGCGCCGGCACACGGCGTTCGCGCCGTCCGGCCTTGCCTGCGTCTGCGTCTGCGTCTGCGTGCCTGCGTCCATCGCCGCCTCCGTCACTTCGAGAGAAGTCCTGACCTGAGTGCATCGTAGGACGCCGCCGGGCCGCCCGCGCCCTCCTTGTAGGAGGGGGGGCGCCGATCGCCCCCTCCTTCCGGCGATGGGCATATAATCGCCGAGCCGCATGCCCGCCCGCCGCGGCGCCAGGTGGGCGAGCGAGCCAGCGAAAACGCCCCCAGCACGCATGCCGGTTCCCAGCCACCCCCGATCCGTCAGATGATTTCCGAGACCCGCGGCGCAGAGGCCGTGTATTCCGAACTCACGCTCAGGACCACACCGCCGCGCGCGCCACGGCATCTGCTCGCGCGGCCGCGCGTCAATCTCGACAGCGACGCGCTGCGCGACGTGCCCGCGATCATCGTGCAGGCGCCGCCCGGCTTCGGCAAGACGCTGCTGCTCGCGCAGTGGCGCCGCGAGCATCTGGCGCGCGGCGCCGCGGTGGCGTGGATCTCCGCCGACGCGCACGACGATCCGCAGCGCTTTCTGCATGGCCTCGTGCTCGCGGTGCGCGTCGGCTGCGCGCGGCCCGCGTTCGGCCGCACGCTGCTCGAAGGCGGGTCCGTCGCGCCGGACGGCACAGAGGGCCTGACCGTCTGGCTCGCCGAGATCGCGCAGACGCCGCTCGACGTCGTGCTGATCGTCGACGAGGCCGAGCGCCTGTCGCCGGTCGCGCGCGCCGCGCTGCTCTATCTGGTGCACAACGCGCCGCCGAACCTGCGCGTCGTGATCGCCGCGCGCGGCGGCTTCGACGCGGCCGTCGTCGACCTGACCGCGTACGGCCAATGCGTGTGCATCGGCGCCGAATCACTGCGATTCCGCCTCGACGAGACGATGGCGCTCGTGCAGCACCGCTTCGGCGAGCGCGTCGACGCCGACCGCTGCGCGCGTCTGCACGAGATGACCGACGGCTGGCCGCTCGGGCTGCAGCTCGTGCTCGCGGCGATGGAGCGCAGCGCCGATCCGCGCGGCGTCGTCGACGCGCTTGCCGAGCGCCCCGCGGACGAAGGCGAGCAGCTGGTCGGCAGCCTGATCGCGCAGCTCGCGCCGGACGACGTCGCATTCCTGACCCGGATCGCGGTCGTCGACATGCTGCATCCGGATCTGTGCCGGGCGCTCATTGACGGCGATGGCGACGATGGCGACGCCGACGCCGACGCCGACGACAAAGGCGACGGCAGCGCCGACGCCGACGCGCCCGCGCGGCTCGCGCGTCTCATGCGCGACACGCCGATCTTCATGGCCGGCGACGGCAGCGACTGGTGCCGGCTGCACACGCTCGCGCACGGCGTGCTCGGCGCACGCGCCGCGGAGCTGCCGGACGACGAGCGCCATGCACTGCACGTGCGCGCGATGCGCTGGCTCGCCGAGCATGGCATGAATGAGGAAGCGGCGCGCCACGCGCACGCGGCGGGCGAGCGCGAGACCGCGTACGACCTCGCCGGCCGGTCACTGTACGACGCGGTGATGCAGGGCCGCGTCGCGACCGCGCTCGACTGGCTCGAGCTGCTGCCCGGCGACGCGCTCGACCGTCATCCGGGCCTGCGCCTCGCGGCCGCGTGGGCGCTCGCGCTCAGCGAGCGGCACGGCGAAGCCGAGACGCTCATCGCACCGATCCTCGCGACGCCGGACGCCAGCGCCGCGCTGCGGTACGAGTGCGCGCTGATCCTGAGCGTCGCCGCGTACTACGCGGACGAACCCGACCGCTTCCTCGCGCTGCTCGCGCCGTGGAGCGAACGGCCGCCGCTCGACGGGCCGCGGCAGGTCCAGACGCACGCGAACCGCGTCGCGATGTCCGCGCTGCTGCACGGCCAGCCGGCGAACGCGCGTCGGCATCTGCAGCAGGCGCCGCGCGGCGACTTCGGCAAAGGGCATCGCTACGCGGCGCGCTGGGGCGAGTTCGTCGCCGGGCTCAGCTATCTGCGCGAAGGCCAGGTCGTGCTCGCCGAGGACGTGCTGCGGCCCGCGCTGACCGACGCGGAAAGCGACCTCGGCCGCCGGCATCCGCTGCCGTGCATGCTCGCCGCG
Organism: Burkholderia guangdongensis; assembly: GCF_013403875.1. Taxonomy (GTDB): domain Bacteria; phylum Pseudomonadota; class Gammaproteobacteria; order Burkholderiales; family Burkholderiaceae; genus Burkholderia; species Burkholderia guangdongensis. The sequence continues at coordinate 158,275 of NZ_JACBNX010000013.1, read as the reverse complement.
CTGCTCGCGTCGGCCGCGTACGAGCGCGACCGCGTCGACGAAGCCGCCGCGCTGCTCGCGAACCGGCTCGACGTGCTCGAACGCGCGGGCGCGTCGGAGACGTCGCTGCTCGCGTACCTGAGCGCCGCGCGCGTCGCGGCCGCGCAGGGCGTCGAGCGCCGTGCGCTCGACCTGCTCGAGGCGCTGCACGCGGCCGGCATCGCGCGCGCGCTGCCGCGCCTGTGCATCGCGAGCGTCGCGGAGCAAGTGCGCATTCATGCGGGACACTCGCGCGCGGAGACGTGCCGCGCGCTGGCCGCGAAGCTCGACACGCTCGTTGCGCAGGCCAGCGGCTCGCACGGGCCGCTATGGCAGCGCGATATCGCGCTGCTGCAGGCGATCGCGCACGCGTATGCGGCCGTCGCCGCGCAGGACTGGCCGCAGGCGCTCGACGCGCTCGATCGCGCGCAACCGCTCGCCGACGAGACGGCAAGCGGCCACCAGCGGATCGAGATCCTCGCGCTGCGCGCGTTCGCGCGCCGCAACGCCGGCGACGGCCACGATGACGGCCGCCCGCTGATGCAGGAGGCGATCGACCTGACGCGCACGTACGGCCTCGCGCGCGTGTTCGTCGATGCGCATCCGGCGCTCGCCGACTGGGCGCGCGGCCTCGTCGAGGAAGGCGCGGGCGGCCCGGACGCCGGCCGCGCAATGCCGGTCGCGCGGATGCCGCGCCGCGCGCCGGCCGAGCCGCGCGCGGTGCCGAGCATGGTGCTGACGCCGAAGGAGCGCGAAGTGCTCGAGCTGCTCGCGCGCAATCTGTCGAACAAGGAGATCGCGCAGGCGATCGGCGTCGGCGAAGTCACCGCCAAGTGGCATGTGAAGAATCTGTTCGGCAAGCTGAACGCGAGCACGCGCAAGCACGCGGTGCTGCGCGCGCAGATGCTCGGGTTGCTGGAAGGCGGGGAGTGACGGCCGCGCCGCGCGACGTTACGCGGCTATTCGTGGGTTTCGGGCATTTCGTGCGCTTGGTGCGCTTGGTGCGCTTGGTGCGCTTGGTGCGCTTGGTGCGCTTGGTGCGCTTGGTGCGTTTCGTACGTTTTCGCGCGGATTCACTCAGTCAACGCGCCGTCAACGCGCGCGAGCCCTTCTTCGCGCCCTTCGCCCCTTTCACCCCCTTCGTCCCCTTCGCGCGCGGCGTCTCATCGGCGGCCGGCGCACCATCGCCGACCATCTGATCGAGCCACGACAACGTGTCCACGTACGACAGGAACTGCCGCAGATAATCGGGCGACAGCTCGCGCATCTGCGACAGCGCCCGATGCACGAGACTGCTCGAATTCAGCGGGCCCGCGTTTCTCGGCACCTGGTCGAGCGACTGCCGGAGCTGCCGCTCGGTGCTGAGCTTCGACCAGATTTCGCGGAAGTCGTCGAGCATCCCGACTTCCGGATACGTGCGGCCGGCGTGCGCGCTCGCGTGGCGTGCGATGTGATCGACCAGCGCCGCGAGCGGGCCGCGCGCCGGTTCGGCGGGCGACGCCGCCTGCGCGGGCGCGCGCGAGTGCGCGAGCGTGCGCGCATAGTCGGCGATCAACGCGGCCAGCCGCTCGTCGAGCATCCGGCGCACGGCGCCGTCGTGGCTCGCCGCGCGCCGCTCGAGCGCGTCGATCAGATGGAAGCGCACCGGATCGACTCGATCGGCGCCCTGCTCCCGCCATGCGTCGAGCATCGCCCGCGCGTCGGTTCCGGCGCTATCCACCGCGCGCTCCGCCGGCGGCACTCGGAACACTCGACGCACTCGATACACTCGCCGCGGTCGAGCGCGGCACCGGCGCAATCTCGACGCGGCGATTCCTCGCACGCCCCGCGTCGTCGGCATTCGAGCTGACCGGCTGCTCGGAGCCGAACGCGGCCGCGAACACCGACGACGCCGGCATCCCGGCGTCGATCAGCGCGCGCATCACGGTCAGCGCGCGCTGCGCGGACAGCTCCCAGTTGTCGGCGAAGCGGCGGTTGCCGGCCTTCACCTGCTGATCGTCCGCGAAGCCGCTGACCATCAGGATCTCGTCGCGCGACTTCAGGTACGCGGCCAGCGGCCCGGCGAGGCTCTTCAGCAGATCGCGGCCCGCGGGCTGCAACTGGTCCGAGTTCAGCGCGAACAGCACGTTGCCGCTGATCCCGATGCGCCCGTCGACGAGCGTCACGCGCCCGGCCGCGAGCGGGCCGGCGAGCGCCTGTTCGAGCGTCTTGCGCCGCTGCGCTTCGAGCCGCTGCTGCCGGACTGCTTCGTCGAGCCGCGACGACACCTCCATCTGCATCCCGATCACGCCGACGAGGATCAGCAGGAACGCGCCGAGCAGCACCGACATCAGATCGCCGAACGCGGCCCAGACCGGCGCCTCGAGCTCCGCGCCGCCGTCGATTTCGTCGTTCATGCGGCTTCGGCTCCGGCGGACGCGCGCTGGCCGGCGAGCCGCTGCAGGTCTTCGATGATCTGCTTCTGCGACAGCATGCTCAGGTCGACGACCTCGCGCGCCTGCGCGACATAGTACGCGAGCTGCTCGTCGCTGCGCGCGAGCGACTTGTCGAGCGCGGCTTCGAGGCGCTGCAGATGCGCGACGAGCGTGTCGTTCGATTCGCCGAACGCGCGAACCGCGACGCCGAACGCGTCGCCGACGCTCGCGACCTCGACCGCGCTGCCGGTCACGCGCGCGGCGATGCCGTCGAGCTTGCCGGTCTCGGCCTCGATCCGCTCGGTGAAGCGGTTGCCGACGCGCTCGAGCAGATCCGCGGACGTCGACACGAGCGCATCGACCGCGCTGCGCTGCTCGGTCGACGCGTGGTTCACCGCGTCGAGCAGCGTGTCGAGCGTCGCGAGCAGGCGGCTGCGCTCGTCGAGCATCGCGGTGTCGCGGACCATGCTGTCGGACAGCTTCGCACGCAACTCCGCGACGACCTCGGCCGCGGCCTTCGGCGCTTCCGACGCGGCCAGCACGAGCCGCTCGATCTCCGCGATCGTGTCGCGCGCGTGCGCGTGCGTTTGCTCGGAGATATCCTGCGCGGTTCGTGCGAGCGTGTCGCAGATGGCCTGCTGGCGGCTCGCGGTACGTTCGCCGGCCGCTTCCCATTCGCGATTCAGCGTCGTGGCGATCGTGCCGAGGGATTCAGTCCACGCGGCGAGACGCTGCTCGTCGCGTGATTCGAGTTGCGTCTGCAAGTTCGCATGCGATTCGCCGACCGTGCGCAGCAGCGCTGCCGCATGTTGTTCAAGCGTCGACGCCGCCGCCGTGATCGCCTGCTGATGGCGATCGGCCAACTGCTCGTTGATCTGCGTCTGCGCAGCGATGTCGCGCGCGGTCTGTGCGAGCGTGTCGCCGATGGCCTGCTGGCGGCTCGCGGTACGTTCGCCGGCCGCTTCCCATTCGCGGTTCAGCGTCGCGGCGATCGTGCCGAGGGATTCAGTCCACGCGGCGAGACGCTGCTCGTCGCGTGATTCGAGTTGCGTCTGCAAGTTCGCATGCGATTCGCCGACCGTGCGCAGCAGCGATGTCGCGTGTTGTTCAAGCGTCGCCGTGGCCGCCGTCATCGCCTGCTGATGACGATCGGCGAGCTGGTCGTTGATCCGCGTCTGCCGCGACAGCGCATCGTTCCATGCGTCGGACACGTTGCCCGCGGTCGCGTCGAGGCGCGCGGACACCGTGTCGACGAGCCCCGCCGAGCGCTGCTCGAACGCGTCGACGAAGCGGTCGAGCGACGCGCGCAACCGCTCGGCCAGCGCGTCGCCCGACTGCCGATGCGCGTCGAGCGCGCGATCCCAGATGTCCGCGACGCGCGCGGACGTCGCGTCGAAGCCGCTCGACAGCACGTCGAGCTGCCGCTGCACCGCCTGCGTAACGGCGTCGTGCAGCGCCGCCGTCTCGCGCGCAACGCCGTCCATCGTTGCTTCCATCACCGGCCGCAGCGCCGCGCCGGCCACGCGCGCGCTCTGCTCCGCGCTCTCCGTCAGCGACTGCCCGACCGACGACGCCAGCCCCGCATACGCGGCCTGAGCGTGATCGAGGAACGCCTGCTGGCTCGCGATCTGCCGCTCGTGCGACGCGTCGCTCTGCCGTTCGAGCGCGGCCATCATCGTCTGCAGCCGGTCGACGAGCGCCGGCATCGTGTCGGCCTGCCGCTGCAGCAGCCGGAACGTCTCGTCGCGCTGATGCGCATGCGTATGGACGCGCAACGTCGTCGCGATCGTCTCGTCGAGCTGCCGCGCGGCATCGAGCCGCTCGCGCCGGCACAGCGCGGCGAGCAGCCCGAGCATCGCGGACGTCGACACGCCCGCGATCGACGTGCCGAACGAGAACCCGAGCCCGCGAATCGGCGCCGCGAGCGACGCGCGGATCGCCTGCAGGTCGGTCGCGCCGGCGAGCGCGGCGCCGGTGCCGCGCAGCGTGACGACCATCCCGAGCAGCGTGCCGAGCATCCCGAGCAGCACCAGCAGGCCGACCAGATACGGTGCCAGCGCGGGCCCGGGCAGCGCGGCGCGCGCGCCTTCGATGCGCGCGCGCACCGCGTTGCGCAGGCTCGGATCGAGCGTGTCGAGCCATGCGCCGAGCGCGCGCGGCGGCTCGGACAGGCCCGCGAGCGCGTGCGACAACGTCGCGGTCGCGTGCCGGTAGCGGCGCAGTTCGAGCGCGCCGGCGACATAGCACGCGCCGACGAGCAGCGTGACCGCGAACGCGAGCGGATTCGACACCGCATAGCCGGCGCCGATCGCGCACACGGCGGCGAGACCGGCGAGGAAGACGACGAGATGAGCGTGAGATCTGGACATGAGGGCCCGGTTAGCTGGCGCGAAGGGCCGCGAGCAGCCCTTCGACCGGTTGAAAACGAACGTCGAGCTCGGCGAGCAGCACACTGCGCATGTCGTTGCGGAACGCATGCAGCCACGCGCCGGGCGTCGTTGATGGGGTCTGATTCGCTGGAGCGTCGCTGGCGTCGCCGGCATCACCCGTGTTGCTGGCGTCACCCGTGTCTGCGAGCCGTTGCCGCTCCGCGTCGCGCAGCCGCTCGAAATGCGCGCCGAGCAGCGTCGGGATCGACGCGAGGAGGCTCCGCTCACGTGCGCCGAGCGCCTGCTCCATGCTCGCGTCGAGCAGCGCGAGCTTCGCGAGGCCAGGCGTGCGCGCGGCCAGCAGGCGCCGCAGCCGCCCGCGCAACTGGCCGACGTCGGTCTGCATCGTCTGTTGCAGCGACAGATAGCGCTGACGGAAGTCCGCGTAGTCGGCCGTCGCCGCATCGAGCGCCACATCCGGCGCCACCATCGGTACCGCATCGCGTATACGCGCGTGCGCGCCGCCGTGACGGCCAACGCCGGACGGGTTCACGCCGACGATCGCCTGCGCGAGCGACGAGCGCGTCTGCGCGCACAGGCGCGCGGCATCGTCGGCGCCGGCAGGCGCGCCTATACGCTCACCTACACGCTCACCTACACGCGCGCCGGCGGCCGCGGGCGGGCTTGCGTTCAGCACGCCGGACAGCGTGATCGCGTCGGTCCAGCCGAGCCACTGGCTCAGCCGGTCCGACAGCGACTGTCCGGGGGCCGGAACGTCTATGTCCGACAGGCGCGCGAGCACGCGGATCAGCGTCGGACCGCTGAGCGCGCTGCGCTGCGAGGCTTGCTCCATACCACCACGAGAGTCGAAAAAAGGCAGCAGTTTACACGCTGGCGGCAGTGGCGCCGTGACTCTTCGCGGTTCGGGGAGGGTTAATACGGCATTCAGGTGCGCGCCGCGACGCGCCCCGCCGGCCGGCGGGGCCTGCGAGGTGCGCCGCGGCGGCCCGGCGTCACTGCGCGGGCGACGATGCGGCCTTCGGTGCGGCGCTCGGCTGGTTGGACGTGCCCTTGTCGGCCGACAGCCGATAGCCGTTCTTCTCGATCGCGTTGAGGTCCGCGTTCCGCTTCGCCCGTGCCGCCTTGTGCTTCGCCTTGCGCTGCGCCTTCATTTCCTGCTTGGTCATCGAAGCGCCCGCCGGGGCCGCCATCGGGGCTGCCGCCGAAGCAGGTTCCTGTGCGAAGGCCGCCGGCGCGTGCAGCAGCGCGATGCCGATCGATACTGCGAGCGCTGCGGAAGCCACGCGAAACTGGGTCATGTCGGATCTCCTTGTTGAATGTTGTCGTACCACGCCCGCGCCGCGGCGACCGATTTCGCCCGTGTGGCCCGAAGACGCGTGACTACAAGGTAGATGACTAAAAAAGGCTTGTCTCGACCGGGTCGTGAATTCTCCTGATTACACCGGCCATATGTTCCCCCTCCACGCGCGTGTTAGGGCGGCCGGGCCCGGCATGCCGCGTCGCCCGGAAAGCGTCACCCGGAAAGCGTCACCCGGAAAGCGTCGCCCGGAAACGCTGCGCGGGCGACGGCGGAATCAGCCGCGCTCGGCGGGCAGGATCAGCTGACGGGGAATGTCGCGCGCCGAACGGCTCGCGCCCGCGTAATACAACACCGCCGGAACGACGAGGCCGATGATCCACGAGATGTCGGTGCCGCCCAGCGCGTCGACGAGCGGGCCGGTGTAGAAGCTCGTCGACATGAACGGCAGCTGCACCAGAATCCCGATCACGTAGATCGAGATCGCCATCCCGTTCCAGCGCCCGTAGCGGCCGTCCGGATCGGACAGCGCCGGCACGTCGTAGCGCGAGCGCGTGAAGCAGTAGTAGTCGACCAGGTTGATCGCGCTCCACGGCGTGAAGAACGCGAGCAGGAACAGGATGAACGCGGTGAATTCCTTCAGGAACGAATGACGGCCGGCGATCGCGACGAGCGTCGACAGGCACACCATGCCGACGATATAGACGAGACGGCTGCGCGCGGACACGCCGCCTTTGCCGCGAAAGCCGCTGACGACGGTCGCCATCGACATGAAGCTGCCGTACGAGTTCAGCGCGGTGACGGTCACCTTGCCGAACGCGATGCTGAAGTACAGCAGCGCGGCGACGGCGCCGGACGAACCGAGCCCGACGATGTACGCGACTTCGTGATGCCCGAACTGGCTGCCGGCGAGCGCGGCCGCGAACACGCCGAACACCATCGCCGCCTGCGCGCCGATCACCGAGCCGAGGCCGACCGCGAAGAACGTGCGCACGGACGACGTCGAGCGCGGCAGGTAGCGCGAATAGTCGGCGACGTACGGGCCGAACGCGATTTGCCACGATGCGGACAGCGACATCGACAGCAGGAAGCTCGGCAGCGTGAAGTGCCGGTTCGCGAGCAGCGCGCCGACGTCGTGCTTCGCGAACAGCTGCGCGAACATGTAGACGAACGCGGCGATGCCGATCACGCTCGCGATGCGGCCGACCGAATGGATCAGCCGGTAGCCGCACACGGTCAGCACGACGATCACCGCGGCGAACAGCAGGATCCCGGTCGTGTCGTCGACGCTCAGCAGCTGCGCGACCGCCTGCCCGGCGAGCACCGAACCACTCGCGGAAAAGCCGACGTACATCAGGCAGACGAGCACGATCGGAATCGTCGCGCCGTACACGCCGAACTGCACGCGGCTCGAGATCATCTGCGGCAGCCCGAGCTGCGGCCCCTGCGCGCCGTGCAGCGCCATCACCGCGCCGCCGATCAGCTGCCCGAGCAGCAGCGCGACGAGCGACCAGAACACGTCGCCGCCGAGCACGACGGCCAGCGCGCCCGTCACGATCGCGGTGATCTGCATGTTCGCGGACAGCCACAGCGTGAACTGGCTCAGCAGGCCACCGTGTCGTTCGGTGTCGGGGATGAAATCGATCGAACGGACTTCGATCAGGCCACCGCCGGCGGCCGGTTTGCTCGTGTTTGCCACTTGCCAGATCTCCAGACAGATAAAGGCTGCGAATAGTCGGCGGAAGTCGGCGGAATGCGCGCTCCGACGCTGCGGAGCAGATGATCTTGTATATACAACTTCGGCGGTACTAGGTGAAACCCGGTCATGCTCTGGCCCCGACTTTTTACAATAGTTGACGCTGCCGTCGCGCCGCTTCCATTAGTCTGACAAAGGTCCGTTCGCGTGTGCGGTGCACCGGATCGACGTTCCCCTTTCGTTCTCTCTATCAGGCGTCCAACACGATGAAACTATCTCAGCGTCTTGCAGCGGAAGCATTCGGTACGTTCTGGCTAGTGCTCGGCGGCTGCGGCAGCGCCGTGCTCGCGGCGGCGTTTCCCGGTCTCGGCATCGGCTTCGCGGGCGTCGCGCTCGCGTTCGGCCTGACGGTGCTGACGATGGCCTTCGCGATCGGCCACGTGTCGGGATGCCATCTGAATCCGGCCGTCAGCGTCGGCCTCACCGTCGCCGGGCGCTTTCCGGCGCGCGATCTCGTGCCGTATATCGTCGCGCAGGTCGTCGGCGCGACGCTCGGCGCGTTCGTGCTGTATGTGATCGCGACCGGCAAACCGGGTTTCGACGTCGTCGGCAGCGGCTTCGCGACGAACGGCTACGCCGATCGTTCGCCCGGCCACTACTCGCTCGCGGCGGCGCTCGTCTGCGAGGTGGTGATGACGGGCTTCTTCCTGTTCGTGATCCTCGGCGCGACCGACAAGCGCGCGCCGGCCGGCTTCGCGCCGATCGCGATCGGGCTGTGCCTGACGCTGATCCACCTGATCTCGATTCCGGTGACGAACACGTCGGTCAATCCCGCGCGCTCGACGGGGCCCGCGCTGTTCGTCGGCGGCGACGCGATCGGGCAGCTGTGGCTGTTCTGGGTCGCGCCGCTCGTCGGCGCCGTGATCGCGGGCATCGTCTATCCGCTCGTCGCGGGGCGCGACGACCGCTGACGCGGGGCAAAAAACCTCCTTGCACCACCGGGCATCGCCTGCTAAAGTCCACAACTATTCAGTGCATAGTTTGGTGTGTGGGCGGCACGGCGCCATGTCGGCGCCGGCCCGATCCAAGGAGACAAGTATGGAAGTGAAGCATCTGTCGGAGGCGGCCCAGCGCACGCTGGCGACCTGGCACGACCTCCTCGAGCGCAACGCCATGGAGGAGCTGGACCCGCTGCTGTCCGACCGGATCGTGTTCCGCTCGCCGGTGGCCCACACGCCTTATCCCGGCAAGACCGCGATCAAGCTGGTGCTGAAGACCGTCAACACCGTATTCAAGGACTTCCGTTACGACCGCACCTTCGTCAGCGACGACGGGCGAAGCATCGTGCTGGAATTCAGCGCCACCGTGAACGGCAAGGCCCTGAAGGGCATCGACATGCTGCGCCTGGATGCGCAAGGCAAGATCGAGGAATTTGAAGTCATGGTGCGTCCCATGAGTGGCCTGCAGGCACTCGCTGCCGAAATGGGTGCGCGGCTCGCCGCCTCCCATGCGCTGCTGACCGGCAAAGACGCCTGACCTGCTTCCCGGCGGCGTGCGCCGATGCGCGCGGCTGCCCGTTTGTCCCCCCTCTTTATTCCGCTGGAGATCGAGATGTCCCTCCCCGCCATCCTGGAAGGCCGCCTGTCGCTGCCGGTCGTCTGCTCGCCGCTGTTCATCATTTCCAATCCCGACCTGGTGATCGCCCAATGCAAGGCCGGCGTGGTCGGCTCCTTCCCCGCCCTCAATGCGCGCCCGGCACCCGTGCTCGAAGAGTGGCTGGACCGCATCACCACCGAGCTCGCCGAGCACAATGCCAGACACCCCGACCGCCCGGCGGCGCCGTTCGCGGTCAACCAGATCGTGCACAAGTCGAACGACCGCCTGGAGCACGACCTCGACATGTGCGCCAAGTACAAGGTACCCATCACCATCACGTCGCTCGGCGCGCGCGAGGACGTGAACCGCTCGGTGCATGCGTACGGCGGCATCGTGCTGCACGACGTCATCGACAACCGCTTCGCCAGAAAGGCCATCGAAAAAGGGGCGGACGGCCTGATCGCGGTGGCGGCCGGCGCCGGCGGCCATGCCGGCACACTCTCGCCGTTCGTGCTGATCCATGAGATCCGCGAATGGTTCGATGGCCCGCTGCTGCTGTCCGGCGCCATCAGCAACGGCAACGCCGTCCTGGCGGCCCAGGCCGCGGGCGCCGATCTCGCCTATGTCGGCTCCGCCTTTATCGCGACGGCGGAAGCCAACGCGCACGAGAGCTACAAGCAGATGATCACCGAGAGCACCGCGTCGGACATCGTCTACACCAATCTGTTCACCGGGGTGCACGGCAATTACCTGCGCCAGAGCATCGTCAACGCCGGCCTCGATCCCGACGCGCTGCCGGTATCGGATCCGTCGAAGATGAACTTCGGGTCCGGCGGGACCACCAAGGCCAAGGCCTGGCGCGACATCTGGGGCGCCGGCCAGGGGATCGGCGCGATCAAGCGCGTGGTGCCCGCCGCGGAACTCGTCGAGCGCTTCGCCAGCGAATATCACGCGGCGCGCCAGCGCGTGAACCTGGCCCCGTGGGCCACGGCCGGCAAGGACAGTACCGTTGCCGCCAGCGCCTGATCCGCGCCACGGCCATCCAGCAGCGCATCGCGCGACATCAGGAGACACGATGGTTCCGAGCATATGGTTTGAAGGACGGCAGTATCCGGCCGACTGGATGCAGGCAGAGATCCAGCGGATCCTTGCCGGACTGAACGGCCTGCAACGCAAGGAAGGCGACACGGTTGCCGCCATGCTGCGCAACAGCCCCGAGTACGTCGCGCTGGTGCTGGCCTGCCGCCAGGCCGGCCTGTACCTGGTATCGATCAACTGGCACTTCAAGGCACTGGAGGCCGAACATATCGTCACGGACAGCGGCGCGCGCACGCTGTTCGTCGACGCGGACCTGCTCGGCCAGATCCGCGACGCGATTCCCGAAGGCGTCGACGTCGTCGCGCTGGCGCGCGGCGACGCCACCGTGGCGGACCGTCAGGTGCACCACTGGACGGATTTCGGCAGCGGCCTGCCGCCGATGCCGCCGCGCGCCGGCATGCAGCACGGCGCCATCACCTATACCTCCGGCACCACCGGCAAACCCAAGGGCGTTCGCCGCATTCCGTGGTCTCCCGACGAGCAGGCGATCATGCAGCCGCGCCTGCAGCGCGTCACCCATATCGTGTACGGAACCGGCACCGATGTGACGGCCTACCTGTCGGCGCCGATCTACCATAGTGCGGTGATGACCTATCTGTCGCACTTCTGCCAGCTCGGCGCCACCCTGGTGCTGGAGCCGCGCTTTGATCCGATGCGCACGCTGGATCTGCTGGCGCGGCACCGCGTCACGCATGCGTACCTCGTCCCCACCATGTATCAGCGGCTGCTGGCGGTGGACCCCGCGGTCCGCGCCCGCCACGATCTGTCCGCGTTGCGGCAGGTCGCCTCGACCGGCTCGCCCTGCCCCATCCCGCTCAAGCAGGCCATGATCGACTGGCTCGGCCCCATCGTCACCGAGGCCTACGGCTCGAGCGAGGCGGGCTACACGACCTTCATCGACTCCGCCGACTGGCTGCGCCACCCGGGCTCGGCGGGCCGCCGGTTGCCCGATGCCGAAGTCCGTATCCTCGACGAAGACGGCAATGCACTGCCCACGCGGGAGATCGGCCTGATCTATGTGCGCCAGCACGCGGTGCCCGACTTTACCTATATCAACCGGCCCGATGCGCGCGCCGCGGCCGAGCGCGAAGGCCTGGTCACGCTGGGCGACATGGGCTATTTGGACGAGGATGGCTTTCTCTATATCTGCGACCGGAAGGCGGATATGGTGATCTCGGGCGGGGTGAACATCTATCCGGCCGAAATCGAATCAGTACTGCTGACCATGCCCGGCATCGAGGATTGCGCGGTCTTCGGCATTCCCGACGCGGAGTTCGGCGAGGGGTTGGCCGCTGCAGTCCAGCCGCGCGCCGGCAGCCGGATCGAGGCCGATGCCGTGCAGGCATTCCTGCGCGAGCGCATCGCCAACTACAAGGTGCCTCGCCTGGTCGAGATCCACGCGGCGTTGCCGCGCGAGGATAGCGGCAAGATCTTCAAGCGGCGGCTGCGCGAGCCGCATTGGCAGGGCCAGACGCGCGTCATCTGACGACCAGCGCGGAGAGGCAAAACTGGACGACGATGTCGGCCAGTTTCTCCGCGGTGGGATTCTGGGTCGACGAGATGGAGACCTTGCGGCGATCCAGCGTCAGCACCGCGAGGCCGTGTGTGGCGGCCCAGATCGCGAACGCGAGTTCCTCCTCACTCAGCACCGAGACGTCCGCGCCTTTCAGGCAGGGGGCGATCGCGCGCCTGAGCATATGAAAGGAAGCCGAACCCGCTTCCACCAGTTCCGGATACTGCTCGCGGTGCTTGATCTCGGGCCCGAACATCAGGTGAAAGCGCGCCGGATGCGCCTGCGCGAATTCGACATAGGCCAGCATGACCGAGCGCAGGCGGCCGGCCGCGTCGTCCGGGTCGACCTCTTCCAGTCGCGCGCGGCGGACGCTCACCAGATCGCGAAAGGCCTGGGCCGCGATGGCCGCCAGCAATCCATTCCGGTCCTGGAAGTGATGAGCCGGCGCCCCCGGCGAGACCCCGGCGAGCTTGGCGGCCGTGCGCATGCTCATGCCCGCGATCCCTTCGGTGTCCAGCAGATGCGTTCCCCACGCAATCAACGAAGCGCGCAGATCGCCGTGGTGCCATTGCCCCTCCGGCTTGATGGTCCCGCCCGCCATACCTTCGGACACTTTGCGCTTCGGCGGCCGCGCGTCTGGTTCGGATGCTGATCTGGTCATGGGCTGCAGTGTATCAGGGCAGTCCGGAAAGCCCGGCTGGACGCGGCTCGCCAGTTCGGCAGGTAGCGCGGCGCCAGCGTTGAATATTCTCATCACTTCACCGCGACAATGAACAGGGAAACCGCCACACATCAGACGAATCCGGTCTGATCGACGACCGATTCGGTCGCGCGTGATTGCCGCGCACCATCCTAGGGAAAATACCGACGCACGCTTACACGAAAATGTTTGACGCCGCCGATGGCCGGTATATGCTGGCGCTTCGGTCGATACGAACCTTTCAGCGCGGGTCGCAGGCATCGCGCGGCGACGCTGGAAGACGCCGTTCGGTGATGCCGATCGCATCGCGCCGGCGACTCGATGCGTTAAACGCATACTGCGTTCGAACGGCCGAGTGTTCAATACATTCAACAAATCAGTCAAGTGCCATCGTGAGAATCCGAGGTTCTCTGCCGGTCCACATCATGCTGTCCCGTCGCGCCGTCCGGCGCCACAACGCGATCTCCGCGCGCGCCTTCGTCGCCGTTCACACCGACGAAGTCGCATCGCTGCTGCCTTAGCTCCCCCTTTCTCGTCTCCGTCGCCGTTTCGCCTGCGCGAGCGGCAACGGCCGATGCGCGTCCGCGCCCATGCGCCGAGCGGCGCGCGTTCATTCGGCATGCCGTGCGCCACGTCTTTCCTGACCCACTTTGCACCATGAAACAGAGACCGCTCGTCGGCATCACCGCCGACCTTACGCAAATCGATGCTTACCGCTCGCACACGTGCGGCGAAAAATACGTGACCGCGATCGCCGAGAGCGCGAACGCATTCGCGGTGGTGCTCCCCGCGCTCGGCGAACGACAATCGATCGCCGACGTGCTCGGCACGGTCGACGGGCTGCTGTTTACCGGCAGCTATTCGAACGTCGAACCGCACCACTACGGCGGCGCGCCGAGCGCACCGGGCACCGCGCACGATGCCGCGCGCGATGCGACGACGCTGCCGCTGCTGCGTGCGGCGATCGCGGCCGGCGTGCCCGTGCTCGCGATCTGCCGCGGCTTCCAGGAGCTGAACGTCGCGTGCGGCGGCACGCTGCATCAGCGCGTGCACGAAACGCCGGGCTTCGACGATCACCGCGAAGACGAAGACGCGCCGCCCGACGAGCAATTCGCACTCGCGCATACGGTCCGCGTGACGCCGGGCGGCGTGCTGCACCGGCTCGCGGACGGGCGCGACGAAGTGCGCGTGAACTCGCTGCATCACCAGGGCATCGAGCGCCTCGGCGCGCAGCTCGCGATCGAGGCGCGCGCGCCGGACGGTCTCGTCGAAGCGGTCAGCGTGATCGACGCGCCGGCGTTCGCGCTCGGCGTGCAGTGGCATCCCGAATGGCATCACGCGCAGGATCCGCTGTCGATCGCGATCTTCCGCGCATTCGGCGATGCATGCCGCGGCCGCCAGCGCGCGCGGATCGCGGAAGCGGCCCGCGCCGCGCTCGCGTGAGCGGTCCCATCCACGCCTCTATCTATTTACCCACGGAGATGACTTCCACGATGCGTACTCGCCCCCTTCGCCACGCCCTCTCCCTTGCCGCGCTCGCGTCGATCGCCGGCGTCGCGTTCGTCGCCAGCTCGCCGGCCGATGCCGCCGGCGAGCTGAACGTCTACAACTGGTCCGACTACATCGCGAAGGACACGATCCCGAACTTCCAGAAGCAGACGGGCGTCCACGTCCGCTACGACAATTACGACAACGACGACACGCTGCAGGCGAAGCTGCTGACCGGCCACTCCGGCTACGACATCGTCGTGCCGACGTCGAACTACATGGCCAGGCAGATTCAGGCGAGCGTCTATCAGAAGCTCGACAAGTCGAAGCTGCCGAACCTCGCGAACCTCGATCCGGTGCTGATGAAGATGGTCGCCGATGCCGATCCGGGCAACCAGTACGGCGTGCCGTGGGCATACGGCACCGACGGCATCGGCTACAACGTGCAGAAAGTCAAGGCGGCGCTCGGCGACAAGGCGCCGGTCGACAGCTGGGCGCTCGTGTTCGATCCGGCCAACATGGCGAAGCTGAAGACGTGCGGCGTGTCGTTCCTCGATCAGGCCGTCGACGTGTTCGCGGCGACGCTGCAGTACATGGGCAAGGATCCGAACAGCACGAACCCGGCCGACTACCAGGCCGCGTTCGACGTGCTGAAGAAAGTCCGCCCGTACATCACGCAGTTCAACTCGTCCGGCTACATCAACGATCTCGCGAACGGCGACCTCTGCGTCGCGATCGGCTACTCGGGCGACGTCGGCATCGCGCATCGCCGCACGGCCGAAGCGAAGCGCGCGTACGACATCCGGTTCAACAATCCGAAGGAAGGCGGCCTGCTGTGGTTCGACATGATGGTGGTGCCGAAGGACGCACCGCATCCCGAGGCCGCGCTGCAGTGGATCAACTACATTCAGGATCCGAAGGTCAATGCGGCGATCACGAACGCGGTGTTCTACCCGACCGCGAACAAGGCCGCCCGGCAATTCGTCAGTCCCGCGATCGCGCACGATCCGACCGTCTATCCGACCGACGACGTACTGAGGAAGATGACGTTGCTGAAGCCGCTGTCGCCGGACATCCGCCGGCTCGAAAACCGTCTGTGGTCGCAGTTGAAGACCGGACGTTGAGCGGCATGCGGACGGAACAGATCGACGCCGGCGACGGCAAATGATGCAAAAACGAAACCCACCGGGCGATGCGCCGCGGTGGGTTTTTCGTGCTTCCCGGTGTTTCGTCTGCTTTACGTCTGCTATGGGCGCGATCAGTCCGGATACGCGTCGTCGACCTTGATGCGCGTGAGCTTGAAGATCGTCCGCAGCGTACGCGGATTGATTTCCCGCTGCGCCGCGAGCGACGACATGATGAATTCGAGCACCTTCGAGTATCGGAGCAGCAGCAGCGTGCTGGCGACGTCCGCGGCGTTCTCGCGCAGGCGCTCGGCGAGCTTCGTCATTTCGATCGACAGATCGCGCGCCATGTCGAGCTCCATCTGCTGCTTCTCGCCCCAGACCGGCTGCGGCTGGTTGAGCAGCTTGCTCAGGAACGCCTGGAATTGCGCATCGATCTGATTCGGGACCGCAGCCATGTTTTGCTCCATTCCGGGGGGCGAGCGGTGTGCTGAATGCGCTCGGGCGGTTGCTCGTGTCCGCACCGTCGGGTGGGTGCGGAGGCTCGTGTGAGCTGGAGCAGGAACCGTACCAGCGGGCCGCAGGCGACGCGGCGAAACATCGGGGGAAAGTGCGGCGACGGCCGCTCAGGCCCGTCCGCAGGCGGGTTGGAGGGAGTGGGAGACTTGCGTTATCGATACGCTTCGCCAAGAACGTCGCGCGACGATACGCGGTGATACGCAGTAAACGGCGAAATGATTCATCGATGTAACGTAACGCGAGGCCGGTGCGCCGGCCTCGCTCGCGATCACGACGACCGGAACGTTACGCGGCAAGCTTCAGCGCTTGCGAGAAGTCCGCGATCAGGTCGTCGATATCCTCGATGCCCGCCGACAGCCGCAGCATGCCGTCGGAAATGCCCATCGCCTTGCGCGTTTCCGGGCCGGCTTCGAAAAAGATCGTCGGTGCAACGGGAATGATCAGCGTGCGCGTGTCGCCGAGGCCGGTCGCCTTGATCGGCAGCTCGAGCGCGTTGACGACGTCGATCATGCGCTCCGCGTTGAGCAATTCGAACGACAGCAACCACGACGCGCCCTTGAACAGCGCTTGCGCGATCTCGTATTGCGGATGGCTCTTCAGGCCGGGATAGAACACCTTGCCGACGGCCGGGTGTCCTTCCAGAAACTGCGCGAGCGCGAGCGCGTTGTCGCTGCTCTGCTTCACGCGCAGCGCGAGCGTTTCCGCGCCCATCGCGATGGAATGCGCCTGCTCGGACGACAATGCCGCGCCCATGTCGCGCAGGCCCTTCTTGCGGATCTGCAGCAGCCCCTGCTCCTTCGCCGTCGAACGCCGATAGTCATCGGCGATGTTCGGGTACGCGCTCCAGTCGAACAGGCCCGTATCCGTCACCGCGCCGCCGAGCGCGGCGCCATGGCCCGCGATCGTCTTCGTCAGCGAGTTGATGACGAGGCTCGCGCCCACCGCCTTCGGCTTGAACAACGCGGGTGACGTAATCGTGTTGTCGACGACATACGCGATGCCGCGCTCGCGGCACACGTCGCCGATGGGCTGCAAGTCGGGAATCTGCGTGCCCGGATTGGCGATGGTTTCGACGAACACCATCCGCGTATTCGGCCGGATCGCGCGCTTCACGTCCTCGACGTCGCCTGCATCGACGGTCGTGACGTCGACACCGAGCGTGCGCAGCGTGCCGAACAGGCTGTTGGTGTTGCCGAACACGTAACGGCTCGAGACGAGATGATCGCCCGCGCGCAACAGCGTGAGAAACGTCGCCGTGATCGCGGCCATGCCGGTGCCGAAGCAGATCGTGCCGACACCGCCTTCCAGGCTCGTGATCTTGCGCTCGAGCGCGGCCGTGGTGGGCGTGCCCTGCCGCGCGTAATTGAAGCCGCCCTTCTTCGTGCCCTGGAACACGCCGATCAGATCCTCGACGCGCTCGAAACCATATTGCACGGACGTATGAATCGGCTGGCGCACGTCGCCGTGCTCGGTGCCCGCGATTCTGTCGCCGTGAACGATGCCCGTGGTGAAACCTTGCTTGTCCATCCGCTCTCCGCTTCTCAAGTCGATTGCTTCCGCTCGATTATCTCCGGGAATCCGGGGTCCGCGAAAGTTTCAGCACCGCATCCCGTCATGCGCCACGGCCGATCGCGTGGTCAACGATCCAGTCTCGACGATCGTCTCACGGATAACCAGCCTGGCAGCATCGACGCGAGGACATCGTCTTCGAGCACGAAATGATGGTACAGGCCGGCGAGCGCGTGAAGTCCGGCGAGCCACATGATCGCGTCGCCCAGCCAGCCGTGAACCGATGCGATGGCGGCGCCCACGTCATGCGAAGGCGCGACGGGAGAGCCGATTTGAATGCCGGCGACCAGCGTCAGAGGATGCCCTTCGAGCCACGCGCCGGCAATCGCCGTCAGCGGCAGCGCCAGAAGAAGCATATAGAGCGCCCACTGGACGACCGTCGCGGCGACGGTCATCCATTTCGAGGTCAGCGGCGCGACCGGTCGCGCATCGACCGCCCGCCATAGCAAGCGCATGGCGGTGCTCGCGAATACGCACAATCCCAGGGTTTCGTGGATTTGCCGCCCCACCTCGTGCCCGGACGCGTAGACGCGCTGTTCAGGTCCACCCGGGCCGTAGATGAACGCCGCCAGCACAAGCATGGCGACCAGCCAGTGAAAGAATTGGGCGACAGGCCCGTAGCGGTCAACAGAGGATTTCACCGTCCCCCCAATCATTTCCCGCGCGCTTGCATACGAAATGCTTTCGCGGAACCACCCTGCTTGCGTTACCTGAGCGACCAGATTCCCCAGAGGGCAATCAACAAGCCCAGGCCGAATCCCACGCCCAAAATGATATACGTTTCCATTTCATGCCTTCAGAAAGTCAGTACGGGACGCGATGCGTCGAGTCCGCGAATACTACTCCTGGCAGCTTTCAGTACGCATTCCGGCGCAAAGTGGTACCGCGACGAAGTCAGAATTTCTGGCGAAGTCCCACGATGGCGAGCGCCTGAGAATTTCTTCCCGCATCGATGTCGTACGATCCGACCACCGCCTGCGCGGCCCCCTGCCCGTTCTGGCCACTCGCATGGGTGTAACCCGCCATTGCATAGACGTCCGTGCGCTTGGACAGCGAGTAGTCGACGCCCAGATTGAACTGATGGTATTTCGCGGACGAATCGCCGCTCGAGGCGGTGTAGTTGTATCCCGCGATCGCCTGCACCGCCGGCGTGATCTGCCAGAGCGCGAACAGCGACGCGTTGTTGAACTTCTCCGACCGGTTGAACGAAGAAGACGCATCCGCCGCGTATTCGGTGAAGCTGTATGCCGCGCCGGTCGTGACGGGTCCCAACACGACCTGCCCGCCCGCACGGGCGATCGTGACGGATCTCGCCGTCGCATAGGCGGCATTGACCGAACTGTTGAACAGCGAATCGGCCGCCGACGTGCCGCGGGCCGATGCTGCGGCATTCCCGTTGTCCAGGTGCGTGACGCCCGCCCCGAGCGACAGCGGACCGTTGACATAGCCGAGCGCGCCGGAATACGCCGCGCCGGATCCGGTCGCGCCGGCCACCCCGCCAAACGCGTACATGAGCTCGCCAGTGAATCCGGCCCAGGTCGGGCTGACCCATTTCACCGCATTGTTGAAGCGCGCGCTGTCGTCATAGTTGTCGAAGTCGCCCGGCGGCGCGAACGTGCCGCTGAACTGATCGCCGGTCAGCGGCTGAACCACGTCGGTGACGGGATCGTACTGCCGCCCCAGCGTGAGCGTGCCGATGCGCGCGCCGGTCACGCCGACGAACGCCTGCCGGCCGAACATGCGGCCGCTCGGCTGAAGCTGGCCGGATCCCATGTCGAAGCCGTTTTCCAGCGTGAAGACCGCCGCGAGCCCGCCCCCAAGATCCTCCTGCCCCTTCAGCCCCCACTCCGAGCCGGACAGGTTGCTGCTCGAAAACCTGATCTGCGTGCTCGCGCCGCCGCTATTGTGGACATAGGCCACGCCGGCGTCGACGATGCCGTACAGCGTGACGGAACTCTGCGCGTGCGCGTGCAGTGCCCATCCGCACAGCCCGACCGACATCATGGAAATAGCGAGTTTCTTCATCTTGACCACCCCTTGTTTGTTTGGATAACTAATCAACTTCCGTGCCCCGGGAGGATTCATTCATTCTTGTGACCGCATGCCGGCGCATTATGATCCGGCTCGTTCGTCACGAGCCGGATCGCGGTTATATCGTCATCGTCGCGGCGATCTTCTCCGCTGCCATGATGATCGGTGCATTGATGTTCGCCGACGGCACGCGAGGCAGGATCGATCCATCGACGATGCGCAACCGGTCGAGCTCGTGCACGCGCCCCACGTCGTCGGTGACGGCGCGTTCGTCGGCGCCCATCCGGCAGGTGCTGGTCGGATGATGCTCGGTGTTGGCGACGGTCTTGAGCCACGCCGCGATGTCCGCATCGGAGTCGTTCAGCGATGGGGTATCGACCGCCTCACCGCGATATCGCGCCCATGCGGGCTGGGCGACCATGTCGAGCGTCTTGCGGATGCCGTCGACCATTTCCGCGGTGTCCCGCCCGTCGGTGAGATAGTTGAAACGGATCATCGGCTTGTGAGCGGGATTCGCGGACTTCAACGACACGCTGCCGCGGCTATAGGGCCGCATCTGGCTCACGAAATATTGGAAGCCGTCGGATATCGTCACCTTGCCGGACTGAAAATCGGCGAGAAACGGCAGGAACTCGTGCTGCATGTTGAAGTAATCGACGGCATCGCTGCTCTTGAAAAACGCGCCGACTTCAAAGAAGTTGGTCGCGCCGAGCCCGGTCTTGAACAACGACCATTCGATACCGAGCTTCACGCGGCCGAGCGTGCTCAGCTGGCGGCAGATCGATACGCCCTCGGACGAACGGAATCGCAACGGCGCGACCACGTGATCCTGAAGATCGGCGCCGACGCCCGGCAAATGCACGCGAGACGCGATCCCGTGCTCGCCGAGGTGTGCGCGGTCGCCGATGCCCGAGAGCATCAACAGGTGCGGCGAACCGATCGTCCCGGCACACAGGACGACTTCGCGAGCCGCGCGAATCTGCATCTTCCCGCCCTGCCGGGAAAGGCTGACGCCCGTCGCGACGCGACCTTCGAACGTGATGTTCTCGACAAGGCAATTCGTCATCACCGTCAGGTTCGGGCGTTTCAGCGCCGGGCTCAGGTAAGCGAGGCTCGTGCTGCACCGCACGCCGTCCCGAATCGTGGCCTGGGTGACGTGCACGCCTTCCTGATCGCCGCTGTTGTAGTCGCCCGCATCACGCAGCCCGAATTCCGCGCCCGCGCGCAAGAACGACCGGTACAGCGGATGGTCGGCCTGACTGCGCACCACCGACAACGGCCCCGTGCCGCCACGACGGGGATCGCGCCCGCCTTCGAAGCTCTCCATCTTGCGGAAGAACGGCAGGCACGCGTCGAAATCCCAGCCTTTCACGCCGAGATCGCGCCATGCGTCGTAGTCCTTCTCGCTGCCCCGCACGTACACCATCCCGTTGATCGACGAGCTGCCGCCGAGACAACGCCCTCGCGCCTGGCCGATCACGCGCCCATGCAGTTCCGGCTCCGGCTCGCTTTCGAATTTCCAGTTGAAGACATCGCTTTCGATCGGGAACGTCAGCGCGGCCGGCATCCGGATGAAAATGCTTTTGTCGCTCGGGCCGGCCTCGATCAGACACACTTCGACCGCGGGGTCTTCCGTCAGCCGGTTCGCCAGCACGCAGCCGGCGGAGCCCGCACCAACGATCACGTAATCAAACTCTCGAGTTCTGTTGCTCATGTTTCAATCGGCAAGCATGCCGTCCTGATGGCGAATCGCCGAAGGTTCCGTATGCGTCGCCTGCGTGCCACTGTCGACGACATATCGGGACAGCGTGCGCCAGGTGGTCCGCCCGCTGCGCTCGAGACGCCACAGCATCAGCAGCCCGATGACCAGCAGGATGCCGAACACGATCGGCGCATAGCTGACCGGCGGATCCGGCAGCGGCACGAGCGAGTAGTACAGCACGTAGCCGAGCGCGACGGTCGAGATGACCGGAAAGACGAGATGAATCAGCACGTTCAGTTCACGACGGGCGGTCGTCAGGAAAAACTTCGCGACACCGATATTGCCCATCAGGTACACATACACGTAGATGATCGTCGCCAGCGTGCCCAGCATGAAGAACGATTGATCGGGCTGAATCAGCGAACCGCCCACCACGCCGACGATCATGGCCAGAACCGTCTGGGCGATGACCGCCGTGTGCGGCGTGCGATGCACCGGGTGGATACGGTTCAGCCAGGCCGGCATGGCTTCCGCCCGTGCCATCGCATACCAGTTGCGCGTCGAGTCGACCGTGCAGGCGATGCAGACCGCGATCCCCGAATTCAGCAGCGCCAGCAACACCAGCAGCCAGCCATGGCCCCACAGCCGATGCGCGACGATGAAGGCCGGATTCTCCTTTGCGTTCGCCAGCGCGTCGAGATGCTGGGTACCCCAGCCGATCTGAATGCCCCACGCGCAGAACACGTAGTAGATGCCGAGCAGGATGATCGAACCGATGATGGCCTGCGGAATGACCTTGCGCGGATTGCGCGCCTCTTCCGCGACCGCCGCCGCGCCTTCCCATCCCGTGAACGCGAAGATCGACAGCACGACGGCCAGGAAGAATCCGTGCGACGTGGTGCTGCTGGCCGGGTTGAAACCGGCAACCGTGATCCCGCCGGGGCCGGGGGAAAGCAATCCGGACAACGCGAGCGCGGCGACGATCAGCATCTCGACGATCGACAGCACCGTGAGCATCTTGCCCGACGTCCTGATGCCCTTGTAACCCGTATAGCCGACGATCAGCAGGATGACGCAGGTGATCGCCTGCCACGGCACATTGATGCCATAGTTCTGGCTCAATTCGGTCTGCAGCACATAGCCGGTGTACGACGCGAGCCCGCCGGGGATCAGCGCGACGATCCACGAGTACAGCCAGCCGACCATGAACCCGCTGCGCGGCCCGACGGTCGCGCTCACATACGTGTAGAAGCCGCCCGCCGACGGCAGATGCTTGCCGAGCTGGGCCAGCGATATCGCGACCACGAGGCCGATGATGAAGGCCGCGATGTAGGTCGACGGCGCGCCGAGGCCGGCTTGCTGCGTATTGAAAGCGATGGTCGTCAACACGCCGACCGCGGGTGCGATCTGCGCGATGCTCTGCATCAGAACGGTCGGCAGCCCGACGGAATTACGCTGAAGGCCGCGCGCGCCCCCCGAATCCGGATAGTCCCTGCTCATCGATATCTCCTCACTCTACGGGTCATGAGGCCGCGGTTCGCCCGCTCACGCCTCAAATTGTGAGCGAAGTATCAATGCACGAAAACGTGCAGTCAAGTCTCAAATACGTGCATCACCGGGAAATCCGGTGATCCGCGCGGACGATCCGGACCATGCCACCCGCACCGGAAGAAGGATTCCCGCATGCGCTCGGGAGCGCGGAAGCCAATATCGGCATGGCATGCGGGGCGGCCCGCGCCGCCCGGAAGATGTGTGCGGGAAGGCTATCGCCCAGCCGCCTAGGGATTTACACGGATGCCCGGTTTCGTGCACCGTCGACGCCGGCGATTCACGCCTCCACGATCAGCAGCTTGTCGCCATACTTGCTTTCGTTCTTGATCGGTCGGCGATTGTCGGTGATGACGCGCTCGATCGCGCTCAGCGCGCAGACATGGGACAGTGCCTGATAGCCGACTTTGGAGCTGTCCGCCAGCACGACCGTGCGTTCGGCGGCGGCGATCATCGATTGCTTGACCGGAATCTCGACCGTATTGATGTTCGTGATACCGCCTTGAAAATGCACGCCTTCCGCGCCGAGAAAGGCCCAGTCCACGTGGAGATGCTCGAACTTGCGGGTCGTGTCCGGGCCGACGAGCGTATAGACGTTGTTCAGCATCACGCCGCCCGCGACATGCAGCGTGATGCTGGGGTGTTGCGACAGCTGCATCGCGGTCATCAGGTCGTTGGTGATGACCGTGATGTTCTTGCGCGCCTTCAGCGCCACCGCCAGCTGAAACACCGTCGAACCGTTGTCCAGGATGATCGACTGGCCATCCTCGATGTCGCGCAGGGCCGCGAGCGCGATCGCCGTTTTCTCCTGGACATTCAGGTTCCGGCGCACGTTGTACGGCGTGTCGCCCGACGCCGCATCCTGCGCGGGCAGCAGGCCGCCGTGCGTCCGGATGATCTTGCCGGTCTTCTCGAGGATCGACAGATCCCGCCGGATCGTCGAGCCGTCCACCAGGAACATTTCCGACAGCTCGTTGGCGTTGATGTAGCCACGCCCCCTCAAAAGCTCAACAATCTGTGTGCGTCGCTGTGTTGCGGTCATTTGTCTTATGAAAAAATTGCTGCATGTATGCGGAGAATGCCATGGCTGCACGCTATCGGGCGATGCCGGTCAGTGGGCCGACGTTACCACACGATCACGGGCAAAGCCGATAGGCGGAGCGGACGGACGCGCATCCTGCCCGCACGCCTACTCTCGAATTCGTGCATTGACTGCACGTTTTCGTGCAGTTACCATGCACGTATCCAATTCATACCGGGAGTTCCGCCGTGTCTTCGCCTATCCAGCCGAGCCCTTACGAGCAAGATATTGACGATCAACTGACCGCGCTCGCCGATCAGCTCGCGCACCCGCTGCCCGCGGCGCTGCATGAGCTCGATCTGTCCCGCTACGAGCGGATCGTGCTGACCGGTATGGGCTCGTCGGATTTCGCGACGATTCCGATCGAGCGCGACCTGGCTTCGCGCGGCTACCCGGTGTGGCGTGTCGACGCCGGCAGCCTGCTCGATTTTCCGCAACTGATCAACAGCAAGACACTGCTGTGGATGACGTCGCAATCCGGCATGAGCGGCGAGATCGTGACGCTGCTCGATCAGCTCGATGGCGCGCGCCGGCCGGCCACGATCATCGGCGTGACCAACGACGAGCAGAGCGTGCTCGCGAAACGGTGCGACATCCTGATTGCGCTGAAGAGCGGCCAGGAAGCGACGGTCAGCTCCAAGAGCTACGTCAATACGCTCGTTGCGCAATACCGCGTGCTGTTCGCGCTGTTGCGACGCGATGAGGCGTCGCTCGTCTCGACGTTGCGCGAGCTCGGCGGCGAATTCGCGGCGCTGATCGACGACCGCCGCGCGGCGCAGTCGATTACCGGCCGCGCGTTCGAGCATGGCGAGCCGCGCGTTGCGCTCGTCGGCATCGGCGCCGACGGCGCGACCGCGATGACCGGCTCGCTGATCCTCAAGGAGGCCTGCAAGGTCATGGCCGAAGGCTACCTCGGCGGCGAGTTCCGGCACGGTCCGCTCGAAACGTCCGGCCCGGGGATGATCGCGCTGCTGATCGGCGACGGCACGGACGTCACGCTCGAAGCGCTTGCCGCGGAACTGGTGTCGAACGGCACGGAAGTCGTCACGATCGGCCCGAAAGCGTACGCGGGCAGCCGGCACCTGCCGACCGGAACGCATCCCGAAGTGGCGCGCCTCATTGCCGGCATTCTCTACGTGCAGCACTTCACGGTCACGATCGCCCGCGCGAAAGGACTGGTGCCGGGCGAGTTTCTTTACGGCAGAAAGGTCACGGTGACGCTATGAGCAGCCGAGCGGAAAACGGCGTGCGCGCCGGCATCGACCTCGGCGGCACCGGTGTGCGGATCGTCGTCGCTGATCAGGGCGCGGAACTGGCGTCGCGCACCCTGCCGACCGCGCTGTTCAGTTCGATCGCGCAGGAAGACAGGACGCTCGAACTCGCGAACGCCGTCCGGCAGATGGTGCCGGACGGTAGGACGCTGCTGTCGCTCGGCATCGGCGCGAGCGGGCCGGTCGATTCGACGCGTGGCGTGATCGAAAACACCGACACGCTGCCGGCGTTTTCGCACTTTCCGCTCGTCAGCGAGATGTCCCGGCTGCTCGAGGTGCCCGTCGTCATCGACAACGACGCGGTCGTGGCGGCGATCGGAGAGTTTCATCTTGGCGCCGGCGCCGGCAGCAGGCGCATGCTGATGGTGACGCTCGGCACCGGCGTCGGCGTGTCCCTTCTGATCGACGGGCAACCGTTCAGGGCTGCCAATGGAACACACCCGGAAGGCGGCCATATTCCGGTGTTCGGCAATGCGATTCGTTGCTATTGCGGGCTGCAGGGGTGCTGGGAAAGTCTCGCGTCGCGAAGCTGGCTTCAGCAGGAACTGCTGAAGGTGCTGCCCGACGTCGCGTACGCGAGCCACGATCTGCCCTTCTTCCAGGAGCAGTGCCAGCGCAATCCGCCCCTTCAGGCGCTGTTCCACCGGTACGGCCGATATGTCGGACGCGGGCTCGGCACGCTGATCATGCTGTATGGCCCCGACGTCACCGTCCTCAGCGGCAGCGCCGCCCGCCTCTATCCGCTGTACCGGCAAGGCGTCGAGGAGTCGCTCGACCGGTCGGCCGGTTTCGCGGTGAACAGGAACATCGTTCAGTCATCGCTTGGCGACGCCGCGGGCGCAATCGGCGCCGCATTGCTTGCCGCTGCTTGAAACCGTCACGTCAAATCCGTCACGTTGAATTCGCCACGTTGAATTCGCCACGTTGAATTCGCCACGTTGAATTCGCCACGTCAATTCCGCCATGCCAGCCACTGACCACCACGCGCCAGCGCTTCCCGTCGATCTCGTGATCTTCGGAGGCGCGGGCGATCTGACGATACGCAAGCTTCTGCCGGCACTTTACATGGCGTGGCTGCATGGCAGCCTGCCGGCGAACATTCGCATCATCGCGACGGGCAAGCAGGCGTGGTCCCTGGACGACTATCGCGCGTACGTCGAGTGCAACGTGCGTCCTTTCATCGACGCCCGCGCATTGCAGGACGACGTATGGGCACGGTTTCTCGCGCGGTTCGACTATGTGCGCATCGACGCGACGTGCGCGGACGACTACCGGGCCCTTGCCGACCTCGCCCGTCATCCGGCGCAACGCATTTTCTATCTGGCGACGTCGGCGTCGCTGTTTACGACCATCTGCGAATCGCTGGCGAGCGTGCGGCTGGTCGACGAGCACGCGCGCATCGTGCTCGAGAAACCGCTCGGGCACGACCTGGCCTCCGCGCGCGCGATCAGCGACGACGTCGCGAAGTATTTCTCCGAAGCGCAGACTTACCGGATCGATCATTACCTCGGCAAGGAAACGGTTCAGAACCTGATGGTGCTGCGTTTCGGCAATCCGATTTTCCAGCCCATCTGGCAAGCGCCGAGCATCCGCAGCGTGCAGATCACTGTGGCCGAAACGGTCGGCGTGGAAAGCCGCGCGGGCTTCTACGATCACACCGGTGCGCTGCGCGACATGATCCAGAATCATCTGCTGCAGCTCCTGTGCATCGTTGCGATGGAGCCGCCCGTGTCGCTGCACCCGGATGACGTGCGCGACGAAAAACTGAAGGTGCTGCGCTCGTTGCACCGCATGTCCGTCGACGACGTCGCCCGATACACGGTGCGCGGCCAGTATGCGCGGGCCGAATCCGATGAAGCGGAGATCGGGCCTTATTCCGCCGAACAGGGCGTGGCGCACGGCAGCCTCACCGAAACCTTCGTCGCCGTGCGCGCGCAGGTCAACAACTGGCGATGGTCCGGCGTGCCGTTCTACCTCCGATCGGGCAAGCGCATGCACAAGCGCACGTCCCAGATCGTGATCGACTTCGCCGAGGCGCCGTTCTCCATCATGCCGCGCGACACCGGCGTGTCGGCCAACCGGCTGATCATCACGCTGCAGCCGGAAGAATCGATCCGGTTGCAGATCCTCGCCAAGGAACCCGGCTCCGGCATGCGATCGCTGCCGGTCGACCTCGACCTCGATCTTGCGCAGGCCTTCACCGAACGGCGCGCGGAGGCCTACGAGCGCTTGCTGATCGACGTGATTCAAGGTCGCCTGACCCATTTCATGCGGCGGGACGAGCTGGAGGCCGCGTGGGCATGGACCGATGCGATCCAGTCCGGATGGGCCGCGATCGATCAGGCACCGCAGTTGTATCCCGCCGGCACGGCAGGCCCGCCGGCGTCCGACGCGATGCTGGCGCGTGATGGGCTATCGTGGTTCGACGTGGATGGCACAAAGTAAACCTCCGCGGTAACGCCTGACCGAATCAGAATGTCTTTGGCGGTCGGCCACGTTTCGGCCGCTCAGCGTATCCCAGCTCCTGTGCCGTAATGCCGAACTCGGAAATCAAGCTCTTGA
This sequence comes from Burkholderia guangdongensis, assembly GCF_013403875.1. Lineage (GTDB taxonomy): Bacteria > Pseudomonadota > Gammaproteobacteria > Burkholderiales > Burkholderiaceae > Burkholderia > Burkholderia guangdongensis. Next base: position 130,658 of record NZ_JACBNX010000013.1, on the reverse strand, counting down.
TTTTTGAAATCGCATCCCTGACCTCTTGCGCTCGCGCCGCTTCCATGCGGGACTGCAATTCAGCAAGATCCACCTTCAACTCGGAATATTTTTTCATAAATTTTCCTAAATATGTTGGTGGAAATCGGGTCCGCCGTGCCGTGTCCACGTATATTCCACGCACGGCTCTGCAGCCCGTGCGCCCGAAGATACGTCGCAACCGCGCCTGCCCGCCGATCGGACAAATCCAGGTTGTAATTGACCGGACCGCGTGCGTCCGTATAGCCGTCCATGTCGACCCGACGAAACATCCGACCGTGGCTTTCCGTCAGGAATTCGTCGAGCTATTCTTTTGCACGGGGCGTCAGTTCAGCTCGGTCGAACTCGAAATTCGCGTCGCCAGCCAAGTCGAGGTGTTTGAGCTCGACCGATGCGGCGACCGGCGCAGCGTCCACGCTCGACTCGGCCGGCAAAGCGCCGCACTGGAATGTCAGCGTGCGCGCATCATCCGGGTGTCCGAGCCGCGCTCGCTCCTCGATCGGCCTAACGATCTGGTCGTGACAGATTTCGCGAGCGTGGTCCTGGCAGACTCGAGAACTTTCCACGAGTCCATGGCATTCGACACGATAGGTCGGCACGCCGTCTTGCGGATTAACCTGGTACGCATTGAAGGTCGGACCCGATGCACTCGTACAAGCCGCGAGTACCAGGGCCAGCGCCAACGGAGATAACACTGCAGTCTTCATCATTTTGATATCGTCTCTCTGGATTCGATCACAAGGCTTACCACTGCATCGACGCGCCCGCGCCAAACGCAGTGCCATTGCCCGGGCTGGAGCTGACACCGGCGCGCACTTTGATGTTTTCGGTTACACGTGCCGTGCCGCCGATGGCGACAGCCGCATAACCGTGGTAAAAACCCGAGCCAACGCCTAACGCCAGCGTCTTGTCCTTGTCGACATCCGGGATCATCGTCAGCGCTGTCGCGGCGGCCACCCCCGAGTAAGCATTGCGCGCCGTCGAATCGATGTCCTGTTGCAAACCGTTGATCTGCTGGCTGACGTAGTTGTTCACTTGGCCTATCGAGACGTTGAGCTGACTGACATTGACTGCGTCAGTCGCGGCGGTTCCGGCCGCGACGTTCGTGACCTGACGCTCTGCGCCAACCGATCCGACACTGACCACATCGGCACGGCCACCGTCGCTGGAGTGATTGCCCAATGCCACGGAATTGCTGCCGCTGCTGACGGCCCCACTGCCGACCGCGGTGCTGTTCGCTCCAGTCGCCTGCGGCGCGGCATACGTCGCCGGATTACCCGTGACCCACCTGTTGGAGGCGGCCTGCAGCCCTGCTCCGACGTTATTCACGGCACTCGCGCCAGATCCGCCGCCATTGTTGCCCGAGCCCCCGGTCGACGAACTGAAGTTGTAGTTCGGCGCACTGACGGCACCGGTAGCATCGTTGAACGCAGCGCCGCCACCGAGATTGCTCGCCACAGTGCTGCCAAGGCTGCTGACTTTGGTTGCCAAAGCCGTGATCGCCTGGTCGGTGGCATTGAGCTGCGAACCATTGATCGCATCGGTGCTGGTGCCGTTCACCTGGCCCGCGGCGACATGGGTGATCGTGCGCTCGGCGCCAGGCGCCCCGATACTAACGGTTCCGATCGGCGCGCCGCCCGCATACGTGTACGTCACGCCGTTGATCACAGCGCCAGGTGTCGCCACCGCCGCCGAAGCGATGCTCCCGGCACCCAATGCGACGTCGTCCGTGTCATTGGCAATCGCGTTCGGCCCGATCGCTACGCTGTCTTGCCCGAGTGCCTGGCTATCCGGCGCCGTACTGTTGGCGTGGAAGTACTTGATGCCGGTGGTGTTGATAGCTTGCAGCGCAGCGTTCACATTGTTCACTGTACCGGCGGTACCATCGGCGTAGTTCACCGTGTACGAGGGTGCCGTAATCGCCCCAGTGGTCGGATTAACCGCGGCTCCACCGCCGAGCGCGCTCGCGACGCCACCCAGTTGATTCATATTGACCGCATCCGTCGGGGCAACGCCGGGCGCGACGTTATGCAGCGCAACGGGTGCCGACGTCGCACCCACCAACGTAAGATCCTGCGTGGGTGTGCCGCCATTCGGCGTGGTCGGCGTACTCGGGTTACTGTACTGCACCGGCCCTACCCCGCCGTTGGCTACCGAATTCGTCAATTGATCGATCTGCTGGCTGGCCTCATAAAGTTGCGATCCATTGACGGCATCCGTGCTTGTTTTGCTGACTGCGCCAGGCGCCACGTTCGTGATCGTCGTGTTGGCCGCGTTGAGCCCGCTGCTCGTCAGGCTCGGACCGCCCGTGATCGTCAAGCCGTTGTTGTTCAGCAGCGAATTACCCGTCTCCACGCTCGTGAATACCGGATTATTCGCAAACTGGATCTGCAATTGCCCGGTCGACGAATTCGCATACGTCTGAACGTTGGCTGAACTGTAGGTCCCGTTCGTCGGCGTCGCCGACGACAGTGCGCTTACCGCGCTCGCCGTGGCACCGATAATCGGGAGCGTCCCCCCCAGGTTTTCGTGCACGACATTCGTGCCAGTTGCATCGGTAAAATTCAAGCCCGATGCCTGGGCTGCCGCGATCGCTTGATTCGTTGCATAAAGCTCCGATCCATTCACCGCATCCGTGCTCGTCGCGCCGACTCTGCCGGCGGCCACGTTGGTCACGGTGCGCTCCGCGTTGACCGCGCCGACACTGACCGTGCTTAGCGGATTCGTGCCCTGCACCGCATATGTCGCACCGCCCACCGTCACGCTCGAGGTCTGGACCGCGGCTGAGGTGCTCGACCCGGAACCCAGTGCCACATCGTTGGCGTTATTGGCAGTTGCGCCATCGCCTTCAGCGATGCCGTAGTTACCGCCGACGGTGGCACCACGCCCCACCGCAATGCCCGACGTGGCGCCAGCCGCCACGCTGGATTGACCACCAATGGCGACGGCGTCGGTCGCGCTCGCCTGGGCGCCGGCCGTTGCGTTGCCGCCGATAGCCGTTGCGCCTGCGGCATTGGCGACAGTGCCCGTGCCGAGCGCGGTCGTATTTGTCGCGCTCGCGCTTGCACCGGACATACCCGCCACCGCCGAGCCCGCCGTTCCCGAGCCGATTGCGACGGAACCCGTACCGCTCGCATTGGCTCCAGCGCCGCCGACGCCAGCCGCCGCGGTTCCGCCCGCGCCGCCATCCCCCAACGCAATCGCCCCCGAGCCGGTCGCCATCGCGCCAGCTCCGCCGATCGCCCCCGCCACGGAACCGCCGGCACCGCCCGCACCCAACGCGATCACGCCCGCGCCCGTCTTCGCGGTGGCTCCCGCCCCCCCATCGGCGACGCCACCGGTACCCGCCGCGCCAACTGCGATCGCGCCTACCGTCTGCGCCGAAGCGCCCCCGCCCACCGCGAAGGAAGCATTGCCCGCCGCACTGGCGCCGGTGACGCTATTACCGCCAAGTGCCACCGCACCGATACCTGCGGCGTTTGCGGCATACCCGATTGCATTCGCATAATTGGCCGTCGCGTGCGCACCCGGCCCGATCGCCTCGGCGTAATCACCCGTTGCAGAGGTACCTGCGCTATATGCATTTCCACCGATCGCAACAGCATTTTTTCCACTCGCGATAGCCTGATCCCCGATCGCGACCTGCGAACCGGCGCCCGTCGCTTTAGCGCTTGCTCCAATCGCCACTGGCGAAGAACCCGATGGAGATGTACTCACTGCCTGTGAATAACCGCCAATCGCCACCCCTGCATCGGAAGCTCCTGGAGTGGTGTTATTGACAGCGGCAGAGCCACCGATCGCCACTCCGCCAAACGCAGTCGACCCACTACTTACATATGCCGACGTGCCGAGCGCCACCGCGCCATAGCTGGCGCCATTTACGGTACCGCCGCCAGCAGCGTACTCGGCAAACGCCGTGCCTTGCGCGGCAAGGCCGAACAGCATCGCTATTGCCGCGGCGATCCCCAAACGGTTCGGATATCGAATGAAGTGCTGCCTCCCTCTCACAAAACCGTCAACGCTGGTACCCGGAGAACCAGCACGAACCTGACTCCGACAATGCTCACCGACCACCACCACGATGCCGCAGGTTTTACTATATTTTGTTTTGGATGATTTATTCAATTCTTCCTCCACCATAAGTTCATCAGCCACACTTATCCGCGGAAATAAATTTCACAAGGATAAAAACCCCGCTAACCAATCCATTAACCTTGAACAAAAATGGATGATTTGTTGTGAAATATTACGTATCGCCACGCCGCGCGCACCCCAAAACGTCCCAACTTCCCCGCGATGCGTCCCATCCTTTCTCATCCCGGAGGATTTAAAAAAATCAGATGACCAATGAGCATGACGAGATTCTCATTCATCAGACTTTTTAAGATGCCGCATCCGAATACCGCGGACGATTATTCAATCGGCATCACGGAGCCCGTTTCAACACGTATGAGATCGAATCGATGGATTTGACAATCCTTCACACTCGAAACAGGGAAAATTGAGACAATCGAGATCCATTGCGTCACATGGATGGTGCTAAATGGAAGCGGATTCACGCCCTCCGATCTTCACGTTTTCGACGTGCGATTTACCTCGACGGGAACGGCTTGATGCCTGGCGCGCCCAGCATTCCGGCTTGGTTGAATTCAGCTCAACCTCGGGGACCCATGATCCGTTCGAAATGTCAATGCAGGCGATCAGCCTGGGACAGGCTATATTGGTCAATCGAAAAACGCTGCCTTATATCAGCCCGCAGTCTTATCGTGTACGCCAGCCGTTTCGACCTTTTGGAGGCGGAAATTCCGATCATTACTATCTCAAACTGCACCTCACGGAATCGACGCAAGGGTACGCCGCCAACGAGGTAATTGATGCCCGCGCAGGAGATTTGTATTTTTTTGATTCGGCGCTGCCGCTCGATGCCACCATCACACTCGGTGATGCGACCTACGTCAACCTGCCACGTCGATTGTTTCCATTCGACCTATCATCCTTGCATGGGAAAAAATTATCCGGCCCCCTATTTTTTTTGCTATCCGACTACATTCGATCCCTGAATTTCAGAATCGACTCCATATCCGGCGTGGATGCATTGAACGTGGGGATGGCAACCGCGCAACTGGTACTCGCGTGCTTACAAAACGACCGCGACCGGTTAGTGGAGACGCAAAGCGAGATCAATCATCTACTGGCGCAGCGAGTCCGAACATTCATCGAGGCTCACCTCACTGAACCTAGCCTGGGCGTCGATCGAATTTGCAAGGAAGTGGGCGTTTCCCGGTCGTCGCTTTACAGATTGTTCGAATCGACCTCTGGCGTTTCACATTACATTCAGAACCAACGCTTGCAGCGCGCGCATGCCGCATTGGCCGAACCGACCGCTCGGACAATACGTGTCGGTGAGATCGCGTGCGAGCATGGCTTTTCAAACGACAAGCAATTTAGCCGGGCGTTCAAGGCGACATTTGGCTATGCACCACGCGATACGAAAAAAATCTCTCTTGAAAATATAGCGCGTACGGCACCGTCAAGCATTTCGGTCGACTCGGAATACAGCGCCTGGATTCTCGATTTTATCGGTTCGTCAAAACGCTGAATTCAAGCCAGACGCTCGAGAACCCTGGCCGGCGCCATCGGTAGATCGCGCAAGCGGGCACCGCTTGCATGCGCGACCCCGTTCGCCAACGCAGCGCCCGTCGGGCCGACCGAACATTCGCCCGCGCCGAGGGAACCCGCATCGGGAGGCTCCACCAGCACGATGTCGATCGGCGGCACCTCGTCGAAGGTCAGGATCGGGTAGTCCTGCCAGCCGCGGGTGGTGATTTCGCTGCGGCTGAACATCACGCGTTCCTTGAGCGCCCAGCTCAGCGACTGGACGATGCCGCCTTCGAGCTGGTTTCTCACGCCGTCGGGATTGATCACGCGGCCCACGTCAGCGGCCGCAGTCACGTGGGTCACGCTGATCACGCCGGTGGAGCGGTCAACGTGCACATCGACGACGACCGCCACATAGGCGCTGATGTTTTTGTAGCGCGCATAGGCAAAGCCGCGTCCATGCTGCCCATCGCCCTTCGACCCGGCCTGCCATCCGGAGCGTCGCGCCGCCTCCCGCACCACGGCGATCGCACGCGGATCGCTCAGGTGCGCGAGACGGAACGCAACCGGATCGGCATTCGCCGCGAGCGCGAGTTCGTCCATGAACGACTCGATCGCAAATATATTGCCGTGCGCGCCCAGCGTGCGGAGCGAGCTCGTACGAATCGGAGCATCCAGCAGCAGATGGTTCGTGATTTTCTTGCGCGCCAGATCGTAGAGCGGCACCGCGTTGCGGTCGCCGTTGCCATAGGGCTGCGGAATCGGCACGGGCGCCGATGGCTGAAAGGGCTTCGCGAGGTGCCACGCGGCCAGCAGATTGACGCCGCCCGGCTGGCCTGGCCGCATCGCGTGCGAATTGCTCCATATGTCGTAGTTCCAGTCGACGATGCGGCCTTCTCCGGAAAGACCCGCCTCCACGCGCATCACCATGGCCGGACCGATCGGCGCCCATGCGAATTCGTCGTCGCGCATCCATTGGAGCTTGACCGGCCGTCCCGCCACTTCGCGAGCGAGCAGCGCCGCGTCCAGCGCCACATCGTCGGCGCCATTGTGGCCGTAGCATCCCGCGCCGGGCACGTGCACCACGTCGACCGCATTCGTGGGCATGCCGAGCACCGTCGCGAGATTGCCCCGCAGCGGAAACGCGCCCTGCGTGTGAGACCAGACGGTCATGTGCCCGTCCTTGAGCAGCGCCACGGAGCACGAAGGTCCAATCGAAGCGTGCGACAAGTACGGGCGAGAGTAGGTCGCCTCCAGTCGCGTCGCGACATTCGGCGCGGGCGCATCCTGCCCCGACACGCCCACCACGGCATCTTCGCTTCGCCAGTGCAGCAGCGCGGCCTGGAGATGGTCCGGGTCCGGCAGCGCCACATCGTCCGCGCTCCAGTGCGCGGCCGCCTGCAATGCGCTGCGCGCCGCAATCGCCTGCTCTTCGCGCTCGGCGACGACACCGAGAAAATCGCCATTTCGCACCACGGCAACGACCCCTGCGAGCGCCTTGACGGGTGCGTCGTCAACCGATACGAGCCGCGCGCCCATCCTCGGGGGCCGGACGATTCGGCCGAACAGCATGCCGGGCAGACGCATATCCTGAACGAATGCCGCTCCGCCGGTGAACTTTGCCGCGAAGTCGATGCGCGGAACCGACTTGCCGACCAGCTTGTACTCCGACGGACGCTTTGGCGTGACGTCCGCCGTCACCTCGCGCGCGAGCAGTTCCCGCTCGTTCTTCGCGATCTCCGCGTAGGTGATGCGACGGCCATCCGAGGCCAGAATCACGCCGTTCTCGACGCGCAGATCCGCGACCGGCACGTTGAATCGCTGGCTCGCGACGCCGAGCAAGACCGCCCTCGCCTGTGCCGAGGCAACGCGCAACGCCCCTCCGCCCTGTTCGATCGATTGGCTGCCGAAGGTATAATTTTCATTCGGACTGCGAGACGTATCGGCGGAAATCATGCGCACGCGGGCCAGGTCCACGTCGAGTTCGTCCGCGGCGATCTGCAACAGCGCGGTGAGAATACCCTGCCCCAACTCGGCCTTTCCCGTGAAGATCGTGACCGTGCCCGCCTCGTCGACTCGAATCCAGCCGTCGAGCCGGTGATTGCCGCGAAGATCGATCGGTAAATTGGGCTCGGCCCGCGCGAACTCGGAAAACGGCGCCAGCGAAAAGGTGGCGACCACCGCGCCGGCCAGCTTGACGAACGCGCGTCTGGAAAGGTTAGTGGTCTTCATTCCTGCAACTCCCGTGCCGCGCGCTGAATCGCGCGCACGATCCGGTTGTGCGCGCCGCACCGGCATTTCTGGCCGGCCAGCTCGCGCCGGATCGTCGCCGGATCCGGGTCCGGGTTTCGGTCCAATAGTGCCTTCGCCGCCATCAGCATGCCGCTCGAGCAATAGCCGCACTGCGCGGCCTGCTCGGCAAGGAAAGCCTTCTGCAACGCATGAAGCCGTTCGCCGTGGCCCAGGCCCTCGACCGTGGTCACCCGGGCCTCGCCTACCGCGCCGACCGGCACCACGCAGGAGCGCGTCGCATCGTTGCCGACCATGACCGTGCATGCGCCGCACTGCGCCTGTCCACAACCGAACTTCGGGCCGTTCAATTGAAGGTCGTTGCGCAGCACGTAGAGCAATGGCGTATCCGCCGCCACACTCAGACGATGACGTTTCCCATTCACCGTAATCGAAATGCTCATATCGACTCCCTCAATCTCTCGAACATGAAACGTCAAGTTGAATGTTGCGCCGACGGCGCACGTGCATGGCCGGCCTAAGCCGCACTCGCCCCGGCCCCCGCACGCGCATCGTCGGGCGAAACATACGCATACGGCCCGACGGCCAGGATGCAGACGCTGGCCATCGCGAGCGCCACGCCGCAGCCGATAAACCCGATCTGGTAGCTATGGAAGCGGGTCGACGCGGCCCCCAGCAGAAACGGCCCCAGGCCGGCCCCTACGGTGAAGATCGAGAAGAACACGCCGTATAGCTCTCCGAAACGCTTCAGGCCAAAATAGCGAGACACGAAGAAGCCGACCATGTCGACCTCCGCGCCCGCGGCAAGCCCGATCGCCACCATGCCCAGCACCGGATTGGAACGGCTTCCGAGCAGATAGAGGCCCACGATCGCGAGCGCGAAAAAAGTCGACGTGACATAAGCGGCGAACATCCGGTCCATCAGATAGCCGGCCAGCAAGCGCCCCACCAACCCCGCGACTCCGGCCGCCGCGAGCACCCGCGCCGCCGCGCCCGGCGTCCACCCGGCATCGACCAGCAGCGGCACCACATGGACGAGCGCCCCGTTGACGGCAATCGACGCCAGCAGCACGGTGCCCGCGATACACCAGAACGCGCGAAGCCGAATCGCCTGACGAAGACCGAGGCCGGGCCCCTGTGCGGTCGACGCGGGCGGATAATCGACGAGCGGATTGACCTGCGGATTGGCCCGCGGCTCGCGCAGCAGCAATCCGACGGCCGGCAGCGCGACGACGACGATCGCCGCGCCGAGCCCCAGATAGCCGGCACGCCAGCCGTAGGCCCCAATGAGCCATTGCACGTACTGCGGAATGAGCGCGGTACCCAACCCGATGCCGCTCATCGCGATGCCGATGGCCAGCCCGCGTCGGCGATCGAAGTAGCTCGCGATCGACTTGACGTAGCCCATTGGGCTCTGAGCGGCGCCCGTCAGGCCCGTCAGCGCCGTGAGCAGGATGAACCCCGTCAGACCGTGCGCCTGGCCAATCAGCGCGACATTGAGTCCAAACAGGCCAATTCCCCATGCCAGCAGACGCCGCACGCCGAATTTGTCCATCAGCAGGCCCACGAACGGCAGCGACAGCGCCGATACCAGCGCGCAAAGCGCCGTCGCGAGGCCAAGCGACGCACGACTCCAGCCGAACGCGCTCTGTAGCGGCACCATGAACACACCGAACGCGAACACGCTGATCGGCCCGTTTCCGACGATCAATCCGAGCGTGCCACCCGCAGGGACGAGCCAGTTCCTCATGGAGCCGTCGGACTCTCCCACCAACTGGCCGCCTGCCTCTGCTCTCACGTGTGTCTCCTTTCCTCGTTTCGGTGCCGGCCTGATCCGGCTATGGCGGGACGACACCCGCGATTCCGTGCCGGCCCGGTCCGGCTATTGCGGGACCACACCCGCGACGGTGTTGCGCAGCCCGCCGAGCACCTGGCCGCTCGCGGTGTCGGTCAGCGTCGCGGTGACGACATCGCCGGGCCGAAGGAACGGGCGGCCCTTCGTCATCTCGATGCGAAGTTCGTCCCGCCTGATTTCGTCATGCAGAAGATGCGTCTGGATGATCTCGACCATGCGCGGCGTAACCGGCGTCGTCACGCCACCGGGCGTGCCGGTCAGCAGCAGGTCGCCCACGCGCATGTCCAGGATCGTGCCCACGAAGTTGAGCGTCTCCACCGGCTTCCAGATCAACTGTTGCGACGTCGCGTGCTGTCGCAGCTCGCCGTTCACATGCAGATGGATCTCCAGCCGTTCGAGCGCGGACGCGACTTCGCCCGGCTCCAGCAGCCAAAGCACGGGGCCGACCGGACAGAACGTGCGATAGCTCTTGCCCCGGAACCATTGCAGCAGCGATTCCCCGAACTGGACGTCGCGCGCCGAGACGTCGTTGCAGAGCACGACGCCGGCGACATACTCGCCGATGTTCTCGCGGCTGATCCGATCCTGAGCACCGAGCGGCTTGCGCATCACGAGGGCGAACTCGACCTCGTAGTCCAGCAGCTCGACCTCGGCCGGGCGCACGATCTCGTCGTACGGGCCCGTGATCGACGATCCCGCCTTGCCGAATATCAGGTTGGTCTTGCGCTCGGCGTGCTTCGCTTCCTGTGCATGCGACGCATAGTTGAGCCCCTGGCAGATCAACGCGGCATCGGCGGTGACCGGCGACATCAGTGCCGACGCGTTGATCGTCACCGCCTGCTTCTCGTCGGCGGCGCCAAGACCGGACGCCTCGGCCAGGAATTCCGCCGTCGTTGCGCACTGCAACGGAAGCGGCGCCAACCGGACGGCGTCGTCCCCGGTCTGCGGCGCGGGGCCGAGGAGTTCTCCCCAACGGATCATTCCGTTGTCCTCATAACGGACTATCGATCTCGACACGTTCTGCTCTCCATTTCGCTAGTTTGATTCATGCGATCCCGTCACCCGGGTCGATACGTTGCGGCGAGTTGGGGTGACCCGCGCGCGTCAGAAGTTCACGTTGTCCGCGCCCTTCAGGTCGAGCAGCGCACGCGCTTCCGCCGGCGTGGCAATCTCCAGCGACAGCGTTTCGAGCACACCTCGCAACAGCGCCACCTGCTCCGCGTTGGAGGTCGCCAGCCGTCCCTTGCCCGCATACAGGCTGTCCTCGAGGCCCACGCGCGCATGCCCGCCGTTCAGCGCGCCCATCGTCGTGAAGCCGAGCTGGTGGCGCCCCACCGCCATGACGGACCAGTGGTAGTCGTCACCGAACAGCTTGTCGGCGATCCGTTTCGCGTGCAGCAGGTTTTCCGTGTCCGCGCCCTGCCCGCCCAGCACCCCGAAGATCGATTGCACGAACAGCGGCGGCGTCACCAGCTTGCGGTCCAGGAAGTTGGCCAGCGTGTACAGGTGGCTGACGTCGTAGCACTCGAACTCGAAACGCGTGCCATGCCCTTTGCCGAGCCGCTCGAGAATCTGCTCGATGTCGGCGAACGTGTTGCGGAAGATCCAGTCGCGCGAGCGCTCGAGATACGGCGCCTCCCAGTCGTGGCGGAATTCCTGGTAGCGATCGAGGGCCGGGAACAGCCCGAAGTTCATCGAGCCCATGTTCAACGACGCCAGCTCCGGCGACGCGCGCAGCGCCGCGGCCAGGCGATCGTCGAGCGACATGCCCTGCCCGCCTCCGGTCGTGATGTTCACGATCGCATCGCAGGCCTCGCCGATCCGGGGGAGAAACTCCATGAATACGTCGGGATCCGGCGTCGGGCTGCCATCGCGCGGGTTGCGCGCGTGCAGGTGCAGCACGGCTGCGCCGGCCTCGGCCGCCGCGATGGATTCGCGCGCGATCTCGGCCGGCGTCACCGGCAGATACGGGCTCATCGACGGCGTATGGATCGAGCCCGTGACCGCGCAGCTCAGGATGACCTTGCGGGATGCTTTCGGCGCGTTCATCACTGACCTCCGTCGGCCGGCGCGTGCTCGTCGCGCAGGCGGATCAGCAGCTTGCCGGCGTTGCCGCCGTCGTACAGCGTCCGGATCAGTCCCGGCGCGGCCTCCATGCCTTCACGCACATCCTCGCGATACTTCAACTGTCCGGCGCGAATCCAGCCCGCCAGATCCGCGATCGCCTCTTCATAGCGGGCCTCGAAATCGGTCGTCAGGAAACCGCGCATCGTCGCGCGTTTGACCAGCAGATGCCGCTCCGGGCGCGGCCCCACGTTCCACGGCTCCCAGCTCGCGAACGAAGCCGTGCCGCAGATCGCGATCCGCGCATGCACGTTGATCTGGCGCACCACCGCGTCGAGCGCCGCGCCGGAGGTATTGTCGAAGTATGCGTCGATTCCGTCCGGGCACGCTTTGCGCAGCGCCGCGTCGAGATCCGGCTCGCGCTTGTAGTCGATGGCGGCGTCGTAGCCGAATTCCTCCATGCATTGCCGGACCTTGTCTTCTCCGCCCGCGATGCCGATCACCCGGCAACCCTTGATGCGCGCGATCTGGCCCACGGCGGAACCGACGGCCCCGGCCGCGGTGGACACGACGACCGTCTCGCCCGGCTTCGGCTGGCAGACGTCGAGCAGTCCGAAGTATGCGGTCAGCCCGTTGAGGCCGAGCACGCCCAGCGATAGCGACAACGGCAGATCGTGCTCGCGCACCTTGCGCATCACCTGTTGAGGGCGCACGGCCGCATAGTCCTGCCAGCCGAAGATGCCCATCACCTGCTCGCCCACCGCGTAGTCGGGGTGTCGCGACGCAATCACTTCGCCGACGGAGAACGCGCGCATCGTATCGCCCACCTCGATCCGGGGCCAGTACGTGCTCGTGTCGGCAATCCAGCCCCGCATCGCCGGATCGACGGACAGGTAACTATTGCGGACCACGAATTCACCGTCCGACGGCGTGGGGATGGGTGCCATCCGGATGGCGAAGTCCTCGGCTTGCGGGATGCCGTTCGGCCTGGACTTCAGCCAGACCTGGCGATTGCTCTCTTCCATGATTGCGATGGTCTCCGAAAGGGATGAGTTCACGGGTCAATGATGGGAATGGACGGCGTCCGGCGGCGATTCGCCCAGGAAGCGCATCGCGTTGCCCGACAACAGCAGGTGCCGGGTGTCGTCGTCCACATCGATCTGATCGAGTCGCTGCACCGGCCGGGTATCCTGGATCACGAACGGATGATCGGACCCGATGCAGAGTTGCGTCGCGCCAAAGGTCGAGATCAGATGCTCGAGCGTCGGCCCATCGTAGACGAGCGTGTCATAGAACAAGCTGCGCGCCTGCTCCCACGGCGACCTCCGGTGCCCCAGCGCGAGCTGCTCCCAGCCGGCCGCAAGGCGCGGCAGCGTGAGTGCGAATCCGCCCGCGCCATGACTGAAGGCGATGCGCAGCCGGGGATGGCGCTCGAGCACGCCACCGGTAATCAACGACGCGGCCGCCAGCGCGTTCTCGCCCGGAAAGGCCACCAGCTGGATCAGGCCCGGCGGGCCGATCAGCCGGTTCATCCCGACGGCCCGCAACGGGTGCACGAAGATCGACGCGCCGAGCTCCTCGGCCGCGGCGAAGAACGGTTCGAAGCGCGGGTCGCCGATCACCACGTCGTCGATGTTCGTGCCGATCTCGACCCCACGGAAGGCGCCCATTTTCATCAGGCGCTCGAGCTCGCGCGCCGCGAGGTCCGGGTCCTGCAGCGGCACGCAGCCCAGCGCAACGAAACGCTCGGGCGCCTGCGCGACCATCTCCGCCATCGTCTCGTTGATATGCCGGCATAGCACGAGCGCATCCTGCGCCGGCATCCAGTACGACAGCAGCTCCGGCATCGGCGACAGCACCTGCCGGCCGATACCCGTCTTCTCCATATGATGCAGACGCTGCTGCACGTCCCAGCACTCGTGAGACACCGTGCGGAACAGCTTTCCGTCGATCATCACGTTGCGGTGATTGCACTGCGCGCATTCGGCCATCTGCGGCCAGGACGGGACGGGCGACGTGCCGGCGTAGGCCGGGAAATCGTGTGGAACGATATGCGTGTGAATGTCGACGGTCGGCGCGCTCATGCTGCGTCCTCCGTCGGCGTCTGCCACCCCGAGCCGACACGGTAAGGCTGCACCAGGCCGGTCGCCGACATCCGCGGATCCCGGGTGCCGCCCCAGTCATCGAGCGATTCCGGCCGGGCAGGCAGCACCCTCGGCTGGCGCGGGGCGACCTCGGGGAACTCTTCCATGCCGAAACTGTATTCGAGCGTCAGGCCGTCCGGGTCCAGAAAATAGAGGAAGACACTGTTCGACGCCGGATGGCGACCGGGTCCGAAAACGATCGGAACGCCCGCGCGCTTGAAGCGATTGATCGCCACACCGATATCGTCGATCTCGGACACCATGAAATTGACGTGGTGCAGACCATGATGCGGGCCGCGCCCGACGCCTATCCCATGGTGATAGGGGCTGGGCGGCGGCCGCATCAGCGTGATCATGCCGTCGATATCATCCGACGTGGCAAAACCCAGCACGCCATGCATGAATGCCACGGCCTCCGCACGCTGCGGCGTACAGAAAACCACATGGCCAAGGCGCTGGATTTTCGCGACCGTCGGCATGAATTCGGGGGGCGTGGCGGCGCCGTGAACCAGGCAGAACTCGAACGCCGCGTGGGTGTGGGGTTCGGCGATGCGCGTCGCGCGCACAAGACCGCGCGCGTCGCACTCTTCGGGCGACGCGACATCGTAAGCCACCCCGTGCTCGCCCAACTGCCGGTGCAGTGCGTCGAAAGCCGAATCGTCCTCCAGTGTCAATCCAAGCGATCGGTAGCCGGGGATGACGGATTCGTGCAGCACCACCACGCAGTCGTCCGTGCCGCAGAGAAACGACACCGAGCCGTCCGGATTGGCGCCGACCCATTGCAGCCCGACGATCTCTTCGTAAAACTTGCTGGACAGATCGAGATTCGTGACATTCAATTCGACACGAACCAGTTTCTGGTATCGGACCATATTCATCTCCTTCCGATGAAGCATCTTTGTCTCATTCCGGTGAGTTCATCTTATGCAGTCCGATTAACCAAATCTATCCGATTTACGCGCAAATGAAGCGCCAATATCCAGTTTACGCAAACGCCTGAAGGCCCACGCCACGCCTGTCTGGCCCGGCGGCACGCGTGACATGCCCGTCCCTTCCCGATACGAGGAAAAATCGGATATCCATTCCAATGAAATCGATCTTGATTGACGACACCGTCAAAACAATCCGTTGCAGCCCATCATCTAGCAGTCGATTAATGAGTTAACTACTATCCGCAATCAGCACTCACTCACGCATGCAATCGCCGTCGACACCGGAGTCACCATGAGCATCAATGCATCCCCCCGCCTTCTCGATCGCGACGTCTGGCACGGCCGGCTCTTCACCGGTACGTGGCGTGACGGCGCAACCACGACCGACGTCATCGAACCCGCGACAGGCGAACACCTCGCGCGCATCGGCATGGCCGATGCCGCGTTCGTCGCCGCCGCGTCGAAGGCGGCGTACGACGCGCAGCAGGCTTGGGCCGCACTGCACTACGACGAACGCGCCGCCGTCCTGCGCCGGGCCGCTCGGCTCGCCGAAGAAACGTTCGACGAGATCGCCGACTGGATCGTGCGCGAAAGCGGCTCGACGCGCGGCAAAGCCGCGTTCGAAACGCAAGGGACCGTGAAGGCACTGCTCGAAGCGAGCGCGCTTCCGTCGCGCGCGGCGGGCGAGGTGCTGCCCTCCGTGCCGGGCCGCCTGTCGCTCGCGCGCCGCCGTCCGCTGGGCGTGGTCGGCGTGATCTCGCCATTCAATTTCCCGCTGTATCTGGCCATGCGCGCGGTTGCGCCCGCGCTGGCGCTCGGCAATGCGGTCGTGCTCAAGCCGGACCCGCGCACCGCGATTTGCGGTGGTTTCGCGATCGCGCGGCTGTTCGAGCTGGCCGGCCTGCCGGCGGGCGTGCTGCAGGTACTGCCCGGTGACGGCGCGGCGGGCGCGGCGCTGACGAGCGACCCGCATATCGCGATGATCCAGTTCACGGGCTCCACCGCCGCCGGCCGCAAGGTGGGCGAAGCCGCCGGCCGCCATCTGAAGAAGGTCTCGCTCGAACTGGGCGGCAAGAATTCGCTGATCGTCCTCGACGATGCGGACCTCGATCTCGCGGTCGCCAATACGGCGTGGGGTGCATACCTGCACCAGGGCCAGATCTGCATGGCATCGGGCCGCGTGCTCGTGCACCGCAAGATCTACGACAGCTTCCTGCACAAGCTCGTCGCGAAGGCGCAAAGCCTGACGGTCGGCAATCCGGCCACCGACAACGTGACGCTCGGCCCCCTCATCAACGCCGCGCAGCGAGATCACGTCGTCGGTGTGCTGGCCTCCGCTCAACAAGCGGGCGCACGCATCGAGACGGGCGGAGGCTTCCGCGACCTGTTCTTCGAGCCGACGGTGCTGAGCGGCGTGACCGCGCAAAACCCGGTGTTCCACGAAGAGATCTTCGGGCCGGTCGCCGTCGTCGTGCCTTTCGACACCGATGAGGAAGCCATCGCGCTGGCGAACGACACGGAGTACGGACTCTCGATGGCCGTCATCACGCCGGACATCGGCCGCGCGCTGCGCATGGGCGAACGTCTGCGCACGGGGCTTCTGCACATCAACGATCAGACCATCAACGACGAAGTGATCAATCCGTTTGGCGGCGTGGGGGCCTCGGGCAACGGCACGAGCATCGGCGGCTCAGCCAATTGGGAAGAGTTCACGCAATGGCAATGGCTCACCGTGAAGGGCGAAGCTCCGCTTTACCCGATCTGAGCGTGTCCTGTTTCGCATAATTTATGTCGGTTTAGACAATGTACAACCCGTCATCGCGCAGGGAAACTGCTCATCAAGCGTTGTTGAATTGTTTCCTGCTTCACTTGATAGGGATGCTTCCGCCATGAAAGTTTTTATCGTCCACGCACATCCGGAGCCGAAATCGTTCAGCTCCACGCTCAAGACCACCGCGGAAGCGGTGTTCCGCGAGGCCGGGCACGAAGTCCAGGTGTCGGACCTGTACGCGATGGGCTTCAATCCCGTTGCTTCCGCGAACGACTTTGGAACGAGAGCGGATCCGGAGTACTGCGTGTATGCGCTGGAGCAGCGCCACGGCGTGTCAAACGGGACGTTGGCGGACGATATCCAGAGCGAACTGAAGAAGCTCATCGACTGCGACTTGCTCGTCCTGAATTTTCCGCTGTTCTGGTGTTCCACCCCCGCGATTCTCAAGGGCTGGCTCGATCGGGTCCTCGTCTCCGGGGCCGTCTACGGCGGCATGCGCTTTTACGACCGCGGCGGCCTGCGGGGAAAGCGCGTCATCGTGAGCCTCACGCTGGGGGGGCAGGTGCACATGTTCGACACAAACGGCGTACACGGTCCGCTCGAGGGCATGTTGAAACACCTTTTGCAGGGCACCCTCGCGTATACCGGCCTCGATGTGCTTGAGCCGTTCATCGCGTGGCACGTGCCCTACGTGACCCACGAAAAGCGGTTGGAGTATCTGGACGCATGGCGAAAGCGGCTGCCGTCCCTGATGAATGAAGCGCCTCTGCCGTTCCCGAGTCTCGATCGATTCGACGAGAACCTGTACCCGCTCGCAATCGATTGAAGTGGCGGACGCAGGATCCCTCGGCCGGAAACGCGGACGCGGCTTCTTCCAGTACAAGTCAGGCCGAAAGCTTTTTATTCCTTTGGAGGACAAAATGACGGATCGCCATGAAGATGCTGTGTTGCTGGACATGCAAAACGGTATCGCGCGCGTGCGCTTCAACCGGCCGCGTCATCTCAACGCGATTTCTCCGGAGCTGGCCGCGTGCTTTCTTCAACGCTGCCGGGACATTCAAGCGGACCGGAATTGCCGCGCCGTCGTCATCAGCGGCGAAGGACGCGCATTCATGGCCGGCGGCGATCTCAGTTGCTTCCATGAGGATTTTTCTCGCGCGGCCGAGACGGCCAGGATCATCATCGAGCCGATGAATGAAGCGCTTTCGATCCTGGTCTCCCTCCCTTTTCCGGTCGTGGCGAGCCTGCATGGCCCGGTGGCGGGAGCCGGCATGAGTGTGGCACTTGCCTGTGACCTGGCCATTGCGTCCCAGGACGTGCAGTTTTCATTTGGCTATACACAGATTGGCACGAGTCCGGATGTTGGCCTGTCCTGGATGTTGCCCCGCATGATCGGCTTGCGCAAAGCCATGGGCATCGCGCTGCTCGGAGAAAGCCTGACGGCGGATCAGGCCTTGCAACTCGGACTCGTCAATCGCGTGACAGCGAAGGAAGACCTCGCTGACGAAACGGACAAGCTGTTGAGCGCGCTTGCGGCCGGCCCCACGGTCGCGTACGGGCAAACGAAGCGACTTCTGCGCACGTCATCCGGACACAGTCTCGAGCAGCAGTTATCCGCGGAACTCGAGTCGTTCCAGACCTGCGCCAACACGGAAGATTTCGCGCGGGGCGTGACAGCGTTCATCGAAAAGCGCAGGGAAATCAAGTTCGTCGGCGCATAGCGTCGCAACGCCCGTCGGATGCGCACGAACCCCAATTGACCACGTTGACTTTTGCTGCCTAAGCTCTAGACGCCATGAGACAGGCGCACCCGTCGGTGCCTGGTGGAGCCAGGATGCATTTGCTCGTTCGCCACAAGCTTCCCTTTTTGAGGTCGTCCGAACCTGCGGAGATGGGCCGGCATCTGTCCCGATACCTCGCGCCAACCATCGTGAAGCCACTGGGTGGCGTCGTCCGTCCGGCTCGCGTGAGCGGCATTCAGATTGGCGTTTTCTCGATCGCCGTGGTGGCATTGGGAACGGCCGCCGCGATCGAGGCCACCGGGCAAGGCGATTACGCGGTGATGATCGTGTGCCTGGAAGGCTCCGGTGAAGTCGCGGATAACGGCCACGTCGTTGCGCTGCGTGCCAACCAGGGATATTTCGCCTGTCCTCGAGGGGTGATGCGCGCGCGATTCTCCCGCGACTGCGTCCGACTGGTGATTCGCATCGAGTCCAGCCTGCTCGGGCGGCATCTCCTGCGCAACGGCGTTCACTTCGACATCACGAACCCGGCGCTCGGGCCCTGGTTCGACTACATCCAGTTTCTCCTGTCGTCGCAAGCGTCGATCGAAGCGATCGTCAAACACCACGGCATACGCGAGCATACCGAAGCGCTCATGGTTGCGTTACTCGTGAACACCGTTCTGCCGGCCATCCAGGATATCGATCGGCCGCCCGATGCGAGAAGCGAAGTGCGGCGCGCCGAGTTGTTCATCCGCGAGCATCTCTTCCAGAACGTGAGCCTCGAGGAAATCGCCGAGGCGACAGGCGTCAGCGTGCGGACCCTGCAAACCAGTTTCAAGCGTCACCATAAAGTCTCGCCGATGCGGTATCTGCGCGATCTCAGGCTCGATGTGGCGCGCGAGCGGATCCTGGCCGGCACATCAGTGGCGGCAGCGGCGTTCGAATGCGGGATTGCTCACCCGGGGCGCTTCGCGCAATACTACCGGTCTCGATTCGGACACCTGCCGTCCACGACCGGACAGGGGCCCGAACGCTCCTCTTGAAAGACGGGCGCCGTGATCGGCGCCCTCATCTTCGTCAGCGCGCGTCGATCGCCCAATGCGGCGCGCGCTTGCCGAGAAATGCGGCGACGCCTTCGCGTGGATCGGGCGTGTCGAACAGGTCGACGAAGCGCTCGCGCTCGACCGCAAGCGCCGCGCTTCTCGGCACGCCCCGCCGCGCGAGCGCGATCAATTCCTTGCTGTAAGCGACGCCGTGCGGACTTTGCTTCGCCACGCCGCGTGCCAGCGCGAGCGCCGCGTCGCGCGATGCGCCGCGCTCGACGACATCCTCGACAAGACCGATCCGCAGCGCGGTCGACGCATCGACGCGCACGCCCGCGAGGATCATTTTCTTCGCCCAGCCTTCACCGACGAGCCAGGGCAGCGTTTGCGTGCCGAGCCCGGACGGCAGCAGCCCGACCGACGCTTCGGGCAGCGCCATCTGCGCATGCTCTTCCGCCACGCGGATGTCGCACGCGAGCGCGCATTCGAGCCCGCCGCCCATCGCATAGCCATTGATCGCCGCGATCGTCACGATGCGGGCGTCGGCGAGCGTCTCGAATGCCGCGCCGAAGCGCGCGGCCATCTCGCGCGCAACCGCGCGATCGCCGTCCGCGAACGTGTTCAGGTCCGCGCCCGCGCTGAAGAATTTCGGGCCGTCGCCGGTGATCACGAGTGCGCGCACGCGCGGGTTCGTATTCAGCGCCTCGATCGCCTCTTTCAACTGCAACAATCCTTCCGCGCTAAACGCGTTCGCGGGTGGGCGCTTCAGCGTCGCGCAGGCGATCGCGCCGTCGTCGACAAATTCGAGTTCAATCATTTCGTGTCCTTTTCAAAGGAGGGGATGGGTGTGCTCAAGAACAATCCGACGCGCTGATAGAGATCGAAACGATTAGCCTCGAGCGACATCGAATGCGTACCGCGCCCGAGCACTTCCAGGCGCTTGTACGGTGCGGCCGTCAACCGGCTGAACAGTTCCTGGGCCATCTCGGGTGGCGTATCGACGTCCCACTCACCCAGAATCAACATGACCGGCACGGTGATACGCGCCGGATCGTAGGTGGGAACCCCGGCGGCCCAATATTCGAGCAAGTCGGCGACAACACCTGTCGGCACGGTCAGTCTCGGCGGTGCATGTGCCGCGCCGACCGGATCGGCGCTGATCACCTGTTGCCACCAGCGTTCCAGTATGTCGTCAGGGCAAAGCTCGGCGGCGGTACGTGAGTCGAGTCCGCGAAACCATCGGCGACGCACCTCCGCGAGATCGGTGGTACGAAAAGCCGCAAGACTTGCCACATACAGCGGTGCCAATGCGGGGAATATCGCGAGTGGAGCAAGTGCCAGAGGCCAGTCCACCCTTCTTCGCACGATCCACAACGGCGCATACAACACAAGGCGCCCTACCTTGCCTTCATGTGTCGACGCGTATCCGCCGGAAATGGCGGTTCCCCATGACCAACCGACGAGATCCACACGGTCCGCGCCGGTTCTCGCAAGAATGAAATCAACGGCTGCGCTTAAATCCGCAATAGCCTCATCGGTCCGCGCATACGGCTTTTGCGCCCGCCAATCGCTCAAGACGGTGCCGGGAGGCGACGATAAGCCATAACCGCGTATATCAATCGCATACGCGTCATGTCCGCATGCCGCCACAAAGTCCAGCCAGGATCCGCCGGGCAGTGCAGGATCGAATGCCGGGACGCCCGAGTAAGTCGCGCCGTGAACGAAAACGATCACGCTACAGCCGGCCCGTGCCGCGCCCGATGCAGGGTATTTCCTGCGCAGATGGAGACGCACGCCGGATGCCGACAGCGGCAGGTAAAGGTCCTCGCAGAGAATCCCCGCCGTCTGATCGATAAACTGATGCATATTGATCAGCGCACCCGCTCAGTCACATAACGTCCAGGTGCGGGCTCGATCTCCTGGTGCATCGCGCTCCCGAGTGGCGAGCGCGCATCGATGACGCCGCCCGACTGCTTTGCAAGCCACGCGGCCCAATGAGGCCACCAGCTGCCGCCCATCGATCGCGCGGACGCCAGCCATTCATCGGGTTGCTCGCCGAGCTGCCCATCGACCCAGTAGTTGCGCTTGTTCTTCGAGACAGGGTTGATCGGTCCGGTGATGTGTCCGCCGCCGCCGAGTACGAACTCGACGTCTCCATTGAGATGAGTCACGCTCTCATACGCCGATCGCCATGGCACCAGATGATCGTCCGATGCGGCGAACAGGTAGGTCGGAACGCCAATGCGCCCCAAATCAACGGGTGTGCCGAGCATCGACAATGCGTCCGGCTGGACAAGCTTGTTTTCGATGTAGCAGTGGCGAAGGTAATAGGCGAACATCGGCCCCGGCAGATTGCTGTCGTCCATGTTCCAGTAGAACAGGTCGAACGCATCGGGCGTTTTGCCCTTGAGGTAGTTGTTGACCACGAACGACCAGATCAGATCGTTCGCGCGAAGACTCGAGAAGGCCATGGTGAGTTCCTTGCCCGAGACGAGCCCCCCGTTGGCATACATCGCCTCGCGCTGCGCGATCGTCGCCGGATTCATATAGACGCCGATCTCGCCCGGATCCGAGAATTCAAGCATGCTCATCAACAAGGTCATGCTCGCCACCGGCCACTGTCCGTGGGCCGCGCGCACGGCGAGCGCACTGCTGAGCAATGCGCCGCCCACGCAATAGCCGACCGCATTGATCTGCTCGCACCCGCTGATCTCGCGGGCCACCTCGATCGCCTTGAGCACGCCGTCGCCGACATAGTCGTCCCAGGTTCGCCCCTGCAACTGCGGCGTGATGTTGCGCCAGGAGACGATGAACACCGTAAAGCCTTGCGAAACCAGGTACCGTACCAATGACGTCTCCGGCGTCAGATCGAGAATGTAGTACTTGTTGACGACCGACGGAACGACAAGAAGCGGGACCGCCTTCACCTTCCCGGTCATGGGCGAGTACTGGATCAGCTGAATCAGATCATTCTCATAGACCACCGAACCGGCCGTATTCGCGAGGTTGCCGCCCACTTCGAACGCCGCGGTGCCGGACAACGAAATCCGCCCCTTCTCGAGGTCCTGCATCAGGTTCTTCAAGCCATTTGCGAAACTCTCACCCTTTGTCTCCATGGCAAGCGCGAGCACCTCAGGGTTGGTCATCGCAAAGTTCGCCGGTGATGTCGCGTCGATCAACTGCCGGGTATAGAACCGCATCAGCTCCTTGGAATTCGCATCCAGTTGAGCCAGTTCGATCGCGTCGAGCAACGCTTTTGAGGTCTGCAGATACGACTGGCGGATGAAGTCGAAGACTGGATACTGATTCCATTCAGGCGCATCGAATCGACGGTCGGCCTTGGAGGCTGTCTCGGCAGACTGACTTCCACCGCCGCCGAGCATGCGCATACCGAGTGCCAGCTGCTCCTGATAGTACTGGCCAACCAGATGTATGCTGGCAAGCAATGTATCGATGTCAACCATGACCTTCTCCGTATCAGCAGCACTACTGAATGAGTGTTGAGGTGGTCGCCATGAAATGACGCAGATGGCGAGTGATGTCACGCTTGCCTGTATCCGGGTGGTTGAGCCTGGCTCACAGTCGCGCCTGTCTTGGTGGGTAAGTTTAAGCAAGCACGGGCCACGTATCGATGCTCACACCGCTCAATCACGTTAAGCGTTTTTGCCATACCGGCGACGGTGTGTTACGACGTCAAAATTTTCTCGTGTAAGAGAAAGAGACGAGATTCTCCGTCGCGTAAGGATTGGCTCCCGCGCTCAAGCCTGCCCCGTTCACCTGAACACGCGGCGATACCGCGTACGCGAACGATAGTTCCGACGCCTTGCCTACCTTATAGGTTGCGCCAATCGTGTAGGTTCGATTGGGTGTGACCGGGACAAGAAAGGTGAACGCCGTATTTTTCGACGTCAGGATTTGATCAGTCATTTCAAAGCCACCGCGAATCGTGAGCTTATCGTTCACCTCGTATTGCACACCGAAGCGATAGGCGTTGATATTGGCGAGGCCAAACCCGGTTCCGTCGACGCTACCAAACGGCACGGCGAAGTTGAGCGGATTGCCGAGCACGCGCGTATTGCCGTAGTTGAATCGGATCCAGTCGAATCCGAGCAACAACCTGGGAATGGGTCGAACCGCGATACCGACGCCATACTGCTCCGGCTCGTCGAATCTCGCACCGTCCGCAAAGATGTGGCCATACTTGTCCCAGGGCTGATATCGGATCTTCGATCCATAGAACGCGCCGATCGAAAGCTGCGGTGTGATCTCGCTCATCCAGCCGATCTTGAACCCATAGCCGGGTTTCCAGTTTCGCCCCTGATTCGGCAAATCGGATTGAGCCTGAACACCTTCGATATCGATGGTCGAGAGTGCACCGACGAAGGACAGCGCGATCGCGTTGTTCTTGTTCTCGCCGAAGCGGTACGCGATCGTGGGTTGAAGGTGCATGAAGACACCTTGCGAAAACGTGTGCGAATTTCCCGGAATGCTCGCGTACGGCCCCCTGTAACTCACCGACGCGCCGGACGCCCACGACGCGACACCGAATACGAGAGAAGGCGATATGGACTTGACATACCCCAATTCGGGCAGCGCCATGATACCCGTCCTCGCATGATAGGACTGGCCATTGTCTTGCTGTCCTGCCTGCAGGAAGAGCAGCCCCCCGCCAACATCCAGGCGGTCACCGGAAAAAGCGATGCCTGCGGGATTCGTCGCAGGCGCGAGCGCCGATTCGCCGGTCGCTATGGCCACGCCGCCCATGCCCTGCTCGCGCGTTCCGTATCCGGTGGTATAGATGCCGGTGCCCGCAAAAGAAACATTCACCATGCTGGCTGAAATCACTACGGCCAGCGATACGACTCTGCGCTGTTCCATCTCATCTCCTTTACTGTTCTATCGTTTGCATTCGTGTGTCGCCGCGCAACGGGTTTGAAACGACTTGATGTCGTCCATTCATCGCGCGCCATGGATACGTCAGACTTCATTGATTAAATATGGATTCCTAATCGTTCTTTCGTGAACGGCCGCAATCCAGTCGCATCGCACTCGGTCAAGCGGCGCGCCGCACACCTCGCACCGGGTCCTCCGGCGCCCCTTCTTCCGTCGCTTTGGCCGCAACAGGTGTCAACCGACAGCTTACACAGCCAGCCGATGGGAGGAAATATATATTTTTACGATCGTGGAGTTTATTGGGGGCGTCCCTACCTTGGCTGCGCAGTCGAACGGTTGATGGATGGAGCCACATCCAATCATCAGACACTATTAGTGAAGCCATCATTCCGACATCTGGTCCACGGCATCCGGGAATGTCCCTACCCGCTGGCACCGGGGTGATCCGGGCGCCGTTCACGAGCGAGCGTCTCGTCCACCCGACCAAATAAACTCCACGACCGTAGTATTTTTAAAAAAGACGTGCTAACCTGAAGCCATCAGTTGCAGTACCCATCAGAGGCGCCCGCGAGGGCGAGAACATGGAAGGAGATATATCGTGGTCGACGTACCTGTACTCGTAGTAGGTGCGGGCCCGGTCGGGCTCGCTACGGCGCTGGAGCTTCAATCACGCGGCATCAAGGTGCTCGTGGTCGAACGCAACCCCGGTACCACCCGGCATCCGAAGATGGATGTCACCAACGGCCGCAGCATGGAGCACTTCCGCCGCCTCGGCGTCGCGGACCGCATTCGCAGCGTCGCCGTGCCGCCCGAGAATTGCATGGACGTGTCGTGGGTCACTCGCCTCAACGAGTGGGAATTGGCTCGATTCCCCTACCCCGACGTGCATGCCTGGCGTCAGCGCATTCGCAACCAGAATGACGGCTCCCAGCCGCTGGAGCCGAACATGCGCCTCAGTCAGGTCGTTCTCGAACCGACCCTGTGCGACGTGCTGAAGGAGTCGTCTCTGGTCGAGCTTCGCTTCGGCTGGGGGATGCAAAGCTTCGTTCAGGATGCCGATGGTGTCACCGCAACGATACGCGAGACAGCAACCGGCCGAACCGAGGAGGTACGCTGCTCGCTGCTGGCCGGATGCGATGGCGGCAGCAGTATCGTTCGGGAATCGATGGGCTTCTCGCTGGAAGGCCGCTTCTCGATCGCGCGGTTCTATATGGTCCATTTCCGTTCATCGTCCAAAGACCTCCTTCAGCGTTTCGGCATTGCTTGGCACTACCAATCACCTGTCGGCGGCACGTTGATCGCTCAAGACGACAAGGATACCTTTACGCTCCATAACATCCTGCCCGATGGCGTCGATCCGGCGACCGTCGATCCCAGGCAACTCGTCTATCAGTCGATCGGCACGGAATTCCCGCTGGAAGTCATTCAGGCCAACCCGTGGTCCCCGCACCTCGTGCTGGCGACCGGTTACGGCCGAGATCGCGTCTGGCTGGCCGGTGACGCTGTCCATCAATACATCCCGACTGGCGGCTACGGCATGAACACCGGCATCTGCGATGCCGTTGATCTGGGCTGGAAGTTCGCGGCCGTCCTCCAGGGCTGGGGCGGTCCGAAACTGCTGGAGAGCATCGAGGCGGAACGGCGCCCGGTCGGCGCGCGTAATCTCGAGGCCTCCGGCTCGCACATGGCGGTCCGCTTCCGCATTGCCGAGGCCTACGATCCGAAGATCCATGAAGACAGCCCCGACGGCGCGGCCGCGCGTGCGGAATACGCCAAGCTCATCGAGGAACTCGGCAACGCGGAAAACGATTCGATCGGCATCGAACTCGGCTTCCGGTATCGCGGCTCGCCCATTATTTGCGGCGAGGATAACGAGCCGGAATGGAACCCCCTCAAGTACGTGCCGAGCACCTGGCCCGGGGTTCGCGCTCCGCACCTCTTCCTTCAGGACGGCCGCGCCATGTTCGATCTCTTCGGCCCGTGGTTCACGCTGCTTCGGTTCAACGACGCCAGTGCCGAACCGCTGATCGAAGCCGCCCGGGAACGTGGCGTTCCGCTCACCGTGGTCGACATCCGCGACGACCATGCACGGAGCATCTACGAACGCGACTTCGTGCTGGTGCGTCCCGACCAGCACGTCGCGTGGCGTGGCGACGCCATACCGTCGGATCCGTACGCCGTCATCGATACGGTTCGGGGAGCGTGACGATGGAAAACCGTGCTGATTCACACGAGAAAACGGACCTTCCGCCAATCGAACGTCCGGTGCCCGTCGTGCGGGCCGTTGCCGTCGCCCATGTCGTCTTCGAACGAAAAGACGTGGAGAACATGGGACGGTTCCTCGAGGATTTCGGATTCAAGCCCTGTGACGGAGAGAAGGGCGCAACGCGATATTTCCGAGGCTACGGTACGTTTCCATATTGCGTCGAGATCATTCCGTCCGACCGCGACGCATTCGTTGGATTCGCACTCCTGGCCAATAGCGCAGAAGACCTCCGGACACTCGCCGACGCGGAACGCACCAAAA
Source organism: Burkholderia guangdongensis (assembly GCF_013403875.1). Classification (GTDB taxonomy): domain Bacteria; phylum Pseudomonadota; class Gammaproteobacteria; order Burkholderiales; family Burkholderiaceae; genus Burkholderia; species Burkholderia guangdongensis. The sequence goes on along the minus strand of NZ_JACBNX010000013.1, from coordinate 103,839 downwards.
TCGAGCCGTGCGACGGCCCTGGTGGTGGGTTGCGTGTTCGCCTGACCGATCCGGACGGACGGCGCGTGGACTTCGTTCACGGATTCACCGCCGTTGAACCGATCGACACGCATGCGACCCTGGTGGCGATCAATACGCCGATGGAAAAGCGACGCGTCGATGCGCCCATTCGCATGCCGGTGCAGCCTGCTCCGGTCTTCCGAATCGGCCACGTCGTCCTCCAGACGCCGAGCTTCGACGTAACCGCCGGATGGTACATGCGGCGCTTCGGTTTCATTCCGTCGGATGTTCAATCGCTTCCGGACGGAAGCCCGGTGCTCGGATTTTTTCGCTTCAATCGTGGCGACGACCCCACCGACCACCACAGTCTCGCGATTCTCGAGGGACCGGCGCCGGCGATGCTGCATATCTCCACCGAAACCTTCGATATCGAAGCGGTCGGTCAAGGGCATCAGTATCTGCGCGCACGGGGGTGGACGCCGCATTGGGGTATCGGCAGACACAAGCTGGGCAGCCAGGTCTTTGACTATTGGAAAGACGCCGTTGGCGACGAGTGGGAACACTACGCGGATGGCGACGTGATGACGGATCAATATCCGACGGGTTATCACCCGCTCGAAAGAGGGAGCTTGTGGTCATGGGGAGACGACCTCCCGGACTCGATGCGACCGAGCGAGCGTATTCCCGAGGATGCTCCCCCCAAGGTCAAGGCATTCCTCGAAGCGCTGCTGAAGCCACCTCGCCCGTGGCTGCGGTAAGACCCAGCCCCCCCATCATCCGCTCAACAATTCAAGTAAGCGAAGAGGTCACCTGAAATGGCTGCTTTAATCCTTCGATATCGCGACGGCGACGGCGCATCCCGCTGGGCCAGGCTCGTATCCGCTCCGCCGGCACATCCCACTGACGTCATCGACGTCAGCGATCTTCCCCTTGCGCCGAATTCCACGACCGACGCCGTCATCGCTGCCTATGGCCGGAACCCGGAACGCTTCGAGCGCGCGGACGTGGTGAAAATCACGGCGGCGCAATTGCAGAGTCCGGTGACCAGCGATGCCACCATCATCTGCCAAGGACTGAATTACGCGACGCACGCCGCCGAAGCGGGTCATCACGAACGCAAGCAGAACCTGCTGTTCGCGAAGTCGAGCACCTCGCTCTGCGGCCCCTATGACGAGATCATTCGACCGGCGGGCGTCCAGCTCCTCGACTACGAAGTGGAAATCGGCGTTGTATTGCGCTCCACACTGACCGCCGGCACCGTCGTGGACGACACGAACATCGGTGAGTACGTCGCCGGTGTGGTGCTCTGCAATGACGTATCGGCGCGCGATGTCATGTTTGGCGCGTCGTTCATGCAGTGGTACCAGGGAAAGAGCTACCGGACTTTCTGTCCGACGGGGCCGCTCCTTTATCTGATGTCGCCCGACGAAGTCGCGACGGCCCTCATGAACCTGGAGATTTCCCTGACCTATCGCAATGTCGAGCGGCAGCGCGCCGTCAGCTCGCAGCTGATCTACAAGCCTGCCGAGACACTCACGCAACTTGCCGCGATCATGGACCTGCAGCCGGGCGACCTGATCCTGACCGGCACACCAGGCGGCGTCATCGCTCAAGGCACCCCGACATTCATCGAGAGCCTCAAGACGCAACTGTTCGACGACGCGCGCCGTCGGGACGAGCTCGTTGCGGAGATGAAGACGCTCGCCGATTTTCTGCAGCCTGGCGAAACGCTCACCTTGACCATGCGCGACCTGCATAGCGGCCTCAGCTTGGGAGGGCAACTCAGCACCATCGTGGAAGGCGCCCCTGACGGAGCGTCGGCAGCATGATGAACCATCGTGTGATCGTGAAGGCGCGACCGCAGGGGATACCACTGTCCGAGCACTTCGAACTGGATTCCACTCCACTTCCGGCGCTCACCGAAGGTCAGATACGGGTGCGCAACCATTACCTGTCGGTCGACCCGGCCATGCGCGGCTGGCTGGCCGATACCCAAAGCTACGGCGCCCGAATCGAGATTGGCGATGTGATGCGTGCATTCGCTGTCGGCGAAGTCATCGAATCCCGCAACGATGCGTTCGCGCCCGGGGAACGGGTCATGGGGCTGTTCGGCTGGCAGGAATACTCGGCGGTCGACCCGAGCGCAGTCCTCTTGCGAATCAGTGAGCCCGACTTTCCGATGTCGCTGTCTCTCGGCGTGCTCGGGCTCAATGGCGTCACGGCCTACTTCGGCCTGATGGACGTGTGCGCCCCCAAGGCAGGCGACACCGTGGTGGTATCGACCGCCGCCGGTGCGGTCGGTTCATGCGTCGGCCAAATCGCGCGAATTCTCGGCTGTCGTGTCATCGGCATTGCCGGGGGCGCCGAGAAATGCAAGCTATGCATCGACGAATTCGGCTACGACGACGTGGTGGACTACAAGCATGAGCCGGACCTCGAAGCCGCGATCGCTCGCGCATGTCCCGACGGTGTCGACGTCTATTTCGACAATACCGCCGGCCCGATCAGCGACGCCGTGATCCGACATATTTCAGTCGGCGCGCGCATCGCGATATGCGGCACCGCCTCGATTTCCAGTTGGGATCCGTGGCCGTCAGGTCCTCGATACGAACGGCATCTGCTGGTCAAGCGTGCGACCGTGCGAGGCTTCATTGCACTCGACTACGTCGATCGTTATCCAGAGGCCGTCGCACAACTAGGACGCTGGATCAAAGCAGGCCAACTGCGTTATCGCGAAGAAATCCTGGACGGGATCGAGCAAGCGCCCGGCGCGATATCCCGGCTCTATACGGGTGCAAACCAGGGGAAGTTGCTGATCCGCCTTCCTGCATCGAGAGGATAAGACCATGTCGAAAGTCATTATTAGCTGTGCGGTCACGGGTTCCGTCCATACCCCGACCATGAGCCCGCACCTCCCCATCACGCCCGAGGAGATCGCGGCACAGGCGATCGATGCGGCTGAAGCGGGTGCGTCCGTCTTGCACCTGCATGCACGCGATCCGCTGAATGGGAAGCCCACCCCGGATCCGGAAGTCTTCATGCGCTTTCTGCCGCGCATCAAGGAAGGCACCAACGCCGTCGTGAACATCACCACCGGCGGCGGTCAGGGGATGACGCTGGACGATCGAATCGCGGCTGCGGAACGCGCATCGCCGGAACTGTGCTCGCTCAACATGGGCTCGATGAATTTCGGCATGTACCCGATGCTCGGGCGCTATCAGGAATTCAAGTACGACTGGGAACGCCCGTACCTTGAAGGATCCCGTGACTGGATCTTCCGCAACACGTTCAACGACATCGAAATCATCGTCGAACGACTCGGGAAAGGTCACGGCACCCGGTTCGAGTTCGAGTGCTACGACATCAGCCACCTCTACACGCTCGCACACTTCCTCGATCGCAAGCTGGTGACCCCGCCACTGTTCGTTCAATCGATTTTTGGCATTCTCGGCGGTCAGGGCGCCGATACCGAAAACCTGCTCCATGCCAAACGGCTGGCCGACAAGCTTTTCGGCGATGACTACCGCTGGTCCGTCATGGCGAGCGGCAAGCATCAGATGCCTTTCATCACGATGGGCGCGATCAATGGTTCGAACGTGCGCGTGGGTCTGGAAGACTCGCTTTACGCGCGCAGGGGGACGCTCGCGACCTCGAATGCTGAACAGGTTCGACTGATTCGTTCCATCCTCGAACCCCTTTCGCTCGAGATCGCCACACCGGACGAAGCGCGCGCAATCCTCGCCCTGAAAGGCGCGGACAACGTCAAATTTTGAGGGTGTCGAGATGACGAATTCCCGCGTGTCGGGGAATTCGTCTCATACGCGGGAGTTCATATGCCACAACGCACCGTGTCCACGAAGCAGCGCGCCAGAAAAGGTCGGCCGGACGAATTCATACGCGCCGAGCAGCAACGCGCGCAAGAAACCCGGGCCGCCATTCTCGACGCGGCATTCGCGGAATTTGCCACGAAAGGCTTCGAAGCCGCGAGTATCCGCAACATAGCGGATCGCGCCGGGCTGCCGCACGCGCAAATTACCTACCATTTCCGGTCAAAGCACATTCTGTGGCAGGCGGTGGCTAAATCCGTCTTCGAACGTATCCGGCGCGAGGCGGACAAGTATCTGACGGATACGCCACCCGCGCGCGCGTCGGAGCGGGTGCGACTCGTGTACCAGGCCATTTTCCAATTCACGGCCGAATATCCGGAGTTCCATCGCTTCATGCTGCAGGAATCCCTCGGATATAGTCCACGGCTGCAATGGCTCGCCGACACGATACTGAAACCATTCATCAACTGGCTGCTTCCGCAGATACGAGAGGCGCAAGACGAAGGCACGTTACCGAAAGTCGAGCCGATCATCATTCACTATCTGCTGAGCAGTTTGACGGCCACTCTGTCCGGTTTCGGGGCGGAGATGCTGACCACGGCCAATGTTTCCGCGTCGGACCCGAAGGTGGTGGATGCCCATTGGCGAGCGGTCGAGGCACTCATTTTCAATCGACAAGCGCCCCGATAGCGCGACAAGACTTCAAACCCGCTCGTAAATCGCTGCGATACCCTGCCCCCCGCCGATACACATCGTCACCAGCGCATACCGCCCGCCGATCCGGTGGAGTTCGTGGATGGCTTTGACCGAGATGATCGCGCCCGTTGCGCCGACCGGATGACCGAGCGATATTCCGGAACCGTTGGGATTCACTTTGGCCGGATCGAAATCCAGTTCCTTTGACACCGCGCACGCCTGAGCCGCAAAGGCTTCATTCGACTCGATGACATCCATGTCCTCCACCTTCAATCCCGTACGCTGCATGACGAGACGCGTAGCAGGAATGGGGCCGAGGCCCATGTATTCCGGTTCAACCCCGGCGTGGGCGTAGCCCACCAGACGGGCCAGGGGCTTGAGACCCATTGCGGCCGCCTTGCCGGCCTCGGCCAGAACAATGGCGGCGGCCCCGTCATTGATGCCTGATGCATTTCCGGGTGTCACCGAGCCCCCTTCCTTGAACACCGGCTTCATCTTCGCCAGGGCGTCGGCCGTGATGTCCCGGCGAACGTGCTCGTCAGTATCGAACTGGACAATACCTTGGCGAGTCCTGATCTCCACCGGAACGATCTGGCTCGTGAAGCGCCCCTCATCAATCGCTTTCGCCGCGCGCAGCTGACTCACCATCGCAAGCTCATCCTGTTCCGCACGCGAGATGCCGTAGCGCTGCGCAACGTTCTCCGCGGTCACCCCCATATGAATACGCTTCCATGGATCGTGCAGGATGCCGGTCATGTAATCGACCATCTGGGTGTCGCCCATGCGCACGCCCCAACGAGCGGCTGGCGTGATGAACGGCCCCCGGCTCATGGATTCGGCCCCGCCACCCACGGCAAAGTCGGCGTCGCCGAGCATGATCGACTGCGCCGCGTTGATGATTGCCTGAAGACCGGACCCACAGAGTCGATTGACGTTGAATGCCGGCACTTCCTTCGGAATGCCGGCGTCCATCGCTGAAACACGACTCAAATAGGCATCCTTCGGTTCGGTCGGGATGACGTTACCCATCACGACATGCCCGATGTCGGCGGCCGGAACGCCGGAGCGTTCGAGCGCCGCACGAACGACTGTCGTGCCCAGGACGCTCATCGGCACGTCCTTCAGTGAACCACCAAACGTTCCAATGGCAGTACGCGCTGCGCCTACCACAACCACTTCACGGTTACTCATTGAGGGACTCCTTTTCCGCTCAGGCTTCTCGCCCGGCAAGAATCAACGGTATTGGCAAACGGAATGCACTCAAGTTTCCGCGCGCGCCAACATGCTGTACATTGTCTAAACTGACATTTACCGTGCGAAATCAGACATGCCGCGCGCCGCCATCCTGGTGTATGACGATTGCTACGCCTCCAGTGTGGGAGGCTTTGCCGACATACTTCAAATCGCGAACTCGCACTTGCGCCGACAGCAAAGCGGGGCGACCGCTCTGTTCGATTGGAAATTCGTGTCGCCTACGGGGCAGCCCGTCAGGGCGAGCAATGGGCTCGAGTTGAACACGCAGCCGATCCGCCCGCGGGAGCGGTTCGATCTGATCTTCATCCCGAGCGCGCACTATGGAGGCAGCACCGCATTGGACCGGCTATTGGCGCGACAATCCGTGGCGTGCGACTGGCTGGTCAGTCAGTGGAAAGCTGGCGCCTGGCTCGCGGCAAACTGCACGGGCACCTTTGTCCTTGCCCAAACGGGCCTCCTGGACGATCGGCCGGCCACGACGACCTGGTGGCTAGCCGAGCAGTTTCGCGGCAAATTCCCTCGGGTCGATCTCCAGCTCGAACCCGTCATCACCGAAGCTGACCGGCTGATTTGCGCGGGTGCCTCCGCGTCATATCTTCTGCAGACCATTCACATCATCGAGCGCTTTTCCGGTCCGCTCATCGCATCGCAATGTGCGAAGACCATGCTCATCGATGTCAGCCAGACGAAGCAAACACCTTACCTGCCCCTGCTCACCGACAAGGCGCACGCAGACTCCCTGGTCCACCGCGCGCAGCACTGGCTGCAGAAGAACATGGCAAAAGAAGTTAAGATGTCCGAAATGGCAAATCGGCTCGGTGTCAGCGAACGAACCATCGCTCGCCGGTTTCAAGCCGCGCTGAATCAAGCGCCGTTGCGCTATTTGCAGAGCCTGCGAATCGAGGCGGCGCGCGGTCTGCTGGAGGCCGGCGACCTCAACATCGAGGCCATTGCCGCAAAAGTGGGTTACAACGACGTCAGCTCGTTTTGTCGGTTGTTCAAAGAAAAGGTTGGACTCAGCCCCGGCGCTTACCGTAGCCGGTTTCGTCCATCGGCAGCGACGGACGAATAGCGTGTCTCATCCCCCGATGGGCAAGACACATGCTTGCATATCCGAGCGGGCAGCGTATATCCTGCCCGTCATGGCACGGCCCTTCTGAAATTGTATGAGTCGCACACTCAAGACTGTCGAGACACCCAAGCCCTCTCCTCCGTCACCCACCCTCGGGCGCAGGAGTGATTCGAATCGGCGTGAGCAGTCCCGCTCCATCGAGACCCGCCGGGCCATCATGGACGCTGCGCTGAAAGAATTCGCCGAGCGCGGTTTCGACGGGGCAAGCATGCGCCATATCGGCGAACGGGCCGAACTCGAGTACACGCTTATTACTTATCATTTCCGTAATAAGGATACGCTCTGGCGCGCGGTCGCCGAAGATGCCTTCGCACAAATCGAGGCCAAGTGGAACGAGGCGATCCCGATCGATTCGGACATGTCTCCCGCCAACCGGGTACGAGAGGAATTTCGTATGTTCCTCAAATTTACCATTGAGCATACGGCCTTCCATCATTTCATGCTCCGGGAGAATATCGGCGACAGTCCAAGGCTGGCCTGGCTGGTGGAAAATGTCGTCGCGAAGACGATGGGTCGCATCTTGCCGCAGATTCGCGCGGCACAAGCCGAAGGAACACTGATCAAGGGCGACCCCAACCTGATCTGCTACATGCTCATTGGCATGACCTCCGTCCTTTCCTCGCTGAAGGGCGAAATGAGCGCGATGATCGGTTTTTCGATCGACGATTCCAAGGCGGTCAACCAGTACTGGAAGTTGATTGAGAAAGCGGTGTTTCGATAGCGGTCCAAGCTGATGTGCCGGTCCGCAATGCCAAGCGCATGAAGATAAAGCCGGTGACGTTTTGACCGCCGCCTGACGGTTTCGGGCAGAAGCGGCGGCGCAATGCCGCCAGGCGGTTCTTCGCCTAGGTCTCATCGGCCAGGCACAAATCACAATCTCACTGTTCCTGAGAGACGTCCACTCTGCGTCGATAAAACGACGACTGCTGGGCGAATGGGCTGAGCGGACAGGGAAGCTCGATGCAGCCAGCACGGCCGCACGCCTATGGCGCTCCCACTTGCCACTGCACCGTACTTTGGAGCAATCCCGACGCCTTGAAAAGGTTGCCCTAGCCAATCCCGACAGTTGCCTCCCACGCGCCTGCGACACGGAAGCCGCCGGCGGGACGACTTGCTTTCCTCCCAAATCGCCAACTGTCTCATCCATGACCTCCTGTCTCCCTTGACATTGAAATGATTCATCGCCAGACTCCGCCATGTACCGTATAACGGATATAGTGTACCGATATACGGTACACTGAGCGAAAAGGTTCAAATGCAAAACCATTCCAGTCACCTGAGCAAGGCGGGAGCATTGTCGCTACTGCTTGCCGCCTGCCCGACCATCATGGTGGGATGCGTTCTCGCCCCGGGACTGCCAGGCATCGCAGCCGGGATGGCGATTGCCTGGAGCATTCGCCCTCGTCTCGGATCGGACGTTGACCGCACATCGGCCTGAGGTGTTATCCAAGACTCGTGGCGAGGACTAATCAATATGGATTACTAATCATCAGGATTTTTTGGCGATCGTTTCGCCAACGCGCATCTCGGCAGGATATCGCTTCGGTTCCCACGTGCTCGTGGCCGAATTCCGCCGTCTCCACGGCTTTCTCCTCGCGAATACCCGATTCACCCACTCAACCGAGAGGAATGACATGCAAACCAACCTGAAACGTCGAAGAATTCTCAGCGGCGCGCCTGCGCTCCTGGCCGGGATGGCCGCGGCGAACGCGTTGCCGTCCATTGCATCGGCGAGCCCATCAGTTGCGCCCGGCGGCCTAAGCGCAGACCGGACGCGGATTACGTACTTTCAAGTCCCGATGCAGAAGCAGTGGCCGCTCAATGAACAACTGGTGAAAAGCAAGCCTTACGCGAAATACTTCACCAAGGATCTCGTGGCGCCGGTGGACATGGTCAACGCGCTCGCGGGCGGCCCGCTTCCGCCGGAGCATGTGCTCCCGCCGACAGTCGACGGGTTGGCCAAGATGATGCGCACGTTCCCCGATGCGCCGGTGTCCGGCTACGCATTCATCGACGAAGGCCCGCTCGCGTTTGCGCAGAGCCGGCACGTTTTCCCTGGGGTGACCGCAAAAATGTTCGAGTGGTGGTTCACGTGGCATCCGATCGAAAGCGAACGCTACATGCTGTGGTTCCCGCACGCGCACATTCACAATTCGGTTGCCGATCCCGTGCGACTCGCCAATGACAAGCTGACCTACGGCGAGCGTCTGTATGGCAACCCGAACCATGTGACCGAATACATCGGCCCGATGCTGCTCGACAGCTATATCAACTTCGACGCGCCGGAGAACTTTGGCGTCGACCCGGCAGCACTGAAGGCCAACGGGTTCACGTTCAATGCAAGCGGCATTATCACGCCGATAACGGACCGTCATTCGCCGCTGGTTCTCATGATCCACCTGGGCCGCGATACGCCGGCCGGACTGGAAATGATCAACCGTTACTGGATCGGCACGCACGCGTCTTATGACCGCTTCAAGAAATTCCCGGGTGGTGCGCATCTCTCCCGCGAACTGGTCAAGAAGATGAAACTGGACAAGGTGATACTCGAGAATCTCGCCTATGAAATGGCCATTCACGACATGACCGAATTCACGTGTCTCGGTAAATTCCTTCCGGATATCTACCGCGAGTACGGCGCCTAACGCGGAACGGCAAGGCGCCCGGTGCGCTCGGGCCGCACGAAAGTATGGTTCGATGCGGTGCGCCAGATCGGCAACCCGGTTATCGGCGCCTACCTGCAGGCCCTGCTGCTGACCGGCGCGCGCCGCGAGGAAATGGCGAGGCTCCGATGGGAGGACGTCGATTTCCAGTGGCGCAGCAAATTGGCCGAGCGGATGAACACGGCGCAATCGACCATCGCACGCATGGAGAGTGGCCGCACGCTGCCGTCGCCGCGGACTCTGTCCCGCTACGCGCAATGTCGTGCAGTACCAGGTGCCGCAGAAGCGCTGAGCGTCCTGCGGTACCCCTCCCGCTGGAAACCTTGTAGATTTCGGGTGTCAACCAACGGGAGGGTCAACCATGCCAGGCGTTTTCGAGAACGACGGAACACCCCTGAAACCGGGCGACCGCGACGCGATGGAAGAATGGCTCGAGGAGCTGGATGAGCCGACGTCGACGACGTGGGACATTCGGGTAGAGAACCCGCCGCACGCGGGATACACCGGGTATCTGCCCCATCCCGAATTGCCTCCCGGCGAGAAGAAGCCGCCCACTCAGGACTGACGCAATCTGCCCAGACAGCAAAAACGCCGCTGTCGGAAGCGGCGCAAAGCCTTGCTGCATAAGGGTTTGAGCTGGCCCGCCCTACACGATTCGAACGTGTGACCTACGGCTTAGAAGGCCGTTGCTCTATCCAACTGAGCTAAGGGCGGTCGCGAAACCACGAGACATCGAGGAGACATCGACATTCCCACCGGGACGTCGAAAAAACGAAACGGGCCCGGCAAGCGCCGAGCCCGAAATTATACCCGATCAGCGTGCCGCATCAGCACGCCGGCGCGTCAAACCGGTTGCGCATGCAGCATGAACCAGCCGAGAAAGAACACCCCGGCCACCACGCAATACAGCCCGAACGACGCAAGCCGCCCCCGCCCTTCGAAATAGCGCATCAGGAACCGCACGCTCAGATAAGCGGCCACCGCCGTCAGCACGCCGCCGAGCAGCGCGTCGCCGAGTTGGTCGGGCGCATGAAACAGCTTCGGCAGCTCGAGCACGCCGGCCGCGAAGATGATCGGCGTGCCGAGCAGGAACGAGAATTCCGCCGCCTTGTCCGCCGTTAGTCCCGCCGCGTTGCCCGCGATCATCGTGAGCCCGCTGCGCGAGAATCCGGGAATCAGCGCGCCCACCTGCGCGAGACCGACGAAGAACGCCTGCCCGAACGTCAGTTTCTCGGGCGGACGATGCGCGCGGCTGCGCTGCAGGCGATCGCCGAGCCACAGCAGCACGCCGTTGACGATCAGCGCGATCGCGACGATGCGCAGATCGTGAAACACACGCTCGATGCGCTTCTCGAGCAACAGCCCGACGAGGCCCGCCGGAATCGTGCCGATCACGAGCGCCCACATCATGTGCGCGTCGTCGTTGCGACGACCGCCGAGCGACGCGAAAAAACCGCGGAAGAGCTCGATCCAGCGCGCGCGGAAATACCAGAGCAGCGCGAGCGCGGTGCCGAGGTGCAGCGCAACGAGGAAAGGCAGAAGCTGCGGCGCATGCTTGTCGACGTGCATGCCGACCAAGGCCGGCACGAGCAGCGTATGGCCGAGACTGCTGACGGGAAAGAGTTCAGTGACGCCCTGCAGGACGCTCAGGAATAGCAAAAACCAAAGGGTCACGCGTTGGTCCTTTTTACGAAGATGGAGCGGAAAGGAAATCGGGACGACGCGGCGCATCGTTCCGAACGCGCGCTGATTATGCCGACCAGGCATGACCGCGCCAAGGCATGTGCGCCAATTTTACAGTGATCCATACAAACGCTTGCAATTTGTAATGCATCGGAAAGCAGAAAGCCCGCCTTTTGAAATATATTCGCGGATTGCCGTCCACGAGCGCTGAGCGACGTCAAATGTGTCAGCCCCTTGCGATTTGGTATCTTACTTCTTTAGTATGCGCAAGCTTGGCTCCTCCCGGGCCCGGCCGCAATCAACGAGGAGACAGATGCAACCCCGGTCGACGGCCCCCTTTTACGTCGTGGTAATCGGCATCGTAATCGCTTGCGCGCTGATGGGTCTGTGCTTGCTCCAGTTGCTCCAGAGCCGACAGGACGCGCTCGACCGCGCCAGCGAAACCTCGCGCAATCTCGGCCTGATCGCCCAGCGCGACATCGAACGCAATTTCGAGCTCTATGACCTGTCGTTGCAGGCGGTCATTCACGGTCTGGAGCGCCCCGACGTGATGGCCGCGCCGCCGGCCTTGCGGCGCGGGGTGCTGTTCGACCATGCGATGACCGCCCAATTTATCGGCTCGATGCTCGTGCTGGATGCCGCCGGCAACATCATCCTGGATTCGGCGAACGACGCCCCCCGCCAAGGCAATTTTGCGGACCGCAAATACTTCACGATCCACCGGGACAATCCGAACGTCGGGCTCTACATCAGCGATCCGTACGAGTCCCGCCTGCGCGGCGGCACCCGCAGCATCGCGCTCACGCGCCGAGTCTCGCACCCGGACGGCTCGTTCGCCGGAATCGTGCTGATCGCGATCAACCTCGAGTATTTCCACAAGCTGTTCGCCGGCCTGTCACTCGGCCCGCACGGCTCGATCTCGCTGATCGGCAAGGACGGCATCATGGTGATGCGCCAGCCGTACGATGTGCACACCATCGGCCGCGATATCAGCCAGGCCGCGACGTTCCGGCGGTTCAGGGCGACACCGGAGGGCACGTTTTCCGAAACGGCGTCGATCGACGGCGTGCGCCGCCTGTACTACTTCAAGAACCTGCCGGCTTTGCCGCTGATCATCATGGTCGCGGAGGCCGAGCAGGACATCTATGCGGCATGGCGCGGCCGCGCGATCACGATCGGCGCGCTGGTGGCCGCGTTCGGCGCGGGCTTCATCGCATTGTCGATCGTGCTGAGTGCGCAGTTGCGGCGCCGGATGCGGGCGGAATCGGAGCTCGTGCTGCTCGCGCGCACCGACGGCCTCACCGGACTGAACAATCGCCGCACCTTCGGCGAGGTGCTGGATCAGGAATGGCGCCGCGCGCGCCGGGCGCGCTCGGTGTTCTCATTGCTGTTCGTCGACGTCGATCGTTTCAAGGCCTACAACGACACCTATGGCCACCAGGCCGGGGACGATGCACTGGCCGCCGTCGCGCGCTGCATCGGCGAGAACATTCGCCGCCCCGGAGATTGCGCGGCCCGCTACGGCGGCGAAGAGTTCGTCGTGCTTCTGCCGAATACGCCGATAACGGGTGCCGAGCACATTGCCGAGAAGATTCGTGCGGCGATCGACGAGTTGGGAATCGAGCATGCGAGCAGCGAGTTCGGGCGCGTGACGGCCAGCATCGGCCTGGCAAGCTGGACACCGGAGCAAGATAGCGAGGCGGGCGCGGTGATCAAGGCGGCCGACGAGGCGTTGTACAACGCGAAGGCGACCGGTCGGAACAAGATCGCTCAATTCCGGACCCCGGACTGACCGACGCAGAATGCAAAAAGCCCGCCTTTTACGAAGGCGGGCCTTGCCGATCGGGAAAAGCGGAAAATCTTGCCGCTAGCGGCCGAGCTGATAGAAAAAGAACACGGTGCTGCCCGTAAACATGCCGAACAGTGCGATACCCATTGCCATCGCCAGATCCATGCTCGCTCCTTGTAAATCGCTTTCCGGTGACAAGTTGATGACGGTTCGAAAGCATTATCCGGGCCGTTAACGATCTTTAAAACTCGCGATTTCCCGAGAAGGGTTTTCCCCAACGCATCGCGGCCCGATAGAATGGTGCGCAGATCCGCCCCATCCTCTTCCCACTGCCGAACCGCCATGCCGACCTTTCAGCAGCACGAGATTCACGAACTCCACGCCGGCGCGTCGCTCGTCCGGATCGCGCCGCAATTCGGCGGCCGCCTGCTGTCGTGGCACGTCGACGGCGAGCCCGTCATCTTCTGGCCCGACAGCGCCGACTGGAGCAACGTCGCGCGCGTGCGCGGCGGCAATCCGATCCTGTTCCCGTTCCTCGGCCGCCATCTGGTCGACGGCCAGATCGGCCGCTGGCGCGACGCGTCGGGCTCGGTCCGCGATCTGCCGATGCACGGCTTCGCGCGCGACCTGCCGTTCGCCGCGCAAGCGTCCGACGACGGCACCGCGCTGACGATGACGCTCGACAGCCACGCTACGCCGCGCGCCGATTATCCATTCGACTTCCGCTTCGACGTCACGTACCGCCTCGTCGATCCGCACACGCTCGACGTCGTGCTGACGACGGCCAATCTCGGCAGTGCGCCGCTGCCGTATTACGCGGGGCATCACTTTTATTTCGCACTCCCGCACGACGAGCGCCATACGACGACGCTCGAGCTGCCGCCGACGCAGCGCCGCCATCAACTCGCCGACGGCACGATCAGCGCGCCCGAGCCCGGCGACGCGCGCTATGCGCTCGACGATCCGCGCATCCACGATCGCTTCCATTGTCTCGACGGCGTGCCGTCCGGGCCGGTGCGGATCACGATGCCGGGCCGCGGCCGCACGATCGAGATCGCGCTCGACGTGCCCGGCTCGGTGCCGTGGTATGCGGTCACGACGTGGACCGAAAAGCCGGAATCGGATTTCTATTGCGTCGAGCCGTGGCTCGGCCTGCCCGACGCGATCCACAACGGGCTCGGCCTGCGCCACGTCGCGCCCGGCGCGACCGAAACCGCCGCGCTGCGGCTGCACGTCGGGCCGCGCGCCGGCTGACGCGGCGTCCGCCGCGCGCAAGCGCGGCGGCGCCAAAAGGCAAACCGGGCTTCGAACCCGTTAAAATCGGACGTTTTGTATCGCCGTGTCGCATACCGCGCGGCAGGATCCTGAGAGATTCCATGTCCGGAACAACAATCAAACGCCTCGTCGCGGCCTCGTCCGCCGCGCTTCTCGTCGCCTGCGGCACCGCGTCCGTCGACTCGTCCGGGCCCGTCGGCCCCGGCTACTATCGCGTCGCGCGCGGCGACACGCTCTACAAGATCGCGCGCGCGAACCGTCAGTCGGTTCAGAACATCGTCCGCTGGAACAACATCGCGAATCCCGATTCGATCGACGTCGGCCAGATGCTGCGCGTGACGCCGCCGGGCGGCGCCGCAACCGCATCGTCGCCGAGCACCGGCAGCACCGGCAGCACCACGAGCCGCCCCGCGCAGTCGGCGGCCGCCGATTCGTCCGCGCCGCCCGCGAACGGCATCTCGCTGATCTGGCCGGCACGCGGCAACGTGGTCCGCAACTTCGACGGCGGGAAGTCGAAAGGCATCGATATCGCAAGCGCGGTGGGCACGCCGGTCGTCGCGGCCGCGCCGGGCGTCGTCGTGTATGCGGGCAACGGGCTGCGCGGCTACGGCAATCTGCTGATCCTGAAGCACGACGGCGATTACCTGACCGCGTATGCGCACAACCGGCGCCTGCTCGTCAGCGAAGGGCAGTCGGTCACGCAGGGGCAAACGATCGCGGAGATGGGCGACACCGACAACGATCGTGTCGCGCTGCATTTCGAGCTGCGCTACGCGGGCCGTTCGATCGATCCGTCGCGCTATCTGCCGGCTCGTTGAACGTTTGCTCGCGGCACCGACGCGCCGCATGCGGCGCGCGCACGGCGGTGCCGCTCGTTCAACGCTTGCGGAGGCGGCCGCTCAGACGGCCGGAGAGAGGATCGACCCGGCGCGCGAACCTCACCAGCGCGCCGATACCGATCAGGCTGAGCCCCGTGGCGATCAAAAACCCACTCATGGTCGTATCGGAATAGTTGGGCCGATGATACGCATCATTTCCGAATCGCGCACAGCGCATTCGCCCGCGCGGACGTCCGAATCTTCCCTAGGATACGCGCGCTTTCTCCGTCCGCGCCCGTGAAAATCCGGTGCCGCGCCACGTTCGATGCACGCGCACCGGGCGCGCGACGCGATGGTTTATAGTGGCGCTCACACGCCGTTTTTTTCCGAATCCGATGTCCGAACACGAATCCCCCACCCCGGGCGCGTCGCATAGCCCGCACTACGCGAAACTCCTCGGCGAAACCGCCAAGATCGACTGGTGCGACCTCGAACGCTTCTTCGCGCAGGGCAAGCTGCTGTCGGTCGCGCGCGATCTCGATCTCGTCAGCGTCGCTGAAGCGATCGCGAACGACGACGCCGACCAGATCACCCGATGGCTCGCCGCCGGCCACGTCAGCCGGATGCCGGCCGAGACCGCGCGCGATTACGCCGAGCGCAATCCCGAACTGTGGGCGGTCGTCGTGTCGCCATGGGTCTGCGTGCAGGCACGCACCTGACGCGGCCGCCATGTCCGAATCCGCGTCATCCTCCGCCGCCGCGCCACGGCCGGCGGCCGCGTCGCACCGGCGCGTGCTTGCGCTCGCGTTCCCGATCGTTATCGCGAACCTGACCCAGCCGATCCTCGGCGCCGTCGACACCGCGGTCGCCGGCCATCTCGACGGCGCGCAGTTCCTCGGCGGCGTCGCACTCGGCGGGCTGTTCTTCAATTTCGTGTTCTGGGGTTTCGGCTTCCTGCGGATGGGCACGACCGGCCTCGTCGCGCAGGCGCACGGCGCGCGCGACACGAACGGCATCCGCCTGAACGTGCTGCGCGCGCTCGCCGTCGCGTTCGTGCTCGGCATCGCGGTGCTCGCGCTGCAGGCGCCACTCGTGTCGTTCGCGCTGACCGCGCTCGGCGGCAGCGACGCGGTGCGCGCGACCGCGCACGCGTACTGTCGCGCACGGATCTGGGCCGCGCCGTTCGCGCTCGCGAACTACGTCGTGCTCGGCTATCTGCTCGGTGTGCAGCGCGTGCGGCTCGCGCTCGTCACACAGGTATTCATCAACGCCGTGAACATCGTCGCCGTGCTGCTCTACGTGTACGGATTCGGCTGGGGCATCGCCGGGATCGGCGCGGCGACCGCGACCGCCGACGCGTGCGGCTTCGCGCTCGGCGCGTGGCTGCTGTGGCAATTGCGTCCGCGCGGGCTGCCGCCGCTCGTGCCGCGCGCGCTGCTCGACCGCGCGGCGCTCGAGCGTCTCGTCGTGCTCAATCGCGACATCTTCATCCGGACGCTGTGCCTGCTGGTCGTGTTCGGCTGGTTCGCGCATCTCGGCGCGAAGCAAGGCGACGCGACGCTCGCGGCCAACGCGCTGCTGCTGAATTTTCAGACGTTCATGGCATACGGCCTCGACGGCTTCGCGCACGCGGCCGAGGCGCTCGTTGGCGCGGCGGCCGGCGCGCGCGACCGCGCCGCGTTCCGGCAGGCGGTGCGGATCACGCTGTTCTGGTCGGTGCTCGGCGCGCTCGGGTTCTCGCTCGTCTACTGGATCGCCGGCAGCTGGATCGTCGCGGGCCTGACCGATCAACCCGCGGTTCGCGCGGTCGCCGACCGCTACTTGCCGTGGGCCGTGGTGTCGCCCATCGTGTCGGTCTGGGGTTTTCTGTTCGACGGCGTGTTCATCGGCGCGACGCAGACGCGTTCGCTGATGCGCGCGATGGCCGCGTCGTCCGCGGTGTTCGCCGCGGCAACGCTCGTGCTCGCCGCCCCGCTCGGCAATCACGGCCTCTGGCTCGCGCTGCTGCTGTTCATGGCCGCGCGCGGCGCGACGCTCGCGCGCTACCTGCCCGCGCTGTCGGCCAGCGTCGGCGTCGACATCGACGCGTCGCCCGCGCACGCGACGTAGCGCCAAAATGGGCGAAAGCGGACAAACGCGTGCGAAAGCACGCGGACGCCGCCCGCGCCGACGAGGTCCGACCCCGGCTTTTCGCGCGATTGCCCCTACGAAAAGCGATTGCAGTTGTCCTAATATGTACAGCATGGCGCTTTGCCGAGTGAAGGAGGCTGCCATGACTGCTGAAGAAATCGCCGGCCTGGTCGGCCTGCTCGTCGGTGTGATGGTTCTGGTGGCGCTGTCCGTATTCGAATCGCATGAATACAAGCGTTCGCACGGCGGCGAAGGGATAGTCCACCACTGGATGGCGGAACACCATCTGCTCGACTGGCGGCACCGGCACTGAGCCGGGCGCGCCGCCCTCCCCGATCCGACTTTTTACGCACGCCGAAGCGCGTGGCGTGATGATGTGCCGCGCGTGCCGGCGGGAGCCGGCATGTGCGTTGCGCACCGCGATCGGACTGGATATTCGTCCGGACGCCTGACGTCCTGAACATGCCGCCGCGCGGCATCGCGCCGCGTGGCGGTGTACTTGTGCGCGCGCGGCCGCCCGGGCGCGCGCGCCGCTTTGCCGAAAGGCAAGCGGAAACGCTCAGCCGAGGAAGTGGCGGGCGTAGCGCGCGTTGATGTCCGACAGGCGGAACAGCGTCAGGAAATCCGCGCAGTTGAAGTCGGGATCCCACGCGGGCGCGCCGCAGATCTTCGCGCCGAGACGCAGATAGCCCTTGATCAGCGGCGGCGGCGCGACGGCGGTGCCGGTCTGCAGGTCGTCGACCGGCAGCGGCGTGTGCGCGAACGCGCGATATTCGGGCGCGGTCAGCGCGCTCGCGGACAGCGACTGATAGAGGTTCGCCGCATAGTGGCCGCCGTCGGCCATCGACACGCTCGCGCAGCCGAGCATCGTCTCGTAGCCGTTCTGCATCATGTACGCGCCGAGGCCGCCCCAGAGCGCCATGATCACGGCGCCGCTGCGATAGTCGCGATGCACGCACGAGCGGCCGACCTCGACCATCTTGCCGCGCAGGTGCGTGAGACGCGACAGGTCGAATTCGCCTTCCGCGTACAGGCGGCCGATACGCGCGGCCTGATGCGGCGGCAGCACGCGATAGGTGCCGACGACTTTCAGCGTATCGAGATCGCGCACGAGCAGATGGTCGCAATAGGCGTCGAACGCGTCGACGTCGAGGCCGGCGGGGCCGCCGACCTGCGCGCCCATCTCGTCGGCGAACACGTTGTAGCGCAGGCGCTGGGCCTCGCGCAGTTCGTCTTCGGTGCGTGCCCACGCGGCACGCAGACGATATTCCGACGTGACGGTTTCAGCCGCGCGCGGCAGATGGCGGCGCGTCGTGTCGAGGGGCAGCGAGGCGAAGGGGAGCGTAGGCGTCGGCAGTTCTCGCATTAGGCTTTCCTGATCGTAAGGAATAGGACGACATGCCCGCCAATGTAGTAACCGGCCATGACGCTCGCATGGCAAAACGGTGTCCTTTCAATGACATGTCGCCAACCTGACTTGACGGAAAGCCCTCCGAAACAATCGGATGAATGGGAATCAGACGAGATCCGGCGAGATCACCGCCCGCAGGATCGCCTGCCGGTCGCCATCGCGCGCGCGGCTCGCGAGCCACACGATGCCGCCTTTTTTCACGCTCCAGCTGTCGGCGCTGCCGGTGATCAGGTGCGCGGCGACGCTGCCGAGCGTCGGCTGGTGCCCGACGATCACGACGGTCGGCGCGATCCCGTCGGGCCAGCCGGCGGCGGTCAGCACGTCATCGACGGTGGCGCCGGGCGAGAGCGAGTAGTCGGTCCGGTACTGGTCGGTCAGCGACTCGGCGGTCTGCACGGTGCGCGCGGCGGGGCTCGCGATGATCACGTGATTGCTCTCGAGCCGGCTACGCAGCCACTTCGCCATCGCCTGCGCATCCTTGCGACCGCGGCCGGTCAACTGGCGCGCGAGATCGCACGTCGCATCCTCCTCGGCTTCCGCGTGGCGCCACAAGATCAGGTTCATCATCGTCGTCTCTCCGTCCGGAATGGGAAGCGCCACGGCTCGGATCTGGCGGCGCGGGCGCAAGGAATTTGACCAGGTGTGATATTAAGCGATAGAATCATCGATTCGTCGGAGCGTAGCGCAGCCTGGTAGCGCATCTGATTTGGGATCAGAGGGTCGTAGGTTCGAATCCTATCGCTCCGACCAAGGGAATCAAGGGGTTACACGCCATTGGCCTGTAACCCCTTTTCTTTTTTCTGGACAAGGCGCTAGCGCGCCGCCTCAAGCCGCACCACTGCACGACTCCCTGTCGCCTCGGCGTAACGGGATAACGTGCGCAGCGACGGTAAAGTCCGCCCGCTCTCCATCCGCGCAATGGTCGATTGCGTCGTCTGCATCTTCTCGGCCAGTTGTTCCTGCGTCAGTCCGGCACGCACCCGCGCCGCGATGAGCTCGCGCGCAACGGCAAATTCCGGCGCCTGCGCGTCATACTCGGCTTTGGTTTTCGGATCCGACAACAGACGCTTTTTCAAGGTCGCGAGGGCGGTCATCTCTCAATCCTCCTTCATTCGTGCGCGGGCCGTCTCAATCGCACGGCGCGGCGTCTTTTGCGTCTTTTTGACGAAGATGTGCAGCACAGTCAGACGCTGCCCCGTCTGCGTGACATAGATCGCGCGCGCGATGCCATCCCGCCCCGTCATACGGATTTCCCATAGTTTGGCCTCGAGCGGACGAACATGGGGCATCCCTACACGTTGCGGCCCGAATTCGACCAGCATCTCAGCGATGTGAAGGAAACGAGCGCGCATATCCTCGGGCAGGGACATCAATTCGGCTTCAGCCTGAGGTAAAAGATCAATATGCCACGCCATCAGTTTATCTCTTTTTTGCTATAAACGCACGCTGCTACGCCATTGCCGACGAACGCTGTCGGACGCACGATCAGGCAGCCCCCCAGGATCGTCACGTTGTCGGCGTCGGATCGAGTCAGCAGATCAAGGCGCTCGCATTGACCGCCGGGAACCCCCAATCCGATTGACGTTCACGCTGCTGGTTCCTCCCTTTCAATGCCTCAAGCTGACGCATGGCAAATATCGGAGGGTTAAACGGTCAAGGCAGTGTTGGTCTGGGTATCAGCCGCAGGAATGAGCCAGGCCTCTGCAACGAGATCGACGCTCTCCCATCGAGCCAGCATGGTCTCGCCAACCCGCGTCGGCCAGGAAAACATTGGCCGGATGGCGACCAGCCCGCCCCTCCACTCACCACCTACGGCAAATCCCCCATTTTTCGCCAATAATGGCTAAGTACCCACTGCTGGACGATGGCGGCCATGAATGACAGCCCCGAAGCCATTCGTACTATCGCCCTGGTCGGGCACGCCGGATGCGGAAAGACGTCGCTTGCCGAAGCGCTGCTGCACCAGGGCGGCGCCCTGCACGCGCCGGGCAGCGTGAACCGCGGCACCGCGCTGTGTGATTTCGATCCGCTCGAGCGCAAGTATCACCACTCGCTCGGCTCCGCCGTCGCCCACTTTCACTACCACGACACGCGCATCTATCTGCTCGACACGCCCGGCTATCCCGACTTCGCCGGCCTGGCGATCAGCGCGCTGCCCGCCGTCGAAACGGCCGCGATCGTGATCAACGCCCGCACCCGCATCGAATTGACCACGCGCCGGATGATGGCGTACGCGCAGCAACGCGAACTCTGCCGGATGATCATCGTGAACGGCATCGACGGCGAGAAGGTCGATCTTCCGGGGCTACTGGCACAGATTCAGGCGACGTTCGGCAACACATGCCTGCCCATCAATCTGCCCGCGCGGGGCGGCAGTGACGTGGTGGACTGTTTTTTCAACCCGGCGGGCGAAGCCGACTTTCATTCGGTGGAAGCCGCGCACAATGCGCTCATCGACCAGGTGATCGAACTCGACCCCGAATTGATGGAGCTCTATCTGGAACAGGGCGAAGCCATCCGCCCGGAACAACTGCACGCGCCCTTCGAGCGCGCGTTGCGCGAAGGCCATCTGGTGCCGGTCTGCTTCACATCGGCGGCCACCGGCGCCGGCGTCCCCCAGTTGCTCGACGTGTTCGTACGACTCCTGCCCAATGTCACCGAAGGCAACCCGCCCCGCTTCTACCGCGAAGTCGACGGACGGGTGACGACCATGCATGCGGAGCCTGTCGCCGGCAAGCACGTGCTCGCGCATGTATTCAAGATCGCGATCGATCCCTATATCGGCAAAATGGCCGTGTTCCGCATCCATCAAGGCACGGTGGTGCGCGATGGCCAGCTCTATATCGGCGACGGGCGTCAGCCGTTCAGGATAGCCCGCCTGTTGATGCTGCAGGGCAAGGAACACACCGATATCCTGCGAGCCGGGCCCGGCAATATATGCGCTGTCCCGAAGGCCGACGAGATCGGCTTCGACGCCGTGCTGCACGACGCCCCCGAAGACGGCAACGTCCACCTCACGCCACTCGATTTCCCCACGCCGATTTATGGCCTCGCGATCGAGCCGGCGCGCCGCGGCAACGAACAGCGTTTGTGGGAGGTCCTGCAAAAGCTCGCGGCCGAGGATCCGTGCCTGCTGATCGAGCACCCGGCCGGCACCAACGAGACCGTCGTGCGCGGGCTCGGCGAGCTGCACGTGCGCTTCATGCTCGAGCGGCTGACGGACCAGTACAAGCTCGAAGTCATCACGAGGCCGCCGACCATCGCGTGGCGGGAAACCATCGTCGGCAAGGCGGAGGGCCACTACCGGCACAAGAAGCAAACCGGCGGCGCCGGCCAGTTCGGTGAAGTCATGCTGCGCGTGGAGCCGCTGCCGCGCGGCGTGGGGTTCGAGTTCGTCGATGCCGTCAAGGGCGGCGCGATTCCATCTCAGTTCATTCCGGCGGTCGAAAAAGGCATCCAGCAGGTCATCGAGAGCGGGCCGCTGGCGGGCTTTCCGATGCAAGACGTGCGCGTCACCGTATTCGACGGCAAGAGCCACCCGGTCGACTCGAAAGAAGTGGCTTTCGTCACGGCAGGCCGCAAAGCCTTTATCGACGCGGTGCTGAAAGCCCAGCCGATCGTGCTCGAACCGATCGTCGACATCGAGGTGGTCACGCCCGAAGCGACGATGGGCGACATCATCGGCGACCTGTCCGCGCGCCGCGGGCAGGTGCATGGCACGCGCACGGCCGGCGGCGATGCGGTCGTCATTGCGGGAAAGGTTCCGCTCGCCGAACTCGACGACTACCAGTCGCGCCTGAATGCGATCGCGAGCGGACACGGCGGTTACAGCATCCAGCTGAGTCATTACGACCCCGTCCCGCCGGCCCAGCAGGAACGGCTGGCGGCGCAGCACAGGGGCCGGGGCGAAAACGCCGAGTAACCTGGTGTTCGCCGCATATTGCACCGCACAACAATATCCGGTATCATTTAGGATTCCCCATTCTGCGCACACTGAATTCCGCGAGAGGCATTCCGGCCTCGACTGCCTGTGCGCCGTTCCACGATTTCGTTCGCGCCCCGACAGGCAAGCTGGCCTGCCGACCTGCGCACGACGATCGTCGGTCAATCTGTCGAGGAGAATATATTGGCAAATCCCGTTCGCGACGATTCAGCATCCCGCATGGTTGCGGTCACGTCGAAGACCGGCCGTCGCGCCCCAAAGGGAAAGCCCCAGGCCGTAGCAACACCGCCGGACGCCGCGTCGATCGCGCGTCAGGACGATGAGCGTCAACGCCAGATGCGCGCACTGATCGCGCTGGGCCGTGAGCGCGGTTATCTGACCCACGCTGACATCAACGATCACCTGCCCGACAATTTCGCGCAAACGGCTGCGATGGAAACGATCGTCAGCACGTTCGGCGATATGGGGGTGGCCGTCTACGAGCAGGCGCCGGACGCCGAGACGCTCCTGCTGAACGGCACCACGGCTGCCGTGGCATCCGACGATCAGGCGGACGAGGAAGCGGAAGCCGCCCTGTCGACCGTCGATTCCGAATTCGGCCGCACGACCGATCCGGTCCGGATGTACATGCGTGAAATGGGGGCCAGCGAGTTGCTGACCCGCGCCGGCGAAATCGAGATCGCAAAGCGAATCGAAAGCGGCCTGCAGGACATGATTCAGGCGATCGCGGCGTGCCCGTCCGTCGTTTCCACGATTCTGGCCGATGCGGACCGCATCGTCGCCGGCGAACTGCGTATCGACGAACTGGTCGATGGCATCAGCATTGCCGTGGATGAAAGCGAAATCACGGCAGGGTCCGACGAAGCGCCCCCGGAAGTGGACGCCGCCGACGCCGACCTGGACGGTGACGACGCCGAAACGGACGCTGGGGATCCCGAGAAAGCGAACGCAGCCCGCCTCGAAGAACTCACCCACGACAGTCTCGCGATTTTCGCGCGCGTGCGCGCGCTGTTCGAGCAGTTGCCGGATGCGCCCGTGACCGGCAAAGCCCGTTCCGCGGCCGTTGCGCAAATGCGCGCGGAGATCCAGCACGAACTGGCGCCGATCCGCTTTACCGCCAAGGCCATCGACCGCCTGTGCGCCAGCGTGCACGAGCAAGTGACCGAGATTCGCGCGATCGAGCGCGGTATCCTGGAGATCGCCGTCGACCGTTGCGGCATGTCGCGCGAGTCGTTCGTCGAGTCGTTCCCGGGCCACGAAACCGACCTCGAATGGACGAGCCGCGCGGCGGCAGCTTCGCGGCAGCATGGCGCGGCGCTCCTGCGGCATCTGCCGGCCATTCAGGCCGGGCAGCAGAAACTCATCGACATCGAGGCGCGGGTCTCGCTGCCGCTCCAGCAACTCAAGCAGATCAATCGTCAGATGAGTGCCGCGGAATTGAAAATGCGGCAGGCCAAGCGACAAATGATCGAAGCGAATCTTCGCCTCGTCATCTCGATTGCCAAGAAATACGTGAACCGCGGCATGCAGTTCCTGGATCTGATCCAGGAAGGCAATATCGGCCTGATGAAGGCGGTGGACAAGTTCGAATACCGGCGCGGCTGGAAGTTCTCGACGTACGCCACCTGGTGGGTCCGGCAGGCCGTCACGCGTGCGCTTGCCGATCAGGCGCGGACGATTCGCGTGCCGGTGCACATGATCGAGGCGATCAACAAGCTGAACCGCATTTCGCGCGAACTGCTGCAGCAGACGGGGCAGGAAGCGCATCCGGCCGTTCTCGCCGAGCGCATGGAGATGTCCGAGGAAAAAGTGCGCAGCATCCTCAGGGTCGCGAAGCAACCCGTGTCGCTCGAAACGCCGGTGGGCGACGATGCCGACGCGACGCTCGGCGACATGATCGAGGATGTCTCCGCGAGCTCGCCGGCCGAGGCCGCCATTCACGCGAACATGCGTGCGGCGATCGATGAGGCGCTCGACGAGCTGTCGCCGCGCGAGGCCAAGGTCCTGCGGATGCGATTCGGGCTCGATATGACGTCCGACCACACGCTTGAAGAGGTCGGCCGGCAGTTCGACGTGACCCGCGAGCGGATCCGTCAGATCGAGAGCAAGGCGATGCGCAAACTGATGCAACCCAGTCGCGCCGACAAGTTGAGGCCCTTCCTCGATCGCTGAGCACACGCGAAAAGGGCGCGCCGTCTTTCGACGGTGCGCCCCAGTCCGCAGCGATCACTCGACAGGCTGATCGCTGCGCCGACAGGCCGCGCGAGCGGCCGCGGATCCCTTACAGCGGCTTGATGTTCGCTGCCTGCTTCCCCTTGGGGCCCTGCTTCACGTCGAAGCTGACCTTCTGGCC
Source organism: Burkholderia guangdongensis (assembly GCF_013403875.1). Classification (GTDB taxonomy): domain Bacteria; phylum Pseudomonadota; class Gammaproteobacteria; order Burkholderiales; family Burkholderiaceae; genus Burkholderia; species Burkholderia guangdongensis. The sequence goes on along the minus strand of NZ_JACBNX010000013.1, from coordinate 78,865 downwards.
CTCTTGGAGCGACTTGAAGCCGCTTCCCTGAACTTCGGAGAAGTGCGCGAACAGGTCATCGCCGCCGTCGTCCGGCGTAATGAACCCAAAGCCCTTCGTATCGTTGAACCACTTGACGGTACCAGTTGCCATTTTTTGAATATTCCAAGAAAACGAGTTGTAGACGACGTCACCGGCCTGCGCCAGACGTGCGGCTACCTTGTATCACAGGTCGACCATCGCCGACAATCCGATTTTCAGGTGGCGCCGACTCGCGGCACCACGACATCGCACGCCATCAACGACGGCGAGTCGACGGACCGCGTGCCGCGCCGCCGCTCCGCTCGTCCTTGTGACGGAAATTGATCCGTCCTTTCGTCAGGTCGTACACCGACAATTCGAGGGTGACGCGATCGCCCGCCAGAATGCGGATGTGATTCTTGCGCATGCGCCCGGACGAATAGGCGCCAACGACAACGCCATTGTCGAGCGTGACGCGGTAGCGGCTATCCGGAAGGACTTCGTTCACGATGCCATCAAGTTCAAGCAATTCTTCTTTCGCCATGCGTAACTCCTGATCAATGGGGCGTAAACGTGTTCCCGCGCGCAGCAACCAGCAGAACGGCCGACGGGGTCAACCGCGTGCCACGGTGGCGGGCAGGCCGGAAAGCGTTGCGCGTCGCGCGCGGGCAGAGAGGAAGGCATTACCCCGCCCCAACGGGCGCGGAACCCAGCCGTCCGGTTACACGGATACGGTGAATGGAAAACACGTAGGCGCCGCGTCGGCGTCACGTGCATGAAGGAGGTGTCGAAGATGTTGGGGACACGCCGGCCGATTCAGCCGACACTACTATTGCCATCCTCTAATTGCGCATGATTATGCGCCAAATTCACCCGATTGACCAGCAAAAACTTCCATCGCCGGCGATCTCGATGAGGCACGATGATCAATGTCGCGGGCAAGAGGCGCCTGGCCGCTCGTGCTCCGGCTCCGTTGCCGCCCTCAACCGGTTTCCAGCCTGAATCAAATTCTCGGCTCCGCCGACTCGCGAAGTCCCCGCTCCGCTCGGTATGACGTCGCAGCCGGCAATCGCCACCGCGCCGACGGTCGAAATCGAAGGGTCAATCGCCGCCCCCGTTTCAAACCTGAAACATCGACCCGCGCCCTAAATGATCCGTGCACGCCTGCTGCGTCGACTGCCGCGCCGTACCTCGATTTCGCCGAATTGGCATGATCCCTGCTCGTACGAGCCGCAAAGGAAGACCAAGACGTGGATGGGAAGCGAGCGAACTCGCCCCATCCGGACAATTCAATAAGCTCGGGGAGCCGCTGATGAGAGCGTTTGCGCATACCAACAGCATGATTGCCCATGCAGCGGGCGGCTCGCACCGCGCATGCTCGAGGCGGCGCGAGACGGGGGCGGCGGTCGTCGAATTCGCGATCGTGCTGCCGCTGCTGCTGCTGCTGTTCTTCGGGATCGTCGAATTCGGCCTGATGCTCTACGACAAGGCCGTGATCACCAATGCGAGCCGGGAAGCGGCACGGGCAGCCGTCGTGTATAACCCGTTGGCGACGCCTCCTTATCCGTCGACCTCCACGATCGGCACGAATGAAACGACCAATGTGTCGACCAATCTGATCAGCCTCGGCTCGAATGGCAAGCCCAGCGTCACCTTCCCCTCAACGTGCGTCAATACCGGCGATGCGCTGACGGTGACGGTGAGCTACACGTACACCGGCCTGTCGATAGGCAAGGGGCTGATCATGGGCACCTCGATGAATCCTTTGGCCAGCACGTCGAACAATTCACTCACGATGTCGGCAACGACGACGATGCGGTGCGAATGATTTCGAGTTGACGTTCGGACTACGCGAGTCGGATTGGCGCTCGACGGAGAGATCGAATGACGTCCTCATCGGAATGGGGCGTCATTTGGTTCGCGGCGCCGCGAATCGTTTCAGTATCGATACATTTTCGAATGGCGCGTCAGTCTCGAACCAGAGCAAAAGCGCGTGCGGGGGAGCCATGAAAAGCAGACCGAATATCGGCATGCCGAAATCAGCAGTCGGAGCGCAGCGTCGGCAACGCGGCGCGGTAGCCGTGATGACTGCGTTGTTCATGGCGGTGCTGCTGGCCATTGCGGCATTCGTGATCGACATCGGGCGGGCTTACGTCGTCAGGAACGAGCTGCAAAATGCCGCCGATGCGGCGGCCCTGGCAGGGGCCGAATGTCTTAATCCCAACAGCGCCTGCGGAAACGCGACGGCCAGCGGGCCGGACTTCACGACCGCCGCGACGAAGGCCACCGCCTACATTCCGGAAAACTCGGCGGTCAACGTCGCGCTCCAGACCGGCCAGGTCACGACCGGGGGCTGGAATCCGGCCTCGCCGGCCGGCGGCGTGACGGCCGCTCCCGTGACGTTGAGCGCCAGTCAGCTTCCAGCGGTCAGCGTCACGATCAGCGAGGCCGGTAAGGACAACAACGGTCCGCTCACGCTCCTGTTCGGCCAGTTCGTCGGAAAGACCACGCTTCCGATCTCGGCGACCGCGGTCGCGACGGGCGGATACATCGCGCAGGGACATGGGTTCCCGATGGTGATCAACGAGTGTCTGTACAACAAACTCTCCCAGCTCTGGGATTCGACCAACAACGCACCGCTGAATGTCCCCGCCTCTCAAGACGGACAAACGCTCAGCTCGATCAACCCCACACTTTGGGGCACCGATCAGAATTTTCCGCAGATCAAGAATTTGCCCTACATTATTCAGATCAACTCGTCATACAACAACACCTCATCCACTGGCTGCAACGCCGGACAATGGACCGAGATGATTTATGACACCAGCGACAATGGCGGCGCCAACCTGATCAAAAATTATGTTTCGGGTACTACGGCAACGCCGCCCGTCAGCATCGGGTCGAGTATATTCATCGACGACGGCAAGAAGGACAGCGCGTTCGGAACGACCGACGCCTGCAGCGAATACGACGGCACTGGCACTTGCGGTTACGAATTGTTCCCGATCATCAACCAGCAGCCGATACCGACAGGCACCAATGCCACCGTTGTCGGATTTGCGTGCCTCGAAATCTTCTCGGCCCAGCAAGGGAATTCGGTCAAAAGCAAAAATCCGTATTTCGGCAAGGGTGGAACGTATACGTACCCTTCAGGCAGTTACGTCGCGGTCCAACTCGTGGCCAACAGCGCCAACAAATGCCCGACCGGCGGCGTCGGCCTGAACCCCGGATATGGCACTTACGGGCCAGTGCGTCTGGTGCAATAGCTGTCTTTACATTCATTCAGCGCGGAAAGGACAAACCGCCGAACACCTATTCGAACTGCCGGAACACGCGATAATAGGCAAACTCACCGCCTATTGCGCATGAAACATCCGATTCGCACCGCCCTGCTCTGCGCGTTGCCGGCCTTGGCCGTCCTGATTGCCGCCCCCTCGGCCGCCGCCAAATCGATCGACGACGGCCTCGACTGCCACAGCACCGGCCACGCGTACGTCGCGCCGCTCGTCGCGGCCGGCGACATCGAGCGCGTGCCGATGCACGTCGAGGACAATTCGGTCAACGCGTTCCACACCACGCATTCGCTGACCGCCTACGGCTTCGGCGTCTACGTCGTGCTCGGCTATCAGGCGAACGACCCGCTGTTCCGCCACGGCCCCGGCATGCCGATCGGCGACTGGGCCTACGGCGTAGTCGTCAGGGGAACGAAACAAGCGGTCGAAGCGAAGGTGCGCGCGGCCGGCAGCGACGCGACGGTCGCGAGGGCATTCCCGTTCCTCACGGCGATCGTCTGCTCGTCGCCGTGACGGCCCATGCAGGTGCACACCACGGCGCACACCACGCCGCACATCACGCCGGCATCACGCGCCGGCGCCGACGTCACGCGCCGGTATAGACGACACGATACGGAATCCCGATTTTCTCCCATTCCGCCGCCTCCTGACTGAGGCTGTAGTCCGTCAGCGGATTCTGCTCGACCCACGCGCTCGGCAGCCGCACCTCGTAGCCGCCCTTCTTCATCTGCGCAACGGCGATGTCCGGCAGCCCCGTATCGGTGCGCCGCCGGCACAGCAGCGCCGCGAGCCGCAGGCAGAACAGCAGCGGCCATTCGATCTCGCGCGTCTGCGACAGCTTCGCGAGCTTGCCCGCATGCCCGAGCACGAGCGCCGCGAGCCGCGCCTGATCGGTGCGCGAAAAGCCCGGCATGTCGGCATTGCTCGCGATGTACGCGGAATGCTTGTGATACGCGCTGTGCGAAATCGACAGCCCGATCTCGTGCAGCGCCGCCGCCCAGCCGACGAACATCCGGCTCTCCTCGCGACGCTCGTCGTCCGGCTCGCCGAGCTGGTCGTAGAAACGCACCGCGAACGCGGCGATCCGGTCCGCCTGCGCGCGATCGACGCCGTAGCGCCGCGAGAAGCCCTCGACCGTCACCGCGCGCATGTCCTCGTGCTGGGTCCGGCCGAGCAGGTCGTACAGCACGCCCAGACGCAGCGCGCCGTCGGTCGTGTCGACGTAGTCGACGCCGAGCTCCTCGAACACCGCGAGCATGATCGACAGCCCGCCCGCGAGCACCGGCACGCGGTCCGGCTTCAGCGCGATCAGCTTCAGGCGGTTCACGTTCTCGGCCTTGATCAGCGCGCGCTTCAGGCGCTCGAGGCCGCCGCGCGAAATGCCGTGCGGCACGCCCGCATCGTTGAAGCCGTTCGCCTCGACGAGCTCGGCGAGCGCGCGCGCGGTGCCCGACGAGCCGATCGCCTGATCCCAGCCCGCCTTCTTGTATTCGCTCGAGATGATCTGGATCTCGCGCTTCGCGGCGAGTTCGGCCTGCCGCATCGTGTACTCGTCGACGTTGCCGGCCGGGAAGAACGTGCGGCTATGGCTCACGCAGCCGATGTAGAGGCTCTCCATCACGAGCGGCGTGTAATGCGAGCCGATGATGAATTCGGTCGAGCCGCCGCCGATGTCGACGACGAGCCGCTTGCCGGCATTCGCGGGCACCGAGTGCGCGGCGCCCGCATAGATGAGGCGCGCCTCTTCGCGGCCCGCGATCACTTCGATCGGAAAACCGAGCGCGGCTTCGGCCTCGCCGAGAAACGCCGACGCGTTCTTCGCCACGCGCAGCGTATTGGTTGCGACCGCACGCACATGATCGGGATGGAAATCGCGCAGTCGCTCGCCGAACCGCTTCAGCGCCTCCCAGCCGCGCTCCTGCGACGCGCGATCGAGCATCTTGTCGCTCGACAGCCCGGCCGCGAGCCGCACCGGCTCGCGCAACGCGTCGACAGGGTAGATGACGCTGCCGGCCGACGTCTCTTCGACTCGCCCGACGATGAGCCGGAAGCTGTTCGAGCCGAGATCCACGGCAGCCAGCAAGTGGGGAGTGTTGACCATCAAAAAGGGGCTCCGTGCGCGTTCGTCCGCGGCGGCAGACGGCCGCGACGGTCATTCGAAGCCGACATTTTAAGCGTGGATCGCTTGCGATTGTCACGTTCGGCGAAATGCGTCAAACCGAGGCGTCCATCGACGAAACATTTATGGGTCTGAAGGGTTTAGAGCGTAAAATCCAGCGCTAAATACAACGTTGTCATATGAACGTCATCAAATTGTGAGAGTTTCCGAGCGTCCCTTCGAGCCCTCCCCCGATCTTCCCTATTCATTGCCGATGTCCCTCCGCTTCCCGCTACTGAACCGCGAACTCGGCATCCTCGGATTCAACGAGCGCGTGCTCGCACAGGCCGCCGATCCGAATGTCCCGCTCCTCGAGCGGCTGCGCTTCATCTGCATCACGAGCAGCAACCTCGACGAATTCTTCGAAGTCCGGATGGCCGGCCTGCACGAGCAGATGCGCGACAATCCCGGCGCGCTCGCGCCGGACGGCATGTCGCTGCAGCACGTGTACGACCTCGTCGTCGAGCGCGCGCAACGGCTCGTGCATCGCCAATACACGATGCTGCACGAAACGGTGCTGCCCGCGCTCGAGCAGGAAGGCATCTATTTCCACAACAGCGATTCGTGGAGCGACGAGCAGGTCGAATGGGCGCGCCGCTACTTCCTCGACGAGCTGTTGCCGGTCCTGACCCCGATCGGCCTCGATCCCGCGCATCCGTTCCCGCGCGTGCTGAACAAGAGCCTGAACTTCGTCGTCGAGCTCGAGGGCCGCGACGCGTTCGGCCGCCAGGCGGTGCTCGGCATCGTGCAGGCGCCGCGCGCGCTGCCGCGGCTCGTGCGGATGCCGCAGTCGCTGTCCGGCTTCGAGCACGGCTTCGTGCTGCTGAGCACGTTCCTGCAGCGCTTCATCGGCGAGCTGTTCCCGCAACTCGTCGTAAAGAGCTGCAATCAGTTCCGCATCACGCGCAACAGCGAGCTGTTCGTCGACGAGGACGAAATCACGAACCTGCGCGTCGCGCTGCAGGGCGAGCTGCCCGCGCGCCATCTCGGCAACGCGGTGCGTCTCGAGGTGTCCGCCGACACGCCGCAGCACATCGTGCGGCGCCTGCTCGAGGAAAGCGGGCTGCGCGACAAGGACTGCTATCGCGTGAGCGGCTCGGTCAATCTCGTGCGACTGATGCAGCTGCCCGATCTCGTCGACCGGCCGGACCTGAAATTCACGCCGTTCACGTCATCGATCCCGTCCGCGATCGACAACGCGGCGTCGATGTTCGACGCGATCGACGCCGGCGACGTCCTGCTCCACCATCCGTACGAGAGCTTCCAGCCGGTGCTCGAGCTGCTGCAACAGGCCGCGAAGGATCCGAGCGTCGTCGCGATCAAGCAGACGATCTACCGTACCGGCACCGATTCGCCGCTGATGGACGCGCTGCTCGAAGCCGCGCGCAACGGCAAGGAAGTGACCGCGGTGGTCGAACTGCTCGCCCGCTTCGACGAGGAAACGAACATCAACTGGGCGTCGCAGCTCGAGGCGGTCGGCGCGCATGTCGTGTACGGCGTGGTCGGCCACAAGTGTCACGCGAAGATGGTGCTGATCGTGCGGCGCGTCGTGCACAACGGCAAGCCGATGCTGCGCCGCTATGTGCACCTCGGCACCGGCAATTACCATCCGCGCACCGCGCGGCTCTATACCGACTTCGGGCTGATGACGGCCGATCAGCGGATCTGCGAGGACGTGCACCACGTGTTCCAGCAGCTGACCGGCATCGGCGGCGAACTGACGCTGAACGAACTGTGGCAGTCGCCGTTCACGCTGCATCCGCGCATCATCGACTCGATCCGCGTGGAGATCGAGAACGCGCGCGCCGGCAAGCGCGCGCGCATCGTCGCGAAAATGAACGCGCTGCTCGAGCCGTCCGTGATCACCGCGCTGTATGAAGCGTCGCAGGCGGGCGTGAAGGTCGACCTGATCGTGCGCGGCGTCTGCGCGCTGCAGCCGGGCGTGCCCGGGCTGTCGGAGAACATCACGGTGCGCTCGATCGTCGGCCGCTTCCTCGAGCATCACCGAATCTACTACTTCCACGCGGACGGCGAGGAAAACGTCTATCTGTCGAGCGCCGACCTGATGGATCGCAACCTGTTCCGCCGCGTCGAAGTCGCGTTCCCGATCCGCGAGCGCAAGCTGAAGCGCCGCGTGATTCAGGAAGGCCTGTCGGTGTGCCTCGGCGACAATCAGTCCGCGTGGCTGATGCACAGCGACGGCCACTATCGGCGCCGCCGTGCCGGCAAGACGCCGCGCAGCGCGCAGCTCGGGCTGCTCGCGAAGTTCTGCTCGTAGTTCTGCTGTAGTTCTGCTCCCCCCGGCCGCCGGCGCGGCCGCCGTCCGGCTTACGCGCCGAACGTCGCCGCGCCGCTCGCGATCGCGACGGTCCGCTGCGCCGGGAAGTGCACGGTGAACGTGCTGCCGCGCCCTTCCTCGCTCTGGATCTTCATCTGCGCATCGTGCCGCTGCAGCACGTGCTTGACGATCGCGAGCCCGAGGCCGGTGCCGCCGGTGTCGCGCGAGCGGCTGCGGTCGACGCGATAGAAGCGCTCGGTCAGCCGCGGCAGATCGACGGCCGGAATGCCGAACCCGCTGTCCGTCACCGAGAACACCGCGCGCGCGCCGTCGCGCCGCCAGTCGACCGCGATCCGGCCGCCATCCGGCGTATAGCGGATCGCGTTCGTCACGAGATTCGCGAACGCGCTGAACACTTCGGTCTGCACACCAGTGACCGCGAGCGTGTCGTCGATCGAGAACGTGATCCGGTGATGGCCGTTCGACAGCATCTGCGCGTCGTCGCGCAGATGATCGAACACCGACGGCATGTCGATCACGTAATCGTCGCTCGGCTTCACGTCGCCTTCGAGCTTCGCGAGCACGAGCAGGTCGGTCACGATGTGACGCATCCGCGACGCCTGCTGCTCCATCAGCTCGAGATAGCGCGCGCGCTCCTCTTCGCCGAGCGGCAGCTCGCGCATCGTCTCGAGGAAGCCGGACAGCACGGTGAGCGGCGTCTTCAGCTCGTGCGACACGTTCGCGACGAAGTCGCGCCGCATCGCGTCGGTGCGCTCGAGCTCGGTGATGTCCTGCGTGAGCAGCAGCTTGCGGTTCTCGCCGTACGGAAACACCTGCACCGCGAGCACGTTCTGCCGCGTGCCGCCCATCCCGTGCATCACGAGCGTCTCGTCGTAATGCTGCGAGTTCAGGTAGCGGATGAAGTCGGGATGCCGAACGAGATTCGTGATGTGCTGGCGCAGGTCGCGCTTCGCGTCGAGGCCGAAATGCTTCTCGGCGATCTCGTTGCACCATTCGATCTGGTCGCGCTCGTCGAGCATCGCGACGCCGTTCGGCGACGCCTGTATCGCCTGGATGAAGCGCGAATGCTGCTGCTCGACCTGACGCACCTGCGCGTGCCACTGCTTCGCGAGCTTGTGCAGCCGATAGTAGATTTCACCCCAGATGCCGGGCGCGCTCGGCACTTCGCCATAGACGGGCGCGTCGAGCAGGCGCCATAGGCGCTGCGTGTGGAAGGTGCTGAAGAAGCCCTGCGCGATCAGCATCGCCGATGCGAACGCGAACCCGTACACCGGGCCCGCGAACACGCCGATCGCCGCGCTGATCAGCAAGAGCAACACGAGCGACACCAGAAAGCGCGCCCAGATGATGTTCATGATTCAGCGCCCGAAAAAAGAGAAGCCAGCCGCGGCGCCCTGTGCCGCGTCGCGCGTCACGCGTGCTTCGCGAGTCGGTAGCCGCTGCCGCGGACGGTCTCGATCATAGCATCGCAGCCCGCGGGCTTCAGCGCCGCCCGCAATCGTTTGATGTGCACGTCGACGGTGCGCTCCTCGACGAACACGTGATCGCCCCACACCTGATCGAGCAGTTGCGTGCGGCTGTGCACGCGCTCCGGATGCGTCATGAAGAAATGCAGCAGGCGGAACTCGGTCGGACCGAGATCGAGCTTCGTCTCGCTGCCGTCCGCGTGCGCGGCGACGCGATGCGTGGCCGGATCGAGCCGCAGCCCGTTGATCGCGACGACGTCCTCGGTCAGCTGCGGCGCGCGGCGGCGCAGCACCGCCTTGATGCGCGCCATCAGTTCCTTCGGCGAAAACGGCTTCGTCACGTAGTCGTCCGCGCCGATCTCGAGGCCCAGCACCTTGTCCTGCTCGTCGCCGCGCGCGGTCAGCATGATGATCGGAATGTGCTTGGTCCGCTCGTTGTTGCGCAGATCGCGCGCGAACGCGATGCCGGACTTGCCCGGCAGCATCCAGTCGAGCAGCACGAGATCCGGCAGCACGTCGCTGATCAGATTCGCGGCCTGCTCCGCGTTGTATGCGCGGATCGGGCAATGTCCCGCATGCTGAAGATTCACCGAAATCAATTCGGAAATCGCGGGTTCATCTTCGATGACGAGAATGTTGCTGGGCATCGGGTCCTCTTGTCGTCGTACGCGTGCGTCGCGTTAACTGTTGGCTTCGCGATCGAGCAGGTCGCGCGGCTGGTGCCGCACGTCGGTGCCCTTCACGATGTAGATGATGAATTCGGCGATGTTCTTCGCGTGGTCGCCGATCCGCTCGATCGCCTTCGCGATGAACAGATACTCGAGGCCGACCGAGATCGTGCGCGGATCTTCCTGCATGTACGACACGAGCTTGCGCACGAACGCGCGGAATTCCAGATCGATCTCCTTGTCGTCCTTCACGATCTGCGCGGCCGCGACCGTGTCGAGGCGCGCGAACGCGTCGAGCACGCGGCGCAGCACCGACACCGCCATCTCGCCCGACACCTTGATCTCGGCGATGTTGACCGCGCGCGCGGCCGGCTCGTCGATCAGGCGGCGCACGCGCTTCGCGATCTTCTCCGCCTCGTCGCCGGCGCGCTCGAGGTTCGTGATCGTCTTCGAGATCGACATCAAGAGGCGCAGGTCGCGCGCGGCCGGCTGGCGGCGCGCGATGATGTTCCCGCATTCCTGGTCGATCTCGACCTCCATCGCGTTCAGACGCTCCTCCGTCGCGATCACGTGCTCGGCCGTGTCACGGTCGAACTCGTTGAGCGCGTGCATCGCGCCGACGATCTGCGACTCCACGAGCCCGCCCATCTCCAGCACCTTCGACGACACCGCGTTCAGATCGGCGTCGAACTGGCTCGACAAATGTTTATCCGACATGGCTACCGTTCTCCGTCTTCACATCAGCCGAAGCGGCCGGTGATGTAGTCTTCCGTTTCCTTGCGTACCGGCTTGATGAAGATCTTCTCGGTCTCGCCGAATTCGATCAGCTCGCCCAGGTACATGTAGGCGGTGTAGTCCGAGCAGCGCGCGGCCTGCTGCATGTTGTGCGTGACGATCACGACCGTGTACTCGCTCTTGAGCTCCGCGATCAGCTCCTCGATGCGGCCGGTCGAGATCGGGTCGAGCGCCGAGCACGGCTCGTCGAGCAGCAGCACCTCGGGGCGGATCGCGATCCCGCGCGCGATGCACAGACGCTGCTGCTGGCCGCCCGACAGCCCGTAGCCGCTCTGGTTCAGCTTGTCCTTCACCTCGCTCCACAGCGCGGCCTTCGTCAGCGCCCATTCGACGCGGTCTTCCATCTCCGAGCGCGTGAGCTTCTCGAACATCTTCACGCCGAACGCGATGTTGTCGTAGATCGACATCGGGAACGGCGTCGGCTTCTGGAACACCATCCCGACGCGCGCGCGCAACAGCGAGATGTCCATGCTGGTGGTCAGCAGGTTCTCGCCGTCCATCATGATCTCGCCTTCGGCGCGCTGCTCCGGGTAGAGCGCGTACATCTTGTTGAACGTGCGCAGAAGCGTCGACTTGCCGCAGCCCGACGGGCCGATGAACGCGGTCACCTTGCCTTCGGGAATGCTCAGGTTGATGTTCTTCAGCGCGTGGAACTTGTTGTAGAAGAAGTTCAGGTTGTTGACCTCGATCTTCGCGTTCAGCGGCGCGAGCGGGCGGTCGTGCGACGCGCCGTTCGAGCCGGCCGGCATCGCGGCGCGATCGATGGGATTCAGGTGGCTTTCTGCCATGTTCATCGGATTGCTCCGCCGTTACTGTTTCGAGAAGATCGAGCGTGCGAGGATGTTGAGTCCGAGCACCCCGAGCGTGATCAGGAACACGCCCGCCCACGCGAGCGACTGCCATTCCGCGAACGGGCTCATCGCGAACTTGTAGATCGTGACGGGCAGGTTCGCCATCGGCTGGCTCATGTCGAGCGAGAAAAACTGGTTCGACAGTGCGGTGAACAGCAGCGGCGCGGTTTCGCCGGCGATCCGCGCAACCGCGAGCAGCACGCCGGTCACGATCCCGCCGATCGACGCGCGCAGCGTGATCTTCATCACCATCCGCCATTTCGGCGTGCCGAGCGCGAACGCCGCTTCGCGCAGCGCGTTCGGCACGAGCTTCAGCATGTTCTCCGTCGTGCGGATCACGATCGGGATCTGCAGCAGCGCGAGCGACACGACGCCGGCCCAGCCCGAGAAGTGCCCGGACTTGGCGACGACGATCGCGTACGCGAACAGGCCGACGACGATCGACGGCGCCGACAGCAGGATGTCGTTGATGAAGCGGACGACGCCCGCGAGCGTGTTCTTCTGGCCGTACTCGGCGAGATAGACGCCCGCGAGCACGCCGATCGGCGTGCCGACGAACGTGCCGAGCCCGACGAGCATCAGGCTGCCGACGATCGCGTTCGCGAGGCCGCCGCCCGCGGTGTTCGGCGGTGGCGTCGACTCGGTGAACAGCGCGAGCGACAGGCCGCCGATCCCGAGATGCAGCGTCGTGTACAGAATCCAGACGAGCCAGACGAGGCCGAACGCCATCGCGCCGAGCGACGCGGTCAGCGCGATCGCGTTGGTGATCTTGCGCTTGCGCTGCAGGCGGTTGCGCATCGCGTCGAGCGCTTCGCCGCTCGGGCCGCCGGGAAAGCTCATGACGGGTTCGCTCATTTCTTGCCCTCTCCTTTCTCGAGGCGCAGCAGCAGCAGTTTGGAGATGGCGAGCACGATGAAGGTGATCACGAACAGGATCAGCCCGAGCTCCATCAGCGCGGCCGTATGCAGGCCCGGGCCCGCTTCGGCGAACTCGTTCGCGAGCGCCGACGTGATGCTGTTGCCGGGCGAGAACAGCGACACGTTGTCGAGCAGGTTCGTGTTGCCGATCACGAACGTGACCGCCATCGTCTCGCCGAGCGCGCGGCCGAGGCCGAGCATCACGCCGCCGATCACGCCGGTCTTCGTATAGGGCAACACGATCTTCCACATCACTTCCCACGTCGTGCAGCCGATCCCGTATGCCGACTCCTTCAGCAGCACGGGCGTGACTTCGAACACGTCGCGCATCACCGACGAGATGTACGGAATAATCATGATCGCGAGGATCACGCCGGCCGCGAGAATGCCGATCCCGATCGGCGGGCCGGCCGTCAGCGCGCCGAGCACCGGCACGTTCTCGAGCAGCCGGCCGAGCGGCTTCTGGAAGTATTCGGCGAAGATCGGCGCGAACACGAGCAGCCCCCACATCCCGTAGACGATCGACGGGATCGCGGCGAGCAGCTCGATCGCGATGCCGAGCGGCCGGCGCAGCCAGACGGGCGACAGCTCGGTCAGGAACAGCGCGATCCCGAAGCTGACCGGCACCGCGATCACGAGCGCGATGAACGACGTGATCAGCGTGCCGTAGATCGGCACGAGCGCGCCGTAGTCGTCGACGGTCGGATCCCAGTTCGAATGCCACAGGAAGCCGAAGCCGAACTGCTTGATCGACGGGATCGACGAAATGATCAGCGATACGATGATGCCGCCGAGCAGCAGCAGGGTCACGATCGCGGCGAGAAAGGCGAGACCGCCGAACAGGACGTCGCCGAAACGGCCGGGCGCGCGTTGCTGCGCCTTGTCGGCGGCTCGGGACGACGCGTAGGGAATATCAGACATGGGAGCCTGTTTTCAGATGCCGGGCGCCGTGACGCCCGGCCTTACCGCACACACTGCCCGACCGGCTCGGCCGGGCAGTGAACCGCTGCGACGCTTACTCGGCGAGCGGCTTGCCGGCCGCGTCCGTGACCTTCGTCTTCCACTGCTTGCGGATCTCGTTCGTCACCGCCGGCGGCAGCGAGATGTAGTCGAGGCTGTCGGCCGCTTTCTCGCCGTTCTTGAACGCCCAGTCGAAGAACTTCAGCGTCTGCGCGCCCTGCTCCGGCTTGTCCTGCTTCGCGTGCAGCAGCACGAACGTCGCGCCGACGACCGGCCATGCGTCCTTGCCCGGCTCGTTCGTCAGGATCTGGTAGAACGACTTCGACCAGTTAGCGCCAGCGGCAGCGGCCTTGAACGTCTCGACCTTCGGCTCGACGACAACGCCGTCCGAGTTCTTCAGCGACGTGTAGACCATGTTGTTCTTCTTCGCGTACGCCCACTCGACGTAGCCGATCGCGCCCGGCAGACGCTGCACGAACGCCGCGACGCCGTCGTTGCCCTTGCCGCCCGTGCCGGTCGGCCAGTTCACGGTCGTGCCTTCGCCGACCTTCGACTTCCACTCCGGGCTGACCTTCGACAGATAGTCGGTCCAGATGAACGTCGTGCCCGAGCCGTCGGCGCGGCGCACGACCGCGATGTCGGTATCCGGGAGCTTGACCTTCGGGTTCAGCGCGGCGATCTGCGGATCATTCCACTTCTTGATCTTGCCGAGGTAGATCTCGCCGAGCACCGGGCCCGACAGCGTCAGTTCGCCGGCCTTCACGCCCGGCACGTTGATCGCCGGCACCACGCCGCCGACGACCGTCGGAAACTGGAACAGGCCTTCCTTCGCGAGTTCGTCGTCCTTCAGCGGCGCGTCCGAACCGGCGAAATCGACGGTCTTCGCGACGATCTGCTTGAGGCCGCCCGACGAACCGATGCCCTGGTAGTTGATCTTCGCGCCGCCGGTCTGCTGGTAATCCGCAGCCCATTTCGTATAGATCGGCATGGCGAACGTGCTGCCCGCGCCCGTGATGTCGGCAGCCTGCGCGGCAACGGCGAAGAGCGCGCCAGCGAAGCCGGCGAGCGCGGTTTGCATCAATTTCATGAGACCTCCAGTGTGTGAGCGGATAACTACGGCACGCGAAGATTAGGGGCTGCTCATGACACTAATGTGACAATCGATGAAGCTGGCATGACAGTAACATGACGGTCAAATGGCACCAACTGGACGATCGTGCGAGGTCGCCCGCGCGCGACCGGCGCGGGGAAGCAAGAAGCAGAATGAAGCAAACGGTCAGGTGGTCGCCGAGCGCACCGCGTCGGCGATCGCCTCCGCGTGCCGGCTCGCGTCCGCGGCCCGCTGCGCCTCGACCATCACGCGCAGCACCGGCTCGGTACCGGACGCGCGGATCAGCACGCGGCCGCCATCCGCCAGCTCGCGCTCGGCAGCGTCGATCGCCGCGCGGATCGTCGTATTGCCCTTCCAGTCCGCGCCCGGCTTCATCCGCACGTTGATCAGCTTCTGCGGGAACAGCGTCACGTCCTCGAGCATCTGCGCGAGCGTGCGGCCGCTGCGCTTGAGCGCGGCGAGCACGAGCAGCGCCGACACGATCCCGTCGCCGGTCGAATGCCGGTCCAGCGACAGAATGTGCCCGGACCCTTCCGCGCCGAGCTGCCAGCCGTGCTCGCGCAATTTCTCGAGCACGTAGCGGTCGCCGACCGCCGCGCGCACGAATCGCACGCCCTCGCGCTGCAGCGCGACCTCGACCGCGAGATTCGTCATCAGCGTGCCGACCGCCCCTTCGACACGGCCGTCGGTCGCGATCCGGTCCTTGACGAGCACGTACAGCAGCTCGTCGCCGTTGAAGAGCCGCCCGGACGAATCGACGACCTGCAGCCGGTCCGCGTCGCCGTCGAGCGCGATTCCGAGATCCGCGTGGTTCGCGCGCACCGCGCGCACGAGCGCATCGGGCGCGGTCGCGCCGACGCCGTCGTTGATGTTGAAGCCGTTCGGCGCGACGCCGATCGGCACCACTTCCGCGCCGAGCTCGTGGAACACGTGCGGCGCGACCTGGTACGCGGCGCCGTGCGCGCAGTCGATGACGAGCTTCAGCCCGCGCAGATCGAACGCGGCCGGGAACGTGCTCTTGCAGAACTCGATGTAGCGGCCGGCCGCGTCTTCGAGGCGCCGCGCCTTGCCGAGCCCGTCCGACGGCGCGCAGTCGAGCGGCCGGTCGAGCCACGCCTCGATCTCGGCTTCGGTGTCGTCGGGCAGCTTGTTGCCGTCCGCCGAGAAGAACTTGATCCCGTTGTCGTGATACGGATTGTGCGACGCGCTGATCACGACGCCGGCCGACAGGCGCAGCGCGCGCGTCAAGTATGCGATGCCCGGCGTCGGCATCGGGCCGGCCAGCATCACGTCGACGCCCGCGGCCGAGAAGCCCGCCTCGAGCGCGGCCTCGAGCATGTAGCCGGACACGCGCGTATCCTTGCCGATCAGCACGGTGGGACGGGCGCCGGCCGCGACGTCCGCGACGCCGGCCAGCACCTTGCCGGCCGCGTAGCCGAGCCGCAGCACGAAATCAGGCGTGATCGGTGCTTCGCCGACCTTGCCGCGAATGCCGTCCGTGCCGAAATATCGACGTCCCATAACGAACCTTCCTCCAGTCATTCAGATGTTGTGATGTCGTGCGGCATCGCGCACGGCCTGCCAGACCTTCAGCGCATCGACGGTCGCGCCGACGTCGTGCACGCGCACGATCGCCGCGCCCCGCTCCGCCGCGCAGACCGCGGCCGCGACGCTCGCCGCGATGCGCTCGGCCGGCGGCTTGCCGCCGATCACCGCGCCGAGCATCGACTTGCGCGACATGCCCGCGAGAATCGGGTAAGGCCGCCCGGCCGGGCGCGCCGGCGCGGTGTCCGGCAGCGCGGCGAGCAGCGCGTAATTGTGTTCGACGACCGCCTTGCCGAACCCGAAGCCCGGATCGACGCAGATCCGTTCCGGCGCGATGCCGGCCTGCATCAACGCATCCGCACGCGCGGCGAGAAAGTCGCGGACGTCGGCGACCACGTCGCGATAATCGGGCTCGTGCACCTGCATCGTCCGCGGCTCGCCGAGCATGTGCATCGCGCAGAGCCCGCAGTCGCCGTCGCGCACCGCATCGATCGCGCCGGGCTGCCGGAAGCCCCAGATATCGTTGATCAGGTCCGCGCCGGCCGCGAGCGCCGCGCGCATCACCGCCGGCTTGTACGTGTCGACCGACAACGGCACGCCGAGCGGCCGCAACGCGTCGATCAGCGGGATCACGCGCGCGAGCTCCTCGTCGAGCGGGACAGGCGGCGCGCCGGGTCGCGTCGATTCGCCGCCGATGTCGAGCAGGTCCGCGCCTTCGGCGAGCATCCGCTCGGCCTGGCGCAGCGCGTCGTCGCGCGCGAGAAAGCGGCCGCCGTCGGAAAACGAGTCGGGCGTCGCATTGAGGATGCCCATCACGAGCGGGCGCTCAAACGTTAGCGTGAAGCGGCCACAGCGGAGCGGCTCGGGCGTGAAAGACGGGGAAGACGGGGAACCGGGATTGGACACGAGCAACGAGCGAACGGATGAATGCAAAACGGGCCGGTGTGCGTCACACCAGCCCGTGAACGATGCCGGAGCCCGGGTCAGGCCGGCGCGGTCGCGTTGCCCGGCTTGTTGACTTCGGTGCCGGTGCCCGACGACGGATCGCCGGCCGCGGGCGTGCTCTTCGGCGAACGCGGCGGACGCCCTTCCATGATGTCGTTGATCTGATCGGCGTCGATCGTTTCCCACTCCATCAGCGCGGCGGTCATCGCCTCGACCTTGTCGCGGTTCTCGTCGAGCAGACGGCGCGCGAGGCTGTACTGATCGTCGAGCACGCGACGGATTTCCGCATCGACCTTCTGCTGCGTCGCTTCCGAGATCGTGCGCGTGAAGCCGCGACCGAACGGACTGGCGTCGTTCTCGTCGTCGACGTAGACCATCGGCCCGAGCGCGTCGGTCATCCCGAAGCGGGCGACCATCGCGCGCGCGGTCTGCGTCGCCTTGTTGAAGTCGTCCGACGCGCCGGTGCTGAGCAGGTTCAGGAACAGTTCCTCGGCCACGCGGCCGCCGAACAGGATCGCGAGACGGTCGAGCAGGTAGTCCTTCGAGTACGTTTCGTTGTCGTGCTCCGGCAATTGCCACGTGACGCCGAGCGCACGCCCGCGCGGAATGATCGTGACCTTGTGGACCGGATCGGCCTTCGGCAGCAGCTTCGCGATCACCGCGTGGCCGGATTCGTGATACGCAGTCGCGCGCTTCGCTTCCTCGCGGATCACCGCCGACTTGCGCTCCGGCCCCATGAAGATCTTGTCCTTCGCGTCCTCGAAGTCCTGCATCTCGACGATCCGCTTGCCACGGCGCGCGGCGAACAGCGCGGCCTCGTTCACGAGGTTCGCGAGATCGGCGCCCGAGAAGCCCGGCGTGCCGCGCGCGATCACCGCCGCATCGACGTCGTTCGAGATCGGCACCTTGCGCAGGTGCACGCGCATGATCTGCTCGCGGCCGCGGATGTCGGGCAGGCCCACGTAGACCTGACGGTCGAAACGGCCCGGACGCAGCAGCGCCTTGTCGAGCACGTCGGAGCGGTTCGTCGCGGCGATCACGATCACGCCGGAATTCGCCTCGAAGCCGTCCATTTCGACGAGCATCTGGTTCAGCGTCTGCTCGCGCTCGTCGTTGCCGCCGCCCATGCCGGCGCCGCGATGGCGGCCGACCGCGTCGATTTCGTCGATGAACACGATGCACGGCGCATGCTTCTTCGCCTGCTCGAACATGTCGCGCACGCGGGCCGCGCCGACGCCGACGAACATTTCGACGAAGTCCGAACCCGAGATGCTGAAGAACGGCACCTTCGCCTCGCCCGCGATCGCACGCGCGAGCAGCGTCTTGCCGGTGCCCGGCGGGCCGACGAGCAGCACGCCGCGCGGAATGCGGCCGCCGAGTTTCTGGAACTTCTGCGGATCGCGCAGGAAGTCGACCAGCTCGGACACCTCCTCCTTCGCTTCGTCGCAGCCGGCGACGTCGGAGAAATTCACCGCGTTGGTGTTCTCGTCGATGAGCCGCGCGCGCGATTTGCCGAACGAGAACGCGCCGCCCTTACCGCCTCCCTGCATCTGCCGCATCATGTAGAACCAGAAGCCGATGATCAGGATCGTCGGGCCGAGGTAGTACAGCGCGGACACCAGCGCGTTCGGTTCGTCATCGGCCTTGCCGCTGACCTGAACGCCATATTTCATCAGATCGCCGACCATCCAGATGTCGCCCGGCGAGATGATCTGGTATTTCTGGCCATCGGCCGGAGTGACGGTGAGGTTGCGCCCCTGAACGATCACGTTCTTGACCTTGCCGTTCTTCGCGTCATCCATGAACTGCGAATAGGACACGCCTTCCTGAACGCGGGGCTTGTCGAACTGCTTGAACACCGTGAACAGCACCAGTGCGATGACCAGCCACACTGCTGCCTTGGAAAACATATTGTTGTTCAAAGCACCACTCCTTCACTCGTAGACGAGCGCCTACATTTGCCTTGCGGCGCTCATCAGGCATTCTAATCCAGTCCGTCACCCCCTGCCATAAGCATCGTCAACCGCGCCGATAGCGCGCAGCTTTGTCTGGCAAGGGCCGGAGCCCGTTTCGGCGATCCGCCCCGCGTCAGCGGGGATGCTTCAGATGCCGTCCCAAAATGAACGTTTCGGACGATTTGTCGCGGGACGCCTTGGGTTTGCGTGGTGCGACGACCTTAAACTGATGTTTGAATTTCTCGACGATCTGGCTATAGCCGCTGCCGTGAAAACACTTCACGAGCAGCGCGCCGTCGGGCTTCAGGTGGTTCTGCGCGAATTCGAGCGCGAGATCGCACACGTGCTCGATCCGCGCGGCGTCCGCGATCGCCACACCCGACAGGTTGGGGGCCATGTCCGAGATTACAAGGTCCACCGGCCGGCCTTCGAGCACCGCCTCCAACTGGAGCAGCACGTCGTCCTCGCGGAAGTCGCCCTGGATGAAGTGCACGTCCGCGATCGGCTCCATCGGCAGCATGTCGAGCGCGACGATCGTGCCGTCGATCCCGCCCTCGCGCGCCGTGTCGCGCCGCTTGCCCTGCGCGAGCTTGTTGCGCACGTACTGGCTCCAGCTGCCCGGCGCGGCGCCGAGATCGACGACCACCTGACCCGGGCGGATCAGCTTGTCCTGCTCGTCGATTTCCTTCAGTTTGTACGCGGCGCGCGCGCGATACCCTTCCCGCTGCGCCATTTTGACGTACGGGTCGTTGATGTGGTCGTGCAGCCAGGATTGATTAAAACGATTCTTTGCCATTCGGAAGAAGATAACTGCCCATTTGCTTCGTGATGCCGCGCTTTTAGCGGATAATACGCGTCTCATTCGCGCGGCCGGCGGTCTGAACAACGCCCAGGCCGCGATTTTACGTGGTTTCGGCGCGCCGCTCGCGCGCCCTCATTCAGAATCGACACTCCATGCCCGCCCTTTCGCTTTCTCCCGCCGAGCGCTCCGCGCTGCGCTCTCAGGCCCATGCGCTCAAGCCCGTCGTGCTGATCGGCGCCGAAGGGCTCACCGACGCGGTGCTCGCCGAGATCAAGGTCCACCTGGCCGCGCACGAGCTGATCAAGATCCGCGTGTTCGGCGACGAGCGCGATGCGCGCGTCGCGATCTACGACGAGATCTGCGATCGGCTGAGCGCCGCCCCGATCCAGCATATCGGCAAGCTGCTCGTGATCTGGAGGCCCGAGGAGACCGAGCCGGCGCCGGTTCGCGGCCGCCGCGGCAACGCGCTGCCGAGCGCGGGCGAGGCCGCCGCCGACACGAAGGGCCGTTCGCCGCGCGTCGTCAAGGTCGTCAAGGTGTCGCCGAACAGCAGCCCCGTGCGCCGGCCGAAGCCGCAGAAGGTGGTCGTGAAGGGCAACGAGCGCGTAACCGCGGGCGGCAACGTGAAGCGTGCGAAAAAGCGCCAGACCAGCGCGAAGCGCCCGCATCAGGTCAAGTAACTCCGCCCGAGCGGCCCGCTCTCGGGGCCGCGCCCCGTCGTTGCTCGCCGCCCGGGGCACAACGCCGCCGGGTTTCGTTCACGCATCGCGCGCCGGCAGCTTCCAGATCAGCATCAGACCGAACACGCTCTCGGCCAGATAGAACAGGCTCGAGATGCCGTGCAGCATCCCGAAGCGACTCACATACGGCGAATTGGCGATGTCGGTGCCCGCCTCCATCGCCGCGGTGCGCAGCGCGTTCATGAACGGCTGCAGCGCGAAATATCCGATCAGCACGCAGCCGAGCATCGCCGCGAGCAGCCAGCGCACGCGCCGGTAATCGTCGCAGCCGCGCCGCACGAGCTGGTTCGACAGCGCGAGCAGCAGCACGCCGCTGACCGCGCCGACAATGCCCTCGATCCGGAACAACTGCGCGGCGACCGAGCCCGCGGCCATGCGCGTGAGCATCGAAAACAGCACCGGCGCGACCGCAAAGCCGATCGTCAGCAGGCTGCCGACCCAGACGGTCGCGAGCAGCCTGAACACACGGTGCGGCATCGCGACTGCCGCCATCAGATGTAGCTGACGGAGATGATTTCGTACTCGCGCACGCCGCTCGGTGCCTGAACCGCCGCGACGTCGCCTTCGGACTTGCCGATCAGCGCGCGCGCGATCGGCGAGCTGACCGAGATCAGGCCGTGGTCCAGATCGGCCTCGTCGTCGCCGACGATCTGGTACTTCACGGTGTTGCCCGACTCGAGATCCTCGAGCTCGACCGTCGCCGCGAACACGACGCGGCCGTCCGCGTCGAGCGCGGACGGGTCGATGACCTGCGCGGCCGACAGCTTCGATTCGATTTCCGCGATGCGACCCTCGATGAAACCCTGCTTCTCCTTGGCCGCGTCGTACTCGGCGTTTTCGGACAGATCGCCCTGCGCGCGCGCCTCCGCGATCGCGGTGATCACGGCCGGCCGTTCGACCGACTTCAGGCGTTGCAGCTCATCGCGCAGTTGGTCCGCGCCACGCTTCGTCAACGGAATGGTGCTCATAAACGACTCAATCGCTAAAAAAACAGCTCAAAAAAAATCACCGCGATTAAGCGCATCCCCGGCCTGACCGGGAACGCCGCTTAATCGCGGCACGTATTGCTTCGACGGTAACTGACCGCTTAGTTTAGGCGAGCGTGAAGACCTTGTAAATCATAGACTTCCAGGTTCTTCAGATAGCGCAGCCCTTCGACCGCGGCACGCGCGCCCGACATCGTCGTGTAGTACGTGATCCGGTGCGCCTGCGCGCTCATCCGGATCGAGCGCGAATCGGCGATCGCCTGGCGCGTCTCGTCGACCGTCGTGCAGACGAGCGCGATCTCGCCGTTCTTGATCATGTCGACGATGTGCGGACGGCCGTCCTTCACCTTGTTCACGACCTTCACCGGCACGCCGGCTTCCGCGATCGCCGCGGCCGTGCCCTTCGTCGCCGCGATCGGATAGCCGAGCTCGTGCAGCATCCGCGCGACCTCGACCGCCTTCGGCTTGTCCGCGTCCATCACGGTCAGCAGCACCGTGCCCGATTCCGGCAGGCGCGAGCCGGCCGCGAGCTGCGACTTGAACAGCGCCTCGCCGAACGTCTGGCCGACCCCCATCACTTCGCCGGTCGAACGCATCTCCGGCCCGAGCACCGGGTCGACGGTCGGGAACTTCACGAACGGGAACACCGCTTCCTTCACGCTGAAGTACGGCGGCTCGACTTCCTTCGTCACGTTCTGCTGCGCGAGCGTCTGGCCGACCATCGCACGCGCGGCGATCTTCGCGAGCGGCAGGCTCGTCGCCTTCGACACGTACGGCACCGTGCGCGACGCGCGCGGGTTCACTTCGAGCACGTAGATCACGTCCTCTTTCGTGCCGTCCGCGCGCGGCACCTGCTGGATCGCGAACTGCACGTTCATCAGGCCGACCACGTTCAGCGCCTTCGCCATCGCGGCGGTCTGGCGCTTGAGTTCAACCACGGTTTCCGTCGACAGCGAATACGGCGGCAGCGAGCACGCCGAATCGCCCGAGTGCACGCCCGCCTGCTCGATGTGCTCCATCACGCCGCCGATGAACACCGCGTCGCCGTCGCAGATGCAGTCGACGTCGCATTCGATCGCGTCGTTCAGGAAGCGGTCGAGCAGCACCGGCGAATCGTTCGACACCTTCACCGCCTCGCGCATGTAGCGCTCGAGGTCGCGCGGCTCGTGCACGATCTCCATCGCGCGGCCGCCGAGCACGTACGACGGACGCACGACGAGCGGATAGCCGATCTCGTCCGCGAGCTTCAGCGCCTCGTCCTCCGCGCGCGCGGTGCGGTTCGGCGGCTGGCGCAGGCCGAGTGCCTGCAGCAGCTTCTGGAAGCGCTCGCGATCCTCGGCCGCGTCGATCATGTCCGGCGACGTGCCGATGATCGGCACGCCGTGCGCCTCGAGGTCGAGCGCGAGCTTCAGCGGCGTCTGGCCGCCGTACTGCACGATCACGCCGGCCGGCTTTTCCTTGTCGACGATCTCGAGCACGTCCTCGAGCGTCAGCGGCTCGAAGTACAGGCGGTCGGACGTATCGTAGTCGGTCGACACCGTTTCCGGATTGCAGTTGACCATGATCGTTTCATAGCCGTCCTCGCGCATCGCGAGCGCCGCGTGAACGCAGCAGTAGTCGAACTCGATGCCCTGGCCGATCCGGTTCGGGCCGCCGCCCAGCACCATGATCTTCTTGTTCGTCGTCGGCTGCGCCTCGCACTCTTCCTCATACGTCGAGTACATGTAGGCCGTCTTCGTCGCGAACTCGGCCGCGCAGGTGTCGACGCGCTTGTACACCGGGCGCACGTTCAGCTCGACGCGGCGCACGCGCACGTCCTCCGGCTTCGCGCGGAGCAGCTTCGCGAGGCGGCGGTCCGAGAAGCCGCTCTGCTTCAGATAGCGCAGTTCGTCGCGCGAGAGCGACGCGAGCGTGCGACCCGCGAGCGCCTTCTCCTTCAGCACGATCTGTTCGATCTGCGCGAGGAACCACGGATCGATCGACGTTTCCGCGAAGATTTCCTCGGCGGTCATGCCGATCCGGAACGCGTCGCCGACGTACCAGATGCGGTCCGGGCCCGGCTCGTGGATCTCGATTGCGATCTCGTCGCGGTTCGTCGACTTCTCGTCGAGGCCGTCGACGCCGACTTCCAGCCCGCGCAGCGCCTTCTGGAACGATTCCTGGAACGTGCGGCCGATCGCCATCACCTCGCCGACCGACTTCATCTGCGTGGTCAGGCGCGAGTCGGCCTCGCGGAACTTCTCGAACGCGAAGCGCGGAATCTTCGTGACCACATAGTCGATCGTCGGCTCGAACGACGCCGGCGTCTGGCCGCCGGTGATCTCGTTCTTCAGCTCGTCGAGCGTGTAGCCGACCGCGAGCTTCGCGGCGACCTTCGCGATCGGGAAGCCCGTCGCCTTCGACGCGAGCGCCGACGAACGCGACACGCGCGGGTTCATCTCGATCACAACCATCCGGCCGTCCTTCGGGTTGATCGAGAACTGCACGTTCGAGCCGCCGGTGTCGACGCCGATCTCGCGCAGCACCGCGAGCGACGCGTTGCGCAGGATCTGGTATTCCTTGTCGGTCAGCGTTTGCGCCGGGGCGACCGTGATCGAGTCGCCGGTGTGCACGCCCATCGGGTCGAGGTTCTCGATCGAGCAGACGATGATGCAGTTGTCGGCGCGGTCGCGCACGACTTCCATCTCGTATTCCTTCCAGCCGAGCAGCGATTCCTCGATCAGCAGCTCGCGCGTCGGCGACAGGTCGAGGCCGCGCTTGCAGATCTCCTCGAACTCCTCGCGGTTGTACGCGATGCCGCCGCCCGAGCCGCCGAGCGTGAACGACGGACGGATCACGACCGGGTAGCCGCTGCCGCCGGTGACCGCCATGATCTCGCCCTGCACCTTCGTCGCCTCTTCCATCGAGTGCGCGATGCCCGACTTCGCGGAGCCGAGGCCGATCTTCGTCATCGCGTCCTTGAACTTCTGGCGGTCCTCGGCCTTGTCGATCGCCTCGGGCGACGCGCCGATCAGCTCGACGCCGAACTTCTCGAGCACGCCGTGGTGATGCAGGTCGAGCGCGCAGTTCAGCGCGGTCTGGCCGCCCATCGTCGGCAGGATCGCGTCCGGGCGCTCCTTCTCGATGATGCGCGCGACGACTTCCCACGTGATCGGCTCGATGTACGTGACGTCGGCCGTGTTCGGGTCCGTCATGATCGTCGCCGGGTTGCTGTTCACGAGGACGACCTTGTAGCCCTCCTCACGCAGCGCCTTGCATGCCTGCGCGCCCGAGTAGTCGAACTCGCACGCCTGGCCGATGATGATCGGGCCGGCGCCGATGATGAGGATGCTGTTGATGTCTGTGCGTTTTGGCATGGCGTTATATGCAATAAGTAATCGTTGATGCGCGCGGGCGGCGAGGCGCGCGGTCAGTTCATCGTCGCGAGCGCGAGCTTCACGGAAAAGCCGACGAACAGCGTGCCGACGCTGCCCGACGCGCCGGCCGCGAGCCTGCGGCGGCGGCGGAACTGCTCGGCGAGGCGGGCACCCGCGAAGATCAGCGTGCTCAGGTACAGGAAGCTCGCGACCTGCGCGATCGCGCCGAGCACGACGAACGACAGTGCCGGGTGCGCGAACGCCGGATCGACGAACTGGATGAAGAACGACACGAAGAACAGGATCGCTTTCGGGTTCAGCAGGCTCACGACGATCGCCTTGCGGAACGGTCGCTCGCTATCGACCGCGCGCGGCGCGCCGGGCGCTGGGTCGGCCACCGCACCGTCCGGCTGCCGCAGCCTGCGCCACGCGGCGCGCAGCATCGAGCTGCCGATATAGAGCAGGTACGCGGCGCCGCCGTACTTGACGACCGAGAACAGCAGCGGGTTCGCCTTCAACAGCGACGCGACGCCCGCGGCCGACAGCGCCATCAGCACCGTATCGCCGAGAAACACGCCGCACGCGGCGCGGTAGCCCGTCTTCACGCCGCGCTGCGCGGCGAGCGACAGCACGTACATCGAGTTCGGCCCCGGCAGCAGGACGATGACGATCACGCCGAACACGTAGGTCCAGAGATCCGTGATGCCGAGTGCGTGGCCGAACATGATGCGTGTGCTCCTGTCGTGACGTTGTGTGACGTGACGTCGCCCGTTACGCGACGCGCGGCGCCTTCGCGGCGTCCATCAGCGCGGTGAAGCGGTCGAACAGATAGCCGATGTCGTGCGGGCCCGGCGACGCTTCCGGGTGGCCCTGGAAGCAGAACGCCGGACGGTCGGTCAGCTCGAAGCCCTGCAGCGTGCCGTCGAACAGCGACACGTGCGTGACGCGCGCGTTCGCGGGCAGCGAATCGGCGTCGACCGCGAAGCCGTGGTTCTGCGACGTGATCACGACGCGGCCGTCGCCGAGATCCTTGACCGGGTGGTTCGCGCCGTGGTGGCCGGTCTTCATCTTCAGCGTCTTGCCGCCGACCGCGAGCCCCATGATCTGGTGGCCGAGGCAGATGCCGAACGTCGGCACGCCGCGCTCGAGGAACGTCTTCGTCGCCGCGATCGCGTAATCGCACGGTTCCGGATCGCCGGGGCCATTCGACAGGAAGATGCCGTCCGGATTCAGTGCGAGCGCCTCTTCCGCGCTCGCCTGCGCGGGCAGCACCGTCACGTGGCAGCCGCGCTCCGCGAGCATCCGCAGGATGTTGTACTTGACGCCGAAGTCGTACGCGACGACACGGTATTTCGGCGTGGCCTGCATGCCGTAGCCGCTGCCGAGGCGCCATTCGGTCTGCTTCCATTCGAACGGCTTGCTCGTCGACACGACCTTCGCGAGATCCATCCCGGCGAGGCCCGGGAACGAGCGCGCGAGCTCGATCGCTTTCGCCTCGTCGTCGGAGCCGGCGAGGATGCAGCCGTTCTGCGCGCCCTTGTCGCGCAGGATGCGGGTCAGCTTGCGGGTGTCGATGCCGGCGATCGCGACGACGCCTTCGTCGCGCAGATAGTCGCCGAGCGTGCGATCCATCCGGAAGTTCGACGCGAGCGTCGGCAGATCGCGGATGATCAGGCCCGCCGCATGGACTTTCGTCGCTTCGACGTCCTCGACGTTCACGCCGACGTTACCGATGTGCGGATACGTGAGCGTGACGATCTGGCGCGCGTAGCTCGGGTCGGTGAGGATTTCCTGATAGCCGGTGATCGCGGTATTGAACACGACTTCGCCGATCGTGTGGCCTTCGGCCCCGATCGAATAACCACGAAAGACCGTGCCGTCGGCGAGTGCGAGCAAAGCGGGAGAAAAAGACGGCAACACGGGAGGCTCCTTGGGGAGCACCCAGCGGCCGACCTGTCTACCCGGCCGCGCGAGCGACGCGCGGCGAACGCGCGCGAGGTCGCTGGCTTGGCGCGATCCGCGGCGCGAATCCGGTACGCGGCGCGAATCCGGCGCACACGCGGCGCGGGATGTCGCGCCGTCGCCCGATAGACGGCGCGCGGCGGATGAACGGGATGAAGGGGTAGGCGCTAGGGTGCGAGGTTGATCAGCACAAACTTACAAATTATAGCGCGAAAATGCCCCTCTTTTCAATCCAGATTGCGACACGATGCCGCTGGCAATGTCGCTAGCAATGTCGCTGGCACTACCCGCGCGCGCCGGCCCGGGCAGCGCCGGCGCGCGCGGGCCACGCGTACCAGAGCGCGCTCGCGATCTGCAGCGCGATCAGCACGCTCCACGCGCTCAGATGCGCGGCCACCGGATAGCGGCCGTCGACGGGCGACCAGAACGCCAGCACCTCGCCGACGCCGATCTGGAACCCGAAGATCAGCAGGAAGATCACGAGCGTGAGCGTCGTGTTCACGCGGCCGATCAGATGCGGCGGGAAATGCTCGGCCAGCACCGCGTAGCTCAGGATTCCGACCCCGCCGAACATCCCGTACGCGATCCACAGCGCCGATGCCGGCAGCGGCACGCGCACGACGATCGCGAGCTGCGTGACGACGAACAGCGCCATCCCGATCCCGCAAAACGCGTAGACCGACACGCCGCGCCGCTCGAACAGCCGCGCGGCCGCGCCGAAGCCGACGCTGCCCGCCATCATCGCGAAGCCGAGCAGCGACACGAGGCGCGCGGCCGCGTGCGCATCGAAGCCGGCGACGTCACGCAGATACGCGCCGACCCACAGCGACTGCATCGCATAGAACACGCCCTGCGTGACGATCGAGAACGAGCCGATCTTCCAGAACGCGGCGCTCTTCAGGATGTGCCACGTGCCCTTGAACTGGCTGACGAGCGTGCCCTGGTGGCGCGTTTGCCGCGCGTCGGGCGCGCCGGCCCAGATCGCGCCGGCGACCGCGACGGTCAGCACCGCGAGCGCGACGCAGATCGCGCGCCAGTCGAGCACGCCGAGCAGCCAGGTCAGCGGCGAACCGACCGCGACGCCGCCGAGCCCGCCGACCGCCATCACGACACCGTTCACGAGCGGCAGCCGCTCGACCCGGAAGTGCTGCGCGAGCGCCTTGAACGCGGCGCCGAGGCTGACCGACACGCCGACGCCGATCAGCAGGCGCCCGAGCATCATCGCGCCGATCCCGTGCGCGGCGCCGAACACGAGCGCGCCCGCCGCCGCGAACAGCAGCATGCCGGCCGTCACGCGGCGCGGACCGAAATGGTCGAGCAGCACGCCGGCCGGCAGCTGCGCGCCCGCGAAACCGAGAAAGTAGAGGCTCGTCAGCAGACCGAGATCGGCCGCCGACAGCCCGAGATCGCGCGTGATGAACGGCGCGAAGCCGAGATTGACGCCCCGGAACACGTACGACACGAAATACCCGAGCGCGAACAGCACGAGCACCCTCCACTGCATCGACGACATGCACCCTCCTTCAGGCCAAATGCGCTGCACAAACGAAAAACGCCGTCACCTCGGTGACGGCGTTTCGTCGGACGTTTCGTCGAATGTTAGCAAATTCGGGCCGCGCGGGCCCGGCGCTCATTTCTTCTTCTTGCCCTTGTGCGACTCGGTCGACTTCGACGCGGCCTTCGGTTCGGACTTGGAAGCGGCGGCTTTCGCCGGCGCGGCGGCCTTCGGCGCCTTCGCGCCCTTCGATGCCTTCGCGGGGGCGGACTTGCCGCCGCTCGCCGCCCGCTCGCCGCGCCCGGCCTTGCCGCCGCCGACGTGCAGGCTCGCGCGCTCGATCCGCGCGCCGCCGATCGACGTCGCGATCCGCTCCGGCCCCGGCTCCGCCGGCACCGCGCGGCCGACCGGCACGTGCAGCACCATCGTCTGGCCCGGCATCACGATCTCGCGGCGCGTCTTGTTCCACGCCCGCAGCTGGCCGACCGACACGCCGTAGCGGCCCGCGATCGCCTCCATCGACTGCTTGCGGCGCACGCGGATCAGCATCTTGCGCGTGTCCGGCACGTCCGGCTCCATCGCGAGCACCGCGTTTTCGGCGACGTCCGCGCTGATGTCCTCGTCGTCGTCGTCGGTGCGCGGCACGACGAGCGTCGAGCCCGACTTCAGCCGCATCCCGGCCGGAATCTTGTTCACGCTCATCAGCGTATCCGCGTCGACGCCGATCTTCTCGGCAAGCGCCTGCGGCGTGATCCGCTCGTCGACCGTGTACGTCGTCCACGTCGACAGCTGGCCGCCGTACGCCTTCAGATTCTTCTCGAACGCGGACGCATTGTCGAACGGCAGCAGGATCTGCGGATCGGTCGCGCCGAGAATCACCGGTTTCTTGAACGACGGGTTCAGCGACTTGAACTCGTCGAGCGACAGGTTCGCGAGCTGCGCGGCGACGTTGACGTCGATGTCATGCGACGTCGTGACGGTCACGAAATACGGGTGGTTCGGGATGTCCGGCAGCGTGAGGCCGTACTGCTGCGGGTGCGCGATCAGATTCTTGACCGCCTGCAGCTTCGGCACGTAGTTGCGCGTCTCGCTCGGCAAACGCAGGCTCTGGTAGTCGGTCGGCAGGCCGGCCGCCTGGTTGCGCGCGATCGCGCGCTGCACGTTGCCCTCGCCCCAGTTGTACGCGGCGAGCGCGAGATACCAGTCGCCGAACATGTCGTGCAGGCGGGACAGATAGTCGAGCGCGGCGCTCGTCGACGCGAGCACGTCGCGGCGCTCGTCCTGCCACATGTTCTGCCGCAGGTTGTACGTGCGGCCGGTGCCGGGCACGAACTGCCACATGCCGGCCGCCTTCGCGACCGACAGCGCCTGCGGGTTGTACGCGGATTCGATGAACGGCAGCAGCGCGAGCTCGGTCGGCATGTGGCGCGCCTCGAGCTCCTCGACGATGTGATACAGGTATTTCTGCGACCGCTCGGTCATCCGCTGCACGTAATCGGGGCGCTGGACGTACCACTGGGTCTGCATGTCGACGAGGTCGCTCTGCAGGTCGGGCATCTGGAAGCCGCGGCGGATGCGCGCCCACAGATCGGTGTCGGCGCTCGTGAGCTCGCCGACGGATTGCTTGTCGACGTCGACGGTTTCTTTGGCGGTGGCGGACTTGCGGAGGAAGTTGGACGCCGCTTGCGGATCGGCGGCGGTATTGGCGGTGGGTCCCTGGCTCGCGCACGCGGCGAGCAGCAGGACCAGCAACGCACTCAGTAATAGTCGCATGAAAATCTCGGATTACGGCGGCGGGTAAATTGGAGGCGATGGTACGGAAGTGCGTCCTTCACGTCAATAAAAACGCCGAAAATCTAGGCAAATCCAGTATTTGGGGCCGATTTTGCAGATTCGGGATGAACTTTTTTCCGATGCGGCGACGCTCATCGGAACCGGTTTTTCCACTCCCGCATCAGCGTGAATGCGGCCAGCCGATCCGGCACCGTTTCGTGCAGCTGCGCCTCGAGCGTCGCGCGGATCTCGCCGCTGTCCGCGCGCAGGAACGGGTTCACCGCGCGCTCGTGCGCGATCGTCGTCGGCAGCGTCGGCACCCCTTGCGCGCGGCGTGCCTGCGCGGCGTCGCGCCACGCGGCGAGCGCCGCGTTGCCCGGCTCGCACGCGAGCGCGAAGCGGATGTTCGACAGCGTGTATTCGTGCGCGCAATGCACCCGCGTATCGCCGGGCAGCGCCGCGAGCGCGTCGAGCGACGCGAGCATCTGCGCGGGCGTGCCCTCGAACAGCCGCCCGCAGCCGCACGAGAACAGCGTGTCGCCGCAGAATACGTGCGGTGACGTCGGGCCCGGGCCGGCCGGGCCTGCGCCGGCCGCGCCTACCCCGGCCGGGCCTGGGCCGGCCGCCTGAAAATACGCAATGTGGCCGCGCGTGTGGCCAGGCACGTCGATCACGTCGAACGTCAGCGCGGGCGACGCGAGCGTCACGCGATCGCCGCCCGCGAGCGGCCGCGTGACGACGCCGATCCCCTCGGCCGCGGGGCCGTAGACGGGCAGCGGCCGGTCGGCCGATTGGCCGGCGATCAGCGCGGCAACGCCGCCGACGTGGTCGGCATGGTGGTGCGTGAGTAAAATAGCGGTCAGCCGCCAGCCTCGTTCAGCGAGGGCGCGGCGCACCGGAGCGGCTTCGCCCGGATCGACGGCGATCGCGTCGCTGCCGTCCGACACGAGCCAGATGTAGTTGTCCTCGAATGCCGGGACCGGCATGTATTCCAGCTCGTTCATGGCACGCAACAATCGATATGGCTGATCGTCCAATTATAGACTGGCCCGAATGGACCGACTCCCCGCCCGGGCGCTACGTGCTCGGCTGGGAGCAGGCGCAGCTCGATCGCTTCGTATCCGACGTGTTCGGTTTTCACGCGCTGCAGCTCGGCCTGCCGCAGCTCGACGCACTGCGCGAGAACCGGATGCCGTACCGCGGGCTCGTGCTCGATCCGGCCAGCGGCGCGAGCGCGCCGTACCAGTACCCGTGGGCGCGCGAAACGCCCGGCCCGGAGCATGCGCCGGCCGGGCGCAGCACGCTCTGGTGCGATCTGCTCGACCTGCCGTTCGAGTCGCAGAGCGTCGACCTGATCGTGATGCCGCACACGCTCGAGTTCACGTCCGACCCGCACCGGCTGCTGCGCGAGGCCGAGCGCGTGCTGATGCCCGAGGGCCAGCTCGTGATCACCGGCTTCAACTCGCTGAGCCTGTGGGGGATGCGCCAGTCGTTCGGCAAGATGGCGAACCGGCCGTTCGTGCCGTCCGCGCGCGACCAGATCGCGTTCATCCGGCTGAAGGACTGGATCAAGCTGCTCGGCTTCGATCTCGAGCGCGGCCGCTTCGGCTGCTATCGCCCGCCGCTCGCGACCGACAAGTGGCTCGCGCGCTGCGCATTCATGGAGGCCGCCGGCGACCGCTGGTGGCCGATCCTCGGCGCCGTTTACATGGTGACGGCCGTCAAGCGCGTGCGCGGCATGCGGCTCGTCGGCCAGATCAAGATGAAGAAGCCCGTGCTCGCGCCCGGCCTGACGCCGGCGGCTTCCCCGACCACCCACCAAGAATCCTCATGACGACCCACGATACGATCGACATCTACACCGACGGCGCCTGCAAGGGCAACCCCGGCCCCGGCGGCTGGGGCGCGCTCTTGCGCTACGGCGACACCGAGAAGGAGCTGTTCGGCGGCGAGCCGAACACGACCAACAACCGCATGGAGCTGATGGGCGTGATCGCCGCGCTCGACGCGCTGAAGCGCCCGTGCCGCATCGTCGTGCACACCGACTCGCAGTACGTGCAGAAGGGCATCACCGAGTGGATCCACGGCTGGAAGAAGAAAGGCTGGATCACCGCGTCGAAGACGCCCGTGAAGAACGCCGATCTGTGGAAGCGGCTCGATGCGCTCGTCGCGCAGCATCAGGTCGAATGGCGCTGGGTCAAGGGCCATGCGGGCCATCCGGGCAACGAGCGCGCGGATGCGCTCGCGAACCGCGGCGTCGAGTCGCTGTCGGCCGCCTGAGCGGCGCGGCCCTTTATTGGTTGTTTTATCGGCTGTTTTATCGGTTGTTCACGTTTTTCTCGTTTCATACGCCATGCGCCAGATCATTCTCGATACCGAAACCACCGGCCTCAACGCCCGCGCGGGCGACCGCATCATCGAAATCGGCTGCGTCGAGCTGCTGAACCGGCGGCTCACCGGCAACAACCTGCACCTGTACGTGAACCCCGAGCGCGACAGCGATCCGGGCGCACTCGCGGTGCACGGGCTCACGACCGAATTCCTGCGCGACAAGCCGAAATTCGCGGAGATCGCCGCGCAGCTTCGCGACTTCGTCGGCGACGCCGAGCTGATCATCCACAACGCGCCGTTCGACCTCGGCTTTCTCGACGCGGAATTCGACCGGCTCGGCCAGCCCCCGTTCGCCGGGCCCTGCGCGGGCGTGATCGACACGCTCGTGCAGGCCAAGCAGATGTTCCCCGGCAAGCGCAACTCGCTCGACGCGCTGTGCGACCGCTTCGGGATCAACAATGCGCACCGCACGCTGCACGGCGCACTGCTCGACTCGGAGCTGCTCGCCGAAGTCTATCTCGCGATGACGCGCGGCCAGGACAGCCTCGTGATCGACATGCTCGACGACGGCGCCGACGCGCAAGGCGCCGCGAACGGCCAGCGGATGTCGTTCGCGGCGCTCGACCTGCCGGTGCTCGCGGCGAGCGAAGACGAACTGGCCGCGCATCGCGCGCAGCTCGACGCGCTCGACAAGTCGGTCAAGGGCGCATGCGTGTGGCGGCAGACGGCCGCCGCGCCCGGCGACGACGCGTGACGTTGCGTGTCGGCACGTGTCGGTGCGTGTTGATGCGTGACAGTGCGTGTGTTGTGTGACGTTTTGACACAATCCGGCGCGGGTCACGCTTGACAGCGCTCAGCCGCGCGGCTGCAGCGCGATGACCGCCATCCCGGCGAGCGCGAGTGCGGCGCCCGCCGCATCCCAACGCGTCAGCGCGACACCGTCGACCGCGCGCAGCCACACGAGCGCGACCGCGATGTACATCCCGCCGTACGCCGCATACGTGCGCCCGGCGGCACTCGGATGCAGCGTCAGCAGCCACGCGAACAGCGCGAGCGACAGCGCGGCGGGCGCGAGCAGCCACGCGGAGCGCCCCGCCTTCAGCACGAGCCACGGCAGATAGCAGCCGACGATTTCCGCAAGCGCGGTGGCGGCGAACAGCGCCGCGATTTTCGCGAATCCGATCATTCCGAACAGGCCCTCCTTCGGCACCCATTTTGCGGGTGCCGGCGCCCGTTCGCACGCGCTCGACGATGCGCGCGACGCCCACCGGGCGGGCCTTCGGCGGCAATTTGCGCGATCGTCGCTCATCGTGCTATCATGTGAATCGTTTCAACACTCAATATCCATCATTTCGATTCCGCAGAATGTCCGCCCGCGCATGGCGTGCGCGGCACGTCGACCGGAATCGCTTCCACAGGAACGCAAGCCCGCCGGGCCTGTTTTCCTCGTTTCATCGCTCCATTGCGGAGTGCCCTGCCGCGTGCTTCACGCGGCGTTTTCTCATGAGCGTCATGTCGCGACGACCCACCGGGTCCGCCTTGCCGGGGCCGGTTTTGCAGTAAGCACTTAATGCCTTGCTTGCTGCATCGCTCGCGACATCGCGCTTGCCGGCAAACCGTGTCGGACGGGCCCCGCCCGTCTCGGCCGCAGTCCAAGGAGTCCCTGACCTTGACCGCTACACACGTCAGCCCAGCCGCTGTGTCCCCCTCCCCGTCCGCGTCGCAGCACGACGCGCCGTCCGCCGCCGACATCACCGTCGTCGATCAGAGCCTGCTGAAACGCGCGGTCAGCGCGATGGCGATCGGCAACGCGATGGAATGGTTCGATTTCGGCGTCTACAGCTACATCGCCGTGACGCTCGGCAAGGTGTTCTTCCCGTCGAGCAGCCCGTCCGCGCAACTGCTCGCGACGTTCGGCACGTTCGCGGCCGCGTTCGTCGTGCGTCCGCTCGGTGGCATGGTGTTCGGCCCGCTCGGCGACCGCATCGGCCGCCAGCGCGTGCTCGCCGCGACGATGATCATGATGGCCGTCGGCACGTTCGCGATCGGCCTGATCCCGAGCTACGCGTCGATCGGCATGCTCGCGCCGGTGCTGCTGCTCGTCGCGCGTCTCGTGCAGGGCTTCTCGACGGGCGGCGAGTACGGCGGCGCCGCGACCTTCATCGCGGAATTCTCGACCGACCGCCGCCGCGGCTTCATGGGCAGCTTCCTCGAATTCGGCACGCTCGTCGGCTACGTGCTCGGCGCGGGCGTCGTCGCGCTGCTGACCGCGTCGCTGCCGGAAGACGCGCTGCTGTCGTGGGGCTGGCGCGTGCCGTTCCTGATCGCGGGGCCGCTCGGCCTGATCGGGCTCTACATCCGGATGCGCCTCGAAGAAACGCCCGCATTCAAGCGCGAAGCCGACGCGCGCGAAGCGCAGGGCAACGCGATGCCGCGCGCGCGCTTTTACGACACGCTGCTCGCGAACTGGCGCGCGCTGCTGCTGTGCGTCGGTCTCGTGCTGATCTTCAACGTGACCGACTACATGGTGCTGTCGTACCTGCCGAGCTATCTGTCGTCGACACTGCACGTCGACGCGGCGCACGGCCTCGTGCTGGTTCTGCTCGTGATGGTGCTGATGATGCCGATGACGCTCGCCGCCGGCCGCCTGTCGGACTCGGTCGGCCGCAAGCCGGTGATGCTCGCGGGCTGCGTCGGCCTGCTGCTGCTCGCGATTCCCGCGATGAAGCTGATCGGCACCGGCGCGACGCTGCCGATGTTCGGCGGCCTGCTGATGCTCGGCACGCTGCTGTCATGCTTCACCGGCGTGATGCCGTCGGTGCTGCCGGCGCTGTTCCCGACCGGGATCCGCTACGGCGCGCTCGCGATCGGCTTCAACGTGTCGGTGTCGCTGTTCGGCGGCACGACGCCGCTCGTGACGGCCTGGCTCGTCGACACGACCGGCAACCCGCTGATGCCCGCGTACTATCTGATGGGCGCGGCCGTGATCGGCATCGTGTCGGTGCTCGCGCTCGCGGAGACCGCGCGCCGGCCGCTGAAGGGCTCCCCGCCCGCGGTCGCGACGCGCCGCGAAGCGCACCAGCTCGCGTGCGAACTCCGCGCCGACGACGGCGACGTCTATCGCGTCGCGACGACCGCGCGCGCTTGAACACGCGAGCGCAAGCCAGCTCAAGCAAACGCAAGCCACCGCAAGCCGCCGCAAGCCACCGCAGCCACCGCAAGCCACCGCAAAAACGACGCGCCCCGACCGAAGCCGGGGCGCGTCCCGAAATCCCGAAAACCCGGTCGGCACAGGCCGGCCGGGCTATTTCACGCATGCGCCATGCATGTCGTGCCGATCAGCGAGCGTGAATACGCCATCGCGGCCCGCACGACGCGCGCGGCGACGATCAGCCCGACCTGACCGAGGTTGAAATCGTGCGCGACCATCAGCTGCATCAGCATCACCAGCGGCAGCAGGAGCGACGGGTGGTACAGGCTCGATTCGATCCACGCTTTCATCGTCGTCTCCATCGCAAGTCGGTTACTGATGGAACGAATTCTAAGAACCCATCGCGCGCGGATAAACCTCGCAGATCCCAAATCACTTGTCAGCGGCGATGAACAATCGCCGCCGAGCCCGCCGCGACTAGTCGAGCGGCGTTTCGACGAACGCGGGCAGCGCCTCCGCGCGCGCCGAATGCGCGGCGAGCGCCGGATAGCGGGCCGGATCGATCCGCGCGAGATCCGCGTAGGTCGCGGCCATGAACTGCGTGAAGCGCCACGCGACGGCGACCGTCACGTCCGCCTGCGTCGGACGTTCGCCGCCGAGCAGCCAGCCCGGCACGCCGGCGATCCGCTTCTCGAGCTCGCCGTACGCGGCGCCGAGCTGGTCGAGCACGCGGTCGAGCCACGGCTGGTGACGTTTGTCCTCCGGGCGCAGTCCGTACTCGTAGACCACCTGCACCGTCTTCTCCATCGCCGCCAGCGCAAGCCCGATCAGCGCGAGCGCGCGCACCCGCGCATCGAGCGCCTCCGGCAGCAGGCGCGCATCGGGCGCGACGAGACGGTCGAGATAGTCGGCGATCAGCGACGAATCGATCAGCATCGTGCCGTCACCGGTGACGAGCGTCGGCGCCTTCACGACCGGATTGATCGCCTTCACCGCGTCGACGTGCCGGAACACCGACAGCTGTTCGTGTTCGAACGGCAGACCGAGCAGCTTCGCCGAGATGGCGACGCGCCGCACGAAAGGAGAATCCAGCATGCCAATCAGCTTCATCTCGCTTTTCATCGCGTTTTTCGTCACATTTCGCTCCGTTTTCGGGATGGGACCGACGACTCTAGCAGCGCCGGCCCCGCGTGCCTAGCGCATCGCCGCCGCATGCGCGGCGCCGCGCGTCAAATCACCGTCCCACAGCGCCGCCACAATGACCATAATGCAGACTTGTTCCGTCGTCTTCGCCAAGGATCGCCATGTGGTATGACCTCGTCGAGCAGCAGCGCCAGTGGCTGCGCGCGTGGCGTGCGGCGACACGGCACGCGTTCGACGCGTGGCCGGTCGCGACGCTGCCGCACGCCGCCTCGTCCTGCTACGCGGATCTGTTCGAACCCCTTCTCGGCCCGTCCGACGAGCCGCCGCCGTTTGCGATCGGGCCACTCGCGCGCGACGGCGGCTGCGATGCCATCCATGAAGAGATCGTCGCGCGCACGCCGTTCTGTCTGCTGCGCCGCTTCTCGCGCGCGCAAGCGCCGCCCGCGCTGCCCGCACCGCGAGCGGTGCTGCTGAGCGCGCCGCTCGCCGGCCACGCGGCGGTGATGATGCGCGAGACGATCGAGACCCTGCTCGCCGACGGCGACGTCTACGTGACCGACTGGACCAACGCGCGCGACGTGCCGCTCGACGCGGGGCGCTTCGGGCTCGACGAGTACGTGACGATGCTCGACGATTTCGTCGACGCGCTCGCGCGGGACGCACGGCCGCTGCATGTGGTCGCGGTCTGCCAGGCGACCGTGCCGGCGCTCGGCGCGCTGGCGCTGCGCGCGGCGCGCGGCGGCGCGCCGGCGGCGAGCGTCACGCTGATCGGCGGCCCGCTCGACGCGCGGCGCAATCCGAGCACGCTCGGGCTGGCGGCCGCGTCGCATTCGCTCGACTGGTGCCGCCGGCATCTGATCGACGTCGTGCCGGCCGACTTCGCGGGGCGCGGACGCGACGTGTTCCCGACCTATCTGCAGCAGGCGGAGATCGCGATCGTCTATCCGCAGCGCTATCTGACGCTGATCGACCTCTACGCGCAGGCCGCGACACGCGCCGACTCCGCCGCGCTCGCCGACGCCCGCCGCGCGATGCGCGAATACACGGCGCTGCTCGACATGCCCGCCGAGTATTTTCTCGACACGGTCGACATCGTGTTCCAGCGCGCGTGCCTCGCGAACGGCACGTGGCACGTACGGGGCGCGCGCGTCGAACCCGCCGCGCTGCGCGGCACCGCGCTGTTGACCGTCGAGGGCACGAGCGATGCGGTCACGGGCAGCGGGCAAACGCACGCCGCGCACGAGCTGTGCACGGGCCTCGCGGTACACGAGCGGCATCGGCTCGACATCGACGGCTGCGATCACTACGGGCTCTTCACCGGGCCGCGCTGGCGCGACGACGTGCATCCGGCGTTGCAGACGCTGTTTCTGGAAGCGGAAACCCGCACGGCCGCGACGCCGCGCGTCACGGCGCCGCCTCCGCGCGCGCGGCGTCGAGCAGCACGCGAACTTCCTCGTCGGTCGTCTGCGTGAAATCGGCGTAGAACTGGCTGATCCCGAAGAACGTCGGCGGATGCTCGACCGCGACGAACGCATCCACGAGATCGTCGAACCGGCGCGCGGCGCCGGCCGGCGCGACGGGCACCGCCGCGATCACGCGCGCCGGGCGGCGCGCGCGCAGCGTCTGTAGCGCAACGCGCATCGACGCGCCGGTCGCGATGCCGTCGTCGACGACGATCGCGGTGCACGCGTCGACCGGCACCGCCGGCCACGTGCCGCGGTACAGTGCGTCGCGCCGGTTCAACTCGATGGTTTCGCGCGCGATCACCGCGGCAAGCTGTGCGTCGGTCACCCCCATCGACTCGATCACGCCGCGCTGCAGATGGATCGCGCCGCCGCTCGCGATCGCGCCCATCGCGAGCTCCGGATCGAACGGCACGCCCAGTTTTCGCACGACGAGCACGTCGAGCGGCGCGCGCAGCGCACGCGCGACGGGATACGCGACCGGCACGCCGCCGCGCGGCAGCGCGAGCACGACGAGACTCCCGTTGCCCGCACTGCCCGCACTGCCCGCGTAGTCACGCAGCGCGTCGGCGAGCTGGCGGCCCGCGTCCGCGCGATCCGCGAAACGATTGAACACGATCCGCTCCTTGCGCCGGCCGGCGGCCGGCGGCCCTTCAGCGCGCCGATCGGCGCAAGCCCGGAGCCGCGACGCCGGCGACATCGCTTCAATGAGCATGGCTCATGCGATCCGCCAATTCAAGCGGTGACGCGCTCGCACTTTCGCGCGCCGGGGAATCAGGGAAGGAGAATGCGCGGCGTCAGAGCCGGTCGGCCTGCCAGTACAGCCGCCAGAAAGTCTGCCCGTAGGTTTGCGCGAGCTCCGGCGCACGATGGAATACGTTGACCATGCCGGTGCCGGGCTGCGTGTTGTCCGCGTCGGCCGCGAGCGCGACGCTGTCGTCGACGATCACGAAGCGCATGCCCGGCGCCGCGTCGCGCGCGCCGATCGCGACGTCGATGCCGCCGCTCGCCAGAGAGCGTGCGCCACGGCCCGGGCGCGTCGCGCGGTTCAGCACCACGCGCACGTCGACTCCGCGCGCATGCGCGGCGCGCAACGCGTCGGCGAGCGCCGGCGGCAGATGCGCATAACCGGCGACCAGCACGCGATGGCGCGCCTGGCGAATCAGGCCGGTGGCGGCATCGGTCGCTGCGTCGTCGCGGGACAGGTAGGTGCCGACCGTCGCGCTGTCGGGCGGCATCGGCACGGCGTGGGCGGATGCCGCGCAAACGAGCGCGGCGCAAAGGCAGGCGGCGGATTTCATGGCGGCGCCATTGTAGCGACGCCGCATGGCGTTGCAAGTACGCCCATCACAGTGGCGTATCGGCGCAACACGCGGCGCCGGCAGGCGGTTCGCGGGCGTCCGCTCGGGGCTCGATCGGTGTCGCCGGGGGGGCGGCTCGCGAGCCTCCGTTCAGGGCTCGATCGGTGTCGCCGGGGGGCGCCTAGCGAGCCTCCGTTCAGTGCTCGATACGTGCTCGCTTAGTGCTCGATCAGCGCCCGGTGACGCGCTCGAGCCAGCTCGCGACGCCGTCGAGCGAGCGAAAATCGGCGAGGCTGCGAGCCGGCAGCGCCGGATACGCGCCGGCCGCCATCTCCGCGAGCGCGCGGCCCGGCCCGAGCTCGAGAAACGCGGTCGCGCCCGCCTCGACGCAGCCCGCGAGACACGCGGCCCATTCGACCGGCTCGGCGATCTGGCGCGCGAGCTTGTCGAGTCCGTCGCGCGTGTCGAGCACCGCGCTGCCGTCGATCCCGCAGAACAGCCGCGTGCCCGGCAGCGCGCGCCGGATCGGCGCCGCGCCGAGTACGGCACGGAACGCCGGCACCGCGGACGCGAGTCGCCGCGTATGCGACGCGATCCGCACGCCGACCGGCGCGACGCGCTGCGCGCCCGCGCGCGCAGCGTCGGCCGCGATGGCCTCGACCGCGTCGCGGCGCCCCGCGATCACGAACGCGTCACCCGGATTCGCAATCGCGACGGCGGCGTCGCGGTCCGCGCACAGGCGCTCGACGTCGGCGCGCGCAAGCCCGCGAACGAACATCATGCCCTCGTCGCCGCCGCTCGCCGCGTCCATCGCGCGGGCGCGCGCATCGGCAAGATCGAGCGCATCGTGCGGATCGAACAGCCCCGCGATACTCCACGACGCGACCTCGCCGACGCTGTAGCCGGCGACGCAGCGCCGGCGCGGCAAAACCGGATCGAGCAGCGCGGCGGCCGCGAGCGCCTGCAGCGTGCAGAGCAGTTGCGCAGTGCGGTTCTCGCGCAGCGCGTCGGGATCGGCGTCGCGCACCCACGCGCGCGGATCGGCGCCGAGGTGCCGCGCCGCGTGCGCGAACAGCGCGTCGGTGCGCGAATCGGCGCCCGTCAGGTCGAACATGTCCGCGTGCTGGCCGCCCTGGCCCGAGCAGAGAATCGCGAGGGTCATCGCCGGGTCGCCTCAAGGAGGCTGTCGTCGCGCTCCACCGAATCGACGAACACGCTCATCGCGAGCAGGTCGGCCGCGCCGCCCGGACTCAGCCACCGCGCGACGAACGCGCGGTGCAGCGCCTGCGCACGCGCGCGCCAGTCCGGTGCGCGCACGCCGCCGCGCGCGATGAACGCGCGAGCCGACGCGCGCGCGAAATCGAGCCCGTCTTGCCCGCCGCGATGCAGCAGATTCGTGTCGTCGAGCGCGGCGATCAGCGCGAAGCACGCATCGACACGCGCGGCCTCCTGATCGTCGCCCATGTTGCCCACCTCGCGCGCCGCACGCCGCAGCGCCGGCAGCGCGATCCGGTAGACGCTCGGGAAGCCGTCGGCCGCCTCGCGCCGCGCGCCGCCGACGCCGTAGCGGCGCCGCGCGCATTCGCCGTGACTATCGGACGCGCGCGGGCCCGTCAGAATATCCGCGCCCCAGCGGTGCGCGACGAACGCGCCGAGCGTCGGCTCTACGGATGCGCCCGGCATCGCGCGCACGCCGCCGCCGAGCCGCCCCGCCGCCGCGCACAGCAGCCCGAGCCCGAAGATCGCGCCGCGATGCGTGTTCACGCCGCCCGTCGCCGCGAGCATCGCGTGCTCCGCGCGCACGCCGATCTTGCGCAGCGTCGCCATCTCCGCGTCGCGCGCGCCCGCATCGGCGAGCTCCGCGAAATACGGACGCAGCGCGGCCGCGCTGCGCGCGAACGTCGACGCGTCCATGTCGGTGTGGCTGCCGGTGTCGACCTGGCTGACGAGCCCCGGCTTCGGGTACGTATCGATCTCGAGCAGCAGGCTGCGCTCGGCAAGCGCCGCGATCCGCTCGGCCAGCGCCGTGTTCCGCTCGGCCAGCGCCGTGTTCCGTTGTACCGCGCACGGCGGCGCCCATTCCAACGCAAACCGCGACGCGCGCGACGCGGCCGCGCTCATCGCGCCGCTCCAAGAAAATCGTCCGCCGCGCACAGCTCGACGTCGGCCGCGGTCTTCACCGCGACCTCCGGCAGCCGCGCATGCAGCTCGCGCCAGTTCACGCCCGCACCGTCGTCGCGGACGAGCTCGCCGTCGACGCGCATCGGCGCGCGCGCGTCGATCGCCGCGACGCCTTCGAGCAGCACCGCGACGCATGTCGCGCGCGGCAACGGAAACAGCACGTCGAGATCGGACGTCGCGCTCAGGTAGGTCAGCCCCGTCAGCGCCTGCCACGCGAGGCTGCCGAACACGCGGCCCGG
Source organism: Burkholderia guangdongensis (assembly GCF_013403875.1). GTDB lineage: Bacteria > Pseudomonadota > Gammaproteobacteria > Burkholderiales > Burkholderiaceae > Burkholderia > Burkholderia guangdongensis. Next base: position 36,979 of record NZ_JACBNX010000013.1, on the reverse strand, counting down.
CGCGCCGCAGCGCTCGCCGAGCGCGTGCAGCTCGGCGAGCGTCGGCCGCCACGCGCTCGGCGCGACGTCGAGCGTCGCGTCGAGCGCGGGCGGCGGGCACGCGGACGCGAGCGCGTCCCGCGCGACCGTCACCGCGATCCGCCGCTTGCCCGCCGACGGCGGCAGCGGCAGCCCGAGCGGCACCGCCGCGTCGCCTGGCAGCGCGCGCCGCACGACGAGCGGCCAGCCGCGTTCCGCCCACGTGCGCACGAGCGGCTCGCCGGCGAGCGACGCGTCGCCCGCGAGCAGCGCGGCCCACCCGTGCGCGGTCAGCGTGACGAGTGTGTGCCGGCGCAGCGGCACGTCAGACGGCGGCACGCGCGAGTTCATACACGCGCTGCGCGACGTCGGCCGCGACCGGGCGGCCGCGCGCCGCGCGCCGGTCGACGCGGTCGGCCGGCTTGCCGAGCCATTCGGCGACCTGCGCGTCGAGCGGCCGTGCCGGATCGAGCACCGCGTCGACCGCGCCGACCTTCACGAGATTGTCGAGCCCCGGCGCGAACACGGCCGTCGTGCGCGCCTTCTCCTTCAGCACGTCGAGCGGCAGCTTCGTCACGCGCGACATCGACGGCAGATCCATCACCTCCGGCTCCGCGCCGGGCAGCGCGAGCAGCGTGCGCGTCGCGAGCGCGGTCGCGATGAACGCGCCCGCCGCGGTGTGGCCATACAGCAGCCCGATCGTCCGGTGGCCGGCAAGGTCCGCCTGCATCAGGCACTTCGCGAGATGCGACAGCCCTTCGTTCAGGCCGAGCAGCTCGTCGCGCTTGCTCATCCGCTGGCTGTCGCTGTCGACGAGCACGAGGATCGGCGCACCGTCGCCGCGCTCGATCGTATCGAGCACCTGCGACGCGAGCTTCACCGCTTCGTCGATGCCGAACGGCAGCCGGTCCGCGACGCCGATCACGTCGACGCGCGCGCCGTTCAACTCCGCGCGGCCCGTGAGCAGCCCGCCCGCGCGTTCGATCGCGTGGCCGTGCGGAAACAGCGAGGTCAATACTTCATCGAGCGTCATGCCGCGGCTCCTGGAGTTGGTCGGCGAGTTCGGCGAACGCATCGCCGGGCATGCCGGGAATGGCGTCGGGATCGGTTGCGCCGAGCGCGCGCCACACGTCGAGCCCGTCGCGGCAGTCGCCGAAACGCGCGAGACGCGCTTCGAGCCGCGTCTGCTCCGCGCGCAGCATCGCCGTGTCGAACGGCGACGCGTGCGCGATCAGGTCGATCGCGGCCGCGCGGAACGCGTCGGTCGTGTCCTCGACGAAGCGCTCGGCCGCGCCGATCAGCCGCCGATGCTTGCCGCCCATCGTGCGCCAGATCAGCGCACGATCCTTCGCGTCGAATTCCTCGACGCCGCGGTTCGTCTCGATCACCTCGGGCCCGGACACGCTGATGCGCCCCTGCTCCGACACCGCGAGCGCCGAGCAGCACGCGGCCAGCAGCCCGCCGCCGCCGTAGCAGCCCGCACGCCCGCCGATCAGCCCGACGACCGGCACGCCGGCCGCGCGCGCGTCGACGAGCGCGCGCATGATCTCGGCGATCGCGAGCTCGCCCGCGTTCGCCTCCTGCAGCCGCACGCCGCCGGTGTCGAACAGGATCAGCACCGGCGCCGAGCCGAGCTCGCGCGCGGCGCGCAGCAGGCCCGTCAGCTTCGCGCCGTGCACCTCGCCGAACGCGCCGCCCATGAAGCGGCCTTCCTGCGCGGCGACCAGCACCGGCTTGCCGTCGAGCGTGCCGTGCCCGACGATCATCCCGTCGTCGAATTGCTGCGGCAGATCGAACAGCGGCAGGTGCGGGCTCGTCACGCGCGCCTGCGGGCCGATGAATTCGTCGAAGCTGCCCGCGTCGAGCAGCCCGTCGATCCGCTGCCGCGCGGACGCCTCGTACCAGCTCGACGGATTCGCGACGAAGCCGGGAAAATGAAATTCGCGGGACACGTCGTTCATTGCCCGTCCCCCTCGATCGCGCGCACCGCCTGCGCGAGCCGCAGCGCCACCATGTCGGGCCGCGCGCCGCCGTCGTTGATCGACAGCTTCAGCCCGCCCGGCTGCCGCCGCTCGACGAAATCCGACACGACCGCCTGCCACACGTCGCCGAAGCCGACCGCCGCGGTGCGGATCTCGACTTCGCAGTCGGTGCCCGACAGCACGCGCTCGACGAGCACCTCGAGATTGCCGGACGCGACAACGCCGACGAGCGCCGCGTCGCGCTCGCCCTTCGCGCGCGCACGCGCGGTGTAGCGATAGTTCAACTGTTCCATTGTCGAATGCCTCACCAGTTGCGGAACTTGGCCGGCGGCGCGTACAGGCCGCCCGACCAGTGCACGAGATCCTTGATCGAACGCGCGGCGAGCCAGCGGCGGTCCGCGTCGAGCGGATCGATGCCGAGATCCTCCGGGCGGCGGATCACGCCGCGCTCGCGCAGCCGCTCGACCATCTTCCGGTCGCGACCGCGGCCGATCTCGGTGTAGCCGGCGACGCCGCGGATCGCGTGCTCGCGCTCGTCCTTGTCGCGGCACAACAGCAGGTTCGCGATCCCTTCCTCGGTGACGATGTGCGTGACGTCGTCGCTGTACACCATGATCGGCGCGAGATCGAGCTCGAGCTTGTCCGCAAGCCGCATCGCGTCGAGCTTCTCGACGAACATCGGCACGTTCTTGTCGCCGAACGTCTCGCCGATCTGCACGACGAGCTTGCGGCCGCGCCGCAGCTGCGGATGCGTGTCGGGATCGGCCTCCTCGCCCGCCTTCAGCCACGGCTCGCTCGTGTGCCGGCGGCCGCGCGCGTCGCTGCCCATGTTCGGCGCGCCGCCGAAGCCCGCGATCCGGTCGGCGGTGATCGTCGACGAATGGCCGGCCAGGTCGATCTGCAGCGTCGAGCCGATGAACATGTCGCACGCGTACAGCCCCGCCGTCTGGCAGAACGCGCGGTTCGAGCGCAGCGACCCGTCGGCGCCGGTGAAGTAGATGTCCGAGCGCGCGCGGATGTAGTCGTCCATCCCGACCTCGGAGCCGAAGCAGTGGATCTGCTCGACCCAGCCGGACTCGATCGCCGGAATCAGCGTCGGATGCGGATTCAGCGCCCAGTGCGAGCAGACCTTGCCCTTCAGCCCGAGCTTCTCGCCGTAGGTCGGCAGCAGCAGCTCGATCGCCGCGGTGTTGAAGCCGATCCCGTGGTTCAGGCGCTTGATTCCGTACGGCTCGTAGATGCCCTTGATCGCGAGCATCGCGGTCAGGATCTGCGTCTCGGTGATCGCGGCCGGATCGCGCGTGAACAGCGGTTCGACGTAGAACGGCCGTCCCGCCTCGACGACGAAGTGCACGCGGTCGCCCGGGATGTCGACGCGCGGCACCTTGTCGACGATCCTGTCGACCTGCGCGATCACGATCCCGTCCTTGAAGGCCGTGGCCTCGACGACGGTCGGCGTGTCCTCGGTGTTCGGGCCGGTGTACAGGTTGCCGTCGGCGTCCGCGCTGACCGCGGCGATCAGCGCGACGTTCGGCGTCAGGTCGATGAAGTAGCGCGCGAACAGCTCGAGATACGTGTGCACCGCGCCGAGCGCGATCTTGCCGCCGAACAGCAGCTTCGCGATCCGCCCCGACTGCGGGCCCGAATACGCGAAGTCGAGACGCTTCGCGATTCCGCGCTCGAACACGTCGAGATGCTCGGGAAGCACGATCCCCGACTGCACCATGTGCAGATCGTGGATTTTCGCGCTATCGACGTCCGCGAGCGCGGTCGCGAGCAGGTCCGCCTGCTTCTGGTTGTCGCCTTCGAGGCAGACCCGGTCGCCGGGCCGCAGCACCGCTTCCAGCAAGGCGACGGCGTCGCGCGCGTCGACCCGCTTGCCGCGCGCGAACGGCGCGCCGGCCGCGATGCGTGCATCGCGCGCTTGCCGCGCGTGATTCCATCTCGTCATAGAGTTTTCTCCTGTCGACCAGAGTTGGCGCTTCAGCGCTTGGTCTGGTCCCATGCAAAGCCGCGATGCCTTCCGGGGGTTCTGCGGCATTCTAAGCCCGCCGCCGCCGCCGATTGATGATGATCGCCAATGCGACTCAGAAGCGGCCCCGATGGATCGCAGGCCGGCGCCGATTGGCGAATCGTGGCCGAATCGTGGCCGGATCGTGGAATCATCGGCCGCGGCGGAAGTTTCTGGCCGGCCCGCACTTGCCGTAGACTGCTGACGCGGCCGGACGACGCGCGGCGCCATACCCGGGCTCAGGGCCCGGCGTTCCGCGCCGCCCGTTCCGGTCATTCGTGCAGTCGTCGACATCGATCCAGTAGGTCCAGCAATGCGTCCGTTACCGCCCGAGCTGCTGCGCAGCTTCGTCGCCGTCGCCCAGTCCGGCAGCTTCACCGCCGCCTCCGAGCGTGTGAACCTGTCGCAATCCACGGTCAGCCAGCACATCCGCCGGCTCGAGGAGCTGCTCGACAGGCCCCTGTTCGAGCGCGACACCCGCAACGTGCGGCTGTCGCAGCACGGCGACGCGCTGTACCGCTACGCGGTGCGCATCCTCGAGCTGATGGACGAAGCCGTCACGTCGGTCTGCGGGCCGCCGCTGTCGGGCAAGGTGCGGCTCGGGATGTCGGAGGATTTCGCGTCCGCGCACCTGACCGCCGCGCTCGCGAGCTTCGTGCAGCGCAATCCGGAGGTCGAGCTCGCGATCGCGACCGGGCTGTCCGGCGAGCTGTTCGACGCGCTCGACGAAGGCCGGCACGACCTCGTGTTCGCGAAGCGGATCGCCGGCAGCCGGCGCGGCCGCGTGATCCGCAGCGAGCCGCTGTACTGGTGCATCGGCCCCGATTCGCCGCTCACCGGACGCGAGACGGTGCTGCCGCTCGCGCTGCATCCGGAGCCGAGCGTGTCGCGCCGCCGCGTGCTCGAAGTGCTCAACTCGATCGGGCGGCCGTACCGGATCGCGGTCGTGAGCAGCAGCATCGCCGTACTGCGCGCGGCTGCGAGCGCGGGGCTCGGCGTCAGCGCGTTCGCGGGCTACGTGATCCCGGCCGGGCTCGCTCGGCTCGACGCCGGCCTGCCCGATCTCGGCGAGCTCGAATACGTGATCGACCGCCCGGCCGCCGCGTCGCGCTCGACGCTCGCGCTCGAGGCCACCCTGATCGCCGCCGCCGCGGAGCTGTGACGGCGGGGTCGCGGGTGCGGGCCGCTGAGCGCCACGCGCGTGAGTTCAAGCGTCGCGCACGGACCTCGGACTGCCAAGCGCGAGGGTTCAAGCGCCGCGCACGGACCTCGGACCACCACGCGCGAGGGTTCAAGCGCCGCGCACGGGCCTCGGACCGCCACGCGCGAGGGTTGAACCTTGGCACACGAACCTCCGACCGCCATATGCACGAGGGTTTGAACTCGGTGCACGGCCGCTGACCGCCGTACGCGAGTGTTTGACCGTGACGCGCGAGCCTCCGACCTCCGCGCACGGACCTCAGACCTCCGTATGCACGAGGGTTTGAACTCGGCGCACGGCCGCTGAGCGCCGCGCGCGGGGGTTTGTCCCCGGCGCGCGACCGTTTTACCTCGGCACGCGACGGTTTGTGCTCGGCGCGCGAGTTCTTGACCGCCGCACGCGACGGTTTGACCTCGGCCCACGCGCCTCCGTCCGCCGGCCTTGACTGACAAGGGCCCTCATGCGGAAACCCTCGCGGGCCGGGAGCATGAAACGCCTTCGTCAACAAACGAAACTATAATGACGCCCCGGCCATCAGCCCGGCCTTTGAATGACGCCATGCCCTACCGACTACGCCTGTTCCCTGTTTCCTGTGCGCTCACGCTCGCGACGCTGCTGACGGCCTGCTCGTCGACGTCGACCCAGCCGCTCTATCAGCAGGAGCAGTTCGACGCGGCGGCCAGCCCGTACGCCCGCACGTTCCATGCGAAATCCGACGCGACCTGCGAGGCCGCGCGCCGCGCGCTGCTGAGCCAGGGTTACGTGTCGACGTCGATCCGCCCGGACGCGATCGACGGCAGCAAGAATTTCCAGCCGAGCAACGATTCGCACGTCGTGATCGAGTTCCATGTCGTCTGCGCGGATGCGGACACGGACGGCGCGTCGAGCATCGCGTATGTGAACGCGGTTGAGGACCGCTATGCGCTGAAGAAGTCGAACACGTCGGCGAGCGTCGGCTTGAGCGTGTTCGGGTCGCTGTCGCTGCCGATCGGCTCGAGCGACGACGCGATGGTCAAGATCGCGAGCGAGACGATCCCGGCCGGCGTGTTCTACGAACGCTTCTTCAATCTCGTCGATCACTTCCTGAAGGTCGATCCGACCCGGCGCGACCGCGCGACCGTGAAGGCCGCCGAGAAGGAGAAGGTCGCGCCGCTGCCCGAGCCCGCGCCCACGCATCAGGGCGAGCCGCTGAAGCTGACGACGCCGGTCGCGCCGACGCCGCCCGCGCCGCCGATGCCGGTCGCGGTGCCGACTGCCATGCCTGCCGCGCAGCAGACGCCGGCGGCGGCGCCGTCGCCGGCCTCCGCCGCTTTGCCGGCTTCCGCGCCTTCGCCGGCCTCCACGCCTTCGCAAACGCCGGGCGCGACGACGCCCGCCGCGTTGCCGGCGTCGAGCGCCGCGCCGGCAGCCCCGGCGTCGGCGACATTCGCACCGCCGCCCGCCGCGACGTCCGCGTCCGCGCCGACCTCGACCTCACCCTCGACTTCACCGACGCAAAGCACAAAAACGCCCGCCGCTGCCCCCGCACCGGCGAGCGCATCGTCGTCGTCCGGCGCAAGCGCCGGCGGCACGAACTGAGCACGCGCAACCGCCCCACTCAGCCGAAAAACAACCGCAGCAGGTGCGTCGCATACGTCATCGCGTCGGTGAACAGCTCATGAAAATCCACGCCCGCCATATGCAGCAGCACCGTCAGCGGCAGGATCCACACGAGCGCAACCACGGCTTCTTTCATCCGGCCTCCCCAGGGTTCGAGCGTCGGCGCCCGACCTTGCCGCCTCACCGGGCAGCCGCACGAAGGAAATGCCGGCAAAACGGGCCGGTGGCGCGAGCCGGAAAAACGTAACGGCGAACGAAGCCAGGCCGTCACGCGCCACTGCCCCGTTCGCCGTCATCGACGACGCTCCCTCGCCACCATGCGCGCAACCCCGTGCGCGCGGCAGGTCGTGTCCGCTGGGCGCGACATTGCCGCGCCGCCCGGCTCGATATTTTTCATCCACCCCATTGGCAAGCACGAACCGCACCATTCGGCCGGAACCGGCGACCGGCATGGCGCGGCGCCGGACGGCACATCGAAGCCGGCCGCCGGGCGAATCCGATGTTTCAAAAATGAAACGCCACGCAGGCGGCAACGCCGGCGGCGAACCAACGGCCGGCGCGCGCGGCCGGCCCGCCACGCCCGCGCGGCGGGCCTTTCACGGCCCGGCCGCCAAGCGCCGCACCGCATGCGTGCGATGCGCGGCACGCCGGGTTCCCCCTGAGCGATGTTTCCGAACCGTAACAGCCGCCCGGCGGCGGCGCGCCGCCGCTCAAGCCGCGACGCCCGCCTCGTCGAACAGCCGCAGCACCGGCCAGCCGCGCGCGGCCGCGATCGCCGCGAGCCGTGCGTCCGGATTCGTCGCGACCGGATCCGTCACGCGCTCGAGCAGCGGCGCGTCGTTGATCGAATCGCTGTAGAACCAGCTCCGCTCGAAATCGCCAAGCGTGCGGCCGAGCGCCGCGAGCCACGCATCGGTCCGCTCGATCTTCCCTTCCCGGAAACTCAGCACGCCGACGCTCTTGCCCGTGTACTCGCCGCCCGGCGTGCCGTCGCGTGTGCCAAGCTCGATCGCGAGCAGATGATCGACGCCGAGCGCCGCCGCGATCGGCGCGGTGACGAACGTGTTCGTCGCGGTCACGATGCAGCAGAGGTCCCCCGCGTCGCGGTGCCGCGCGACGAGCGCGAGCGCCTCGGGCCGGATCGCCGGCGCGATCACATCGCGCATGAACTGCGCGCGCCACGCTTCGAGCTGCGCGCGCGGATAGCGCGCGAGCGGCGCGAGCGTCACGTCGAGATACGCGTGCATGTCGAGCTCACCCGCCGCGTACGCGCGGTAGTGCCGGTCGATTTCGTCCGCGTGCCGCGCGCCGTCCGCGAGACCGAGCCCGGTGAGGTAATGCGCCCACGCCTGATCGCTGTCGAGCGGCAGCAGCGTGTGGTCGAGATCGAAAAGCGCGAGATTCCTTTGCATGAATACATTCCGTCATGGAAAGCCCGGCCGCGCGTCGCCGCGCGCGCCGGGCGGTTGTCGTGGCCGCGCGCGGGCGCGGCGCCGTCACTACATGCCGATCGTGCGCTGGACCGCCTTCACGCCGTCCTGGCCGTCGATCGTCGTCACGCCGTCGAGCCACTTCGCGAGCACGTCCGGATTGCTCTTGAGCCAGGTTTTCGCGACCGCGACCGGATCCGCGTGGTTCATGATCGGCACCATCAGCCGGTTCTCCTCGTCGGTCGTGAACTGCAGGTTCGTCAGCAGGCGGCCGACGTTCGGGCAGCGCGCCATATAGCCGGGCGCGACGATCGTGAAGACCTTCGCGGAGCCGTAGTTCGGCCCGAACACGTCGTCGCCGCCGGTCAGGTACGTGATCTTGTAGTCGAGGTTCATCGGATGCGGCTCCCACGCGAGGAACACGACCATCCGGTGCTCGCGGATCGCGCGGTTCACCTGCACGAGCATCCCCGCCTCGCTCGACTCGACGAGCTTGAAGCCGCCGAGCCCGAACTCGTTCTTGTCGATCATCCGCTGGACCAGCGCGTTGCCGTTGTTGCCCGCGCCGATCCCGTAGATCTTGCCGTCGAGCTGGTCGCGAAACTTCGCGATGTCCGCGAAGCCCTTCAGCCCGGCGTCCGCCGCGAAGCTCGGCACCGCGAGCGTGTAGCGCGCGCCGACGAGGTTCGGATGCGGCAGCAGGTCGACCGCGTGCGCGTCGACGAACGGCTTCACGGTCGGCGTCATGCTCGGATCCCAGTAGCCGAGGAACGCGTCGATCTGGGCCTTCTTGAGCCCCGCGAGCACGATCGGCGGCGACGCGATGGTCTTGCTCGCGTCGTAGCCGAGGCCTTCGAGCAGCGCGGTCGCGATGCCGGTCGTCGCGGCGATGTCGCTCCAGCCGACGTCCCCGAGCGTCACCTTCCTGCACGTCTCGCCATCCGACGCGTGCGCACCGCCCGCCATCAGCAGAGACGCGAGGCACGCCGCCATTACCTTCCCGATCTTCTTCATTGCATGGACTCCCGACGAACAGAATTCATTGATTGGTCTGATCAAACACCCGCAGCACGCGGCCCGACGACACACTTGCGTCGCCGGACATAACGTAGTTTAAAATACACAAAAGTGCAATAACGCACAAAAATACAACTTCGCCGATCACGGCGTCGAACCATTCGTCTAACCAAAACAGGAGACAACCGATGATCAGCCAACTCGAAATCGTGTCGCGCCTCGTGCTCGCCGCCGCGCTCGGCAGCGTGATCGGCATCGAGCGCGAGCGCCTGTCGTGGGCGGCCGGCCTGCGCACGCACATGCTCGTGTGCGTCGGCTCGGCGCTCGTGATGATCGTGTCGGCGTTCGGCTTCGCCGACGTCCAGGGCATGCCGAACGTGTCGCTCGATCCGTCGCGGGTCGCCGCGCAGGTCGTGTCGGGCATCGGCTTTCTCGGCGCCGGGTCGATCCTGCTGCGCGGCGAGATGGTCCGCGGGCTGACGACGGCCGCGAGCGTGTGGGTCGTCGCGGGCGTCGGGCTCGCGGTCGGCGGCGGGATGTACACGGCCGCGATCGCCGCGACCGTGATCGTGCTGCTGATCCTCGCCGGCCTGAAGCCGCTCGAGCGCCGCTACTTCACCGCGCGCCGCCGGTGCGGCGTACGCCTGATGGCCGCGCGCGGCACCGTGAAGCTTTCGACGCTAGAACGGCTCGGCATGGGCGAAGGCCGGATCGTCCGCTTCATCGTCGATCACGACGACGCGAAGCCGGACGTCGACCAGATCCAGATCGCGTTCTCGCGGATGTCGGACCACGAGTTCGGCGCGATCCGCCAGCGACTGCAGCAACTGAGCGGCGTGCGCGACCTGCACGACCTCGCGCCGTGACTTGCGCGGCCCATGACTTGCGCGGCCCGTGACGTGCGTGGCCCATGACGTCGGCCCGTGACGTCGACCCATGAAGCCCGCACGCCCCGCGCGTTTCCCACGGTCGGCCGGATGCTCTACCATGGGCGCCGACGCCGCCGGCTCGCGGCCGCTCTCCATCGTTCTGGGCTCCCCTATGTGGCAGGAAGACCGTTATCAAAGAATCCGCGCGCTGCTGTCGACGCTGCAGCGCGTGTCGACCGAACGCATCATGGCGGACCTGAACGTGTCGCGCGAAACGGTGCGGCGCGATCTGCTCGATCTCGAGGCGCTGGGCGAGCTCAAGCGGGTGCACGGCGGCGCGATCCGCGTCGACGACGAGCCGCCGATCGCCGAGCGCGCACACACGCGGATCAAGGCGAAGGCGGCGATTGCGCACGCAGCGGTCGGCGTGATCGCCGGCGCGCAGACGCTGTTCATCGACGCGGGCACGACAACCGCACTGCTCGCCGAGGAGCTCGCGTCGCTGTCGAACCTGACGATCGTCACGAACTCGATCGACGTCGCGCTGAAGCTGCGGCCGATCGGCGACGCGACGCGCGCGCGCAACGACGTGATCCTGCTCGGCGGCACGATCAGCGACCGCGCGGCGGCGACGGTCGGCGATGCGACGGTCGCCGAGATCCATCGCTATCGCGCGGACGTCGCGCTGCTGTCGCCGGTCGGCGTCGACCACCTGCACGGCGCGACCAACTACGATCGCGCGGACGCCGAAGTCGCGCGCGCGATGGTCGCGAACGCGCGCGACGTCGTGATCCTCGCGGATTTCGGCAAGATTGGCCTCGGCAGCCGGATCAGCTTCTGCGGCGTCGAGCGGATCGGCACGCTGATCACGAACCGGAAGGCCGAATCCGTCGATACGTTCCCGCTGCTCAGCCAGGCGGTGAAGCGGATCGAGTTCGCGTGAGCACGTCGTCCGTTCGTCTATCCGCGACGGAGTTTCCGGGGTAAGGTTCGCAGCATGCGGCTGCCTTGCCGGTTCGAGTCCGGCCTCAGGCACCGCCCGTCCAACCTTCGCTCAGGATTCAGCATGGCCAACATGACCGTCGCCGCGCATCTCGGCAGGATTCCATACCGCGTCACCCTGAACGCCGGCGCGCACGAATTGACCGCCGACGTGGTGGAGCGCCTCGGCGGCCACGACGCCGGCCCCGATCCGCACGAGCTGCTGCTGTCCGCGCTCGGCGCATGCACCGCGATCACGGTCGCGATGTACGCGCAGCGCAAGGAGATCGCGCTCGACGGGATCGACGTGCGCCTCGAGATCACCGACGAGCGCACCGGCCAGCCGACGAAGATCGCACGCGCGATCACGCTGTCCGGCGCGCTGACCGACGCGCAGCGCGCGCGTCTGCTCGAGATCGCGAACATCTGCCCGATCCATCGCCTGTTGACGGGCACCGTCGAGATCGACAGCCATCTGACCGCGTAACGCCCCCGACGAGGACCTTCGCGATGACATCACCGAACCCGAACGCCGCCGCAGCCGCGCAGCCGGCCGCGTGGCGTTGACGGGGGCGCGCCGATGGATCGCCTCGTCGCGATGGAGACTTACGTGAGCGTCGTCGAGGCGGGGTCGTTCTCGGCCGCCGCGCGGCGCCTCGACCTCGGCCAGCCGGCGGTGTCGAAGACGATCGCGCAGCTCGAGGCGTGGCTCGGCACACGCCTGCTGTTGCGCTCGACGCGCGGGCTGGCGACGACCGACGCGGGCCAGCGCTTCTACGAGCACGCGAAACGCGCGATCGAGGAAGCGCTCGAAGCGGAGCAGGCGGTGCGCGACACGTCGGCGGGCCTGACCGGCCGGCTGCGCGTGTCGGCCGCGGTCACGTTCGCGCGCCTGCACGTGCTGCCCGCGATGAAGACGTTTCTCGCGGAGCACCCGAAGCTCGACGTCGACGTGATACTCGACGACCGCAACATCGACCTGCTCGAAGAAGGGATCGACGTCGCGCTGCGAATGGGCGCGCTCGACGACAGCACGACGATGACCGCACGCCGCATCGCGCAGTGTCCGCGCTACGTCGTCGGCACGCCGTCGTATTTCGCGGCGGCGGGCCTGCCGGCGACGCCGGCCGATCTGAGCCGACATGAGGCGATCATCTATACGGTGCGCGGCGGCGGGCAATCGTGGGCGTTCAGCCGGGACGGCACGGAAGTCGCGATCGCCGTGTCCGGGCGGCTGCGCGTCAGCGCGGCCGAGGGGATGCGCGCGGCGGTGCTCGCCGGCATGGGCATCGCGGTCGCGTCCGAGTGGATGTTCGCGCCCGAGCTCGCGAACGGCACGGTGCAGGCGGTGCTCGCCGACTGGCGGCTGCCGCCGATCGATCTGTGGGCGGTCTTTCCCGCGGGCCGGCTCGTGACGTCAAAGGCGCGCGCGTTCGTCGCGTTCGTCGAGCAATTGATGAGCGCACCGCGCGGATAGTGCGCGTAGTGCGCGTAGTGCGCGCGGTGCGCGGCACGCGCGCCCCCCCTCGTCGCCCGAACGGCGCGCGCCCTCGCCCGTCACGCGGCCTGTGCGAGCTTTTCGAGCACCGGCAGCATCTCCGACGGATCGGGGCGATGCGTGTAGTCGGGATTCACGTCCGAGTAGACGACGATCCCGTCGGTCCCGATCACGTAGCGCGCGGGCATCGGCAGCGTCCAGCTCGCATCGCCGTTGAACGCGGGCAGCTCGTTCTTCAACTTCCTGTACAGATCGACCAGATAGTCGGGCAGCGCGAAGCGCAACCCGAACGCGGCCGCGACGTCGTTGCGCGGATCGCCGAGCACCGGGAACCCGAGCCCGTTCGTGCGCACCGACTTGCGGCTGTTGACGGCCGTCTGCGGCGAGATCGCGACCACGCTCGCGCCGAAGCGGCGCAGATCCGGCAGCGCTTCGTTCAGCGCCTGCAGGTCGAGGTTGCAGTACGGGCACCAGACCCCGCGATAGAACGACACGATCAGCGGCCCGTCGTCGAGCAGCGCATCGGACGACACTTCGTTGCCGTCCTGATCCTTCAGGCCGAACGCCGGCGCGCGGTCGCCGGCCTTGATCGCGCGCGCCGCCTGGCCGGAGGCGATCAGTTCGGCGGTTGCGCGCTCCATGATCGGGTGAATCTCGGGCGGCGCGTTGTACGGGGGCTTGCCGGCCTTGAAGTCGGCCTTGAATGCGTCGAGTCTGTCCTGAAGCGACATGGCGGTTCTCCGATGAGTGAAGGGCTCTGGGGCTACGTCTGGGGCTACGTGTGACGCACCGTGCGGTACGTCGTGACCCGATCATCGGCGCGCCGCCGCGAGTCAGATAGAACCGGCGAGGAATATCTCGCATTCCCGCGCGGCATGGGCCGGGGCGCGGGCGCCCCGCATCGGGTATCCCAACCCTTTGTTTCGCCGGGCATTTTTCCTAAAATTCATCGCATATACCCGTTTTCGATCGCACATCTCCTGTTACTCAAAAAGAACAGGGAGGAGTCTGATCCATGTTCCAGCAGATCCTCGATCCCGCCGGCAACCTGTTCGTTTCGTGGCTGCTCGCGCTCATCCCCGTCATCGTCCTCCTCGTGCTGCTCGCGGTGTTCCGGCTGTCCGCATGGCTCTCCGTGCTGGCCGGCGCGATCGTCACGTTCCTCCTCGCGGCCGCGGTCTGGCGGATGCCGGTCGCCACCGGTCTGCGCGCCTATCTGTACGGTGCGATGACCGGCATCTGGTCCGTCGACTGGATCACGTTCTGGGGCGTGATGCTGTTCAACTCGCTGGTGCTCACCGGCACGTTCGACCAGTTCCGGCGCTGGCTGACGAGCCTCGGCACCGCGGACGTCCGCGTGCAGACGATCCTGTTCGCGTGGGCGTTCGGCGCGCTGCTGGAAGGGCTCGTCGGCTTCGGCTATCCGTGGGCGTTCGTCGCGCCGATCCTGATCGGGCTCGGCATTCCCGATCTCGACGCGATCCGCGTCGCGGCGATCGCGAACAACGCGCCGGTGTCGTACGGCGCGCTCGGCGTGCCGATCGTTGCGCTCGCAGCGGTGACCGGCCTGCCGCTGATGTCGCTGTCCGCGTCGGTCGCGCACATCGTCGCGGTGCTCGCGCTGCTGCCGCCGTGGATCCTGATCTATCTGGTCTCCGGACGCACCGGCCTGCGCGACGGCTGGCCGCTCGCGGTGGTTGGCTCGCTCGCGTACATCGCCGGGCAATATCCGGTCGCGGTGTTTCTCGGGCCGTACCTGCCCGACGTCACCGGCTCGATCGTCTGCTTCGCCGCGCTACTCGTGCTGCTGCGGTTCTGGCGCCCGAAGCGCGTGCTCGGTTACGGCGGCCAGCCGATCGAGACGTCGCTCGCCGTGGCCGGCAGCGAATCGCACGGGCTCACCCGCACGCAGCTGTTCCGCGCGTGGCTGCCGTTCCTGATCCTGATCGCGGTCGTCGTGCTGTGGACGGGCCCGTGGTCGCCGCTGCCGCGCGTCGTCTGGTTCAAGTTCGGCGTCGACGCGGGCTCGTCGATCCACGCGGGCGCGAAGGTCGCCGCCGCGTTCTCGTTCTCGCCATTCGTCGGCGGCTCGGCGATTCTCGCGTCGTGGCTCGTCATCACCGTGCTGCTCGGGATGAAGCCCGCGCAGTACGTGGAAGCGTTCCGCCGCACGTGGCATCAGATGTGGGGGGCGATGCTCGTCGGCATCTTCATCTTCGGCCTCGCGTTCATCTTCAACTTCTCGGGGATGGCCGCGTCGCTCGCCGAGGGCTTCTCGAAGATCGGCATCGCGTACATCGTCGTCGCACCGATCCTCGGCTGGATCGGCGTCGCGCTGTCCGGCAGCAACACGTCGACCAACGCGATGTTCGGCTTCTTCCAGGTCACGGTCGGGCGCCTGCTCGGCGTCCCGACGCTGCTGCTGCCGTCGCTGAATTCGGTCGGCGCCGAAGTCGGCAAGCCGGTCGCGCCGCAGACCGCGAGCGTCGGCGTGTCGACCAGCCGTTTCGTGCGCAACGAAGGCGACGTGATCCGCCACAACATGGGGTGGACGTTCGTGCTGCTGCTGTATCTCGTCGTGATCGGCGTCGGGTTCTATCTGCTCGCGCCGGGATTGATGGCGGCGCCGGGCGGGCGATAGGATCGCATCGGCAATGCGCGCCTATCGAAGCATTCTGACCGCGTTCCCCGTCGATTCGCGCGCAAGCTCGACGAACGCGCTCAGGTAATCGATCGACGCGTCCGCCTCCCGGACGCCGAGGAAAATCTGCTTCGCGATCCCCCCCTTGCCGAGCTTGACCGGCTCCACCGGTATCCGGTCCGCGTATTCGTCGGCGAGCCATTTCGGCAGCGCGGCCACGCCGCGCCCGCTCGCGACCATCTGCAGCATGATGTCGGTCGTCTCGATCGTCTTGTGCCGCTTCGGCACGACGCCCGCCGGTGTCAGGAACTGGTTGTAGATGTCCAGCCGGTCGGTTTCGACCGGGTACGTGATCAGCGTTTCGTCCGCGAGCTGCTCCGGTGTCACGTAACGCGCGCCCGCCAGCCGATGCCCGTCGGCGACGACCAGCACCTGCTCGTAGTCGAACACCGGCTCGAAGCGCAGCCCGGGCCGATTCAGCGGATCCGGCGTGACGAGCACGTCGACGTCGTAGCCGAACAGCGCGCCGATGCCGCCGAACTGGAAGCGCTGCTTGACGTCCACGTCGACGTCCGGCCAGCGGGACAGATACGGCGACACCACCTTCAGCAGCCACTGGTAGCACGGATGGCACTCCATCCCGATGCGCAGCGTGCCGCGCTCGCCGTTCGCGTACTGCTTCATCCGCGCCTCCGCATGCTCGAACTGCGGCAGCAACCGGCCGGCGAGCGCGAGCAGGTACTGCCCCGCCTGCGTGAGCCGCAGCGAGCGCCCATCGCGATCCCAGACCGGCGTGCCGAGTTGCTGCTCGAGCTTCTTGACCGTATGGCTGAGCGCCGATTGCGTCAGATGCAGTTCGTTGGCCGCCGCCGTCAACGACCCCTGACGCTCCACTTCGCGGATGAGGACGAGATGAAACCGTTCTAGCATGGCGGGCGCTCGTGAAAATAGATCATGAAGAAATCTAATGGATCAATGAAATAAAGCCATTTTATTTCATGAAGTGAAAATCCTATCATTGCTGCCGGATCTTTCAAACCTCTTGAACGGCAGCACTCATGGTCACGACACACAACCTCGGCTTCCCGCGCATCGGCGCGAAACGCGAACTGAAGTTCGCCCTCGAAAACTACTGGAAGGGCCAGTCGTCGCGCGACGAGCTGAAGGCGCTGGGCGCGCAACTGCGCGAGCGTCACTGGGCCGACCAGCGCGATCTCGATCTGGCGCCGATCGGCGACTTCTCGTTCTACGACCAGGTGCTCGACATGAGCTTCACGCTCGGCAACCTGCCGAAGCGCGTGCAGGGCTTCCACGGCGACACGCTCGACAACTATTTCCGTGTCGCGCGCGGCCGCTCGACCCAGTCGGCGGAAGACCATGCGGCATGCTGCGGCGGCGTCGCGGCCGGCGAAATGACGAAATGGTTCGACACGAACTATCACTACATCGTGCCGGAATTCCACGCGGACACGAACTTCTCGCTCGACCCGTCGCGCCTGCTCCAGCAACTGGCGCAAGCGCAAACGCAGGGCGTGAACGCCAAACCCGTGATCGTCGGCCCCGTCACGTACCTGTGGCTCGGCAAGGCGAAGGACGATTCGGATCGCCTCGCGCTGCTGCCGAAGCTGCTGCCCGTGTACGGCGCGCTGCTCGACACGCTGACCGCGCAGGGCGTCGAATGGGTGCAGATCGACGAGCCGATCCTCGTCACCGAGCTCGACGCCGAATGGCGCCAGGCGTTCAGGACCGCCTATGCGGCGCTCGAGACGCGCCGGATCAAGCTGCTGCTCGCGACGTACTTCGGCCAGCTTCAGGACAACCTGACGCTCGCGTGCTCGCTGCCCGTCGACGGCCTGCACATCGACGCGATCAACGCACGCGACGAAATCGGCGCGCTGATTCGCGAACTGCCGGTGAACCGCGTGCTGTCGGTGGGCGCGATCAACGGCCGCAACATCTGGAAGACGGACCTGGGCGCCACGCTCGACTGGCTCGAGCCGCTCGCGAGGCAGCTCGGCGAGCGTCTGTGGATCGCGCCGTCGTGCTCGCTGCTGCATGTGCCGGTCGATCTGTCGAGCGAGCAGAAGCTCGATCCGGAGATTCGCTCGTGGCTCGCCTTCGCGCTGCAGAAGCTCGACGAGCTGAAGGTGCTCGCGTGCGCGCTCAATCATGGCCGCGCGTCGGTTGCCGATGCACTGGCGGCCGATGCGGCCGCGATCGACAGCCGCCGCGCGTCGCCGCGCGTGCACAATCCGGTCGTCAAGGCCGCGGTGGAACGCATCACCGCCGCGCTCGGCCAGCGCCAGAGCCCGTACGACGTGCGTGCGCCGAAGCAGGCCGCACGGCTGAAGCTGCCCGCGTTCCCGACCACGACGATCGGCTCGTTTCCGCAGACGGCCGACATCCGCCACGCACGCAGCCAGTTCAAGGCCGGCGAGCTGAACGAAGCCGGCTACCAGGCAGCGATGCACGCGGAGATCGCACGCAGCGTCCGCGAGCAGGAAACGCTGAATCTCGACGTGCTGGTGCACGGCGAAGCCGAACGCAACGACATGGTCGAGTACTTCGGCGAGCAGCTCGACGGCTACGCGTTCAGCCAGTTCGGCTGGGTGCAGTCGTACGGCTCGCGCTGCGTGAAGCCGCCGATCCTGTTCGG
Organism: Burkholderia guangdongensis; assembly: GCF_013403875.1. Classification (GTDB taxonomy): domain Bacteria; phylum Pseudomonadota; class Gammaproteobacteria; order Burkholderiales; family Burkholderiaceae; genus Burkholderia; species Burkholderia guangdongensis. The sequence continues at coordinate 19,076 of NZ_JACBNX010000013.1, read as the reverse complement.
CGACATCAGCCGCCCGAAGGCGATGACCGTCGAGTGGATCCGGTACGCGCAATCGCTGACCGACAAGCCGATGAAGGGGATGCTGACCGGGCCGGTGACGATTCTGAACTGGTCGTTCGTGCGCGACGACCAGCCGCGCTCGGTGTCGTGCCATCAGCTCGCGCTCGCGATCCGCGACGAAGTGCTCGACCTCGAGCAGGCTGGCATCCGCGTGATCCAGATCGACGAGGCGGCGCTGCGCGAAGGCCTGCCATTGCGCCGCTCGCAGTGGAACGCCTATCTGGACTGGGCGGTCGAGTCGTTCCGCATCACCGCGAACGGCGTGCGGGACGAAACGCAGATCCACACGCACATGTGCTATTCGGAGTTCAACGACATCATCGCGTCGATCGCCGGCATGGATGCGGACGTGATCACGATCGAGACGTCGCGCTCGGACATGGAGCTGCTCGATGCATTCGACAGCTTCAAGTATCCGAACGAGATCGGGCCGGGCGTGTATGACATTCACTCGCCGAACATCCCGAGCGAGGCGCATATCGTCGAGCTGATGAAGAAGGCGGCGGAGCGGATTCCGGCGGAACGTCTGTGGGTGAACCCGGACTGCGGGCTGAAGACGCGCCAGTGGGCGGAAGTGCTGCCGGCGCTGACGAACATGGTCGCCGCCGCGAAGACGCTACGCAGCCAGGTGCTGTGACGGGTGCTGACGTACGCTAGCGTACGCTCACGTGCGCTGACGTTCGGACGCCCCGCCGCGCATCATCCGATGCGCGGCGGGGCGTCCTTCATTGAACCCGCGTCGGGTTCCGCCGGCGTCACACCTTCGGGGTTTCGAGCGCGCCGCGCTGGATCTGATCGCGCTCCAGCGACTCGAACAGCGCCTTGAAGTTGCCTTCGCCGAACCCCTCGTCGCCCTTGCGCTGGATGAACTCGAAGAACACCGGCCCGAGCAGCGGTTGCGAGAAGATCTGCAGCAGCAGTCGTTTGCTGCCGTCCTGCGTCGAGCCGTCGAGCAGGATGCCGCGACTTTGCAGCTCCGCGATGTTCTCGCCATGCCCCGGCAGCCTCGCCTCGATTCCGTCGTAATAGAACGTGTTCGGCGCGGTCATCACCGGCACGCCCGCCATCTGCAGGCGATCGACGGCATCGAAAATGTCATCCGCCAGCAGCGCGATGTGCTGGATGCCCTCGCCGTTGAACTGCATCAGGAATTCCTCGATCTGACCGCCGCCTTGCTTGGCCTCTTCGTTCAGCGGGATGCGGATCTTGCCGTCCGGCGCCGTCATCGCCTTCGACGTGAGCCCCGTGTATTCGCCCTTGATGTCGAAGTAGCGGATCTCGCGGAAGTTGAACAGCTTCTCGTAGAAGCCGGCCCAGAATCCCATGCGGCCGCGATAGACGTTGTGCGTCAGGTGGTCGACGATCTTGAAGCCATGACCCTTCGGATGGCGGTCGACGCCCGGCAGGAATTCGAAATCGATGTCATAGATCGACTTGCCATCCTCGAAACGGTCGATCAGATACAGCGGCGCGCCGCCGATGCCCTTGATCGCGGGCAGGCGCAGTTCCATCGGGCCGGTGGGAATCTCGACCGGCTGCGCGCCCAGTTCCAGCGCGCGCTGGTAGGCCTTGTGCGAATCCTTCACGCGAAACGCCAGACCGCAGGCCGACGGACCATGCTCGGCCGTGAAGTAAGCCGCCTGGCTGCGGGGTTCGCGGTTGACGATGAAGTTGATGTCGCCCTGGCGGTACAGCGACACATCCTTGGAGCGATGGCGCGCGACCTCGGTGAAGCCGAGCTTTTCGAAGAGCGGTTCCAGCACATTGGACTGGGGCGATGCGAATTCCACGAACTCGAAGCCGCACAAGCCCATCGGATTGTCGAAAAGATCTGTCATGGTGGGTCCTCTTAAAAGTCAGTATTCAGAATGATGCACAATTAATTTTGGCTTCCGCGCGTGCTCGCGGCCCGCATCGCAGCCAGACTCGCGATCGCTTCCGCCTCGCTCTCGAATATGTACGGCGCGAGCTTGCGGCGCGACAGCGCTTCACCCAGCTTGGCCCGCATGAACGCGCTCGCCGTGAACCGCGTCACGCCCGAGTAGTAGCGCTCGACACACTCGCGCACCATCTCGGCGTAGCAATCTTCCAGATCGCGATCCAGCACGAAGCCTTCGTAGTTGACGACGACCTGCACACGCTGGCCCCGCGATACGATCGGCTCGCAAATCGCGTCGACCTTCGCGCGGATGGCGTCGATGATCTGCGGCGTCTTGATCTCGAAGTGCTCGAAGTTCAGGTAGAGCACGTTCTTCGCGGCGTCGTACGCAAATCGTGCGTCGAACGGCAAGCCGACGAGGCGCTTGCGCAGGTTCATCGGCTCGTCGCGGAAGATGCGCGCGTCCATCAGCCGCGGGCCGTCGATGCGCGGCCGGAACGCCATGTGCGCGAGCACGTCGCGCTCCAGCTCCACACCGGGCGCGATCTCGGTCAGCACCAGACCGTCGTCGCGCAGTTCGAACACGCATCGCTCGGTGACGTACAACACCTCCTTGCGCTGCGCGGCGGCGTGACGGCCCGAGAAGGTCCGGTGCTCCACTTCGGCGACGAACTTCGAGGTGCGCGCGTCGCGCGCGATACGCAAGCCATCGGCCGTGACGGCGATCTCGCACGCGCCGCTCAGAAAAGTGCCGGCGAAAACGACCTTCTTCGCGCTCTGGCTGATGTTGATGAACCCGCCCGCCCCCGCCAGCCGCGGCCCGAACTTCGACACGTTCACGCTGCCTTCGGCGTCGACCTGCGCGAGGCCGAGCACCGCCACGTCCAGCCCGCCGCCATCGTAAAAGTCGAACTGGTAAGGCTGATCGATGATGGCCTGCGGGTTCAGGGCCGCGCCGAAATTCAGCCCGCCGGCCGGGATGCCGCCGATCACGCCGGGCTCGGCCGTCAGCGTGAACAGATCGGCCATCTTTTCCTCGGCCGCCACCGCCGCCACGCCCTCCGGCATCCCGATGCCCAGATTGACGACGCTGCCGGCGCGCAACTCCATCGCGGCGCGGCGCGCGATCACCTTGCGCAGGTCCAGCGCCATCGGCTGCGCGCTGTCGTCGGGCACGCGCAGTTCACCCGCATAGGCCGCGCTGTAGTGCGTCGCGAACGTCTGCTGGTGCAGTTCAGCCGGCGCCAGCACGACGCAGTCGACGAGAATGCCGGGAATCTTGACCTGCCTGGGATTGAGCGAGCCGCGCGCGGCCAGCCGCTCCACCTGGACGATCACCAGCCCGCCGCTATTGCGCGCCGCCATCGCGATCGACAGCATTTCCAGCGTCAGCGCCTCGCGCTCCATCGTGATGTTGCCGTCAGGATCGGCCGTGGTACCGCGCACGATGGCCACGTCGATCGGCAGCGTCGGGTAGAACAGATACTCGTCGCCACGCACGTGCATCAGCGACACCAGATCCTCGGTGGTGCGCGCATTGAGCTTGCCGCCACCATGACGAGGATCGACGAACGTGCCGAGACCAATCCGGCTCAGATGCCCCGGCTTGCCGGCGGCGATGTCGCGGAACAGGTGCGCGATCACACCCTGCGGCAGGTTGTACGCCTCGATCTGATTGTCGATCGCGAGTTTCTGCAGCTTGGGCACCAGGCCCCAGTGCCCGCCGATCGCGCGCCTGACGAGGCCGGCGTGACCGAAGTGATTCAGCCCTTGTTGCTTGCCGTCGCCCTGACCGGCCGCATACAGCAGCGTGAGTCCGCCGGGCTTCTCCTCGGCCGGCACGTGCGGATCGAGATACAGGGTCTCCAATGCGACGGCCACCGCCTCCGGGAAGCCGATCCCGACGAAGCCGCCCGTCGCGACCGTGTCGCCCGGCCGGATCAGGCGCACGGCATCGGCGGCGGGGACGACCTTGCTGCCGTCACCCTCTGAGAGCCGGGCGGCGGAACCGTTGAGCAAACGCGTCATGGTGCACTCCTTCAACGAACCGTCCCGCCGCCTTCGACCGGCAACGGGATGCCGGTGACCGACTCGGCCACGGACGAACACGGAAATAATACGATGTTGCCGGTCACCCGCGATTCGACGAAGCTCATGGTCTGGCCCACGCTTTCCTCCGATCAGACCGACGCCCTGTCGATCGCCTGAACCTCGATCTCCACGCCGACGCCGAAGACCAGTTGCGCCTGCACCAGACTCCGCACCGGGTAGCGCCCTTCGTTGAAGTAGCTGCGATACACGTCGTTGAACGCCGCGAAATGCGCGAGGTCACTCAGCCAGATGTTGACCTTGACCACGTCGTCCAGCGAGCTGCCGAGCGCCCGCAGCGTGTTCGCGATGCTTTTCATCACCGCGTGCGTCTGCGCGTCGATGGGGCCGGTCAACGGGCGCATCTCGTCGTCGAACGGAATCTGGCCGGACAGCATCAGGAAGCCGCCGGCGCGAACCGCGGAAGAGAACGGCACCGCGCCGTTCCCGGGATAGAAGGTAGGGGTGGAAGTCATCCGGGTTGCCTCGAAGAAGTCTGCAAATGGGTTCACGTCAAAGTGCGTCCGAGACACGCTGGGCCGGCTGCCGAAAAACCGCCCGATACGCCGCGTAGACCACCACGATCCACACCGGGATGGCCAGCGCCGAGCTGCGGATATCCGGCGTCAGCAGCATCACGACCACCACCAGCACCATCGCAGCCAGGCACAGGTAGTTGGACAGCGGCGAGAACGGCGCGCGGAAGCTCAGGCTGGTGCCCTTCGCGTCCTGCACCTGGCGATACTTCAGGTGCGTCAGGATGATGATGACCCAGGTGATCACCAGCGCCGCGACGATGAGCGACATCAGCAGCTCGATCACGCCGGCCGGCGCGACATAGTTCAGCACGATGCACAACGCGGTGAAGATGCCCGGGTAGACGATGGCCCGCACCGGCACGCCGCGCTTGTTGACTTCCATCAGCGACTTCGGCGCGTTGCCTTCGGTCGCCATGCCGTACAGCAGACGGCTGCTGCTGTAGACCATGCTGTTGTAGACCGACAGCGTGGCCGTCAGGATCACGAAGTTCAGCACGTTGGCGGCCATGTGCGCGCCGATGCCGGCGAACACGAGCACGAACGGGCTGCCGCTGTAAGTGCCGCCGCCGGCCTTCAGGTGCGCGACCAGATCGCTCCACGGCGTGAGCGACAGCAGCACCGCCATCGAGCCCACGTAGAACAGCAGCACGCGAACCACGAGCTGATTGATCGCCTTCGGAATCACCGTGCGCGGATGATCCGTTTCGGCGGCCGCGAAGCCCAGCATCTCGACCCCGCCGAACGCGAACATGATGAACGCGAACGCCATCACCAGCCCCGACACGCCGTGCGGCAGGAAACCGCCGTGCGCCCACAGATTGCTGACCGTTTGCGTCGGATTGTGGGTGGTCGACAGCAGATAGATGCCCGTGATGATCATCGCGATCACGGCCACGATCTTGATCAGCGCGAACCAGAACTCGAATTCGCCGTACGCTTTCACGTCGATGAAGTTCACCGCATTGATCAGCACGAACAGCACGGCCGCCGTCGCCCAGGTCGGAATCCCGGGCCACCAGAACTGGACGAACTTGCCGCAGGCCGTCAGTTCGAGCATGCCCACGAGCACGTACAGCGCCACGCAATTCCAGCCCGACAGAAAGCCCGCGAACCGGGACAGGTAGCGATTCGCGAAGTAGCTGAACGAGCCGGCGGTGGGCTCCTCGACCAGCATCTCGCCGAGGAAACGCATGATGAGGAAGATGATCAGGCCACCGATCGCATAACCGAGCAGCACACCCGGCCCGGCGAGTTCGATGATCCCGGCCGAGCCCAGGAACAGGCCCGTGCCGATCGTGCCGCCAAGGGCGATCAGCTGGATGTGGCGGTTCTTGAGCTTGCGCTCGAGATGCCCGGAAGTGGTTTTCATCGGTATGTCTCCTCCAATGGATAGTGGATGGATGGGGCAGCCCGCCTCGTGGGCCAGGGCCTGGATCATTGCTCGGCGCGGCCGCGCCACATGTCCCACATCAGCGTGAGCCCCACGCCGATGTCGCGCACCGGGCGCGGCGGGATGGTGTTGGCCGTGCCTTCGATCAGGAAGTCGTCGATCAGCGGGTTGTCGCGGCCCAGCGCCAGGTCGGCGATCAGCATGCCGGCCGCGGTGTGGCGCACGATGCCCGACCCGTTGCAGCAGGACGCAGCGAACGCGTTGTCGGCGATGCGTCCGAACGCGGGCGCGTGGTTCCGCGACACGGCGAGCCAGCCCATCCAGAAATGCTCGAGCCCGATCTCGCCCAACTGCGGAAAGCGCCGGCGCAGCAGATCCAGATTCATCGCCTTCGCTTTCGCGCGCCGCGCTTCGTTGGTGCGCAGGCTCGGCGAATATTCGAAGCCCTGGCGGATCATCAGCCGCCGATCCCGGGTCAACCGCAGCGTGGAACCGGCCACGCCGTGCGCAGGCGTCACGCCCCAGACGTTTTCCGTGCCGAGGCTCGCGAATTGCGCGTCGGTGAGCGGATGCGTGAGACTCACGAACAGCAGCACCGGCACCTGACGCTCCTGGTACACGCCGAACGATTGCGAGAATGCATTGACGGTCAGGATCAGCTTGCGCGCCCGGACGCGGCCCTGCGCGGTGCGCACATACGGCGATGCGCCGTTGAATTCCGCCTCGACGACCGGCGAGTGCTCGAACAGGCGCACCTGCGGCGGCAGGCTGTCGGCCAGGCCGCGCACCAGCGCGGCCGGGTTCAGCAAATGCGTGCCCGGCGTGTACACCGCGGCCGTGTAGTAGTCCGTACCCAGGCGCTCGCGCAGCGCGGCGCGCCCCAGGTATTCATAGGGCTCGCCCCACGCATCGAGGTTGTGCGCGTAGGTCACGAGCGACGCGGCGGCCACCGCATCGGTGACGGCCGCGTGATAGCGCCCGCGCTTTTGCCAGTCGCACGCGATGCCGTGCTCGGCCACCAGCCGATCCAGCGCATCGACCGCGAAGCGGTTGACGCGGATCACGCTGCGCCCCTGCTCCACGGCGGCGTCCGACGGCGACGAGCTGTGCGGCAGATCGATCGCAAACCCGGAATTGCGGCCCGACGCGTTCTCCCCCACCACGCCCGCCTCGACCACCACAATGGACGCGTCCGGCTGCCGCTCGGCCAATTGACGCGCGGCGGCGAGCCCGGCGTATCCCGCGCCGACGATCACCCAGTCGGCTTCCACGTCGCCTTGCAGCGCCGCGCGCGGCTGGCGCGGCGCCAGCAACGCGCTCCAGCCGTTGGTGCGGTCATCATTGGGCAGGCGGTCTACGGTGCGCGACATGTCGGGTTTCCTCTCACCCCGGATCAGGGGCATGCGTGGGTGGCGCGTGGGTGACACGGGTGGGTGCATCGCTGCGCAATTTACACAATAATAATTTATTATTGTTTTGATGTTTACACCTGTTGACAGCCCTGATCAAAAAGCGGTAGCGGCCCCGGCGCGCGCGGCGCAATCACGCTCCTCGCGGCCTTCAGCGCGCGCCCGCCTCTGCCTCCGACCCACCGAGCGGGTGCCTCATGCAAACAAAAAGCATTTACTATTATTGATTCTTTGGAGTTTCAGCCATGACGACGGCCGCCCCTCAGCGGCGTGTGCGCACGCCCCAGAATGAACGCGTTGAAGCGACGCAACGCAAGATCATCGACTCCGCGCTGCACCTGCTGCGGGAGGAAGGATTCAAGAGCGCCACGCTCCAGGCGATCGCCCGCGGCGCCAACGTCTCGATGGGTGCGCTGCAGCACTATTTCGAGAGCCGCGATGCGCTGATGGAGCGGCTCGTCGACGAAGTCATGGAGCCGCTGAGCGACCAGGGCAGCGTCTGGCCGGACAAGGCCTTGCCGCTGCGCGCGCGGGCCGAGGCGTTCGTCAGCCGGGCATGGGGCAACATATTCGGCGCGCCCAACTATCTGGCGGCCTGGAGTCTGTTCTTTGGCTGCAAGTCCACGCCCACGCTCTTCGAGCGCATCGACGCCCATCGCGGCGACGTGGACCGGACGTTCTACGCCCGCTTCCTGGATGTCTTTCCCGAACTGAAGCAAAGCCATCCGCATCCGCAGGGCTTTGCGGTACTGGTCTTCAGCAGCCTGCGGGGGGCGGGTGTGCTGGAGCTGTTCAGCGTGGACCCCGCGGAAAAGGAAGGCAGCATGCAGGCGCTGGTCGAACTCATCGTTCACGCGTGCGGTGGCGTGGAGGGGGCCTGACGGCATGGGATGCGTGCAAATGCGCTAAGCTGGGCGCGCATTTTTTCTCAGGAGAGACGTCATGGTTCATGAATTCGCAATGATCGAAGTGCTCCCCGGCAAAGAGGCCGATTTCGAAGCGGGCGTGCGGCGGGCGGTTCCGCTCTTCAGCCGCGCGAAAGGGTTCCGCGGCGTGAAGCTGCATCGCGTGATCGAGCATCCTGGCCGCTATCACCTCGAAGTCGAATGGGACACGCTCGACGATCACCTCGTCCACTTCCGGCAGTCCGAAGACTTCCAGGAATGGCGCCGGATCGTCGGTCCGTTCTTCAAGCAGCCGCCGGAAGTCATTCACACGGACGTCGTCGTCGAGTAAGCGCGAGGGCGAAGCGCGGCGTTGCCGGCGCGTGTGCGCCGGAGAGCGGCGGCGGCGCAAAAAAAACGCTGAGCCTGACGCATCAGCGGGTTTCATGGCTTCGTCGGAACGTGCCGGAAGCATTCCTGGTGCCGGGGACCGGACTCGAACCGGCAAGCCGTAAGGCGGCGGATTTTCGTCACACTACCTCTTTCGAAGCCGGCGTCGCGCGTGCGGCGCCGTTCGTGCGCTGGACTATGCCTTCGCCGTAGCCCGCGAGCGATCCCGCCGCCCACGCGCCTTAGGCGCCCCCCGTCTAGTCTCTACACCTTCCCCGCATGGCGCCACCTTTCGCGTGCCGCATCGCGGGGCTTGGCTCGGCGTTGCCTCGACGCGCGGGCGTCAGGGGTTTCACCGAATTTGAAGGGTTCTGCACCGGCCGTTTCCGGCCGGGCACTCAATCATTCAAGTCCGCTATGTCTACCAATTTCATCACCCCGGCAAGGGCGGACGCGAATTCTACCACTGTCGCCGACCGTCTCCCATCCGACCACCCCGCTCCACGGGGCCGGACATCGCGACGGCCTGCCCGCCGCGCGAGCGCCGTCATCGCACGCACGCGGGATTCACGCTCTCGCACCAATCGATGACCCGGCGCGCCCCGGATACGTCGGCGCATTAAAACTTTTACAATCCTTAATCCGGGATAAATCGCCAGGAATATTTCACGATCATCGTCAATCGAAAATACACCGATCGATTCCAATCCAAATAAACGATTCTGCGATTTCCGCAATCGTTTTCTCCGACCCATCGCGGCGCTCGGTCGCGCAACTCCGCGATCGCCCGCGCGGCGGGGCACAACGCGTTGTTAAAGCGATTTTCTCGCGGTCGAAACTCCCTTACATCCGAGCAACATCCGGTAATTTCGACGCGCACCGGAGCGGCATTCGCCTATTCCTCATAAATATCGCGCGCTGCCGTCTCATTTCTTTTTCCAGTTTGTCTCACGGAACGTCTGCGCGACTCGCGTCATGTATAGTGAATCCGGCCCTTCATATACATCGCGGGGATCGACATTCGACGGGTGCAGTTCCCGATCCGCGCCGGCTGCATCGCAAAAAAAACACAAGACGCAAAGACCAAGAGTGCTTCATGAAGTACACGGAGTTATTCATTTCCACCGACTCGGTTGAACCCGAACAGCGCAATGACTTCTGGCGAGAAGTGACGCGGCCGGTCTGCGACACTACGCTCGCCCCCCTCGACGCGGACGCAACGCTGCAGGGCACGATCCGGACCCGCCCGCTCGGCGAGCTCGTCCTCGGCGCGACGACGTTCAACGCGCAGCGCTACCAGCGCAATCGCCGGGTGATCGTGCAGGGCGACCTCGATTTCTATCTGCTGCAGATGATCGTCGCCGGCACGCTGCGCGGCAATTTCGGCGATCGCAGCGTGTCGGCGGGCCCGGGCGACATCTGCGTCGTCGATCTCGCGCAGCCGTACGAAAGCGAAGCCGACGCCGGCGCGCGGCTGACGGTCGCAGTCCCGCGCATGCATCTCGAGAAGGCGCTCGGCAACCGGAATCTGCACGGCCTCGTGCTCCGCGGCGATCGCCCGATGACGCGCCTCGTCGTCGATTATCTGCAGAGCCTGATGACCGTGTCCGGGCAATTGTCCGTCAGCGAATCGTTCGCCGCGCAGGATGCCGCGGTGCGGCTGCTGGCGGCCGGCCTCGCCGGAGAAGCCGCCGCCGCGCGCGAGGCGACGTCGGCGCTCGGCGTCGCGCTGCGCGCGCGCGTGCTCGAATTCATCGACGCGAACATCTCGCGACCCGAACTGTCACCCGAGCTGCTGGTGCGCCGCTTCAGGATTTCGCGCGCGCATCTGTACCGGACGCTCGCCGACGACGGCGGCGTCGCGCAGATCATCCGCGACAAGCGCCTGAACCACGCGTACGCGGCGCTCACGCGCCATCCGGAGCAGGCGCGGCCGATCGCGGAGGTCGCGCGCGCGTGCGGATTCTCGAGCACCACGCAATTCGTGCGCGCGTTCCGCTCGCGTTTCGGCATCGCGCCGGGCGACGTGCGGCTCGCCGATCCGGAAGCGATTCCGGACGTCCGCACGACGCTCGACTTCCGCAGCCATCTGGCCCACTACGACGCCGCGTCGAACGAGCGCGCGACGCCGCCCGACGCCGACCCGGGCCCCGAATGACGCCCGTCGACGACCGGCCCCGCTCACCGCGCGGACGCTGACCGCGGTCGCGGGCCCGCGCGGTTCCGGCCGCCGAGCCGATGCCGAAGCGGCGACGCAACCGGCATGCGGCTTTGTCGTCACCCGCCGCCGCCCGCTGTTGCACGCCACGTTCAACCCCTATCCGTCCCATCGACATGAATACGCACTCGATCGCGCCGCGCGGCACGCAGACCGCACGATGCAGGAACAGACGATGCGGCTGACCGAGCACGTCCGCCGCCCGGGCGATGCCTATCTGAACCTGTCGTGCCCGGTGTGCGGGTGCGTGGCGGTGCCGTACTTCCGGCGCGGCCGCACGCATTTCGACCGGTGCCCCGAATGCGCATTCGTGTACGCGCGCTTCGTGCCGTCCGGCGACACGCTCGCGACGCTGCGCCCGGCGCACACCGGGCCGGCCACCGCCGCTGACACCGCCGACACCGGCGACGACACCGGCGACGGCGACGCACGACGCGCGTCCGCGCGGCTATCGAGCGCGATCGGGGACTGGTGGCATGCGCGCGGGATCATCCGCTGCGCGCAAGGGCGGCGTCGGCTCCTCGTGATCGGCGACAGCGGAGGCCGCCTGCCGGGCACGCTCGAGCGCACCGGCCACTTCGATATCGAGCGCGCAGGCGCAACCCGGGCTCAGCCGCTGCCGGACCGGCCCGCGCAGCCGGACGACGCATTGTTCGACCGTCGCTACGCGGATCGGCAGTTCGACCTGATCGCGGGCTTTCACGTGCTCGATGGCGTGCAGCACCTGGGCGAATTCATCGACGAGATCCGGCGGATCCTCGCGCCGCGCGGTCGCGTGTATTTCGTCGCGCCGCGCGGCGCGACTGCCGCAACCGCGCACGGCGCGCGCAGCGACGCCAGGCGCTTCGAAGCGCCCGGACGCTTCTGGTACTTCTCGGTCCCGGCAATCCGGCAATTGATGACGGACCGCGGCTTCCGCGTGCATTCCGCGCGCGGCCTGCCGGGCCGCCCGCACCTGACCGTGATCGCCGAAAAAACCGACTAGGTTGTGCCCGGGTCCCGGCCGCACCGCCTCGTATAGGCCGGAACTCGTTTGCCGACCGGTTCGCGCCGGTCGGTTTTTTTTACGCTTCGCAAAACGCGGGAATTCGCGCCGTCGTTCCCAGGCGACATGATTACGAAATATTTCAAGAATACGCTCGCGTCGCTTCTCGATAAACGTCGATCGGCATCCGGAAATACCAGATTACTCATACCAATCCATCAGGAAGCCTAATGAACGGAAAGCTTTTTCTCATCGCGCTGTCGGCGACCGCCGCGCTCGCCGCCTGCGGCGGAGACGGCCCGTCCGCGACGCCCGGCGTCGCGCCGAACAGCACCGCCGCCGTGCCGAACACCGCGACCGCGGCCGGCTATTCGCTGTCGGTGTTCGCGAAAGCGCCGACGGCGAACGACAAGCCCGACTCGATCGTCCGGTTCAACGACACCGTGTTCATCGGCTACCAGAAGGCCGGCGACGTCAAGGACGGCTCCGTGCCCGGGCTGACCAACGACATCGTGCAGTACGACCTGAGCGCCAACGTGCTCAAGTCGTACACCGTGCCGGGCCACGTCGATGGACTGCTCGCGCGCACCGACACGAATACGCTATGGGCGATGGCCAACGAGGACGGCAATCCCGAGCTGACGATCATCGATCTCGCGTCCGGCACGCAGAAGACCTATACGCCGACCGTCAACCCGACCGCACACGGCGGCGGCTTCGACGACATGCAGTTGATCAACGGCGTGCTCTACGTGAGCGCGTCGAACCCGACGACGCCGGGCGTCGCGCCGACCATCGTGTCGCTGACGCTCAATCCGAACGGAACGACGTTCGACGTCGCGCCGGTACTCGCGGGCAACGCGCAGGCGACTGACATCACGCCATCGGTCGGCGGCTCGCCGAATCCGACTTACAACCAGGCCGTCACGCTGAGCCTGACAGACCCCGATTCCGAAGCGATCGATACCGCCGGCGATCTCGTGCTCGACAGCCAGGCTGACGGCAAGCTCGTGTTCGTCCACAACCCCGGCCCGAGCCAGTCGGTCAATGTGCTGACGCTGACGCTGTTCAACGACAAGGACGGCCCGGTCTATCCGGTCGACGACACGCGCTGGGTACCATCGCCGGGGCCGCAGGGCAAGACCTTCATGCTGTTCACCGACGCGAGCAACACGACGTACCGCGTCGATGCGCCGTTCAATCCAGGCGACGCGTACAGCGCGGGACAAGGTCAGGTGATGAAGCTCGACACGACGACCGGCCATCTGACGCCGGTCGCGACCAGCATCGGCAACGCGTCGGCGCTGCAGGATCCGCACGGCGTGCTGTTCGTCGCGCTCTGATCGTCGCGTACGCGCTTTCGCGCCGTTCATCCTGACGGTCGCCGACGCCGAAGCGCATCCGCTCCTCGACGCGCTCGACGCGCTCGACCGCGACGGGCCGCGCTACGTGCTGATGCACAACGACACGCCGCATCGCCCGTCGGTGTCGATCGACAACCGGCGTGCCGCGTACGACGGTGTATGCGCGCTGATCGCGCGCGGCCACCGGCGCGTGCGGATGCTCGCCGGTTCGCTCGCGGCGTCGGACCGCGCGCGGCTGCGGCATCTCGGCTACGCACAGGCGCTCGACGAAGCCGGGCTCGCGCCGCTGCCGCCCGTCGAAGTCGGCTTCAACGCGCGCGAGCTGCCCGACGCGGTGCTGGCCCACCTGAGCGCCGCCGCGACGCGTCCGACCGCGCTCTTCTGCAGCAACGACCTGCTCGCGATGGTCGTGATGCGCGGGCTCGCACGCGCGGGCTTCTCCGTGCCGGGCGACCTGTCGGTGCTCGGCTTCGACGGCCTTGCGATCGGCGAGCTGCTCGCGCCGTCGCTCGCGAGCGTCGCGACGCCGAACCGCGACATCGGCCGCCACGCGTGGCGGCGCCTCGTCGAGCGGATCGACGGCGCGCGGCCCGCCGATGCCGCGCTGATCCTGCCGCACAGCGTGCGCGACGGCGCGACGATCGCGCCACCCGCGGACATCCAGGTCGAGATGATGGACAGCCGAACCCACGGCGCCGGCGAAGTGGCAAACTGACAACCATGAGCGCCCGCGAAGCGCGCCGCCGACGCACCGATCACCGACAACCGACCGATCCGAGGAACCTCCGATGCTGCTCGCCCACATCAGCGATCTTCACATCAAGCGCGAAGGCCAGCTCGCGTACCAGTTCGTCGATACCGCGTCGGCGCTCGTGCGCTGCGTCGCAAAGCTCAACGCGCTCGCGCCGCGCCCGGACGCTGTGCTGATCACCGGCGACCTGACCGATTTCGGGCACGATGACGAATACCGGCATCTGCGCGACCTGCTCGCGCCGCTCGAGATGCCGTACTACCTGCTGATCGGCAATCACGACGACCGCGCGGCGCTGCGCCGCGTGTTCGCCGATCGCGCGGAATTGCAGGACGGCGAGTTCGTCCAGTACGCGCTCGATCTCGGCCCGCTGCGCGTGCTCGCGCTCGATTCGCAGGTGCCGGGCGCGAGCGCCGGCGACCTGTGCGACGCGCGGCTCGCGTGGCTCGCCGGGCAGCTCGACGCGGCTCGCGACCGCCCGGTGCTCGTCGCGCTCCATCATCCGCCGTTCGTGTCCGGCATCGCCCACATGGACGCACTGCGGCTCGCGCCCGACGCCGCCGCGAAGCTCGACGCGCTGCTGCGCCGCTATCCGAACGTCGAGCGCGTGCTGTGCGGCCACGTGCACCGGACGATGCTCACGCGCTTCGGCGGCACGATCGCGATGGCGGTGCCGGCGCCCGCGCATCAGGTCGCGTTCGATCTGCGCGAAGACGCGCCGGCCGCGTTCCGCTTCGAGCCGCCCGCGTTCGCCGTGCATCGCTATACGCGCGAAGACGGGCTCGCGTCGCACCACGTGTATGTCGACGAATTCGAGGGGCCGCATCCGTTCTTCGAACCGAACGGCACGCTGATCGACTGACCGGCCGCCATGTCCGCCTCACCGAGCGCCGATCGCCCCGCCCCCGACGCCGCGTCGACCCATTATTCGCGCGGCCTGTTGCTGCTGCTCGCGACGATCGCGGGCGTGTCGGTCGCGAACATCTACTACAACCAGCCGCTGCTCGACAGCTTCCGCGCATCGTTTCCGTCGCAGGCATCGTGGATCGGCGCGGTGCCGACCGCGACGCAGCTCGGCTACGCGACCGGGATGCTCGTGCTCGCGCCGCTCGGCGACCGCTTCGACCGGCGCCTGCTGATCCTGCTGCAGATCGCGGGCCTGTCGGTCGCGCTGATCGCGGCCGCGAGCGCATCGTCGCTCGCCGTGCTCGCGGTCGCGAGCCTTGCGATCGGCGTGCTCGCGACGATCGCGCAGCAAGCGGTGCCGTTCGCGGCCGAGATCGCGCCGCCCGCCGAGCGCGGCCACGCGGTCGGCACCGTGATGAGTGGCCTGTTGCTGGGTATCCTGCTCGCGCGCACCGCGGCCGGCTTCGTCGCCGAATACTTCGGCTGGCGCGCGGTGTTCGGCGCGTCGGTCGCGTCGCTCGTCGCGCTCGCGGCCCTCGTCGCGGTGCGGCTGCCGCGCAGCACGCCGACGTCGACGCTGCCGTACGGCAAGCTGCTCGCATCGATCTGGCATCTCGTGGTGGAGCTGCGCGGGCTGCGCGAGGCATCCGCGACGGGCGCCGCGATCTTCGCGGCGTTCAGCGCGTTCTGGCCGGTGCTGACGCTGCTGCTCGCCGGCGCGCCGTTCCATCTCGGACCGCAGGCGGCGGGGCTGTTCGGGATCGTCGGCGCGGCCGGCGCGCTCGCCGCGCCGTATGCGGGACGCTTCGCCGACCGGCGCGGCCCGCGCACGATCATCTCGATCGCGATCGCGCTCGTCGCGCTCGCGTTCGCGATCTTCGTGCTGTCGGGTACGAGCCTCGGCGGGCTCGTCGTCGGCGTGATCGTGCTCGACGTCGGCGTGCAGACCGCACAGATCTCGAACCAGTCGCGAATCTACGCGCTGAAGCCCGACGCGCGCAGCCGCGTGAACACGGTGTTCATGGTCTGTTATTTCATCGGCGGCGCGCTCGGCTCGTCGGTCGGCGTCGCCGCGTGGCGCATCGCCGGCTGGCACGGGATGTGCGCGGCCGGGCTGCTGTTCGCCGCGCTCGCCGGCTGGTCCCACCACCGCGGCAGCCACGCGCGTGGCTGAGCGGGTGCTCCACCGCGGCAGCCACGCGCGTGGCTGAGCGGGTGCTCCACCGCGAACCGCTACGGCCCGCTACCGACCGCTACCGACCGCCATCGACCGCCACGACGGGCTCAACCCGCTACGACCCACCGCGACGCGCCGGATCGAACGCGAACGACAGCCCGACGCTGCCGAGGATCGCGACGGTCGCGACGACGGTCGACATCGTGACCGGCTCGCCGAGCAGCAGCGCGCCGAGCGCGACCGCGACGATCGGATTCACGTACATGCAACTGCTCGAGATGATCGGGCTCGTGTGGCGAATCAGATAGCCGTACGCGACGTAGCCGGCCATCGTGCAGAACAGCATCAGATAGACGGACGCGATCACCGGCAGCACCGCGAGATGGTCGATGCGCTCGCCGAGCACGACCGCCGCGAGCGTCGACAGCAAACCGCCGAGCCCGATCTGCAGCGCGGTCGACAGGAACAGGTCGGACGGCAGCGCGAGGCGCGTCGCGAGATGCGCGCCGCCGGCCCAGAACAGCGAGCCGACGAGCACCGCGATGGTGCCGAGCACCGAATGCGTGACCGCGGCGCCGCCCGAATTCAGCACGACGATGCCGACCATCCCGAGCGCGACGGCCGCCCACTCGCCTTTGGTGACCGGGCGCCCGGCGACCGCGGCAATCACGGTCGAGAACAGCGGAACGGTCGCGACCATCACCGCGGCCGAGCCGCTGCTGACGGTGCGCATCCCGAGCGCGATCATCCCGGACGACAGCGCGACGAGCATCGTCCCGACGATCGCCGCGTTGCGCACTTCGACCATCGTCGGCCACACGGGCTGTCGGCGGCGCAGCGCGAACGCCGCGAGGCCGATGCCGCCGAACAGGTTGCGCAGCCCGGACAGCAGCAGCGGCGGGAACGACTCGAGCGCGACGTGCAGCCCGAGATAGGTCGAACCCCAGACGACGTAGATGAACGCGAGCGCGAGCGCGACACGCCCGCCGCGGCTTTGCGGAAACCGGAACGGATGGCGGGCGGGGGAATCGGGGCGACGGTCGGACGGCGTCATCGTCATGCCCGCGCGGCGCGGCGCGTGCCCCGGAGAAGAGCGCCGGAAAAACCGGCGGGCGGCCAGAACGGGACCAAAGCGGCTGACGGGAGCGTGCGGAACGGCATCACGAGGCTAACGGCGACGGAAACGGAAAAAGCGCGGATGAAAAGCGCGAATGAAAGCGCGCAAACGGCAAGCGCATGCGTGTGCAACCATTACGGTCGGGCACGCACGGCATTATGCATTAAGGAATCGAAAGGGAATGCGAGCGTTGGCTGAAAGGATAGCGGGTGATGTTTCGGCGCGACATGCCGGGCCTGTTCAACCGCGCGTCGTGCTTGTTCGAAGCGGTCGCCACACCCCGTCGATCACGGTCGACCGCCAGAAAACGCAGGCACCACATCCCATACAATATTTTGTATAATCTCGACATGCTCGATCTCAAGCCCGTCGAATTCCGTGGCAGCGCCCTCGATGATCTCCGCGCCTTTCCATTGGCTGCCCGTCGCGAGGCGGGCCACCAGCTCGATCAGGTGCAGCGCGGCCAGGCGCCCGACGACTGGAAACCGATGAACACGGTTGGGCGCGGCGTGCGCGAGATCCGCATCCGGGATGCCAGCGGTGCGTTCCGGATTATTTATCTGGCGAAACTGGCTGACGTGGTGTACGTCCTTCACTGCTTCCAGAAAAAATCGCCCAAGACGAGCAAAGCCGACATCGATCTGGCCGCCAAGCGTTACCGCGACGTACTGAAGGAGCAGGGGCAATGACCAAGCAACGCTATTCGAGCGTCTGGGACGCAATCGAGGATACGCCGGCCGAAGCCGAGAACATGAAGCTGCGCTCCGAGTTGATGATGGCGCTCAAGCATCACATCACGCGGATGGAGATGAGTCAGGCGCAGGCCGCGGTGCTCTTCGGCGTCACGCAGCCGCGCGTGTCCGATCTGATGCGCGGAAAGATCAATCTGTTCGGTCTCGACGCCCTCGTCAACATGGCGGCGGCGGCCGGCCTGCACGTCGAATTGCGTGTAACGGAATCGACGTGACGCCTGTCAGGACCCTGCCCGTCACGACCCGCCGAACCAGTTGTACCCCTGATCGACCCAGTACCCGCCCGGATACGTGTTCGTCACGAACATCTCCATGATGTGCTTCGGGTTCTTGTAGCCGAGCTTCGTCGGCATCCGCAGCTTCATCGGGAAACCGAACTCGGGCGGCAGCCGCCGGCCGTCGTATTCGAACGCGAGCAGCGTCTGCGGATGCAGCGCGGTCGGCATGTCGATGCTCTCGTAGTAGTCGTCCGCGCACTTGAAGCCGACGTACTTCGCGCTCGTGTCCGCGCCGACGCGCCGCAGGAACGCGCCGAACGGCGTGCCGCCCCAGCGGCCGATCGCGCTCCACCCTTCGACGCAGATGTGCCGCGTGATCTGCTCCGCGTGCGGCAACGCATATAGCTCGTCGAGCGTCCAGCTCCGCTTGCCGGTCACGAGGCCCGACACCGCGAGCCGGTACGTCGACGCGTCGACGTGCGGCACGTCTTCGATCCCGTAGTACGCGTTGAACGGAAACGGCCGCGTCAGATCGCTTTCCGTGTAGGTCGGCGCGAGCCGCGCGCCGCTGAACAGCCACGCCTGCACGCGGTCGTTCATCCGCGACACCTTCTCGAGAAAATGCTCGACCGACGAGTCGTCCGACAGCGTGCAGCCGCTCAGCATCGCGAGGCCGCCGAGCGTCAGGATCCGGCGGTTGAACAGGCGCCGCGCGGGCATCTCCAGCTCGCGGCGCACGTCGATCGCGAGCGCCTGCCTGTCGATCGGCGACGGCACGCGCACGCGTTTCGGTTCGGCATTCGACATGATTCTCTATATGAACGCGTCCCGTTTGCAACAGTTTTCGTGTGTTCCGACAGACAGGATGGGCTGCAGCTCTATATCCGGCCTTGTTGCAGGCGGTCGTGCCGCTGCGGGCCCGTATGAAATCCGCTGACTCGCACCTCAT